>JBBRLQ010000001.1:0-767306 GCA_038231275.1 Polyangiales bacterium
CACCAGCCCAGGCATTCACGCGCTGCCCAACGGCGGCTACAGCGCCGTCTTCCAGGCCAACACCGGCGTCCTCTACAAGGCGGGCAGCGACGGCATCGCCGACCTCCACCTCGGAATGATGCACGCCACCAGCCCGGCGGGAAGCTGACCGCCGATACGCTCGCTCTCGCCGGACCCGGTTCCCGCGACACCGCATCGTCGAGGTTGTCGCGGAGCTAGGTCTGCCGGATGATCGGCTCTTGGAGAAGCCGACGCATCGATGACAAAGAGGACGTGGCTCGGCGCGGTCGTCCTCTTCTTCGCGTGGGGCTTCGTGCTCCATGCCGTGGGGCTCGTGCTTCACGAGGTCGGCGGTCACGGCGCGGCCGCCGTCGCGTTGGGCTGCGGCGTCGCCGGGATCGATCTCACGTACTTCGGGCACGGCGTCCTCCACTACGCGTCGCCGTGCGCGCGGTGGACGTGGACGACGGTCACGCTCGCCGACTGGTCGGGGCTCGCGATCACGATCGGCGCCGGCGCGGTGGTGTTGGCGCTGGCGCGGCGACCGGCGTTCGCTCCGATGACGCGCTTGCTCCTCGCGCTCCTCGCGACCGCGTTCCTCTTGGGGCAGCTGTCGTACGCGACGTCGGGGGGCTTCCACGATCTGTACGATCCGGCGCGAACGGCGCGCGCGCTCGGAGCCCGTGGTCTCCACGTCGTGGCCTGGCTGCCTCCGCTCGTGCTATTTGCGGCGGCGGCCATCGTAGGGGCGCGCTCCATCGTGGAGGCATTTCGTGCGCACTTCGGATCCCGAACGCGCCTTCATACCCTCGCCCAGGTCGCCGCCACGCTCGGCGTCGCGGGCCTTCTCTACGTCGCGGCGTTCCGAATCGAATGGACGCTTCGCGCCGATCTCTGGATGCGCGGCGTTGCCTTCGAGGCGCAGCGGGCCGCCGTCGCGCGCCACGAAGAGCCGCCGTTTCCGATCGAGCGCGTGCTCGTCGCACTCGCGCTCGTCGCGTTCGCCGCTGCCTTTGCGCGGCGTGTCGACGCCAAGGCGAGCGCCGTCACGGAGGCAATTTCGCGCCGGCATGTTCGGGCGGTCGCCGTCGCCACCGCCGCGTGCTTCGTCGCGATCACACTGCTCGTCCGGGTCTAGGTTTCAAGGAGAGCCGCGGCGCGGGCTCAACGGGCAGCCTTGACGCGCGCGAGCTCGGCCTCCAGGCGATCGATCTGCTTCTGTTGCTCCTGGACCGCGAGCACCGCCATGCTGAGGTACCCGTACAGATCGACGCGATCGCGAGACGCGAGCACCGCGGGGCTGCTCTCCGGCATGTCCTCGATGATGAAGCCGAGGTGCCGCGACGGGTCACCTGCCTTGTAACGGTACGACGCGACGCGCACGTCCATGAGCTCGCGACGCAGGCGCGCGGCGTCGGCGGGGCTCACGTAGTCGATGTCCTGTTTCACCCGCCGGCTCGAGGCGGGGCATTGATTGTTCGGGAGCTGCCACGTGCCGTCCTTGCACGCGAGGATCGCTTGGCCACACTCCGCCGGAGGGCCGATCGCGCACTCGTCGCCGTTCTTGCACGGGTCGCCGAGGTGCGGGCGCGGCGACGGGCACGCCTTCGGCCCTTCGAAGCAGTACCAAGTGCTTGGCTTCGAGAGGTCGCAGCAGTTCGTCGTGACGCCCGCGTCGGGATTGCACGGCTGCTGGCCGACGGGATAGGAGGGGCAGAAGACGCCGCACGAGCAGCTCGCGCCGTCGTACGCGCACGTCGATTTCGTCGAGCACGACGTGGCAAGATTGAGCTGCCCGCGCGTCGCAGGACAGTCGGCAGCGTTGGGCGCCGGCGTGGGCGGAGGCGAGCCGCACATTCCGGGGCCGCCGCCCGACGAGAGGATCGGAACTCCCCACTCGCCGTCGAGGCACTGCACGATCGTGTTGCACGCTGGATGGAAGTCCGTGCCGTACTCACAAATCTGCCCCTCCTTCGAGCACGGGTTCTTGGGACCGTTCGCCAGCGTGCGCGTCCATGGCGGCGTGCTCGGGCACCCGATCGTGAAGGTGCCGTTCGTGCTGGCGTCCGCGCCACCGCCGTCGTCGACGCCGCCCGCCGTGGTGCTCGTGGCCGTTTTGCCCGAGCACGCCGAAGAGACGCCGGCGACTCCAGCGAGGAGGATGGTGAAAAGGGAGAGCCCGCGGAGATGGAGGGGACGCATGGGATCCCCAAAAGGCAATCCACGTGCCCCCCTCTTGCAAGGGAAATCGCAGGGAATTCGTGTGCCGTCCTGTGCCGCCGCGCCTTTCGCGTCGTCATCTGCGCGTGGAGAAATCGGGCCCGAAACTCAGAGCGGCTTGTGCGTGATCGGATCGACGAGGCCCGCGCACGACGAGAGCGCCTGATTTCCCGATTGGTTCACAGTGCCGTTCACGACGAAAAAGTGGAGGCTGTCCTTGTCGCCGTAGTCGTTGACGTTCTCACATCCGACGTTGTTCGTCAGGTTCGCCGTCGTTCCGGCGCCGAGGTTTGGGATGAGGGCGATCGCCGTCGTGTAGCCGCCCTTCAGGTCCTTCTTGCGCGCGCTCAGGTTGTCGCCGACGAAGATCGTCACCGAGGAGAGCTTGCCCGGGACGAGATAGCTCGGGCTGTCCTCGTTCCGGATCTCGCACGTGCCGTAGTACTCGGTGTTCACGTCGACGTTGTGCTCGCAATGGATCTCGCCCGGCAGCGCGCCGAGCTCGGCGGCGAACGCGCGAACCAGCCATCCCCACCCGCCGTCGCGGTGAAGGCGGCGAAAGGTGCCGCTCCCGACGATCAGGAAGACGCCCGTGTCGCGATCGTCCCCGGACCCTTCGACGACGTCGTTGGGTCCGGTGATGGTCCAGTCGTGCACGTTCAAGCCAAACATGCCGCCGCCGGCGACCACGTTTTGCCCGACGCCCTTCGAGTCCTCGACCGTGACGTTCGACATCTCGACTTCGGCGACGAAGTTCGTGTACGCCGACGGCGCGCCGTAATTTCCCTGAAAGAGCTGCCCCGATTGCTTGAGGTGAATGCGATCGAAGAGCGTCTTGTAGAGGACCAGCTCGGTGGTGTTGCCGTTCCACACGAGGCCCGTGTGTCCGGCGTCGAAGAGGATGCCGCCGCCGACCGCTTCGACGTCGTGGACGATGAGGCCGCGGTTGGGGCCGGTGAGCACGAAGCTCGCCTGCGCGCCGGTCGCCTGGAAACCGTAGGGCGTGGCGTCGTCACCCGAGCCGCTCAACGTCACGTCGGTCAGGTTGCCGACCTCGACGACGCCGGTGATTTTGACTTGCCCGCCGTCGTTCTGGAGCGTGCGGCGGGCGACGCCTTTGATCGTTCCCCCGCTGTAGGTCCCTGCCTTGATGCAGATGACGTCGCCGTCGTTGCCGCCCGTGCTGGGCACGTCGAACGTACCGGTGCCGGTGCCTATGGTGGTCGTGCAGGGGAGGCGCACGTAGGTCTTGCCACCGTCGCTCGCGTCGGCGGCATCGGAGCGTGTCGCGTCGAGGCTTGCGCCGGTGTCGATCGCGGCCGCGTCGGAGCCAGTGGCGCCGTCATCGCCGCGGGTCGCGTCGAAAGTGCTGCCGCCGTCATCGCCGGTCAGCGTGAGAGGGTGGGCGGAGTCGTCGGTGGTCGAGCACGCACCGAGGCCGAGCAGCGCGGCCACTGCGGCCAAACAAGAGAGCCTGGAGGGGTCGTGTTGCATCCAGGACCCACGATGCGCGCGGGCGTGCGCGATCGCAATCCGATACGTTTGGCCGCGCACTTCGCGGGCCCGGTGCCTGATTTGCGGCGGTAGCATCGTGGCGTGAGCCCGACCATCCTCGCCATCACGCGCCCCAACCCGCGGCTGCTCGCGTACTACGTCGTCCGCGCGATGCTCGTCCCGTTTTGGTTCGTCGTCCTGCCGTACCACTACTTCCGGTACAGCACGATGCGCTATCGCTTCGACGGCGAGGGGATCATGATGAGCTGGGGCGTCCTCTTCCGGCGCGAGATCACGCTGACCTATTCGCGCATCCAGGACATCCACCTGACGTCGAACTTCGTGCAGCGCTGGTTCGGGCTCGCCAATCTCGAGATCCAGACCGCGGCCGGTACGACCGCCGCGGAGATGACGCTCGAGGGATGCCTCGAGGTCGAACGGATTCGCGATTTTCTCTACGCGAAGATGCGGGGAGCACACGCTCCCGCGAAGGAGTCCGGCGCCGCCGCGACCGCGGAGCCCGCCGCGACGATCGCCACCGCGCTCCTCCACGTGGCGGAGGACCTGCGCCTCGCGACTGTGGCGCTCGAGCGATGCGCCGCGCCGCGGTCCGAGGCGACGAAGTGACCGCGAACGGCGCGAAGGACGTGGGGTTCTTCACCGGGATCGTCCTCTCGGTGCTTCGGTACCCACCGGAGGCGGCCGATCCCGAGGGGAGCACGCAATCGATCCGGGTCGTCTCGATCTCGCCGAGGTACCTCGCCTACCGCATCGTGAAGCTCTGGCTTCGCCTGCTCGCCGCGTTCGCCGTAGAGGAGACGCTCCTTCACACCACGCTGAAGGGACCGGTGCCGTTCTACGCGAAGGTCGCCATCTTTCTACTCATCGTCGGCATTCCTGGCGCGATCGGCTCGTTCGTTACGTTCGTCGAGTACACCGTTCGCTCGTACAAGCTCAGCGATCGCTCGCTGCGAATTCGCGAGGGGCTCCTCTTCGTCCGTGAGACGACGATGACGTTCGCGAACGTCCAGAACGTGAGCGTGTCGCGCGGTCCACTTCAGGGCCTGTTCGGGATCTCGGACCTGGTCATGAAGACCGCCGGCGGAGGAGGCGGGGGCGAGCGACACAGGGGCCTGCGGCCCGACCTGCACGTCGCTCACTTCCATGGATTGCGCGACGCCGACGAGGTTCGCGAGCGCGTGCTGGCGCTCCTCGAGAAGACGAAGGGTACAGGCGTCGAGCCGGCCCACGAGTGGTCGGAGGCGAGCGCCGCGGCGGGGCCGGCGCTCGTGGACGCGCTCACCGACGTGCAGCGCGCGGCCGCCGCGTTTCGCGTTGCTGCGGAGCGGTTGCCACCGCGCGCGTGACCTTGGCGGCCGCCGCCGCGCCGCCGGCACGCCGTGGAGCTCGGCGACCGCGAGCGCGCGATCGAGCGCGCCTACTGGACCCGGCACAGTCGCCAGTAGCGCGTCGTACAGATCGACAATGCGCGCCCAGTTCGTCTCCGCGAGCGACGGCGCGAGCGTCTCACCTGTTCCCGTGCATCCTCGTCGCGGACGTCGCGAAGGCCGCCGCGCAGGCCAAGAGCTCGGCGGTAGCGAAACGGAGCGCGAGACGGGGTCAAGGCGCCAGCGCGCAGCCGAGTTTCTTCGCGCCGGCGCGCGCGGCGTCCGCGGTCACCGAGCGCTACGCCGCCCCCCAGCGCGCGAGCACGGCAGCGTAGGCGGCGCATGCGCCGGGCTTGTCACCTTGGGTTGCGAGCACGTCGCCGAGGTGGAGACTGGCGTGCACAACGCCGCGACATGACCAGAGCGGGCGGCAAGATCCCGCCATGCGCGAGAGATACGGAGTAGCGGCCGCGATCCTACCGCCGAGGAGGAGGACGTTCGCCAAGGGCTCCATCATGTCGAAGTCGACAGGCAACGCGACGCGCGGCGGCTTCGGCTCGTCCCCCCCATCCGTCATCGAGGTCAGCTTAGCGTGTCCCTCGAGTTGCCCTCGCGAATCAACGGGGATCCAGGCACAACGCTACGAGGCGCACGGTGAGCGCGGGCCTCTGAGGGCCCTCTCGATCACGGCGAGCAGCGATCGACGGGTCGATCCGCGACGTCGGTGCAGGCGTCGTCGTTCGTGCAGTAACAGAAGCCCGCCGGCGATACGCAGCACGCGCCGCCCGTCCTCCGCGGCGCGCACGCGCGTACGGCGCGCTCGCCCGCGCACACGTCGGCGTTCTCCTTGCAAAGGCAGAAGCTGCCGTCCTTCGACTCGACGCAGATGCGCGGGCCAAGGTCACGGGCGGCGTTCGCCGTGGAGACCGAGAGGCCGCCGCCCGCCAACGCCACCGCCGCCACGACCACGAGCGCCAGGATTCCGAGGATCGTCCGCTTCATGATCCAACGAGGCAGGCTCGCTAGGTGTGTGACCAAAAAAAGTGACGCCGCGTGTTTTGGCCTAGAATCCGGCGGTGGGGACCGACGACGGCTCGAGCGATTCGCTCCTGCGCGCGCTCGCGCGAGCGCCGAGCATTCCGGTCGATCCCCAAGTCGCGCACTTCCGCCTCCACGAGCGAATCGGCGCAGGGGGCATGGGCGTGGTGCACCGCGCCACCGATGGGAAGCTCGGGCGTGACGTTGCCCTGAAGCTGCTACCCCCGAGCGTCGCCGGCGACGAGGACCGGCGGCGACGCTTCCTCCGCGAGGCGCGCTCGGCGGCGGCCGTGACGCACCCGAACATCGTGACCGTCTACGAGATCGGCGAAGCGGAGGACGGACGCGTCTTCATCGCGATGGAGCTCGTGGCGGGCGAGACGCTGCGCGCGCGGGTGGAGCGCGGTCGGGTGCCGGTCGCGGAGGCGCTGCGCATCGCGACCCGCATCGCGCGTGGACTCGCCAAGGCGCACGCGGCGGGCCTCGTGCATCGTGACCTCAAGCCGGACAACGTGATGGTCACGACGGACGGCGAAGTGAAGATCCTCGACTTCGGCCTCGCCAAAGCGACCGACACCGCGGCGCCCACGGAGGTCCGCACGGAATCCAAGGTCACGGAGACGGGCGCGATCCTCGGGACGCCGTCGTACATGTCGCCGGAGCAGGCGACCGGCAAGCCCGTCGATGCGCGCAGCGACGTGTTCTCGTTCGGCGCGCTCGTCTACGAGCTCCTGCGCGGCCAGCGCCCGTTCGTGGGAGACAGCGCGGCCGAGCTGATCATCGCGATCGCACGCGACGAGCCGGCGCCTCTGCGCGGTGTTCCCGACGCCCTCGCGCGCGTGGTGGCGCGGTGCATGAAGAAGCGACCTTCGGAGCGCTACGCAGACGGCGGTGAGGTGCTCGCGGCCCTCGAGCTCGTCGCCGCGGACGGCCCGTTGTGGCGGCATCGCGCGCGGATTGCGGCGCTCGCGCTCGCTGGGCTGGTCGTCGCAGCCACGGCAGCGACGGTGCTGCGTCGCGCGACGCCGAGCGCGACGGTCTCGCCGCCCGCGCCGTCGGCGAGCTCCGCGCGACCGTCGGTCATCACGGACGCGCCGCCGCCACGGACCGCAGTCCCTGCCGCCGCCGCCGCGTACGCCGCTGCGCTTCGCGACGTCCGCGACGGCGCGATCGAGCTGGGCGTCAACGGCTTCACGCGCGCCGCGACGCTCGATCCGACCATGGCCGCGGCGCACTTGCGGGTCGTGCTGTACTCGGTGCTGAACGCGTCCGACTCCGGCGTCCTCCCTACGCAGGCGCGCGAGGCGATCGCCACTGCGAAGCGTTTTCGTGCCGCCCTCGACGAGCGCGACCTCGCGTTCCTTCACGCCGTGGAGCCGCAGCTCGCCGAGCCCCCCGACAATCGTTCGTATGCCACGCACCTCCGCGAGGCGAGCGCCCGCTTCCCGCGCGACGCCGAGACCTGGCTCCTCCTCGGCACTGCGCTCCCCCTCGCCGACCGCCTCGAGGAGGCGCGCGACGCGTTCAAACGCGCGCGCGAGCTCGATCCGGAGCTCGCGGCCGTCTACGCAGAGGAAGGGTGGTGGCACTTCGAGATGGGCGAGCACGCGGCCGCGCTCGCAACGTACGACGCGTGCCTGGAGCGATCGCCTTCCGCGACGACCTGCCTGCGGCGACGCGCCGCGCTTCACGACGCGCGCGGCGAGTGTGCGGCTTTCGAAGCCGACGCGCGCCGGCTCACGCAGGTCGAGCCAAACGGACCGCGCTCGTGGGAGTTCCTGGCCCGCGCGCTCGCCGCGCGAGACTCACCCATCGAGAGCATACGCGCGGCGCTCGACCGCATGGTGGCGCTCGGCCGCGACGTCTCACCGCTCTACTCGCATGAAGTGGAGGCGCTCTGGCTGGGCTTGCTCACAGGAGACCTCGTCGCCGCGGAGAAGGCCGCGCGCGACGCCGATCGGATGCTTGCGGCCGAGGCCAGCGAGATCTGGCACGAGTCGATCGGCCACGTCCTCATCAAGATCGCGCAAGAGCGCGGCGACGAGGCCGCGGCCACGCGGGTTCTGGACGACCTCGGGAAAGCCGCACCGGCGCGCGTGTCGGACGCACCCTGGGGCGCGCGCATGCTTGCGTCCTACAATCTCCACCGCTCCAAGAAGCTGAGCGACGACGCGTTCCGCGAGAGGCGCGATCGGTTGTTCGCGGAGAGCATGGGGCGCCTCCCGGCCCCGACCGGATCCTTCGACGCGGATTGGAACTGGATCACCGTCTACATCGAGCCCGCGGAAACCAAGTCAGAGGTAGACGACGCCGTTGCGCGTCTGATGGCGCGCGGGCCAGTCAGCGACCAGTGGGGACACGTCGGTCACGTGCTCCTCGCCGCGGGAGACGTCGAGCGCGCCGCGCCGCTCCTCGCGCACGCGGCGGCGCGCTGCGAGACGATGGCGCAGACGCCGTATGCGTTCGAGCCGACGACCCACTGGTGGCTCACGAAGCACCGCGACCTCGGCGACGCCCTCGCGCTGAAAGGCGACAAGGAGGGCGCCTGCAACGCGTACGGCGTCGTGCTGCATCGCTGGAAGAACGCGAAACCCCGCTCAAAGCTGGTCGAGACGTCGCGCGAGCGCGCGCGCAAGCTCGGGTGTGCTCCGTGAGCGCGGAGGACGACGTCGAGCAGCAGGTCGGTCGACTGCTCGCGGCGGGGGAGGTCGCTGCCGCCGCGACGGTCGCGATCAAGGCCTACGGTCCGCAAGTTCTCGGCTACCTGACGGCGATCCTGCGGGATGACGACGACGCCGCCGACGCCTTCTCCGTCTTCTGCGAAGATCTCTGGCGCGGCCTCGGCGGCTTCCGCGGCGAGGGCTCCGTCCGCGCGTGGGCGTACCGCGTCGCATGGCACGCTGCCATGCGCGCGGTCCGTGCTCCCTACCGCAAGAAGAAGGAGCGGCTTGGCACCGGCGCCGCGTCGGTCCTCGCCGCGGAGATCCGGTCGAGCACGCTCGCGCACCTGAAGCCAGCGAACCTCGATCGCCTCGCGGCGGTGCGCAGCACGATGACGCCCGAGGAGCAGACGCTGCTGATCCTCCGCGTCGACCGCAACCTCGCGTGGAAGGACATCGCGCATGTCCTCGCGAGCGACGACGATGCGCTCGACGAAGCGGCGCTGCGCAAGCGCTTCGAGCGGCTCAAGGAGAAGCTGCGCGACCAGCTTCGCGGCAAGCCCGGCGCGAGCGGAGCCTGACGCGCGACGCGACGTTCGAGCCGCGCGCGACGTCGGGCGTACGTGAGTTGCGCGCGCTCGGCGCTACTTCAGGCGACCCATCGCGATTTCGGTTACGTGCCGATGCGCCTTCTTCCCATCGGACCAGCGGTAGGCCACCGGCGCGCCGCTCGCGTCGACCTCGACGAGGACGACGCCGCGTCCGACGCCGGTCGCGTGCGACGCCTTGCGTGAGTCGCCTTTGCCGTGCGGCGACGCCGTCGAATCGAGGATCGGCACCATCCACATGACCGCGCCCTGCGCAGACGGCGGCGCCGCGACGATCATCACGTGCCCGGTGTTGCTGTTGGTAAGGTCGGCCGGCTTCTTCCACGCGAGCACGTCGCCGGGCGCGAGCTCGGAGACGCGAGGGACGGGCTGCCATCGCGCGGCGTCCTTCGCCTTCTGGAAGAACTGGACGAAGTGCTTCGCGAGCGGCCGTTTCACGGTCGCCGCCCGCAGCTCGTCCAGCGCCGGAGCGGCGGTGCGCGAAAGGAGGTAGTCGGCGAAGCCCGAACAGTCGACCTCGTAGACCGTGCCGTCGATGTGCGTCCTGTGCGAGTACGTCGAGGCGGTCATCGTGGAGAGGACGCGCGACGCTTCGGCGACCAACGCCGCGCCGCCGCGTGCGCTGCCTGGAGGGGCCGGCGCGAACGCCGACTCGTCCCCCTCGCCTTCGTTGCCGCTGACGCCGTGCTCATCCTCGCTCACCTCGGGCTCGGCTTCGCCCAGCGGCGCCGTGGGCGGCTCGGGCGCGCCTGACCTTCCACACGCGACCGGCGCCACACAGGCCAGCGCGAAGAACCGGAACCAACCCTGCATGGACCTCATCTTAGCGCGGCGAACGCGGCGACCACGGCAGCCCCGTCTCGCAGTCCACGTGGCGCACCGAGGCGCCCGCGCGGCCCACGTCGATCACGCCGAGCACGATCGGCAGCGCGAAGCGTCGCGGCCCCACCGAGCCGGGATTGAAGACCGTGACCCCGCGATCGTGCGCCGCGAACGGCACGTGCGAGTGGCCGCAAACGACCAGCGATACATCCTCCGCCCTGGCCAGCCGGGCGGCGTCGGCACGCAGCTTGGGCCCGTAGACGGCGATGTGAAGAAGCAGAATCTTGAGGAGGGAGTCACCTTCGTCCTGCACGTCGAGCGTCACGACATCCGGGAGATCCGGCGCCCGCTCGTCGATGTTCCCACGAACGACCGTGAGCGGCGCGTGCGCGCGCAATGCGTCGAGCACTGCAAGGTCGCCGACGTCGCCCGCGTGAAGAATGTGGTCCGGCGCGATCTCGGCGATGCGCTTGGAGAGGTCGGAATGCGGGCGCCCATGGGTGTCCGCCACCGCGAGGATACGCAACGCGCCCCCCTCGAGCGCGACGGTCGTGCGGGCGTGGGCGAGAGAACGCGACATTCGCCGAAGCGTGGAGCAACCGCTACGAGTTGTCGAGCGTGACGTCACGCACGCGGGTTGCCAGGCCGGCGGGGATTCGCGATGATGAGTCGGGGGCATTCTTGACCGACGACGGGCGCGATCGCAGCTCCGAAGAAGAGCCGGATTCTCTCCTGCGGGCGATCGCCGCCGCGCCGGAACGCGCACAGCAGGCGATGCCGGCCCGCGTCGCTCACTTTCGCGTGCTGGGGCTGCTCGGTCGCGGCGGAATGGGCGTCGTCTATCGCGCGCACGACGACACGCTGCGTCGCGAGATCGCACTCAAGCTCTTGACCGAGTCTGGCGTCGACGACGAACGACGACAACGGTTCTTGCGAGAGGCGCGCTCGGCCGCGGCCATCAGCCACCCAAACGTCGCGGCCGTGCACCAGGTCGGTGAGGCGGACGGAAGCGCGTACATCGCGATGGAGCTCGTCGACGGCGAGAGCCTCCGCGCGCGGCTCGATCGAGGCCCGCTCGGCGCGGGCGACGCCATGGACCTCGCGACGCAAGTGGCGCGCGGACTCGGCGCGGCCCACGAACGCCAGCTCGTGCATCGCGACCTGAAGCCGGAGAACGTGATGATCACGCGCGAGGGCGTCGTGAAGCTTCTCGACTTCGGCCTCGCGAAGCCTGCGCGCGCGGGCGCCAGGGCGGCGGACGGTGAGGTCGGCGCGAGCGCGACCGAGATGCTCGTCACGGCCGAAGCCGGGCGGGTGATGGGCACGCCGCCGTACATGTCTCCCGAACAGGCGATCGGCGCGCCGCTCGACGCCCGATCGGACGTCTTCTCGTTCGGCATCCTCCTCTACGAGATGCTCTCTGGGACTCGCCCGTTCTCGGGGACGAGCTCCGGTGCCTTGCTCGTGGCGATCGCGCGCGATCCGGTTCCCTCGCTTCGCGCGCGGGTCCCCGACGTCGACGCGAAGATGGAGGCGATCGTCGAGCGCTGCCTCGCAAAGGCCCCCGAAGAACGCTTCGCCAGCGCCGTCGAGATCGTTGCCGCCCTCTCTGCAGCGTCGCCGCCCAAAAAGGAAGGCGCGGCCCGCACCCGCGCAGTCGGCGCCTGGAGCGGACTGCTCGCCGCGGGATCGCTGGGCGCGATCGCGCTGATCGCGGCGACGACCGGCTCGTGGCCGCGCGGTGCGAGCACCGGGCCCGCGGCGAGCCACGCCGTCTCCGTTCCACCCGCGCCATCGTCGTCCGTCACGCGCATCGTCGATCTCCCGGCGCCCAAAACGGACGTGCCGGCCGCGGCCACCGAATACGCGGCGGGCATCCAGGCGATCCACGACAACACGTGGATGATCGCGGTCGCCCATTTCTTCAAGGCCGTGACGCTCGACCCATCCATGCCCGAGGCCCATCTCCGCTTGTCGATGATGATGCTGCCCGTGAGAGACGCCGCGACGCGTCGGTCGGAGTTCGAGAAGGCGGCGGGCCTGCGCGGGCGACTTGGCGAGAGGGACCAAGCGCTGCTGGAGGCGATGCAGCCCTTCCTCCAAGCACGGCTGCAGGACGTCGCCGAGGCGGACAAACGCCTGCGCGCGCTCGCCGAGCGATACCCGACCGACGCCGAGATCTGGATGTGGCTCGCCGCGATCCACTACTTCACGCCGGAGATGCGAGGCCCCGGGGAGCGGATGCTCGCGCTCGACCCGAACGACCCCGTTGGGTGGGAGGTCAAGGCAGATCTGGCCGTGCTGGAGGGCAAGATCGACGAGGCGCACGCGGACTTCGAGCGATGCAGCGCTCACTCGATCGACGGCGCGGAGTGCTTCGCGATCATGAGCTGGGGGGACAGAGCGGCGGGGCGGTGCATGGACTTCGAGCACGCCGCGCGGCGCGCCGCGGACCGGGCCCCTTTTTGGCTGAACCTGCTGATCCCCGCGCGGGCCCGCAACGGCGCGACGGCGCAAGAGCTGGAGGAGACAGCGACCCAGTTCGTGTCCGCGCTGCCGCCGCCGATGGCTCCGGAGATCCAGAGGCTGGGCCTCGAGTCGCGCCTCGCATTTCTCGCGGGCGACTTCACGCGCGCGAACGCGATGGCGAAGGAGGAGGCCGCGGCCCTCGCCGCCGATCCCGCGCACAGAGCGATCTATTGGATACAGCACCAGGCCACGACGCACCTCCTCGACGTCGCCCTCGAAACGGGCGACACGGCCTCCGCCCAGCGCATTGCGGCGGATTTCGTCGCCCGCAGCGACGCGTGGTCGGGGGAAGCGTTTCTCGGGCACGGCGTCGACCTCTCGCTGTACTTCGCGCGCGTCGCGCTGCCGCCGGACCGTCCCCCGCCGCCCGCGTTCGAGATCCAGCGACGCGCGTGGATCGAACAGCGTCTGGCGTCCGGCGCCAGCCGCGGCTCGATGATGTGGACCTACGCCTACGCCTTGCCTGCGCTCACCGCGGCCGAGGCGAAGGCGGCGATCGAAGCGTTGCCGGAGAACGCGCCTCGCGCGGTGCCGTCGTTCGGGGGTTGGGGCTTCTCGGGGCGTGTGGGCAGCCCCGACGCGTCCGCGGGTCACGTCTACCTCCTCGCGGGGCAGCTCGACGACGCGATCGTGCACCTCCGCCGCGCGGCGGACGCGTGCGACGTGTACGACTCGACCCTCGACCACGTGCGCGCTTCGCTCGATCTCGGCCGCGCGCTCGAGGAAAAGGGGGACAGGGACGGCGCATGCGCGGCATACCGCAGCGTCCTCGCGCGCTGGGGTCAGGCGAAGCCACGCAGCGTCACCGCCGACGCGGCACGGGAGCGCACGGCGCATCTGCGGTGCGGCGCGCCGTGACGCACGACTCGCCCAATCGCGAATCGTCTTGGCGGAGAGCAAGGGATTCGAACCCTTGGTGAGCTTGCAGCCACACCTGATTTCGAAACGGAGGGCGGCTCCCGAGAATCACGGCGCATCGAGAAAGCACGCGCGACCACGACTCAGGGTCGACCCGCCTTGCCACGTCTGGGGCAGTCCGTGGGGCAATCACTGGGGCGTTCGGTGGACGCGCGGGCGCTCGCCGCCGCGCTTCGCGCGAAGCTCGACGCCGCGATCCTCGCCGAGGCATGGGATGCGGTGAAGGCGATCAAGGCGCGCGTCGACGAGCTCGAGCGGGAGGGCGTGGTTGATCTCGAGAGCGAGCGGCAGCGACGGCGCTAAGCGTAGCCCGGCGACGCCGCCCCGCAGCGCGCAGAAATTCTTCGCCGCCGTGTTCACATCGGCCGTGAGGACCCCACTGTCCTCGCGACCGTAGAAACTTTCGAAGACCAGGCGACACAGAGCCGAACGCCCGTCGTATGGGCTCAGGCGAAGGTGCGCGCTTTCATCTTGCGCGAGATCTACCCACATGTCAGGTTGCGCGTCAGCGCGCGTCGGCCGGGATCGACGTCGAACAGGGGGCTTCATGGAACAGCGTCACAGCACTGTCGTTTGCGGGTTTGCCACGCTCTGGCTCGCAGTGGCGGCCGTTCTCGGCGGGTGTGACGCAGCGCCGCCTCCTTCCGATCGCGCTCCCCAAGTTGGCACGACGACCGAGGCCCTCACCACCTCCGTCACCTACCGGCGCGGCGTGCTCGGCACGGTCGCTGACACCTTCATCAGCGCGTCAGAGATGGGCAAGAGCTTCGGCGCTCAGGAGAAGCTACGCGTGAGCGCGAAGAACGAGGCACTACTGCGCTTCGACCTCTCCGCGATCCCGTCGAGCGCGGTGATCAACAGCGCTACGCTCAGCCTCTATCTCAACGGAGGCGACGACGAGCAAGACGACGACGGCGCCGATGGAAGCCGAGAGGGCTTTCCCGTCGTCCCGATCAAGATCCACCGCGCCACTTCGGCCTGGAGCGAGAGCACCGGCACGTACGCGAGCTTCAATCAGCAGTTCGATTCGACCGTCGCGGGCACCATCCTGGCGACGAGCGCCAACGTCTTCAAGTCGGTGGACATGAAGATGCTCGTGCAGCAGTGGGTGAACGGCGCGCCGAACTACGGAATGCTCATCCGCACCACTGGCAAGCGGCACACGATCTTCGTCAGCAGCGAGGGCGGCAAGGTCTCCCTTCGCCCGTCGCTCACGATCAGCTACACGACGCCCGACGACCACTGCTCGTCGAACCCGTGCGCGAACGGCGGCAGCTGCCAGAACAGCGCGAACGGCTTCACGTGCACCTGCTCGCCGGGATACGTCGGCACGACCTGCGAGACGCTCGTGGACAACTGCGCTGGCAGCCCGTGCCTGAACGGCGGCACCTGCACCAGCGGCATCAACTCGTACTCGTGTAGCTGCGCCGCCGGCTACACCGGCACCAACTGCCAGACGAACACCAACGAGTGCGCGCCGAATCCGTGCCAGAACGGCGGCGTCTGCACCGACGGCGTCAACAGCCACACCTGCGCGTGCCCGCCCGGCTACACCGGTGCGAACTGCGAGACGCTCATCAACAACTGCGCTGGAAGCCCCTGCCAGAATGGAGGCACCTGCACGAGCGGCGTCAACAGCTACACCTGCGCGTGCCCGGCCGGTTACACGGGTTCGAACTGCCAGTCTCTCGTCGACAACTGCACGCCGAATCCCTGCGGGAACGGCGGCACGTGTGCCAACGGCGTCAACAGCTACACGTGCAACTGCGCGCCCGGCTACACCGGTGCGAACTGCGAGACGCTCATCAACAACTGCGCGGGAAGCCCCTGCCAGAATGGAGGCACCTGCACGAGCGGCGTTAACAGCTACACCTGCGCGTGCCCGGCCGGGTACACCGGGGCCAACTGCGAGATCGACATCAACGAGTGCGCACCGACCCCGTGCCAGAACGGCGGCAGCTGCGTCGACGACGTCGGCTCCTTCACGTGCCTGTGCGCGCCCGGGTATACTGGCGCGACCTGCGACACGCTCGTCGACATTTGCGCGAGCGCGCCGTGCTTGGCGCCGAGCGCACCGGTCATCATAAGCGCCGACCCCGACGTGGCGGGTACCATCTTGGTCAAGTGGACCGCGCCCGCCCAGTCCAACAACAGCGTGCTGACCAAGTATGTGGTGCAGGCCACCTCGTCCAATGGCGGCGCCAACAACTCCACGACGACCGACTCGGCGACGCTCACCACCACCGTCAACGGACTCACCGACTGCAGAAGTTATGCGGTGACGGTCACCGCGTTCAATGGAGTGGGCAGCACCTCGTCGGCGGCGGTGAGCGTTGCGCCCTACAGCGCGCCCGGTACGCCCGGCTTTCTTTCGACCGCCAGGGCGGTCTCCGCCATCTCGCTGGCCTGGACTGCCTCGAGTACGCCCGGCTCCTGCGGGGTTGACCACTATACAGTCGATCGTTGGCTGGCGGGCGTCACCACCACCACGGAAGTCCTCGGCGCTGCCGCCGTCATGGGTGCGCTTGCCTGCCCTTATCCGAGCGTCGATTGCAATTCACCCAACGGCTACTTCTTCCGCGTCAAAGCCACCATCGTGAACCCGGTCAACGACCTGTTGTCGCTCGACAGCACATATTCCGCATACTCCGGCTCAATCACTCCCTATGTCTCTTATGCGAACGACAAGATCACCGACATCTGGGCGGCAAAGGGCTGCACCAGTTGCCACTCTCCGGGCGCCGGGCCGCTTGTCCTCGGCGGCGGCGCAGGCACCATCACCAGCGCACAGACCTATTCGAACATCATCGGCCGCGCGAACGTGGTGCAACCGGCCGCGGTGGGAAACAGCTATCTGTTGCTCTGCCCCACCAACGTCAACAACGGCAACGATGCGCCTTGCCAAAGCATGAACCTCGCCGTCTTCAGCTCGAACACCATCGAGTATCGGGCCATCCAACGATGGATCACCGACGGCGCGCACAACGCTAACGTGCCCTTCCCTTGATCCACTCGAGGTGGATCGAATCGATCCACCTCACCTCTTCCGGCCCCGCGTCGGAGTACCGAGGTGCGGTCCCGACCCTGGAGGCTTCTACTCGACGAGCGGCGGCATATGAGCCGGCTGGGCGCTACGTGGCTGTGACGCAATGGCGATGCATGACCGCCTGCACCCATGCCGTCACTCACGGTCGTCTGGGGCGACGATTCACATCCCCGAGCTCGCGCCAACGCCCGAAATCGACGAACCCGTAGCGCCATTGCCCCAGGCATTGCCCCAGAACGAGGACCGGCGGGTCGGTGGAAACGGCGCTAAGCCCAGCGGAGAGCAAGGGATTCGAACCCTTGGTGAGCTTGCACCCACACCTGATTTCGAATCAGGCTCCTTCGGCCACTCGGACAGCTCTCCGCCGCGAAACCTGCGCGATCCGGCCCCCTCTTGTCAAGCGATGTCGGCGGCGCGTCAGTTCAGCGGGCGGGCGCCGGGGGGGCTAATCACGCGCGTCGGAATGGCGATTTTCTTCGCGTTGTCGCCGTCGGGGATCACGCGGTTCCCGTTGTTGTCGGTGATGTCGATCGCGATCTCGACCGCGATGGTGCCCTTCTCTTCCATGCGAAGGCCGAGGTCGAAGCCTGTGAGCCCGGCGATGACCTGGGGAATGTAGGGGCCGACGATCGGGTCGGATTGGTTCGACCGGTTCAGCACGTTGAACGCGCGGTTGATGATGCCGGCCGGATCGGCGTTCGGATCGGTGGGCGGGTTCTTGAGAATGTTCTGCGCGGTCGCCAGATCCACCGCGAGCTCCGTCATGTCGTCATTGATGAGCGTGCCTACGATGCGCGACTTGGGCTGGATGCGCACGCGCCGCTCGATGCCGCTCAAGTTCGGGAGGCTGTTCTCCTGACTCACGACGATGCCGGGCTTGTAGCGGACGAACTCGTTCCACGGATCGATCATGAGGAGGACCGTGCGCGGTTGATCGTCGAGGTTCGTGAGCGTGTAGCGGACCTCGAGGCGGAGATCGCTCTCCTTGAGCCACGGGCCTCGCGGGTACGGATCGGCGGCCGGTAGGTTCTGGAGCTCGAAATCTTCGGGGTGGCGGATGGGGAGACGGACGGGGACCTGGACTTGGTAGAGCTGGAGCTCGCCGTCGTCGTAGACCGGCGCGAGCTGCGGCGTCATTCCGAGCACGACCGGGGCCGTGACCTGCGCGGCGTCCTCGTTCGCACACGCCCCCACGCCGGCGCAGATCGCGAGCGCGGCGAGTGCGCGAACGAGCACGCGGGGGGAGCGCACGCGACCCTTGGGGGCGCACGCCTCCGCAGGCAGCGCCGTAGCTGCGCGATTCATGGGACTTCGAGGCCTCCGCGGCGAACGAGATGCGAGCACCGTGCCCGATTCTACGACTCCGAGAGGACCCGGTACAGTCCCTGGCGGCTGACGCCGAGCGAGCGCGCGGCGCGGAGCTTGTTGCCGTCGACGCGCGCGATGGCGCGCCCCACGAGCGCGCGGACCTCGGCGCGGTGGCGGGCGCGGAGGGCGGCGAGCGTCGTCTCCTCGAGGACGGGACCGCGCGTATCCATGAGGAGCGGGCGCGCGCCGGCGCCGAGCGCTTGCTCGAGATCGGGGCGACCGATGACGTCGGCGTCGGCCATCGCGGCAGCGACGCGGAGCACGTTGGCGAGCTCTCGCACGTTGCCAGGCCACGTGTGCTCGGCGAGGAGGCTCAGCGCCGGCACGTCGAGGCGATGGCCGCGCGTCGACGGATCGCGGGCGAGGAGCGCGCGGGCGACGGTGGGAATGTCCTCTGGCCTCTCGCGGAGCGATGGGACGCGCACGGTGATCGCGGCGAGCCGATAGAAGAGATCCTCGCGGAACGCGCCGGCGGCGACCATCTGCACGAGATCGCGGTGCGTCGCGGCGACGACGCGGACGTCGACCTTGCGCGAGCGGTTTCCGCCGACGGCGCGCACCTCGCGATCTTCGAGGACGCGGAGCAGCTTCACCTGCATCGCGGGGCTCATCTCGCCGACCTCGTCGAGGAAGAGCGTGCCCGACTCGGCCTCGACGAACAGGCCGCGACGCGCGCGCTCGGCGCCGGTGAACGCGCCGCGCTCGTGGCCGAAGAGCTCCGCTTCGAGGAGCGGCTCGGCGAGGGCGCCGCAGTTGATGGCGACGAACGGGCCGCGCGCGCGATCCGACAGCTGGTGCGCGAGGCGGGCGAAGAGCTCCTTGCCGCTCCCGGTCTCGCCGACGAGGACAACGCTCGCGTCGCTCTTCGCCGCGCGCGAGAGCTGCGCCACCGCGCGGAGCAAGAGCGGAGCCTTCCCCGCGATCCCCACCACCTCCATCGCGCGAAGGACCGCGTCGGTGAGCGACGTCTCGACCTCGGCGCGGCGCGCCTTTCGGACCGCCTCGATGCGCGACTCGACGAGGCGCAGGGCATGGCGAATCGACGTTCGAAGGTGCGGCGGAGTCTGCTCGACGAGGCGCGCGCGCAGGAGGGTGATGGCGTTGCGCGCGAGCTGTCCGATCGGCTCTGGCTCGGTGGCGAGCGCCGCCATCGCCTCGTGCTCGGTGCGCACCGACACGCCGTTTCCGCCGAGCGCCGCCGCGCCGAGCCAGCGGAGGAGCCACGCGTCCTGGTTTCCCGCGCGCGCGGCGAGCGCCATCGCCTGCGCGGCCTCGGCGCGCGTGCCTCCGCGCGTCGCGAGGGCCGTGAGCGATATCGCGATGCGCTCCGCGTCCTCGGCCTGACCCCGCGCGATCAAGGCGAGCCCGCGAAGACGCTCGAGCGCGAAGCGTGTCGGCCTCGGCGCACCGGCGATCGCGAGCCCCTCGGCCACCAGGCGCTCGACCTTCTCGGGCCGTTCCCCCGACAGCATCGCCGACGCCGCGACGAAGCCTGCGAGCTGCGCGCGCTGCCACGCCGGCGACGCCTCGGTGAGGCGCGCTCCCGCCAGCTGCTCCTTCACCTCCGCCACCGCCCCGATGTCCAGGAACGCGAGGAGGCGCGCGGCCCGGAGGGGCCACTCGGCCGCTCGGAGCGCGCCGCGCGTGACGAACTCTTCCGCGCGATCGAGCGTGCGCAGCGATTGCTCGTAGCGACCGGCCGTGCGGTGCATCGTCGCGACGTTGTAGAGTACACGGAACTGCCGCGCCGCGGGTTGACCGGTCGCCGGCATCGCGAGGGCTTGCTCGAAGAGCGTGCGCGCGCGCTCGCCGTCCCCCGCGCGCGCGAGGAGCACGGCGTAGTCGGCGAGCACCGAGCGCGAGGTCGCCGCGTCACCGGCGCGAAGTCCGAGCGAACGCGCGCGGGAGGCATGGCGGAGCGCATCCGTCGTGTCGCCGCGCGCGCGCAAGACCTCGGCGAGGGCGAGCTCGCACAAGGCTTCCTCGGCGTCGGCGCGCGCGCCGCGAGCGATCCGAACCGCCTCCGCCGCGAGGCGCTCCGCCTCCTCCGAGCGATCCGCGTACAAGAGCGACAGCGCGAGCACCCGCCTTGCCGCCGAGCGCGCTCCTCGTTGCGGGGCGCGATCGGCCGCCTGCACCGCCCGCTCCGCCAGCTCGCGCGCGCGCTCGAAGTCCGCGGCATCGAGGGCCGCCTGCGCCGCACGCGCCAGTTCCATCCCTTCGCCCGAACGCTTGGCCGCCATGGTGTGTCCGGAAATAGGACACTGTCTCGGCGCCCCGTCAACCGCCCCCCGAAACCAAGCGACGGCCCGCGCGTACGCCCTCACGGAGGCCCATGCGACGCTCGCTCCGATTCCTTTTGCCCGCCACGCTCCTCGTTCTCGCCGCGCCCCTCCTCGCGCTCCTCCGCGGCGAGCGGCCGGCCCAAGCAACGACGGGCCCGCGCACGCCGGTCCTGGTCGAGCTCTTCACCTCCGAGGGATGCTCATCCTGTCCGCCCGCCGATCGCACGCTCGCGCGCCTCGCCCACGATCAGCCGGTGGACGGTGCGCTCGTGGTGCCGATCGCGTGGCACGTCGACTACTGGGACTACATCGGCTGGAGCGATCCGTTCGCGACCAAGACGGCCACCGAACGCCAGAAGTCGTACGCGCAATGGATGGGCCGCAGCTCGCTCTACACGCCGCAAGCCGTCGTGGACGGACGCGTCGAGATGAACGGCGGCGACATGTCGTCGCTCTCGCGCGCGATCGACACGGCCGCGCGCGCGCCTCGCGTGAAGGTCACTCTGTCCGTTCGGACGGACGGCGACGGTCGCGTCGTGGAGATCGTCACGGGCCCTCTGCCCGCCGGAGCCGAGCCGTGCGACGTGCTCCTCGTCGTCGCCGAAAACGAAGCGCACGTCGAAGTTCCTCGTGGCGAAAACGCAGGACGCACCCTTGACCACATCGCGATCGCGCGCCAGCAGGTGGTCGCCGGGGCAGTGAACGCCTCCGGCGAAACACGCCTTCAGGCTCGAATTGGCTCAGCAAAACGCCCGTCGTCGGTCGTCGCGGTGGTCTCAGAGCGCCTCAGGCGAAAGGTTTGGGGGGTGGGCATCGTTCCTATGATGTGAGCGATTGGTCGAGCCAGAGGACTGCATGGTACGCTGGGGACTTCCAGAGGGCTTTCACCGTGGCCGACGGGTTCGACCCACGCCGGCGCTCCCAGGGGCGTATCGGCGCGGTCGTCAAGGACAAATGGCGTATCGACGCCCGCCTGGGGACGGGGGGGATGGCCACCGTGTACGCGGCGACGCACCGGAACGGCAACCGCGTCGCCATCAAGATGCTCAACATCGACTTCTCGCGCGAGCCGACGGTGCGCTCACGCTTCCTCCGCGAGGGGTACGTCGCCAACGCCGTCGGCCACCCTGGCGCGGTGCGCGTGCTCGACGACGACATCGCCGAGGACGGCTGCGCGTTCCTGGTGATGGAGCTGCTCGAAGGCGAGTCGCTCGAGGCGCGGCGCGAGCGGGTCGGCGGACGACTGCCGATGCAGGAGGTGTTCACCGTCGGCGATCAACTCCTCGATCTCCTCGCCGCGGCGCACCCCAAGGGGATCATCCACCGCGACATCAAGCCCGAGAACGTCTTCATTACGCACGACGGCAGCGTGAAGCTCCTCGACTTCGGGATCGCGCGCATGCGCGAATCGAGCGGCGTCGAGCGGACCGGCACCGGGCTCATGCTGGGCACGCCGGACTTCATGTCGCCCGAGCAAGCGAGCGGGCGCTCCGAGACGATCGACGCGCGGAGCGACATCTGGGCGGTCGGCGCGACGATGTTCACCCTCCTCTCGGGCCAGTCGGTGCACGTCTCCCAAACGCTTCGCGATCACCTCTACGCGACGGCGACGCGGCAAGCTCGGTCTCTAGGAATGGCGGCCCCCGACGTGGCGCGGCCGCTCGTCGGCGTCGTGGACCGTGCGCTGTCGCTCGACAAAGAGCGCCGCTGGCCGGACGCGCGCGCGATGCAAGACGCGCTGCGCTGGGCCTACAAGTCCGTCGTGCACGGCGACACGGACGCCGCGAGCGTCACCATGCACATGGCGCCGGTCGCCGAGATCGCGGACGAGGCCACGCGCGTCGAGCCCATGAGCATGGAACCGACGAGCGATCCGACGGTGATGCATCCTGTGCCGGCAGAGGCGCGCGGATACCCGGTTGAGAAGCCGCGCGTCGCGACGCCGGCGCCACCCACCGCGCCGCCGGGAACCGATCCGATCCCGCGCGGCTTCGTGCAGCAGCGCGCGCCGGCGCCGCCGGTGCACGGGGCGCCGCAGCCCAATCTTCAGCCTCCGCCGGCGCAGGCGATGCAGGGTGGGTATCCGATGAACCCTGCCTGGCAGATGGGGCAGATGGGGCAGATGGGGCAGATGGGGCAGAACGCGCAAGGGCCGTCGGACAGCGGCTCGATGCCCATCATGAACCCGTACTACCAACACGCGCAGGCTCCGTACGCGCAGCCTCCGTCGACGCTCGGCGCACAGTTCACCGATCCCCGACGTACCACCGGCGCGAGCGCACCGATGAACAGTCGCGGGAGGGCGCTGATCGTGGCGCTCGTCTTGCTCGTCATCGTCCTCGGCGCTCTGGCGACGCTGCTGCTCGTGGCAGGCCTGCGCGACGCCGCGTTTCCCCGGGCGCGATCCAGCCCGACGGTCGCTCCCTCGGCGCTGGGCGCTCCCTCGCCGACGTTCGCCGCCGCCGACGCCGCGCCTCCCGTGCTCGTGCCGGCTCCATAAGACCCGCGGTCCGCGTCCAGTCACGTCACGCTACGTGCTAACCTTGGCCGCGTGACCGAGGCGCTGCTCCAGGCGAACGACGCGCGCATCGACGTCGGCGGGGCACCGCAAATCGACGGGCTGACGCTGCGCACGAGCGGCGCGCACGCGTTGATCCTCGGCGGCGCGGCGGCGCTGTTCGACGCGGTGAGCGGGACGCGCCGACCGTCTCGCGGCGCGGTCCTCGTGCGCGGAGAGCCCGCGGACGACGCGCTTCGTTCGGGGCGAGTCGCAGGTGCGCCGCTCGATCCGTCGATGCCGCCCAAGTGGACGCCACGGCAGTACGCGCGATGGAGCGCACGCATCGCAGGCCACGATGCGGCCCTGGCGGCGACGCTCGCCGACGACGCGATCGAGCGGCTCGAGTTGCGCGCGATCGCCGACGCGACGCTGGCCAAAGCCGCGCCGCACGCGCGACGTGCGACGGTGCTGGCGGGCGCGCTGGCGACGGGCGCGCCTCTGATCGCGCTCGTCGATCCGACGGCGGGCCTCGCGGATGCGGTCGCGCGGAGCTTCGGCCGAATCGTCGTTGCAGCGCTCGAGGGCCGCGACTGGATCGTCTTCGCGGCGACGATGGCGCTTGGCTCCCCGATCGCGCTCGAGGCCGACGAAGCCATCGTGCTGTCCGGCTCGCAGGTCGCCGCGCAAGGCGCACCCGGAGAGCTCGCCGCGCGGGAGCGCACGTTCTCACTCAAGGTCGCCGGCGAGGTGAGCGCGCTGGCTGACGCGGTGGAGGCGCGCGGCGCGAGCGTCCACAGGAGCGCGTCGGTCTTGGTGATCGATCTCGGCGAGTCGCTCACGACCCGCGATCTCTTCAGCATGGCGCTCGAGTCGCGCGCGGTCATCGTGGAGCTGAGCCCGCTGACGCGCGCGCTCGGCTGAGAAGGACGACGAATGAACCCCAAGAACGAAGACGACATGACACGCAGCGCGCGTGCGCCCCTCGCGCGCCACGACCTCGGCCCCGGTCGCCTCGGGACGTACAGCGCGCTCGGCGCGGCGGCTGGCGCGGTGCCGCTCCCGTGGATCCCCGACGTCGTCGCGCGCCGAATTCGCGGCGCGCTCGCGCACGACATCGCGGGGCGGCACGGGTTGTCGCTCACGCGGGACGCGCGCAAGGTCCTCGCCGAGCCGAGCGGTGTGGAGGGGCCTCGTGGCTTCGCCGGACAAGCCTTGCAGTTCGTCGCCGGCAAGGTCTTGAGTCGCGTCGGGCCGTTCGGTCTCTTTGCGCCGCTCCGCAACGCCGCGCAGACGTTCGTGCTCGGTCACCTGTTTCACCGCTACCTCCAAGGCGCGCGCGAAGAGCGCAGCGTACGCATCGACGTCGCTGAGGCACGACGCGTGCGCCGCGCGATGGACCAAGCCCTCATCACTGCGCTCACGACCGATGTTCGCGCCGAGTCCGACGGCGCCGCACACCCCACCGAGGATCTGAGAGATCAAGCGACGGTCCTCACCGACGGGCTCATCATCGGCGCGGCGAGCCTCCCCGGCTGGGCGGTGCGCCGCCTCGACGCCGCCTTCGACGAGGTCCTGCCGCGCACGAGCGGGTGACCATGCCGAACGCGGAGAGAGCCAAGGTCCAACGCGCCAAGCGGATCGTCGTCAAGATCGGCTCGCGCACGCTCGCCGGCGACATGGACGTCTACGCCCGCCTCGCCCGCGCGATCGCCGGCGCGCGCGCGGCGAAGCGCAGCGTCGTCGTCGTGTCGAGCGGCGCGATCGCACTCGGCACGAAGAAGCTCGGCTACCGCGCGCGACCCCGCGAGATGGCGCGCCTCCAGGCCGCGGCCGCCGCCGGGCAGAGCGTGCTCATGCGCGCGTACGAGGAGGCCCTCGGCGCCGTCGGCATCCCCGTCGCGCAGGTGCTCCTCACGCACGCCGATCTCGCCGATCGCGTGCGCGCCAACAACGCGCGCGCCGCCCTCGCAGAGTTGCTCCTCGCCGGCGCGGTCCCGATCCTGAACGAGAACGATTCGGTCGCCGTCGAGGAGATCAAATTCGGCGACAACGACCAGCTCTCCGCGATGGTGGCGCCGCTCGTCGACGCCGATCTCCTGGTGCTCTTGAGCGACGTCGAAGGCCTCCTCGACGCAGGCGGCGCGCGCGTTCCGATCGTGCGCGACGTGGCGAAAGAGGCGCTGCCCCTCGTGCGCGCGACGAAGAGCGCCCTGGGCACCGGCGGCATGGCGAGCAAGGTCGAGGCGGCGCGGCGCGCGACGATGGCCGGCGCGCACGTGGTCATCGCCGACGCGCGCGCCGAGCACATCCTCGCCGAGGTCCTCGCTGGCGACGACGTGGGCACGCTCTTCTGTCCGACCGGCGAGCGCCTCTCCGCGCGCCGCTACTGGATCGCCTTCACGATTCGCCCTCACGGAGATCTCGTCCTCGATCGGGGAGCCGTGGCCGCGGTCACCGCCAAGGGCAAGAGCGTTCTTGCCGTCGGCGTCCTCGGCGTGCGCGGCGATTTTCGCGAGGGGGATTCGGTGCGCCTCGTGGACCCCGACGGCGTCGAGATCGGCCGAGGCCTCTCGCGCTGCTCGGCGGCGGTCGCGGCGGCGCGCGCGGGCCGCGAGGCCGAGGTCCTCGTGCACCGCGACGATCTCGTCCTCACACGTTGACGGCGACCTGCTCGAGTCTCGCTAGTCTCGTCTAGCGCGCGTACGTGAGGAGCCAGTCGTAAAACGAGACGTCGTACGGCGTCGTCCCCGGCGGCGACGCGACGAGCGGAAATTTCTGGGCATCCATCCCGGTGAGCTCGTACGCCGGGTCCCACGCGCTGTGACCGACGTCCTTGAACAGCGTGTAGCGCGGCGCGATCGGAGCCGCTGGCGAGCACGCGACGAGCGTGTCGTACGATTTCGTCGCATGGTCGACGGCGGTGACGACGTTGTCGACCGCGCCGTGGAAGTACCAGATCGGGATCTGCTTCCACGTGCACTCTTTGCCCTGCGTCGAGTACCAGCCCGACATGGGTGCCGCCGCCGCGATCTCTCCGCCCGCGTAGTCGCCGAGGTAGTTGTAGACGGGCGCGCCGCCGCCGGAGAGGCCGGTGAGGTAGATGCGCTTCACGTCGACTTGGTAATTCTTCTTCGCGAAGTCGACGAAGTCGTGGACGCTCGCGCCGCCACGCTCGGTCATGCCGTTGCGGTCGTCCATCTGCGGCGAGAGGACGACGAAGCGCTTCTGCGGATCCCACGTTCCGTTCTTGATGTCCTTGGGCAGGCCGTCGCTTGCGACGTTCGGCAGATCCGTGGTGCCGTTGCCGCGCTGACCGTCGCCGTGAAAGAAGATGATGACAGGCCAGTCGTCGCGCGACGCGTACCCCGCAGGCACGTACTCGAGGTAGCCGAGCTTCGCGCAGGTACTCCCTTTGGTGTGCGCGGATTGGGTGCCCGGTGTCGGGACGACCGGAGGCGTGCACGCGCCTGGGCGCGGGAAGATGGCGCCGTCAGAGGTGTCGGCGCGCGCATCGGACGGACCGCCTGCCTCGCCATCACCCGGCGACGCTCCGTCACCGCCGCCCGACGACCCGGATGACCCGGACGAGCCGGACGAGCCGGACGAGCCCGCACCGTCGACGCCACTCGAGCCCGCGTCGTCGAGGCCTGGCGTCGAGGACGACGACGCGTCCCCGCATCCGACGAACACGACGACCGCGACGAACGGCCCAAACGCAAGCAACGACGCGCGCTTCATCGTCATTGGGTGTACGCGACGCGGCGCGCCCGAGCCGGCGATACTTTTCGCCTGCGCCACGCGCCTACACCATGCGCGCCTCACGGCGTCGCCGGCGGTCCTTGCACCGGACCGCGCTTGTTCGGAGGCAGATTCAAATCGAACGCCTGCGCGCCGCGCGACAACGTGTCCGACGCTTGCGTCAGCATGTCGGGGCGAATCGCGACGTCGACGGGGCGCCCGCTGACCGAGCCGTGGCAGTTGCCGCAGAGCGCGTCGAAGAACTCGCGTCGGAACGACTGGTGCGCCTGCTCCCCCGGATAGAATACGAACGTCTCCTTCTGGAAGCGCGGGATGTTCTTCTTCTTCGAGTCGTCGGTGTCGGGCAGGTGGAAGAGGAAGGGCAGACCGCCGGGCATCGTGAAGTGCGTCGACGAGTCCGCCGCGACAGGCACGTTGCCGAGCAAGCGACGCCGCACGTACACCTTGCCGAACGCGTCGGAGACCACGTTCGCGCCACCGCTGTCGAAGCTCGTCACGCCGTTGTCGGGCGGGAGATCCTCGTACACGTCGAACGCGTTGAACTTCTCGACCGTGCGCCCCGTCGGCGTGTTCTGGAAGAGGAGCGATGCGAGCGCCGCGCTGTCGAGGACGTACACGTCGGCCGCGCTCTGGCCCTCGTTCACCTGCGTGTGGCCGTTCGGCTCCTCGAGGCTCGAGCGGAAGAGTCCCTTCGCGGGTCGGGCATACACGGCGACCGCCTCGATCTCCGCGCTCCCCGCCTCGCCGAGCAACTTCGTCTTGGCGCCCGTGACCGGATCCATCACGTAGAGATCGTAGTCGCCGCCGAACGCGCCAAGGTCGCTCGCGGCGCCGAAGCTCACGAGCATTTTCGCGCCGGGGAGCGGCGACGGGGACGTGTACGCGCCGCTCGTCGCCTGCTTCACGTGCCCCGACGCGGTCGCGTCCGGCAGCTTGAGCGAGTGCAGGAAGAACTGCGGCTCGAGCGACATCGGCGACGTCGGATCGACGACCCCCGGATCCACGAGAAAATCAGCCGGATCGTTGCTCGTGAAGTCGACGCCGAGCGAACGATTGAAGACGCCGATGGTGCCGCCCGCGTGGGGCGCGTCCTTGTCGCGGAAGATCGCGGCGAAGTTCTTGTCGGCGAGCTCCACGACGTACATCGCCTCGTGGTAGCCGATCGATCCGCGCTGCGCGTAGAGCGGGTGGTAGTCACCGCCGTCGACGTTCACGCGGCGGAGCGCGAGCTGGTAGAAGCCCGGCGACCGCTTCTCGGCGCTCAGGATGACGCGCCCGTCGCTCATGAAGCTCGGGAGCCGCTCGGTGTTGAGGAGGAACGTCAGCTGCCGAATGCGCGTGGCCCCCGCTTGCCCGGGCGACGGCTCGAAGACGTACAGGTTCGCGTTGGGCTTCGTCGGATCGGACGGCGTGCGCTGAGGTCCCGAGTAGTCGTACGTGTCGCCGGCCGCGCGGGGTCCCTGCGCGGCGGTGTCCCAGTTGCCGCGCGTCGACGCGAAGACCAAGTGCGAGGCGCCGGCATCATCGGGAGGGCTGTAGGCAGGATCGAAGTTGTGGATGAAGAGGCCGTTCTGCTGCGCGTCCGATCCCGCGTTGATCGCGACGTGCGCCTTGCAGCCCGTGCCGTCGGCGTTCATCTCGTAGATCTTCAGCGGCGCCGACGCGCTCGAACGCGCCGCGAAAGCGACCAGTTTCCCGTCCCACGACACGGCCGGCCGCTTGATGTCGGCGGTCGCGACGTCGAGCCCGCACCCGGAGGTGACCGAAGCGTCGGCGGCCACGGTCACGTCGCCCGTGGCCGTCATCGTCGCCGCGACTCGCCGCAGATCGGCGCCAGGCGCATACGTGTCGAAGTCCTGCGCGCGATCGGGCAACGCGCCGAGGGGCCGCTTCACGTAGACGATCGCCGTCATCGGATCGAGCTTGCGGACCGCCCTCTCGCGCACGAGCCACTCACGCACGACGCAATAGGCCGGGATCTTGTCGAGCCCCTTGTCGAAGTCGAACGGCGCCGCGATCGCCAGCGCGTCGCATGCGGCAGGTGACGCCGGATCTTTCCCGAAGTCCTCGAGGAGCGGCCCGCCGCGGTGTGCGATCCCCTGCCCGTTCGTCTGGAGCTCGGGCCGATACAAGTTCTTGCGCACGAGGCGGCTCGCGGTCGGATCGTCGCTCTCGAGCGCGAGCTGCGCGATCGACAGCGCGTAGTTGCGCCGCGTCGCGCTGAGCGAGAAGCTCCCGCCCGATCCACCGCGCAGTCGGTAATCGTGGAACATCGCGGCCGAGTGGCACTGCAGCATCATGCAGCCCTTCTTGACGAGGATCGGCTGCACCTTGTGCGCAAAGAAATCGAAGCCCGCGTCGGTCGCGTCGACCTTGGGCGGTCCGTGCTCCTTCGCCCACGCGCTGAGGGCCTGGTAGCCGTCATCGCCCTGCGCGGGGAAAATGACGCCCCCTTCGTGGAAGGATCCTCCTTGCGAGGGCGACAGCGGGCGCCGCAAGAGCTCGCTCTGCTCGGGGCTCTGCGCGAGGTAGTCCTGCGCGACGAAGAAGTTCCAGCGCTTCTGCTCCGGCGTATCGCCACACGTCAGATACAGCTCGTTCGCCGCGGTGCCGTGGCAGTTGCCGGCGGCGCACGTCTTCTTGATGACGTCCGACACTTTGCCCTGGAACGTCCCGAAATCCGGGTTCGGCGGGTCCTTCGTCGGATCGAACCCCACGGCGGCCGGCACGTTGCCCGAGCACGGCGTCCGCACCGCCGACGGCGGGGACGCGCCGGAATTGTTCTCGGTTGCTCCGTTCTCGATCCAGCGGCGCAGCGTCTGGTACGCCGTCGCCGTCGGATCCAAAATTGGACCGCCGGTGTGCTTGATGTCGGTCGTGATGCCGACCTTCTGCCCGTCGTAGGTCTGCACCTCGACCGCGAAGGGCGGGACGTTCTTCACGAGGAATGCCGGCTGCCCGTACGGGCCGTAGTCGAGGAGCAAATCACGCCGTCGCGCGACGCCTGCGTACGTCGATGCGTCGAGGTTGCCGAACGCGTTCCCCTTGTCGCTCGCGACGTGGCAGCCGACGCCTGTGTTCGTCCGCACGCACGACGTCACCAGGACCGGCGAGATCGTCCGATTGAAGAACGACGTGTCCTGCGGCTCCTTCTTGGTGCACGCCGCCGAGACGACGAGCGCCGTCGCGGCCGAAAGGACGCTCGCGATGAAGGTGGATGATCTCGCCAAAGCCAAGCCTCCGCTGAGGCTTCTATCTTACAGCCGTCGGAGCGCGATCGTCGCCTGATCGCGGACGAGCCCGTTCGCGTCGCCCTGCGCGAGGCCCTGCAGCATGCCGCGCGAGGACGCATCTCCGAACGCGCCGAGGGCGTGGCACGCGGCGGCGCGGACGTCGGCGTCGGGATCGCTCTTGGCGAGCGTCGTCACGGTCGCGATCGCGTCGCGCGCGTGCATGGCGTCGAGGAGCTCGAGCGCGCGGCGGCGAACGTGGGCGTCGGCGTCGCCGAGACCGCGCGTGACACTGGGCGCGTCGGCGAACTGGTTGATGCGCGAGGCGGCGCTCATCGCCGCGATTTTCACGCGCGGATCGGCGTCGGCCATCGCCTTGCCGAGCGCGCCGGCGCCGTCGTCGTTGAGGCGCCCGAGCGCAGAAGCTGCCGCCACGCGAACGGTCGCGTCGCCGTCGGCGGTCACCGCAGTGGCGCACGCTTCGATGCCCGGCGACATCAAGAACTCGCCGAGCGCGTACGCCGCGAACGCGCGCTTCCGCGGATCGCCGTCGCCCTTGAGCGTAGTGAGCGTGCGCTCGTACGCCTCGCCCGGACCGAAGACGCCGAAGATGCGGCGACGAAGCCACCACGCCGCGATCTCGCGCGTCTTGGCGTTGGCGTCGTAGAGGAGCGGCTCGACGACCTGGATGCAATCGAGGCACTCGACCTTTTCTCCGTGCTCGAGCGTCTCCCAGATGGCCGTCGGCGCCCCGCTGGAAGCGACGCTCTTGATGCGATCGGGGGTCGACAAAAACTCGATCTGATCCGGCGCGATGTTCCCGTACACCGCCGCTGTGCCGGCGCCGTCCTTCACGGGGTTCTCGCTCTTGGCGGTCGTTCCGCTGACGAGCGCCGCGCACGCGATCGCGGCGCCGAGGATGGTGGAGAGTGTGGAGGTTCGCATGGCCATGTCCCTCAGTACTTCACGCCGCTGACGGGGTCGTTGTTGAAGGCCGCGAAGTTGGTGTTCTGGCGCGCCCAATACTGGCCGCCGAGATCCATCACGCGGATGAGCATCTGACGCTCGGCGTCGGTGAGCGTGTTGGATGCGCCGGTGTCCTCGGGGTGCATCGCGCCCTGAAACGCCGTCGCGCCGTCCGCCGCCTTCACGTTGATCTTGGCGATCAGCGCCGAGCCACGCGCGTTCGCCGGTACGCCCCACTTCGGCGGGATCGTCCCCGTCACGGTCGTCTGCATCCCCATCTCGAGCGCCGCGGGGAAGAAGATCGACACGTACGACGCCGGGTACGTCGCGACCCTGCGGTCGTAGTAGACGGTGACCGGCGTGTCGGACATGTCGAAGCGCGGGATGTGGTACGTCGTCGCGAGCCCCGTGACCGGATCGGTCCGCGCCATGTCGTAGAACGTCTGCGGCCCGCTGCCGTTCGTCTTCGAGTTGTGGCAGCCCGCGCACTTCGCGGTGAGCACCGGCTGGACCTTCGTGTTCCATCCGTACTCGCCGTTCGCGACGCGATCGGCGATCGGGATCATGAAGTTCTCGGCTTGCGCTTGCTCGGCGCGCGTCGGGTTCTGGCCGAAGACCGGCACGCCCTGGCCGGTGCGGCTCTCGTGGCAGCCGACGCAGCGGCGATCCTCGCCAGGCATGCCCTGGATCCAAAGACCCTGCGAGCGAATGGCGAGACCGAACTTGTCGATCGGCTGGAGGTGCACCGGCAAGTACGGCGGGATGTTCGCGAGCCAGCTGCCGTCGGCGTAGACCTTCGCCTCGCCGAGGACGGCGGCGCCCTCGTGCATCGTGAGGCCGAACATCGTCACGCCCTTCGCGGCCTCGCTGGAGAAGCCCTCGATGATGCGCACCGCGACGGCGTCCTTGAGCGCGACGTCGAGGCCGACGTTCGAGAACTGCGCGCCGTCCACGCTCTCCTTCAAGCTCGTCTGCGCAACGTTCACGCTGCCGACACGCACCGGGCTCGTCGAGTCGGTGGCGTGCTGGAGATCACCGATGACGGGCGGGAGCTTGCGCGCCGCGACCGGGAGCGCGTTCAGCTCCCACGTCTGGCGATCGTTGTAGAGGAGCTGGTTTTTCTGCGAGACCGGGTCGTAGATGTAGACGCCGAAGTCCGGCGGCGTCAGCGACTGCTCGGCGAGATCGTTCACCGGCCCGTCCGCCCACGACACGAGGAAGCGCCCGTCGGGGAGCGTGCTCGGCTCGCGGTAGCGACCGGCCGGCGACGGACCGTTCGACGTCGGGACATCGGGCGTCAGGATCTTGTATTTGACGTTCTCCTCGTCGAGGCACGCATGTCCAACGGCGGCGGCGCTCGTCGGATCGACGCACACCGGATCGTTCGCATTTCGCGCGTCGATCTCGATGAGCGCGCCGGCGTGGATGGTGCGGCTGCGCGTGGTGCCGACGCCGATCATGACGTTGGGCTTGCCCCACTGCTCGCGCACGCTGAAGAGCGCGTTGGCGGGCTTGCCGTGCTGTCCGCCGACCGCGATCATCTGCGTGCCGTCGGGGTTCGCGGCGAAGAGCTTCACGTCGTTGACCGGGCCGAGGTGCTCCCAGCGCGAGTAGCCGATCTTCCCGTCGGCGCGGAGGAACGGCGCGACCGTGTGCGAGAGGTTCTGCGCGGCGAGCCGGCGATCGGCGTCACCACCGTCGACGGTGATCGTGGCGAGCTGCGTGACTTCGCGCGAGTGCTCGTACTCGTCGGCGCGCGTTCCCATCGCCGTGTACATCTGGTTCGTCACGAACGCGATGCGGCCGTTGCCCTCGCCGGGCAAGTAGATCGGGTTGATGTCGTCGGCGTCGGTGAGCGTCTTCTGGTGGATCTCGAACTTGCCGTCGGCCCCGGGCGCGAGCTGCGCGGTGTAGATGTGGTAGTGGTCGTTCGGATCCTTCTTCATCGAGAAGACGACCTGGGTCGCGTCGAACGAGACGTCCGCGCCGTTGAAGTCGGCCTGCGCGAACGCGGCGGTGATGTTGGTGACGACGCCGTCGGCGCGCGCGGGCGCCATGATGTTGAGGCTGCCGCCCGGCACGTAGCGCTGGTAGTCGAGCACCTGCCCATTGCCGCCCGCGACGTCGACCGTGACCTGACCGTTGTCGCCGACGACCGTGTGCTGCCGCTTGATGAAGACGATGGCCGACACGCCGGCGCTGGTGCTCTCGTCTGTCGACTTGCTGCAGCCGGCCACGACGCCACCGAGCAAGCTCGGCGCGACGACGACGCCGACGAGGAGCGCGAGGCTGGGAATCCGAAGGAGCGGCAGCTTCATGGCAATAGAAAGGAAAGCATGGGCCGCGCCAAGTCGGAACCCAACTCTTTCCGCGCCCCTCGCTGCGCGCGCGCACTGGATCAAGAGGGGCTCACCCCTGACCGTGGGGGGCAGTCACCCCGCGGCGTGAAGGCCGAATCGCTGGATGTGGTCGCACGTGGTTCGGGGCGGCGCGCGAAGTCAGTCGCGCTTCAAACGGAAGGCGTCGGGCAGGAGCTTCTTCAGGTTCGTGTCGCGGCGCGTGACGCCGCGCGGGCCTTCGCCGACGAGCGCGATCGGCAGGTCGCGCGCAAACTCCCACAGCACTTGACGGCAGATCCCGCACGGCGAGCCCGCGCGCGGCCCCGCGGTGACGACGGCGCACGCAACGGGGTGACGCTCACCCGCCGCGACCATTTGGACGATCGCGTTTCGCTCCGCGCAAATCGTGGCGCCGAAGGTCGCGTTTTCGACGTTGCATCCTGCGAAGATGCGGCCGCTCTTCGTCGCGATCGCCGCGCCGACGGAGTACTTCGAATACGGCGCGTAGGCGCGACGACGAACCTCGCGCGCGGCGGCGATGAGCTGCGCCATGGTCACCGCGCCCTTCACGGCGTCACCTTCGCCGCGCGGACGACCCAGCCTCCCAGCAGCGTGAGGAGCGAGTCGCGACGGGCGCGCGCCGTCTCTTCGACCTCTTTGTGATCGAGCTCGCCCTTGCCGATCCCCGCCGCGAGGTTCGTGATGCACGACATCGCGCCGACCTTCACGCGCATGTGACGGAGCGCGATCACCTCGGGCACCGTGCTCATGCCGACCGCCTGCGCGCCCAGGCCGCGGAGCATTCGGACCTCGGCCGGCGTCTCGTACGAGGGACCGAGGAGGCCCGCGTAAATCCCCTCGCGGAGATCGATCTTGGCGTCGCGGCCCACGGCGAGGAGCGCCTCGCGCAGCACGGGATCGTACGCGTGGCTCATGTCCGGAAAGCGCGGGCCGAGCGCATCGTCGTTGGGGCCGAGCAGCGGCGTGGTCCCCATGAGGTTCAGGTGATCGGTGACGACCATCAGGTCGCCGGCGCTCCACGTCGGATCGAGCCCGCCCGCCGCGTTCGTGAGCAGCACGCAGCCGACGCCCAGGCGCGCCATCGTCCGCACGCCGTGGACGACGCTCGCCATCGGGTGTCCTTCGTAGAGGTGCACGCGCCCCTGCATGCAGACGACGTCGACGCCGCCCGTCTTGCCGAAGCACATGTTGCCGGAGTGCCCGACGACGTTCGACGCCGGCAAATGCGGGAGCTCCGCGAACGGCACCTTCACGAGCGTGTCCAGGGAATCCGCGAACGCCCCGAGGCCGCTCCCGAGGACCAGCCCCACCTTCGGCGTCGCGGCCGCTCCCGTCACGCGTGCACGGATCGCGCGAACGGTCTCCTCGACCCTCACGCTCGGGGCGGTTTCGGCAGCAGTCATGCGCGCATCCTAGCGCGAGGCTATTTCTTCGGGAATTTTTGCGTGAGCGCCTTGCACACGATCTCGGGCGCGTAGCGGCTCACGTCGCCGCCGTGGCTGGCGATCTCGCGGACGAGCGACGCCGAGACGAAGCCGTGCTTCGTGCGCGTCGGGAGGAAGATCGTGTCGATCTCCGGGCACAAGTCGGCGTTCGCGTGCGCGATCTGGAGCTCGTACTCGAAGTCGGTGGCGGCGCGGAGGCCGCGGACGATGCAGCGGGCGGCGCGCGCGCGGCAGTAATCGATGAGGAGGCCGTCGAACGAATCGACCTCGACGTTGGGCAGGTGCTTCACGACGCTCGTGATGAGGTGGGTGCGCTCGTCTGCCGAGAAGAGCGGATGACGCGTGGGGTGCACGCCGATGGCGACGATGACCTCGCTGAAGAGCGCCGAAGAACGCTCGATCAAATCGAGATGGCCGGCCGTGACCGGATCGAAGCTCCCGGCGTAGACGGCGAGTCGCGCGACGGCTTGCCCGGTCATTTCTTGCCTGCGGGAGCCGGAGCGGACGCGGGCTTCGGAGTCGGAGTCCGAGTCGCCGTCGGAGTCGCCGTCGGAGTCGGAGTCGGAGTCCGAGTCGGAGTCGGCGTCGGAGTCGCGTCGGCGGGGACGGATGGCGCCGGGGGTCGGCCCATCGCCATCGCCGGATCGGGCTCGAGCCAGACGAAGCGGCCCTCGTCGCCGAACGTCACGCGGAAGAGCGCGAGGAGGCCCGCGCCCATTACGCCGCCGAGATCGACGTCGACGTTGCCCTGCACGTCGCCGAGCGGCGCGCCTTGAAGTGCGGGGATCGCCTGCAAATCGAAGCCTCCGAGCTTCATCGACGGGACCATCCCCGCCTTCATGTTCTGCGCGGCCGGCTCCGGCTTGAGCGTCGTCGGATCGATGCCTGCGCGCCGCCACGTCGCGTCCTCGAGCGCGAGAGGAAACGGCGCCGACGAGTCGACGAGCAGGAGCGCGAGCGAGTCCGCCTTCGGCGTCATGTTCGCGCGCAGGAGCATCCCGCCGCCGCGCACGTACCAGAGGGGGACGCGGCTCGCGTCGGGCGGCGGCGTCGCCTCGTCGCGGCGAACGACGAACTGGCCGCCGCGGCGATCGAACGTGACGTGCATGTGCCGCAGCAGATTCACCCCGAGCAGGGCCTTCACCGGCGCGCCGAGCTGACGCGAGAGGCCGGACAGATCCTGCGTGAGCGCGGGAACGTCCTTCACTTCGATCCGGTCGCCGAAGCGCAAGTTGACCCACGCCGGCTCCTTGCGCGAGTTCGAGTCCACGACGAGCTCGCCGATCGACGTCGCGACGAGGGCGAGGATGCGCTCGCCTTCGAGCTCGCACGGGACGACGAGCGCAGCGCCGGCCGGCGGCATCTCCACCGCCGCGACGAGCCCGCCTTCGATCGCGAACGGATGGCGCCCCTGGCCACGACGCGCGAGCTTCGCGACCTCGCGCGCCCAAGGATCCTTGACGTTCGGATCCTGGAGCATCGCCTCGAGATCCTCGGCGGCCTGCTCGATGTCACCGCCGTACCAGTGCGCGCGCCCGCGCAGGCCGTGCACCTCCGCGGTCTGGAGCCCCTCGGTGAGCTTGAGGGTCGCGGCGTAGTCCAGACCCGAGAGCGCGATGCGCGCGTTCATGATGCGCACGTCCCGATCGCTCGGCGCCGCCTTGAGCGCGCTATCGCCCGACGTCCTCGCGTCCTCGAAGTCGCCGGCGCGGAAGCTCAGCTTCGCGCGCGTGAGCCACTTCTCGGCGAGCGGCGAACGGTTCGGGACGTTCGCGTCGGTCGCGGGGCCGCACGCCGCGGCGAACGCCGCCACGAACGCGAGGAGAGCCAGAAACGTGGGCGAGAGGCGCATTCCGTGTGTGCTGATAGCCCATCGCCGGGGGCGGGTCTACGGGGCGGTTACCGGCGCGGGATCGACGCGCAAGATCCGGTCGGCCCGCAGCTCCCGGCGCCCGCGTCCGGGGACCTCGTAGCCAATGATGTGGGGCGGATCGGCGTCGGTGCGGACCTCGGTGACGATGAGCGTCAACGTTTGTGGACCGCGCCGGCTCGCGCGATAGGTGAGCAGCACCGGCGCGGCGTGCTCGGCGGCCGCGACGCACGCCTCGACGATGTGCGCGCGCGCTGTCCGCTGCGCGACCTTCACCTCCCAGAGATCGCGCACCGAGGTCGGCGCGAGCGCGGTGACGCAGCGATCGAACACCGCCCGCAGGGCCGCCACGTCGTCCGACGCCCGATGCGCCCGCTCCCGCACGATCCCCAGGCTCTCGCAGAGCGCGACGAGCGCGTGGCTCGGAAACGCGAACGCGCGACGCGACAAATTCAGCGTGTCGAGCCAATATGCAATCTGCACGGATTTGCCGGCGCGCAGGAATTCTGCGAGCAGGAATTTCACGTCCCACTCGGCCGCGTGGGCCACGACGACCGCGCCGTCGAGCGCCCGAATCACGTCGTCGGCCACCGCCGCGAACGTCGGGGCCCCTTCGAGCGCGGCGGCGTCGAGTCCGTGGATCTGCGACGCGCCCCCCACGCGCTCGCCCGGGTTGACCAGGGTCTCCACGCGCGCGACGACCTGGCCCGCGACGACGCGCTCGACGCACACCTCGACGACGCGATCCTTCTCCGCATCGAGCCCAGTCATCTCGAGGTCCACGAACGCGAACGGCGCCTCGCCGACGGGCATGTCCCACGGGGGCCCGGGAGGCGGCGGCGGGACGCGCGGCATGAGGCGAACCTACCTCAACTGGTGACGCGCGACGCAGGCGCTTATCCTCGGGCCAGGGTGGTGTTCTACGTCCTCACGATCCCGGCCGCGCTCTACGCCCTCTTCGGCGCGTACGCGGCCTTGCGGACATTCACCGGGGTGCGGCCGTTGCCGGACCGGCCGGAGGCGCCAGCGTCGTGGCCGCGCGTGTCGATCATCGTCCCTGCGTGCAACGAGGAGGGCACGCTGCGCGACGCAACGGCCTCGAAGCTGGCGAGCGACTACCCGGACCTCGAGGTGGTGATCGTCGACGATCGCTCGACCGACGGCACACCGGGGATCGCCGACGCGCTGGCCGCCGGAGATCCGCGCGTTCGCGTCGTCCACGTGAAGGAGCTCCCCGCCGGCTGGCTCGGCAAGCTGCACGCGCTCGATCGCGGCGTGCACGCGTCGAGCGGGGACTACTTGCTCTTCAGCGACGCCGACGTGCACATGGACGCCGACGTGATGCGGCGCGTGATCGCCGTCGCCGAGAAGGAGGAGCTGGGCTTCGTCGCGCTCTTTCCGCGCGTGTGGGAGAGCGGCTTCGTCGTCGACCTCGCGATGACGGCGATGCTGCGGCAGCTCGTCGTCGCGGGCCGCTCGTGGAAGGTCTCTGACCCGCGTTCGTCCGTGTGCGTGGGCAGCGGCGTCTTTAACCTCGTCCGCCGCACGGCGTTCGCCGCGACGCCAGGCTTCCCGTGGCTCAAGCTCGAGATCGTCGATGACATCGCCCTCGGCCAGATGATGAAGCGCGCCGGCGCCCGCTGCGCGCTCTTCAACGCGAGCACGTCGCTCGGCCTCCATTTCTATCGTTCGGCGGGCGAGATGATGCGCGGCACGGAAAAAAACGGCTTCAGCGTCCTCGGCCGGCTCCGCCTCTACCTCGCGCTCCTCGCCGCCGCCGCGCTCATCCTCGTCGAGGTCGGCCCTCTCGTGGCGCTCGTCTACCCCGGCGCGCCGATGTGGGCACGCGCGCTGGGAGGCGCGGCGCTCGTCGTGACGTCGCTCCTTCAGGCCACCGTGGCGTGGTGGGGCAAGCGGAGCGCGCTCGTCGCACTGGTGCCGGTGCTGGGCCCGCTCACGTGCCTCTTTTTTCTGATGCGCGGCGTCGTGCTGGCGATCCTGCGCGGCGGGGTGGTCTGGCGAGGCACGAAGTATTCGCTACGAGAGCTGCGCGCGGGAATTCGCATCGCGCTCTGAAGACGTCGCGACGCTCAGCCCGAGCCCAAGAGCGCAGCGCCGGCGACGACGAGCGCGGCGCCCATGAGCACGGGGCGCGGCGGCACGACGCCGGACATCCACGCGAAGGCGTGGGCGAACACCACCGACGTGTTCCGCAGCGTCAGGACCCGTCCCGCTCCGCTCTCGTGAAGCGCGCCGAGGAAGAGGAGGAACGACGCCGTGCACACGACGCCCGCGCCCACGAGCGTGCCCGGCGACTCCCGCAGCGCCGCCCACAGTCGACGCGGCGCGCCGGTGCCCAACGCAACGACGTTGAGCGGCGCCGCCACGAGGAGAGAGACCGCGAAGAGCGCGGTGGGTGACGCGCCGAGGCCGAGCGCGCGCTTGTAGAAGAGGTACACCGACGCGATGAACACCGCGCACGCGATCGCCCACGCGATCCCCGACGCGCGACGCGGATCCGGCGCGCCGCGCGACGGCATCCCCGTGAGAACGAGTCCGCCAAGCACGAGCACGACGCCGGCGATCGCCCCCAGCCCCGCGCGCTCATGAAAGAGGAGGATGCTGAGCGGCCACACGACGACGATCGAGCCCCCGCGCGTGATCGTGTACGCGATCCCGAGCGGCGCCGCGTCGAGCGCGCGCGCGAGGGTGACGAAGTACGCCGCCTCCCCGAGCCCCGCCGCGAGCGTCCAACCGAGCGCGGCGCGCGACGGAAACGCGACCGCGTCCGACACCAGCGCCGGCACCGACGCCGTGAGCGCCGCGATCGTGAGAATGAGCGCGCCCGCGAGCCGCGGCGACGCATGACGTTTGAGGAGCGCGTTCCACGCCGCGTGCAGGACCGCCGACGCGAGGACGAGGAGGGTGGCGTTCAACGCTCGACGAGCATCGCGATTCCCTGGCCGACGCCGATGCAGAGGGCCGCCATGCCGCGCTTCTTCCCTTGCGCCTTCATCGCGTGGACGAGCGCGCCGAGGATGCGCGCGCCGCTCGAACCGATCGGGTGCCCGAGCGCGATGGCGCCGCCGTTCACGTTGACCATCGCCGGATCGAGCTCGAGCCCGCGGATGCACGCGAGCGACTGCGCGGCGAACGCTTCGTTGAGCTCGACGAGCTCGAGGTCCTGCACCGTCCACCCCGCGCGCGCGAGCGCCTTCTTCCCCGCGGGGATCGGCCCCTCCCCCATCAGGTTCGGCTCCACCCCCGCGGTCGCGAACGACACGACACGCGCCAGCGGCTCGAGCCCGTGCGCGCGCACCACCTCTTCGCTCGCGACGAGCACCGCGCTCGCGCCGTCGTTGATCGGCGAGCTATTGCCTGCCGTGACGCTCCCTCCTTTTCGGAACGCCGGCGAGAGCTTCGCGAGCGCCTCGATCGTGGTGTCGGGCCGCGGCGACTCGTCCTTCGTGAAGAGCACCGGATCCCCTTTTTTCTGGGGGATCGGCACAGCAACGATCTCGCGGTCGAAGGCCCCGCTCGCGATCGCCGCGCCCGCCTTCTTCTGCGACGCGAGCGCGAACTGATCCTGCTCCTCGCGCCCGATCTTCCATTTCTCGGCGACGTTCTCCGCGGTGTCCCCCATCGACTGGAGCGGAAAGCGCGCCGCCATCTTCGCGTTCTCGAAGCGCCAGCCGAGCGACGTGTCGTAGACCTTGGGCGGCGTGCGCGAGAACGCCTCGTCGGCCTTGGGCATCGCGTACGGCGAGCGCGTCATGCTCTCCACGCCGCCCGCCACGACGACGTCCGCGTCGCCGGTCCATACACGCATCACCGCGTCGGTCACCGCCTCGAGGCCCGAGCCGCACAGCCGGTTCACCGTCACCGCGGGGATCTCGTAGGGGAGATTCGCCAAGAGCACCGCCATGCGCGCAACGTTCCGGTTGTCCTCTCCCGCCTGGTTCGTCGCGCCGAAAATGACCTGATCGATCCGCGCGTACGCGGCCGGGACGCGCGCGCCGAACGCCGCGAGCACGTGCGCCGCGAGATCGTCGGGCCGGGCCGTCGCGAGCCCGCCCTTCCATTTTGCGATCGGGGTCCGGACGGCGTCGACGATGTACGCGGGGCGAAGGGCGTTCATGGCGCCCGGAGCTTAGCCAAAATCCCGCCGAAATCAGCCTTTCGGCTGCGGCACGCCGTCTTTCCAGACGTAGAACCCCTCGCCGGTCTTTTTGCCGAGCTTGCCGGCGCGCACCATCTGGCGGAGCAGCGGCGGCGGACGAAACTGGTCGCCGATCTCGCGCTGCAGGTGCTCGAGGATCGCGAGGCGCACGTCGAGACCGACCAAATCGGTCAGCTTGAGCGGCCCCATCGGGTGCCGGTAGCCGAGCTCCATTCCCTTGTCGATGTCGGCGGCGCTGGCGACGCCCATCTCGAGCATGCGGATCGCCTCCGCACCCAAGATGACGCCAAGGCGGCTCGTCGCGAAGCCGGGCACGTCGTTCACCACGATCGCCGTCTTGCCGAGCGCCTTCGCCAGCGCCTGCGCGCGCGTCACCGTCTCGTCCGTCGTCCCGAGGCCGCGCACGATCTCGAGCAGCTCCATCACCGGCGGCGGGTTGAAGAAGTGGAGGCCGACCGTCCTGTCGGGCGCGCCGATCCGGCGCCCGAGCTCGGTGAGCGAGAGGGACGACGTGTTGGAGCCGAGGAGCGCCGTCTTGGGCGCCGCGCGAACGACCTCGTCGAAGAGCGCCACCTTCAGCGCCATATCCTCGGGGACGGCTTCGATGACGGCGTCGCAGCCCTCGCACGCCACCGCCGCCGCCTGCGCGGGCGAGAGCTTCGCGAGCGCGGCTGAGCGCGCTTCGGCGGTCATTTTGCCCTTCGCGACGAGCTTTTCGAGCTGCGCGCCGATCGCCTCGATCGCCTTCGTCGCGCGGTCGGGCGCGACGTCGAAGATGCGCGTGACATGTCCGGTGACCGCGGCAATCTGAGCGATTCCCTGACCCATCGTCCCGGTCCCCAAGACCGCAATCGTACCGTTCGCGTCGCTCACGTGTGCTCCTCGCGTGTATGCTGACGCTACCAGGAAAAGCGCCAAACCACGTGGGACGCATCATCCTCATCGACGACAGCCCGAGCGCTCGCACGCTCATCGGCACACGCCTCCGCGAGGCCGGGTGGGAGGTGCTCGACGCGCCCGACGCGACGACGGGCGCCGAGCTGGCGATGGCGCAGCCGCCCGACGCGGTCGTCACCGATCTCTGGATGCCTGGAATTTCTGGTCTCCAGCTCTGTCGCCTCCTCCGCGCCGATCCCGTAACGGCGAACGTGCCGGTGGTCCTCTTGACCGCATCGGACGATCGGCGGACGCGCTTCTGGGCGCGCTGCGCGGGCGCCGCCGCGTATGTCACCAAGACGGAGATCGATCGCCTCGTCACGCTGGTCGCCGAGCTGGAGCACGCGCAGCCTCCGACGATGTCCATGCCCAATCCGACCGCGTCGGCGACGGCCCGAACGACCGGCAGCGTGCCCGAGCGGTTGTCGCAGCTCCTCGACGCCGCGCTCTTCGAGTCGACGATGGCCGGCGAGGTGCGTTCGCTCGCCCACTTCGCGGACATCGAGTCGCTCTTCACCGAGCTGACGCGCCTCGCGTCCGACGTCGTCAGCTACCGCTGGATGGCGCTCCTCCCCACGGGCTCGAGCCGCTTGATGCTCCACGCGACCAAGAGCGCGCGCGCGCTGAGCGAGCGGGAGGCGCGCGAGGCGCTGGACCTCACGAAGGAAGTCCCCGAGGAGCGGCGCAAGACCGGAGGCGCGGGGATGTTCCTCGTCGAGGACGCGCGACCGCTGGGAGGCGACGGAGGCGCGCACGCCATCGTCGCGCCGATTCGCTTCGGCAACGAGACGCTCGGCACGCTCGCGATCGCCCCCACCAGGCGAGGCGCCTCGCTCGAAGACCGCCGCCTCCTCGACATCGTCTCCTCGGAGCTCGGCGGCGCGATGCGCATGGTCGGCCTCGTCGCCGAGGCGCGTCGCATCGCGGCCACCGATCCGCTCACCGGCCTCATGAACCGCCGCGCCTTCCTCGAGGTGATCGCGCGCGACCGCTCGCGCAAGGACAAGAACCAGCACCCATGGTCGGTGCTGCTCCTCGACGTCGATCACTTCAAGCGCGTCAACGACACCTACGGCCACGACGGAGGCGACGCGGTCCTCCAGGGCATCGCCACCGTGATCGCGAAGATCGCGCGAAAGTCCGACCACGTTGCCCGATGGGGCGGCGAAGAGTTCGTCGTCGCGCTCGTCCAGACCGTCGACGCCGGCGCCCGCATCGCCGCCGAGCGCGTGCGTCGCGCCATCGCCGAGACGCGCTTCGCCCTCCCGAGCGGCGACATCATCACCGCGACCGCCTCGGTCGGCCTCGCGAGCGCTCAGTCCCTCGACTGGAACATCGACGATCTGGTCCAGCGCGCCGACAAGGCCATGTACAACGCGAAGCACCGCGGCCGAAACCGCGTGGAGACCTCGTAGCGTCAGCCCGCTTCGGCCGCGACCGGCTCTTTGTGGTTGTGGAACTGGGCGAGCGAGCCGCCGCACGCGCACGTCTCCGGCACGTGATCCTTATGGTACACGCGCTCGCACCGCGGGCAGACACGCCCGTCCGGCTCCCACGCGATCGCCTTGTCGCTCGACGCGCAGCGCCGCCCGACGATCTGGAGCTTCTCGAGCTTCAGGATCTGCCCCGCGTCGCGCGACGCCTTGCCGATCGACTCGCGCGCCTCGTCGCTCACCTCGAGGACCTTCGGAATGCGGGCGCGCCCTTCCTTGACGATCCACGCGACCGCCTGGGGCTGGCTCTTCTGCGTAATCTTGAGAGACAGGCTCGCGCCCGCCTCGTCCTTGCCGCTCACGGCGAGCAGGCTCTCGCCCGCCTCCCACACGATCGCGTCGATCCCCCACCACGGCAGGCGCCGAACAGTGCCCTTCTCGATTCCTATACCCGCGTCGCCGACGCGCAGCGCGGCATCGCCGCTCGTGCCGATCCAGATCGCCGCGCCGAGCAGCAGCGCGCCGACGGCGAGCACCCAGATCGAATACGGCACCGCGTCGGGCCGCAGGTACTGCCCGGTGAGACCGGCACCGAGCCCAGCCGCCCCGAGCGCGCCCGTCACCTGCACGAGCAGCGGCGGGGTCGAGCTCTGCGGCAAGAACCTCCGCTCGCTGCGTTCGCGCTTCTTTTCCTTGGTCTTCTTCGCCGTGGCCATGGGCGACGGACGTTAGAGCAGGCGCCGCGTTTACGCCAGGAGGTCGGCTCTCACAGGCAGTCGCCGTACGGATCGTTCTGGTAGTAGTAGAGGTCGGAGCTGCAGAGATCCTCGTTGCCGCTCTTCCAGTCGGGCGTGCCGATGATTCCCGCGGTGCACTGCGGGTCGTCCTTCGCGATCCACTGGTTCGAGTTGCAGCACGCCGAGAGCTGCGCGCAGTTCGGGCCGACGGTGTCGGTTTTTCCGGCGTTCGAGCAGTCGAACGTCGCGAAGCCGCCGGCGCAGAGGTACTCGTTCTTCTTGCCGGTGAGCAGGTAGCAGGCCGCGCCGTTCGTGCTGTTCGTGAGCTTGCCGCAGCACTCGGAGAGCGCGCTGCACGCCGGGCCGGGCGTCTCGGGCGGCGGCGGAGGCGCGGCGTCGGGCGGAGGAGGCGGACGCGCGGCGTCGGCAGGAGCGGCATCGACCGGCGGCGCCGCGGCGTCGAACGGCGGGGTGGTCGGCGGCTTGGGGGCCGGCGCGCCTGCTTCCTTGACGGCGACGACGTTCTGGTCCGGCGCCGTCTTCGGCGGATCGTCCCCACCCGCCGCAGCCGGAGATCCGGCGCAGTGCAGGAGCGCGATCGAGGAGCCGAGCAACACGATCGTGGCGAGAACCTTACGCATGACGACGTCCCCTTCGGGTTGGGCAGGAAGCCGCGGCGACGTGCCGCGTACCCTACGTCGTATGCAAAGATGCGACCATGTAGGCAATGGTGGTTAGCCTTGGCGAAATGGCGATGAAATCACATTGAATTTTTCCAATGCCTCCATCCCTCGATCCACCACGCCACCGGATCATGAGACGGGTCGGTGATCCACCCACATGGACCACTCGCCCCGTCGCGCCCCCTCTACTTGAGGTTGGCGAGCTCGTCGTAGAGGTGCGCGGCGCTCTTGATGCCGAGGTGGTAGTTCTCGAGATCGATCCACTCGTTCGGCGCGTGCGCGTTCTCGTCCGGCTGTCCGAAGCCCATGAGGAGGCAGGGCTTGCCAGTGACGTCGGCGATGGTCCGCACGAACGGGATCGAGCCCCCTTCGCGGATGAAGACGGTCGGCTTTCCGAACGCCTTCGAGAAGGCGCGCTTGGCGATCTCGAAGACGGGGTGGTCGGTCGGCGCGAGGTACGGGCGACCGCCGTGGAGGCGGACGATCTTCACCTTGATGCCCGGCGGCGCGATCTTCTCGAGGTAGCGCGTCACGAGATCTGCGATCTCTTCGGGCTCTTGGTGCGGGACGAGGCGGCAGCTGATTTTCGCCATCGCGCGCGCCGGAATGATCGTCTTGCTCCCCTCGCCGGTGAACCCGCCGGAGATGCCGTTGCAGTCCAACGTCGGCCGTGTCCACACGCGCTCGAGCGTCGAGTAGCCCTTCTCGCCGAACACCGCGGAGGCGCCGGTCGATTTGCGCCACTCCTCTTCGTTGAACGGCAGGCTCTTGATCTCCGCGCGCTCGGCGGCGGTGAGGGCGACGACCTTGTCGTAGAAGCCGGGGACGAGGATCTTCCCTTCGTCGTCCTGGAGGCGCGCGATCATCCTCGCGAGCGCGTTCACCGGGTTCATGATCCCGCCGCCGAACGAGCCGGAGTGCAGATCGGTCGACGGCCCCTCGACGTGGACCTCGATGTACATGAGGCCGCGGAGCCCGACGCAGAGCGAGGGGATGCCGCGCCCGAACATCGCCGTGTCGCTGACGCAGACGAAATCCGCCGCGAGCTCTTTCTGCTTCTGGCGCATCAGCTCATCGAGGTTCGCGCTGCCGATCTCCTCTTCGCCCTCGACGATGAGCTTCACGTTGATCGGCAGCTTCTTCCGCGCCTTGATGAACGACTCGATCGCCTTCACGTGGATGAGGACCTGGCCCTTGTCGTCCACGACGCCGCGTCCCCACATGCGGCCGTCGCGGATCGCGGGCTCGAACGGCGGAGAGATCCACTCGTTCAGCGGATCGACGGGCTGCACGTCGTGGTGGCCGTAGATGAGGAGGGTGGGCTTGCCAGGCGCGTCCATCCACTCGGCGAAGACGGCGGGGTGGCCCGCGGTCGGCCAGAGCTCGGTCTTCGTCGCGCCGAGCTTGCTCACCTGCGCGATGAGGTGCTCGGCGTTCTTCACCATGTCGGCCGCGTGGGCGGGATCGCTCGAGATCGCGGGGATCCTCGTCCACTCGGCGAGCTCGTCGACGAAGCGTTGGCGGTTCGCGTCGATGTAGTCGAGGACGTCTTTCATGGTCCGATCGTCCTTACCGTCATCTCGCGAGGACGACCAGCGCTTCGCGCACCAGCTCGGGGAGCGGCGTCTTTCCTACGCGGTCGCCGAGCGCTTGAACCGCGCGCTCGGCCTCGGACTGCTTGTAGCCCATGTTCACGAGGGCGCCGATGAGGAGCTCGTTTCCCTTGGGCGGCGCGGCAGCAATGGACGAGGTCCCGAGCGCACCCTCGAGACTCAGCTTGTCGCGCAGCTCGAGCACGAGGCGCTCCGCGGTCTTCTTGCCGACGCCCGAGATGCTCGTGAGCTTGAGGACGTCCTTGCTCGCGATCGCGCGCGCGAGCTCCGGGCCAGGCAACGCCGAGAGTACGGCAATCGCGGTCTTCGGACCGACGTTGGATACGCTGATGAGCGCGCGAAACGCCGCGCGATCGGCGTCGGTCGCGAAGCCGAAGAGGACGAGCGCGTCCTCTCGCACGTGCGTGTGGACGAAGAAGGTCACCGGCTGCCCATCGCCGCCCACGCGACCGACGGCGCCGATCGGCGTGACGAGCTCGTAGCCCACCCCGCCGACGTCGACGACGACGATCCCGTCCCCCTCCTGCGCGGCAACGCGGCCGGTGATGCGCCCGATCAGTTGTCGAGCGCTCCCTGCGCGATCCAGCGGCGAACGACGTCACGGCTCGGCGACGGGAGGATGTCGCTGCCTTGCGGCATCGAGAGTTGGCAGTCGGCGCCCGTGCACTGCGCGTTGAAGACGCACTGATCGCCGTCCATCTTGTGCATGAGGAAGCTCTTGGACGGATCGCTCGCCGTCACGAACGGCATCGTCGCCAGGTCCTTCGAGAGCACGCCGACGACGAGCCCGTGCACCTTGCTGGAGTCGGCGCCGAGCTGGTCCTTCGCGCCGAGGAAGAGGCCGCCTTGGCTCGCGGTGGGCGAGCCGTGGCACGATGTGGAGAGGCCGCAGCTCTTGTTGAAGACGCTGGCGACGACGTCGGTCTTGAAGCTGACCTTTGGGGTCGTCAGATCGAGCTTGCCGGGATCGTACGCGACGCAGCCGCTCGCTCCGCTGCTGCCGCCGCTGCTGCCGCTGCTGCCGCTCGACGAGGTCGAGCTGGACGAGCTGCACGCGGCGAGGGACGCGAGGGCGAGGACGATCGCCGCGAAGAATGTCTGCCGAAGCATTGGGGAGGCTCTCCTTTTTAAGGGTCGCCGCCACCGTAGCTCAGGACTTCTTCACGCGCGAGCGGACGACCACGAAGCCGAGGAAGCCGGCCAGCGCCAAGAGCGCGAGGGGGCCTTCCGAGGAGCCGGGCGTCGTCGTCGCGCAGCTGAACGACGACTTGCCGTTGCCGGTGACCGCGGCCTGCGCTTGATCGCGCGGACCTTGCCCGACGACGTCGCAGCCGTTGTAGATGGGGCACACCGGCTGGCCCAACTCCTTCGTCGGGAGCCTCAGGCCCGCGAGCATGCCTTGATCGGCGGAGGGCTGCAGATCGAGATCGGTCGCGAGGTTGGCGTGCGCGAGATCGGCGCGGATGCGGGTGACGCGGGCGCGCGACGTCGCGATGCCGGCGAAGAGCGTCGCGATGTCCTCGTCGCGCGCCTGATCGGGCGTCTCGTTGACGCCGCCCTCGGGGGTGGTGACCGGCAGGTAGTCCGAGCCCGCGTCGACGGGCGGGCCGCCGCCGCCGAAGCCACCCTGGAACGGGTAGCGGATTCGGTTCGCGACGGTGTCCGAAGAGATCGCCTCGGCGCTCTCGATCTCCCAGGTCTTGCCGTCGCTCTTCTGCGCGCGCAGCGCCTTGAAGTTGCTGGAGCTGGAGGCCCAGTCCCACACGAGATCGTCGCTCGTGATCGCGAACGATCCGAAGTTCTGCGGCTCGTAGCGCCCCTCGGCGAGCACCCAGAGCGTGATGCCGACGGTGGCGCCGGTGCCCGCCGTGACCATGCGCAGCGGCAGGCTCGGCGAGCCGCCGGCCGTCGTGACACGTACGGGACGCATCGACGCGACGCCCGCGCCCGGAACGAGCTTGAGCGCGAGGAAATCGTATTTCTCCGCCTGGTACGCCGCGATGATCGGCTTCACGTCGGCGGGGATCGAGTAGCTGTGCGACGTGAGCCAGTCCTCGAGCGCGTTCGGCGACGTCGCGCTGAGCTGCACGGTCTCGTAGGGGCCGACGACCTCCTCTTTGATGATCGTGACACCCGGCGGCGCGGACCCCGCGTCCGAGCTCCCCGCGCCAAACGCGGTGCCCCCCCCGGAGGACGAGCCTCCGCAGTTGTTCGGCGCCGCCGGGCAGCGCGTCGGAGGCTGCTGCACCTGCGTCTGCGTGAGCGAGTCGAGCGCGCTGAAGACCACGTCGGCGCTGAGCGCGACCTTCGCCTGGCCGTTGATCGGCAGCACCCACGCGAAGCTCGACGGGCTCCCCGTGTAGTGGATCTGATCGTAGAGCGTCGTCTGCTGCGGAGAGATCGTCAGGATCATCCGGTGATCGGTGACGACCGAGTCGCTCTCGGTGGGCGGCGAGAAGCAGCCGCCGCACGCGCGCGCGTCGCTCTCGAGGACGGTGACCAGCGTGGCGGCGAGCGCGAGGCCCGACGCGAGGGCGAAAATTCTCATGGAAAGCTCCTTCTAAGTGAATCGAGAAACGTGTCGGTCCTTCGCGACGGCGCTCAGCGGCGACGGCGCGTGCGCGCGAACGCGTAAGCGAGGAAGGCGGCGAGCGCGCCGAGGGTGAGGGGGGCCCCGCCGGCGGGCGCATGGTCGGGCACGCTGCAGGCGAACGAGCTGCCGCTCGATTTCGCGCGCGCGATCGCCTCGTCGCGCGGCGCAGTGCCGGCGGGATCGCACCCGTTGAAGATCGGGCACTGCGGTTGACCGGCCTCCTTCGAGGCTTGGCGCTGTCCCGCGAGCTCCGCGGGATCGGCGGCGGGCTGTAAGAGAAGATCGGCGGCGAGCGACGCGTGCGCGAGGTCGGCGCGGAGACGCGTGATGCGCGGTGCGGCCATCTCGTCGACGAGGGTGACGAGATCGGCCTCCCGCACCTGGTCGGCGGTCTTCGTGACGGCGCCGTTCGTATCGGTCACCGGCGCGTAGTCGTTGCCGTTCGGAGCCGCGACGCCGCCGCCCCCGCCGGAGGGCCCAAAGTAGTACCCGTTGCGGATCGCGTCGGCGATCGTGCGCGCTTGGAAGGTCGTCGAGGTCTCGGTCTCCCAGCTCTTTCCGTCCGTCGACTTCTGCGCGCGCAGGGCGCCGAAGTTGGACGTGTTCGTCGCCCAATCCCAGACGAGGTCCTCGCTCTTGATGGCGAAGTTCGGGAAATTCTGCGCCTCGTACCGTCCCTCGGCGACGATCCACAGCGTGATGCCGACCTTGGGGCCGGTGCCCGCCGCGACCATGCGCAGCGGCAGTGACGGAGAGCCCCCCGCCGTCGTCACGCGAACGGGGCGCATCGACTGCACGTTGGCACCCGGGCGAAGCTTGATCGCGAGAAAATCGAAATGCTCTCGCACGTACGCGGCGACGATCGGCGCGACGTCGGCGGGAACCGAATAGCCGTTCTGCGTGAGCCAGTCGGTCAATGCCGTCGGGTTCGACGACGCGAGCTGCACCGTCTGGTACGGCCCGACCGTCTCTTGGCGAATCACCGTGACGCCACCGTGGTCTTCGGCCCCGGCCGCGCTCGGCGCCGAGAGTGCCTGCCGGCAGCTCGACGGATTGCCGGGGCAGCGCGGATCGGGCGCGACCACGGTCGACGCAGTCATGGCGTCGAGCGTCGCGAACATCGAGTCCGCGCTGAGGCCGACCGACGCCGCCCCGTTGATCGGGAGCACCCAGGCGAAGTCCTTCGGATTGCCCTGGTAGCGGATCTGGTCGTAGAGCGTGGTCTGGCGCGACGTGACCGTCAGGACCATGCGGTGATCCGTGATCACCGACTCGGTCTCCGTCGGCGGATGAAAGCACCCGCCGCACGCGCGCGCTTCTCCTTCGCTCACCAAGAGCGAGGCGCTGGCGAGCGCGGCGACGACGACGAGGCTCGCGATGGTTCGCATGGGGGTTCCTCCAGGTTTCCGACGGTCAGCGCTTGGTCGAACGACGGCGGCTGCGGATGAACGAGATCGCCGCGAGGCCGAGCAGCCCCGAGTAGACCACGGTGCTGGTCGTCGGCGCGGTGCGCGCGGTGCTGCAGGAGAAGGACTCCTTGCTTCCACCCCCGCTCGCCGCGGCGGCCTGCGCCTGGCTCCGCGGTCCTTGGCCGACGAGGTCGCAGCCCTGGTAAATCGGGCACAGCGGCTCGTTCGCCTCTTTGGTGACCTGACGGAAGAGGGGCAACGTCGCCTGATCGGCGGAGGCCTGGAGCACCAGATCGCTGGCGAGCGCCGCGTGCGCGAGATCCGAGCGAAGGCGCGTGACGCGCACCGTGCCGGCGCTGGTCAGGCCGGTGAAGAGCGTGTCGATGTCCTCCTGGCGTACTTGATTCGGCGTCTCGCCGGAGCCCGCGTCGCCCGCGTCGATGCCGAGGTAGTCGGGGTTGCCGCTGCCGGTCCCGGGCGAAGAGCCGCGGAGGATCACGCTCGAGATCTGCGCCGGCGAGATGTCGGTCGAGTTCTCGGTCTCCCAGCCACGTCCGGCGGAGGCGGTGGTCTTGTCGGCGCGGAGCTGCGCGAAGTTGCTCGAGCTCGTCTTCCAATCCCAGAGGAGCTCGTCGGCGCCGATCTGGAAGCCAGGGAAATTTTGCGGCTCGTAGCGACCTTCGCCGATCACCCAAAGCGTGATCCCGACCGTAGCGCCGGTGCCGGCAGCGACCATGCGCAGCGGTAGGACCGGAGATCCGCCGGCGGTCGAAACGCGCACCGGGCGCATCGCGGAGACGCCCGCGCCGGGCACGAGCTTCAGCGCGAGGAAATCGTAGTGCTCGGTGACGTACGCCGAGATGATGGGCGTGACGTCGGCCGGGATCACGTAGCCGTGATCGGCGAGCCACGTGTTGAGCGCGCTCGGATCGGTCGCGTGGAGCTGCACCGTCTCGTACGGACCGACCTGCTCTTCGTGCGTAACGACGACGCCTCCGTCCGACGCGACCCCGCCGCTTCCCGAGCTGCCGGAGCTGCTGCCACCCGACGCGGAGGGCGCGCCGGCGTTGTCGCTCGCGTACCCCTCGGAGCAGCTGCTCGGCGGGTTCGGGCAGTTCATCGGCGGCGCGCCGATGCTCGTCTCGGTCATCGAGCCGAGGGTCGTGAAGACGACGTCCGCGCTGAGGCCGACCTTCGCCGATCCGTTGATCGGGAGGACCCACGCGAAGTCCTTCGGGTTCCCCGTGTACTTGATCTGATCGTAGAGCGTCGTTTGCGCCGACGAGACCGAGAGGATCATCCGGTGCGCCGTCACCATCGACGGGTCCTCCGTCGGGCCGGGCGGAGGATGGAAGCAGCCACCGCACGCGCGGGCGTCGCCCTCGAGCGCAACCATTCCGGCCGCCACCGCGACCGACGCCACCAAGCCAATCAAGACCTTTCGCATCACCGCCTCCGTTGCCCACCAACGCCGCACGCGCGGCGCCCAAGCGAGGGGGACCTAAGCAGTGGCCGTGCCAGCCGCCAATGTGGCCGTATTCACTCGATTTTACAGAACTTGCGTGCCGGCCTGTCCGGACGGTGGCGTCAGACGCTGGCCCAGGTCGGCACATGGCCCGCTTCGCAATTTTCTTTGCCTTCCAGGAAAAGTGGGAATAGACACGCGGCCCATGCGAACCATCAAACTGCTTCTTGTCCTCGCTCCCTTTGCCCTCGCCGCGGCGTGCGGCGGCAAGAAGCCCGACATGGCGGACCCGAACATGCCGAGCACCCCGGACCTCGACGCCGGCGGTCTCCCGAGCCTTGACTCGTCCGCCCCGTCGATGGACACCCCGACGACGCCGACGACCCCGTCGACCGACATGGCGATGGACTCGGGCGCGGCGATGCCGACGACCCCGGCTGCTCCGATGGACGCGGGCGGACCGCCGGATGCCGGCAAAAAGGGCGGCGGCAAGGGCGGCGGCAAGAAGAAGAAGTAACCAGACTTCGTAGCTTTTCTTCGAAGTTCGCTTCGCGGCGTGCCCGGACCTCCGGTGCGCGCCGCGTGCGTTTTGTCAGTCGGCGAACGGGTCGGGTTCCGCGACAGGGACATCGGGCGCGGGCTCTTCCTCGAGGTCGCCCGCGTCCGAGAGCTGGAGCGTGGGCTTCTCCTCTGCCGGACGGCGGAACGCGCTCGCCGCGAAGAGCGCGAGCACCGGCGCGACGACCACGTGGTAGCGATCCTCGCCGAAGAAGACGGCGTGCGTGAGGACGGTCGTGCCCAGGAGCGCCAGCGGGAGCTTTAGCGCCGGCGCCATCGGCGGGCGACCTGGAATCGGAAGCCACGGGACGATCGAGAGGAAGACGACAAGTGGCCAGAACGTCGGGACGCCGCCGATGTTCGGGAGAATGGCGAGCGCCGCGACGGCCGCGAGGGCGAGCGCTTGCGCCATGACGCCCTTTCCGCGAAGGCGCAGCGCGACGCACCCGAGCGCGGCGAGCACGACGAGGCCGCGGTGAAACCACGAGAGGACGTCCCGCACCTGGACGCGCCGCGCCTCGGGCCACGCCGACGGATTCGCTTCGCGGAGGTACTCCACGGCGAACGACTCGTGATCGAACGTGTACGCGAGCTTCTTCGGGACGAGCCCGAGCCAGCGCATCGGCGCCGCCTTGATCTCGGCGACGCCGTACCCGAACCAGCAGCGATCTTGCTGCACCTGGCCGGTCACCTCGCGGCAGCCGTCGGTCGCGCGCAGCGTCTCGAAGCGGCCCGTCGCGCGGGGAAATGCGCCGATCGCGAGGTTCCACCCGGCGTTCGTGCTGACGAGCGCGCAGCCGTCCATCACGCGGCAGTTGCGCGCGGTCCACGGCAAGACCGGCGCGATCGTGAGGATGCACACGACGACGATCTGCGCGGTGCGGCGGATGAAGACGCGGCCGGGCGGGAGCGGCGTGTCCTCGGGGGTGCGCGGTTGGAGCATCGCCAGGAACGGCGCGCAGAGCAGCGCTTGCGGGCGAACCAGCGCGGCGACCCCCAGCATGAGCGCACCCGCGATGACCCCGCGCGGCTGGGCCTCGCGCACGGCGAGCCAGAACGCGGCCAGCGTGAGCAGCGCGGCGAGCGGCTCGCTCATGACCAGCCCCGAATAGAGAATGAGCCCGGGGTGGAGCGCGACGATGAGCCCGGCGACGCGCGCCCGCCAGGTGACGAGCGCATAGCGCGCGAGGAGCCAGGTCATGACCGCGAGGAGCGCGCCAGTGACGGCGTTGACGAGCGGCGCGACGAGCGTGCCGGTGCCGAAGACCTTGTAGAAGAACGCGAGGTACCCGCTGTAGCCGACCGGGTAGTGGCACCACGGATGCCAGACCGTGAAGCCGTCGACGCTCGTGTCGTCGGAGTAGCCGAGCCCGGCCGCGATGCGTCGCGCGCCGAAGTCGTAGTAGTGCCCGTCCCACACGGGCTCCCGCACCATCTGGAGGGCGACGTAGATGCGCGGCGCGACCGCCACGAAGAAGAGGAGAAGCCCGAAGAGGCGATCGTCGTCCAGCAAAGAGCCAGACGAGCCAGACGAGCGGGCAGAGCGGAACGAGCGGCCTGCCTTCACGAAGCGCTCCGCCCGTCGTTCGCCTCCCGCATTCGACGCATGTACGTCTTTTGCACCTGGGAAGGGTCGAGCCTCAAGAATTTGGCGACTTCCGCGACGAAGCCCTTCACGTAGACGGCGGCAGGGAGGCTCGCCCACTCCTCTTCTTCGATCGCCGCGAGGTGCGTGCGCGCGATCTTGGTCCTGGCGCTGATCTCGAGCAGCTCGATGCCTTGCGACTCGCGGACCTTGCGGAGCAGGGTGCCGGTGAACTCGGTGTCTGGTCCGATCTCGCGCGCGAGCTCGGCCTTCAGCATCAGCTGCTCGGCGGCGAGGGCCGGCGGCGGGACCGAGCGCTTCTCCGCGAGCGTCGGCTCGGCGGCGTCGGGGAACGTCGACAGATCGTATGCGCGGCGCCGCACGAGATCGAGGAGGGTGTCGTACGCCTCGTCGAGGCGCGTCTGCTCGGCTTTCAGCTGCGGCTCGGTGAGGAGCGCCGAGGTCGCGAGGCCGCCCGTCGCGTACACCTCGCGCTGGCGCTTGTAGGCGCGACGCACCTCCTCGTCGTTCGACGAGCGCGTGATTCCGAGGACCGCGTAGTGGCTCGGGTTCTCGGTGGGGATGAGCGGCGGCACGGTCCCTTGCGTGCGCGACGCGGTGATCGCGAGCACGCGACGCGCGATGCGCTCGAGGTTGCGCGCGGCCTTGCTCGTCGGGCTGTCGACGAGGAGCGGCTTGTTGCGCCGCACCGTGAGCCACACCGTGTCGTCGTGCTCGATGTGACCGAGCTCGTCGAGGACGACGCCGAGGTGCCGAAGGGCGAGCGCGCTCATCCACGTGCCGACCTCCAGATCGGTGCGCACCCGCGTCTGGTTCACGACGAGGTTCATCTTCATGCGATGCGCCTCGGACCACGCGAGCTCGGCGAGCTTTCCGTCCATCTTCTGGAAGGCGCGGATCAGGTCCAGCGGCGACGGCAACGTTCCGATGTCGGTGATGGCGCGCTCCATCATGCCGAGGCGGAACCGATCGCGGAGGAGCGCGCGTCGCAGGCGGCGGCGGAACGCCGCGCGGAGGAAGCGGTAGGTGGTCTCGATCGCGGGCGGCTCCGGGACGGTGACGCAAATGGCGACGTCGGCGTCGAGCATCAGATCGAGCGCGAAATGGCCGTGACCGGGGCCGACATCGACGACGAGGTACTCCGCCGGCAGCGCACGGACGCGCGCGAGCCAGCGCGCCTTGCGTCCCGCGCGGAGGGCGAGCGGCGGCAGGATCGAGTCGTGCGGCGCCGGCAAGAGCGAGAGGCCGGGCACGTTCGTGGCCACCAGACCGCGCTCGAACTGCGCCTGCGCCGACGCCTCGAGCGGAGGGTCCTGGCTCGACGCCGGGATGCCGAAGCTCGCGTGGAGGTTCGCGCCCGTCGAGTCGGCATCGACGAGGACGACGGGCTTGCCGAGCTGCGCGAAGTAGACCGCGAGGTTCTGCGCGACGAGCGACTTGCCGACCCCTCCGCGACCTCCACCCACCACGACCAGGCGACGCGCGGCGCGGGGCGACTCCGGCGCATCCGAGTCGGGCGCGTCGCTGGACGGAGGCGGAAAGGATGAAGGGTGCGACGAGGACACGAGAAGCGCGGACGGTAGGCCGCGCCGTGCGGATTGTCCACGCGCTTGCTACGCTGCATCCGTGGCAAGCGCGCGCACTCTGGGGCTCGCCGGTTTCGCGTCCGTTGCGCTCCTCGCAGCGGCGGCAGGCGCGTGCAGCGGCCGCGGCGCGAGCGTCGACGGCGCCGGCCCCGACGGCTCCACCGACGACGCGGCCGCGAGCGATGGCGCGGCGATCGACGGCGGCGGCGGCGGCGACGGGGGCTCGCCGTTCGTCTACGGACAGTGCGCGACGAAGCCCCTCACCGCGGGCTCGCGCACCGGTCCGAAATCGAGCGTGACATTGCATTGGCCGACGCCGTGGGTCGGGCTCAGCCCGCAGCCTTCGACGAACACGTTCACGGTCAATGCACCCTACACCTACGTGCCGACCGGAAAGACGGTCGCGACGCCGTCGGCGGCGGCCGTCACGCTCTGGGACGACGAGACACGGCCGAGCGACGCCGATCTCCAGAAGCGCATCGACGACGCGGTGAAGGGGCTTCCTCCTGCGAACGTGCGGCGCTTCACGCTCGACGGTCAGCAGGCCGTCCTTTTCTGGGCGCAGACGCCGCCACCGCAGTCCGGATGCCAGGGCTGCCCCGTGGACCCGGGGCCGGACTACGTCGCGATCACGCTCTTCGCGTCGCGAGGGCTCCAGCTCGTGCAGCTGACGGGGCAGGCGCGCGTGAACGCGACGGGGGACGTCCTCTGCGACATCCAGTCGATCGCCCTCGGCCTCACCTGGAACCGCTGATTTACGGCCGAAAACGAGGGAGGGCGGCGCCCATTTTCGCGTATCACCCGGCGCGCCATGGCCTCGTCGCGACGGGGAGTTACACTGGCCGACCCTCGATGAACGTTCGCCCGCACCGCCTCCTCTCCCCCGCGCACGCGCTCGCGGCTGCCGTCCTCGTCGCGACGGCGATCGCACCCTCGCGCGCGTACGCCCAGGACCGGACGGCGGAGGTGCTCTACCAGGAGGGCAAGGCCGCCGCGAAGAACAAGGACTGGGCGGTCGCATGCGCGAAGTTCCAGGAGAGCCACAGCCGCGAGCCCGCGCCGGGCACGCTGCTGAACCTCGCCGACTGCGAGGAGAACCGCGGTCAGCTCACGCTCGCCATCTCCCATTTCGAAGCGGCCGCGCGCATGGTCAAGCCCGGTGACGAACGCGCGGAGTACGCGCGGCAGCGATCGTTCGCGATCGACCGGCGGGCGCCGAAGCTCACGTTGCGCCTCCACCCGTCGACTCCCGAGGGGACGACGGTCGAGCGCGACGGATCGCCGGTCGCGGCGACGCAGATCGGCGCGCCGATCGCGGTCGACCCGGGCGCACACACGTTGGTCGTCCGCGCGCCGGGACGCACCGAGATCCGCGGCAGCGTGAACGTGCGCGACGGCGAGACGCGCGAAATCGAGCTCACCGCCGGCATGCCGATTCCGATGGGAACGACGACGCCATCGAAGCCGACGACGAAGGACGCGCCTGCAACGAGCATCGAACCATCGGACGGCTCGCTCCGCACGCTCGCGTTCGTGAGCCTCGGCGTCGGCGCGGTGGGGCTCGGCGTCGGCATCGTCGGGGGCCTCGTCACGATGGGCGCGAAGAGCAGCGCCGATCAGCACTGCCCGACCAACGGCTGCGACCCCGACGGCCTGGCCGCCGAGAGCCGCGGCAAGACGTGGAGCGCGATCAGCACGGTCGGCTTCATCGCAGGCGGCGTCGGCCTCGCCGCGGGAGCCGGCCTCCTCCTCTTCGCGCCCAAGACACAGAAGGGCACCGCGGCCGGGGGGCTCTCCGTGCAGCCGACCGTCGCCGGCGCGCAACTGCGTTGGGTCGGGAGCTTCTGAGGCTCCGATGCCTGCGCTGGGCCGTCGCCTCCTCGCGTGGGCCCTCTCCGGCGCGCTCCTTGCGGTCGTCGCGCTCGCGGCGCTCGTCGCGAACGGATGCGCGTCGCTCCTCGGTGCCGACTTCGATCGCGGCGGGGCGGGCACCGACATCGACGGCGGCGTGACCGGCGGTGATGGCGGCGTGATCACGTCCCCCGACGGCGCGACGACCGCCGACGGCGCGACCGGCGGCCCCTGCGTGCGCGACGACGCCGCCGACTGCGCCGCAAAATGCGGCGAGCTGAAGGGACGCTGCGGCCAAGTCATCACGTGCGGCGGCTGCCCGACCGGCCAGAGCTGCGGCGGCGGCGGCACCAACACCTGCGGAAGCGGCGCGTGCACGCCGAGCTGCACCGGCAAGGCGTGCGGCGACAACGACGGATGCAGCAGCGTGTGCGTGACCGGCGCGTGCGGGAGCGGCCTCCGGTGCGTCTCCGGCACCTGCGCGTGCGACACGACCTCGTGCCCGGGTTGCTGCGACGGCAACGCGTGCAAACCCGGCGGCGACGACACCGCGTGCGGCAAGGGCGGCACCGCGTGCACAGTGTGCAAGGCGGGGACGTCGTGCGGCACGGGCGACTGTGGGACGTGCGGCGGCAGCGGCCAGCCGTGCTGCGCGGGCAACCAGTGCGCGAGCCCCGGCACGTGCGGCGGCGGTGGACAGGTCGGCATCTGCGGCTGCACGCCGAGCTGCGCGGGCAAGACGTGCGGTGCGAGCGACGGCTGCGGCGGCACATGCAACGCAGGCTCGTGCGCGTTCGGCCTCCACTGCTCCGGCGGCACGTGCGCATGCGACGGCACGAGCTGCAGCGGCTGCTGCCAAGCCGGCCAGTGCATCGGCGGCACGCAGACGAGCGGGTGCGGCAAGGGGGGCGTCGGTTGCGCGGTCTGCCCGGCGCCGACGAGCGGCGGCACGGCGACCTGCGACGGCACCAGCTGCGGCGTCTCGTGCAACTCCGGCTACTCCGCGTGCGGCGTCGGCCAATGCTGCCCGAACAAGACCATCTTCGTCGCCGCCGGATCGTTCAACGGCAACCTCGGCGGCTTGAGCGGCGCCGACACGACGTGCCAGACCCAGGGTGCGCCCTTCGGCGGCACCTTCAAGGCGTGGCTCAGCGACAGCCAGCAGACCGCCGCCGGTCGCCTCACGCACTCGACGGGCCCGTACTTCCTCTACGACGGCGTCACCAGGGTCGCGAACGACTGGAACGGCCTCGTGAGCGGCACGCTCCTCCACGAGATCGATCGGACGGCGACGGGCACCGCGACGCTCGACGAGGTCATCCGCACCGGCACGACTCCTTCGGGCGCGTACAGCGGCATGAGCTGCCGCGATTGGGGGAGCGGCGCCAACGCCGACGGCAGCGGCTACGGCCAATCGAACCAGAACGGCGCGAAGTGGACCCAGAACGGCACGCTCAACGTCGCGTGCGACTACTCGACGACGTCGTTCTACTGCGTCCAGCAATGAGCCGAAGTCGTTTGGCCGTCGCGGGCAACCAGCGGGCGCGACCGACGAGAAAGTGTTTCTTTGAGGTTCTATAAGCGACCCGCCCCCTCATCCATCGAGAATTGCGCCCCTTTACCGTGACCGCGCAGCGGCGCTTGCGGCGGCGCGGCCTCAAATGTACGAGGTTGGCTCGATGCGCCCGTCGATCGTGGTCGTCCTCTCTGCGCTCGCCTTCGCGGCGGCGTGCAAGAAGGGCGACGTCCATCACGACAACACGAGCACGACGGGCGCCGACGTCGACGGCGGCGGCGCGGATCCCGACGACGGCGGTCTCGCGAGCGAGCCCTCGGCCGACGCGTCGGTGACGGGCGACGGCGGCGACTGGACCGGACCGAAGATCGCCGCGCTCGAGTCGCCGACGCCGATCTTCAGCAAGATGGAGTGGCCGGCGAAGGATCCGTCGAAGGCGAGCGAGGATCGCAGGGGCACCATTCGGCTCGGGTACCTCCGCAAGGGCGCGATCCTGCCGGTGAAGGGCGAGCCGACGAAGTCGACGAGCTGCGCCGAGGGTTGGTACGAGCTCCTCGCCGGCGGCTACGTGTGCGGGAAATTCGTTACGACCGATCTCGCGCACAAAGAGCTCACGAAGGCGCCGCACGTCCCGTTCACCGACGGACCGCTGCCCTACGAGTACGGCCTCAACCTCACGAACGGCACGCCGATGTACCGCCGCGCGCCGCTCCGCAAAGAGCGCGCGGAGTACGAGCGCGGCCTCGCGATCGGCCGCACCAAGAAGAAGAAGGACGGCGACGGCGACAACGGCGGTGCCGGAAGCAGCAGCAGCGGTGGCGGTGGCGGTGACACGGGCGGCGGCGGCGACGACAAGCCCTGGTTCCTGAAGGACCACGGAGGCCAGCGTCCCCAAGTCACGATGGACGACCTGAAGGGCGAGTCGCAGCTCATCGAGCAGCGCATGGTCCGCGGCTTCTACCTCGGCCTCGACAAAGAGATCCCCGCCTTCAGCGGCCGCATGTGGCGCACGACGCGCGGCATGTACGTCCCGCGCGATCACGTGCTCGTCCACAAGCCGAAGACCGAGTTCGAGGGCGTGTGGATGAACGGCGCGAGCGAGACGCGCAAGCTGCCGCTCGCGTGGATCGTCGGCGTCAAGGGGTGGAAGCACGACTACGACGTCGACAACAAGCGCATGAAGCGCACCGACAAGCTCGATCGCTTCACGCTCATGCAGCTCACCGGCAAGCGCGAGCAGCTCGAGGGATACGGCTACCACGAGACGAGCGAGGGCTTCTGGATCCGCGACGCCGACGCCGCGATCACCCGCCCCGGCCCGCCGCCGAAGGATCTCGCGCAGGGCGAGAAGTGGATCGACGTCAACTTGTCGACGCAGACCGTCGTGGCCTTCGAGGGCGATCGCCCAGTCTTCGCGACGATCATCTCGAGCGGTCGCCACAACGACGAGGACACGGCCAAGGATCACCGCACCGTCCAAGGCTCGTTCCGGGTCACCGAGAAGCACATCGCGGCGACGATGGAGGCCGACACCGCGAGCGACGGCCCCTACAAGATCGAGGATGTTCCTTGGATCATGTACTTCGAGGGGAGCTACGCGCTTCATGGCGCGTTCTGGCACTCTAGCTTCGGCAAAGAGCGCAGCCACGGGTGCGTGAACATGCAGCCGATCGACGCGAAGGCGGTCTTCGCGTGGACGGGCCCGGCGCTCCCGAGCGGGTGGCACGGCGTGAAGGGCACCGACAAGAACCCCGGAACGCGCGTCGTCGTGCACGAGGATCCGAAGCCGAAGGACGAGCCGGGCGCGCCCGCAGCGTCGGGGTCCTCGCCGGCGAAATCGGCGGCGAAGAAGCCGGACAAGGCGGACAAGGCGGACAAGCCTGACAAGCCGGCGAAGCCGGACTCGAAGAAGAGCGACGACGACGACGACGGCTGAACGCGCTCTCTCCGGGCGCACGCGTCGTCGGCTACTTCGCGCGTGACTCCAGCGCGGCTTCCTCCGCGATGACGGCCTTGGACGCCGCCGTCACCTGTGGGGTCGGCGCCAGGTCGGCCTGCTGCACCATCCCGAGGAGCTCACGAAGCCGCCGCGCCGTCTTGCGGAGCGCGCTCGCCGCAGGCGTATCCTTGCCGAGCGCGTGCGACGCCTCCGTGTTGCGCGTGAGCGCCTCGCACAGCGCGCGCGAGAGAGCGTGCTGCGCGCGCAGGCCTTCGAGCGGCGTCTTCACGCGCGGGTCCATCGCGACGACGAGCGCGCGCGTCACGCTCTCGGCGTGGGCGCCTTCGCCGGAAGCGAGCTCCACGGTGTAGCGCCCCGGTAGCACCCACGGGCCACGCGGCTCGGACGGAGTGTCACGCGGCACGGCCGACATCGGGAACGTGCGCTCCGCGACGCGCGGGCTCTCCTCATGGAGGTCCCACACGAATCGGTGGAGGCCTGCGGTGACGCCCAACGTCTGCGCCCGACGCTGCCAGTAGCTCGGGATCTGCCCGACGTCGGCGGCCGCCGGATGGACGTCGTCGTTGCGGAAGCGCCGGACCACCCGGCCGCTGTCGTCGCGGATCGAGAGCGTGAGGACGCCCGTGACGGCGTCGTGGAGCGCATAGTCGACGATGGCGCCGTCGGGCGGGTTCTCGCCGACAGGCTCGTCGGGCGGAATGGGAGTGTCGGTGTTCGTGCTGAACCTCACACGCAGCGCGATCTCCGGTAAAAATAGGCCGATTGGCGAAGACAGCGACGCACGTGAGAGCTGCCGCAACGGCGCGACGTCGTCCAGGATCCAGAAGCCGCGGCCGTGCGTGGCGAGCACGAGATCGTCGCCCTTCACGATGAGATCGCGCACCGACGTGTTCGGCAGGTTCAGGCGCAGCGAAGCCCACGAGTCGCCCGCGTCCATCGAGACGAACACGGCGCGCTCGGTGCCGAGGTAGAGGAGGCCAGGCCGTGCAGGATCTTCGCGGATCGCATTCACATTCGCGCCGGCGGGCAGCCCATCGACGACGCGTTGCCACGTGGCGCCGCCGTCCCTCGTGCGCAGGACGTGCGGCCGAGGATCGTCGAGGCGTAGCGTGTTGATGGCGGCCCACGCGCAGTTGCGATCGACGTGCGACGCCTCGAGTCCCGCGACCTTGGCCCACGGCGTGAGCACGGGCGGCGTCACGTCGCGCCAATGCTGACCGCCGTCCGTCGTCACGTGAAGGAGCCCGTCGTCGGTGCCGGCCCACAGGAGATCCTTGTCGAGCGGCGACGGCGCGAGCGCGTAGATGACGCCGCGACGCGACGGCGTTGCGGCTGCGGTGCCGGCGTAGACGCCAACGTTGGCGGGCAAGGACCACTCGGCGCGAGAGAGATCGGGGCTGATCGCCGTCCAGTGCTGCCCGCCGTCGCGCGTCTTCCACAGCCGATTGGCCGCATGGAAGAGCGTGCCCGCCTCGACGGGCGAGAACATCACCGGCACGGTGCGCACGACGCGATAGTCGGCATCGCTGCTCGCCGGCGTCCCCGGCCCGACGTCCTGCGCTTGCCCGGTGCGCCGGTCCCAACGCGAGACGCGCCCGCCGAACACCACGTCGGGATCGCGGGGATCGGGCGCGCCGAAGCCGTACTCGTCGAACGCCGCGGGGTGCCAGTCGCGCGCGGTGATCGCGCCGTCGTTGCCGCGGCTGGACACGCACGCCGACCCGCTCTCTTGCTGCCCGCCGCACACGCGGTACGGAAACGCGTCGTCCGCGGTGACGTGGAACATCTGCGCCGTGGGCTGGTTGTACCAAGAGCTGAACGTGCGCCCGCCGTTGACGGTGACGACGGCGCCCTGATCGGACCCGAGCAAGATCGTCTCGGGCCGCGCGGGATCGATCCAGATCTTCTGGTAGTCGTCGCCGCCCGGCGCGCCGCGGAACGCATGGAACGTCTTGCCGCCGTCCGTCGACTTCCACGTGACGATGCTCGCCGTGAAGATCGTGTCGGGATCGCGCGGGTGCACCTTCACCTCGGCGAAGTCGTCGCCGCGATCGGTGACGCGCGCGTCGTCGGTGGTCCTCGTCCAGCTCTCGCCGCCGTCGTCGGAGCGGTAGAGGCCGCCCTTCGCGCGCGCGTCGACGGTCGCGTACATCCGCGACGGCAACGACGGCGCGTACGTGAGGCCGATGCGCCCGAGCCCCTCGGCCTCGCCCGGCAAGCCGCGCGTGATCTTCCGCCACGTCGATCCGCCGTCCTTCGATTTGTAGAGACCGCTGCCAGGCCCGCGAAAGGTCCCGTTCTCCCAAGGCGCCTCGCGCGACTCCCAAAGCGCCGCGAGCAGCGTCTGCGGATCGCTCGGATCGATCACGACGTCGGCGGCGCCCACGTCGGGACCGGCGCCCAAGACTTTCTGGACCGTCTCGCCGCCGTCCTTCGAGCGGTACAAGCCGCGCTCCTCGTTGGGGCCGTAGGGGTGACCGAGCACCGCGATGTAGAGACGCTCGGGGTTCTTCGGATCGACCACGATTTGCGGGATTTGCTGGCCGTCGCGCAGGCCGAGGTGCTTCCACGTCGTGCCGCCGTCCTTCGACCGGTAGAGGCCGTCTCCCGTGGAGAGGTCGGGCCGCTGCATGCCCTCGCCGCTGCCCACGTAGACGACGTCGGGGCTCGACGGCGCCACCGCGATCGCGCCGATCGATGCCGAGTCCTGCGCGTCGAAGATGGGGGACCAGGTGCGCCCGTAGTCGTCGCTCCTGAAGACGCCGCCATTGACCGCGCCGATGTAGAAGAGGCCGGGCCTCCCCGCGACGCCGGTGGCGGCCTTTACGCGACCTCCGCGAAACGGACCGATGTGCCTGTAGCGGAGCGCGGAGAGCCCCGCGGGCCCGAGGCCGACGAGGAGATCGGCCGACGAGATCGGGCCGGCGACGACGGATGGCCCATGCGTGTCGCTCGGTGCATGGCGGGCGACGACGGGAGCGGCGCGAGGCGGCGCGGCGCATGCGAGCGGGGCGGCGACGAGCAGCGAGACGAGCGCGAGGCGCATGGCGCGAGCTAAATCCCCGCGGTCATGCGCGCGCGGCGGAGGAGCGCGAAGATCCGGGCGCCGAGCTCGGGCGCACGGAATGGCTTCACGACGAAATCGTCGGCGCCGCTCGCGAACGCGGCGACGATGTCCGTCGACGAGCTGTGGCCGCTGAGGAACAGCACCGGCAAGCCCGCGATCGGCGCCTCGTGGCGGATCCGCTTGCAGAGGTCGAGGCCGCTCATCCCCGGCAAATTCCAGTCGAGAACGACGAGATCGAACGTGCCGTCTTGAACGAGCTCGAGCGCCTGCTCCGCGCTCGTCGCGCGTCCCGTGGTGAGGCCCACCGCCTCGAGCATCGTCGCCACGACCTCGCAGACGTCGGCGTCGTCGTCGACCACGAGCACGCGAGCGCCTTGCAAGGGGGGCGCGTTCGAGTACGCGGGCGGGGGCGGGCGCAGCGTGTCGGTCGCCATGAGCGAGTCCGCCGGCAGCGACGCCGGCGGCGGCAGCTCGGTCGGGATGGGCTCGCGCACCAGCGGGATCGCGATCGCCTCGCTCTCGATCGGGCGCTCGGTCGGCGGGTCGACTTCGGGCTCGGGCGCCCCGCTGACGAACCCGCGCAGCCGCTCCCAGTCGCGCTTCTCGAAGACGAGGAAATGGCGCCCGTCACGCACTTCTCCGCGCGCGGCCGCGGCGGTGGCGCGGCGCCCTTCGCCGATCTCGAACGTCGCGAGGACCCACTCCCCCTCCCCGATGGGGTCGGGCCCCGGCAGCTCGAGCTCCTGCTCGGCCCCCGCGACCGCGCTCCTCAGCACGGCGAGGTCCTCGAACCGGTAAACGACGCTCCTCACCGGCTCGAACGCTACCATGGGACGTTGCTTTTGCCCGTCGCTACCGTCGTTTGCCCGTTCCGTTCAAACGAGGTTCATTCTAAGCTGCCCTCGTTCCATGGCGCTCAAGCTCGGTCTCGGTTTCGTGCTGCTCGCGACGTTCACGGGCTCGTCCAGCTTCCTCGGCGGAACGTGCCAGGGCCAATCCCAAGGCAACGGCGTCCAGAAGGACGCGCCTGCCGCGCCCGACGTCAGCATCCCCGAGGTCGACACGAGCGCGCTCACGCCGCGCGAGAAGAAGGAGTGGGGATCGTACGTCAGCGAGTTCCTCTCGCCGTGCGCGGACGTGCCGGTACCGATCGCGCAGTGCGTGAAGGAGAAGCGCCACTGCTCGCGCTGCGTACCCGCCGCCAAATTCATCCTGAAGGGCGTGCGCGACGGCCAGTCACGCGAGCAGCTCGAGAAGAATTACCACGGCCGCTTCGACGCCGACCGCATCAAGAACGTGGCGATCGACGGCTCGCCGAGCAAAGGCCCCGAGAGCGCTCCGATCACGATCGTCGAGTTCGCGGACTTCGAGTGCCCCTTCTGCGCGATCATGGCGCCGCAGCTCGACAAGGTGTTCGACGAGCGAAAGGGCCAGATCCGCTTCGTCTACAAATTCTTCCCGCTCGCGGCCCATCCGCACGGCGAGGCGTGCGCGCGCGCGGGCATCGCGGCGGCGAACCAGGGAAAGTTCTGGGAGCTGCACCACAAGATGTTCGCGAACCGCGAGCACCTCGAGCAGAGCGATCTCGACGCCTACGCGAAGGAGATCGGGATCGACGTGCAGAAGCTCCACGCCGACATGCAGTCGCCCGCGACGAACGATCGCCTCGAGCGCGATCGCAAGGTCGCCGACGCGCTGATGGTGCGCGGCACACCGACGATCTACATCAACGGCCGTGACTACAGCCCGCAGAACGATCTGAACGACTGGCTGAACCTGGAGCTCGCCGGCAGCGGCGGGGCGCCGGCGCCAGCTCCTTCGAGCGCGCCGGTGGCGTCTGCGGCGAAAGCCGGCGCCGGCACTCTGGACGCCGGGAAGAAATAGGGGCAAGAGCTTCGCGTCGATGAGGGCCGCGATCTCCGATGGGTGTGGGTGCTTCCCCACGGGGCGCCACTACGCCGGCATCGCGCACCTCCTCCGCTCCGTCGTCCGCGGCCTCGCCGACGATCTCGGCGCCGCCGACGCCACGTGGATGGACATGCCCATCGCGCTCCTCGACGTCGAGACGACGGGGCGTGACGCGTCGATCGATCGCGTGGTCGAGATCGGCATCGTCGTCGGCCGCAGCGGTGAGGTCGTGGCCCGCTACAACTGGCTCGTCAACCCGGGGATGCCGATCCCCGAAGAGGCCCGCGCGGTCCACGGCATCAGCGACGCCGACGTGAAGGATGCGCCGCGCTTCGAGGCGATCGCGCACGAGATCTCGGCGGCGCTGTCGGGGTGCATTCCCGCGGCGTACAACGCGGCGTTCGACCGCGCGTTCCTCCACGCGGAGCTCGGGCGCGCGCTCGTCGTGACCGGGCAAGCGTTGGCCGGCGGAACCGCTCCGGCGGCCCGACGCGACGTCGAGTGGCTCGACCCGCTCGTGTGGGCGCGCGAGATCCAGCGCGAGGAGAAGAGCAAGGCCCTCGGCGAGGTCGCGGCGCGCCTCGGCGTGACCCTCGAGAACGCCCACCGCGCAATGGACGACGCCGAAGCGGCGTTGATTGTATTCTACAAGCTCGCGCAGGATTCGCGCGTACCGAAGGCCTATGGCGCGGTGGTGCAGGAGCAGCGCAGGTTCGGGCTCTTGCAGCAAGACGAGCGACGTTTCTGGCGCTGACGACCTTCGTGCCGCCGCCACCCCGCGTCGGCCCATTGGACGTGCCTGCCGTACAGACACCTGATGGACCGTCGCGCGCCCTTGAACCCTTGCGCCTGACCCTTGCAGCCGCACCTTGTGGGGAGGAAAAGTCTAGTCATGAGCCCCACCACACGCGCTCCGGCGGTTGCCGGTTTTTTCTATCCCGCGTCGAAGGACGAGCTCGGGTCGCAGGTCGACGCGCTCCTCGCGGGGGCGCGGCCGTACGAGGCCACGCCTACGGCCAAGGTGATCATCGCGCCGCACGCCGGGTACATGTACTCGGGAGAGATCGCGGCGACGGCGTTCGCGCGCCTCGTGCGGGACGGGGCTTCAGTTCACACGGTGATCGTCATGGGCCCGGCGCACCGCGTGCGCGTGCGAGGTCTCGCCGGGCCGGGCGTGACGCAAATGGGCACGCCGCTCGGCACGGTCGAGGTCGACGCGACCGCGTTCGCGCGTGTGCCGCAGGTCGCCCAGCTGCCGGTCGCGCACGCCAAGGAGCACTCGGTCGAAGTAGAGCTTCCCTTCGTGCAACGGGTCGCGCCCAACGCGCGCGTCGTCCCGCTGGTCGTCGGAGACGCGTCGGCCGAGGAGGTCGCGGCGGTCCTTCGCGCGCTGTGGGGCGACGCCGGTACGCGGATCGTGATCAGCTCCGATTTGTCGCATTTCCACCCGTACGACGAGGGTCGTGCGCGCGATCAGAGGACGGCGTCGCGCATCACGGCGCTCGACCTCGCACCGCTCGACGGTGAAGACGCGTGCGGCGCCGCGGCGATCAACGGCCTCCTCCTCGTCGCGCGCGAGCGAGGGCTCCGCGCCGAGCTGCTCGATCTGCGAAGCTCGGGCGACACGGCCGGGACGCGGAGCGAAGTCGTCGGCTACGGCGCGTTCGCGTTCCACGAGGCGGCGTCATGAGCGCGACGCCCCTCCACCCGCACGGCGTCGAGCTCGCGGCGTGGGCCCGCGCGCGGGTGCGGGAAGAGCTCGGCGGATCTCCCGCGGTGTGCCCGACCGGGGCGTGGTGCGACGCGCCGGGCGCCACCTTCGTCACGCTGAGGTGGCCGGACGGACGCCTGCAAGGCTGCATCGGGAGCCTCGTCCCACGCCGCGCGATCGTGGCGGACGTCGCCGAGAACGCGATCGCCGCCGCGATCCGCGATCGTCGCTCCTTGCCACTGCAGCTCGCCGACGTCGACGCCGTCGATCTCGAGCTGTCCATCCTCTCGAAGACCGAGCCCATCGCCTTCACGACCCAGGACGAGGCGCTCGCGGCGCTCAGGCCTGGCGCGGACGGCGTCGTCTTCCGATGGCGCGGCCACGACGCGACGTTCTTGCCGGTGATGTGGGGCGAGCTTCCGGAGGCGCGCGTGTTCCTCGGCGAGCTCAAACGAAAGGCGGGCCTACCGTTCGACTTCTGGGCCAACGGCGTCACGCTCCATCGCTACGCGGTGGATAAGCACGTCGATCGCCACACCAAAGAGGGCCCCTCGTGACGGCGGCCGCAGAAGGCCCGCCGCAGAACGGCGACGCGCGCTACTGGCATGTCGAGAAGGACGGACGCATCCAGTGCGACCTCTGCCCGCGTGACTGCAAGCTCCAAGACGGCCAGCGCGGCCTTTGCTTCGTGCGCGCGCGCGAGGGCGACCGCATGGTGCTCACCACCTACGGCCGCTCGAGCGGCTTCGCGGTCGATCCGATCGAGAAAAAGCCGCTCAATCACTTCTACCCGGGCACGAGCGTCCTCTCGTTCGGCACCGCAGGCTGCAACCTCGCGTGCAAGTTTTGCCAGAACTGGGACATGTCCAAGTCGCGCGACATGGACCGCCTCGCCGAGCAGGCGAGCCCCGACGCGATCGCGCGCGCTGCGAAAGAGGCCGGCTGCACGAGCGTCGCGTTCACGTACAACGATCCGACGATCTTCACCGAGTACGCGATGGACACCGCAGACGCGTGTCATGCCCTCGGCATCAAGACGGTCTCTGTCTCCGCCGGCTACATCCACGCGGAGCCTCGCCGCGATCTCTACGCGAAGATCGACGCCGCCAACATCGATCTCAAGGCCTTCACCGAGGAGTTTTACCGCGCGCAAACCGCGTCGCACCTCGCGCCGGTGCTCGACACGCTGCGCTACCTCGTCCACGAGACGAACGTCTGGACCGAGATCACGACGCTCCTCATCCCCGGCCTCAACGACTCCGACGACGAGCTTCATCGCCTGACCGAGTGGGTCATGGGCGAGCTCGGTGCCGACGTCCCGCTCCACTTCAGCGCGTTTCATCCCGACTACCGCATGCGCGACGTCCCGCCGACGCCGCCCGCCACGCTCACGCGCGCGCGAGAGATCGGCCGTAGCAAGGGGCTACGCTACGTCTACACGGGCAACGTGCACGATCGCGATGGGGACACCACGTCGTGCCCGGCGTGCAGCGCGGCGGTCATCGTGCGCGACTGGTACGAGATCCTCGAGTCGCGCCTGAGAGAGGACGGCGCGTGCGGAGCGTGCGGGACGAAGATCGCGGGGCGGTTCGCCCCTCGCGTCGGATCGTTCGGCCGTCAGCGCAGGCGCCTCGTCATCCGCGAGCAAGGAACGTGACGAGCAGCCCGACCGCCGCCGGCACCGCCTGCACGAAGAGGATCTTTCGCGACGCCGTCGCCGCCCCGTAGAGCCCCGCCACCAGCACGCACGCCAAGAAAAAATAGCGCAGCGGGAACGCGAGCTCGGCCGGCGCGAAGAGCGACCATGCGAGCCCGGCGGCGAGGAAGCCGTTGTAGAGCCCTTGGTTCGCGGCGAGCACCTTCGATTGCTCCTGCTCTTCTTTGGAGCGCGCGAACGTCTTCTGCCCGTACGGCGTGGCCCATAGGAACATCTCGAGGACGAGGAAATAGACGTGAAGCGCGGCAACGAGGCCGGCGAGGGCAGCCGAAGCGGCAAGCATGGGGGCAGTCTCGCACGGGGACGACCCCGACTGGTCAGCGATTGCGAGGGGCCCTATTCAGGCTCTATCCAGGCGACGACGCATCGCGCTATGGTCCATGCCCCTCAAGCCGGGAGGCCGCCGTGACTGTCGAGATCAAGCTCAGCGATACCCAGAAGATCGACTGCCCGATCATCACCGGAAGCGAAGGGGAAAAGGGGCTCGACATCGCGCAACTCCGCGCGAAAACGGGCCTGGTGATGCTCGACCCCGCGTTCATGAACACCGCCTCGACGAAGAGCGCGATCACGTTCCTGGACGGCGAGAAGGGCATCCTCCGCTACCGCGGCATCCCGATCGAAGAGCTGGCGGAGAAGAGCTCGTTCGTGGAGGTCTCGTACCTCCTCATCTACGGGAATCTCCCCAACAAGCCGCAGCTCGACACCTTCTCGACGCTGCTGACGCGCCACTCTCTCATCCACGAGGACATGCGCCACTTCTTCGACAGCTTTCCGTCGACGGCCCACCCGATGGCGGTGCTCTCGTCGATGGTGATGGCGCTGTCGACGTACTACCCGGAAGCGCTCGACGTCGACAACAAGGACCAGACCGAGATCACGATCGCGCGTCTCATGGCGAAGGTCCGGACGATCGCGGCGTTCGCCTACAAGAAGAGCATCGGCCAGCCGATGGTCTACCCGAAGAACTCGCTGAAATACTGCGCGAACTTCCTGAATATGATGTTCAGCGTCCCCGCCGAGCCCTACGAGGTCGACCCGGACGTCGAGCGCGTCATGAACCTGCTCCTCATGCTGCACGCCGACCACGAGCAGAACTGCTCGACGTCGACGGTGCGCCTCGTCGGCAGCGCGAAGACGAACCTCTTCGCCTCGATCAGCGCGGGCATCTGCGCGCTCTGGGGCCCGCTGCACGGCGGCGCCAACCAGGAAGTCATCGAGATGCTCGAGAACATCAAGAAGGACGGCGGCGACGTGAAGAAGTACGTCGCGCTCGCCAAGGACAAGAACTCGAACTTCAAGCTGATGGGCTTCGGCCACCGCGTGTACAAGAACTTCGATCCGCGCGCGAAGCTGATCAAGGCGGCGGCCGATACGGTGCTCGCCAAGAAGGGCATCAAGGACCCGACCCTCGACATCGCGAAGGAGCTCGAGGAAGCGGCGCTCAAGGACAGCTACTTCGTCGAGCGAAAGCTGTACCCGAACGTCGACTTCTACTCGGGCATCATCTACCGCGCGCTCGGCTTCCCGACGAACATGTTCACCGTCCTCTTTGCGCTCGGTCGCCTGCCCGGCTGGATCGCGCACTGGAAGGAAATGATGGACGACCCGACGACCAAAATTGGCCGTCCGCGCCAGATCTACACGGGCGCGACCGCCCGCCCCTACGTGCCGCTCGAGCAGCGTTGACGCGCGCGAGAACGGGCGTTCTCAGGGACGCCCGTTTCACTGCAATTTCAACGAGTTATAGCTCGCCCGTTTCTTGAAGGGAGAACCTGTCAGCGGCCGCGTAAGACGTGCCGCCTGACAAATTCGTACCTCCCTACGCGACCTCTTGCCAGGAGGTGCGTCAAGAGGGCAAAGGGGTCTCCCGCATGCGTCCAGGTCTCGCAGATCTCATTCGTCTCGTCGGCGCCGTTGCCGCGATCGTCGCGATCGGGCTCGTCACCGAAGGGTCCGCGTTCGCGGCGCCGTCGGCGATGACGGACATGGCGGTCGAGGCGGACCTGCGTGACGCGCTGACCGAGCTGGAGACGTCGGGCTCGCGTCCGCTCTCGCTGGAGCTGAACCCGTTCGTCGGGGTCGTGGCGTCGGGCCTCAGCGGCAACGTCGAGTACGTGCCGGTTCGGCACGTTGGGCTCATCGCGTCGTCGCGGACGAGCCTCGTCATGCCCGCGTGGGTCAGCGAGGCGGGCGCCCGCTACTACACGGGGCGCAAGCGCGAGGCGAGCGGGTTCTACGTCGGGCCGTCGCTCGTGTACGGGCAGACGCGCGGCGCGGGGCTCTACGGCGTCGCGGTCGACGGCGGCGTGCAGAAGATCTTCGACAACGGCGTCACCGTCGGCGCCGGCATCGGCGTGCAGTACGTGAGCGGCGCGATCGGCGGCTCCTCGCTCGAGGTCGGGCCACTCGTGAGCGACGACAACAGCGTGCGCCGCGCCGTGCTCCCCCGTCTCCTCTTCAGCGTGGGCTACTCGCTCTAGGCGACGATGCAGCAGGACGACGTGAAGACGGTCCTCGTGGCCTTTGGCGCAACGCTGCTCTTCGCGTGCGGTGGGACGTCGGGCAACGGACTCTTCGGCAACGATGCGGACGCCAGCGCGCAAGACAGCGGCGTGACCCCGCCGCCGCCACCTTCCAACAAGGACGGAGGAGGCGTGCCCCCGCAAGACGCGACGCTCCCGCCGGTCGACTCCGGCCCGCTGCCTCCTCAAGACGCCGGCCCCGGCGACGCCGCCAAGCCCGACGCCGATCCCGGCATTCGCTGCTTCGGCGAGCCGAGCAAGTACTGCTCACTGACGTCCACGTGCTGCGTCACCGGCGCCGAGACGGCTGGAATTTGCGGCAACGCGAAGGCGTGCACCAACGCCGGCGGCGTCGCGTTCCCGTGCGCCGATCAGCGCAACTGCTCTGGCGGCACACCTGGCGACGTGTGCTGCGCCGCGTTCGACGCGACCGCCGGCAAGATCACGGGCGTCCAATGCCAAGCGACGTGCGCGACGGATGGCACCGAGCACCAGCTCTGCGATCCCGCCACGAAGCCCGACGAGTGCGCCGCGCTCGGCCTCACGTGCAAGAAGCCGACGGTCCCCGGCTACGCGTACTGCCAGTAGGCGCGCGGCCAGCGCGTTGCTGGGATCAGAGCATTCGCTCGAAGAGCGAATAGATCTCGCGCTCCGCGAAGAGGAGCTCGAGGATCGCGAGGATGAGGAACGGACCGAACGGGATCGCGGCGCGCGCGAAGCCCTCTTCGGGCGGCTTTCCGAGCGGATCGTCCTCGAGGATCTCCTTCGCCTCGAGGTCCCCTTCGGCGGCGGCCTTCTCGAGCTCTTCGCGCTCGGCGGTGACCGACGCAGGCTCCTCGATCTTTCCGCGCACGAGGTAGGTGACGACCGCGAAGAGCGTCCCCTGCACGCTGCCGGCGAGGAGCGTCCAGTACACGCCGGGCCAGCCGAACCACGCGCCTGCGAGCATGAGGAGCTTCGCGTCGCCGAGGCCCGCGCCTGTGCGACCTCGCAGCTTCTTGTAGAGGAAGCCGAAAAACCACAGCACGAAGAAGCCGGTCGCCGCGCCGACGAGCGACTGCCCGATGCGCAAGCCGCGGAAGCTCGCGGTCGCAACGCCGAGGATCGCGCCGCCGATCGTGACGGTGTCGGGCAGGTACATGTGCTCGGCGTCGATGAACGCAGCCGCTGTGAGGCCGAGGCACAGCGCGAGATCGGCGCCGTAGATCGCGACGACGCGGCCGAGCGGCTCGGAGGCCGGGAGAGCACGGATCACCACCTCGACGATCGCGAGCGAGAGCGCGCCGCCGATGAGCTCGACGAGCGGATAGCGCGGGCTCATCTTCGCGCCGCAGCACCGCGCGCGGCCGCGGAGGAGCACGTACGAGAGGACCGGCACGTTGTCGTAGCCGGCGATCGGCTTGCTGCACGCGGGGCAGTGCGAGCCAGGTCGCACGACGCTCATCTCGCGCGGCACGCGGTAGATGACGACGTTGAGGAAGCTGCCCCAGATCAGCCCGAACGCGATCGCGAACGTGCGGAGGAACCAGAGGGGTGCGTCGGCGAGGATCAATGGACGGGGTTTACGAGGACGTCGCGGTCTAGGAGCCAAGAGGAGCATAACGGCGGGCGTGACATCGTGGCACTTTCACGGTATCCGCCGCGGTGTCGTGCTCGTATCGATCAACCCCGACCACCCGGAGCCGCGCAAGGTCCGCAAAGCCGTCGAGGCGCTCGAGGCAGGCGAGGTGATCGCGTACCCGACGGACACGGTCTACGGGCTGGGCTGCGACCTCTTCAACAAGAAGGCGGTCGAGAAGCTCTACGCGATCAAGCGGATGGACAAAAACCATCAGCTCGCCTTCATCTGCCCCGACCTCGGCAACATCGCGCGCTACGCGATCGTGGAGAACCAGCACTACCGCGTCCTCCGGCGCATGCTGCCTGGGCCGTACTGCTTCATCCTCGAGGCAACACGCGAGGTGCCCAAGCTCGTCCAGAGCAAGCGCAAGACCGTGGGCATCCGCGTGCCGGCGCACGAGGTCATCCGCGCGATCACGCGCGAGCTCGGCCGTCCGGTGATCTCGACGACGGCGCAGCACTTGGGCGAAGCGGAGCCGCACGTGGACCCGCACGAGATCGACGCGGCGTTCCGGGGCCTGGGGCTGGTGCTCGACGCGGGCGGCGGCGGGGTAGTGCCGACCACGGTCGTGGACCTCACACAGATCCCGCCGATCATCGTGCGCGAGGGCGCGGGGTCGATCGAAGAGCTGATGAAGTGATCCGCCGCCGGATCAGCCGGCCCCGGCGTCCGACAGCGCCGAGTCCCCACCGGCATCCTGAGCCACCCGAGGTTGGCATCGCATAGAGGGTTTCGGCGCGCCACACCAACGGCCAGCGTTGCAATTCGCGACGATCGATCCGGCGCCGGTGCACGCATAGACGCAGGACAGGAGGTCGTTGCCGCACGCGGAGCCGATGGATGGGTAATCGTCGCTGGGGCAGGCCGCCGAGTTGCCGCCGAGCAGATCGCCGTGGTAGCGCGCGCACCAATGCCCATCCACGCAAATTGCTTCTAGGTCGTGTCCGTCCTCTGCCCTCCAGTGCGCCTCTGCGCCGCAGCATTCAGCACCAGGAGACACCGGGGTCCCGGACGGCACAATCGCGCAGACGTCGGCCGCTCCGTCGACCTCGGTGCCGACGCTGGCGTCCGCGGCGTCGATTGTCCCGGACCGACACCCCGCGAGGATCAGCGGAACGAGTGCAACCAACCGCCCTGATCCCATATTGGCGTTAGTCTGAGCTAACGAAGGGTGATGCTCAAGGGTCGAGAACGCGAGCGCCCCGGCCGACATCGCATGCATTCACGATCGCCGCGTGGTGGACGCGCTTCGCCCAGCGGATCTGAGCGAGGAGACGATCGCGGGGACGCGCCGCCATGCGACCGGCAATGAGCGACGCGAGGACGCACCCAGTGCCGTGGAGCTGCGCTGCGCGGACGCGAGGGAGGGAGATCTCGTGGACCCGTCCGCCGTGGGCGAGCACGTCGATCGCATTTCTCCCGCGCAGATGACCGCCCTTCACCAGCGCGGCCCGCGCGCCGAACCCGCAGAGCGCGACGGCCGCAACGGCAGCTTCGTCGAGGTTCGTGACACGGAGGCCGGTGAGCGCCTCGGCCTCCACGACGTTGGCCGTCACGAGCGACGCGCGCGGTAGGAGAAGCGATCTCAGATCGCGCAGCGCGCGCGCCGCGAGGAGGCGTGAGCTCCCGCGCGATGGAAGCATGACGGGATCGACCACGACCGGAATCTCCGGATGACGCGCGAGGAGGCGCGCGACGGCCCGGACGTTTCCAGCGTCGCCCAGCGCCCCGATCTTGATGGCGCGAACGCGCTGGTGGGCCAGCACTTCACGAGCCTGCGCGACGATCCGCGCGGCCGGGAGGGAGCGCGCAGAACGCATGCCCGCGGTCGACTGGACGGTCGATACCGCGACGACCGCGCAGCCGAACACACCCGCCGCCTCGAACGCACGGACGTCGGCGAGCACACCCGCGCCGCCGCCGGGATCGAGCCCGGCGATCGAGAGCGCGCATGCGATTCTCTCGGAGCGCGGAGGTGTCACCCGTCGACCCTCAGGACCCGGCGGCGGTGTGATCGAAGACATACCGACCGAGCGCGCGCTCGCCCGCCTCGCTCACGCTCACGAGCTCGACCACCACGCGCGCGGTCGGCAGCGTGCGCAGGAAATCGCCGCGCTCGACGGTGCGCACCACACCGCGCTGCGCGTCGAAGGGCACGTCCTTCTGACGAACGACGACGCCGCCGGGGAGGGTCTTGACGATATCGATCTGCTGGACACCCGAGAGATCGGCCTGGAAATGCGTCGCATGGTAGACGTCGTCGGGCCCCACGCTGCACGCGACCGAGCCACCGGCTTCGATGCGGTAGGTCCGCGCGACGAGCCCCGCGTCGTCGAGTCGCTGGAGCAGGACAGGGGGCGGAGCGAAGCGCACCTTCCCGGCGCCGACCAGCTCGCGCACCGCGTCGCCGAGCACGAGCAGGCGCTCGAAGGTGTGCGCGCACGTGCCGCAGGCGAGCACGTGCTCCTCGACCTCGGCGCTCTCCCTCTCTTCGAGATCGCCGAGCGCGAGCGCCGTGAGTCGTTCGAGCTCGATCACGCCGCACCTCCCGTCACGCAGTCATGGAGGTGCCGGAGCGCGCGGAGGCGGGCGACGCGCACGTTCCCCATCGACATCGCCAGCTCCTCCGCGATCTCCTGCCCGTCGAGGTCGGCAAAGTACGTCATGACGACGATCGTGCGCTCTCGCGCGCCGAGCCGATCGAAGCACAGCGCGAGCTTGTCCTTGTCGACGATCGTCGGAGCGGTGCCGACGGCAGACGCCAGCTCCGGGCCGAACCGCTCGAGGAGCGTCAGTCGCCGGCGATCGCCGGTCTTCCACTGAAGCACGGTGTGGCGGCAGATCCCCATCGTGAAGGCCGCGAGCCGGTCCGGCTCCTCTACCCTGCCGGCGCGGAGCGCCTCGAGGAGCAGGACCATGACGTCCTGCGCGAGATCGGAGGCTGCGGCAGCGTCTCGCAGGTGCCGAAGCCCGTACGCGCGGGCGCGGGGGAGGAAGCGTTGGCAGAGGAGCGCCTCGGCGGAGGCATCGCGATCGAGCATGATGCGCCGCGCCAAGGCCGCGTCCTCCACAGAGTCGTCGTGCCGCGCCTCCATCCGACACGAGAGCGTATCAGGTCACGCTCCGAGCGCCTCCCCGAGGGCACGGAGAAGCTTTCCGCCGTCGCCCCGCCAGGCGGCGCCATGCATGCAGGCGAGCGTCCTCGGCGCCGTGGCCGCGAGCTTCTCGACGAGCGGCCCGAGGTTCTTGCCGTGCGAGTAGTAGTCCATCACCTTGCGGAACGCCTCGCTCGGACCGAGGATGTCCGACTCGGTGATCACCGGATGGTCGGCGCCACCCTGCGTGAGCAGATCCCCGCTGAACAGCGTCCGCGTGGTCTCCTCGAGGAGGAATCCGTTCTCCCACGCGTGAGGGAGGTGCGGCGCGTCGAGCCAGCGCACGGTCTTCTTTCCGAGGGTCATCGCCTCCCCGTCCTTCATCGGCCGCGGCTCGCGATCCGCCAGATCGTTCATCGACACCATCGCCGCGACCATCGAGCAGACGGGACGCGCGTGCGGCGCCGCGGCGAGAAACTCGTTGATCGCACCCGACTCGTCCGCCTCCACGTGTGAAAAGGCGATCCAGCGGAGCTTCTCGATCGGCAGCACGCTCGCGATGGCTTCGCGTACCAGCGGGAACATGCGACGGGGGCCGGTGTGGAAGACGAGCGGCTCGTCGTCGACGACCAGGTACTGGTTGAACGAGAACCCGCCGGGGATCTCCCGGATGGGCGTGTGGATCTTGTAGATACCGTCTTCAATCGCGTCGATTCGCGTCCCCGTTTGCGTGTTCGTGATGGGCATCGTTGCCTCCCTTGGCTGTTGTCGCGTGAGTCGGCCTCGCGTTACGCCGCCACGTAAGAAAAAAGGGCGCCTCGCGAGGATGACATGGTCGACGTTGACAGTTCGAAAGCGCGCCTGGTACGCAAAAGGGCGATATGGCGAGCACGCGGCGGCATCTGGTGCGTACCGCGTGCGCGCTTTCGGTGGCCGCTGCGGGGTTCGCCGTCGCGCGCGAGGCCGGTGCGCAGTGCGTCGACGAGGAGCTCAAACAGGAGCTGATCGGCGGCCGTCATTACCGCGGCGTCCAGGAGCGCCTCTTCACCAAGGCCTACCGCCACGAGCTGTCGGCGATGGGCGGCTACTACGCGGCCGACCTCTACTCCTCGAACTGGATCGCCGGCGGCGCCTACACCTTCCATTTCTCGGAGGATCTCGGGCTCGAGGCTTCCGTGCAATTTACACGCTTCCGCACCGCGGTGACCGACACCTACGAGCGCCGCTACCCGCAGGTGCAGATCGAGGACCGGACCAACAAGCCAGGACGCCTGTATTTTGGGCACCTCGTGTGGTCGTTTGCCTACGGCAAGCTGCGGTGGATGGGCGACGGGATCAGCCGCTTCGACTTCAACTTCGCGATGGGCGGCGGCGTGACCGACGACTCGACGGCGCGCGGGCTCACGGCGAGCGCCGGGCTCGGCACCAAGTGGTACTTCGGAAAGTGGTTCAGCGTGCGCTTCGACTTCCGCGACCACGTCCTGCGCGAGACGCTCATCGGCGAGGAGCACCTCGTCAACGATCTGGTCGTCACCGGTGGTGTGAGCGTGTGGCTACCTTTCGGCGGGTGAGCGGAGCGAAGCGCAGCGGAGCGAAACGCTCCTGGCGGAAAGGCTCTCTTCATTCTGGCGCGGGCAGCCGGTAGCATGGGCGTGTGCGGACTCGTCTGACCTTCGCGTGCGCCGTCGCGCTGCTCGTGGCCCTTGCGACGGGCACCGTGGCCATCGCCCAACCGCGCGGCCGCGGACCGGGCCCCAAGCCCAAGCCTCCGGCGAAAGTGGACGCTGGCGTCGAGGCGCCCGCGGCCGACGACGGAGGCGCCGCGCTCCCGACGACGGCCCCGAGCCTCGGCGACGCGGGCGCGACCGCCCTCCCCTCGCCCTCGAGCTTCTACGACGGCGGACAAAAGCCGTCGCCATTGAATCCCGCGCCGAACGAGCTGCCGAGCGGCGCGCCTCCGCCTGCCGGCACCGCGGTGGACTACGACAAGCTCCTCGGCGACATCTCCGCCCTGCGCGCGCGCGTGGCCACGGTCGGCGACGCGCTCTTTCTATCGCGCATCGACGTGAGCGTTCAAAACGAAGGGGACCGCGCGAAGGTGACGCGCCTCACCGTGTCGCTCGACGACGGCGTCGTCTACACGATGGACGCGACGAGCCACTTCGAGGACATGACGCGCATCTACGACCACGCCGTCGCCCCGGGCCGCCACGCGGTGACCTTCGACGTCGAGCGAAAGGACAACAAGGAAGACGCGTTCCGCACTGCGCAGCGCTCGCGCGTCATCGTCGACGTGCCGAAGGATCAGAAGCTGTCCGTCGAGGCGCGCATCACCGACGACTCGACAATGGGGGCGGATTTCCCGGGTGATCGCAGCGGAAAGTACGATCTGCGCATTCGCGTCCGCGCCATCGCGCGCGCGGCGGGGAAGTAGCTCAATGCTTCGCCGCGTCGCCGTCGTGGCCCTCGCCGCCCTCCTCGCGGCGCCGATCGTCGACGCGCAGCCCCGACCGCCGACTGCGACGCCGACGCCGACTCCGACGCCGACGCCGACGCCGACGCCGACCTCCGTTGACCCTTCGCGCGCCGACGCGATGCGCGCGTACAACGACGCGCTCGCCCGTCGTCGCCTCGGTGGACCCGACACGCTGAACCTCGAGGACGTGCGCGCGCGCGTCGCCATCGCCGAGGCGCTCCGCCAGGACGGACGCGTCGACGAGGCGATCGCGAAGATGACGGAGCTGGTCCTCCATCCGCGCTTCGACGCGTTCGCCGACTACGAGGACGCGCGCGCGGCGGTTTATTTGCTCGGCGACTCGCTCGCGGCGATCGGCGCGTTCGAGCCCGCGCGCGCGTACCTGCGTCGCGCGATCGTCGCGAAAGGCGCGTGGGAGGGCAACGCCACGTACGCACGACGCGCGGCGCGGCGGCTCGTCGAAATCGCGCAGGAGTCGCAGGCGTACGCCGCGGGGATCGACGATCTGAAGGACGTTCCTGCGCAGGCGCCGGACGATGCGCGCGGCGAGGTGCTCTACCTCACGGGTCGCGCAAAAGAAGCCGCAGGCGATCCCGCAGCCGCGCTCGCCGCGTACCGACAGGTCGCGCGCACGTCGCGCTGGTGGTCGCAGGCGACGTACCTGCAGGGCCTGATTCAGGTCGAACGCGGAAAATTCAAGGACGGCGAAGATCTCTTCTGCAAGGTGGCCGACCCCAAGCGCCAGGACAAGAGCGCGCCGGTGTTCGCCGACGAGCGATTTTTCCAGGTGCGAGACCTCGCGCGCCTCGCGCTCGGGCGAATCGCCCACGAGCAAGAGCGGTTCGACGACGCGCGCTACTACTACTACCTCGTGCCGCGCGACTCCGAGCGGCTCGCCGAGGCGCTCTACGAGGCCGCGACGACGCGCTACGAGAAGAAGGACTACGACGGCGCGCGCGAGCTGCTCGACGATCTCTCGAAGATCAAAGTGCACCACAGGTACGAGGACGAGGCGCACGTCTTGGACGCGTACATCGACCTCGCGCGGTGCAAGTTCGCCGACGCCGACAAGAAGCTCGTCGCGTTCGTGAAGGTGTACGAGCCGGTGCGTGACGCCGCGCGGCGCGTGGCGGAGAGCGATCGCGCGATGGCGGGGCTCCTCGCGGCGGCGCGGACCGGGAGCGACGCCGGGGGCGTTGACGTGGGCGGCGCGACGCAGAGCCCCGAGGCGATGCGGGCGGTGGCGTCACTCGTGCGGCTCGATCCGTCGTACGGCGCGATCGTGCGAAAGCGTGCGGCGCTCGAGCGTGAGGCGAGCGGCCTTCGACTCGCCTCGACGCAGCTCGGCGACTTGTCGCGCGCGCTGGCGACCGGCGGCGGGGTGCGTCCGACGGTGACGGACGAGGGCGATCCCATCGAGCGCGCGCGCGAGGCTCGTGCGGCACTCGACGCGGTGAAGCACCTCCTCGCGGATCTCGAGGCGTCACACGCGGCGCCCGATCGCATCGCGCAGCTTCGGCAGGAGACCGCGGCGCTCGAGGCGCGCGTCGTCGAGGCCGAGAACGCCACGACAGCGCGCGAGCAACGCGAGGCGGCGAGCGGCGCCGATCTCCCCGATCTCGTCCGCGCCGACGCCGCGCGCGCCACGCGGCTCTCGAGCGACTCGGAGGTCGCGCGGCGCGAGCTGGCGCAGACGGAGGGCGCGCTCGCCAAGGACACGCTGAAGCGGCTCGATTTGCGGCTCTCCCGCCTCCTCCGCCGCGCGCGACTCGGGAGGATCGAATCGGTCCTCGGCCGAAAGCGCGCGCTAGAGGTCGAGATCGAAGCGATCAACAACGGCTTCCTCCCACAGAGCGCCGTCGACTCGCTCGACGCCGGTCGCTACCTCCAGGACGGCGAGGAGTACTGGCCCTTCGAAGGCGACGATTGGCCCGACGAGTTCGTCGCGGGTGACGCGCTATGAGACGCCGCGCGCTCGGGCTCTCGCTCGGCATCTCGTTCGGCCTCCTCGTCACGCTCGCGTCGCCCCGCGCCGACGCCGCGCCGAACGAACGCCCGAGCGCCGCCGCCGAGCCGTCGAAGATGAAGGCGGCCGCCGAGCGCGCGATCGGCGGAGGCGCGGTGCAAAAACCGAAGGGCGCGCGCGACGGATCGTCGAATGCGACGGGCGCAGGCTCCCGACCGGCGGTGCGCGGCCCGAAGATCCCCGACGCCCTCCGCGAGAAGCTGCGCGTTCACCTCGACAAGCGCATCGAGCGCGACATCACCGACATCCGCGGCCTGCGCGTCGAAGCGATCGGCCTCCTCACGACCTTCATCGCCGAGACGCCGAAAGAATCGCGGGAGATGCCCGAAGCGCTCATGCGCCTCGGCGAGCTCAAATGGGAGCTCGAACGCGAGCAGTACGTCGATCGCTTCAAGGCGTGGGAAGGCAAGCCCGTCGATCAGCGCGGCCCCGCGCCCGAGCCGAACTTCACGCCGTCGCGCGAGCTGTTTGGACGCGTGCTCAAGGACTACCCGAGCTTCGGCCAGTACGATCTCGTCCTCTACGTCGACGGCTTCCTCGCGACCGAGCAGGGCAAGCAAGACGAGGCCATCGAGCGCTTCTCGCGCATCCTCCGCGACTGGCCACGCAGCCGCTTCGTCCCCGACGCGCACATGGCCCGCGCCGAGGCGCTCTTCAACGGCAAGTACGACTACGCGGGCGCGCTCAAGGAATACGAGGAGGTCCTCAAGTTCAAGACGAGCGAGCTGTACGGCCTGGCCCTCTTCAAGAGCGCGTGGTGCTACTGGCGCCTCAACAACACCGACGAGGCCGCCAAGCGCTTCGTCTCGGTCTTCGAGGTCACCGACACGCAGGGCAAGACCGCGAGCGCGTCGCAGCGAAAGCAGCTCGACGAGCTTCAGAGCGAAGCTCTGAAGTATTTGGTCGAGATCTTCACGGAGGACGAGAAGAACACCGCCGGGGACATGTACAATTTCCTCGTCAAGGTCGGCGGGGACAAGTTCGCGAGCAAGGTCGTGAAGGCGCTCGCCGAGACGTTCTACGATCAGACGCACTACGAGCGCGGCATCGAGGCGTACGAGCTGCTCTTGAAGCTCGAGCCGACGAGCCGGGACGCCGGCACGTACGTCCTCCAGATCGCGGCCGGCTACGCGGCGATCGAGGACTACCCGAAGCTCAAAGCCACGTACGACCGCGCACTTGCAAACTACACGCAAGGCGGCTCGTGGACGCGTACCCAAGCCGATGCCGCGAACGTCGCGGCGACGCAGGCCGCGATCGAGAAGCAGCTCCGCGAGCACGCGCTGCAGCTCCACGGCAAGGCGCAGAAAGATCGCACCAGCCGCGCCGAGTACGAAGGCGCCGCCGGCCTCTACGACACGTACCTCACCAAGTTCGGGAGCGAGGCGAAGGCGTACGAGGTCCACTACAACCTCGCCGAGATCGATTTCTACCACCTCGACAGGAACACCGACGCCGGGACGCACTACATGGCGGCCGCGCGGCAAATCCCCGACGACAAGGCAAAGTCCGAACCCCTCAAGACGTTGCGACACGACGCGATCTACAACGCGATCGCCGCGCTCGAGCGCGTGCGCCTCCAGGAGCTCGATGCGCGCAAGGGCAAGCCGGGGAGCGTGCAGGAGACCGAGACCGACAAGAAATTCGCCGAGGCCCTCGAGCTCTACGCGCAGCTCTACCCGACCGATCCCGCGCTCCCCGAGCTGCTCTTCCGGCAGGGGAAGCTCTATTACGACTACGCCGTCTACAACACGGCGGTGAAGATCTGGAGCTCGCTCCTCGAGAAGTTCCCGCAGAGCCCGTACACCGAAGGCGCCGGCGAGCTGGTCCTCGACTCGCTCAACCGCAGCAAGGACTACGAGAACGTCGAGACGTACGCCCGAAAGGTGAAGGCGCTGCCGCGCTTCCAGACGCCAGCGCAACAGGCGCGGCTCGACGCGTTCATCGTGCAGGCGGTGTTCAAGCAGGGCGAGCAGAAGTCGCAGGCGGGCGACCATGCGGCGGCGGCGGCGGCGTATTTGCGCGCGGCCAAGGAATTTCCCAAAGATCAGCGCGCCGCGCAGGCGTGCGTGAATGCGGAGCTGGAGTCGCAGAAGGCCGGCGACGTCGTCACGTTGAAGGAGGCCGCGCAGCTGATCACCGGCAAGGACTACCGCGACAAGGCGGAGTCGCCGCAAGGCGCGTGGACGGCGGCGACGACGTTCCAGGCGATGGGCCTCTTCGCCGACGCCGCGGAGTTCCACGAGGCGATCGCGCAGCTCGCCGATCGCGAGCACCCGAACTACCAGAAATTCGAGCACGCGAAAGACGCCGGGTACAACGCGGTCGTCCTCCGCGAGGCGATCGGCGATCACGATCGCGCCGTGGCCGACGGCACGAAGTTCCTCGCCGTGCACGGCGCGAGCGCGGAGGCCGACGAGGTCGTCTTCCAGATGGGACGCGCGCATCAAAACGCGGGCCGGAACAAAGAGGCCGCGGAGCTCTACAAGCGCTACCTCGCGAAAGCGAAGAACACCGACCACCGCGCGCAGGGGTACGTCCTCCTCGCGCAGGCGCAGCTCAAGATGAACGACGACAAGGGCGCCGAGAATTCGCTCGAGGCCGCCGTATCGATCGGCAAACACAAGAAGGGCGAGCTCGGGGCGGACGGAAAGTACGCCGCCGCACACGCGCGGTACATGGAGGGCGAGCGCGTCCTCGCGAAGTTCGACGGCATCCAGATCGCCGGAGACGTGAAGCAGCTCTCGCAGCGCTTGAAGCAAAAAGCGGAGCTCCTCAAGCAAGCGTCAACCATCTTCCTCGACACGGTGTCGCTCGGCGTCGCCGAGTGGTCGACCGCCGCGCTCTACCAGATCGGCCACACGTACGAGTCGTTCGCCAAGTCGATGCGCGACGCGCCGGCGCCCGGGAACCTCTCCGAGGCCGACAAGGAGCTGTACACCCAGCAGATCGAAGAGTTCGTCGTTCCGATCGAGGAGAAGAGCCTCGACGCGTACGAGAACGGCTGGAAGCGCGCGGTCGACATCGGCATCTACAACCAGTGGACCGCCAAGATGCGCGAGGCGCTGGGGCGACTGAACGGTGAGCTCTATCCGCCCTTCCGCGAGATTGGCTTCGACGTGCGCTCGCAAGGACCCGCCGCGTTTCCGCCGCTGTTCGACGCGCCACGCCGCGGCGGTCCGGCGCCGGAGGGGCCGCCGCCGAAGTTCACGATCCCGACGGCGCCGCCGCCGACCCCGACCCCGCCCAAGAAGGGTGGAGGGAAGCGATGAGCCTCGGCGCGCCTACTCGGACGCGGAGAGTCGCGAATGCGTTCGCGCTCGTGCTCGTGCTGGCGGGGTGCGGCGGCAGCAAGAAAGGTCCGACGCAAGGGCCGCAGACGACGACGGCGCTCCCTCCGGCGAACCCGCTCGCCGTCGCGAAGATGGTGCAAGGCGTCGTGGCGTCGCGCGATGCGGCCGGACGCCCGCGCGCGATCGCGCTGCTGAAAGAAGCCGTTCAGATCGATCCGTCGCTGTGGGAGGCGAAGTTCGATCTCGGCGTCGTGCTCGCGGGCGCGGGAGATCTCGCAGGCGCCGAGGATCAACTCAAGGCGGCGTCGAAGCTCGCGAAGGACGCGCCCGAGGTGGCGACCGCGCTCGCGGAGGTGCGACGAAGGCGCGGCGAGCACAAAGACGCCGCCGATGGGCTCGAAGAGTTCGTGAAGGATCACCCGAACGCCGTCGACGCGAGAACGCTCTACGCGGCGAGCTTGCGTGACTCCGGACAGCTCGAGAAGGCGATCAAAGAAGCGCGCGAGGTGCTCGTACGAAAGCCCGGCGATGCGTCGGCCCTCGCCGAGCTCGCGCTGTGCCACCTCGCGAAGGGAGAGCGCGACACCGCGGCGCTGCTCGCGCGTCAGGCGCTCGACGCGAACCCGAGCTCCGCCGTCGCGGAACGCGCGACGGGTCTGATCTTGCTCCAGCAAGGCGACGACGCGCAGGCGTTCCAGGCCTTCTCGAAGGCGTCGCAAGCGGATCCGCGCGACACGACGGCGCGCCTCAACATGGGGACGGTGCTCCTGCGCGCCGGCGCGTACGCGAAGGCGAGCGAGCAGTTCCGCGCGATCCTCCAGGTGTCGCCCGAGGACACGAGCGCGCAGGTGGGTCTCGCGGCGGCGCTGCGCGGCGAGGCCGAGCCGAAGACCGGCGCCGCGAAGCTCGAAGAGGCACGGCAGCTGCTCGACAAGGTGCTCGACAAGGATCCTCACCACGTGAGCGCGCTCTTCAACTCGGGCGTCCTGTACGCGGATTTCTTGAAGAAGCCGGGCGAGGCAAAGACGTACTTCTCGCGCTTCCTGTCGGACGCACCGAACGATCATCCCGCGCGCCCCGAGGCGGAGCGCTACATGAGCATGGTGAGCGCCGCGGCGAGCGCAAAGGCAGACAGGCCGGACAAGCCGGACAAGCCGGACGGGAAGAAGCCATGATCCGGAAGAGCCGCGTCGCACTCTTCGTCGTCCTCGCCGGCCTGAGCGCCAGCGTGTGCGGTCTCTCGACGCTCGCGTCCGCGCAGCCCAAGCGCAAGCCGCCCGCGGGCGCGACGAAGAAGCCGACGAAGGACGCGGGCGTGGAGGCCGACCTCGACGCGTCAGCGCCGATCACTGCGCGCGCGGAGAGCACAGCGGCGGGACAGGCCGCGAACGCGCGGGAGAAGGACTCCGGCATCGTCGAGGCGCGCACGCTCGACGGCGGCGCGCGCGTCTTCCGATTCGGCGAGGTCGAGATCGAAGGCCGCCTACGGAGCCCTCAGCTCGTCTACTTCCTGCGACGTGTGCGCGCAGAGTTCGCCGCGGGAGATCTCGGCCACCGTACGTTCATGCGGGAACTTTCCGATACCAGGAGAGATCCAAGCTTCTGAGTCGCCGCGTTCGGCTACACTCGGAGGAGCCATGGCCGCTGCCGTATCGCTGGTGCGCCCCCAGAATTTGCGTGTCGCCGCTGTGTGGGGCACCACGGTCGTCGCCCTCAAGACGCTGAAGCGCGGCGAGTCGTTCGCGCTCGGCGACGGCCCCGGCGCGGTCTTGCCGCTGCCCGACGGGCTCGAGATGACGCCGACGCCGGTCCGCGCGGCGCAAGGCGGTTGGGAGCTCGACCCGCGCGGCGCGATCGCCGGGATGATGCGCCTGCGCGGCCGCTCCGAGGACCCCGTCCAGCTCGCGAAGGCCGGGCAGCCGATCGCCGTGATGCCGGGCGATTACGGCCTCATGCAGTACGGCCTCTTCTCGGTCTTCTTCCAGTACACGACGCCGGCCGACGAGATCAAAAGCGCGTTCGGCATCGAGCTGCTCACCGTCCTCGCGCTCTTCTCGAGCGCGGTGTTCCACGTCGGAATGCTCGGCATGCTGCGCACACTGATGACGCCGCCGCCGCTCAATAAGCCCCTCGAGCTCACGAACCCCGACGAGTACGCGGCGCGCTTCGGTCTGCATCGCGCGACGATCGAAGAGCCGCCGCCGCCGACCGCACAAGCCGACGACAAGGGCGGCAGCGGCGTGAAGGATCCCGGCGCGCAGGACAAGAAGCCGCAAGGCGGCGGGCAGAAGATGCCGGATCCCGCGGGAAAGCTCGGCCTCAAAGGGGATCAGAAGGACACGCAGCTCCCCGGTGACATTCGCCCGGCCGCGAAGCTCGGTGGCCTCTCCGACGTCCTCAACGACGAGACCGGCGAAGAGATCCGTCACACGCTCAAGACGATCGACAGCGTGGCGAGCGCGCTCAGCGGCCTCAACAGCCAGAACCTCGTCCTCGGCGGCGGGCCGGGCACCGCGCTCAAAGGAGCGGGCGGCGGCGGCGGCGGAAACACCAACGGCGTCGCGTTCGGCTCGGGCACGCTCAACACCGGATGGGGCCCTGGAAACGGCGGAGGCTACGGCGCCGGCAACGGCGGACCGGGCGGGCGCGGACAAGGCGGCGCAGGTGGTGGCGGCGCGGGTGGCGGCGGCGGCGTGGGGAACGGCAAGGGTCCCGGCGAGCGCGCGGTCGGAGTCGCCGCGGCCCCAGGGCGATCGTCGGGCGGACTCTCGCCCGAGCAAGTGCGGCGCGTCGTGATGAGCCACCTCGGCGGCGTGCGCGCCTGCTACGAGACCGAAGCGCAGCGGAACCCCAACTTGTCCGGCGGCGTCACCGTCGCGTGGCAGATCGATCCGGGCGGCGGCGTCTCGAGCGCCAACGTCGCGTCGACCACGCTGAGCAACGCGCGCGTCGAGGGCTGCCTCCTCCGCCAGGTGCGCGGCTGGAAATTCCCGACAAGCGAGACACCGACGACCGTGGCCGGCTATCCGTTCAAGTTCGCCGTCGGCGGCTGACCGTAGGCTGACCGTAGCGGCGGGGCGACGGCGAAGGTACCGTCGCCGGATGAGGAGCCTCGTCCCCTTCGCCATGGCGCTCGCCCTCGCGGCGTGCGCAGAGAGCCCTGCGCCTCCGCCCGCGGGTCCGAATCGACCGCTCCTTCGCGTGCTCGCCGGCGACGCGAAGACGAATGCGCCGAGCGACGCGGCAGGCGGGGCGATCGCGCCTGCGCCTCCCAAGGTCGATCGCGAGTTCGTGCGTCGCCTCGCGCTCACGAAGAATTTCCAGCTCGGCAACCCCGTCAACGCGACGCCGACGCCCGACGGCAAATCGGTCCTCTTTCTCCGCGCCACGGCGCGCGACAAGTCGCAGTCGCTCTACGAGATCGACGTCGCCAAGGGCCGCTCGAAGGAGCTGCTCACGCCTGCCGCGGTCGCCAAGGGACCCGAGACGCTCTCTGCCGAAGAGCGCGCGCGGCGCGAGCGAATGCGCGTAACGACCTCCGGCTTCACGTCGTTCGAGATCTCGAAGGACGGGGCGCGCGTCCTCGTCACGCTGAGCGGCAAGCTCTTCGTCCTCACGCGCGCGACCGGCGCCGTGAAGGAGCTCAAGACCGGCGAAGGCGCCGCGATCGATCCGCACCTGTCACCCGACGGCAAGCGCGTCGCGTACGTGCGCGGCGCCGACGTCTTCGCGGTGAGCACGGAGGACGATCGTCCCGAGATCGCCGTCACCAAGGGCGGCACCGCGACACGCACGCACGGCCTCGCCGAGTTCGTCGCGCAAGAAGAGCTGGAGAGGTTCCGCGGCTTCTGGTGGTCCCCCGACGGCTCCAAGATCGTCTACGAAGAGGCCGACACGTCGAAGGTCGACGCGATCGCGATCCCCGACGTTCTCCACCCCGACCGGGACGTCGAGCGCACGCGCTACCCTAGGCCCGGTCGCCCCAACGCCGACGTGCGCCTCGGCATCGTCGCGTCGACCGGCGGCGCGACGCAATGGATCACGTGGGATCGCGAGAAGCTCCCGTACGTCGCCACGGTGACCTGGGAGAAATCGCAGCTCGCCGTGTACGCGCTGGGACGTGCGCAGAAGGACGCTGCGCTCCTCGCCGTCCATCCGAAGAGCGGCAAGACGACGGCCCTGCTGACGGAGCACGACGAGGCGTGGGTCAACGTGGATCCGAGCGTGCCGCACTTCCTGCCGGACGGCCGCTTCCTCTGGTCCACCGAGCGCGGCGGCGACTGGGCCCTCGAGCTGCGCGGCGCGAAGGGCGAAGCCGGGACGACGCTCTTCGCGAAGGGCTACCGCGAGCTGGTCGACGTCGACGACGCGCGCGGTCGCGTGAGCGTCGTCATCGGCGACGAGCCGCAGCAGTCACGCGTGGATAGCATCGCGCTCACCGGCGGTCCGACGCGCCTCGTCATCGAGCTGCCGGACGGCACGGTCGGCGCGCGCTTCGGCGATCAGCACGACGTGTTCGTCTCGCGAACGACCTGGCGCAACGCGCCGCCGCGCTGGTACGTGCACGATCTCGAGGGGAAGAACCCCGTCTCGATCCCGACCGTCGCCGAGGATCCCGGCGTCGTCCCACAGCCCGAGGTCGTCGCGGTCGGCCCCGACGGCGTGCGCGTCGCGATCCTCCGTCCGCAGACGTTCGACAAGTCGCGAAAGTACCCGGTGCTCGATGCCGCGTACGGCGGACCGCACCACAACCAGGTCGCGCTCTCGTCGTCGGGCTACCTTCGCGATCAATGGATCGCCGACGCCACCGGCGCGATCGTCGTCCTCATCGACGCGCGCGGCACGATGTTCCGCGGCCGCGCGTGGGAGCGCGCGCTCAAAGACCAGATCGGGCACGTGCCGCTCGACGGCCACGTCGCGACGCTCGAGGCGCTCGGCAAGCGGTTCCCCGAGATGGACATGACGCGCGTGGGAATCTACGGCGGCTCCTTCGGCGGCTACCTCTCGGCGCTCGGCGTGCTGGCGCGTCCCGACGTGTACAAGGTCGCCGTCGCCATCGCCCCTGTCGTCGACTGGCGCGACTACGACACCTGCTACACGGAGCGGTACCTCGGTCTCCCCGACGCGAACAAGGAGGCCTACGACGCCGCCTCGCTCCTCACCTACGCGACGCCGAAGAAGGACGCGCCGATCCGCCCGCTCCTCCTCGTCCACGGCACCGCCGACGACAACGTGCACTATACACACAGCATGAAGCTCGTCGATGCGATGGAGCGCGTGGGAAGGCCCTTCGAGCTGCTCCCGCTCGTCGGCATCACGCACCTCCCCTACGAGCCGGTCATGGCCGAAGCGCTGTGGACGAAGGCCGCCGAGTTCTTGCGCGCCGGCCTCGTCCGCTGATCCGCTGATCCGCTTGCTCTGGAGCGCTACTTCTTCGTCGCGCCGGACGCCGCCGCGCACTTGCCGCTCGCGGGGCGCGACTCGTCGGCGCACATCTTCCCGCAGTTGTTGGTGACGGAGTCGACGAGCTCGTCCTCCGCGCAGTCGTCGTCGGTGATCTCGGACGGCTTGGCGCCGCCCTCGTCGAGCTTCACCTTGTAGGCGTATTTCAGCCATTTCTTGACCGACGCCTCGGTGATCCACGCGTACCCGTGGTCGGCCCACGACTCGCCCCAGCTGTTGTGGACGAGGAACTGGTGCGTGCCGTCGGGCATCTTGCGGTAGCCCGACATCGTGATCGCGTGGCCGCCCTCGGGCGAGTCCCACTCGGGGATGACGCCGTCTTTGATCGAGCGGCCCATCCACGTCGAACCGACGTACATGGCGAACCAGAGATCGGTCCCGCTGGCGAGCACCGACTTGAACTCGTCGAGGTTCAGCGGCGACGTGACGAGCTTCTCGACGGAGATGATCTTTTGGATCCCCTCGCCCTCGGCCTTCGCGAGCTTCGCTTGGAGCGCGGAGTCGCTCTTCGCCGAGTTCGGGCGCACGTGGTAGCTGTCGCCGCAGTCGTCGTTGGGATCGGTGGAGAACTGGCACGCCTCTTTGCCGCTGTACGGCCACGACTCGAACGACGTGATGGGCTTATTGAGGTTTGCGTCGCCGGCGAGGCTCATGCTCGGCACGCCGTAGTGCGCCCAGATGTGCGCGGGCGACACGACGTCGCTCTTGCCGGCGCGGCGGATCGCGTTGTCGACCGTCGACGACAGCGAGAACGCGGTGCACGAGCCGACGTAGCCCTGGTTCTTGATGGGCCCTTCTACGTTGGTCGTGCGGTGGTCGACGACGTCGGGGAAATCGCTGCCGCCGCTGTCGCTCGGGCTGACGACGCCGGCGCCGGTCCTGAGCGCGCCCGTGGCGCGGTGCGCGCTCGAGAAGCGGGGGCGCGCCCTGTTGGGGTTCGGAGCCATTCCGGTCTGGCGCCCCGTCGGCGCGGAGAAGACACGCGTCTTCTTGGCCGACCAGTGCGGGCGTGCCGACGTGATCGGCTGGTACATGTGGCAATCGATGCGGACCCAGTTGCCGGGCGAGACCTCGACCGGGCCGCAGAGCTTGGGCTGACGCGCGCGCGCCTGCTGCATGAAGGCGACGTTGACCGGATCGGCCTTGGAGAACATGCCAGGGTTGATGTGCTGGACCTGCTTGGTCGCGATCGCGGGCGCCGCCGACGCCGTCGTGTCGACCGGGCGCGCGTTGGCGGCAGGTAGGGCGGTGTGACCGCCGCCGGTCGCGGGCTGCGCGGGGGTCGGCGCAACAGCGGCGTGCGTGCCACCGAACGCCGACGGGTGGATGGCGGCCGGCGCTGCGGCCACCGGCTGTGCTGCCGCTGGCTGAGGAGCAGGCGGAGGCGCGGGCGCAGGCGCAGGGGCCGGGGCAGGCGAGCTCGCCACGTTCGGCGAAGGAGGCGGCGACGCGTCCCCCACGTGGACGGCACACGCCGAGACGATCGCGCCTAGCGCCACAAGTGAACCGCCACGAAGTTTCATCGAGCTCCTCCGCATTCGCGTTCGACGCGCGCGCCGCGCGTGTTATTCGGGACCTTCCACTCTAGACGGGAAATGAGTCGGAGTGGGCGGCTGGAAATTCGAGAGAAATGCCTAGTCATTCCCGGAAGATTGCCCACTTTCCGAGCCCACCGCGCCTGCGACGCGGTGCGGACGCGGCGAGGCCTGTGCGCGTTGCGGTGGTCGGTGTCGGCGAGATGGGGCGCCGGCACGTTCGTGTCCTCGCGGAGCACGACGGGTTCGAGATCGTCGGCGTGGTCGACGCGTCGGCGGCGGTGGCGACGGCGGTGGCACGGGATTTCGGCGTCGCGCGCCTCGCCGACGAAGCCGAGGCGATCGCGCGCGCAGAGCTGGTGGTCGTGGCGACGCCGATCGCCGCGCACCGCGCAGGTGTGGAGGCCGCGCTCGATGCCGGTCGGCACGTCCTCGTCGAGAAGCCCATCTGCGCGACGCTCGCGGACGCCGAGCGCCTGGTCGCCCTCGCGCGCCTGCGCGGCGTGAAGCTCTTCGTCGGGCACTCCGAGCGCTTCAACCCCGTCGTGCGCGCGCTCTCGCTGCGTGTCCCGCCGGCGTGCGTTCACGCGCTCGAGCTCTGGCGCGAAGGGCCGCCGCGCAGCGTTCGACGGACCGACGCGCACGCGGGCGAGGGCGTCCTCGTGAACCTGGGCGTCCACGACATCGATCTGGTGGCGCTCCTCGGCGGCGGCCCCGCAACGCTACGCCGCGCCGAAGGGAACGACGCGCGCGCGATGTTGACGCTTCAGTCTCAGGCCGGCGCGATCGCGCGCGTCCGCCTCGATCGGAACGCGCCCGTACGAAAGCGCGCGCTCACGTTGACGACCGCGGACGACGTCTACGAGGGCGATCTGCTGGCGCCGCGCCTCGTGGTTACGCCACGCAAGGGGGGCCTCTCGGTGGAGATCCCGCTCGATTCATGCGAGCCGCTCCTCGCGCAGGCCCGCGCCGTCCATGACGCCCTCCACGATGCCGCCAACGACACGTCGGCGGCGGTGGCGACAGGCCTGGACGGGGCGCGGGCCTTGGCGATCGCCGAGCGTGCTGCGCGTCTTACGACGGGTGCTCCGGAGCCGGCGCCGCTCGCCGTATCCGCGGGCAAAGGGGCCCTGGCCGAAAAGTTGTAGGTGCCACGGGCGAGCTGTTACCCGCTGATGTATGCCGGGATCCGACGACGACGAGCTCCGCCGCCACGAAGGCGACCGCGACCGCCCCTTCCGTCCGCTCCTTCGTGGGGGTCCTCGCTTCGCGCGCGACGCGGCACAGCGGCCGATCCTCATGTTCGAGGACGTCTACAAGTCGTACCGCCCCGGCGCGCCCGTCCTCCGCGGGATGAACCTCATCATCGAGCGCGGCGAGTTCGTCTTCATCACGGGCCCTAGCGGCTCGGGAAAGTCGACGCTCCTTCGCCTCCTCTACCGCGCCGAGACGGTGGACCAGGGCCGCATCCTCTTCATGGGACGCGACGTGGCCCGCCTCACCGACAGCAGCGTGCCCTTCTTGCGGCGCAACCTCGGGACGGTGTTCCAGGACTTCAAGCTGGTCACGGCGTGGAGCGTCTTCGAGAACGTCGCGATCACGCTGGAGGTCCTGGGCTTGCCTGCGCGCCTCATTCGCTCGCGTGTCGGCGAAGCGCTCGAGCGCGTCGGCCTGCAAGGGCGCGGAGAGGATCCGGCAGGCGTCTTGTCGGGCGGCGAGCAGCAGCGCGTCGCCATCGCGCGCGCGATCGTCGGCGAGCCGGCGCTCATCCTCGCGGACGAGCCGACCGGGAACCTCGACCCACAGCTGGCCCTCGACATCCTCGGTTTGTTCGAGGAAATCCACGAAAACGGCACCACCGTCCTCTTCGCGACGCACGATCGCTCGCTGCTCGAAGTGCGCGCGCGGAGGCTCATCGTCCTCGACGACGGCAAAGCGATGGATGTGCCCACCGGCGTCAGCCATACCGACGACCACTACGACAACGAGCTGCCCCTCTAGGAGACTGCATTCATGCTGGACGGTTCGATCGGGATCACCCGCCGCGCGCGGCGCGGAATGCTTCGTGAGTGGCGCCTGCACGCGCTCTCGATCTTCTCCCTCGCGGTCGCGTTCGTGTGCCTCGGCGCGGCGCTCCTCGTCGTGACCAACCTCCGGTCGATCGAGGATCGGTGGGCGAAAGCCGGCCGCGCGTCGATCTACCTGAAGGAGAGCGCGACGCAGCAGGACATCGAGACGTTCAAGGTCGCGCTCTCGGCGGTGCCGGGCGTCCTGAAGGTCCGCTACGTGTCGAGCGGCGAGGCGCGCACGCAATTCGGGCTCGTCGAGATGGACGCGAAGAGCGAGCTCGCGGGCCTGCCGGTCGAGGCGTTTCCCGCGTCGATCGAAGTCGAGGTGAAGCAGGAGATGACGGAGGCCGAGATGGCCGACATCGTCGCCAAGATCAAGATGCTCCCGAGCGTCGAGGACGTGGAGACGTACCAGGCGTGGACCGATCGCCTCTCGCGCCTCGTTCGCGGCGGCGTCGCGGCGTCTGCCCTCCTCGCGCTCGTGGTGTTCGCGTCGGTGCTCGCGGTCGTCGGCTCGACGATTCGCTTGGCGCTCCAGCGCCGCAAGACCGAGGTCGAGGTCCTCAAGCTCGTCGGCGCGACCGACCGTTTCGTGAAAGGACCGTTCCTCCTCGAGGGGAGCGCGCAGGGCGGGCTCGGCGCGATCGGCGCGGTGGCGCTCCTCGCGGCGCTGTTCTTGGTCGTTCGTGGTCGCCTCGACGGTGAGCTCGCGGGTCTGGTTGGTGTGGAGCCGTCGTTCCTGCCGCTCGAGGTCGTCGCCGCGATGATCGGCGTGGGCGCGCTCCTCGGCATGACCGCTGCGGCGCTCGGCCTGCGAAAGCTCGTGTCGGTATGAAGCGCGCGCTCGCCGTCGCTGCGCTCGGCCTCGTCGCTGGCCTCGCTCATGCCGGGCCGCTGCCGCCGATGCCGGCACCTGGCGTCACGCCGGCATCTCCGGCGCTGGCGCTCGCCGCGCTCGATCGCAAGATCGCCGACGTCGACGCGGAGGAGACGCAGAACAAGCAGGAGCTCGCGGAGCTGGGTGGCAAGATCGCCGACTCCCACGGGCGCGTCCTCGTGCGCGGAAAGGCGTTTTACAAGCTGACGCGCGCCGGAATGCTGCCGCTCGGCGGCGGCTTCGACGCGCTCGTGTCGCACGCGATGCGCGTCGAGCGCGCGCGGCGATCGCTCGCCATCGACGTTCAATCGGAGAAGAAGCTCCGCGAGCGCGGCGGCGATCTCGCGCGCGCCCTCGAGCGCGTCGCGCGCGATCGTGTGGCCCTCGCCGGCCAGCGCACAGCCGTCGATGCCGCGCGCCTCGTCGCCGAGGACGACATGCGCCGCTCCCAAGCGTTCGATCGCGCATTCTCGGGCGGCGGCGTCGGGGACGGTTACGTCGCGGTCTACAGCGGCGCGTCGCCCGATCTCGCGTCGCCGGGCGGCGGATTCCAAGCGTCGAAGGGTCGCCTCCTCTTCCCGGTCCCTGGCCGCGCCGAAGCACGCCCCGGTCGCCGCGAAGGAACGGGCGGCCCCGGCCTCGAGATCCGCGCGCCGCTCGGCAGCCCGGTGCGCGCGGTCTTCGGCGGTCGCGTCGCGTTCGCCGATCGCTACGGTCCGTACGGACGCCTCGTGATCCTCGACCACGGCGACCACTACTACTCGGTGAGCGGCAACCTCGCGGGCATCGACGTGAAGGTCGCCGCCGATGTCACCGCCGGCGAGCGCATCGGCACGGTCGGCGACGACGGTCACGGCGCGATGCTCTACTTCGAGGTCCGCCGCGGCACCGAGACGATCGCACCGGGCCCCTGGCTCGGGCTCTAGACGAGTAAGATGGGAGCATGCGACTTCCATGGCCGGGACTCCTGCTCGTGGGGGCGACCGCGGCGTGCGCCGCCGTCCTCGGGCTCGACGCGGGGTCGCCGGCCGACGGCGATGCGACGCAGGACGGTGCGATTCGCGAAGACGCCTCGGTCGATGCCGGCTCCGACGGAGCGATCCCGAGCGACGCCGAGGGCGCGGACGGATCGGTCCAGGGCGACGCCGGCTCGGACGTCGCCGCCGATCACGCGAGCGACGTCGGCCCGCCGCCGCCACGCCAAGAACCGGGGATCGTGTGTGGCGCCGCGACGTGCGTGCCCGGCACGACCAAGTGCACGCGATGCGGTGACGCGGGACCGCAATGCGCCGGGTGGAACAACCCGCTGTCCGGCTGCGGCATCTTCTTGTGCGACGACACCGCCGACTGCGTGATCGGCTCCGCGTGCTGCGCCGCCTCGGCCCCGCCGCCCGATTTCGTCTCCGGTGCGAGCTGCCGTAGCGTTGGCTGCGGCAACGACCACATCCTCTGCGATCCGGGGAAGGACGACTGCAAGTTCCCTTCGACCTGCAAGCCTTACGGCGCGCTCTACGCGTGCCAGTGATCCCCTGCGCGCCTCCGCGCCTGCCATAGGCGCGCTAGACGGCGACGCTGAGCTCGTGGACGAGGGGCAAGCCGGCCTTGACCCACGCGCGCGTACCGCCGTTCAGGCTGTAGATCATGGTGTGGCCCAGCGACGCGGCGACGCGGGCCGCGGTCTGACTCCGTACGCCCGCCGCGCAGATGAAGACGACCTTGTCGCGCGGGATCGCGGTGTTCGGCGAAGCGCGGAGTTGCTCGAGCGGCACCAGGCGCGCGCCGGGGATGTGGCCACCGGACCACTCCCTCGGATCGCGAACATCGACGACGTCGACCTCGCCGCTGGCCATGAGATCGTGCGCCTGATGGGGGGTGAGGGAGCGAATCACGTGTCTAGTATAACGGACACTTCTACTCTATCAAGCCCCCACGGGCGCGTGACGACTCGAATCTGTCACCGAATAACGCCAGAGATCGGCTAGTTGACCGCTAGGAACGCTTTTGTTCGCGAAACCGTCGATTTCGCCACTATGACGGACTGCGTCAAATCCCGCGCGGAGGGCGGCCGAGCTGAAGGCGCTTCAGGGCGGCGGCGAGCGCGTCGATGTCATCCTTCGTGTTGTACGGGGCGAGCGACGCGCGGATGGTCGCCTCGAGCCCGAAGCGGCGCAGGATCGGCTGGGCGCAGTGATGACCAGAGCGCACCGCGATGCCCTCTTGATCGAGCGCGCCGCCGACGTCCTCGGTGCGCTGCCCGTCGAGCACGAACGACAAGACGCCGGCCTTCTCCGGAGCGGTCCCGATCATCGTGAGGCCCGGCACCTTCGCGAGCTGCTCTTCTCCATAGACCAGCAGCTCGTGCTCGTAGCGCTGGATGTTCGCCATGCCGAGCGCCGTCACGTAGTCGATGGCCGCGCCGAGCCCCACCGCGTCGGCGATGTTGCCGGTGCCCGCCTCGAAGCGCCACGGCGGCCCCTGGTACGACGTCTTCTCGAACGTCACGTCCGAGATCATGTTCCCGCCGCCCTGCCACGGAGGCATCGTCTCGAGGACGTCGCCCTTGCCGTAGAGGACCCCGATGCCGGTCGGCGCGAACACCTTGTGGCCCGAGAAGACGTAGAAGTCGCAGTCGAGCGCCTGCACATCGACGGGCATGTGCGAGACCGCCTGGGCGCCGTCGATGAGGACGCGCGCGCCGCGGCGGTGGGCCATCTGGACGATCTCGGCGACCGGGACGATCGTGCCGAGCGCGTTCGAGACCTGCGTCACGGAGACGAGGCGCGTGCGCGGTCCCAAGAGCTTATCGAGCTCGTCGAGCTTCACTTGCCCGCGATCGTCGACCGGCGCCACCTTGAGGCACGCGCCCTTGTCGGCGCAGAGCTGCTGCCACGGGACGATGTTCGCGTGGTGCTCGAGCCACGTGATGACGATCTCGTCGCCCGGTCCCACGTTGCGACGACCCCAGCTCTGCGCGACGAGGTTGATCGCCTCGGTGGCGCCGCGCACGAAGACGATGTCCTTCGCCGAGGGCGCGCCGAGGAAGCGCCGCGTCTTCTCCCGCGCGGCCTCGTACGCGTCGGTCGCGCGCGCGGCGAGCGTGTGCGCGGCGCGGTGGATGTTGGAGTTCTCGTGCTCGTAAAAATACGAAATGCGATCGATGACCGACTGCGGCTTCTGCGTCGTCGCCGCGTTGTCGAGCCACACGAGCGGGCGACCATGCACGCGCTCGCCAAGGATCGGAAAATCGCGCTTGATCGAAGCCGCGTCGAAGATGCCAGGACTCGTCGCGACGTCGGGCGCGAGCTTCGGATGAAAGTCGTACGGCGAGGTCGCCGGACCGTTCGCCGGAGTCGGAGTCGGAGTCGGAGTCGCGGTCGGAGTCGGAGTCGGAGTCGGGGTCGGAGTCGCGGTCGGAGTCGCGGTCGGAGTCGCGATCGGAGTCGGCGCGCCCGGCATCGCGAAGCTCGGCGTGTCGTTCGAGGTCGGCAGGGAGAGCGGCGGCGGCGCGCCCGGCAACCCCGCCAGCGCGAGAAAATACGGCGGCGAGTCCGCAGGAAGGTGCCCGCCCGCGAGTCCCACCGGCGTCGAGAACCCGAGGTGCTCCGACACCAGCGTCGGCACGGCGCGAAGATCGCTGTCCTTCGGGAGCGGCGTCGCGGCGAGCGGCGGCTGATGCATCACGCCCGGGATCGGCGGGAGCGACTGCCCTCCCGACACCCCGCCGCCGCCGACGTTCATCGCGCTCGGCCCTACGCGCGGCGGCACGATCGCGCCCGGTGTGTCGACCGTCATCGGACCGGCGAGAGGGACGTTCGTGGGCGGCGTCGCCGACGGACCGCGCGAGAACATCTCGTTCGCCATCTTCGCGATCTCGCCCGCCATCGCGGCGAGATCGGCGTCACTACTTGTCGTCATGGTAACTGCCGACGTCGACGTTCTCGAGGACGGCGAGCGCGTCGTCCGTCAAGACCGCCGCCGAGCAGTAGAGCGACACCAAGTATTGCGCCGCGCCGCGCTGGTTGATGCCCATGTGGCGCACCGAGAGGCTGGGCCCCGCTTCGCCCGGAATTCCCGGCTGGAACAGCCCGACGACGCCGCGCTTCTTCTCGCCGGTGCGGAGGAGCATGATGTTCGTCTTGCCGCCGGTGACCTTGAGCTTGTCCGACGGGATGAGCGGAAGGCCGCGCCACGTGAGGAACGGCGAGCCGAAGAGCGAGACCGTGGGCGGCGGGACACCACGACGCGTGCACTCCCGCCCGAACGCCGCGATCGCCGCCGGGTGCGCGAGGAAGAACGCCGGCTCCTTCCACACCTTGGTGATGAGCTCGTCGAGATCGTCGGGCGTCGGCGGTCCCTTGCGTGTCGAGATGCGCTGCGACGGGATCGCGCTCGACAAGAGGCCGTAGTTCGCGTTGTTGACGAGCTCGCTCTCCTGGCGCTCCTTCACGATCTCGATGAGCACGGTCAGCTGCTCGCGGACTTGATCCATCGGGCTGCGGTAGAGATCGGAGATGCGCGTCTGCACTTCGAGCGTCGTCGTCACGGTGCTCAGCGTGTACTCGCGCGGCTGCTCTTCGTAGTCGACGAAGGCGCGCGGGAGCTCGTCGCCGTCGCTGGGGCTGCACTCGATGCCGACGCCCGCCTCGCCGCCTTCCTTCACGCGGTTCACGCGGTAGGTACCCGCTTCGATCGGCGTCCACGGCAAGAGGCTCACGAGCCATCGCGGCGTCGAGCCGATCCACTGCGGCGGGGTCTTCGTCGTGTTGGCGAGCTGGCGCGCGGCCTCGGCGCCGAGCGTGGGATGGACGGTCTCGTCGGTCATGCGCGGCACTCTATCGAGGTGCCCTCGGGGGGACAATGCTCAGCTTTCGGCGTACCACGCTCGTAGTATGAGCTTCCGCACGCGCCCTGCCCTCGCCGCCGCCGTTTCCATTCTCTTGTGCGGCGTCGCCGTCACCGGCTGCGGCGTCTTCCGGCAGCTCGCCGGCACCAACACCGTCGATCTCGAGAAAGCGGAGGTCCGCTCGATGAGCGTCGACGTCCGCAAGGCGCAGAAAACGATTTGCCCGCGCGAGGACGTGCAGATGGCCGTCTTCGCCGAGATCGCGCTGGAAGGGGAAAAACAAGCCAAACCGTTCGAGACGTGGCAAGGCCGCGGCGGCGTCAACAAGAACGACAAGATCGATTTCACCGAGTTCGCGTTCAACTCCGGCGAGGGCCAGGTCGATCCCGACGGCTGGTTCAAGCCGAACCCCAACGTGCTCGCCACCGTCGGCAAAGAGTTCTCGATCAAGACCGTTTACAAGCGGCGACCCGACAAATTCAGCTTCACCACGACCTACAAGCCGGACTACGCGTGCATCAAGGCGGCAGGGAAGCGCGGCGGATCCGGATCGTCGGGCGGCTCGGGCCCGTCCGGGAAATCCGGCGCGCAAGGGCAGAGCGGCTCGGACAAGAGCGCGGGCGGGCCCGGCGGCGACGGCGGCAACGGCGGACCGGGCGGCAACGGCACGAGTGGACAGCCCGGCCCGAAGCTCGTCGTCGCCGCGACGCTCGTGAAGACCGCGTTCTACGACAAGCTCGTCGCGCTCCGCATCGTCGGGGACATGGACGATCTGCTCCTCGTGCCGATCGATCACCCGATCGTCCTCAGCGCGGGCGGTGGAGCAGGCGGCAGCGGCGGCAATGGCGGATCAGGCGGATCAGGCGGTCGCGGCGGCGGCGGAAATCCTGGCGGGCAAGGCGGCAACGGTGGCGCGGGCGGCAACGGCGGCGGCGGCGGCAACGGCGGGCCCGGCGGCTCGATCGAGCTCGTGTTCGACGCGCGCTTCCCGGAGATCGCGCGCGCGATCAAGATGGACGTCGGCGGCGGGCCTGCGGGAATGGCGGGCGGCCCTGGCTCGGCCGGCTCTGCGGGGTCTGGCGGGTTCTCGCAAGGTCAAGGCGCGCAAAGCGGACGCGACGGCGCGGCGGGTACGGCCGGCTCGGGTGGTCAATCGGGACAGCCCGGCCCCGAAGGTCGCGCGAGCGCGAAGGCCGGCGTCGTCCAAGACAAGATCGGCAACCTTCCCGGGATCACCGCGCTGTGACTCGCATCCTCGTCCCGCGACGCGCCTTCGCGCTGGGCCTCGTCACGCTGCCGGTTCTGCCGCTCGCGTGCGCGTCCAAGCCCGCCGAAGCGCCGCTCGCGCATTTGTACGGCAAGGAGTGGGTGCACGGCTCGTACGAGCTCTACGCCGGGAAATACGCGGGCGTGCAGACCGGCGCGAAGGACGGCGCCGAGAACGCGTACAAAGTCCTCGCGCAAAAGGGCGTCGTCGCCCTCGACGCGCTCCAGTCGCGCGACGTTCCGTTCTTCATGCGCGTCGCGCCCGACGCCACGACCTTCGCGATCGAACGAAAGGTCCCCGAGCGCCTCACCTTCACCGCCGACATGAGCGAGGCGGATCGCACCGCCGCGACCGCCGCCTGGAAAAAGGCGCGCGAGTTCATCCACACCGACTACGAAGAGATCCGCCGCCTCAACTGGGCGCTCACGCAGCTGCTCCAGCAAACGCAGCGAATCCGCACGGCGATCGAAGAAGGGCGCACCGAGCAGTACCGCCTCGTGCAGCAAATCACCGAGCTCGACAAGGGCGGCGATCTGCCGTTCCAGCTCCCGTTCCAAGTGACGCGCAAGGACTACACGGGCAACGTCGTGCTCCTCCTCGAGCGCCTGGAGGACGATCGCAAGAAGCTCGAGACGATGGAAGCGTCGATCGTCACCGTCGGCCTCACCGCGCGCGCGACGGACGCCGGAAGCGCGACGCTCGCGGCCGGCATCGACAAGGTGCTCCTCGCCGTCATCGAAGACGCGGACGCGACGCAGCCACGTCCGAGCGCGTATCCGCCCACCGACGACGAGCGCGCGAAGCTCCTCGCGGAGGGGCGCCGCCTCTACGACGAGATCGGCAAGAGCGAGCCCTACAAGAAATGGGTGAAGCTCGAACAGACGAAGACGTTCGAGGCGATCGGCTCATTTTTGCCGCTCCTCGACGCGATGACGCATTTGCCGATTTCGAGCGTCTACCGTCAGGTCCTCGAGATCTGGCGTGGCGACGCGGACTACCTCTCGTACGCAAAGATGATCCTCTCCGCCGTGCCGGGCGGAAAGGCGATCGTCAAGACGGTGAACGACGTCATCGAGATGACCGAGCGCGCGCGAAAAATCGCCGGCACGATGGAGGCGCTGCTCAAGGCGGGACCGCCTAGCCCCGAGGCGCTGGCGGCGCAGGCGAAGGGGATCGTGCTCAACACGGGGACCCAGTTCGCGCGCGATCGCGTGAAGAAACAGCTCGCGTACTTCCGCGAAAAATCCGAAATCGATCGCGTGCAGAAGCTCGTCGCGGACAGCCGCTTTGGAATGCTCCCGCTGCCGAACATTCCGATCCTCGGTCTCGGCCTCGGGCTCTGACGTCGCAACGCAGCCGCGATCAGAGCGCCAGCGTGAGGGCCGCGGCGCCGCCCTCGCGAAAGGGAGTTTGTCGCACCTGAACGAGTCGTGCGACCCGGACCCCTCTTCGTCCGCGCCTCGTCCGCGTTCGCGGATTGATGGACGGCGGCACACGTGCCATGCGTCGCGCGGGCGCCGACCAAAGGCATCGGCGTGAGATCGGGCTTCGCCGCGCGCCTTCGGCAAGCCTCACGCCGTGACTCCACCGCACATAGGCCCGCCGCGCGACGACTCCGTCAGAAGTGCGTTGCGGTGAACGTGCAGCTTCCGGAGCTCGGCACCGCGCACGATCCCGAGAGCGAGGTTCCTGCGATCGAGCCCGTGCAAGTGTGGACGAAGCCTGCGCCGTCCTTCCCCGCGTACGTGAACGTCGATCCCGTGACCGTCCCTTCGTAATCGATGGTCTCGTTGCAGAGGATGTGGAGCGCGCAGCCGTTCTGGGCCACCTCGCATTTGTTCGCTCCGCACATCCCGCCGTAAGCCCAGGTGCCGGCCATCGTCCCGCATGCGGTACTCGCTCCGGAGTCCGTGCCTGCGGCTCCGTCGTTCAGCGTGGCGGCGTCGCTCCCGCCTGCGGCGTCGCGGTCGTTCACGACGGTCGGCCCGCCGTCGGGTGCAGGACCCGTCGTCGCGGTGCCCGACGAGCATGCGGCGCATGCGACGAGCAAGGACGAGAGCATCGGTCGGCGCATTGCCAACGTTCTACGCGCCACGGCGCGCCGACCTTCCTTTGCCAGATCGGTCGCCACTTCGCAGTATGTTCTCTCACATGCCGTCGCCGCCGAGCCCTTCCGCTCTCTCGTCGTTGCTTCGTGAAGTGGCCCCTCTTAGTCACCCCCGGCGTGCAGAGCTTCTCGTCGAGATCGCCGACGCGCTGGAGAGCGGTGCCCGAAACGCGATCTCGCCCCAGCTCATTGCCATCGCTTCTGACGAGCGCGCGCCGTCCGTGCTGCGGACGAGAGATGAATTTACGGACACAGGTTGGGCGGACCTGTCAGGCGAGACAAAGAAAGAGGAAGCCAAGAACCGGGCGATTGCCAAGCGCTTGGTGAAAGCCGGTGGAGGCAACGGAGACGCCACGAGCCGGCTCGCCCGATGCCTTGGGTTCTCGTTTACGTGGCGTGGTCTACCCACCTTCCACATGCTCCGTTTCGCATGCGGGTTCCCGGCGTGTTTCGCGGATCACTTCAATGATGGGGACCTCGGCGAAGTCTACGGGCCGGTGCTCGGCCCGTCGATTCGGAGCCGCCAGGACTTCGCCCGATTCCTCGTCGAGTTCATGAAGGCGGATTCGTTCGCCGCCGAAGGAATCGCCTCTACCGTCTGGCACGCCTCGCGGAACGTCGGACTCTTTCCCAAATCGTCCTACGCACAAATGGAGGATGCGCTTGACGCTTGGCTCCTCAAGACCGTTCCCAACGCCGACTCGAGAAAGGCGGCAACCGATGTCCTCCGGATTCTCGGACTACCCGCAGCCGACGCACGTGCCCTCGTTTCTTTGGCGCCGAAAGAGCAGGCCCCGAAGGCTTCTCCGAGGTTCCCCAGCCATGAGCAAGCGCCCGAGGTTGTCGAACTCGCGCCGTCGAAGAACTTTGTCCGAATGTCCTTCCCCGTGGACCCAAAGATGCTTCGCGACCCATGGATGAAGAAGCTGGGCCGACTCACGCCCATGAAGGCTCGCGAGCTCCTCAGCGAACGCTGGAGCGCGGTACCAAACTGGTTGCGCCATCTTCGGGCTTCGATCCTCGACGGAGAGCTTCTCGGAATGGTGGTAGGTCCGGCCGGAACCTTCGTGGAAATCATGTCCAACGGCGGGCGGGAGATGCGATACATCGCGAGCCCCGTCTCCTCGGCGCTGGCAACGAAGACCCTCCGCTCGCTCGGAATCACCGATACCCATCCTCTCTTCGAGTTCGTCGTGGCTTTCGGCGGCCTTCGAGAAGCGCCGCCCGACCACGCTGGGGGATTCCTCCCTGTTGCTGAGTTCGCGGTCGTCGAACGGGCGCGAAGGCGCCAGAGCTCGGTCATCTCCCTGATCGAAGCCGATGAGTTGCGCGACTGGCGAGACGCCCTGGTCGTGTACGAGGATTGGAATGGCGACGCCCTGCTTGTCAGCCCCAAGGGACCCATCGGGTGGGCGAAGCACGACGCGGGATGCGTCGAGTCGTGCGGCAAATCGTTCAAGGACTTCTTCAAAACCAACTTTCGCTGAACCGGGCGCGCGCAGGTTTGATGCGTATGCTTGCCGAGAGGTGCACGTCATGCGGAGTTCATTCCTAGGAGCCGTCGCGATCGGTCTCTTCGTATCGGCGTGCGCCGCCGACCCTGCTTCTCCGCCCGAATATCCGCCGCCGCCGCCACCGCCTGCCGCGGCGCCGCCGGGAGAAGTGCTTCCGGCGTCCGCCGACGTGCAGTCGGCCGACGCGCCTCCAACGGCCCCGCCGTCGCAAGCCGCGAACGCGCAAGGTCCGCTGCCGCCGATGCCTACGCAAGCGCCGCAGTACACGCCCACCGCCGACGCGGCGCCGCCGCCGGCGACAGAGTGGACGACGGTCTACCCGACGGGACAGTGGGTCTACGCGACCGACTACGGATGGATGTGGATCCCCAACGACGCGAGCCTCGTGGCGCACGAAGGCGTGCCGTACGCGTACCTGTACACGCCTAGGTACGGATGGACCTGGTACGTCTCGCCGTGGGGCGGCGGGCCTTATCGCTACGGCGTCTGGGTGCGGCACCCGTGGCGGCCCGTCGGTTGGCGGTACGGATGGGCCGCGCGGCCGGCCGTCGTCGTCCACATCGGCGGCGGGTATCGGGGCGGCTACTACCGTGGCGGCTACCGCGGCGGCCGCGGCGGCGGTCACCGCCGGTAACGGGGCGCGAGCAACCATTGTAGCCCCCCTGAGCCCGTTTGCGGCGATACTCGACGGATCGAAATGGCGACGCTACGGCGGCAAGCAGCGTGGATGCTCGCGGTGACCGTCTCGGCGGGTTGCGCTGCGAGGGCGACGCCAGCGCCGACGCCAACGCCTCCCGATGCGCTGCTCCTCACCGACGCCATTTGGGCGAGCGACACCCCTCGCATGCGCGAGCTCCTCGCGGCGCGCGCGGATCCGGCCGCGGTCGACGCCGCCGAGTGGCCCCCGTGGACGTGGACGCTCGTGACGAGGGATCGGCCGGCGCGGGATCTTCTCCTCTCCCATGCGCGCGACATCCATCCCCAAGACCCGCAGACGATCGCCGCGTTTCGCATGGCCGTGGGCCAAGGCGACGAGGATCTGGTGCGTGAGCTCCTGCGGCGGCGCGTGCCGGTCGACGCTCCGTCGAAGGATCGCGCGAGCCCGCTGCTCATCGCCGCGTCTACCGGCAACGCGCGGATGGTGGACGCCCTCCTCGGCGCCGGCGCGCTGCCGAACGTGGCCGACGGCACCGGCGACACGGCGCTGATGGCGGCGGTGCGCGCCGGATCGCAGGAGTGTGTCGAGCGCCTGCTCGCGCGCGGCGCCGACGTGCGGCTGCGTGATCGCGAAGGCCGAGCGGCGCTCGACTGGGCGCGGCTGGAGCGCGCGGATTCGCTCGCCGCGCTCCTCGTGGCCGCGCACGCCGAGCCGAGCGACGGGGGCGCTGCGGCGAGGACGGCGCCGCCGCCCGCGAGCGCGACCGACGCGATCGCACGGAGCATTCCGGTCGTTCAGCGCGGCGCGGCGGAGTGGACCAAACGCATGGGGTGCAGCTCGTGCCACCACCAGCCGATGGCGCTGCTCGTCACCACGCTCGCCGAACGCGCCAAGGTCCCGTTCGATCGCTCCCTCGCCGCGGCGCTCCGTGATGGGTTGGCGAAGGAGGAGCTCTTTTTCCAGGCGGAGGGGCAAAAAGCACTGGTGAGCGACGTGACCGTCCTCCGCGCGGGCCGCCTCAACAGCGGGGACATCGCGTTCGGCACGGGGTTTTTCCTGTCGGCGCGGATCGAGGCGGGGGTCACGCGCGGCGGCCCGGAGGAGACGAGCGCTGTGCTGCTGGCGCGCTTGCAGCTCCCGGACGGCCATTGGCGCTACGGCCCGCTCCGCGGTGTGATCGAGTCCAGCGACGTGGCCGCGACGGCGCTCGCCGCGCGGGTCGTCGCGGCGCTCGCGCCACCGAGCGACGACACCACCGCGCGGCTGGCGCGCGCGAAAGCGTGGCTCGCGGGCGCCGCAGCGACCACCGTGGTCGACCACGCCTACCGGCTCTACGGCCTGCGCTGGACGAACGCCGACCCAGGCCTCGTGATCGCACAGGCAACGAAGCTGCGTGCCGCGCAACGGCCCGACGGAAGCTGGGGCCATGTTTCGAGCGCGCCGGGCGACGCGTTCAGCACCGGCCTCGCGCTCGTGGCCCTCCACGAAGCCGGCGCGCTCGCCGCGACGGATCCGGCCTACCGAGCCGGCGTCGCGTATCTCCTCGCGCGTCAAAGGCCGGACGGAACGTGGCTCGTCCACAGCCGCGCGGTGCCGCTCCAGCCGTACGCCGACGGTGGCTCGCCGCACGGCAAATTCCAGTTCGTCTCGTTCGCGGCCACGTGCTGGGCCACGATGGCGCTCATCTACGCCGCGACGCCGACTTGATGTGTGCGGCGAGCGCGCGGGCGATCGCTCACGTCGTGCGCAAGATCGCGTCGGGCCGGGTGCGCCGGATGACGGCCATGACCTCTTCGTCGGTCATGATGTGATCGAGCGCCTTGGCGGCCTTCAGGATCTCGGCCACGAGGTTCTCGTCACCCTTGATGCCGCGCGAGCTGAGCCAGTAGTTCACGTTCGAGGCCCCGCTCATGAAGCCGATGCAGATCTCCTGCCCGCGCCCGAACATGCCCGCGGGTACGCCGCTGTAGATGCGGTCGGCGAGCCACGCGTCGCCCTTCGCCATGGCCTTGATGATCGCCGCGGCGTGCACGCCCGTCGCCGTGCGGAACGCGTCGCGGCCCACCAGCGGATAGTTGATCGGCACGTGCCATTCGGTCGCCTTCGCCACCGTCTCGCAGTATTCGAGGAGCTTCGTCAGATCGTGATCGAGCTGGCCCAGCAGCTTGAGGTTCAGGAGAAGGAGCTCCATCTGCGCGTTGCCCACGCGCTCGCCGATTCCGAGCGCCGTGGCGTGGACGCGATCGGCGCCGAACTCCAGCGCCCAGATCGCGTTCTCGAGCGCGAAGCCGCGATCGTTGTGGCCGTGCCAGTCGATGCCGATGTTCTTCGCGCCGGTGCCAGCGACGACGCTCTTGGTGAACTCGATGAGGTTCTTCACGCCGTCGGGCGTCGCGTGGCCGACGGTGTCCGACAAGCAGAGGCGCGTCGCACCGTGATCGATCGCCGCGCGAAAGAGCGTGGTCAGCACGTCGGGGCGCGAGCGCGTCGTGTCCTCGGTGACGTACGCGACAGGGAGGCCCGCCTTGACGGCGACGTCGATCGCCTCGCAGCTGCGCTTGGCGATGAGGCCGACGTCCCACTCCTCCGCGTACTGGCGGATCGGGCTCGAGCCGATGAACGCGTACACCTCGATCGGGAGACCGGCCTTCTGCGAGACCTCGATCATCGGCGTGATGTCGGAGACCACGGTGCGCCCGGCGCACGCGATCTTGATCTTCATCTTGCAGTCGACGACCTCTTTGCACATGCGAAGGACGTCGTCGAAGGCGCGCTTGCTCGAGCCGGGGAGACCGATGTCGGCCTCGTGGATGCCGAGGTCTTCCATCAAGTGGAGGATGGCGAGCTTGTCCTCGATCGGCGGGTCCTTGACCGACGGGTTCTGGAGCCCGTCGCGCAGTGTCTCGTCGAAGAGCGTGTAGCCCTTCGGGATGAGGCGGCCCTTGCGATTGACCTCGTTCCAATCGAAGACGAGCTCCGCCGCGCGGCCTGCGCCCTCCATGACGTCGTTGGACATGGCTTTAGTATAGCCTCACACCAGGAGTGACCGGCACATGATGACCTCACCTTCCGCCTCACTTTCCGCGCTGACGGCGGCTCAGCTTCAGGTGGTCCAACCCGGGTCGCGCGCCAACTTCCGGCGGCGCGTCATGGACGCGATGCGCACGGTCGTGCCTGCGGCAGGCGCATTTTTCTGCTTCGGAAAGGACGACAGCCGCGCGTACGCCGACTCGTCGCGCGTCGTGGACGGCGCGCTGCATGGCGTCAAAGTTGGCGTCAAAGACGCCGGGACGACGAAGCTGACGCAGGCGTTCGGCTTCGAGACCAAGAGCGTGGTGGAGACGACGCGGCGCGTCTACATGACGATGGAGCTCTATCCGGACGACGAGCGGAAGAAGCTGCCGTACTTCCGGGACAACTCGGTCGCCGACGAGCTCGCGCGCGCAATGATCGTGTTCCTGCACGAGGGCGGCGTCCTTTTCGGCGTGTGCGGCCTCGAGCGCCGCGCCGACGAGCCGGAGTTCACGATGGAGGACGCCGCGCGGATCGAGTCGCTGGCGCCGTTCGTCGTCGCGGCCTCGCGCGCACAGATGGCATACGACGAGCTCACGAAGGAGGCGGCGGCGCTGCGGTCGCTCGCGAAGATGGGGGGAACGCTCTTCGTCGTCGATCGTGACAAGAAGCGCGTCGTGTGGGCGGCGAACCGTGAGCACGGCGTCGACTGGGCGGAGGACGTCGTTCCGTTCGCCGATCAGATCGTCGAGGCCGCCGAGTCCCAGCTTGCTGCGCGCGCACGAGGCGACGCGCTCCCGACGCCGCCGCGCTTCGGCGAGGGCACCGTCGTGGGCGTCGCGCGCATCGAGGGAGACCCGGTGTTCGGCGCGGCGCGGTGCGCGGTCCTGCGCGTGCAGCAGACGGAGTCGGCGAACGCAGCGGCGATGGACGGTCTCTCGCGACGCGAGCGCGAGATCGCGCGACTCTTGGTCGCCGGGTACAGCGGCGTGAACGTCGCGGCGATCGCGGGCCTCAGCGAGAACACCGTCCGTACGTACGTTCGAAGGCTCTACGCGAAGATCGGCGTGTCGAACCGCGCGGATCTCGTCCGCAAGCTCATCGCACCCGAACCCAAGTCGAGCGCGCCGTCGTCGCAGATCGCACCACCGCCCGACTCCGCGCTCGCGGACGGGGACGACACGCTCGACTGACCGGCTACTTCGTCGACAGCACGGAAGAGATCAGCAGCGCCATCCGCCTCTCCGCGGCGGTGATCGACGCGCCTTGATCGCGGCGCATCGCGTCCCACGCGCGCGCGCCGGTGACGACGTCGAGCAGCTCCACGAGCTCGGGGCGATCGCGCACGTCGGCGGCGAAGACCTTGGCGGTCACCTTCCGTCGCGCGCGGGCGACGAGCGCAAAGGCCGCCGCGACCGCGGGGGACGTGGCCTCGAAGCGCGACGACGCGCGGCGAACCTGCGCCGTGGCTTCCAATTCGCGCCCACGCGCCGCCGCGAAGGCCTCGATTCGCACGGACCGCGCGAGCGCCGGATCGATCGGCGTGCTCGCTGCCGCGACCTCGCGCATGTGGACCTCGGCGGCCGCGAGCAAGAGCTCCTCGCGGGACCGAAAATGCTGCCCGATCGACCGCAGCGCGACCCCCGCGCGCTCCGCGATCTGCGGACCGGTCGGCGCCGTCCCATGCTCCGCGAGGAGCTCCAGCACCGCGCTGACGATCGCGTCACGCGTACGGACCGCGCGCGCGTGGCGACCGTCGAGGCGCGCCATCACGGCGTGCAGCTCGGCATCCCCGTCGACGTGCACGACGGCTTCGCGGTTCCTTCGAGTACGGCGCGCGCCCACGCGATCCCGGTCATCAGGTTGCGCGGAAGCACCGTCGCGTGCGTCGCCGTCGAATCCGTGCACACGTCGGGCGTGACGCCTTCGGCGACGAGCTTGTCGATCGTGCACGCGGCCTCTTCGGCGGGCAGCATGATCTGATCGGCGAGGCCCTGCACCATGAGCACGGGGGCGCCTTGCGGATCGGCGTGGAGGACGTTCTGCGAGAGGAACTGGAAGTAGCTCGCCCCTGGCTCCGCGCAGCCGGCCCCCGACGCCGCGATGCACGCGAGCAGCGACGTGCGGAGCGCGTCGTCGACGAGGTTGCCGAGGACCGGATCGAACGCCTGGATGTACCCGCCGAGCGGCACCAGGCAGAGCGAGTTGGCGGCGCCCGCGAGCGCGTCGCGATTGGAGGCGGGAAATCCATCTCCCGGCGACGCGCCGCTCTTGTTGCCGAAGTACGCGTACTCGCGGAGCACCGCGATCGCCGACTTGCTGAGGCCCGTGCCGATCGTCGCGCCCGTCGGATTCTCCAGGATCGATTGGTAGCCGAACGAGTTCATCCGCGTCGGCCACTGCGGCGCGAACGCGACGACGGCGGCGAGCTTCCCGTCGGCGCCGTAGCTCTTCTCGAGCGCTTGGCCGCTGAGCGCCGCTCCGCCCCCCTGGCTGTAGCCGAAGAGCACGATCTTTTCGGACAGCGCGCCCTGCGAGAGGAGCTTCCGCAGCGCGCGCGCGCCGTCGAGGAGGGAGTACGCTTGCTCGTGGTTGTCGAGGTACGCCTGCACACCGTCGGTGCCGAGGCCGGCGTAATCGGGGACGATGGTCGCGTAGCCGAGCGCCGTCCACGGGAGCGCGAGGTCTTGGTTGGACGACGCGTTCTTCGACGGCGTGCAGCCGTCGGCGATGCCCTCGGACGGGTGGCCGATCGTGACGACCGGAAGCGGAAGCTGACGCGGGACGGTCGGCAAGTAGACCCGCGCCGAGCTCACCGCGCCAGACCCGTCGCTTTTCGTCGTCCGAAAGAGGACGCGGTACACGTTGGCGCCGCTCGTCGCGGTGATCGTGATGCCCTTCGCCGCGACCGCCGACTGCGCCTCGGCCACCGTATACCCTTGCTCGGGCGCGCAGCGAACCACGTCCCCTCGGCGCGCGGGCGTCATCGGCGACAGGCCCGGCGGCGTCACGTACGCGGTGTCCGGCGAATCCTCGCACGGGATGGCCGGCGCGTCGGCGCGCGCGGGGCCTGCGTCGATCGCAGCGTCGACGGCGGCGGCGTCGAAACCATCGCCGGAGTCCGGAGGAGCGACGGTTCCGCCGTCGGCCAAGGGCAGCGCGGCGTCGGGGGTGTCTCCATGCACGCCGCCGGTAGGCGCGCCCGATGTGCCAGCGGCCGCGCACCCCGCCAGGACCACGGCAAACGAGCCCGCCACGCGCCACCGAGGAGCCATCGGGGGTAACCAAAGCACACAATTTGCTATGTGCATGCAAAATCTTGGAATCTTCGCATCGGCGCCCCCTGACGTCTGACGGGAGCGGCGGCGTTTTGACGCTCGGAGGCCTCCAGGGCGCGTAAATCACTGACAATTCGCATGGCACGCGGCCTGCTCTAGAGGAGCGCATGTCTGCCTCGCCGTTCCTCGAGCGCTTCATCCAGCAGACGCTGGTGCTGTACCGCCCGGGCTCGCTCTTCGGCGACGGCCAGGCGATCAAGCGCTTCGCGCCGCCGCCCCGCGAAGAGTTCATCGACCCCGGCGACGTCTTCGACGACGAGGACGACGGCGCCGCCGCGGCGTGACCCTCGCCCTCTCCTCGGCTCGCGCTTCAGGCCCCGCCGAACGTCAGGAGCAGGCGCTTCAGCGCGTCGTGACCGCCCGAAAGCTCCGCGTGCGCGAGGAGGAGCTGGTGCAGGTTCGCCGCGGTCGTTTGCCTATCCTCTTGCTTGGTACGCAGCGCGACGCCCAGCGCGGACGCGACGTCACCAGGTACGTCGGGGCACAGCACGTCGATCGGGGTCAGCTCCGGCACCGCCATGCTGCGCGTCCGCGTACCCCACGTCACCTCGAGGCCTCCCGGAAACGCCGGCGCACCTGACAGCATTTCGCGGAGGAGCAGCGCGGCGCAGTAGACGTCGGTGGCCGGCGTAATCTCCTCCATGAGGGCCTGCTCGGGCGCCATGTACCCCATGCTGCCCTTCTGGCTCTTCGCGGTGTCCTTCGCTGAGTTGCCGACGGCGCGCGCGAACGCAAAATCGGCGAGCTTCACGTCGCCCGCGCGCGTGAGGAGCACGTTCCCGGGGCTGACGTTGCGGTGCATGATCGGTGCGTCGACGTTCTTCTCGGGATCGCGCGCCGCGTGCATCGCGGCGAGACCGCCAAAGATGCCGGCGGCGACGTGGTAAGCCGCGGCACGCGGGAGGGTCTGCTTCCGCGTCGTGTACGAGATGAGGAGCGACTCCAACGAGGGACCGTCGACGTACTCGAGCACCAGCACGGGCAACCCCTCGTGCGCGAAGAGATCGTACATGCGCACGATCGACGGGTGCGCAAGGCGTGCGTACGCCGTCGCCTCGCGCGTGAGCCGACGCACGACGGCCTCGTCGTCGCGCGAGCTCGGGAGCATGCGCTTCAGCACGACCTTGCGCTCGACGCCGAAGCTGTCCGCCATCGCGAGGAGCACCTGGCTCGCGGCGGAGGCTTCGAGGGTCTGGAGGATTCGGTACGGTCCGATCTGCGGCATCCCGGTCAGTATAGACGGGGCGTGGGCCGCCACCACCTAGAGGACGGGCCGGAGCGCAAACGCTACGCTCCTCCTCATGTTGGTCCGTCTCGAGCCCCTCGCCGCCGCGCACGTTCCCCACGTGATGACCTGGGTGAACGATCGCGACGTGATGCAGTACTTCGCGAACCGGCAGACCGCGATCACGGCAGACGAGGAGGCCGCCTACCTGACGACGCTCCTCGCGTCCCCGAACGATCGCGCGTGGTCGATTTTCTTCGCGAACGACTACGTCGGGCAGTGCTCCATCAACCAGATCTACTGGCCCGCCAAGAACGGGCGCGTCTTCATCGCGATCGCCGGGAAATTCCAGGGCCGCGGCCTCGGCCCGGCGGCGCTCGAGCAGATGATCGCCCGCGCGTGGGACGAGCTCGATCTCCACAAATTGTGGCTCATCGGCCGGAAAGACAACCGCTCCGCGCAGGCGATGTACCTGAAGCTCGGCTTCGACTTCGAGGGCGTGCTGAGGGACGAGTACTGCGTCGGCGGCAAGTACTACGACATGGTGCGGATGGGCATCGTTCGACGCTGACGCGCGGTCAGTTCCACGTCGGGTCGGACGACGTCGGGCAGGCGCAGCTGGCCGCTTGGTGCACGTGCCCGGCGTTCGGCCCCTGGACGCACCAAACGGCGCAGGTGGTCCCCGATTGTTGGCCGGGGCACGCATAAACGAAGATGCCCGCAGTGCAGTTGCCGCCCGGGAAGTAGGTGCCGCCGATAACCGACGCGGTCGCGGCCTCACTCGCCATGTTCGTCGTATACGTCGTCTCGTCGCCCGGCGTCCCGAGCGGGGTCGGGCAATCGGTGTAGTGTTGCCCGAGGCCGTTGGCGTGCTGCTTGGTCTCGCAGCCATCGTCGACCATGCCGCCGTCGCCGGCCACGGGCTGCTTGCAGTTCGCGTAGCCGGCGATGCATGCCGAGTTGCAGGCGCCACCGGTGCATGTCGGTGTCCCCATGACGTTCGTCGTCGAGCACGCGCGGCCACAGGACCCGCAGTCGGTCGGCGTAGTCGTCGGCGTCTCGCAGCCGTCGGCGTTCGGCGCCGCGGTCTTGCAGTCGCCGAATCCGACGCCGCAACCGGTGTACGCGCACGTGGTGCCGTTGCACGAGGCGCCGGTGCTGTGCGTCGCATCGCACGCGAGGCCGCACGCGGAGCACGCTTGCACCGTGTTCGTCGCCGCGCACGTTCCGTTGCAACAGCTCTTGCCGCTCTCGCACGGGTGGCCGCCGTTGCAGCCCGTCGCGCACGTCTTCGCGCCCGTGTCGCACACCTTGCCGGCAGGGCAGTCTCCGTCTCCGATGCATTCGACGCAGGTGCCGGTGCTCGTGTCGCACGTGAGTGGCGCGGCACACTCGCTCTTCGACCGGCAGCCGCCGCCGTCGACCGCCGCGCCCTCGCGGAAGACGCCGCCTTCACCGATGGGCAGGACGGCGCCGCCTTCGCCGTCACCACCGCCGGTGAGCGTGTCGTCGACCGTCGGCGTCCCGTTGGCGCAGCCCGCGGCAATTCCCCCGACGCCGAGAGCGAGCGCGAGGCCGGCCATCGCCAAATGGCGCGCGTCCAACATGCGTGGAGCTTAACACTCGAGGTACGACGCGCCATCGTCTGTTGTGCGTCCCCGAGCCCACGACCCGTGCGCCCGGGCCGGAAAATTCAGCCCCCGGCGGCTTCCGTGTCCCCGCCGGCGCCGCCGCCATAGAGGCTCTCGGCGATCTGGAAGGTGAGCGCCTCGAGCTTCTGGTACGCGTCGCGCACGGTGCCGATGTCGGCCTGCGACTCGAGCAGCGTGCGAAGCTGCTTGGCGCGCTGGCGTGCGTCGTCGAGCATCGCCTGGTCGACGAGGTTCGCGTACCCCTCGAGCGCCGCCTCGGTCGTATAGAGGAGCGTCTCGGCCTGGTTGCGGAGCTCGGCGAGCTCTTTGCGCATCTGGTCGGTGAATTTGTGGCGCTCGCCCTCGGTGACGATGCGATCGACCTCGTCCTGCGTGAGGCCGCTCGTCGCCGTGACCTTCACCTGCGTCGACTTGCCGGTGCCGAGATCCTTCGTGTCGATCGACACGACGCCGTTCGCGTCGATCTTGAACGCGACCTGAATCTTGGGGACGCCGCGCGGCGCCGGCGGGATGCCCGTCAGCTCGAAGCGCGCGAGGCTCCGGTTGTCAGCCGCCATCTGCCGCTCGCCTTGGAGGACGTGGATCGGCACGAAGTTCTGGTTGTCCACGCTGGTCGTGAAGATCTCGCTGCGCTCGGTCGGGATCGTGGTGTTCCTGGGGATCAGCGGGGTAAAGACGCCGCCGCCCGTCTCGACGCCGAGCGACAGCGGCGTGACGTCGAGGAGGAGCACCTCGATCTTGTCGTCGGTGAGCGCCGCGCCTTGGAGGGCCGCGCCGGCGGCGACGACCTCGTCGGGGTTGACGCCTTTGTGCGGGTCCTTCCCGAAGAAGCTCTTCACCGCCTTCTGTACGGCCGGCATGCGCGTCATGCCGCCGACGAGGATGACGTTGTGGATGTCCGACGGCGTGAGCTTCGCGTCCTCGAGCGCCTTCTTGCACGGCTCGAGCGAGCGCTCGATCAAGTCACCCGTGAGGAGCTCGAGATCGGTGCGCGTCATCGTCTTGATGATGTGGAGCGGCTCGCCCTTCGCATTGGTCGCGATGAACGGCAGGTTGATCTCCGTCTCGATCGACGACGACAGCTCGTGCTTCGCCTTCTCCGCCGCTTCCTTCATGCGCTGGAGCGCCATGCGGTCCTTGCGGAGATCGACGTTGTTGTCCTTTACGAACGAGTCGGCCAGGTTGTCGATGATGCGCTGATCGAAGTCCTCGCCGCCGAGGTACGTGTCGCCGTTCGTGGACTTGACGCTGAAGACGCCGCCCGAGATCTCGAGGATCGAGATATCGAACGTGCCTCCGCCGAGGTCGTAGACCGCGACGCGCTCGCTCGTCTTCTTGTCGAGGCCGTAGGCCAGCGCGGCGGCCGTCGGCTCGTTGATGATGCGCTTCACGTCGAGGCCCGCGATTTTTCCGGCGTCTTTCGTCGCCTGGCGCTGGGCGTCGTCGAAGTACGCGGGGACCGTGACGACCGCTTCGGTCACCGTCTCGCCGAGGAACGTCTCGGCGATCTCGCGCATCTTCTGGAGGACGAGCGCGCTCACTTCGGGCGGGCTCATCTCTTTGCCGCCCGCGCTGACCCACGCGTCGCCGTTGGGCGACTCGATGATGCGGTACGACGTGAACTTCGCTTGGCGCTCCGCTTCGGACGACGCGAACTTGCGGCCCATGAGGCGCTTCACGGCGTAGACGGTGTTCTGGGAGTTGGTGACCGCCTGACGCTTGGCCGATTGCCCGACGAGGCGCTCGCCGCCCGCCGCGAAGCCGACGATCGACGGCGTCGTGCGCGCACCCTCGCTGTTGGGGATGATGCGCACGTCGATCTTGCCGCCGCCTGCCGGCATCTCGACGACCGCGACGCAGGAGTTCGTCGTCCCCAGATCGATGCCGATGACCTTGCCCATGGAGCTCCTCGAAACCTCAGTTGGCCGCGGGGGCCTTCGGCTTTGCGACGACGACCATCGCGGCGCGCACGAGGCGCTCGCCGCTCAGGTAACCCGGCTGCACCTCGGCCACGATGGTGCCCGGCGGATGCTCGTCCGTCTCGATCTGCTGGATGGCCTCGTGCACCTGCGGGTCGAACATCACGCCGACGGTGGTTACTTTGATCAGGTTGAGGCGAGCCAGCGTGCCCTCGAACTGCTTCAGGATCATCGAGATCCCGTCGACGACACCCTTCACGTCGGTCGCCTGCTTGCTCGCGACGATCGCGCGCTCGAGGTTGTCGAACGTGGGCAAGAGCTCCTTCAGCAGCTCCTCGCGGCCGGCCTTGCGCGCGTCCTCGAGCTCGCGCCGCGAGCGTTTGCGGAAGTTGTCGAAGTCCGCGGCCGTCCGCATCCACGCGTCCTTGTACTTCGACGCCTCGGTGACGGCTTTGGTGAGCGGATCCTCGGCGACGGCCGGCGTGGCCTCACCCTTCGACTCCTCGCCGGAATCGTCGGCGGCCTCGCTCACCTCTCGCTCCTCCGACCCGCTTTCCTTCGTGCCCGCGCTGTCTTCCGTCTCGCTCAATGGATGGCCCTCGTCTTCGCAATATAAACCACTTTCACCGTTTGCACGGTGCTATGGAGCGAAAGGTCCCGCATGGTCTCTAGTGTGGTGGTATGGCGCCGATCGAAATCGCCGAGCTGAACGCCCCGCAAGCCGAGGCCGCGGCGCATGTGCGCGGACCACTCCTGGTCTTCGCAGGTGCGGGGTCGGGCAAGACTCGCGTCATCACCTACCGCATCGCCAACCTCGTCGCCTCCGAGCGCGTCGCGCCGTACCGAATCCTCGCCGTCACCTTCACCAACAAGGCGGCCGGCGAGATGCGCGCCCGTCTCACGAAGATCCTCGGCGAAGAGATCGCGCGAGACTTGTGGGTCGGCACCTTCCACGCGACCTGCGCGAAGCTCCTCCGCCGCTTCGGCGAGCAGGTCGGGCTCTCCAAGAATTTCGTCATCTACGACTCGTCCGACCAAAAGGCGCTCGTCACGCGCGTCCTCCGGGAGCTCGACTACGACGAGCGCCGCTACCCGCCGCGCATGGTCCTGGGGCGCATCCACAAAGAGAAGCAAGAGGCGCGCGGGCCCGAGGAGATGAGCGTCGACTCGTACATGGATGAGGCGATCAAGAAGGTCTACGTCCGCTACGAAGAGCAGCTCCAGCAGGCGAACGCCGTCGACTTCGAGGACCTCATCCTGAAGGTGGTGAGGCTGCTCGAGAACGAGAAGCTCGAGGCGAGCCAGGTCATCCGCCGGAGGTTCGAGCACGTCCTCGTCGACGAGTTCCAGGACACCAACGCCACCCAGTACCGCTTCCTCCGCGCGGTCTCGAAGGACCACGGCAACCTCACCGTCGTCGGCGACGACGATCAGTCGATTTACCGATGGCGCGGCGCCGACGTCCGCAACATCCGCAACTTCAAGAAGGACTGGCCCGGCGCGAAGGTCGTGAAGCTCGAGCAGAACTACCGCTCCTCCGCGAACATCGTCGCGTGCGCGCTCGGCGTCATCAAGCCTTCGCGCGAGCGCGAGCCGAAGGAGCTGTGGACGAGCAACGACGGCGGGCTCCCGGTCGAGATCGTCGCGACGCAGAATGAACGCGATGAAGCAGCGCACGTCGTCCGCTGCATCCAGGAGGCGCGCGAGGCGGGCCTCGACCTGCGCGAAATGGCCGTATTTTACCGCATCAACGCGCAGTCGCGCGTGCTCGAAGAGGCGCTGCGGGCCGTCAACCTCCCGTACCAGGTCGTCGGCGGCATGCGCTTCTACGAGCGCGCGGAGATCAAGGACGCGCTCGCCTACATGCGCGTGCTCGTGAACCCGCAGAGCGACGTCGATTTCCTCCGCATCGTGAACACGCCGGCGCGCGGGATCGGTCAGACGACGATCGATCGCCTCGTCGCGTTCGCCACGACGCGGAAGATCCCCGTCTTCGCCGCGCTCGACGTCCTGGACGAGGCCCCCGAGATCGGGAGCGCCGCGCAGAAGCGTTTGGCTGCCCTGCGCGACACGTTGAAGGACCTCGCCGTGCTCGCGACGTCGACGCGCCCCGCCGACCTCCTCGAGGTCGTCCTCGATCGAAGCGGCTATACGGCGGCGTTCAAGGGCGAAGACAGCCCCGAGAGCGACGCGCGGCAAGAGAACCTCGCGGAGCTCCACGGCTCGATGATGGACTACGAGGCCGAGGGGCAGGCCGCGGGCGAGGTGCCTTCGCTGAGCGGCTTCCTCGAGCGCGTGTCGCTGCAGAGCGACGTCGATCAAATGAAGGACCAGGGCAAGGTCACGCTCATGACCGTGCACGGCGCAAAAGGGCTCGAGTTCGAGCTCGTGCTCCTGACCGGCATGGAAGAGGAGATGTTCCCGTACCGCGGCATGGAGCCGGGCGGCCAGGAAGAGATGGAAGAGGAGCGGCGCCTCGCCTACGTCGCCGTGACGCGCGCGAAGAAGCACCTCGTCATCACGCACACCGAGACGCGGCAAATCTTCGGGACGACGCGGTGGGGACGGCCGAGCCGGTTCTTGTCGGACCTGCCGAGCGAGTCGGTCGAGCACAAGGCCACCCGCGCCGCGGCGCCGCAGCGAAGCAGCGAGCGCTACGTCGATCGCGCGCGCGGACCGGGAATCATCGGGCCGTGGCGGCACCCGCAAGACGCGCCCGTCTCGTCGCGCGTCGCGCCGCCGCCGTCCAACGCGATGCCTCCGCGCCTCGCGCCGGGCGAGCGCTTCGTCGATCGCGAGTTCTTCGGAGAGGAGCACGGGGCTCCGGAGAGTCAGGTCCCGCTCCGCCGCGGCGCGCGCGTCCGGCACGAGCGTTTCGGCGAAGGGGAAGTGCGACGCATCGAGACGAGCGGCGAGCCGGCGGTGGTCGCGTTCTTCCCGGGCTGGGGCGAAAAGAAGATCCTCGCGCGGTTTCTCAAGCTGGCGTAGCACCGGGGCATGGAGCGCCCTATCCCGGTTCGCGACCTCAGCTGGCCCACCGAAAAGGCGAAGGACCTCGGCGCGCGCGCGTTCGCGCTGTGGGGAGACTTCCTCGAAAAGCTGCCGGGCCTTCCGGTCTCGCGTCCGTGGAAGGGGCGAAACCTCGCGCGTGAGCTCGATCTGCGCGTGCCCGCCGCGCCCGCGTCGCTCGACGACGTGATGGGGACGCTGAAGAAGCTGGTCTTCGAGACGTCGATGTACCCCGGGCATCCGCGGTTCATGGCGTACATCACCGGGCCCGGCACCGTGCCCGGCGCGATCGCCGATCTCGTCGCGGCGACGCTCAACGCGAACGTCGGCGGCTATCGCCTCGCGCCCGCCGCGACGGAGACCGAGCAATTTCTCACCAAGTGGTTCGCGCGTGATCTCTTCGGCCTCCCGCAGACCGCCGGCGGGATCATGGTGTCGGGCGGCGCGATGGCGAACTTCGTCGCGCTCAAGGCTGCGCGCGACAAGACCATGGGCTACGACGTGCGCGAGCGCGGCGTCGGCGCAACGAAGGTCGCGTGGTACGCGTCGGCGGAGGTGCACGCGGTCGTCGATCGCGCCGCCGACATGCTCGGCCTCGGCGCGGGCGTCGTCCGAAAGATCGACACCGACGCTCACGCGCGCATGGACGTCACGAAGCTGAAGAAGGCGATCGACGCCGACATCGACGCCGGCGTCCGGCCCCTCCTCGCCGTCGGCACCGCGGGCACCGTCGCCACCGGCGCCGTCGATCCGCTCGACGCCATCGCCGATGTTTGCAACTCGCGGAGCATGTGGTTCCACGTCGACGGCGCGTACGGCGCGCTCGCGGTCATGGCCCCGGAACTTCGTCCCCTCTTCCGCGGCATCGAGCGCGCCGACTCGATCGCGTTCGATCCGCACAAGTGGCTCTACACACCGCACTCGGGCGGCTGCGTCGTCGTGCGCGACTTGCAACACCTCGCCGACGCGTTCGCCGTCCACGCGACGTACGTGCACGACGACAAAGAGAGCACCGGCAACGGGATCGATCAGTCGATGCTCGGCCCGCAGTTCTCGCGCGGCTTCCAGGCGCTCAAGGTCTACCTGTCGCTCCTCGCGCACGGCAAAGACGCGTACGCGCGCCGCATCGCGCACGACTGCGCGCTCGCACGGTGGCTTGGACACGTCGTCGACCAGACCCCCGAGCTCGAGCGAATTGGCGACCCCGGTCTCTCCATCTGCTGCTTCCGTTATGTGCCGAAGGAGCTGAAAAATACGCCCGATCGTGAGGAGTACCTCGATCGCCTGAACGAACGGATCATGAACGAGCTGCAGGCCGGTGGCCGCGCGTTCTGCTCGAACGCGGTCCTCGGCGGACGCTTCGTCCTCCGCGCTTGCATCGTGAACTACCGTACCGAGGCCGAGGACGTGGAGGCGCTCGCCGAGGCCACGGTGGAGCTGGGTCGCACGCTCCACCGCGAGGGCGCGTGACCGGCTCTCCGGTCGCGACGAAGGGTCAGCCGCCCGGGCAGGCCTGGCCGGCGCAGGTCACGTTGTTGTTCTGGCACTTGGTGCCGCTCGCGATGCACACGTTCTGATCGCAACACCCCCCGCTGGTGCACGCTTCGCCGGCGCAGCACGCTTGGCCCGGACCGCCGCACGCTTCACACACGTCGCGACGGCCGCACCCGAGTCCGCCCCCGCAGCTCTGGCCGGGGCAGCACGGCTGGCCCGCGCCGCCGCACACCTGGCACGTCCCGTTGCCGCACGCGAGCGACGCGCCGCATCGGTCGTTGGGGCAGCACGCCTGACCCGCGCCGCCGCACGCCTGGCACGTTCCGCCCTTGCAGCCGACGCCGCCGGCCGTGCACTGATCGCCGTTGCAACACGCCTGGCCCGCGCCGCCGCAGGTGCCACAGCTGCCGCTCGCGCAGCTCGCACCGCCGGTCACGCCGGGGCACGCCGTGCCCGAGGCGATGCACACGTTGCGCACGCAGCAACCGCCACCGCCGCACGCGCCCGACGCGCAGCACGGCTGGCCGGGGCCGCCGCACGCCGCGCACACGCCGCCGTTGCCTCCGCCGTTGCAGACGCCGCCGGTGCCGCATTGCTGTCCGGGGCAACACGCTTGCCCGAGACCGCCGCACGCTTGGCAGGTCCCACCCGAGCACGTGCCTCCGGTGAGGCACGCCGAGCCGACGGTGCAGCAGACGCTCCCGACGGCGCCACATGCGGTCGAGCCGTCCGCGAGGCTGCCCTGACCGCCGCCCGTGATTCCGCCGTCATCGACGCCCGTGAACACGCCGGTGCTGTTGCTCCCGCCGCACCCCCAGACGATGGCGAACGCGAAGCCGACGAAGACCACGAACTTAAGAAGGCGAAGCGAGCTCATGACGATTTCCTCCTGGTTGTCCCCGAGGATCAGTGGGGACGACCTCGCGCGACGGCGCATGAAACGATCCTGATCGTACGAAATCGCAGCGCGCGAGTCCAAAAGGAGGCGCGGGTGATGTGGTGCGACGCGCTCGGCGAACGCACAGTTTCGTACGGCTCAGGAGACGGCACGCGCAGCCCCCGCCGCCCCCTCCGCACGCCACCACCACGGCAGCAACGACGAAAACGATTCAGAAACGGACCGTGTACGAGACCCACGAGCCGGTCGTGTCGGCGCCCACGCGAATCCTCTCGAGCTCCTTCGCGGCGCGCCATGTCTTGGGTGGGAGCAGGTACGGAAGGAGGGCTCCTCCAAACGCGGCGCCCGCGCTCGCGAGGATCCGGTAGTGGCGCTCGGCGAGGCTCCACTCTAGCGGCACAGGTCCGTTCAAGAACCACTCGATCATCGGCGCGCTGGTCGCCGAGAGCATCGCGAGCGCGACGGCCACGTGCCAGGTCGTTCGTACGCCGCCTTCGGGGGGAGGGCTCTGGACGAAGCCGTCGCATTTCGGCTGCGCGAGGTAACCGCCGCCGATCGTGAAGCCCCAGGTGAGGCCGACGAGGCCGGGCCCGATCGTGCGGATGCCCGGCTGGTCGTTGTATTTGAACCAGGTGAGGTCGGCGTACTCGGCGAGCACGAACGACGCGACGCTCCCGCCCATGTAGAGCCAGTCGGTGGAGCTCGCGCGATCGCAGAGCTCTCTTTCGCGGGCTCCGCGTGGGCGCTCGTCGTTCGCCGCGTAGACGAGCGCCGGCGGATCCATCGCGTCGGCGGCGCTTGCGGGCGGCGGTGCGGGGAGAGCGTCCACGGGCGGCCGACGTTAGCACGATTTCCCGCGCAGACCCCTCGTGCGACGCCGCGCGCGGGCTCGACCACCGGCCTGCGAGGGACTAAGAAGGGTGCGCAATGCAAGTCCCCGCTCACGTGTTTCGCGAGTACGACATCCGCGGCGTCGCCGAGCGCGACTTGTCGAGCGATCTGGCCCGATCGATCGGCCGCGGCTACGCGAGGATGCTGACGGACGGCGCGGCCGCGAGCGGAAAACCGCTCCGCGTGTGCGTCGGTCGCGACTGCCGCCTCTCCAGCCCGCGCCTCCACCTCGCGCTCGTCGACGGCCTCCTCCGCAGCGGCGTCCACGTCATCGACATCGGCGTCGGCCCCACGCCGATGCTGTACTTCTCGGTGCATCACACCAACGCCGACGGCGGGATCATGATCACCGGGAGCCACAACGCCGGCGACGAGAACGGCTTCAAGATGATGCGCGGCAAGGGCAGCTTCTTCGGCGCCGACATCCAGAGCCTCCGCAAGCGCATCGAGGCAGGCGACTTCGGCGCGGAGACCGACGGCGGCGGCGAGTCGATGGACGTGCGCGAGGCGTACCTTGCGGCGCTCACGAAAGACATCTCGCTCGCGGGCTCTGCGATGAAGGTCGTCCTCGATGCCGGCAACGGCGCGGGCGGTCCGCTCGGCGTCGCCGCGATCACGCGCGCCGGCGTCACGCCCGACGCGCTCTTCTGCGACATGGACGGGAACTTCCCCAACCACCACCCCGATCCGACCGTCCCCAAGAACCTCGAGGCCCTCATCGCCCGCGTCCGCGAGACCGGCGCGCGGGTCGGCCTCGCGTACGACGGCGACGCCGATCGCCTCGGCGCCGTCGACGCCAACGGCGACATCGTATGGGGCGACCGCCTCATGATCCTCTTCTCGCGCGCGCTGCTGAAGAAGAGCCCGGGCGCCGCCATCCTCGGCGAGGTGAAGTGCTCGCAGACGCTCTACGACGACATCGCCAAGCACGGCGGCCGCCCCATCATGTGGAAGACCGGTCACTCGCTCATCAAGACGAAGATGAAGGAGGAGCACGCGCTCCTCGCCGGCGAGATGAGCGGACACCTCTTCTTCGCGGACCGTTACTACGGCTACGACGACGCGCTGTATGCGTCTCTGCGCCTCCTCGAGATCCTCGCCGCCGATCCGCGCTCGATCGGGGAGATGCTCTCCGACGTGCCAGTGACGTTCGCGACGCCGGAGCTCCGCGTCGACTGCCCGGACGCGATCAAGTTCGACGTCGTGAAGGCGATCACCGAGCGGTACAAGAGCAAGGGTCTGCCGGTGGCGGACATCGACGGCGCGCGCGTCTCCTTCGGAACGCCCGCGGCTCCGGCGTGGGGCCTCGTGCGCGCGTCGAATACCGGCCCCGTACTGGTCATGCGCTTCGAGGCGACGACCGAGGCCGAGCGCGATCGCCTCCGCGCGGAGGTCGAGGCGGCGGTGACCGAGGAGCGTGGCAAGCTCGCGGCGCGCTCGTGACGGCGACCTCCGCGGACAAGACGTGGACGATCGAGTCGCTCGTCAAATGGGCGACTGACGACTTTCGCGCGCGCGGCATCGAGAGCCCGCGCCTCGACGCCGAGGTGCTGGTGGCGTGGGCGCTGGGGATCGATCGCATCCGCATCATCATCGACGGCAAGCGTCCCCTGATGGGCGACGAGCTCGCGCGCCTGCGGGATCTGATCAAGCGACGACGCGCGCGCGAGCCGATCGCGTACTTGCGCGGCGAACGGGAATTTTACGGGCGCCGCTTCGCCGTCGACAAGAGGGTGCTGGTGCCGCGACCCGACACCGAGACGCTGGTAGACGTCGCGATCGCGCGAACTTCCCACGTGTCGATGAGCATGCGCGGCCTCGATCTGTGCACGGGCTCCGGCTGCGTCGCGATCACGCTGGCGCGCTTGCGCCCGACGGTGCGAATTCATGCGACCGACGTGAGCGCCGACGCGCTCTCGGTCGCGCGCGCCAACGCGCTGCGGCTCGGCGCGTACAACGTGAGCTTCTCGGAGGGCGATCTCTTCGACGCGCGCATCCCGTGGCCGAAGGTCGAGCTCGTCACCGCCAACCCGCCGTACATCGCGACGGCGGAGCTGGGCACGCTGATGCCGGACGTGCGCGACTTCGAGCCGCGCCTGGCGCTCGACGGTGGATCCGATGGACTCGCGCTCGTGCGGCGCATCGTGGAGGCGGCGCCGCGAGCTCTCGTGGCGGGCGGCGTGCTGGCGCTCGAGATCGGCGCGGGCGAGGCGGCGGCGACGACGGCGCTCTTCGAGGCGCGCGGCTTCCGGGAGATCACGACGACGCGCGACTACGGCAAGATCGAGCGCGTGGTGTCGGGCCTCTGGACCTGACGAGACCTGACGTAGCCGTCTCCGATTGCGTGTGCGAAGCGCACGCTCGCGCTGGCGGAACGCGCGGCGGAGGGGCATCATCCAACGTTCCACGTGCACGTAGGCCGCATTTTCGGGTTCATCCTCTTCCTATTGCCGGTGCTGGCGGCGAGCGGGGCGGCCCATTGGCTGATCGCGACGTGGGCGATGCGCTCGTTCCCGCGCCTCGCGCGTCACCGCCGGAAGGCGAAGATCGTCGTCGCGGTGCTGGTCGTCGCGAGCCCGCTCCTCCGCGCCCTCGCCCGCCGCGCGCACAGCTCCATCGTCGCCGAGCTGGTGTCGGTCATGATGGTGGAGGCGATGTTCGTGGTCATGTCGCTGCCGCTCTTGCTCGCGGCGATGGCGATCGCACGGCTCGCGACGAGACCGACGGCCAAGGCCTCGGACGGCGACGCGAAGGAAGACCCGAAGGACGAGGCTGCAGTGACCACCGCATCCACGGCGCTCGGACGGCGAGAGGTGCTCGAGCGTGCGGGCGGCCTGCTGGCCCTCGGCGCGACCGGATCGGTGCTCGGTTGGGGCATCGTGCGCGGGCGTCACGCGTTCCAGATCGACGAGCTCGTCGTCAAAATCCCCGGCCTCCCGCGCGCGCTCGACGGCTACGTCATCGCGCAGGTGAGCGATCTCCACGCCGGCGTCCACGTGAGCGAGCGTGACCTGATGGAAGGCCTCGATCGCGTCGCCGAGGTGAAGCCCGACCTCATCGTCGCGACCGGCGATCTCGTCGACTTCGATCCGCACTACGCGCCGATGCTCGCGCGCGCACTCGCGAGCTTGCGGGCGCGCGACGGCGTCTTCGCCATTCTCGGCAATCACGACTACTACGCCGGCGCCGACGAGGTGGTCGCCACCCTCCGCAAGACCAGCACCGAGATTCTCATCAACCGCGGGCGCGTCATTCGCCCCGATGACGGCGGCGGCTTCGCGCTCCTCGGCCTCGACGACATGTGGGCGTACCGCTCCGGCGGGGTCGGGCCCGACCTCGACGCCGCCATCGCGACGGTGCCCGCCGATCGCCCGCGCATCCTCCTCGCGCACCAGCCGAACTACATCCGGCACTCCGCCGGTCGCGTCGCCCTCCAGCTCTCGGGCCACACGCACGGCGGGCAGATCAACCCCGGCTTCACGCCGGCCAAGCTCTTCATGCCGTTCGTGGCGGGGCGCTACGACGTGGAAAAGACCGTGCTGTACGTCAATCGAGGCTTCGGGGTCGTCGGGCCGCCCGCGCGCGTCGGCGCTCCTCCCGAGGTGACGAAGGTCGTGCTCGTCGCGGCCTGATATACGATGGCGACCGGGATGCGTCGCCTCGCCTCGCTCGTCGTCACACTCGTGGTCCTCGCCTTCGGGGCGAGCGCGGTCGCCGCGCCGAAGGACGAAGAGGTGGCCCGGGCGCGCGTCCTCGATCAGCAAGGCGTGCGCGCGTACAAGGACGGTCGCTACAACGACGCCATCCGCTACTTCAGCGAGGCGTTCAAGCTGGGCGGCCCCGCCAGCGAGCTGTGGAACATCGCCAAGTGCCATCTCCGCCTCGACGAGCCGGAGCAGGCCAGCGACGCCTACGATCGCTACTTGATGCAGCAAGGCCTGACGCCGCAGGACAAATCGGAGGCGCGCGAGGAGCTCGAGGAGCTTCGCCGCCGTCGCTCGATCCTCACGGTCGCGTCGGCGCCGAGCCGCGCGACCGTGTACGTCGACGGCAAGCGAAACGAAGCGGCGGGGACGACGCCCTTCAGCGTGCAGCTGCCGCCCGGCAACCACAAGATCGACATCGAGCTCGCAGGGCATCGCCCGTACGGCAAAGAGATCGAGGCCAAGTACGGCCGCGCGATCATCGTCGACGCCCAGCTCGAGAAGGACCCCAACTTTCAGGTGGCCGCCAAGCCCGTCACGGGTGTCGGCGGCGGTGTCGACACGCCCGTGGGGCCCCCGCGGAAGAGCGATCTCGGGGATCCGAAGCGCTTCACCGCCAAGGCCGAGGTCGGCGTGGTCTTCTCGAAGCTCGGCGCCTTCTCGGAGGGCGGACGCCTCGCCTTCGCGTTGAGCGGCACGTACTGGTTCGTCGACGCGCAGCGGTGGGCAGTGGGCGGTGGTTTCCTCCTCCATATCACCGGCGACGCGTGGGGCAACACGATCGGCGCGCCGATCAACGGCCCCGGCTGCACGCTGACCATCTCCAATAGCGAGACGGCGACCGAGGTCGCGGGGTACGGCATCGGCACGTTCGCGTACCGCGTCGCGCCGCGCCTCCGGGTCGCCGCCGACGCGGGGCTCGGCATCGCGGGCTACGGTGCCAGCGCTCTGGGTGGCGATCTGTTCACGCCGACCTGCCAACCCGCGACCGGCGCGCAGGTGGCCGCCCGCGTGGGGCTTGAGGCGTCGTACACCGTCCTCCCCTTCTTGCGGGCGACGCTCACACCGCTCGCGCTTCAGGTGCACCCATCGTACGGCGGGGCGCGCTCCACGCCGGTCGACGCGACGGGCACGTGGCTGCGGTTCGGTCTCGGCCTCGGCCTCGCGGTGGATCTGTGAGGCGCGCGTGACAGCTACGCTCTTCGACTTCAACGGGGTCCTCGTCGACGACGAGCACGTGCACCTCGCCGCGTTCCGCGACGTCGTCGAGCCGCTCGGGATCAACCTCACCGAGGCGGTCTACGTCGAGAAATACATGGGGTTCGACGATCGCGGCGCGTTCATGGCCATGCTCCAAGACGCGGGTTACACGCTCTCGGCCGATCGCATCCGCAGCCTCGTGCGCGCGAAGAAGCCTGCGTACATGTCGCGCATCGAGAGCGGCATGCGCATTTTCCCCGGAGCGACGGAGATCGTGCGGCGGCGCGCGGCCATGGGCGTCGTCGGGATCGTCTCGGGCGCGCTCGAGCACGAGATCCGCTACTGCCTCGAACGGATGGGCGTCGCGGAGCTCGTCGCGTTCATCGTTCCGGCGGAGGCGACGCAGGCGAGCAAACCGGATCCCGAGGGGTACATGATCGCGCGGAAGGAGCTCGCGGCGCGCGGCGTTCCCGACGGTCGCGCGGTGGTCGTCGAGGACTCGGTAGCCGGCGTGCGCGCGGCCAAGGCGGCGGGTCTGCGGTGCGCCGCGGTGGCCCACGCACACGACGCCGATGCGCTCGTGGGCGCCGGGGCAGACGTCGTCGCCGACGCGATCGCCGAGCTCACCGACACGATGCTCGACGGTTCCCAACCGTGAAGGGCGTCGCCATCGCCCTCGCGACGGCGCTCGTCACGACGGTCGCGCATGCCGGGCCTCGCGCGTCGCCCGCGACCGGTGCCGACGGTTGGCGCGCGGCCGGCCTCCGCGGCGCCCGCGGGATGACGATCGGCCCCATCGAGAACGGCTACCACCCCGACGTCGGCTACGGATCGGCCGCGTACGGCCGCACGCTCGTCGAGTGCCGCGCGATGGGCGCGGAGTGGGTGAGCGTCACGCCGTTCGGACGCGTCGCGGACCTGCGCGGCCAAGGCGTCGACCTCACCTTCGAGGCACCCTTCGAGGCGACGCGCGCGGCCGTGACGCGCGCGGTGGAGATGGCGCACGCGCGCGGCCTCAAGGTCATGATCGTGCCGCACCTTTGGGTCGAGTCCGGCGAGTGGCGCGCGAAGATCGATCCCGGCACCGACGCGGGCTGGGCGCGCTGGGCTGCGAGCTACCGCCGGTTCGTGCTCACGTGGGCGAAGGTCGCGGAGGAGTCACGCGCGGAGCTGTTCAGCGCCGGCGTCGAGCTGCGCTCGTGGGTGACGACGACGCGCGCGCCGAGCTTCGCGGCGATCGTGCGCGACGTGCGCGCGGTCTACCACGGCATGGTGACGTACTCGGCCAACTGGGACGACGTCGACGACACCGTGATCCTCGGCGATCTCGACGTCGTCGGCATCAACGCGTTCTACCCGCTCGCCGACAAGGACGGCGCCGGCTTCCCCGAGCTCCTCGCCGGCGGCGGCCGCGTCCGCGACAAAGTCCACCGCCTCGCCGAGACGTGGCGACGACCCGTCCTCTTCACGGAGATCGGCTACACGACGCGACGTGATCCCGCGATCCGACCATGGGAGTGGCCGGACGGGATGAAGGACGTGAAGATCGACGAGCAAGCGCAAGCGCGCGCGTACTGGGCGCTCCTCGCGCCGCTGCTCGATGAGCCTTATTTTGCCGGGTTTTTCGTGTGGCGCGTCTACGCCGATCCGGACGACGTGTCGCAAGAGGCGGAGTGGGGCTTCTCTCCGCGCGGCAAGCTCGCCGAGCTCGTCGTCCGTGACGCGTTCGCTGCGTCATGGGCCGCCGATCCCGAGCGCAGATCGGGGTGGGCTCCCGGCGCAGAGGTGCCGGGAGTGTGGCCGTAAGTCAGTTGGTGATGAGAAAATCGTCGTAGTCGGTCGAGATGGCGTCCGCCGGGCCATCGATCGCGCCGCCCACGAAGAACTCGATCTTGCCCGAGCTCGTCACGAATGGGTACTGCACGGTCGACGCACTGACGCCGTTGTCGAAGCTGACGGTGAGGAGGTTTCCGAAGGTGACGTCGACGTCGAACCGGCGCCACTCGTCGGACGCCGCAGGGAGGATCATGGGCTGAAAATCGCCATTCTGGTGCGCAAGGTCGTTGGGGCAATGCGCGGTGATCCCCGGATTCGCGGTGGTAGCGCCGTAGCCGATCGTGCAGTTGGTCGCGCCTGTGGCTACGCTCGTCAAGTAGAAGCGGAAGAACTCCACGCGCCCCCCCGCAGCCGTTGGGTCTCCGGCGAGGTACTTAATCCTCATCGAGATGTGGAAGTGCGTCTGGGTGTCGGACAACTTCATCGTGAGCTGTCCCTTCCCGCTCTGGCCTGTCGAGAAGAGGGGGCTCGTGAAGGCCAACGCGCCAGGGGGCGAGACGCCGGAGTCCACGAGGCCGAGCTTGGCCGGGCTGATCGTATCCTCGAGCGTCGTAACGAGTGTCCCGCGAATGTAACCTCGATGGAGCACGCCTTCGTCGAAGTCCGCGCAAAACACTGCGTCGGCTTGCGCGGCGCAGCGCAATGGGCCGGCGTCGGCGGCCGCGTCGGTCGAGGCCCCGTCCGCAGCGTCGACGGCCGGCGCGTCGGCAGAGGCGTCGCTACCGGCATCGGCGTCGGGTAGTCCCGAATCGCCCGCGTCCGCCGGGTCGCTCGAGTACGCGATGTCGTCGATTTGGAGCACGGCGCTGCACGCGCTCGCTGCGGCAGCGACGGCGAGCACGACCGCGGCCAAACGCGAGGGCGCCATGTCTTCAGTCTAGGGCGGAAGTCGTTTGCCCGTGCGTGGCAAACGACTCGAGCGACCCCCGGAGGCCGGTAGAAGTTGGCCCCGCGCGCGGCCCCTTTCTACGATCGCCCGGCCGCCCATGCCGCGCCTGACCACGCTCGCCCTCCTCGTCTCGCTCGCCGCGGGCAGCTGGTTCGGCCTCGGAAAGCCCGACGTCGCCCAGGCCGCGCAAGGCTTGCGCGCGGCGCGTACGTTGGCGGCGCGGGCGTTCGTGTCGGGTGGTTCGTTCCCGCACGCGGGGATGCCACCGGTGGAGCCCGCGACGCCGGGTGTCGATCCCACACTCCTCCCCGATCCGACGCCGTGGCCACGCCTCAACCCCACGGTCTCGACCCGTCGCGCGTGGCTGCTCGCGGAAGGGCCGCACCACGCGCCGGGAGACGGTCGCCGACTCGTCACCTTCACGTTCGACGACGGTCCGTTCCCCGAGACCACGCCGGTCTTCCTCAAGGTCCTCGCCCGCCACGAGGTGAAGGCCGCCTTCTTCTGGATCGGCCACTACCTCGACGGCGACGCCGATCGCGCCGTGAAGACCCGCGAGATCGCGCGCCAGGTCTCCGCCGAAGGGCACCTCGTCGGCAACCACACGCACGATCACATGCGCCTCACGATCCTCCCGCGCACGGACGTGCTGGAGCAGATCGATCGCGGGAGCTTGTCGATCGAAAACGCCATCGGAAAGCGCCCGACGCTGTTTCGGCCGCCATTCGGTCAGCTGGACGCGTGGACGAGCGAGCGCCTGCAGGAGCGCGGCGCCGAGCTGGTCTTGTGGAGTGTCGAGGCCAGCGACATGAAGAGCGACGACGCGCAGGCGATCTTCGACAGCCTCCGCGAGCAGCTCGAATATGCCGGCGGCGGCGTCGTGCTGCTCCATGACGTTCGATGGGCGTCGGCCGAGGCGCTCGACAAGCTCCTCACTTGGCTCGGCCACCACCGCTGGGATCCCGCGAAGCCCGAGGTCGTCGGCTACCAGGTCACCGACCTCGTAGGGTACCTCCGCGCCACCGCGTCCCATCCCCAGCCGTACGACGATCGTGGCGCGCTCGAGCAAGCGCGCAGCGCGGAGTGGCGAAAGCAGCACCCCTCACGTGCGGCCCCGCCCGCCGTGCTCGCGACGACCGGCTCGGAAGCGCTCTGACGAGGGTGCTAGGGTAGGAGATTCCAGGAGTCGTGCGGATGCGGGGGCGTCGATGAGGCCGTTGAGGGGTGCGTTACCGCGATCGGTGTGGAGGCGCTCGTGAGCGATCGGCCCAGCATTCCGCTGCTCGCCGGGAGCAAGGAGCTCGCCCCGCTGCTCGAGGTCGCCATCGAGCACCTCGACGATGCGATCCTCGTCACCGAGGGCGACGCTTGCACGCCACGGCGGATCGTCTACGTAAACCCGGCCTTCTCGCGGATGACCGGGTTCGCGTTCCACGAGGCCGTCGGCAAGACGCCGGACATCACGATCGGTCCCGACACCGATCGCGTAGCGCTCGCGCGCATCCAAGAGGCGCGCGCGGAAAAGAGAGCGGTACGCGAAGAGATCCTCAAGTACCGGAAGGACGGCACGACGTTCTGGGCCGAGCTCGACGTCTTGCCCGTCCTCGACGAGAGCGGCGCGGTCACGCATTACCTCGGCGTGGTGCGCGAGGTCTCCGAGCGGAAGGCGCTGCAAGCGCGCCTGCTGGAGGCGGATCGCCTGGCCTCCCTGGGTACGCTCGTCGCCGGCATCGCACACGAGATCAACAACCCGCTTTCGTACATCCTCGCGAACCTGAAGTTCGTCGGCGAGATCCTCGGCGCGCCGCAGGGACCGAACGGGTTGACGCTCGCCGCCGCCGATGTCACGGAGCTGCGGACCGCGCTGGAAGAGGTCGAGCTCGGCGCCGAGCGCGTCAAGCGCATCGTGAAGGATCTGCGCGTCTTCTCGCGCGCCGAGCACGCGAAGACGGAGCCCGTCGATCTTGCCGAGATCGTCTCTGCGTCGCTCAAGCTGGTGCGCGCGGAGATCGGCGACCGCGCGCTGGTGGTCCAGCAGCTCGACGGCTGCGGCAAGGTCGTCGGCGACACGAGCCGCCTCGGGCAGGTCTTCGTCAACGTGCTGCTGAACGCCGCGCAGGCCCTGCCGACCGACGCGCCGATGGGCGGATGCATCGAGATCCGCGGGCAGCGCGAGGGCGGGATCGTTCGCGTTCAGGTCTCCGACGACGGCGCCGGCATCGCGCCCGAGAACCTGGGGCGCATCTTCCAGCCGTTCTTCACCACCAAGCCGGTCGGGGTCGGCACCGGACTCGGCCTTCCGATTTGCCAGAGCATCGTGGCGGCCCTCGGCGGCCGCATCTCCATCGAGAGCGTGCTCGGCGAAGGGACGACGGTGACCCTCGAGCTCGTCGCCGCCAAGGACCCGCCGATCACCCGCCCGTGATGGACTCGCAGATGCGCTTGCCTTCGGCGCCGCTCGGCTGCCCGTCCTTCACGTCGATTTTGCAGTAGCCGTCGTTCCGCAGCATGTCGACCATCTCGACGACCGCCGCGTCGCCCCACCGGCGCTGGCCGTCGAAGCGCGCGCGAATGACGCCGCGCTTGTCGATGATGAACGTCTCCGGGAAGAGGTGCGTCCCGTACTTGCCCATGACGACGTCCGCCTCGGGATCGAAGAGGATCGTGAACGGCGGCGCCTCGTCGCGGAGGACGCCCTTCAGCGTGTCCCTCACCGAATCGGGCCCCTCGTCGGTCGAGACCGCGAGCACCGCGACGTCGGCGCGCGAGCTCAAGATGCGCGTGAGATCGGCGAGCTCCGGCATCTCCTCGAGGCAAGGACCGCACGTCTTGGTCCAGAAATTCAGGACGACGACCTTGCCGCGGTACGCCGACAGGCTCACCGTCTCCCCCTTCATGCCCTTCAGCGCGAAGTCCGGGGCCTTGCGATCGGCGCCCGCGTAGTCGGGGTGCAGGATGCACGTCGCGCTGCACTGGCGGCGGGCCTCTCCCTCGCGCGCGACGTTGACGAAGCTGTAGACGAGCACCGCCGCCGCCGCGACGAAGACGAGGTGGACGAGCATGAACAGCTGCTCGCTCTTGACGGGTGCTGCTTCCTTGCTCTTCTTTTGACGCTCGGCCATCGCCCGCAAAGCTATCACACCGCGGCGATCGCCAGGCTCCGGCGCGGCTTGGCCTTCGCGAATGCGCGTTTGTAATCGGCGTAGCGCCCGCCCGCGTGGACCGCGTCGAGAAGCAGCAGGCCCTCCGCTTCGCCTCCTTGCGCGAGGACGTACTCGACCCACGCCCACTTCGCGCTCGTCGAGCGCACGTCTGCGCGCCCCTTCAAGCCGCGGCGCAAGCGATCGAGGCGATCGGTGACGACGTCGACGCCGGCGAACGGCTGACCGTCGAGCGGCGTGTTCCTCTTGGCGCAGAACGGCGCGATCCCGAGCGAGACGGGGATGATGCGCGACAGCTCCGTCGTGAAGGCGGCGCACTCGTCGATGTCGGCGTCGCTCTCGCCGGGCAGGCCGATCATCAAGTAGAGCTTCAGCCGATCCATCTTGTGCTCGCGCGCGAGCTCGGCGCAGCGAATGAGGTGCTTCACCTTCGCCTTGCGCTCGAGCATCTCGCGCATGCGCTCGCTCGGCCCGTCCATCGCGGTGGTGAGCGTCTTGTAGCCGCCGCGCTTGAGCGCCGCCGCGAACTCGGTGGAAATGCGATCGGGCCTCAGCGACGAGAGGCCGACCTCGCGCCCCTGATCGGCGAGGGTGTTCACGATCTGCACGATTTTTGGGTGATCGCTCACCGCCGCGCCGACGAGACCGACGCGCTTCGCTCCGTCGGGGATCGTCGCGAGGATCTTCTCCATCGACACGATCCGCATTCCGCCGTTGGTCGAGCGGCGCATCACGCAGTAGGTGCAGCGACGCGAGCAGCCGCGCTCCGTCTCGAGGAGGAACATGTTGCTCAGGACCGCGTGCGGCGTGCGGATCGGCGCCCACGCCGGCAGCATCTCATCGGGCACCTTGGCGACCGGCGGTAGGACGTCCCCGTGGTGCGACGGCACGAACATGTGCGGGATCTTCGCGAGCGCGTCGAGGCGCGCGGCGTGCGTGCCTTCCGAGAAGATCACGTCGAGCGCCTGGATCGAGATCTCTTCGGCCTCGCCGATGCAGATCGCGTCGACGATCCCCGCGAGCGGCAGCGGGTTCGAGAAGGTGAGCGGCCCGCCGGCGAGGACGAACGGGTAGCGGCCGTCGCGGTCCTTCCTGCGCGGAGGGATGCCGGCGGCTTCGAGCATCGCGACGAGTCCGGCGATCTCGAGCTCGTACGCGACGCTGACGGCGAGGACGGGAAAGTCGGCGAGCTCGCGCCCCGACTCGTACGACTGCGGGCGCGTCTGCTTGCCCACGTCGGTCTCGGCGTCGTCGTCGAGCACGATCCGCTCGCACGACATGCCCGGCGTCTCCATGATCGCGCGGTAGATGCGCTGGTAACCGAGCGAGCTCATCGCCGCGCCGTACGGCGACGGGTAAACGAGGGCGACGGTGCGCGGGGCCTCCTTGTCGAGGCGGCCGATCTCGTCGGCCAGGCGCGTGCGCACCATCTCTGCGATTCGGGGGGTCAAAGGGACCGTGTTCCTGCTGGATTTCGCGCGAACTTGCAAATGGGGCGAACTGCCCCACCGGCCCTCGGCATCCCGCGAGCGCGCCTGTGGTATTCGAAATCCCTCGGGTTTCGAGAGGGGAGCGCATCGCATGCACGTGGTTTCTCGCCGAATCTTCGCCGCTGGGCTCGCGCTCTGCACCTGGACCGCGCTCACCACCGGCTGCGGCAAGAAGACCGACGACATCGCGGTCGGCGCGTACCTCTCCCTCTCCGGCTCGGACTCGACGTTCGGCACCGACACGCGCGACGGCATCGAGCTCGCGGTGCAACAGACGAACGCGGCCGGGGGCATCCGCGGCAAGAAGCTCCGCGTCATCTACGAGGACGACAAATCGACCGCCGCCGAGGCGACCAACAAGGTCCGTCAGCTCATCGATCGCGACGGCGTGTACGCGCTCCTCGGCGAGGTCGCGTCGAGCCGCTCCCTCGCCGGTGGCCTCATCGCCAACAGCAAGAAGATCCCGATGGTGACGCCGTCGTCGACGGCGGTCGAGGTCACCAAGGATCGCGAGTACGTCTTTCGCACCTGCTTCACGAACACGCAGCAGGGCGACGTCGCCGCGCGCTTCCTCCACGACAAACTGAAAAAGACGAAGGTGGGCGTCTTCTACGTCGCGCAGGACAACTACTCGTCCGGCCTCGCGCAGGCGTTCAAGGACAGCTTCACCAAGCTCGGCGGAACGATCGTCATCGAGAAAGGCTACCCGGCGAAGGAGACGAACTTCACCACGTTCCTCGAGGCGTTCAAGGCGGCGAGCCCCGAGGCGATCTTCGTCCCGAACTACTACAGCGACATGGTGCAGATCGCCCGGCAAGCAAAGAGCGTCGGCATTCCCGGCTCGATGTTCGTCGGCGGCGACGCGTGGGACAGCGAAGATCTCATCCAAGGCGCCGGCGCCGAGCTCGAGGGCGCGTACTTCATGAACCACTACGCGCCCGACGTGCCGTGGGAGAGCTCGCGCGCGTTCGTGAAGAGCTTCAAAGAGAAGTTCGGGCACGACCCCGGAAGCATCGCCGCGCAGGGGTACGACGGCGCGCGCCTCCTCTTCGACGCGATCGCGCGCGCGACCGAGCTGACACCCGAGGCGATCAAGAACGCGATCGCGGACACCAAGAATTTCCAGGGCGCGACGGGGATGCTGACGATCGACAAGGATCACAACGCGAACAAGCCGATCGTCGTCGTGCAGGTGAAGAACAAGAAATTCACCTACGTCGATCAGCTGACCTCCCAGTAGGCCACCTAGAAGCCCGTCGTGCACAAGGTCTTCGAGGCGATCGTCACCGGGCTCGCGCAGGGGTCGATGATCGCGCTCGTCGCGCTCGGGTACACGATGGTGTACGGCGTCCTCAGGCTGATCAACTTCGCGCACAGCGAGGTGTTCATGATGGCCGCGTACGTCGGCCTCTTCGTCATCACGGCCCTCGGCGGCGCGGCGAGCCCGGTGGCGGCGGGAGCGATCGGCGCGGTGCTCACGATGGCCGCGGCGTCGCTCCTCGGCGTGACCGTCGAGCGCCTCGCGTACCGTCCCTTGCGCGGACGCGGCAAGGGTCCGCTCGCGCGCGTGACGCCGCTCGTGACGGCGATCGGTATGTCGGTCCTCCTCCAGAACCTCGCGCAGCTCCTCTTCACGGCGCGCTACCGCCCGTACCCGCGCCTCTTCGAGCAGACGCGGCCGGTCATCTTCGTCGTCGCGGTGGTGGTGATGGTGGCGCTCGAGCTGGTCGTGAAGCGCACGTGGTTCGGCAAGGCGATGCGCGCGCTCAGCGTGAACGAAGAGGGGGCGCGGCTGATGGGCATCCGGACGGGCCGCGTGATCGCGACGACGTTCGCGCTCGGCTCGTCGCTCGCCGCGGTGGGAGCGATCTTGTTCTGCCTCGACCAGTCGCAGGTCTACCCGACGATGGGCGTCGTCATCGGTACGCGCGCGTTCGTCGCGGCGGTCCTCGGCGGGATCGGGAGCATTCCTGGAGCCATGCTCGGCGGACTGCTCATCGGCGTGCTTGGAGAGCTCGTGAAGCTGACGGACTACTCGGGCGGCGTGGACGTGCTGGTCTTCCTGGTCTTGATCGCGGTGCTCCTGGTCCGCCCGTCGGGGCTCATGGGAGCGGCGCGGGCGGAGAAGGTCTAAGAAATCGACCCATCGACGCTTGACTGACCGCCGGTCAGTGACTTAGGGTCGCCCGCCATGAACGCCGGAACGGAGCCGATCACACGCAAAGAGAAGGCGGACGACACGCGCGCACGCCTCTTCTTCGCCGCGGCCGCGCTGTTCGCGGAGCAGGGCTACCACGCGACGACCGTCGATCAGATCGCGAAGAAGGCCGGCGTCGCGAAGGGCACGTTCTTTGTTCACTTCCCCGCGAAGGCCGCGGTGGTGACCGAGCTCGTGCGCATCCAGACGCGCGCGGCGCGGCGTGAGCGGGAGCGGCTTCTAGCAGAGGGTGCGTCGCCGGTCGCGCGCCTTCGAGCGACGGTGATGACCCTGGGCGAGCGCGCGGGAGGGAGCCGGACGTTGTCGCGCGCGGTGCTCGCGGCGGGGCTGGAGAGCCCGGACGTCGGCGGCGCGACCGATGCGCTCTTCCATGAGGTCTTCCGGCTGATGATCGAGGACGTGAACGAGGCGCAGAAGAAGCGCCTCCTCGCGCCCAAGCCCGACGCGGAGACGCTCGCGGGTGTGCTGATGGCGTCGTACCTCGGCGCCGCGCTCCACTTCACGACGACGCCGGACGCGAAGGCGCTCATGGACATCCTGACGCCGCTCCTCGACGCGAACTTGCAGGCCTTGACCACCAAGAAGGGCTCCCGATGAACACCCCTCGCAGCTTCTCCTCGAGCGTTGCGGCGCTTTCTCTCGCGCTGCTCCTGGGTGTGTGGGCGTGCGGCAGCTCGGGCGGCACGACCGACACGGTCCCCGCAGCCCCTGGCGCCGGCGCCGGCACCGACGCGTCCGTCCCTGCTCCCGACGCGGCCAACCCCGCGCCCGACGCCGGTCTCCCGGGGTTCGACGCCGCTCCTCCTCCGCTCGCCGCGTGCAGCGGAAAGTCCGCGCAAACAAAACGTGACGACACGTGGCAGCTCGCGTTCGGTGCCGACACGCGGACGTTCGATGTTCACTTCCCGGCGACGTACGATCCGAACGTCCCCACGCCGGTCATCCTCAACTTCCACGGCTTCACGTCGAACGCGCCGGAGGAGGTGCTCCTCAGCAACATGAACGACAAGGCCGACACCGCCGGCTTCATCGTCGTGTACCCGCAAGGGACCGGCACCGCGCAGAGCTGGAACGCCGGCGCGTGCTGCGGCGACGCGGCCGCGCAGAAGAAGGACGACGTCGGTCTCGTCGGCGCCATCCTCGACATGCTCGAGGACCGCCTCTGTGTCGACGCCAAGCGCGTCTACGCCACCGGCATGTCGAACGGCGGCTTCATGTCGCACCGCCTCGCGTGCGAGCTTTCGACGCGCATCGCCGCGGTCGCGCCGGTCGCCGGTGTCCTCGGCATCCCGACGTGCACGCCGACGCGGCCGGTGCCGGTCATCCATTTCCACGGCACGCTCGATCCGCTCGTTCCCTACGCGGGCAGCGCGGTGCTCGGCTTCCCCTCGGTGCCCGACACGTTCGCGGCCTGGGCCAAGCGCGAGTCGTGCACGGGCGACGCCATCGAGACCTACCGCAAGGCGGACGCGCACTGCTCGTCGTACCAAGCGTGCGCGAACGGCAGCGAGATCACGCTCTGCACGGTCGACGGCGGCGGCCACACCTGGCCGGGTGGAACTCCGGTCCCGACGCTCGGCTATACGTCGCCGAACCTCAGCGCGACCGACGCGATGTGGGACTTCTTCGCCAAGCACCCGATGCGCTGAGTAGAGCGGCGCCGAGCCTCGCGGGCGCGCGCAGGCGGACCGCGATCAGCCGTTCAAGAAGACGCGAACGAACGACCTCGGCGCGCGTTTCTTGCGCACACACTTCGTCTTCGAGCTCATGTAGCAGACGGAGAACGCGCGGCGCGGGCGCCCGGTGGCGTTGAGGCCCGAGCGGTGCCACACGTGGTTGTGGATGAGGAGCACCTCGCCCGCGAGGACCGGCATCGCGACGATGTCCGCCTCTCCGCGCGCCGCGACGATGTGCGGCGGAACCACCCCTCCGAGCGGCGTCGCGAGCCCGGCGGTGTGCGTGCCCGGCAGGAATTCGACGCATCCCGCCTCCTCCGGTGCGTCGTCGAGCGCGGTCCAGATCTGGAGCTCCGGATCGCGATCGAGCCCCCAAAATCGCCCGCCGTCCTGGTGCCACGGCAAGTTCGAGCCGCCCTGGCTCGACTTGTTCATCAGGAACGCCCGGTAGATCGACACTTCGTCGCCGACGACCTCGCGCGCGACGCGCCCGAACACCGGATTATTGATCCACGCCCAGTACGCTGGATCTTTTTCGAGCTTCTCGATCTTCCGGTAGTTCAAGGACGGGCCCTGCCATCCCTTGCCGTACTCGAGCTCGTCGTAGCGGTTGTTCTCGCTGTCCTTCTGGAAGAAGAGGCCCTCGTACGAGAGCTTGCCGAGCATCATCGCGTCGGCGCGCTCGCGCAGCGCCTCGAGCACCTCCATCGCGGCGACGCGACCCACGCGCGCGAAGCCGCGGGCGCGGTAGTCGCGCAGCGCGGCGTCGAGATCGAGGGTAGCGGCGGCTTCGGCGAGCACGGTCACCTCGCGTACGTGACGTCGGTGCCGGCCCAGTCGCGGCACAGATCGTCGATGCGCTTGCGCGTCTCGGGCGAGAGCGCCGCGGCGCAGGCGTCGATGCCGGCGTCGAGGTGCTCCACGCTGCCGGGCCCGAGGAGGATCGCGTCGACCCCTTCACGCCCCGCCACCCACGCGTGCGCCAACGTGACGAGATCGATCCCGGCGTCCTTGGCGACGTCGGCGAGCGCCATCACGCGATCGAACGTCGCCCTGTTCCAGTAGCGACCCTGGTAGAGCCGATTGTTCTCGAATCGGCTCCCCTTTTGCGACGCGCCCTCGGTGTGCTTGCCGGTGAGGATGCCGCCCGCGAGCGGGTTGTAGACGGTCGTAGCGATTGGGTGCTTCTTGGTGAACTTGAAGTACTCGACGTCGAGCTGCCGGATGAGCACGTTGTAGATCTGCTGCGACATCACCGGTCGAGGCATCTTGCGCGCGTCGGCGATGCTCATCATCTCGAGGATCTGCCACGACGCGAAGTTCGACACGCCCCACTGCAGGATCTTCTTCTTCTCGAGCAGCTCGGCGATCGCGTCGAGCGACTCTTCGATCGGCGTCCGGTAGTCCGGCACGTGGAGGTAGTAGAGGTCGATGCGATCGGTCTTTAGGCGCGTGAGGCTGCCCTCGCACGCGGCGAGGATGCGCGAACGGCCGAGCCCCTCCTGCTTGCCGTCGACGCGCCCGAAGCCCACCTTGGTGGCGAGGACGACACGGTCGCGCTCTTTCGCGAGCGCGCGGCCGAGGATGAGCTCGCTCTCGCCGTCCACGTAGACGTTCGCGGTGTCGAAGAACACGACGCCACGCTCGATCGCCCGCCGGATCACGCGCACCGAGTCGGCTTCGGTCGTGCGTTTTCCGAAGTTCATCGTGCCGACATGAATGCGCGGCGGTTCGCCAGGCGTCCTCGGGGTCCACCAACTCATGACCCATGCTGTTACAATGACCAGCGCATGGCCGAAAGCTCCAAGCTCGCGATCCTCGTCGGCGGGGGCCCGGCGCCCGGAATCAACAGCGTCATCGGAGCGGCGACGATCCGCGCGGCGCTGTCCAACGTCGAGGTCCTCGGCATCCAGGACGGCTACCGGTGGCTGATGGAGGGGGACATCTCGCACGTCACCCCGCTCACCATCGCCGACACGAGCCGCATCCACTTCCGCGGCGGCAGCCACCTCGGCATCGCGCGCGCCAACCCCACGAAGAACCCCGAGCACCTCGAGCGCACGTTCGAGTCGCTCGAGCGACTCGGCGTCGGCAAGCTCATCTCGATCGGCGGCGACGACACCTGCTTCTCCGCGCACCGCCTCGCCGAAATGAGCCACGGCAAGCTGCGCGTCGTGCACGTCCCCAAGACGATCGACAACGATCTGGATCTGCCGCAGGAGACCTACACCTTCGGCTTCCAGACCGCGCGGCACATCGGCGTCGAGATCGTGAAGAACCTGATGGTCGACGCGAAGACGACGTCGCGCTGGTACTTCGTCATCGCGATGGGCAGAAAGGCCGGTCACCTCGCCCTCGGCATCGGCAAGGCGGCCGGCGCGACGCTCACGCTCATCCCCGAAGAGTTCGGCAAAGAAGTGCGTCTTGCCACGGTGGTGGACATCCTCGCCGGCGCGATCGTGAAGCGCCTCGCGCACGGGCGCACCGACGGCGTCGCGGTCCTCGCCGAGGGGATCGTCGAGCATTTGCCGGAGGCAGATCTCGCTGGGCTCGCCAATGTCGAGCGCGACGAGCACGATCACGTGCGCATCGCGGAGATCAACTTCGGCGACATCCTCAAGGTGGAGGTGCAGAAGCGCCTCGCCGTGCTCAAGATCAAGACCACCATCGTCCCGAAGAACATCGGCTACGAGGTGCGCTGCGCCGATCCCATCCCGTTCGACATGGAGTACACGCGCGATCTCGGCTACTGCGCGGCGCGCTACGTGATCGAAGGCGGGCACTCCGCGCTCATCTCGATCCAGCGCGGCCTCTTCAAGCCCATCCCGTTCGCCGACATCATGGATCCGACGACCGGGCGCATGAAGGTGCGCATGGTCGACATCGAGAGCGATCGCTACAAAATTGCCCGGACGTACATGTTGCGGCTCAAGCCCGAGGACTTCGATGATCCGCACGAGCTGAATCGCCTCGCACGAACGGCGGGGGTCACGGCCGAAGAGTTTCGCGCCGCGTTCGGCGCGCTCGTGAAGAGCGAGCCGAGGCCCGTCTCGATGCACGTGCGCGCCGCGCCGTGAGCGGGCGGTTCGCTATTTTTTGAACAGCTTTCCGAAGAGACCGCCCGGCGGCGGCTCCGGGGGTTTCTTGGGGTTCGCGCGGCTCGTCGGAGTGGACGGGCCAAGCGGCGCCGAGCCCTTGCCCTTGCGCATCGCGTACAGGCGAACCTCGCGCGTCGCGTCGATGTTGCGGGGGTTCAGCTCCACAGCCTGTTTGAAATCCTTGTGCGCGCCCTTCTCGTTGCCGATGCGCTTGTAGAGCATTCCTCGATAAAAATAGGCTCGTTCGCACTTGGCGTTGAGCTTGATTGCCTGCTCGAGCATCGCGATGCGGCGCTCGGTCGCGTCGTTGCCAGAGTTCTCCGGCTTCATCGACTCGAGCCACGCGACGAGGGCGACGTAATCGGCCTGCTGCGGATCGGCGTCGAAGGCGGCGCGGGCGAGCTGCTCGGCTTGAGCCAGGTCGTTCCGGCGGAGGCACACTTCGGCCTTTTGGAAATTCGTCGCCGCCTCGAGGATGCCGTGAATTTGCGCCTGATCGTCGGGCGTCGCGCCGCCGTCCTTGATGAGCGTCATGTAGTGCGTGCGACGCTCGGCGTCGGTGAGCGTCTGGTGCGCCTCGCTCAGATGGGCGAACACCTTCGTGCATTGCTCGCGCACGTCACGGATGGAGGGCGGCAAGCGATCGGGGTGCCACACCTTCGCGAGGAGGAAGTAGGCCTTCTGGACGTCGTCGACCGTCGCGTCGCGCGGGATGCCGAGCATCTGGAAATAGTCCATGCGCGTGATCTCGTCCGCGCGCTGGATGATCTTCGCGCGCTGGGCGGCGATCTCGGGCCCGGCGGTCGGCATTCGCGACGAGCTCGGCGCTCCATCGGCGGCGCGCATCCCACTGGAGGGACGCGACGCCGGGGCGGCCGGAATGTGCGCGGAGGAGTGATGCTGCGCGGCCGGGGCCGCCCCCATCACCGCCGACGGACGAGGCGACGCGGGCTGCGCGACGGGCATCGGCGGCACACTCCCCGGGAGCGGCGGCGGGACAACGGATTCGAGCCCGCGCGTCGCCTCCGCGATCGCCGACGCGATGTCCGACTCGGGTGCCGCGACGGGCGGCGCGGGCGTGAGGATCGGCGCCGACGCGCGCGTGTCGCGGCGCACGACGCTGGGCGGCGCGGGCTCGTCGACGACGCCGCCGGGGCGCGGGATCTGCCGTGGCTGGAGCTGCACACGCGCGACGGGCGCGGTAGGAACCGTAGGCACCGGCACGCTCCTCCGGACCGGCGGCGGCGGGATCGACGGGTCGTCGGCGAGGATGTCGAGCTGCTTCGCGATGAGCATACAGTAGATGAGGAGCTGCTTGACGCTCGGCCCGATCGTGCCCGCGGCGGTCATCTCGTAGATGCGGCGCGGCCGGGCGCGGAGGAGCTCGACGAACTGGCGCTCGTCCGGCGAGAGGCCGAGCCGATCGATCTGCGCGCTCGCCGCCACGCGGAGCGGCGCGCCTCCCACCCGCGACAGCGCCGCGTGCGCGTGCTCCCACGACGGCGACTGCTTGATCGCGCCCCAGACGAGCGGGAGCGGATCGACGGTCACGAGATCGTCGGCGCCGTACCCCGCGAGCGAGTCGAACGCGTCGTAGTAGGCGTACTGCGTCTCCGCCGGCCAGTTGAAGAGGTACTCGAGCTTGTGCACGACCTGACGGCGCAGCCCGTCGAGGAGGCGCGGCATGTCGAGGATGCCGAGGCTCAGCAAGATCTGCCCGTGCAGCTGCCCCTGCCCCGGCCGGAAATACTGCATCGACGACTCGATCTGCTCGCTCGTGAGGAGGCCGGTCTCGAGCAGCACGTTGCTGAGGTAGCTCGTCGGCTCGCTCGTCCGGACCTTCGACGGGAAGCCCTCGAGGATCAAGATGGTCGCACGCTCGCCGTCGGGCGCCATCACCTCGATGGAGCCCGTGAGCTGCTTTTCGAGCAGGTAGAGCAAGAGGTGCGGGAACGGCGTCTTCGCCAGCGTGCCGCTTGCTGTCGGCTGGGGCAGGGGGGCGCCGCTCGTCATCGGGGAGGGTCTCAATTTACACGCTTTTCGTCTCGTCTGAAGGGTCTCTCTGACAATCGCGACGACGCTTCATCCGGCCCTGTACAATCGGTGGGCTTGGCGTCCACACCGCCCATTCCGGCGCGTCTCGCGCAATTCGAAATCATCCGGCGTCTTGGCGCAGGGGGCATGGCCGAGGTCTTTCTCGCCAAGAAGCGAGGTGCGGAGGGCACGTACAAAGTACTCGTCGTCAAGCGGATCCTCCCCACGTACGGCGGCTCTCGCCGGTTTCGAACGATGTTCGTCGAGGAGGCGCAGGTCGCGACACGGCTCAACCACCCGAACGTCGTCCAGGTCTACGAGTTCTTCGACGGCGGCGACGAAGGCCAGCTCCTCTCGATGGAGTACGTGGAGGGGCCCGATCTCGGCATGCTCATGTCGAGCGCGAAACAAAAGGGCACGCGCATCCCCGCGTGGGTCGCGGCGTGGATCATCGGCGAGGCCGCGAAGGGCCTCCACTACGCACACGAGAAGAAGGACGAAGGGGGCGCCAGCCTCGAAATCGTCCACCGCGACGTGAGCCCGCAGAACGTCCTCCTCTCGTTCGAGGGGACGGTGAAGATCGCCGACTTCGGGATCGCCAGCGCGAAGCTCTTCAACGAGGAGGCGGGCGTCCTCAAGGGCAAATTCGGCTACATGTCGCCCGAGCAGGCGCGCGGGGAGAAGGTCGATCGGCGCAGCGATCTGTACGCGCTCGGCGTCATCCTCTGGGAGTGCCTCACCGGCCGTCCGCTCCACGGCGGCCTCGGCGGCGAGGCGCTGCTCGACATCGTACGCGAAGGAATGGTCGAGCCGCCGAGCACCTACGGGCGTGAGCTGCCGGTGGAGCTCGAGGCGATCGTCATGAAGGCGCTCGCGCCGAAGCGCGACGAGCGCTTCACGACGGGACGGGAGCTATGCTCGGCGATCACGCGCTCGCTGCTTCTGAAGCAGGAGCTGATCGAGGCGTCGACGCTCGAGGCGACGATCGCGCACCTCGTGACGCGCGAGAACACGCGGCCGGGCGTGAGCGAGCCGCCGGGACCAGGCGGGGCCGACCTGTCGAAAGCTCTCGACGGGCGCACGCAGGCGGCAGGTCCCATGGCGCTCTCCAGCATGGAGGGTCCGGGGGTCAGCCTACGGCCGTCGTCGCCACCCGAGGCGCCGGGCGCGGAGGCTGCGGAGGCCCCCGCGGCGCCGGGACCACGCGAGGTGCGTCACGTCGCGCTCGTGACGCTGCGCCTCCACGGGCTCGGCAACGTCGACGACAAGGAGGACCTCGCGCTCCCGAAGGCGGTCCAGAACCTCCGCGTGATGCTCGGCGAAATGGCTTACAAACGCGGCATGCGGTGGATCTGGGACTCCGACGGGGAGGCCCGCGCGGTCGCCGGTCTCAGCTCCAACCCCACGCGCGCGGCGGGCGACGCGGCGTGGCTCGCGCTCGAGACCCACGAGGCGATCCTCGGCATGAAGGAGGAGTTTCCTGGCTCGGTCGGCGCGTCGATCGGCATCGTCCGCGGCATCGCGTCGGGCACGCGCGATACGCTCGGCAACCTCGTTCGCTACACGCTCCACGATCCGGCCAGCCACCTCGCGGATTTGCTCGGCGCGGCGACTCCGCTCGAGCGCACGTGGGTCGCAGGCGGCGTATACCGCCTCGTGCGGCGCGAGTTCCATTGGGGCGACGCACCGACGCTGGAGCTCACGCCGAGCCCGAAGGTGAAGAATCTCCCGCCGACGATGCGCATCTACGCGCTCGAGCGGAGCTTGTCGCGCGACGAGAAGGTCGCGCAGGCAACCAACGCGCCCAGCGATCTCGTCGGGCGCGACGCGGAGAAGGGTGAGCTCGGCGCGGCCTTCCACGAGGCGGTGAACGCGGGCGGCGGAGGTGGCGCCGTCACGTGCCGCGCGGTCGTCGGGGAGCTCGGCATCGGCAAGACGGCGCTGGTCGCGACGTTCCTCGGAGAGCTGCCCCCGAACGCGCGCATCGTGCGCGTGGAGTGCTCGCCGGTGCGCATGGAGGTGCCCAACAGCACCACCGCGGAGATCGTGCGCGACGCGATCGGCACCACCGGCGACGAGCCCTTCGAGGAGGTGGCCGCATTGATCGCGCGCCTCGGCGGCGGCGCGGCGAGCGGCGACGCGTCGAACCCGATGGTGGCGCGCCTCGCCGAGCTGGCGACCAACCGCACGATGGGCCAGGGCGACGAGGACGACGCTCAGTCGCGCAAAAAACTCGTCGTGAGCGGCGTCCGCAACCTCCTCGCCGCGATCGCGCTTGAGCGACCGCTGGCGCTGGTCGTCGAGAGCATGCAGTGGGCCGACAAGCCCAGCCTCGAGCTCCTCGCCGAGCTGACCAAGGTGGCCGATCCGCTCCCGATCCTCGTCATCTTCGTCGCGCGCGCCGAGGATCGCGTCGCCTCGACGCTCGAGGGAAAAGTTCGCATCGAGCTGCAAGGACTGTCGAGCGACGAGCAGGTGCGTCTGGTCGAAGCGCGCCTCGGCGTGCGAGAAGGCGTGCGTCAGGTGTGCTCCGAGCTCTTGCCGCGGGTCGGCGGCAACCCGTTCTACCTCCTCGAAATGGTCGACGCGCTGCTCGAGCGCGGCGCGCTGGAGATCCAAGAGGGCAGCGACGGCGACGCCTCGGCGCTCGTGCGCACGGATCGCGCAGAGTCTGGATTTCTCGCCCTTCCGCACACGCTGGAGCAGCTCCTCGAGAACCGGCTCTTCGAGCTGCCGGCGCAGGAGCGCGCGATCGTCGACTGGCTCGCGATCGCGGGAGGACCTTTGCCCGTCACCGATCTCATGACGCTGACCAGCGCGGTCAGCTCCGAGACCGTGATGCGCCTGTGCGCGCGAGGCCTGTGCGATCGAAAGGGCGAGAGCGTCGATTTCCGTCACCCGCTCACGCGTGATGTCGCGTACCAGGCGCTTGGGACCAACGATCGCCGGCACATGCACCAGCGGCTCGGCGAGCACCTGGCGCAGACGTCCTTGGCGCGCGGGCTCTCTGCGGCGATCGTGGCGCGTCACCTGGCGCGCGGCGACGGCGGACCGCGCGCCGCCGAGCTGTATCTGGAGGCGGCGAACGCGGCGCGCTCGGGGTACCAGACGCAGCTCGCCATCAAGTACTACCAGCGCGCGCTGTCGCTCATGGAACACGACGACGGGCAGCGGCTCGTCGCGCACGAGGCGCTCGAGGCGATTTACCGCGTCCTCGGCCGGAGGCGCGAGCGCGTGCAGCACCTCGAGGCGCTGCGCAAGATCGCCAAGATGCTCGCGACGCCGAAGGCCGCGTGCCTCGCGCTGATCCGGACGGCGCGCTTCGATTTCGACGAGGGCAAGCTCGCGCGCGGTCTCCCCGTCGCGCGGCGCGCCGCCGAGCTGGCCCACTCCGGACATTTCTTGCACTGGGAGATCGAGGCCGAGGAGCTCGTGAGCGAGCTGCTCCGCGAGCTGGGCGACGTGCAGGGCGCGCTCGCCGCGTGCGATCGCGCCCTCGCCGCGTGCGATCCGAAGGTGCACCCCAACGTCCTCCCGCGCGCGCGGGCGGAGGTGCTCCGAAGCCGCGGCGTTCTCCTCCGCCGCGTCGGCCGCGTGCGCGAGGCGGTGGACGCGTACGTCGACGCGATCGCGGTCTTCCGCAAGGCGGGCGCGCGTCGTCAAGAGGCGCGCGCGAAGACCGCGCTCGGCTACGCGATGTTCGTGCAAGGTCGCTACGAGGACGCGATCGCCCTCGCGCTCGAGACCATCCACATCGATCTGTCGATCGGCGGCCGCTTCCAACTCGCCAAGACGCTCTCGAACATCGGGCAAGCGTACTCCCGCATCGGCGACATCCCGCGCGCGCTGGCGTACCTGAAGCGAGCCCGCGACGCGCACGAGCGGTACGGCGATCAGGACGGCCGCGCCGAGACGCTCATCGTGAGCGCCGAGGTCCTCATCGAGCAGGATCGCCTCGACGAAGCGGAGGCGTTCCTCAAGGACGCGCAGGCGCTCAACTCGGCGACGAACGCCGCGTACGAGGTCACCCACGCCGCCGTCGCCGCCGCCGCGCTCGCCCGCGCTCGTCGCGACGCGCGGGCCGCGACGCAGTACGCGATGGAGGCGCGGCGTGCCGCAGAACAGCACGTCCTCGTGGCTTTCCATTTCTACGCCATCGCACTGGAGTCGGCGGCGCGCGTGGACCTCGGCGAGATGCACGCGGCGACGCTGATGGCGACGACCGCGCTCGGCACCGTGCAGCAGCTCCAGGGGTGCGAATACGGCCTGGAAATTCGCGTATTGTGTGCGGACACGTTGAAACGCGCAGCGTCGCCGCAGGCCGCGTTCGCCTGGCAGACCGCCGTGGATTACGCGACGGCGCTCACCAACGCCATCCGCGATCCGCGCCTGCGACGCCGCTTCACTGAGCGCCCGATCGTCGCCGGCCTCTTCGAGCGCACGCCGGTGCCGATCCACGTCGACCCGGATGGCCGCGCGCCCCTTCCGGAGCTCTCGATGCCGGAGCTGCCGCCCGCGGCGGGCGCCGACGACGACGCGCCGCTCTCCGAGCCCGAACCCTCCCTCTCGCTCCCCGCATTGCCAGGTGACGGAGAATGATCCCGCAAGCCGCCCCGAGCTCCCCCGGTCGACGACGCCGCATCGCCATGATCCTGTCGGGAGGCGGCGCACGCGGCGCCTACGAGGTCGGCGTCCTCTGGTACATCTTCGACGAGCTCACCCGCCAGCGCGGCGCGCCGCCGAAGCTCGACATCCTGTGCGGCACCAGCGTCGGCGCGATCAACGCGTGCTTCCTCGCTGCGCACCTGGCCGATCCGGTGCTCGGGATGCGGCGCCTCGTCGATCTGTGGAGCGAGCTCCAGCTCCCCAAGGTGCTCGGCTTTGGATTTCGCCAGGTCGTTTCGATCCCGCGACTCCTCATGGGCGGCGGCGCCGACGGCGCAGGGCTCTTCGACGTGCGCCCGATGGCCGACCTCGTCCAGCGCGAGATCAGCTGGCGCGCGGTCACGCGCTGCATCCGTCGTCGACAGCTCCGCGCGCTGAGCGTGTCGACCACCGAGGTCTCGACGGGGCGCACCGTGGTCTTCATGCAGACGTCGCCGGACACGGTCATCCCCGCGACCGCGCCGCCGCGCACGCTCTTCCGACAGGCTCACATCGGACCGCACCACGCGCTCGCGAGCGCTGCGATCCCGCTTCTTTTCCCGCCCGTTCGCATCGAGGACGAGCTCTACCTCGACGGCGGGCTGCGCCAGAACACGCCGATCTCGCCGGCGCTACGCCTCGGCGCGACGCACATCTTCGCCATCGGCAGCTCGCGCGAGGTGAAGGGCGTCGTGTCACGGGAGGGCGACGCGCATCACGCGAAGGCGCCCGGCGCGGCGTTCCTGCTCGGCAAGGTCCTGAACGCCTTCCTGCTCGATCACGTCGACGTTGACATCGAGCTGCTCACGCGCTTGAACCACGTGCTCGTGGACGGAACGACGGCGTACGGCGACGAGTTCACCTCGTCGATGAGCCACCACGCGAAGAAGCGCGGCGCGCAGGAGTACCGCTTCGTCCACAACCTCGCGGTGCGACCCAGCGCGGACATCGGCGAGCTCGCGAGCGCCCACGTGCGGCGCGGGCGCTTCATGGGCGATCCGATCATCACCAAGCGCATCTTCCACCTGCTCGACATCGGCATCGGCGACGAAGCCGACCTCGCGAGCTACCTGCTCTTCGATGGCCAATTCTGCCGGCAGCTGATCGAGATGGGCCGCGCCGACGCGAAGGCACGCAGGGACGAGCTGCTCAAGTTCTTCGGAGATCCGGCGGAGGACGGGGGCGGCCCATCCGACGAGGATCTGAGCCAGAGCGGTTCGTGGGAACGACGATCGATCCCCTACGGAACCTGACGACAAGATGCAGCATCCAAATCTGCGAACTGTGATGACGCGGACGACGACGCTCGCGGCGGTTATCGTCGCGCTCGCGGGGTGTGACAAGAACAAGACCTCCGATGCGCCGGCGATCGCGCCTGCGCCGTCGGTCGGCGCCCTGGCGCCCAAGGCGTCGAGTGCCCTTGCGCCGAAGGTGTTCATCCCGAACGTCGTGGTCGCCGAGACGGGGACGACGAAGGTGCACGTCGCGTGGAAGCTTCCCGCGGGCACCGGAGTCAACGACGGCGCGCCGTTCCACGTGCGATGGACGTCGAGCGAAGGGCTCGAGCACGCGCCGGAGGACATGCGCGCGAAGGGCGGCGACGTGGCGTTGGGCTTCGACGTCGCGGTGACGCCGACGCACGGCTCGCCCAGCGCGCTGCTCGCAGGCGACGTCGACGTGGTCGTGTGCGACGTCGCGACGCACCGCGTGTGCGTCCCCGTCACCCGTCGCATCGAGATGACGTTCCTCGCCGAAGGCCGGGTCAACGCCGCGGAGGTCAGCGTGCCACTCCCCGAAGCGCGTCCCGCGACCTAGACCAGACTATTCTCGTCCGAGACGTCTAAAAGGCGTACCCCACGCTCGCTCCGCCCCACGGCAAGAAGCCTTTGGGAGAGCGAAGCAGCGGCGTAAACCCGGCGCCGAACGTGACGCCGCGGGTCTCGGGGACGTAGCGGTACCCGATGACGCCGCTCGCTGCGATGCCGAGGCCGGTCCCGGGGCCCTCGAACTTCGTCCCCGTCGCGTCGGAGCTCGCCGAGAAATAAATGAGGGTGGCGCCGAGGCCGAGCTCGAGCTTGTGGCGCGGCGGGCCGACGTAATACGTGACGAGGAGCGGCAACGTGGCGAGGAGCAAGTTCCCGCTCCCCTGCGCGTTCGACACCTTGTACGTGATGAAGCTCACGCCCGCGCGGAGGCCGAGCGGGATGCGATCGAGCATCCGTTGGTAGTTGATGGAGTAGAGGAGGCCGGTGCCGAGGACCTCGAAGAAGAGGGCGTTGGAGGGGACGTGCTCGTCGCGTGGCTCTTCGGCCTGCGGCGGCGCGGGCGCGACGGCGGGAGCGATGACGGGCGCGGGCTCTGCGGCGTTCACGGGGGAATGAGCTCCGCCCCCTCCTCGTACCGCGAGCGATCCGCGCAGGCGCGCGCGACGGCGCTTACGTCGGTCGGGACCGGCGGATCGAACGTCGCGCCGCCCTCGACGCCCCGCGACGCGCCGGCCTCCGCGATGAGGTCGGAGACGTCGTAGTACCAATCGTTGACCGTCGAGTGGTCGTCGGTCTTCTTGTCGAGCTTGCAGCCGGCGATCACACGCGCGCGCGGGCACAGGCCTGTTCCCGCCGTCGCCTGGTGCTTGCCTCGGCAGTCGTCCGCGAATTGGCTCGCCGCGAGCGTCGCGATCGCCTCCTGGCAGAACGCGGAGGCCTGCCCGCCGTCGGTCACGAAGCGACGATCGCAGTGCGCGTCGGCCGTCGCGCCGCCGAAATCCGCGCCGGTGACCGCGACGCTCGTGATCGCACTGCACGCGACGGCGCACGCCACGAGCGACAGCGAAATCGACGCGAGCCACCACGAGACCCTCACCGGGGACGACTATAGTCGGCCGCCGTTGCCGCGCCACCCGGCCGTGGCGATCGCGGAATCAGCCCGCGACGCCGTGTCCGAGCTTCTTCGGGCCGTCCTGGAAGAGGATCATCACGTTCGTCGCTTCGGTGCCGACGACGATGCCCTTGCCGAACTTGGGGTGCGAGATGAGCGCGCCCTTCGCGTAGCGATCGCTCATCGCGTACTTGTGGAAGTCCCCGTCGTCCTTCCCGGTGATGTGCTCTTCCCAGGTGCGCTCCGGCTCCTTCGGCTTGGCGAAGTAATCGTCCTCGACGCCGTCGGTTGCTTTTCCGAACGTCCGCTGCTTCACGCGCTTGATCGACATGTGCCGCGTCCTATTAGCGCACTTTCAGGCGCCACGGAACCGGCGGGGCACGATCGCGTACGTTCCCAGCCCGACGGCGATCGTGACGCCGCTCGCCGAGACCGCGCGCATTTCCGCGTGAACGAGGTTTCGCCCGCGGCGGAGCACGGTGCCCGTCGCCACGAGCTCGGGCTCGGCGGTCGCTTCGAGCAGGTTCACTTTGTACTCGCTGGTCACCACCCAAAGGCCGCCCGTCGTCGTCGCTGCGGCGAAAAAGCCTGCGTTGTCGAGCACCAAGCCGATGATGCCGCCATGCAGCGCGCCGCCCGAGTGGTGGAGGTACGGCTCGGCGGCGAGCGTGATGCGCGCGGTCCCTTTGGCGGGCAGGTCGAGCTGCTGGCGCACGTGCTTCGTGATCGGCGCGCCGTGGAACATCGCGCGCAGCGCCTCGAAATAGTCCGCTTCGTCGAGCTCGGGGGGATCGCCGGAGTCTTCGTTCATCGCGACGAACGATACCGCGCATTCAGGACGAAACCTTCGGCCTCTTCGTGCCGATGGGGAGGCGAAAGGAGTCTCACCATGACAAGGTCCAAGACCGAACCCACGAACCACGACGTCCTCGACGCGGCTAGAGCCGCCCTCGCCAGTGCACACGCGCGCACCAAGGAGGGCACCGCCAAGATCGCTCCCAAGGTGCTGCTGCGCTTCGAGAAGAAGCTGAGGCTGACCGAGGGGGTGATCGCTCCCTCGGCGCCGGTCACCACGCGGGAAGGCCTCGTCGCCGTCCTCGCGCGCGCCGAGCAAAACGCAACAAAGCGCGCGCGCACGGCGGAGCAGGACCGGGCGCTCGAAGACCTGCGCGTCGAGCTGAAAAGGCGCGAGGCCGAAGGAAAAGAGGGAGCCGCCAAGGCGCGCGCGCTCAAAGAGAGCCTCGCCGCCGACACCGCGCGTCTCGTCGCCCTCGCGACGCCGAAGCCGCCGACCAAGGCGCGCGCGCGCGCGACGGAAAAAAAGCCAAAACGGAAGGTCGCGAGCTGACCCTCGCGGGCGCCCGCCAAACTGACTAGGCTCGGCGCCGCCATGGCCAAGAGGTCGCCGAAGGAGCGTCACGACGGGCTCGTCACCGAGCTCGAAGCGCACAACTACCGCTACTACGTGCTCGACGATCCGACGATCACGGACGCCGACTACGACGCGAAGATGCGCGCGCTCCGGGAGCTCGAGACCGAGCATCCGGAGCTCGTGACGCCCCTCTCGCCGACGCAGCGCGTGAGCGGAGAGCCGCGCGCCGGCGTCATCAAGGTGAAGCACGAGCAGCGCATGTTCTCGCTCGACAACTCGTACTCCGAGGCCGATTTGGCGGAGTTCGCGCGGCGCGTGAAGGACGGCCTCCCCGACGCCGAGGTCCCGCGCTTCGTCGTGGAGCCCAAGCTCGATGGGGCCAGTGTCGAGGCCATCTACGAAGACGGGCTCCTGACGCTCGCGAGCACGCGAGGCGACGGCGAGACCGGCGAGGACATCACGCACAACGTCCGCACGCTCCGCGGCGTCCCGCTCCGCATCACCCACAAAGGGAAAATCACGGTGCGCGGCGAGATCGTGATCTACCGAAGAGAGTTCGACGCCATCAACGTCGAGCGCGAGGCGGCGGGGCTCGAGCCGTTCGCCAACCCGCGCAACGCCGCGTCGGGCGCGCTCCGCATGCTCGACCCGCGCGAGGCCGACAAGCGCCGCCTCCGCGCGTTTTTCTACCAGCTCGTCGAAGGCCCCAAGCTCCACAAGAGCCACGGCGAGAGCCTCGCGTGGATGGCCGACCTGGGACTTCCCACCCATCGTCGTCAGGTCGTCGCCCCGTGGGACGGCGTCCTCCCGCAAATCCACGCCATCGACGCCGCGCGCGCCAGCTACCCGTTCGAGACCGACGGCGCCGTCATCAAGGTCGACGCGTACCGCCAGCAGGACATGCTCGGCTTCACGTCGAAGTTTCCGAAATGGGCGATCGCCTACAAATTCCAGGCAGAGCGCGCGGCGACGATCGTGAGCGACATCATCGTCCAGGTCGGCCGCACCGGCGCGCTGACGCCCGTCGCGGTGCTCGAGCCGGTGGAGCTCGCCGGCACGACCGTGTCACGCGCCTCTCTCCACAACGCCGACATGATCGCGGAGCTCGACGTGCGCGTCGACGATCGCGTCTTCATCCAGAAGGCCGGCGAGATCATCCCGCAGGTCATCAGCGTCGACGCCTCGTCCCGCAAGAAGGGCGCGCCCGCCTACAAGATGCCGACGACGTGTCCGGTATGCGGCGCGCCTGCGACCCGCAGCGCGCGCGAGAGCGACAAGCCGGAGCTCGGCGAGGAGTCGACGACACGCTGCACCAACACGAAGTGCCCCGCGCAGGTGAAGGGCCAGATCTTCTACTTCGCGCGTCGCTTCGCGATGGACGTCGATCACCTCGGCATCTCGCTCGTCGACCAGCTCGTCGATCAGGGGATCGTCCACGACGTGGCAGATCTCTACACGCTCACCCAGGAGCGCATCGCCGCCATGGAGCGAATGGGCGACAAGAGCGCGAAGAACGTCTTCGACTCGATCCAGACCTCTCGCGCACGCACGCTCGATCGGCTCCTGTGCGGCCTGGGAATCCCGCAGATCGGCCAGGTCGCGGCGAAGCAGCTCGCCGAGGCGGCCGGCACCCTCGAGGCGTTTCTCGGGTGGAGCGAGGAGGAGCTTCGCGAGCACGTCGGCACGATCCGCGGCTTCGGGCCCAAGATGGTCGACAGCGTCGCGCTCTACATGAAGGACGAAGGGCCGCGCGCGCTGATGAAGAAGCTCGTGGAGCTCGGCGTGGGACGTGCCCAGCCGCGCGCCGTCGTCGCAACCACCGGCCCTCTGGTGGGCACGAGCTTCTGCGTCACCGGCGTCCTCTCCAGAAAACGCGAGGACGTGCACACCGACCTTCGCGCCGCTGGCGCCGAGATTCACGACAGCGTGAAGAAGAACACGACGTACCTCGTCGCCGGCGACAAGACCGGGAAGAGCAAGCTCGACCAGGCGAAGAAATTCGGCACGAAGGTCCTCACCGAAGCCGACATGAACGCGCTCCTCGCGGGGTAGAGCAGAAAGCGAGTTGCTCTCGTCAGCGTCGCTTCGGCCGCGGGCGCGGCTTGCCGTCGGGGTCGGGGTGCATTTGGGCGAAGTGCGCCTCGATGTCCCCCTCGATCTTGATGGTGTCCTCGATGCCTGGTGGCGATCGCGGCGCCGCCGGCCGCGCCTTCACGGATTTCGCGGCAGCGCGGAGAAGCTCGGCGTTGCGCGGCATCTGGCGCGTCTCGTCGTCCCAGGTCTGGTGCGCGATCTCGGTCTGCGCCTCGTCGTCGTACGAGTGGGCTTCCGGAGCGAACGGGACCTCTTCGGAGCCGAGGACGGCGTGCGTGCCGGAGGTCTCCTCAGCGGGGCTCGACGAGACCTTCGCCGTCGTGTCGCGGCTGTCCTCTTCGTACTTGGCTTCTAGCGAAGGCAAGCGGTTCAAGGGATCGGACGAGCTGAGGGGCGTTCGCTCGCGAGGCTTGCCGGGCGGCGGAGGAGGGGGAGTCGGCCGCCGCGCGCTGACTGGCGCAGGCGGTGAGGACGAAGGGGCCGAGTGCGGGCGCGATTGCACCATCGGCGGTGGAGGGGGCGGCGGCTGCGAGCGGCGCGGCGGCGGCGGCGCGCTGGGCTCGTAGTATCGCGTCCGGAGCGTCGCCAGATCGCGCTGGAACAGGATCGCGCTCGGATACCTCTGCTCGCGGCTCCGCGCCATCGCGCGCTCGATCACGGCGTCGAACCCCTCGGGCAGCGACGCACGCAGCTCGCGCGCCGGCTTCGGCGTCGCGGTGAGGATCTGGAGGAGGAGCGCGTTGTAGTTGGCGGCGATGAAAGGCCTTCGCCCGGTGAGCGCCTCGTACAAGATGACGCCGCACGCCCACAGGTCGACGCGCGCGTCGAGGTTGCGATCGCCACGCGCCTGCTCGGGCGACATGTAGAACGGCGTCCCCATGACCATCCCGGTCCGCGTGAGATCGAGCTCCTCGGCGTCGGGCGCGATCATCTTCGAGACGCCGAAATCGAGGAGCTTCACGAGCGGCGCGCACCCAGTGCGCTGGGTCAAAAATACATTCTCCGGCTTGATGTCGCGGTGAACGATGCCTTTGTCGTGCGCAGCGACGAGCCCGGAGAGGACCTGGTTGACGATGTCGATGCAGTCCTCGAACGGCAGGCCGCCTTCGTGGCCGATACGATCGGCGAGCGTGACGCCGACCAGCCGCTCCATGACGAGGAACGGCGCGCCGTCGTCGAGGGTCCCGAGGTCGTAGACCTCACAAATGTTCGGATGGCCGATTTTGCCGGCCGCGCGCGCCTCTTGGTGGAAGCGCTTCACGGCGAACGTCTTCTTCGCCTGCTGAGGGTGGAGAATCTTCACGGCGACGGTCCGTCCGAGGGTCAGGTTCTCGGCTTCGAAGACCGTCCCCATTCCGCCTTCGCCGAGGACGCCGATGAATTTGTATTTGCCGTCTACCGTACGGCCGATCAAGTTGCGGCGATGCGCGCCGCTGCCGGTGGCGGCGGGCCCGCGACCCGAAGGAGGCGGGGCCGGCGGAGGCGCGGGGCGGGCGGAACCCGGCGGCGTCGCGGAGCGGCCGCGGCTCATCGCCATCCCCGTCGTCGGGCAGACCGTTTCGGTGACGGGGTGAGGGAGCCCACAATGGCTGCAGCGGACGAAGCGCTGGCTCATGGCCCTCTAGGCCTCGAAGGCCTCATCCGCAGCTGCCAAACCCTGTACACGTCTCGATCGAGACTAGGCCGTGCTCGTCGCCCTCGCAACGCGGGGTGTCCAGGGACGGCGCGAAAGTGTCCCGGACACCCCCCAGCGCGATCAATGTGCGGAAATGACTACAGGGTGCGCGCGGCACGGGGAGTGCTGTTGCGGACTGCGTGGACCGTCTTCTTTTGGTGGCGCTCGCCTTGGCGACGGGCGCGGTCGGAGTCATCGCACCGTGGCACGTGGCCGGAGGGGTCCTCGTCGTCGCATTGCTAGCGCGCATTACCCGTCGCGTCGAAGTCGGCTGGCTGGTCCTGGCCCTCGCGCTCGCGCTCTTTGGCGGGTGCCGAGGAGGGTCGGCGATCGCCCGCCACGAGAGCGCGCGTGAGAAGGCGCTCGCCGATCTGCCGCGGCCGGCGCGATGCACCGGACTTGGCGTCGTGAGCGGGACCCCAACGCGCGTCCGCGGTGCGATGCGCTTCGAGGCGACGTTCGCGACCCTCGACTGCGACGCGCGCGCGGTCGCGGGCGGCGCGACGGTGCTTTATGGAGGGCCGCCCGATCTGGCGCGCGGCGACGCGGTCGACGTCGTCGCGCAGCTCGCGAGCCCGGAGCGATTCTGGAACGACGTAGATCCGCGTCCCGGCGAAGCACGGCGCGCCGTCGTCCGATCAGGCGGCGTCGTCGACGTGCGCATCACGCGCCGCGGCGCCGGTGCGCTCGCGTGGATCGATCGCGTGCGCGCGCGCGTGCGAGAACGAATCGACGCGACGTTCCCGACGGAGGCGGCCCCCATGGCTCGCGCGCTGGTCCTAGGCGAGTCCGACCTCGCGCCGGACGACGACGCGGCGTTTCGCGCGAGTGGCCTCTCGCACCTGCTCGCGGTGAGCGGCATGCACCTCGTGCTCGTCGTGGCGGGCGCGGTCTCGGCCCTTCGCGGCGTACTCGTGCGCGTGGAGCGCCTCGCCGCGGCGTCGGACGTCGGGAGAATCGCCGCGGGGCTCGGACTTCCGCTGGCGTGGGCGTACGCGCTTTTCGCGGGCGCGAGCGGGTCGACCGTCCGGGCTGCATGCATGGCCTCGGCCGCGCTCGCCGCGCGCGCGCTCGGGAGGGCGAGCACCGGCCCTCGGGCGCTCGGCGTGAGCGTGCTCGCACTTGCGATCGCCGATCCGCTCGTGGCGTTCGACGTGTCGTTCCTCCTCTCGGCGGCGGCGACGGCCGGAATTCTCGCGCTGGCGAGGCCCATCGGCGCATTCATCGCTGCACGTGTGCCGCGCGCCGCCGCGCCGATCGCGAACGCGCTCGGAGTCACGCTTGCCGCGACGCTCCCTTGCGCGCCCATCCTCGCGGGCTTCGCGCCGACGCTCGCGATCGGCGGCCTCGTCGCGAATCTGATCGCCGTTCCCGTCGGAGAGGCTGCTGCGCTCCCGCTGTGTCTCGTCCACACCTTGCTCTCGCCGTTTCCGATGGCCGAGCGGGGGTGCGCGCTCGCAGGAGGAGGAGCGCTCCTGGCTGTGCGGTTCATTGCGCGCGCGTTCGCGAGCATTCCCGCCCTCGGCCTTCCCGTCCCGGCGCCGACGGCGGGGCAGCTCACCGTCCTCTCGATCGGCGCAGCGTTCTGGGCGATGACCGGGCGATTGCGTGGCGCGGCGCTCGCGTTCGGTGGCGCGCTGTTGCTCGTCCTCGAGCTCGAAGCGCGGCGCGCCGGCTGTCCACGCGGTGTGCTGCGGGCGACGTTCCTCGACGTCGGGCAGGGAGACGCCGCGATCGTGGACTTGCCGAATGGGGGCGCGCTCCTCGTCGATGGGGGCGGCCTCGTCGGAAGCCCTGTCGACATCGGCGCCCGCGTCATCGCCCCCACGCTCCGCGTGCGCCGGCGCAGCTCGCTGGACGCGGTCATCCTCTCGCACCCGCACCCCGATCATTTCGGAGGGCTTCAGACGGGGACCGCCCGCGTCACCGTCGACGCCCTCTGGGACACGGGACAAGGTGAGCACGAAGGGAGCGGGGGCGGCTACGCGGCGCTCCTCGCCGACGCGCGCGCGCGGGGCGTCGCGATTGCACGGCCACCGGCCCTCTGCGGCGCACACGCGATCTCGGGGGCGATCGTCGAGGTCCTCGCCCCCTGCCCTGCCCCGTGGCCCGATCGCGGCCCCAACGACAACTCGTTCGTCGTGCGCGTCTCGTTCGGGCGGCGCGCCCTCCTCTTCATGGGCGACGCGGAGGGAGAAGAGGAGCGCGATCTGCTCCGCGCATCTCCCGAGCGCCTCCGCGCCGACGTCCTCAAGGTGGGCCACCACGGCAGCCGCACGTCGTCGAGCCCCGCGCTGCTCGCCGCCGTCGGCGCGCGCGACGCCGTCGTCTCGACCGGCGTGCGAAACCGATTCGGCCACCCCCACCAAGCCGCCCTCGCCGCGCTCTCCGCCGCAAATCTCCGCATTTGGCGCACCGACCTCGGCGGCGCGATCACCGTCGAGACGGACGGCGAGCGCCTGACGGTCTCGCAGCGCGCCGGAAGCTCTTTACATCGGGGGGACGGTGAAGGCATTTGGTCCCCATGAGCGAGCGCATCAACGTCATGCTTTCCAAGGAGACCATCGCCGCGCGCGTCCGCGAGCTCGGCGCCGAGATCACCCGCGAGTACGCGGACCGCGCGCTGGTCCTCGTGTGCGTCCTCAAGGGGAGCTTCGTCTTCGCGTCCGACCTCGCGCGCGCGATCGATCTGCCCATGCGGATCGATTTCCTCGGCGTTCGGTCGTACGGCGAGGGCACCGAGTCGAGCGGCGTCGTCCAGATCACGCAAGACTTGTCGAAGCCCATCGCGCTCGAGGACGTGATCATCGTCGAGGACATCGTCGACACCGGTCTGACGATCGCCCACCTCATGGACTTGTTCCGCACCCGGCAGCCCCGCAGCGTCAAGGTCTGCTCGCTCCTCCACAAGCCCGCACGCTGCAAGGTAGAGGTGAAGATCGACTACCTGGGCTTCACCATCGAAGACAAATTCGTCGTCGGCTACGGCCTCGACTTCGCGGAGAAGTACCGCAACCTGCCGTACATCGGCGTCGTGGAGCGGTCGTGAGCAAGCGCCTCGCGTTCCTCGAGAAGACGACGGCGGCGGGCTCCACGGATCCGATGGCCTGGTACGGCCTCGCGATGGAATACCGGACCTTGGGGCGGCACGACGAAGCGCTCCAAACCTTCACGACGCTGCGCACCCAGACGCCGGACTACGTCGCGATGTACTTGATGTGCGGCCAGATGCTCGAGGGGCTGGCGCGCGTCGACGAGGCGCGCGAGTGGCTCGAGTCGGGCGTCTCCGCCGCCAAGAAGAAGGGGGACGGTCACGCGCTGGGTGAGCTCGAGACCGCCTTGGCCGCACTCGACGCGTAAGCTCCCCACTGCGTGACGCTGCGCTTTGCTCCACTCAGCCGCGGGGCTTGCGGAGCTCCTCGAGGCGCGCACGAATTCGCGTCTCCTCTCCGCGCGACGATGGCTCGTAGAAGCGCGCGCCGGCGAGATCGTCGGGCAGATACGTCTCGCCGGGGACGAGGCCCTCCTCGTAGTCGTGGGCGTATTTGTAGTCTTGCCCGTAGCCGTCGTCCTTCATCAGCTTGGTGACAGCGTTGCGGAGCTTCTTCGGGACCGGCAGCGCGCCACGCTCTTCGATCGCCGCTTTCGCGCGATGCCAGGCGTTCTTCACGGCATTCGATTTCGGCGCGCACGCGAGATAGATCGCGGCGTGCGCCAGCGGATACATTCCCTCGGGCAAGCCCATGCGACGAAACGCTGCGTCTGCACTAGTCGCCACCACGAGCGCGCGCGGGTCCGCGTTGCCTACGTCCTCGCTCGCGAAGATGATCATTCGACGCAGGACGAAGAGCGGATCGTCGCCCGCCTCGAGCATGCGCATCATCCAGTAGACGGCGGCGTCGGGATCGGAGCCGCGCATCGATTTGATGAACGCCGAGATCACGTTGTAGTGCTCTTCGCCGGACTTGTCGTAGAGGAGCGGCGTGCGCTCCTGCGTGGCCGCGACGGAGTCGAGCGTGATCTGCTTCGCGCCGCGGCCGTCGACGTCGTCGGCGATGACCTCCAGCGTGGTCAACGCGCGGCGCGCATCGCCACCGGCGGCCTGGGCCATCGCGGCGAGGGCGTCGTCGTCCACGGTGAGGCCGCGCGCGCCGAGCCCGCGTTCGACGTCCGAGAGCGCCCGCGAGAGGAGCGTCATGAGCTCGGCGGTACCCAGTGATTCGAGGCGGAAGACCTTGCAGCGCGACAGGAGCGCAGCGTTGACCGCGAAGGAAGGGTTCTCGGTCGTCGCGCCGATGAGCGTGATCGTGCCGTTCTCGACGTGGGGAAGAAACGCGTCCTGCTGGCCCTTGTTGAAGCGGTGAATCTCGTCGACGAAGACGATCGTGCGGAGCGCTTGGTAGCTCTTCCGCTCCTTCGCGTCGTGAACGATCGCGCGCAAATCCTGGAGGCTGCCGAGCACCGCGCTGAACGGAACGAAGTGGGCTTTGGTGAGCTCGGCCACGACCCGGCCCATCGTCGTCTTGCCCACGCCCGGAGGCCCCCAGAGGATCATCGACGGGGCGCGATCGCTCGCGATGGCGCGGGCGAGGAGCTTGCCGGGGCCGACCAGGTGCGTCTGCCCGACGAGCTCGGCGAGCGTGTGCGGCCGCATACGTTCGGCGAGCGGGACCTGCCCCGATTTCCCCGCGTCCGCGCGCTGCGCCGCGCCGAAGAGGGTCTCGCCCATTTCGCCCATCGCGTTGCCCATGCTTTTCCGTCGCGTGGCCACGCCCCATCATACGCCGGCGGCCCTGGCGCGCTCGCCCGGCGATGCGCCGCGAAGTAGGCTATCCTCCCGGGCGAATGCGGATCGACAGGCGGCTCCTCGTCCTTCCCATGCTCACGCTCGGAGTCGTCGGCGCGGGGAGCGGGTGCGGCGGCTCGGACGCGCAGTCCGGCGGCGCGCAGACGGCCGGCACCGACAAGCCTTCCATCACGAGCATCGAGGTCGCCGAGCTCGAGATCACCGGCAGCGGCACCGATCGTTTCACGAACTGTCCGCCCGCGGGGGAGCTCGGACAGGACTGGATCCCCAAGCTCCCCGCGTGGACGCCGGCGGCCAGGAGCCCCAACGCGCCGCCGCCGCCGCCCGACTCGCCCGACCTTCCGCCGCGCATCGCCGACGGACGCACCGCCACCGAGAAGGCGATCTTCGACACGTACCCGGAGTTCCGCCGCTGTTACCAGCGCGGCCTCATCCACGATCCGACGCAGGACGGGCACGCCGCAATCGTGCTGCGCGTCGGGCCGGATGGGCGCGTCGCGACGGTGGAGTCCTACGGCGTGTGCGAGCTCTCGAGCCAGGTCGTCTCGTGCATGAAGAGCAGCGCGGCCCGGCTCCGGTTCGAGCCGCCCGTGGCCGGCGCGGCGACGATCACGATCCCGGCGGTGTTCACGACGCGCGGCGGCAGGCCGCACGAGCATCCTTCGCCGAACGACGCGTACACCGCAGCCGCGTACGTCACCGTCGAGTCGGCGCGCGCGGATCTCCACGTCTGTGAGGCGTTCGCGCGCGGCGCGGGGCAGCCGCTCCAGGCGAGCGCGACGTTCCTCATCGACTTGGATGGGGACGGCAAGATCCTCCATACCCACATCGATCCGTGGCAGGGCAACCAAGATCTGCTCGGCTGCGCGGCGCACGCCCTCGAGAAGCTCTCGTTCGAGAAGCCGCCGGCGGGACGCGGCAACATCCTCGCGCGCATCAGCTTCAACCCACGCGCCGGCTCCAAGTAGAGAGGGCGCAGTGCCCCCGCGCGCCGTCGTCATTCCGTTCGGCGTCCCCGAGGACAGTCGTGGCCTCGGCCTCGGCCTCGCCGCGCTCGTTCACTCGTTCGCGCGCCTCGACGGCGAGACGCTGGCGCTCGCGCAGCTGCAGGGCAAGAAGAAGGACGCTCCCGAGGAAGCAGCGCCCGAGCCGGTCGAGGCGTTCATTCCTCCGCAGACGTGGCGCGACATGGCGGGCGCTGGGCAAGCGCCGACGGACGTGTCGCTCGTCCTGACCGGATCGTTCGAGCCGCCGAGCGAAGGACGCGGCCTCATTCAGCTGCTCGCGTTCGACGCGAAAGACGGCACGCCGCGCGGGCGCGTGGAAGCGCACGTCGATGGGCGACACGCCGGCAAGGCGATCCTCGCGGCGCTCTGCGATCTCTGGATCAAGATGGGCGGCGGCGAGATCGGCACCGTTCGCGACATCGAGGACCTTCCGTGGGACGCGCTCGAGAGCGTGCTCCGCGCAGAGCGCTGTGTCTTGTTCGATCCGAAGAAGGGCGGACCGTTCGATCGCCTCGCGGCGATGATGCACCTCGGGCGCGCCGTCGAGGACGCGCCGGACGCGCGTTTTCCGGCAGGACGACTCGCCGCGATCGCGCTCGACACGGCCGCGAGTGCCGCGGCCGGAGACCCCAAGCTCGCCGACGCTGCACGTCGCGCGCTGGCCCGGGCGATCGTCGACGCGCCGACCAGGATCGAGCTGCTGGAGGCGACTGCGGCGCTCGATCTCCGGCTCGGTGACGCCGACAGCGCCGCGCGCCGCCTCGCGCAGGCGCTCGAGCTCGACGGGAAGCGCCCGCGGACGCACGCGCTGCTCAGCGAGGCGCGGCGCGCAAAGCGCGATCTGGACGGCGCGCTCGACGCCGTCCACCGCGGAATGGCGCACGCTCCCGACGATCCCATCCTGCTCACCGAACGTGGCGCGGTCCTCCTGGAGCGCGGCGACGTGGAGGCCGCGGAGACCGACTGGCGCCAGGTCCTCGCCCGGGCGCCGCTCTTTCCATCGGCATTTCTCGGGCTCGCGGGCGCGGCGCAGAAGAGGGGCGACGGCCGCGCGTGCGAAGACCTCGTCGATCAAGTCCTCCTCGCGCCGGACGCGCACCCCGAGGTGCTCAAGAGGGCGATCCATCTCTCGCTCGCGCTCGAGCCCGACGGCATCCCGCGCGCCGCACGCTTGGCGCGCCTCGGCGGCGCGCTGCTCGAGAAGCTGCCCGCCGATCCGTGGGGCTCGTTCGTGCTCGCGCGCGCGAAGGCCCAGCTCGGCGAGAAGGCCGAGGCTGCGCGCCTGCTCGTCGCAGCCGAAGCGATCGCGCCGGGGACGACGCTCGCGGCGGAGGCGCAGCGCGGTCGCTTCGCGCTCGAGCACCCGCACGCCGCGGAGGAGCTCGAGTCTTTGCTCCGCGCCGCATACTCGGCGGGGCCGGACGATCTCGACGCCCTCGCGGCACGAGGACGACGACTCGCCGCCGAGCACCGCCTCTGGGCGACGCACTTTGCCGTCGGCCTGGTCGAACGCCGCCGCGAGCGTTGGGCGCCGGCCCGCGCCGCGTTCGAAGCGGCGATCGCGGCGTCAGCCGGGTGCACGCCCGCGCACCTCGAGCTGGTGGCGGTGGCGCTTGCCACGAAGGACGCGGAGGCGGCGCTCGTGCACGCGGCGAAGGCGACGGAGCTCGAGGGCGAGACGCCGCGGACCCTCGCGGTGACCGCGACGGCGCTGCTCGCCGCCGGACGAGGCGACGACGCTCTCGCCACGATCGCGCGCGCGCTCGTGCTCGATCCGAAGGACGACGCGGCGAGGCGCCTCCGCGAGCGCATCATCGCCGGCGATCCCCCGCCGGAGGGACCGCTCGCCCGCATTCGCGACACGCTCACGCGGTGGTGGAAGTAGCGCGCGCGCCGAAGATCGCCGTCCCGACGCGTACGAGCGTCGCCCCGCACGCCACCGCGATCTCCAGATCGCTCGTCATCCCCATCGACAGCTCCGGCAACATCGACGCGCCGCCGTGGAGGTTACGCAGCGTGACCAGCGTCTCGAAGACCGCGCGCGCAGCGGCGAGATCGTCGACCGGTGGCAACGTCATGAGGCCTCGGAGGACCAGCTCCGGCTCGGCCTTTACCGCCGCGAGCACCTCGGCGAGCTCGGTCGGCGACGCGCCGTGCTTCTGCGCCTCGCCCGCGACGTTCACCTCCACGAGCACCGGCATCGTGCGCCCGACCGCGCGGAGGCGTTTTCCGAGCTCGCGCGCCAGCACTGCACTGTCCACGGTGTGCACGACGTGCGCGGCGCGCGCGACGAGCTTCGCCTTGTTCGTCTGGAGGTGACCGATGAAGTGCCACTCGATGTCGGGCAGATCCGCGAGCTCTCGCGCCTTCTGATCGAGCTCCTGCGCGTAGTTCTCGCCGAACGCACGCTGCCCGGCGGCGTAGGCCTCGCGCACTGCCGCGGCCGGCTTGGTCTTCGACACGGCCACGAGGCGCACGCTCGCCGGATCGCGCCCGGCCGCCGTCGCCGCGCGATCGATGCGGGCGCGAACCTCGGCGAGCGCGGCGGCGATCACCGACGCCTCCAGCCGCGCCTCGGCCTCGCGTGCCAGACCATGACGTCGCTCGAACGATCGAGCGGCCCGCCGTAGAAATCTCCGCTCACCTTGTCGACGTCGAAGCCGTTGTAGTGGAGGAGGGCCTCCCACTCGCGCGGGAAATACTGCCGATGGGCGAGCGGCGTCATCCATGCGCGCTCGGCGTGGCCGACCGGCGAGAACTCCATCGACACGAACAGCACCTGGCGGACGCGATCGTAGTCGAAGTGCTCCTGGTAGCTCACGAGCTCGCCCGTCGTCGCGTGGCGGAAGCGCGGCGCCTTGTACGCGCGCGTCGGCTCGCGCAGGAGATCCTGCATGACGGGCACCGAGAGATCGACGACGAGCTCGCCGTTGGGCGTCACGTGATCGTGGACGCGCGCGAGGAACGCCTCGACGTCGGTGCGAGTGTAGAGGTGGAGCGCCGTATTGAACGGGCAGAGGACGAGCGGGAATCGCTTCTTCAGGCGTGCGCTCCGCATGTCGCCCTGACGAAGCGTGACGCGAGCGCGAACGGCCGCGGGCTCGTCGGCGAGGCGCGCGCGGAGATCGTCGAGCATGGCGGGCGAATGATCGACGCCGGTGACCGTCAGGCCGTGCCGCGCCATCGCGAGCGCGATGCGGCCGTTTCCGACGCCATATTCGAGCACCGGCCCACCGTGCTTCGTCGCGTGGGCGACGTAAAATTGCACGTCGTCGATGCGACGCCGGTACGTGGCCGTGTAGTACGTCGGATCTTCGTAGTGCGCGCGCGCGCCTGCTTCGAGCTCGCGATCGGCGCCGAGCGTTCCTTCGGTGCGGCGGCCTCGCGGCCGACCGGTCACATCAGGCCGGCTTTGATCTGCCCGTCGATCCACTCCTGAACGACCTCGTTGCTCGTGCGGTCGAAGTGGACCTTGCCGGCGGCGATCTCGCGGAGCGCCGTGACGGCGGCCTTGTTCTTCGAGTGAACGAGCGGGTGCGCACCCTTCATGAGCTGGCGGCAGCGGTGGGCAGCAAGGATGACGAGGGCAAAGCGGTTCTCCTCACGCTCCAGGCAATCTTCGACGGTAACGCGTGCCATTTCGGGTGCTCCTTCAGGGACGCGGCACCTTAGTCGGCCACGCGCGTTCGGGCAAGCGTTGCGAAGTTACGCGGAACTTCTGGCGATTCTGCACGGTTACGCGTGGGCGCGGCCTCTCGCGGGCGGAGCGGCGTCCTCTTCCAGCACGGCAGCGAGAGCGCGGAGGGCGTCGCCGGTCGTGAAGATCCCAACGATTTTCATGCCGTCGATGACGACCGCGCAGCCGTACTTCCGCTCGGCCATGTGGGCGACCACCTCCCCGAGCGGCGCGCTCGGCGGAACGAAATACGGCTCCGGCGTCATCGCCTCCGCGACGCAGACCTCGGCCGGGTCGACGTCACGCAGCGTCTCGATGAAGCGCAGATCCCGATCGGTCACGATGCCGACGAGGACGCCCCGGTCGAGGACCGGCAAGTGGCGCACGCGCCGCTGTCTCATGAGCTGGCGCGCGCCGATCAGGTGGAGCGCCTCGCCGCCGGTCTGCGCACGCACGCGCTGGCGGAAGAGAATGGCCTCTACGCGTGGGCCGAAGCCGAGCTGCCCGAGACGACGCGCGGCGCGGTCCTGCTGAAGCTGCGTGAGCGGCTGGCCGCGCTTGCAGGCCCGTGAACGTGGCGGCGATGCGCGCACGCGTTGCGTCTTCGCGCATCGCCTGCGTGGGCGCGCGCGGCGCGCGTGCTGCGGGCGTGCGCGTTCTCACGTGGCACGCGTTTCGCTCTCTGTAGCGGGATTGGAGGCACGTCATGGGAACCCGGAACACCACCACCGAGCGCATGAAGATCGTCGTGGGCATCGACTTCTCGGAGACCAGCGAGCAAGCGCTGCGCGTCGCCGTGAACCTCGCGCGCTCGTCGGGCATGGCCGAGGTGCACCTCGTGAACGTCCTCGCGCCGCCGGTCGGCGGGACCGAGTTTGCTCCCCTCGTCGACGTCAGCGAGCAGACGGTGAATGCGCAGCGACAGCTCGCGGACAGCCTGGAGAGCCTCGCGGGCGTGCCGGGCGTCTTTGCCTTCTCCCACGTGCTGGTGGGAAATCCGCAGAAGGAGCTGCCGCGGGTCGCCGACGAGCTCGAAGCGGATCTGATCGTCGTCGGTACCCACGGGCGACGCGGCGTCGACCGCATGGTCTTCGGGTCGGTGGCGGAGCACGTGGTGCGAACCGCTCCCTGTTCGGTATTGACGGTTCGACCCAGGCCGCCCACCGCGGCGTCCACGATCGAGCCGGCGTGCGCCGAGTGCGCGGCCGTCGTGGCGAAGACCGAAGGTCGTGAGCACCGCTGCGCCACCCACGCGCACCCCGCCGCGCGGCCGCACACGTACTCCGAGATGCCCCCGAGCTTCGGGCTCGGCTCGATGAACTTGCGCTTCTGAGAGGGGTCGGCGGCTATTCGACCGCGAACATGCGGACGGTGCGCGGCGGCACCTCCACGGTGAACGAGCCGGACACCTTGGTGATGCGCGTGTCGGCGCGCAGCAGATCGACGAGCGACGACGCCTCGCCGAGGGAGACGCGCGCGGTCACCTTGCCGGCGGTAGGGTTCAGCACGAACGCGACCTTGGCCACGCCGCTCGCGTCCTCGTGCACCGAAACGTGGACGTCCGCCGGATCGACGGGGTACGTCGGAAGACCGAGCTCCTCGATGCGACGCCCCACCAGCGCGTCGGCGCGCGCGACGTCGTCCAGCGGCTCCACCTCGAGGCCGCGAACGTCGTGGGGGCTGCCGAGGAGGCGCATCGATCCGTCGCGCTCGGGGACGTGCGGACCGATCGTGACCGCCGCGCCTGCCTCGTGCGCCGCCCGTAGCCAGGTGAAGAAGTCCTCCTTGATGCCGCCCGCGGTCGCGCACACGATCCACCGCGCGCCGCGCGTGCTGACCTGCACGCTGTCGCCACCTGCGTACGCGAAGGGCACGCCGCGCGCGTTGAGCGCCCGCTCGAACGCGCGCAGGTACGCCTCGCCGGCGATCGTCGCCACTTCGCCGAGGCCGAGCTCGTCCTCGAGGCAGCTCTCCTGGAAGCCAGAGCCCATGATGTTGAACGCCGCCGGCGAGACCGGCCCGAACGCGTGCGTCGCGCGCGCGAGGCGACGAAGCGAGCGCGGCACGACGAGGCGCACGGGCGCGCGGCGCATGAGCGCGTGGAAGCGCGTGTGCTCCAGCGCCTGCACCAGCGAGCGGTAGCGATCGGCGAGCACGCGCGGGCGACCGTGACGATCGATCGGCGCGCCGACCCAGCGATCGCGCTCGACGGCCATGTACAGGTTGAACCCCCGGAGGCCGTATGCCATCGCGCACATGAGGGTGTAGAGCGAGTCCTCGTCGTCGAGCGGCGCGAAGAACGGCGGAAACCCCGCGCCGACCTCGGCGCCGAACGGCGGCGCGCCGAGCCCCTCGCATCGCGACGCGAGCTCGGTGGTGCGCCGCATGTTGGTCGTGTGATGGAGCGGCGTCGCCGGGTGGTAGTAGTCGAGGCCGATCAGGTCCACGACCTTCCCCATGCGCCCTGCGTTGAGCGGCGTCGCCGCCTCGCCGAGCGGGAAGTTGTGCATCGTCGGCAGCTCCGACAAGCCGGCCTCTTCGAGCGACTTGGAGAAGCGCCCCATCGCGCTCGTGAGGAGGTGCTCGTGGAACTCCATCCAGTCCATGTGGCGCGCGAGATCCGTCGCGCGCTTGGCGTCGAAGCGATGCGGCGGCGACAGCGTCTCGAAGCGCACCTTCGGCTCGTCCCACGCGGCGCGCAGCGCGCGCACATGCTTGTATTTTACACGCAAAAACGTGCGGAAGAGCCGGATGGCGTCGGGGTGGTAGTCCTGATCGTAGGCGCCGTCGCGGAAGTAGAGCGCGCCCTCGTTGTCGATCTGGACCATCACGATCGGCCCCTCGGGATGACGGAGGGGCGCGAGGACCTCGGCGACCGCGCGGAACCAGCGCGCCGTCTCTTCGTGGAAGAGATCGCTCGCGTAGCTCGGCACCGGGAAGGCGACCGGGATCATCGGGAGCATGACGGGGTTGTCGCGCGGTGTGCGCGCCTGGCACTCGCGATCCCACGCGATGCGCTCGGGCAACCCGAAGTACGTCAGCTCCGCGTTGATGTGGGGGCCGGGCCGCACGACGACCTTGAGCCCTCGCTCGCCGCACATACGGACGAATCGCGCGACGTCGAGCCCCGCGTCCTTCTCGCCGAAATCGAATCTCCCCGGCGCGAGCTCGTGCACGCCCCACGGCACGTAGGTGTCGACGAAACGCAGGCCCATCGCCTTCATCGCGTCGAGGCACGGTCCCCACGCCTCGGGCGGGTGACGCCAGTAATGCATCGCGCCGCCGTAGAGAGGGAACGACTCGGCGACCCCTTCGAGGAGCAACCCCTCGGGGTGGACGCGGGCGCGGACGCGGCGCGGGGCGTGCTCGGGCTCTTCCTTGGACGGGGTGAAGGGCTCGTTCACGGAGAGGTCTTGCTACCTCATTGTGACGGAGCGGGGAAGGAGCGGGAGCGCGAGGGACGCATATCGCGGCAGACGATCGGGATCAGGCCTCGTCAGGAAGCGCTCGGTGCAAGATATCGCTGAGCGTTTCCATATCGCGATCGCCCTTGAGGTGGGCGAGCGCGTGCTTGACCTTGGCGACGGTCGGCGTCACGAATTTCAGGAACGCGCGGTTGTTCTTCACGCGATCGATGAAGACGAAGCGACCGGCGTCCTTCAGCTTTCGCTGAACGGTGACGCGATCGAACTGGTGGCCGAGCTCGACGCGCTCGGCGGTCCCGAGCTTCGCGCGCGCAGCGAACTCGTCGAGGCGCGCTTCGACGAACGCGCGATCGAACTCCTGGTAGCTGTCGTTGAGGAGCGCGACGAGATCGTAGACGCGCGGCCCCATGAGCGCGTCCTGGAAATCGATCCAGACGAGACGGTCCTTTTTCACCATCAAGTTGCGCGACTGGTAATCGCGGTGCACGAAGCCGCGCGACCAGCCCGCGATCTGGCGCGCGAGGCGATCGCCGATCGCGTCGAACTCCGCGCGGTCCTCCGGCGAGAGCGCCTTGCCGCGCGCGTCGAGGCCCCACTCGCGGAAGTGATCGATCTCCCAACGGAGCAGATCCTCGTCGAAGGCGCGGCCCGCGACCACCGACCAATGCGGCAGATCGGCGAGCTTTTGCTGCGCGTCGGCGAGATCCTCAACCGCACGCGTGTAGAGTGCACGTTTGTCGCCGGGCTTCTCGAGGAGGTGGTTGGCGAGCGTCGCGTCGCCGAGGTCTTCGATGAGGAGCCAGCCGCGGTCGCAGTCCTCGCCGAGGATCGTCGGGACGAGGACGCCTCGACCCGAGAGGAGCTCTCGCACCTCGAGGAAGGGCCAGCGGGCGCGCGGCGCCTCCTTTTGGATCTCTTCGGGCTTCGCCCCCTCGGGCACGAACATGCCTACGGCTGTCCCACCGTCCGGCAACGCAACGCGGAAATACCGCCGGGTCGACGCGCCCCCCGGCATCGGCGTGACCTCGAGACGCGCACCTGGATGGAGGCGGCGCACGAGGTCTTCGAGCGGGCGCAGATCGGCGTCGGTCATCGTCCCTTCTTAGCAAGCCCGCCGGGGCGCCTGCTACCCTCATGAGGACCCGACATGGCCGCCCTCCTCACGCCACCAGCGCTCCCGAGGATCGCCGAGATCGCGAAGAGCCTCGGAGCGGAGCTGCCGCCGGGCGCCGACGCGAAGCTCGCGACGTGGCTGGAGCAGATGGTGGCGTGGAACGGCCGCGTGGATCTGACCGCGGCGCGGTCCACGGACGAGCTCGCGGATCTCATGCTGGCCGACGCAATGATGCTCGCCTCACGCGTCCCGCAGGGCGTGACGGTGGTGGACGTCGGCACCGGGGCGGGCGCACCGGGTCTGGCGCTGGCGATCGCGCGTCCTGACTTGCGGGTCACCCTCGTCGAGCCGCTCGCCAAACGCGTCGCGTTCCTTCGGACCGTCCTCGCCGCAATCGGCCGCGAGGACGTCGGGCTCCTCCGCATGAAGCTCGAGGAGCTGCGGACACGATTCGACGTGGCCATCGCGCGCGCCACGTTCCCGCCCACGGAGTGGCTGGCGCGCAGCTACGACGTCGTCTCGACACCCGACGGATGCGCGTGGGTGCTCCTCGCCAAGGAGAGCCCTCCCCAGGATCCCGACGCCACGTTGGTCGAAGATGTGGCGTACACGTGGCCGGCGACGGGCGCGCAGCGTCGCGCCGTCCGCTACACGTTCGGCGGAGCGGGTGCCTGATCGGGCACACGGAGGTCAGGGCGAAAAGGGGCCACTTTCTTGGCCGAACGTGCCCTCGCGTGCGAGCGCTGGACACAATGTCAGTCGTCCGAGAGCCTGAGCTCGTTGCTTTGCGGAAGTTGGCCGAAGATCTGGCGGCGCGGCGCGCCGAGAGGTTGTCCACGTGTCACCTCCTGGCGGCGATCGCCTCGCGGCCGAGCGGGGCCGCCGATCTGCTCGCCGAGAAGCGGCTCAGCACGGAAGTGCTGATGAAGGCAGCGCGCGTCCTGCTCGACGACGAGAAGGACTCGGTGGCGCGCGCCATCCAACGGGCCCGCGAGCTCGCGGCGAGGGGTCCTGCCGCCGACCGGCAAGAGCCGCTGGCCGTTCACCTTCTCTTCGCGCTTTGCCAGGACCGTCACACCGCCGCGCATCGCGCGATCGAGCAGTGCGGGACCGACGTGGGCAAGCTCCGGAACGCGGCCATGCAGCTGGCGATGGGGATCGCGCCGCCGCGGCGTGCGATCGAGGCGCGGAGGCCGAACGCCGCGCGACCGACGATGCCGGCCTCACCGATGAACCGTCCGTCCTCGCCGGGACCGTCGACGCACGCGCCGATGCAGCGGATCGCGATGCCGGCGCCGAAGCCCCCGCACGCGCAGCCGCAGCCGCTCGTCTTGCAGCTGTCGCCCAGCAAGGCGAAGAAGAAGCCCCAGGTGCAGCAAGGACGCTTCGCGCTCGACGCGAAGAAGTTCGCGCTCATCAACCAGCTTGGGAAGAACCTGACCCTCGCGGCGTCGCTCGGCGAGCTCGATCCGGTGGTGGGGCGCGACGAGGAGATCGAGCGGACCCTCGACGTGCTCGCCAAGCGGCGCGCCAACAACCCGTGCCTCATCGGCGCGGCCGGCGTTGGGAAGACCAGCGTGGTGCGCGGCATCGCGCAGCGCATCGCGAACGGGCAGGACGTCGCGTCGCTCGACGATCGCATCCTGGTCGAGATCGAGGCGGGCGCCCTTCTCGCCGGCACCGGCATGCGCGGCCAGCTCGCCGAACGCCTCGCCATGATCAAAGAAGAGGTGAAGCGCAGCGACGGCCGCATCGTCCTCTTCTTCGACGAGATCCACACGCTCTTCGGCGGCGACGCCGGCGACGAGGCCGCGAGTGAGCTGAAGGTGGCGCTCGCGAAGGGAGAGCTCGCGTGCATCGGTGCGACGACGACCGACGAGTACAAGAGGGTGATCGAGGCCGACGCGGCGCTCGCGCGGCGCTTCTCGCCGGTGGAGGTCGCGGAGCTCTCGCCCGAAGAGTCGGTGCTCGCGCTGGAGCAGGTGGCGCCGATCTTGGGGGCGCACCACAAGGCCCTCTACACGGTGCAAGCGATCGTCGCGTGCGTGCAGTGGAGCGTGCGCTACGTGCCGGGACGCGCGCTGCCGGACAAAGCGGTGAGCCTCCTCGATCTCGCGGGCGCGCGCGCGCGGCGGCGGTCGAAGACCGAAGTGGACGCAGAGGATGTCGCCGAAGTGGTGAGCGAAGAGGCGGGAGTACCGATCGAGCGTCTCCTCGAGAGCGACGGTGAGCGCATGCTGAGGCTCGAGGCGATGATGGCGGAGCGCATCGTCGGTCACACGGCGTCGCTCGGTCGGGTCGCGACGATCTTGCGGCGCAACGCGTCGGGCTTCCGGTCGCGGCGACCCATCGGCTCCTTCCTCTTGCTCGGGCCCACCGGCGTTGGAAAGACCGAGACCGCAAAAGCGATCGCCGAGTGCCTCTTCCACTCGCCCGACGCCATGACGCGGCTCGACATGTCGGAGTACGCCGAGGCCCACGCGATCGCGCGGCTCGTCGGCGCGCCGCCGGGATACGTCGGCCACGAAGCAGGCGGACAGCTCACCGAGTCGGTGCGACGACGGCCCTACCAGGTCATCCTCCTCGACGAGATCGAGAAGGCGCACCGCGACGTGCTCGAGGCCTTCTTGCAGGTGTTCGACGAGGGGCGCCTCACCGACGGTCGCGGCCGAACGATCGACTTCACGAATACGGTCATCATCCTCACGTCGAACATCGGCTCCGATCTCACGCCGGCGAGCCAGCGGGGGCGTATCGGCTTCGGCGCGCGGCGTACGGTGACCGAGAAGAACGCGGAGTACGAGACGGCTGTGATCGGCGCCGCGCGCACCGCACTTCCGCCGGAGCTCTACAACCGCATCGACGAGGTTCTGGCGTTTCCGCCGCTCACGCGCGACGACGTCGCCGAGGTGGCGCGGCGCATGCTCGTCATCCTCGGCACCGAGCTCGAGGCCGCGAGAGGGGTGCGTCTCGACGCGAGCGAGGCGGCGGTCGGCGCGCTGCTCGACGGCGGTGGGTACGACGCGGAGCTTGGCGCGCGGCCAATGCGTCGCGCGATCGCGCGGCTCGTGGAGGCTCCGATCGCCGAGCTCATCCTGCGTGGCGAGCTATCGCGTGGCGACGTCGCAACGGTCGACGTCGAGGACGGCAAGATCGTCGTCGACGCGATCACGCCACGCGCGCAGACGGCCTGAGCGCACCCGAGTCGCTCAGGCGGAGGGTCCCTCGATCGCCCGCCGGTACCGCTCGCGGCGCGCGTTGTCCTTCAAGATCTCGTACGCCTCGTCGAGAACCACGGCTATTTTGCGCACGTCGAGGTTCAGGTCCGCGATCTGGGGCGTGAGGATGCGCGCGGGCTCGAACGCGCGACGGAGGTCCACGAACGCGCGGCGCACCTCGTAGCTCGTCGCCGAACGCGGCACCCCGAGGAGCGCGAAGTAGTCCCCTTCGTCGACGAGCTGGAGCCGCGCCCGAACGCGCGCGCGCACCGCCTCTTCGTCGAGGCTGTCCGGGCCTGCGGGCGCCACGGGGCTCGGCAATCGCCCCTCGCCGATCGCGCGGACCATCTCGACGACGCCGAGCAGATCGAGCGCGTAGAGGACCGCGGCGACGTCGGGCTCCGGCGATCGATCGAGCAGGTTCTGGATCGGGAGGCCGCGCGCGTTCTGGAGGCGCTCGGCGATGCTCGGATCGAGCGAGCACTCGCTCTCCAGCTGCACTGCAGGACCATCCCCGATGCGCGACGTGACGCCGCCGAGCCGCGCGAGGGCGTCCTCCGGCGCAACGACACGGCGAATGATCTCGACGAACACCTCGGCGCCGGTCGATCGCTCGAAGACGCTCGGCTCGCCGCGGAGGCGTCCGGGCGGCTCGGCCTCGATGAGCGCGGTGCCCGTCGACTGCTGGATCATGCGCCCGAGGATCCACTCGGCGTGCTCGCGGAGGACGCTCCACAGCTGGTCTTGCCGGAGGTGCCCGTGCGCGACGAGCGCGGCGCCGGCGTGGCGGCCGAACGGCGGGAGCTTGCCGACGAGCGCCTGCACGTCGTCGCGCGGAAGATCCCCACGGAGGACGAGGAACGAGAGCAAGCTCTCGCTGTCGACGCCCGACGCCGCCGTCACGAAATCACCCTCGCGGAACACCGCGCGCCGGACGCCTTCTTGCGATTCGATGCAGAGTGCACCCGTCGCGCGCGTGACGATCGCGTGGGCGACCGCGCGCGCGGCGTCTCCGGGCGCGAGGACGCTCGGCATCGGCGCAGACGGACCGAGCCCGAGGCCGACGGTGACCGCCGCGGTGTTGGCGGGCTGCAAGTGGACGGCGTTGGTGACGATCGGCGCTTCACGTGGGAGCGCGCGGCCGGAAGGATCCATCGTCGTCGCGGGCGGTCCGAAGGTCGGCACCGGCGGATTCGAGCTCATTCGCGGGCGCTCGGAGTCGACCGGCGCGAAGCTGCCGCTCGACGACGCGTCGGTCCGCACCGGTCCTGGCCCCGTCAGAAAATCGGTGAACCGGCCCCCGGTGGTGCCCGCGTGCGTGCCGCCGCCGGTCGTCTTGTGCATCGGAGGATCGGTGGTCGGCGCCTTCGCGTTCGTCGCGCGCGCGCCGGCGTTGGTGCCCACGCCAGTGCCGACGCCCGTAGACAGTCGGCTCCCACCGCCCGACGTCGTGCCCTTCGCGTGCGCGCCGATCTCGGCGGGCTCGTCGACGGCCTCGCCTTCGAGCGGCTCGTCGAGCGACGCGAGCACGTCGGCGGGGAGCACCGCCTCGATTTCCTCTTCCGGCGTCGGGAAGACCGAGTCGTGGGTTACCTGCCCGCCGATGCGCCGCTCGGCTTCGGCGAGCAGCTGCTCGAGCTCGCTCGACACTTGGGCGGACGGCGAGCGGCGCTCCTCCGGCGCGAACGACGGCAGCGCGGGAGCCGGGGGCGCGACGACCCGAGGGATCTGCATCGACGCCCGTGGCGGAGGAGACGCGCCGACGTCGCGCATGCTCGGAGGCGGGAGCGAACCGGGGCGACGCGGCGGCGGCTCGAGCGACATCGACGAGACCGACGGCGGCGGCGTGCTGGGTCGCGCCATCGGCCCGTGGCTCGGCCCTCCGGTGAGCGCCTCGAGCTTCTTCAGGAGAGTCGGCACGTCGACCGGGCGCTTGAAGAACCCGCTTCCGTCGTGCTCGAGCGCCGTCTCGACGCTCCCGACCGCACCCCCTTCCTTCCCGATGAAGATGACGTCGACGCCATCGGCCTCCGGGATCTCCCGCATCTTCGTGAGCGTGTCGAGCGCACCTTCCGCGTCGGCGTCCATGAGCAGCACGCGCGGGCGCTGGACGGCCACGCGCGCGACGAGCATCGTGAGGGGCACATCGGCGACGAGGTAGCCGCGCGACCGAAGGAGCTGCGCCACGCGCTCGGCCTCGGCGGACGGATCGCTGACGAACACCGTGGTCGGCATTCCTCGCGGCAGCTCGTCGTCCGGCCTCTCCTCGTCCACGCTCGGCCCCCTACTTGGTCTCGCGGTCGTCCTTCGGCGCCAAGACGGAGACCACGCGGTCCACGATCTTGGGAAGGAGGCCCGCCGCGTAGACGAGGACGAAGATGAAGACCACGAGGCCCACCTCGGCGCGCGTCATGTCGAGGAGCTGCACGTGACAATTTTACCATGTGCCGTGGTAGAGGTGGGGGTGCTTCCGGTCTTCCTTCGGCAGCGCGGCGAGGAGGCCGTTCCCGCGCTCCCCGGTGATTATCCCGGGCTCGGCGCGACGACCGAGCTCGCGCGAACGAAGGACGGGCCGTTCGCGCCGCTGCCGCTCGCGCTGGCGGAGGACGCCGGGATGCGCGAGGCGTTCGCGCGCGCGCTGGATTTGCCGCTGGTGGACGCGTACGCGCGCGCGCGGCTGTGGCTCCTCATCGGCCTGGTTCCACTGCTCATGTTGGCCGAGCTCGACCGGGAGCTGGCGCGCGCGGGGTTCGAGGGAGCGTATGGGCGGCTCCTTGGCGACGCGCTCATCGTCGGGGTCGCCGCAGTCGATCTGGCGCGCCGTCTGCCCAGGAATCCGCGCACCACGGCCGTCCTCTTCTTCGGAGGCGCGATGCGCTACGCGCTGTTCGTCGCGCGCCCGTGCGGCGCGGGCGTGCATCCGACGATCTTCCTGGCGCCGATCGTCGCGATCGTGGCCGGCGTCTTCGTGCTCCGCCATGCGCCGTCGCCCGCGCGCGTGACGGCGGCGATCCTCGCGCGGCTGGGCGTCTCCGAGAAGGACGCGGAGGTCGCGCGCGCGTCACGGAGGCCGACGCGCGCGCACCTCGGGGCCGCGATGCTCGGCGCGGTGGGCATGCCGCTCGCCCTCGCAGCGACGCGCGCGCTCGGTCCCTGGGGTCAGGCGGTCGTGTTCGTCGCCTACGCCGCGCTCGTGCCGCTCGCGGTCGAGAGAATTTTCGAGCCCGGCATGACCCGTCGCGCCAGGTGGGCGCGCGTCGTCCCTGCCGGCGTCGTCGCGTTCGCGCTCACCGTCGGCATGACCGCAGGCGCGCACTACGGCTTCGACGCAGGCGCCTACGCGACGCGCTGCGTGAGCCCCACTGCCTTCGATCACACGGGGAAAAAGGCCCTCGACGCGGAGGGGCGCGACATCGCCAAGAACGTCGAGCGCGCCAGAGAGAGCATCCCGTATTTCCTGATGACGGTCCTCGTCGTGCCGCTCGCCGAAGAGCGCGTCTTCCGTGGCCTCCTCCAGCGTGTCCTCGCGCGGCGCTTCGGCGACACGCGCGCGATCGCGCTGGCGGCGCTCGCCTTCGGTCTCGCGCACCTCGGCGTCTACAAGATCGCCGTCTACCAAACCGTGCTGCTCGGCGTCAGCTTCGGTACGGCGTACGCGGCCGGCGGTTACCCCGCGGCGGTCTTGGCGCACGCCGCGTGGAACCTCAGCCTCGTTCTTTAGCGCGACCGCAGATCGGTCTAGCCTGGGCTTATGACCGACACAGCGCGGCTGCGGGGACGGTTCTTGCTGGCGATGGGCGCGCTCGTCGTCGGATGCACGAAAGACGCGACGCCCGACCCGAACACGAACGCGAACGCGAACACGGTGAACACGGCGAACACGAACACGAGCGCGCGTGGCTCGATGCCCCTTCCGCCTGAGCCGGGCTGCATGGTCTGCGCACTACAATGCGAGCAGGCGACGGGGACCGGTCCGTACCCAACGCCGTTCGAGCGCTGCGCGCCCACCATCGAGGGAGGCCAGGGTCTCTTCAGCGTCGAGCAGACGAAGAGGACGCGCGGAGACGCGACGACCGCAAGCACGTGCTGCTACGTGTTTCCCAACCGCCACCCGCCGGGACCCGGACGGCCTTACGTCGTCGACGGACGAGCACGGGTGGCCGACGCAAAGACACGCGGCGACTGGACGCAGCCCATCCGGCCGATCGTGCCGAACGATCCGGCCGAGCGGCGTGCGCGCGAGGACACGTGGAGGAAGGCAGGCCTCGCCGAGCACGCGTCGATCGCGAGCTTCGCGCGCTTCGCCCTCGAGCTGCTCGCGCTCGGCGCGCCTCCCGAGCTCCTCCACGACGCTCATGCGGCGGCGATGGACGAGGTGAAGCACGCGCGCCTGGCGTTCGCGCTCGCGTCGGCATACGCGGGGGAGCCGCTCGGTCCGGGGCCGTTGCGGACGGTGGACGCGCCGCCGCGCGCGTCGCTCGAGGACGTCGCGCTCGCCACGCTCGTCGAAGGGGGGCTCGGCGAGACCGTCGCCGCGCTCGAGGCGCGAATGGACGCCGCGCGCAGCGAGGATCCGGTGGTCCGCGCCATCCTCCTCGAGATCGCCGACGACGAGGAGCGCCACGCCGAGCTCGCGTGGCGGACGCTCGCGTGGGCAGTGCGCGAGGGCGGCGCAGCGCTCGCGCACGCGCTCGCGGACGCCGTCCGAGACCTCGAGCGCGCAGGCGGCGATCCCACGCGCTCGCGCGTGCTTCGCGACATCGTCGGCCCTTGCGTCGCCGCGCTCGCCGCCGCCTGAGCCGCGTCGGGGTGAGGTGTCGTCGGCGGGTCCGTGACGCCTCGAGGCGCGGACGCGCTACTTGCAGCGTGGATCCGCGTTCGTGGGGTCAATCACCGCCGCGGACGCCGCGAAGGTCGCGGCGAACCAGTAGCTGTCCTGGCAGCCTCCCGCGCCGCCGGGCGACGAGCAGTAGTCCCCGCGCTTCGCGATCTTCCCCGTCGCGTCGCGCTCGCACTTCGTGAGCGGCGCGGTCTGGGTCAGGAGCACGCAGAGCGACTGGTTCAGCTCCTTGATGAAGATGGTGTCCGCGTCTTCCAGCGTGATGTACCCGCCGATCGCCGCGGCCGGGTGCCACGCCGGGCAATCGGCATGGGACTCCGTGCATGCGCGGTCGAGGCCGACGCGATCGAACGTCCCGACGCAGCTGCCATCGGGAGAGAGGGCCATGCTTTGGATCGTCACGCCGGAGAGCGGGAGCACGATGGCGGACGACCCTGCGTTGTCGAGAAAGATCGCCACGTTCAGCTTCGGGATCGGTGCGGTCTGAAGGCTCGCCGCGGTGCCTTGGAGCGCGACTGTTGCAGGGCGGAGATCGGATGTGCCGAAAACCTGGGTGTCGAAGCACGAGCCGACTCCGAAGGGGTCACTCGATGGCGGCGCGCTGCCCGTCTTGAGCGTGCGCGCGACGAGGTCGACGCGCAGCAACCACGTGAATGTGCCCTTCCCGATCTGGCCGCACTGTTTCGCGTTGAGCGTGGTCGCGGTGTCGACGACCGCCGTCTGGAGCGTCGGGTTGACATCGTACGTCATCGACGGCGGAGCAAGGAGGTTGAGTCGACGCATTCGGAAGTCGAGCACCGTCGACGAGCCAGCGTTCGGTTTCATCGGAAGGCAGGTCGACGCCGATCCGCACGCGGCCTCGTCGATGGCACAGCCAGGGTCCGGCGTGCAGTTGCGGGTGGCGATGTCGCACGCGGGATCGGGGAATTCGCCGGGCTTCACCGCACAGGTGTGGCCGGTCGTCGGCGCGTCGGCGCTCACGTCCAGTCCGAGGATCGGTCCCGCGTCGAGCCCCGCGTCCGGCGCGACGGACACCGATGCGCCGCCGCACGCCACGAGGGTTCGGCCGCCGACGAAAGCGACCGAGAGAGCTCCGACGACGAAGCCCGCTGTTGATCTCCGTCCCACCCTCAAGCCTGACCGGAAAAGCCGGTCAGGCCTCTCCGACAGGAATCGTTTCGCTCGCTGCGCTCCGCTCCACTCATTCCCCGGACGGGTTCTTGTTCCGGCGCCGCGTCGTCTTGGGGACCTTGCCCTCGAGCGGCGATTTCTGCGCGGTCGGCGTCATGTGGAAGCGCGTGGCCGGCCGCGCCGCCGCCTCGTGCACCTTCACGACGTTGCGCGTGATCTCGATGAAGCGCGACTGGCTCCTTACGATCTGCGCGCCCGGCTTGGGCTGCACGCGCACGTAGCTGCCGTCGGCTTGCAGCGCCCACGCCTTCACGTTGTCCGACGCGCCGAGGGTGAGCGCGTCGATGAGCCGCGCGCGGAGCGAGTTGTCCTCGATTGGCACCATCACCTCGACGCGGCGGTGGAAGTTTCGCGGCATCCAGTCGGCGCTCGAGATGTACACCTCGTCCTTGCCGCCGTTCGCGAAGTGCACGACGCGGCCGTGCTCCAGGTACCGGTCGACGATCGCGCGCACCTCGATGGTCTCGCTGACGCTCGGCACGCCGGGGCGCAGACAACAGATGCCGCGCACGATGAGGGAGATGGGCACGCCCGCCTGCGACGCGCGGTAGAGCGCCTCGATGACGTCCTCGTCGACGACGGCGTTCATCTTCGCGACGATTCGCGCCGGCCGGCCGCTGCGCGCGTGCTCGGTCTCGCGCGCGATGAGGCCGAGCACCGTCTCGTGCAAACCGAGCGGCGCGACGATGAGGCTGTTCCACTTGGTCGGCGCGCTGTAGCCGGTGAGCAAGTTGAAGAGGCTCGACGCGTCCTCGGTGATGCCGGGCTTGCAGGTGAGGAGCGAAAAGTCGGTGTAGAGGCGCGCGCTCGAGGTGTTGTAGTTGCCGGTCGACAGGTGCACGTAGCGGCGGAGCTTGCCGCGCTCGCGGCGAATGATGAGGAGGCACTTGGCGTGCGTCTTGAGGCCGAGGAGGCCGTAGACGACGTGGACGCCCGCCTGCTCGAGCGCGCGCGCCCCCTGGATGTTCGACTCCTCGTCGAAGCGCGCCTTCAATTCGACGATTGCGGTGACCTGCTTGCCGCTCTCCGCCGCGCGGGCGAGCGCCTTGATGATCGAGGAGTCGCCGCCGGCGCGGTAGAGCGTCTGCTTGATGGCGAGCACGTCGGGGTCGTCCGCCGCGCGCGCGATGAGATCGACGACCGAGTCGAACGTCTCGTACGGGTGGTGAAGGAGCACGTCCTGCTCGCGCATCACCGCGAACACGTCCTCCGCGTCGCGCAGCGGCGGCACCGCGAGCGGCGTGAACGGCTCGTCACGCAGCTCGCGGCGATCGTCGCGAGCGGCCATGTACAAGAGGTCCGCCACGTTCAGCAGACCCGCCGACACCGTCGACTGCGGCGTCTGGATCGACACGCGGTATACGTCGCGCTCCGGATCGAGCTTGAGCGCCTTGACGAGCTTCGCGAGCGACGCCACCGTCGGTTCCCCTGCGACCTCGAGGCGCACCGCGTTTCCGCGTTCGCGACGGCGAAGCTCCTGCTGGATCGTCTGAAGGAGATCCTCGGCCTCCTCTTCGTCGATCTCGATGTCGAAGTTGCGCGTGACGCGGAAGGCGTAGACGCCCTTGAGGCGAACGCCCGGGAAGATCATCCCGACGTGCCGCGCGACGAGATCCTCGAGGAGAACGAACGCGTGACGCGCCGCCGATCCGTCGGGCATCTTGATGCCGGGGATCTCCATCAAGCGCGGCAGGATCATCGGCACCTGCACGACGCCGAAGCCCGCCTCCGCGGCGCCGTCGCCCATGAACATGACGCCGAGGTTCAGGCTCTTGTTGCGGACGTGCGGGAACGGGTGGCCCGGATCGATCGCGATCGGGGTCATGATCGGGAAGATCTCGTTCACGAACCGCTCGTCGAGCGCGGCGAGGGCGTCGGGCGGGAGCGCCTCGGGCTTGAGGAGCATGATGCCCTGCTCGGCGAGGCGCGGGAGGAGGTGGTTGACCAGGCCGACGGTGTGCTGGTGCACGAGATCGTGCACGCGCGTCGCGATGGTGTTCAGCTGCTCGGCGACCGTCATCCCGTCGGGGGCGATCTCGCCGACCTCACCGGAGAGCTGCTGCTTCAGGCCGGCGACCCGTACCATGAAGAACTCGTCGAGGTTCGAGCTGACGATCGCGTAGAACTTCAGTCGCTCGAGGAGCGGTACGCTCTCGCTCTCGGCCTCGGCGAGGACGCGCGCGTTGAACTCCAGCCACGACAGCTCGCGGTTCAAGTAGAGCGCGTTCGAGCGAAGGTCCGGTCCCTCGACCGCTACGAGCGACGCGACGGGCACCGCCGACGAGATCGGCGGATGCGGCGTCGCGCTCGAAACGGGCCCAGAGTCGGTGGTCATCGGGAGGGCTATCTTACCTCATCTCCCCCGGGAGACGGCTTCGTCGGGGATTTCTGCAACGGAAGCGGGGCGATATCCCGTCGCATCCACACGTGATCCACCTCGAAAACCGCGGTTTCGACGTACCGCGCCTCCACCCACTCCGCCGTCCTAGGGCTGTGCTCCCGCAGGTCCTGGAAGGCGTCCTGCCAGGTGATCAGCGGCGACTTGTCGAGGAACACGAAGGCCGCCGGGGGCGCCTTCTCGAGGCGCGCCAGCAAGTCGACCTCGTGCTCGTCGCGGAGCGCCATGATGCGCGCCTGCTCCTGCGCGTTGGGGTGCAGGCCCGTCGGCTCCGGGAGCTGCCCCCCCGCGAGCGCGGCGTCGGCGTTGAGATCGTACGCGTAGATGTACGGCGTCGCGCTCATGCGCTCGGCGAGAAAGAGGATGTACGGATCCATGCCGTACATCTGGACCTTGTCGGTCGGTTTCGTGTGCTCCTTCAGGTACGCCGCCGTCTGGCGCATCTCCCACGGGAAAAAATCGTAGCTCGTGAAATAGATGAGGTAGTCGTGCGAGCTTCGCTCCTCGGCGTCGCGCGCCTTCGTGAGGATCCACAAGTTGGTCGTGTGCGGCGACATCGGCATCATCAACGCGACGCGCAGCGCCAGGGCGCTCGCCACGAGAAACGGCGCGAGGCGCGCGCCTGAGCGCTTCTGCGACTTCGACGCCGACGACCGCTCCCAGAGCCAGACGACGATCGCGAGCCACTGGAGGTGGAGGCCCGCGCTCACGGGATGAAAGTGATACGGGAAGCCCTTGGCCTGCATCACCGCGCTCGCGAGGCCGCACAGAGGGAGCAGCGCGAGCGCGAGGGCTCGCCGCGGCATCTGCCGATCGAAGATGAGGCCCAGCATCGCGGCGCTCGTGACGAACGAGAGCGCCGCGGTGGTGCTGATGCCGGGCAGCGCGAAGATCTCGACCGCTGCGCGCGGCCAGATGAAGCGGTACATGCGCGGCACGTCGACGAAGTAGATCCGCAGGAACGCGCCGATGTCGGCGTAAATCACCAGGTACGCGAGCTGCGAGAGCGCTCCGAACGCGCCGCCGATCCCGAACGCGACGAGGCGCGCCTTCTTCCCGAGCTTCGGCTCGTCGTCGACCACGAGCGCGAGCAGCTGCGCCATCGTGAAGAAGACGAACGTAGGCTTGCCGAACCACGTGACGACGCTGAGCGCGCCGACGAGCACCAGGAGGCGCCGCGGCCACACGCTCCCCTCGCGCCGCAGCCCCGCCTGCGCGACGAGCTGGAGCATCACCGACGAGAGGAGGAACCAGTCGAAGAAGCTCTCGCGCTGCGCGATGTCCCAGTAGATGTACTGGAGGTACTGCCCCGAAAGCACGACCCATCCCGCGAAGGCCCACGCGAGGTGCGGCAAGATGCGCTCGGGGCGATCGAAGAGGCGCGCGGCCGGGCGGAGGCGCCGACCGATCCCGGGGAGGCATGCTCCGGCGAGCGCGAACGTAGCTCCGGTGACGCACAAGTCGAGGACACGGAAGCGGTGCTCGTCGGCGCCGCCGAGGTGCAAGAACACGAGGTGCACGAGGTGGGTCAGCGGGCCGTTCACGTCGCGGACGTCGAGGTAGTCCTTCGCGCCCTGATCCACGGCCCACGCGACGTACTGGAAGATGCCCTGATCGCGCCCGAGCGTGGTGAGCGAGGCGCGGTGCGTGGCGTCGATGACCCAGAAGAGGGGCGGCAGCCCGACGATGAGCGCAGGAACCACTGCGAGGAGCAGCCGACGGAGGACGCGCGACCACGGGACCGCGCGCGGGCTCTCCGTCTCTTCCCTCGCCGCCTCGTCCCGCTGCATGAAGGCCCGAACCTAGTTCAGGAAAGCCGCCGTCGCGAGCGGCAAAGGCGCGCCGCTCGGGATATTCTCGGGCCGTGGCCAAGACACGGAGCGCGAACGACGGCAGGGGCGGAGCCTCGGGTCACGGCGTCTCCGGGCGTCTCGTTCTCCCGATGCTGCAGGGACTGAAGCGCCTCGGCGCGGACGTCGGGCCGCTCGTGGCGCACCTGGGAGAAGCCGACACGCTCGACGAGACGCAGGTCCTCGCGTTCCTCGATCGATTGAGCCGCGAGCTGGGAGATCCGCTGCTCGGCCTCTCCATCGCGCGCGCGGCGCCGCTCGGGACGTTCGGCTTCATCGACTACTGCACGATGACGAGCCCGACCCTCGGCGACGCGCTCGAGCGCGTGACACGGTACGTCTGCATGCTGACCGATCGCGTGCGCGTGACCGTCGAGATCGACGGCGATCGCGCCATCGTCGCGCGCGCGCTGAAGTCGGGCGCGCTCCACAACCGGCACCTCTCCGAGTTCACCCTCGCGATCATCGCCGAGCGGTGCCGCGAGGTCGTGGGCCCCGCGATGGCGTTTCGCGAATGCGCGTTCGCGCACGCGCCGGCGGCGGAGGTCGCGCGCTACGAGGCGTTCTTCGGCGCGCCCGTGAGCTTCGACGCGATGCGGGACGTGCTCGTGTTCGACGCGGTGCTCCTCACCCACCCGCTGAAGACGGCAGATCCCGCGGTCGCCGCGATGCTCGACGCGCACGGACGCCGGCTGGCCGTCGATACGGCTGGACACGATCCCGCGCTCGACGATCTCCGCCGAAAGATCTCCGCGCGCCTCGAGGACGGCACGCCGAGCCTCGCCGAGCTCGCGCACGCCAGCCACACCTCGGCGCGCACGCTCCAGCGGCGCCTCAGCGATCGCGGGACCAGCCTCCGCGCCCTCGTCGACGACGTGCGGCGCGAGGCGGCGCAGGAGCTCCTCGCGCGGCCCGACACGGAGATCTCGGAGATCTGCTTCGTCCTCGGCTTCTCCGATCCGGCGCCGTTCTACCGCGCCTTTCGCCGGTGGACGGGGACGACGCCGCAGAAGTTCCGCGATCAGACGTCTCCGCCGCGTCCGAACGGCGATTAGCCAGGGTTTGGCGCGTTCGTACAATTCATTGGCACGTCGGGTCCGTGACGGAGGATCGCGAACGCTTCATAGCGTCGCCCGATGAAGCGTCGGTCCTTTCGGCGGGTGATCTCGGCGTTGGCCCTCGCGCTCGTCGCCGCGTGCAGCGTGGGCGGCAAGGGAGGCTTCGACGGAGACACGTCGATCGACGCGGGACCGCCGCCCGACTTGGCCGAGACTCCGGACGCGACGGGCGGCATCCAAGACGGCAGCGGCGTCCTCAACAACGGGACGATCGACGCGGAGCCGAGCTGCACGCCTGACGCCGGTGGCCCCGGCCCGGTGCGACGCGTGTGCCTGCTCCCGAGCGACAACGAGTGCGACGGCAAGCACGACCTCGCCGGGTTTGCGCCGAACGGCAGCGGCGGCAACGGCTTCGACGACGACTGCGACGGGCTCGTCGACGAGGGCTGCGCGTGCCCGGCGGCGGGCGTCACCAAGGAGTGCTTCCTCGTCCCCGCAAGCCAGACGCTCGGCGGCGTGCCCGCGGGATGGTGCGCCGAGAATGCGCGCGGGACCGTCGACTGCGTGAAGAAGACGCAAGAGTTCGCGGGCACGTGGAGCGGACAGTGCCGCGGCGCGCAGCCTCCTTTCCCCGACGACGTGTGCGCGAAGGGAGACTTCGACTGCGACGGACGCGAAGAGAACAGCAAGGCGCACGACTGCAGCTGCGGCCCCGGCAGCATCCAGTGCCCGACGACGCCGCTCGAGACCGTGCCGTACCCGCCGCCCTCGCAGCTCCCACTCGTCGTCGACGCGGCGAAGTGGTTCCAGAACCCCGCCGAGTCGACGTCCGCGAAGAACTGGAAGTGGTCGCTCGTCGGCGGCGACTGCGACAACGTCCTGCCGCACCCGACGTTCGCAATGTACAAAACGCAGGACGGCGCGGCCCCCCCCGTCGGCGCGCAGAAGGACACGCTCGGCGCGAGCGGCAAAGAGCACGGCGTCGTCGCGAGCGAGCCGACGATCACGTCGTCGTTCTATCCGGCGTTCTCGCTCTCCGGCGACTACATCGTCACCGGCGAGTTCGATCTGTTCGGCAAGCACTATGCGTGCACGCAGAAGATCGCCGTGCGCGCGCCGGGGATCCGCGCCGAGGCGTGCTGGGACACCGAGACGGCCGGCGTCGATCTCGATCTGCACGTCGCCAGGGTCGACGGCTTCGCGAGCTGCCCCAAGAAGGGGTGGAGCGAGACCTGCGCGACCGAGGACTGCTACTACGGCAGCTGTTACGGAGGAAACGCGCTCTCCTGGTACCCGCCGTCGGCGTCGTCGGCGTGCCAAGGATGGGGCTCGCAGACGAGCGGCGCGTGCAATAACCCACGCCTCGATCGCGACGCGAACGGCCTCTCCGGCGTGTGCGACGCGACGGTCACCAACCCCAACGCACCGGGCGGCGGCAGCGGCACCCCAGGCGGCGGATTCTGCGGCCCCGAGAACGTCAACGTCGACACGCCCGCCGACGGCTCGAAATACGCCGTCGCCGTGAAATACTTCGGCGGAAGCGGCGTCTCGCGCACGCACGTGAACGTCTACTGCAACGGCGAGCGCGTGCTCTCCACCGGCTACAGCCCGGTCACCGGCATCGACTTCCCGAAGCTCACGACGGCCGGCGACGACACCACCGGCGACATGTGGAAGGTGACGCTCATCACCGCGCAGGTGAAAAACGGCGTGCTGTCGTGCGACGTGAAGCCGACCGCGTCGCAGAACCCGCACGCGGCGCTCGACGGGAACAGCGCCTACTGCGTCGACACGACGTCGATGGATGGCGCGAACACGACCAAGTACCTCGCGCCCGGCGGCGCCGCGCCGCTGAACTCCGACGCGATGTGCTTCCACTGATCCGCTTCCGCCAAGGAGCTCCTTCCATGCGTTCCGTGAAGTCCCCTCGCGCGTTCGTGGCGTGCGCGACGCCCGTGGTCCTCTCCGTCTCCGTCCTCGTCGCCGCGTGCAGCGCAGACGGCGGCGCGCAAATCCCCGACGACGTCGACGCCGCCGTGCCCACCGCCGACTCGCTCGGCATCGACGCGTCGCGCGGGGGCTCCAACGACGCCGCGGCGCCGCTCGACGCCACTCTGCCGGCCGATCCCGACGCCGCATCTCCGCCCACCGACGGCGCCACCTCCGACGCGACGCCGCCGAACGACGCGCAGATCGTCGAGGCGGGACAAGACGCCGGCGGGCCGCAAGGCTCCGCGTGCCAGCCGCTCAGCCAGATCCAGCAGCAAGCGTGCGGCACATGCGGCTTCCAGACGCGCACGTGCCTCGCGACCGACGGCGGTCCCGTCGGCAAGTGGGGCGCGTGGGGCTTCTGCCAGGGACAGGTCGCGGGCGGCTGCACACCGGGACAATCCGCGACCGAGGCGTGCGGGTTCTGCGGGACGCGGCAGAAGGTCTGCCAGAACGACTGCACGTACGCGGTCGGCGCCTGCCAAGGTCAGCCCGCCAATCCTTGCCCGCCCGGAGCGATCGACTACGAGCTCGGCCTCTCCTGCGACGTCGGAGGACGCGAGCGCTTCTGCTCCGCGGCGTGCACGTGGGGAAGCTTCGGCGGTTGCTTCGTCCCCGAGGGTGGCCTCACCGGCGCGTCGATCAAGATCCCGGCGACCGTCGGCGCGAAGGCGAGCGCGAAGTTCACCCTCCCCGCTGCGCAGACGCTGGAGCTCCTCGGCGATACGTGCCCGACCGCGACGATCGGCACGACGATGACCTCGTACCAGTACGTCGAGGTCTACAACCCGACGGCGAAGACCGCGACGGTCTCGGTGTGGACCGGCAAGGCGACGGGCGGCGTCGACATCGACACGGTGATGGCCGCGTACGGCGGCGTGAACGTCCCCTTCACCGCCGCCGCGCGAATGGCTTGCGTGTCCGGCGTGAACGACAGCTGCACCGACGGCGACGCGACCGCGTGCAAGGCGAGCTGGGCGGGCCTCGTCGGGACCGACGCGGTGACGATCGGCGCGTACGGCTCTGCGCTCGTCTACAACGCTGCGTTCAACGACGCCGCGTCGGGCAGCCCGCACGCCGGCGCCTACCAGCTCTTCGTCCGCACCGACGCGCTCCAATAAGGCCGCGCTCTCGCCGGCGCCCGTCGTAACGCCCCGGCAACGCTCGGGATCGCTGCGGCATGTGGATTGCTCGTCGCTTACGTAAGGGGGAATCCTCGACGCTCGTTCGAAAAAAGCGCCACAATTCCCTCCACCATGAGCGATCCCGCCCGGCGGCTGGCCACGCCGCAAGCTGCACCTGCTGATCGCGCGAGGGTCTTCGGCGAGATGATGGCGCTCGCCAAGGGCAAGCACGTGTTGATTCCGCTGCGCGGTCACCCCGATCCCGACGGCATCGCGTCGGCGATGGCGCAGGCCCACATCGCGGCGCGCTTCGGGGTCGCCAAGACCACGATCGGCTACTCGCACGAGCTGAGCCACCGCGAGAACCGCGCGCTCGTGAAGCTCCTCGGCGTCGAGCTGCGGAAGGTGAAGGCGATCAAAGACCTCGGTCACGTCGATTTCTTGTCGCTCGTCGACTCGTACGACGTCGACCCCGAGGTCTCGGACGCCGACCAGTACGAGCTCCTCACGATCATCGATCATCACCGCGCGCCGGCGCCGCCCAAGGCGCGCTTCGTGGATATTCGTCTCGACGTCACGGCCACGTCGACGATCTTCACCGAGTACCTCCAGGAGCTCGCGCCGCTCGACGTCGAGGTCGAAGAGGATCGGCGCGTCTCCACCGCGCTCATGCACGGCCTGTCGACCGACACCGACGACTTCGTCCTCGCGCGCGCCGTCGACTTCCGCGCGGCCGCGCAGATTTCCGAGGTGTGTGATCGCGATCTGCTCGCCGACTTGAGCCGGCGCCTCATCGCCCCCAGCGCGATGGACGTCATCGCCCGCGCCCTCGCCTCGCTCGTCGTGCGACGAAATTTCGCGATGGCGGGGGTCGGGTTCGTGTCGGACTCCGATCGCGACACGATCGCGCAGGCCGCGGATTTTCTCGTGCGGCGTGAGGACATCGACACCGTCGTCGTGTACGGCGTGGTCGGCGAGCGCTTCATCGAGGGCTCGCTGCGCACGCACTCACCGAGCGTCGATCCCGCGGTGTGGCTCGAGCAAGCGTTCGGCCACGACGACAAGGGGCGGCCCTACGGCGGCGGCCGCCGCGACAAGGGAGGCTTCCGAATTCCCATCGGCTTCCTCGGACGCTCGACCGATCGCGCGCAGCTCTGGACGTTGGTCGAGCACGCGGCGAGGACGGCGCTCCTGAAGCAGCTCGGCGACGAGCCGACGACCGGCATCATCGCGACGGCGACGACGTCGTAACGAAACGCTAACGGCCTCAGACGAGCGCGGCGAGCATGCCGTGACCGGCTGCTGCGGCGCGCGCATACAGCGACGCCACGCGCGTGAGCGAGCGACCGACGGTCTGGATCTGACGCTCGTTGGGCGTGCGCTCCTGACCGTAGTCGCCGTACACGTCCTTGCCCTGCAGCGACAAGAAACGAATGCGAACGACGTCGCGCGGTAGGCGGGCGAGCGCGGCGGAGACGTGTGCGACGCGATCGGGCAAGAGCAGGCGCGCCTTGCCGTGGGCCGTCGTCGCCGCGATCGCGCGGCCAGTGCGCGCGAGGATCGCGTCGCCTAGGAGCGGCTCGCGCCCACGATCGGAGAGGAGGTAGTCGAGCGCGTCCCAGGTGTCGGCAAGATCGAGGAGCCCGGGGACGTCCGTGTCGTGGCGTGCCTCGACGAGCTCGGCGAGCAGATCGGGGGTGCCTTCGATCTGACGAAGGCGCGCGTCGGAGAGGGTGCAAAGGACTCCGTTTTTGTCCATGGCGAGATGTAGGTACCACTTCATCGGGGTTAAGGCTCGCGATTGCGCGGGGGGGGTGTAACCTCCCGACTTCGGGGGATTTCGATGCGCATCGCGTTCTTCGGCCTCCCGCTCGCCGCCCTCCTCCTCGCCGCGGACGGCCACGAGATCGTGTACGCGGCGATCTGTCGCTCCGGATCGATCGGGACGCGGCGCTTACGGCGACGGCTCGGCGACGCGAACGTCTTCGTGAAACCGAACGTCACCACCGAGGCGACGCTCGCGCGCATCGAGGCGGCGCGGCCCGAGCTCGTCGTAAGCTGGTTCTGGACGACGAAGCTTCCGATGCGAATCGTAGACGCCGCGCCGCTCGGTGGCTTCGGCGTACATCCGTCGCTCTTGCCGCGGCACCGCGGTCCCGATCCCTACTTCTGGGCGATCGACGGCGGCGACACCGAGACCGGCGTGACCGCGCATCGCATCGCTGCGGACTACGACACCGGCGCGATGCTCGGTCACACGGTGCTGCCGATCGACCCGACGTGGAACGCGTGGACGCTCGCGAAGAAGCTGGACCGACCGAGCCTCGCGCTCCTCCGCGCGACGGCGCGCGCGTTCGCGAGCGGTGCGCCGCCGCGCGAGGTGCCCCAAGACGAAGCCCGCTCGACCCGTGCGCCGGAGCCCGACGACGGAATGCTGGAGCTTCGTTGGACGTGGCCGACCGAGCGCATCGTGCGGCGCGTGCGCGCGGCAGGACCGTGGCCGGGCGCGTTCACGGAGGTCGGCGACGAAGAGCTCGTCCTCGCTCGCGTGGAGCCGGTGTCGGAGTTCCCCCGCGCGCTCGCGGTCGGCGAGGCCGCGGCGGTCGACGGACGTGCCATCGTGCGCACGGCGGACGGCGCCGTCGCGCTGCTTCGCGGCCGGACCGGGGACGGCGTCGCCCTCGACGCGGCCGGCCTCGCGGCGCTCGTGGGCGCGAAGGCAAAAAAAGCCGCGAGCGGTCCTTAAGGCGCCGCCGCGTCTGCCGTATCGAGGAGGTCACCCGCGTCACGTGCGCGTCGTTTGCCCGTTCCGTACCAACCACTTCCGCTCTACCATCGCCCCATGTCCGACCCGGTCTCGACCGCACGCACCGCGAGGGAACACCTCGCGCGCGGTCTCAACGCGCTTCAGTCCGACCCGAACGTGCCGCCCAAGCTCCTCGAGCTCGCGGCCCCGATCGCCCAGAGCATGGGGGCGCTCCACGCGATCGAACGCTCGCAGGGGCGAGAGCTCTCGCCCCACGCGGACGTCGCGCTGAACAACGTGCGCCAAGCGCTCCAGTCGCTGCAGTCCTCCGGCCAGCAGCACCCGGTGGTCACGCAGGCGATGGAGGCGGTCGCGGCGTCGCTCGGCCTCGTGCACTCGCTGTCGAAGATGGCGCAGCAGGGCGGAGGCGCGCCGCAGCAGCGTCCGCCGCAACAGCAGCAGGCGCAGCAGGCGCAGCAGGTGCAACAGCAGATGCCGCCCCAGCAGATGCAGCCGCAGAACGCGTTCCCGCAGCCGGCGCAGCAGGCGCAACAGCAGATGCCGCCCCAGCAACAGCAGCGACCGCCCCAGCAACAGCAACAGCAGCAGCCGCCCGCGCAAGCCGTGGCGCAGGGCGGAATGCGGTCGGCCGATCCGTTCGCGCGTCCGGCGGGGCCGCAGCCTACGCCGAGCATTCCGGTCCCCGCGCCGCCGATGCAAGGCAACATGCCGGTCATCAGCGCGGACCTCGGCGCGCACAGCTCCACGAATTTCTACAAGGGCCTCAGCGGCAACGACATCGTCGATCACGGCGGGCTCTTCGTGTCGACGTACATGATCCCGAAGATCGGCACGCCGGTGCGGCTCAAGGTGGCGCTGCCGGGCGGATACGAGTTCGAGGCGAACGCGATCGTGAAGTGGTCGCGGGAGCAGGGGGGCGAAACGGCCGACGCGCCGCCGGGCTTCGGAGCACAGTTCACGGCGATCACGCCGGAGGCGCGGCAGCTCGTGTACCGCTACGTGCGCAACCGCGAGCCGCTCTTCCACGACGATCTCTAGTCATCTCTTCGCCACCTCTTCGCCACCTCTTTCCCCCCCTAGCCACCTCTAGACCTTGAGTCGTCTCTACTCGCGTTTCTTCCCGCGCTGGAAGGCGCGCCCCGAGCTGACGCCGCGCGGTGAGGTGCGCGATCCCGGCGCGCGGATCGCGTGGCTCGGCACCGCGGGACACGTCATCGAGGCGGGCGACACCACGCTGCTCGTCGATCCATTCGTCACGCGCCCGAACCTGCTTCGCACCGCGGTTGCGCGCCTCGTCCCGGACGAGAACGAGATCGCGCGCCGGATCCCTTCGCGCGTCGACGCGGTCCTGTGCGGCCACAGCCACTACGATCACATGCTCGACGCGCCGCTCATCGCGCGGCGCACCGGCGCGATCCTCGTCGGCTCGCGGACGACCTGCGCCTTCGCGCGCGCGAGCGGCGTCGCCGAGTCCCAACTCCGCATCGTCCCGCCCACCGGCGCGACCGTCCGCATCAAAGACGCGGAGGTCCGGTTCGTTCGCAGCCGTCACGGGCGCATCCGCCCCGTCGGCGTCCCCTTCCCGGGAGAGGTCGAGTCGCCGCGACTGCCAGGACGCATCTTCCACTACAAGATGGGCGGCGCGTTCGGGATCCTCATCCGCGCCGGCGGCGTCACGGTCTACCACAACGGCAGCGCCGATCTCGTCGACGCGGAGCTGGACGGCGAGCGCGCCGACGTCTTGCTGGTGGGCTTGGCCGGCCGCGCGTCGACGCGCAACTACGTGGGGCGCCTCGTCCACGCGCTCTCGCCTTCACTCATCGTCCCGACCCATCACGACGCGTTCTTCGCGCCGCTGGAGCGCGGCGTGCACCTCTTGCCGCGGATCGATCTCGAGGGTTTCGTCGACGAGGCGCGCGCGCACGCGCCCGACGCGCGCATCATCACGCCAGACTACTTCGACGTGATCGGGGTTCCGCGCGGCGCACCCGGCAAAGCGGTCATCGTGGCGTAGGAGGGGGTCGGGCCTTGATGTAGACTCGGGCCCCCTCTTGCCCCTGTCCTTTTCGTGAGCGCGCGGTCTCGGTTCGTCTCGCTCGCGGTCGTCTTGGCCGCCGGGCTGGGCCTCGCGCCGCGCGCCGAGGCGGCGAACGATCCGAACATCGTTTGGCAGACGATCGAGACGCCGCATTTTCGGATCCACTTCCCGTCGCAGGGCCGGCCCGTCGCCGAGCGCGTCGCCGATCTCGCGGAGGACATCCACGCGCGCCTCGCCCCCGCCGTCGGTTGGCAACCGAGCGAAGTGACCGAGCTGCTCCTCGCCGACCAGACCGACAGCGCCAACGGCTCGGCGACCGCGCTCCCCTACAACGCCGTGCGCCTCAACATCACCGCGCCCGACGACATGTCGCCGCTCGGAGACGCCGAGGATTGGTACCTCGAGCTCGTCACGCACGAGTACACCCACATCCTCCACACCGATCACATCACCGGAATCCCGGCGATCGCGAACGCGCTGCTCGGCAAGACGTACGCGCCGAACCAGGTCCAGCCGCGATGGGCGCTCGAGGGCCTCGCGGTGTTCGAAGAGAGCCAGCGCACGAGCGGCGGCCGCCTCCGCAGCGCGATCTGGAACATGTACATGCGCGGCGACGTCATGGAGAACAACGTCGCCGAGCTCGATGAGTTCTCGAACTCGGTGCGAAGGTGGCCGCAGGGAAACCTCTGGTACCTCTACGGCTCGTTCTTCATGCGGTGGATCGCCGAGACCTACGGCGAGGAGGCCATCCGCAAAATGATCGACGACTACAGTCGCCAGATCATCCCGTACGCCTTCAACCGCTCGGTGCGCCGCGCGACGGGGCGCACGTTCGAGGAGCTGTACCCGGCGTGGATCGCGACGCTCCGCCGCGTCTACGGCGCGCAGGTCGACGCCGTGCGCGCACGCGGCATCCGCCAAGGCGTGCGCATCACGAAGGCCGGACAAAACGCGCGCCACCCGCGGTGGATCCCGAAGGGCGCGTGGCCGGGGCACGAGGGCGATCTCCTCTACTTCCGCGACGACGGCCACAGCACCGCCGGCATGTACGCGGTGCCGGTGTCGCGCGATCCGACGAGCGGCCAGATCACCGGCGCGCGTGAGGTCGATCGCGAGCTCTTGATCCGCGTCTCCGGTGAGTCGACCGTGTCCTTCACGCCCGACGGCGGGGCGGTGTGGGACTCGCTCGATCAGTTCCAGAACCTCTTCTACTTCAACGATCTGTTCCGCGCGCCGCCGAACACGCGCTCGCCGCGAGGGCTAGAGGGGCGGACCAAACGCCTCACCGAGGGCTTCCGCGCCATCGAGCCCGACGTGTCCCCCGACGGCCGCAAGGTCGCCTTCACGTCGAACCACCGCGGCACCACGTACTTGCAGATTGCACGTTTGACCGAGGACGGGGTGGAGGACGTTAAGAACATCGTCCCCGGAAAGCCGTTCGATCAGGCGTACACGCCGCGCTGGGCCCCCGACGGCCGCCACCTCGCGTACTCGGCGTGGTCACACGGCGGCTACCGCGACGTCCGCGTGGTCGACACGACCGACGGATCGTTCATCGAGATCGCGCACGATCGCGCGCAGGACGGCGGGCCGTCGTGGTCGCCCGACGGAAAATACGTCTTCTTCCACTCCGATCGCACCGGCATCGACAACGTCTACGCGTGGGACGTCGAAACCCATCGCCTTCGTCAGGTGACCAACGTGACGACCGGCGCGTTCCAGCCGGAGGTGAGCGCCGACGGCAAGACGCTCGCCTACGTCGGCTACACGCACAACGGCTTCGATCTCTTCGCGATGCCGCTCGACGAGAAGCAGTGGCTCGACGCGCTCCCGTACGTCGACGATCGCCCCGCGACGACGCCCGAGCCGCCTCACCACGCGTGGAAGGTTCGTCCGTACAGCCCACTGTCGACCCTCGCGCCGCACAAATACGGCGTGGCGATCGGCCAGGGGAACTTCGGCAACCAAGCGACGGTCACGATCGGCGGCTCCGACATCGTCGGCCACCACTCGTACGCGGCGTCGCTCACGAGCGAGTTCGAGAAGCCCGAGCTCCAAGGCTCGTTCACCTACGTCTACTCGCGCCTCCCCGTCGATCTGTCGGTGAGCGCGTACCGCTCGATCGCGCCGCGCGGCGGCTTCGCGCTCGGCGGCGCGCGGCCGACGTGGATCAGCGAGACGACCGGCGTGGAGACCGGCGTCGGCTACACGATGCCGCGCCAGTTCGACTCGCAGAGCTTCTCGCTCTCGTACTCCGCCGCCCGCACCGCCGGCGATTTCGGCACGACCTCGGCCAGCTTCAATCCCTACGAAACACCGCAATTTCCCGCGCGCGGGCTCGTCAGCTTCGTGCACATGGGGTGGGCGTACTCGAACGCCGAGCGCTACTTGTGGAGCGTCGCCAACGAGCGCGGCTTCGGCGCCAACGCGAACCTCGAGCTCACCGACCCCGCGCTCGGCAGCGAGTACAAAGGCTTCAGCACGTCGGCGAACATGGAGTGGTTCTACACGATGCCGTGGCTGTCGCATCACTCGCTCGCCCTCCACACCGGGGCCGGAACGAGCGGCGGCAACTACCCGGGGCGCGGCGCGTATTACATCGGCGGGTTCGTCGATCTGCCGGTCATCGACTCGGTGCGCAACACGCTGATCCAGGGAGGTATCGTCCTCCGCGGCTACCCCACCGTCGCCGAGGCCGGCCGCAGCTACGCCCTCATGAACGCCGAGTACCGCTTCCCGATCTGGAACATCGACCGTGGCCCGTCGACGTTGCCGTTCTTCTTGAACCGCGTCAGCGGCACGGTCTTCGTCGACTACGGCAGCGCGTTCGACGACGCGTACGTCGCCAAGTTCAAGACAGGCACCGGCGCCGAGCTATGGAACGATTTCACGATCGGCTACATCCAGTCGTTCACGTTCCGCCTCGGCTACGCGCGCGGCCTGGCCAGCGGCGGGGTCGACAAGACCTACTTCGTCGCCACCATCCCTTATTGAAGGAAACTTGGCCCTCCGGCCGTAGCTCCCCAATGCTCCGGGCCATGCGCTCCCATAGCGGTCTCGCCGCGTTCGTCCTCGCTCTTCCCCTCCTCACCGGCGCGTGCCTCGCCGCGTCGCACGGCCCCGCGAAGGCGCAGGAGGCGGCGATGGACATGAACGTACACGCGCGCTTCGGGCGCATGGAGCTCGCGACGGAGCTGGTCGCGCCGAAGGCACGCAAGGAGTTCGCCGAGCATCGCCGCGGATGGGGCGGCAAGGTGCGCATCGCCGACACCGAGCTCGCGGGGCTCCGGATGATCGACGAGGACAACGCCGAGGTCACCGTGAAGGTCGCCTGGTACGACATGGCGCTCCAGGAGCTTCACGTCACGACGCTCCGCCAGAAGTGGCACGCGTTCAGCGGCGACTGGAAGCTCACGGCGGAAGAGCGCACCGACGGGCTGCCCGGCCTCATGGGGGACGGGCCGCCTGCAGCGGCCAAGTCCGATGGAGACATCGCACCCAAGCCCAGGAACGCGCGGTTCCCGGCCGTGCACCTCGTCGGCGCGTCGCCCGAGCCGAAAGCGGACCCGACTCCCGAGCCCGCGACGACAGCCGCCGCAGAGCCCTGACGAGCACTGACGAGCCCTGACGGAGAAGCGGAGACGCCGAGAGGCGAGCTCTAGGCGGAGGCCTTCGGGGCCTTCTTCGTCGTCTTCTTCGCCGGTGCGGGCTTCTTGCCGCTGGCGTTGCGACGACGCGCGAGCTTCTCCTTCTTCTTCACCTGCGCCTTGCGACGCTTCATCTTCTGCGATTTACGGCGGTCGAATTTGCCCATGCGGCGGCCACCTTCGGTCAGGAGGCCCCCTCGCGTCAAGCCTGTCGTGTGAGAGGCTCAGCCGGCGTTTTCGGCGACCGCGTCTTCGCGACTTCGGACTTCCAACCGGTACCGGCTGTTGATCGTCTCGATGTAGAAGACCTCGCGCCCGGCGAGCCGGAGGACGCGCTTCACAGGCGTCGTCACGTACTCGTGCATCCCGTCGGGGAACTCGATCACCACGACGGAGCCCTTGCGCGGCGCACGAACGAGCCTTCCCGCGACCGCGCGGGAGCCCTTGCCGAGCTTGCGGAGGACCACTTCCACCCTTCCAATCTAGCATTCCCACGTGGCACGTCTACCCCCGTCGCGTGGGGCCTGCGCCAGCAGAACGGTGCGGATTTGCGCGGTAAAACGCGCCGAATGTCGCCGATTGTGGGCGGGATCCGCGCGCGCGGCGCCGCGTGTCTTTGCTCGGGCGCGGCGGTGGGGTAAGGCCGCGTTCGAGGTGAGCACGGAATGAGGGAGTCGGGAGAGCACCTGTCGTTCGGCATCGACGAAGAGGTCAACGTGTCCGCGCGGCGCGGCTGCCTCGAGGTCGTGTGCGGCTCGATGTTCAGCGGCAAGACCGAAGAGCTCCTCCGCCGAATGAAGCGCGCGAAGCTCGCGAGGCAGCGCGTCCAGCTCTTCAAGCCGCGCGTCGATCAGCGCTACGACGCCGTGAAGGTCGTGAGCCACGAGGGCGCCAACGCCGACGCCGTTCCGGTGGGCAGCGCGGCGGAGCTCCTCGAAATGGTCCAGCCGGAGACCGCGGTGGTCGGCGTCGACGAGGTGCAGTTCTTCGACGATCGCATCGTGGAGGTCTGCGACACGCTCGCCAACCGCGGCGTGCGCGTCATCTGTGCGGGGCTCGATCAGGACTACCGCGGTCAGCCGTTCGGGCCGATCTCGCTGCTCATGGCGGTCGCCGAGTTCGTCACCAAGCTCCACGCCGTGTGCTCGAAGTGCGGCGCGCAGGCCTGCCGATCGCAGCGCCTCGTCGCGAGCGAAGGGCAGCTCTTCGTCGGCGGCGCGGCGGCGTACGAAGCGCGCTGCCGCAAGTGCTTCTCCGCGGGCGTGATCGAAGGGCAATAGAAGTAGTAGTAACGACGCGTGCGCCGGGGGAGTAGAGTCCGCGCACCATGAACTCTGCCGCACGAACGCTCGCTCCGATCTTCGCCCTCGCCCTCGCCTTCGCCGTGCCCGCGTGCGGCGGCGCCGCGCCTCCCGCGCCGGCCGCACCCGCAGCGCCGGACGGTCACGAGAAGGGCCGCGAGAAGGAGCACGATCACAGCCACGAGAAGGGCGAGGGGCACGGCCACCACGGCGAGGAGCACGCCGAGCACCAGCACCTCAGCCCGCAGGTGAAGGACCTCCACGAGACGCTCGCGCCGGTGTGGCACCTGCCGAAGGGCCCCGAGCGCGCGGCGAAGACGTGCGAGAAGGCGCTCGCGATGCACGACAAGAGCGTCGTCGTTCAGAACGCCGCGACGCCGGATCTCGTGAAGGAGCACGGCAAAGAGGCGGAGTGGAAGGCCGCCGTCGCCGAGATGGTGGTCTCCGGAAAGGCGCTCGTCACCGAGTGCGAGAAGGAAGGGCGGCCGGCGGTGGAGGAGCGTCTCACGGCGTTCCACGAGCGCTTTCACAAAGTCGCCGAGATGCTCGAGCACAAGCACTGACGAAACGCGTTAGTGGACGCAGCGCACGAGGGCGGTGAGCGTCGCCTTGTCGACCCGCTCCATGAAGACGCCCGGCGTGAACGTGAACGCCCACGCGTTTGCCGTGTCGCCCGCGACGGTCGTGGCCGTCCAGTACGACGTGCCCTGCGTGCTCACGAAGACCGTGGAGTCCCACATCGGTCCGAGCGGCTCGCGCTCGTCGACGATGCTCAGCATCTCGCGGATGTTCGGGAGGCGCCATCCGGTCGCGAAGCCGCCGAGGCTCAGCGCCTGGCACCGCGCGAGCGCGTCCGCGAAGCCGAGCTTGTAGATCTCCACCTGACCACGCTGCCACACGAGGCCGGTCTCGGTGTCGAGCGCGGTGTCCGTGGAGACGATGTAGTGGCCGGGCGGCGCCTGCGCGTCGAGCGACGCATCGCCTGCGACGAGGACGACTGCGCCGGCGAGCGCGCCGAAGAGGATGCGATCGAGCCGTGCGCGGAGGGAGCTCATCGGCCTGCCCTCACGCAGCGAACGAAGTAGAGGCCATCGCTGGGGATCGGACCGATCGTGCCGTCGGAGAAATCGACGACCCAGGCCTTGTACGTGGGGTTGACGACCGAGTTGGCGGCGTCCAGCGAGTCGGTCCAGAAATAGTCGACGACCGTGGCAGGGAACGCGACCGCGTTGATCGCCGGCGACGCGGCGGCGTAGTCGACGATCGAGATGAGCTCGATGCGCTTCGGCAAGCGCCAGTCGGATTGCCCGTCGAGGACGAGCGTGTCGCAGTAGTCACGACCTTGCTGCCACGTCCGCTTCGTCGGCGAAGGCGTGCGCTCCCAGACGAGGAGCGTCGTCTCGTCGCGAACGCTCATCCCGAGGTTCGAGTAGTTGCCGGTCGGCGGCGACGGAGGCGGGAGCGGCCACGCAGCCCACGCACGATCGACGTCGCGTGTCGCGCCGTCCGTCGCGCCCGAGTCCGTCGTCGACCCACCGTCACCGCTGCTGCCGCTGCTGCTGCCGCTGCTGCCGCTGCTGCCGCTGCTGCCGCTGCTGCCGCTGCCGTCTGCGCCGGGCGCCGCGTCGGCGCCTCCGGCCTCCGCCCCATCGCCGGGGCCCGCCGAGGCATCGAGCGGCGCGCTCTTGATCTGCTCACAGGCCAGCAGCGACGCCACTGCGGCGATCGAAGTCGTCGCAAACGCACGCGACGCAGACCAAGCTTTCGAAGAGGAGCGCACGAAGAGCCTCAGCGTGACCCAGAATCCTTCGACCGTCGAGGTCTCGTCATCCGCCCGGAGAGGTGTAGCCGACGTTGCTGCCGCTGCCCGACGCGTCGAACGACCCCTTCGCGTCGCCGGCGCCGATCGGAGCCGGGGACAACGTCGCGCCCTTGACCGAGAACGAGAGCGTGCCGTTGGCGAGACCCTTCGCCGGCGGGGTGACCGCGTCGAGCGTGAGGGTCCCCGAGTTGGCCTTCCACGTCTTGGTCGAGCCTCCGCTGCACGTCTCCGTGTACGTGAAGTCTCCCTTGCCCAGCGGCGTGCTCGCGTCCGACACGATCGGAAAGACCGTGCCGACGTCGAGCGGTCCGACGAACGCGGCGTTCAGGATGGCCGTGCAGCCGGTCGCGGCGTCGGTGACCGAGCCGGTGAAGCTGCACGTCTTGGGGGTCGTTCCCATGCAAAACGAGCCGAGCACCGGCGCCACCTTGAACGTCGTTCGCGTCACGTCGGTGCCGCCGTTCGCGAAGGCGAAGGAGAAGCCGCCGTCGGTGCTCGCGTCGACGCCGGCGTCGGCGGGCGCGCCCGGTCCGCTGTCCGCGGCGCCGCTTTGGGTGGACGTAGAGCTGCATCCAGAAGCGAGAGACGTGAGCGCGACGAACGCTGCGAGAGCGGCGACGCGCGAGGCGTGGAGCGAGATCATCGCCACCGCCTACGGTCCGGGCGCGCCCGATCTTCCTTCGGGCGAGCCGAAACGCGCGGCGGTATGCTCCCGGCCGCCATGGATTTCACGCCGCGCTTCCGAGACTTCACGACGATGCACCGCGCCACGTTGGCGCAGCACGGCGCGCGCCCGTTCCTGGGGACGCGCGGCGAGGACGGCTGGCGATGGATCACCCACGCTGAATTCGGGCAGCGCGTCGAGCGGGCAGCCCGCGGCCTCGCGCGGCTCGGAATCGCGAAGGGGGACAAGCTCGGACTCATCTCGAAAAATCGCCCCGAGTGGGCGGAGTGCGCGTTCGCGGCGTGGACGCTCGGCGCCGTCCTCGTGCCGATGTACGAGCAGCAGCAGGCGAAGGACTGGCTCTACATCCTGCGCGACTGCGGCGCCGTCGCGTGCATCACCGCAACGCGCGCGATCGCGAAGATCCTCGAGGCCTCGCGCGCCGAGCTGCCGGCGCTGCATCACGTCGTGCCGTTCGAGGGGGGCGCGTACGAAGATCTCCTCCGCGGCGCCGACGACGTGGCGCCCGCCAAGGTGGACCTGACCGCCGAGGACGAGGCGGTATTCATCTACACGTCGGGCACCACGGGCAACCCCAAGGGCGTTCGCCTCGCGCACGGCAGCCTCACCGCGAACCTCTGCGCCGTCGAGAGCATCTACAAGGCGAACCCCGACGAGCGCTTCATGAGCATCCTTCCGTGGGCGCACGCCGGCGGACTCGGCGAGCTCACGATGATGGTCCTCGCCGGCACCTCGGCCGCGATCTGCGACGCGCCCGAGAAGGTCGCCGCGACGCTCTCGGAGACGCAGCCCACGTGGCTCATCGCCGTGCCGCGCGTGTGGGCGAAGTTCCGCGACACGGTAAATAGGGCGATCGCCGAGCGGCCGAAGGTCGTGCGGCGACTCTTCACGCGCGCGATGGACGCGGGCACGCGCCGGCGCAAGCACAAGCCCCTCTCGCTGAAGGATCGCGTCGCCCTCGCGTTCGCGGAGCGCGTTCTCTATCCGAAGATCGTCGCGCGCCTCGGCGGCCGCCTCCACACGACCACCGTCGGCGCCGCCGCGCTCGGCGAGGATCTCGGCCATTTTCTCGAGAATCTCGGCATCCGCGTCCTCGAGGTGTATGGCCAGACCGAGGCCTCGCCGGTCGCGACGCTCGTGCGCCCCGACGACGTGGACGCGCTCGGCAGCGTGGGCCGCGCGCTCCCCGGTCTTCGCCTCGAGCTCGATCACGATGTCGCCGGCGGCGACGCGGAGAACGGCGAGATCGTCGTCCACGGCCACTGCGTCATGCTCGGCTACCACGGCCTCCCCGAAGAAGACGCGCGCGCGCTGACCGACGCGCGTGGCCTCCGCACCGGCGATCTCGGGCGCATCGACGCGAACGGCTACCTCTGGATCACGGGACGCGTGAAGGAGGTCTACAAGCTCGACAACGGCAAGTTCGTCGCGCCGGTGCCCATCGAGGAGAAGATCTGCGCGAGCCCGTACATCTCCCAGGTCGTCGTCCACGGGTTGAACCGACCGCACAACGTCGCGCTCGTCGTCGTCGACGTCGGCGTCCTCGCGCCGTGGTGCGCGGCGCGCGGCATCTCGTCCGACGACAAGAGCGCGATGGTCGTAGACGCGCGCGTGAAGGAATTGATCGCCGGCGAGATCGCGCGCCTCACGTCGGAGCTGAAGGGCTATGAGCGCATCGCGGCGTTCCTACTCTCGCACGAGGAGCTCACGCTCGAGAGCGGCATGCTCACGCCGACCCTCAAGGTGAAGCGGCGCGAGGTCATGGCAAAGCACGGCGCGCGCCTCGAGGCGCTCTACGACGTGAGCTGACGCGCCTCGAACGCGGGCGTCAGTCCTTGTGAGCGATGCGCGGCGGGCGCAAGAGGCCGGGGACCTTCTGCGCGGCGAAGTACGCGTGGAGCATCTCGCGCGCGACGACGTTGGCCTTCACTTGCCACGTCGGCTGGTTCACGACGAGCACCGCGATGGCGACCTGCTTCACGCCCGGCAGCGGCTTGCTCGGCGCGAAGCCCGTGAACCAGGTGTAGAAGCGGCGGGCCTTGTCGTCGGTGAGCGTGCCGGTTTTTCCGGCGACGACGATCCCCGGCAAAAATGCGGTCCCTTTGGCGTCGTGGAAGGCGCGGTAGCAGGTGCCCTCGGCGACCGTGTGCTCCATCATCGTCGTGATCGCCTGCGCGGTGGCCGGCGACACGGCGCGCTTGAGCGGCAGCGGCGTGCTCGCGGTCGACCACACCGGTTGGCCGTTGGGCTCGGTGACGGCGCTGACGATCATCGGGCGGATCGCCTCGCCGCCGCGCGCGACGGTGCTGCTGATCTGCGCGGCCTGGAGCGGGGAGAGCGTCGTGTTCCAGAACCCGGCGGCGGTCCGCGCGAAGCCGAGCGTGTCGGCGGGGACGTGGATCGCGCTCGGCTGCACCGGCACGTCGAAGGGCACCGGCTCGCCGAAGCCGAAGGCGTGCGCCGTCTCGTCGAGGATGCTCGGCTTTAGGTGCTTCAGCGCGAGGCGGGCGAAGACCGTGTTGATGCTGCGCCCCATCGCGCCCGACAACGTCGAGCACCAGCGATCGCGGACCGGATCGTCCTCGAGATCGCTCGCGAGGATTTTTTGCTCGCCGCCCGAGAAGCACTGCTTGGTGTCGGGCGTGAGGCCCGCGGTCTCGACGAGCGCGGCGCCCGTCACGATCTTGAAGACGCTCGCGGCCGGCGCGGTCGCCTCCGCGCAAAGATCGCGAGCAGTCCCGCCCTCGACGTGGCTCGCGTAGACGAGCACGTGGCCGGTCTCCGGCTCGATCATGACGACAGCGGCCTCCGGCAGCTTGTGCAGCGCCATGACCGTGAGCGCCTGGCGCTGAAGCTCGGGGTCGATCGTGAGGCGAGCGATTTTGCGCCCTTCCATCGGCGCGCTCACGCCCTTATCGTCGAGGCCGATCTTCGTGAGGTCGAGACCGGGCATCGGCGGAGGGGGCGGCGCGGCCAGGGGAGCCGGAGCAAAAGGCTGTCCCGCGATCTTCGCGATCGGCTCGTCGAGCGACGTCGCGTGCGCGACACCCCCGCCGAGCGACCGGCGCGCGAGGGGAACCAGCCCCACCGCGCACGCGGCGGCGACCACGCCCCCCAGAATCCTCCGTCGCATGCCCCATCGGATGACACGGGGGGGTGAAATAGGGCAAACAAACGGGGTGAGCCCGCGCCGCCTCGTTTGGACGCTCTGTGCAATATCCACGCTTTGGCCGGCGGCGGCCCACGCCCAAGCGCGCGTGCGCGTCGACGCCGCGAAGAGGACACTTATTTATCCGGGTGGCTCCGCGCCGATCCCGCTCGCCGAGATCGCCGCCGACAAGATCGCGGTCGAGCAGGTCCTCCTCGACGGCGGCGTGAGCGTGACGCGCGTGAAGGTCGGCGTCGACCCGACGTGGGAGGCGATCGTCGCGCAGAGCAAGCTCGTCTTCGCGGGGCTCACGGGCTTCGCGAAAGGGCAGCCGGGCGGACGGACTGGCGCGATGGTGCAGCTCCTCGGCAAGACGCTGCTCGTCGGCGAGGTCGCGGAGGATCGCACGATCTGCGGACAGGCGATGACGCCTCTCTCTCCGCAGGTGCTCGATCCGAAGACGATGGAGCTCCGGCCCGCGACGGTGCAGCGCCTGCCCGCGGACCAGCGCTCGAAGGCGACGCGCATCGTCGCATCGGCGCGGCGCGGTCCCGCGGAGGCATCGCTCGGACGCCTGCTCCTCGCCACGGCGTCGAGCTCGGGCGCGGCCAAGGCGCTGACCGACGGCGATCCTGAGACGGTCTGGCGCGAGGATCGGACGGGGGCCGGGCAAGGCGAGTTCGTGACGATGGAGACGCCGTCCGAGGTGCCGATCACACGCCTCGCCGTCACCGTCGCACCGTCGTCGCCGAGCGAGGACGGCGCCGCGCCGCAGACGTTCTTCCTGGTCGCGAAGGACCGAACGCTCGCGATCACCCTGCCGGAGGACGCGTGGACCCATCCCGGCGAGGCGTACGACGTGCCGCTGCCCGAGCCGATCTCGACGCCGTGCATGAGTCTCGTCCTCGACGCCGCGTACGTTCGCGGGAAGCGGCCGGAGGTCGGCGTCGCGGAGCTCGTCGCGTACAGCGCGTTCGACGGGGCGGGCGCGTCGCTCGAGAAGGTGGCGAAGGCACTTGCCGGCGGGGGCGCGCGCGCCGAAGGGGCGGCGGCGATCCTGAAGCGCGCGACGAAGCCGTTGCCGGCGGTGCGCGCGGCGTACCCGGAGCTGGACGCGGCGGGGCGTGGGCTCGCGATCGACGTCGCGAGCGCCGCGGCGTGCGACGAGAGCGCGCCGCTCCTGACCGACGCGCTCGGGGACGACGATCGCGAGGTGGTGCGAAAAGCGCGGGGAAAGCTGGAGCGATGTGCGAAGGCGGCCGCGCCTGCGCTCGCCGACGGGGTACGAAAAGGCACGCCGAAGGTTCAGATCCAGGCGGCGACGCTCCTCGCGCACGTCGCGCCGAAGGAGGCGCTGGCGCCGCTGGCAGATGCGCTCGATGGAGGCGACGCGAAGACACGCGCGGCCGTTCGAGGCGCGTTGGGTCACGCGGCGCGAGACGCCGACAAGGGCGCGGTCGTTGCGCTGCTCACGCGACCGGGTGGGGCGGGCGCAAAGGTGGAGATGTTGCGCGCGCTCTCTGCGCGCCTTGGCGACGCTCGCGCAGAGGCCGACGCTCGAATCGCCGAGCTGCTCGCACCCGGAGCAGAGATGAGGACGCGCTTCTTGCTCGCCGAGCCGCTCGCGGACCTGGCGCGCGCGGGTGACGAGGACGCCGCCGCACGTTTAGGCGCGCTGCTCGCGAGCGATCCCCACCTCGCGGTCCGCGCGCGCGCGGCGGAGGTGTCCGGTGGCATCGCGCCGCTCGAGGCGCGCCTCGTCGCGGCCACCGCCGATCGCGAGCCGCGTGTCCGTGAGGCCGCGCTTCGGGCCGTCGCCACCGCCCACGTTCGAGCCGCCGAGCCGCAAGCGGTCGCCCGTCTCGGGAGCGATCCGTGGACCTTCGTCCGCACGGCCGCCGCCAGCGCGCTCGCCGCCCTTCCGAGATCCGACGCCTCCGACCGTGGTCTCGAGGCGGCCCTCCGCGATCGCTCCGCACGCGTGCGCGCCGCTGCGCTCGACGCGCTCGCCGCCCACGACGCAAAATCAACGGCCACCGCGATCGGCGCGCGCGCGTTCGACGAAAAGGAAGACGCCGAGGTCCGCCTCGCCGCCGTCCGCGCGCTTGGGCGCATGTGCGTCGCCGCCAGCGCCGACGGCCTCACCCGCCTCGCCGCAGCTGGCGCGTCGCAAGTCGCCGAAGAGGACGCACGATCGCTCGCGATCGCGGCAGTGGACACGCTCGGTCGCCTCCACCCGAAAGATCTCGCGGCGCGACTCGCGAAGGTGCAAGGCGAGGGCACCAACGATCCGGTAAAGCGCGCGGTCTCTCACGCGCTCGCCGCCACCGAGGTGTGCCGGTGAGCGACGTGACGCGCGTGTCGCCCGCCGAGGCGCACGAGCTGGTCTCGCGCGAAGGCCACGCCTACGTCGACGTGCGAACCGAAGCGGAGGTCGCGGAGGGGCGTCCCTCCGGCGCGTACAACGTCCCGTTCCAGCTCGCCGCGGAGGGTGGTCGCGTCGACAACCCCGAGTTCCTTCAAGTCATGCGCGCGTGCTTCACGCTCGACTCGCCGCTCGTCGTAGGGTGCCAGTCCGGCGTGCGCTCGCTCCGTGCAGCGCGCGCCCTCGTCGCCGCCGGCTACGCGCGCGTGGTCGACCAGCGTGCCGGCTGGGGCGGCGTCCGTTCGCCGTTCGGCGAGACGAAAGAGAAGGGCTGGGAGTCGGCTGGCCTCCCGACCGAGAGCGGCGACCTCGGAGACCGTGCCTACGCGGTGCTCCGCGCGCGGGCGTGACGCCTCAGCGGTTCTTCGCGCGCTCGAAGTCGTCGGCCGCCGCGGACACGACCGAAAGATCGCGCGAGGCCTTCTGCGCCTCGGCGTCGAGCTCGGCGGTGAACATCGTCATCCCCCAGATCCCGTTGTCGCGCCGTCGAAAGGCGTAGCGCGTGCTCCGCGCCGTGACGACGCTGGCGCGCTCGCCGTCGATCTCGACACGCGCGACGCCCGACAGGTCCCGCCGCAAGCGCGCGAGCCAGCCCTTCTCTTTGGCGATGCGCACGAAGACGATTTCTCCACCGACCGCGCGCGCGTCGGCCTCGTAGGCGCGCACCAGCTCGGCGCGCTGCGGCTCGGGATACGCCGCGAGGACGCGATCGAGCGCTTTTTTTCGCGTATCGCGGATCGTGATGCACGCCCATTGCGCCTCGGTCTCGAGGTACGGAAACACCCCGTCCGGATGGTCCTCCCCCAGCGCCTTCGCGATGCGCAGGTAGGCTCCCTCCGGCGTCTGGTCCGACGGGAAGGGCCGCTTCAAGAGCGGGTACGCGACCAGCCCGACGAGCGCGAGCGCCACGAACACGCCGAGCCGCCTCCGCGTCGTCGTCGGCACCACCGTCAGTGCCCCGACCGCAGCGCGTTCAGGAGCTCGGCGAGGATGAGCAGGATCACGATCACCTCGAGGGTGACGCTGCGGCGGGAGTCGATCTCGCCGCGGATGAACCCGTACGCTTGCGCGACGAGCGCCTGCTTCTCGTTGATGCTCGCCTGCCACGCCGGGATGCGGAAGCGTCGCACCGCGGAGTGGTGCACGCGCGCGAGGTAGAAGTCGCCGATGACCTTGAGCGCGTTGTCGACGCGTTCCATGAACTCCGTCAGCTCGACGAGGCGCCGAAGCACGGCCTTGCCGAGGCGCGCATATGGATTGCGGAGGAGCCTCAGCGGCCCGCGTCTCACCTCCTCGAGATCGTCGTAGATGCGCGCGAGCTCGCGATCGAAGACGCCGTCGTAGTAGCGGAGCTCGAGGAGCTGCGAGGTCGCGAACTCCAGAATCTCCGGGATCGCGCGGCTGCCGCTCGGCTCGAGCACGACGGCGCTGTTCCAGTCGATGACGACGAGATCGTCCTCGAAGTAGCTGTGCGCGTGCTTGAGGACGTCGTTCGATTCCATCTTGCTCAGCTTCTTGTCACGCGGCTCGCCGATGAGGAGCTTCGCGAGCGATTCCCACGCGAGCAGATCCTTCGCGGTCCTTCCGTCTGCGAGCTCGGTAAGGAAGAGGACCGTGTAGGTCTCTGCTCCTCGCCAGTCGTGGCGACCCTGGACGGCCTTGCCGAGCTGGCCGATGAGCTTGTCGACCTCCGCGCGCGCGAGCTTCTCGATGGCCGCCGACTCGTACACCTCGTCGCACAGCGGGAGGATCTCGCCGAGCGCGGCGCCCGTGGTGACCGGAAAAGAGATCTGGACCGACACGGCGCCGTAATCGAAGAGGCGCGCCGACAGGTGAACATCGATCGGCTGCGGAGCCGTACGCAGCGCGACCGTGCGGGAGCCAATGTCCACGATGACCGGCGGCCTCGCGAACGAGAAGAGCTCCGGCGGGTCGACCGAGATCGTCGCGCGGCGCGGCGATAGGTGGGAGCAGGACCGCTCGGCGATCTCGAGATCGATCTCCGCCCCGACGTCGAAGACGCGGTAGGTGAGGATCTCTCCCTTCTTGACGCGCAGTGGCTCGGACACGATGGTGGCCAACGTAATGCCCTTTTCGCCGGAGATCACGGTCGTCGTCCCGGCCTTCGAAGAGGAGGCGCGGATCGGCGGCGTCGTGCGCGCGATGCCGGCCTGCGTGCGCCGCGTCATCGTCGTCGACGACGCGAGCCGAGACGGGACGTCGGACGTGGCGCGGGCGGCGTCGGACGGGCGCGTCACGGTGGTGCGCCACGAACGGAACCGCGGCGTGGGCGCGGCGATCGTCACGGGCTACCGCACTGCCTTGTCGGAAGCGGGTGACGCGAACGACGCGTTCGTCGTCATGGCCGGCGACGCGCAGATGGATCCGGCGGATCTTCCACGCGTCGCGCAGCCGGTCCTCGCCGGAGACGCCGGGTACGTGAAGGGCGACCGCTTCGGCGCGACCGACGTGCTCCGCGTCATGCCGAGAGGGCGCTGGCTCGGCGGGCAGGTCCTGTCATGGATGACGTCGCGCGCGATCGGCGTGCCGATCCACGACAGCCAATGCGGCTACACCGCGCTCGCGCGCTGGGCGTGTGCGACGATCGATCTCGACGCGCTGTGGCCGCGCTACGGCTACCCGAACGATCTGCTCTCCCAGCTCGCCCTCCGCGGCGTCCCGATCCGCGAGGTCCCCGTGCGGCCCGTCTACGCCGGCGAAAAGAGCGGCCTCCGCGCGTACCACGTCGCCGGCATCGCGCGCCTCGTCGCCCGCGCATACGTGCGGCGCGTCACGTCGGCGTCGCGAGCGCCCGCTCCAGGATCGTCGGCACGTGCGCCAACGCGTGGTCGAGATCGAACAACGCCTTGATGCGCTCCTTGCCGAGGCGCCCCGTCACGTCGGCGTCGGCCTCGAGGTTCGTGCGAAACGCGCCGTCCCCCTTCCACGCGCGCATGGCGTTGCGCTGGACGAGGACATACGCCTCCTGCCGCGGCATGCCCGACTCGACGAGCGCGAGCAGGATGGCTTCGGAAAAATAGAGCTCTCCCGCGCGCTCGAGGTTTCGTTTCAAGTTGTCGGGGTAGACGACGAGCCCGTCGACGAGCCCTGCCGCGCGCTCAAGCATGAAGCCGAGCGTCGCCGTCGCGTCCGGCGCGATCATTCGCTCGACCGACGAGTGCGAGATGTCGCGCTCGTGCCAGAGCGCGATGTCCTCCAGCGCCGGCACGACCGCGGCCCGGACGATGCGCGCGAGGCCGCACAGGTTCTCGCTCAGGATCGGGTTTCGTTTGTGGGGCATCGCGCTCGAGCCCTTCTGGCCCGCGGTGAACGCCTCTTCGGCCTCGCCGACGTCGCTGCGCTGCCAGTGACGCACGTTCGTGGCGAGGCGCTCGATGCCGCCTGCGAGGAGCGCCATCGCAGAGAAGAACGCCGCGTGGCGATCGCGCGCGACGATCTGGGTCGACACCGTCTCGGCGCCGAGCCCGAGCTTGCCGAGCGCCCGCGCTTCGATTTCGGGCGACAAGTGAGCGTACGTCCCCACCGCGCCGGCGATCTTGCCGACGGCGATCTCCGCGCGCGCCGCCACCAGACGCGCCCGCCCTCGCGCGATCTCTGCGTGATGACCGGCGAGCGCGAGGCCGAACGTCACCGGCTCCGCGAAGATCCCGTGGCTTCGTCCGATCATCGGCGTCTTCGCATGCTCGCGCGCGCGCCTGCTCAGCGCCGCGAGCAGCTTGTCCGCGCGCACGAGCAGCAGATCCGCCGCGTCGCGCAACAGCACCGCGAGGGAGGTGTCGAGCACGTCGCTCGACGTCATCCCGCGGTGCAGCCACCGCGCGTCGAGGCCCACCTTCTCTTCGACGTGCGTGAGGAACGCGATCACGTCGTGCTTCGTCGTGCGCTCGATCTCTTCGATCCGCGCCGCGTCGAGCGCGATGGCCTTGCCGCGGATCGCCGCGGCGGTCCCTAGCGGCACCAGCTTCGCCTCTTCCATCGCCTCGCACGCCGCGAGCTCGACCTCGAGCCACACCTCGTACCTTCGATCGGAGGACCAGAGCTTCGCGAACTCGGCGGGCGTGTAGCGCGGGATCATGACCCGGCATCAGCTAGCACAGGTCTCTCGTTGCTTACACGGACGCACCGAAGCGAGGGGCCCGGGCAAGCGCCCGAGGCGGGGAGGTCTCGGCAGCGGCGCCGTAATAGGCGATGTGGTGAAGAAGATCTGGTTCGGAGCGTTTTGGGCCCTGCTGTTGATCGTCGCCTGCAGCGGCGCGAACAACGCGACGAACGGTGGCAGCGAGTCGTGCTCGGCCGGCGCCCCGTGCGGCACGGGCGGCGACATTCAGACCTGCACCACGCGTGACTCCGCGGGCGCCTGCACCTCGGTCGTCTACCGCTTGGCGCAGGGCCGCGCCTTCACCTGCACGAGCTGCACCGACTGCGGGCGCACCGTCGCCGACGTGACGAGCGCGTGCGGACCGGGAACTGTCGTTCCTGGCGGCGACGCCGGCGGCTCGTCCGGCGGGTCCTCGAGTGGTTGCGTCGGTTCGGCGTGCAACGCAGACGGCGGGCCGGTCGTCGCATGCAAGGCGGGGAACGACGCGTGCAACAACGGAAACGACTGCTGCAGCAACCGCTGCGTCGTTGGCAAGTGCGACCCGTGCGCCGCGGCCGGCGAGGCATGCGTGGGCACGACGTGCTGCGCCAACGCATCGCCGCACCTCACGTGCTTCAAAGGCGCGTGCTCGGCGTGCCTCGGCGGCGGCGCCGCGTGCAAGACCACGACCGACTGCTGCTCGCAGACCTGCACCGGGGGCACATGCGAGGCGCCCGTCGCGTGCAAAGTCGCGGGCGGCGCGTGCCAGAAGGCAGACGAGTGCTGCGACGTCGCCGCGGGGTGCAACGTCGGGACCTGCGGGTGCAACGTCACGCAGAGCCTTCCGTCGAAGATTCCGAGCATTCCGCCGTCGTGCGTAGCGGCGACCCAGGCGTCGTGCTGCTCGCAGGGCAGTGCGTGCGTGAACGATGCGGGATGCGTCACGTACGTCAATTGCCTGATCGCCTGCGGGCAGACAAACGCCGCATGCCGCCAGACGTGCCAGACGAACGCGCCGCCCGCCTCGCAGACCATCGCCACGACGTTCGGAACCTGCCTCGCCGGCGCGGGCGCCTCCGCCTGCATCCCCTGAAGCGCGCGCCACGGTCTCTCGTTGCTTACACGGACGCACAGAAGTGGCCGGCCGAGAGGGCAGCTCGCCTTGCGCACCACAGGACCGTAACGTTTAATGTGACTCGTTCGGCTGGTTCGGTGCTCTGTGCTCATGACTCGCTTCGATTCCCTCGAAACGCGTAAGGACAGCAGCTTCGAAGGCCTTGGCGACGAGGAGGGAAGACATGACTACGAAGGTCTACGTGGGAAACCTGCCCTACACCTGCGATGAGGCGCAGCTCCGCGAGCTCTTCGGCGGCGAGGGTCGCAACGTCGCCGACGTCGCGATCATCACCGATCGCATGACCGGACAGCCGCGCGGATTCGCCTTCGTACAAATGGCGACCGCCGACGACGCAAAGAAGGCGATCGACGCGCTGCATGGCTCGAGCTTCGGCGGACGCACGCTCACCGTGAACGAAGCGCGACCGCGCGAGAGCGGCGGCGGCGGTGGGGGCGGTGGCGCCTATGGCGGCGGAGGAGGAGGCGGCGGTGGCGGCGGCCGAGATCGCGGCGGACGCGATCGCGAGAGGCGCTAGTCGAGCGGGGTCGGACCACGTTCCCAAGGTTGTCCACAGGGGTCACGACCCCGATGTGGACGACTATGACGCGCCGCGTCGAAGTATCGACGGCGATAGACGAAACCACGTTTTCGGCGGGGGAAAACCTGTGGTAATCGCGGGGACATGTCGACGCTGCCCGAAGTCCTCACGAACGAGGCGAAGAAGACCGAAGTGATCGAGGATTGCTGCGCCCTCATCGACGCCGAGGTCAAGGACAAGGGCGGGCTCAGCGGCCTCGCGATCAAGGCGGGCTACGGCGCGGTGAAGGGCATCAAGCCCGGTTTCATCAAGCAAGCGGTGACCGACATGCTGCCCGAGTTCGCGAAGGCGCTCGACCCGCTCTTCCAGGAGTCGAAGGGGCAGGACAAGCCGATCGGGGACTTCTTCGCGCAGAACTCCACGCGCGCCGCCGACGCCCTCCTCACCATCACCGACGCGCGCGCCGGGCGCGTGAAGAGCGGCGTCGTCAAGGGCACGTACGACAAGCTCCGCGGCAGCGCGAAGAAGAACGTCGAGGCCGCCATCCCGCGCCTCGGCAAGATGGTCGAGAAGTACGCCGTCTAACGCGCCGCGATCGCGCGCGCGGGGTTCACGTCAGGAGTCGTTTCGCTCCGCTGTGCTTCGCTCAGCAGCCGCAGAGGCGGACGCAGTTCGGATCGCCGGCGCACTCGCCCGCGCAGGTCTTGTCGCAGCTGCTCTGAGGAGGGGTCTTGCCCGACGCGCCGGTGCCGGGAGTGCAGCGCCCTTCGTTCACTTGCTGGCAGACCTGCATCTCGGTTTGGTCGGCGAGGAGCTTCGCGGCCTGGTCGCACGTCGCGGGCGAGCCGAGGGGACAGACCATGCCGTTGCACGCGCACTCGAGATCGAGCGCCTGCCCGCGGATGCGCCAGCCGCAGTTCGGGTAGACGTCGTGATCGATGAGCACGTTCGGGCACGTGCTTATCGCGGTGCAGATGTGGACCCCGGTGCTCGACTCGACGATGCAGTCCGCCCCCTGCGCAGTCGGGCCCGCCGCGCCGCCGTCCACGAGGCCCGTAGAAGCGCCTCCATCGCCGCTGCCCGCTCCGCCGCCGCCGTCGCCGCTACCGGGTTGCTGGACGCAGCCGCCGAGCGGGGCGGAGAAGAAGAGCGCGGACGCTGCGCCGACAGCGCCGACCACGAGCCACGAGAAGAAGGTGCGCACGTCGCGACTCTTCGTGAGCCCGACCTCGGCGGCCAAATTTTCCGCGCGTTACGTACATTTGTCCACACGGCGGACCCGGCCATTTCCAGCGGCGTGCGCACTCGGTACCGTGCAGGGCATGACCGCACCGCTCGCGACGCACGATCCGTACACCCACGCCCTCTCGCAACTCGTCGGCGCGCTCACCGAGGACGCGGTCTTCGCGCTGGCAGCCGCACCGCGCGCCCAAGCGGCGGCGCTCGAGGGGTTGGGCAAGCGCCGGACGGACGCGTACACCGCGGTCCTCCAAGGGACCCGCGCGCTTCGGATGACGGAGGATTTCGATCATTGGGTCGTCGAGCTCACGCGCGCGATCGCGCCGGTGGCGCCGCCGGCGTGGATGCCGATGGGCGAGGTCATCGGCGAGAAGGTGACCCTCGAGGCCGGCGCGCGCGGGATCCGGAGCCTCTTCTCGAGCAAGCCGAGTGACAAAGACGTCCAGCGCGTCAAGCGCCTCGGCTCGCTCGCAGTGCGCCTCCTCCGCGCGGTCTTCGCCGCGGACGGACCGGTCGACGCAGAGGAGGCGCGCACGCTCGCCGGCCTCATCGGCTCGCTCGGCCTCCCCGAGATCGACGCGCAGCCGCTCTACACCGAGGCGCCGGTCGCCATCGAGCACCTCGAGGTGTACGGCGATCTGGAGCCCGGCGTCGGCCGCGCGATGGTCGCGGGCGCGTGGTACGGCGCCGCGTGGGACGCGATCGACCCGCGCGAAGAGGTGATCGTCCGCACGTTCGCGAACAAGATCTCGCTCCCGATCGAGGACGTCGAGCGCCTGCGCGCCGAGGCGACGCACCGCGTGGACGCGCAACGAATCGCCGGGCTCGCGACGACCGACGCCGTCCGCTTCATGCTCACCGATCGCACGCCCGGCCTCGGCGTGCAGCTCGCGGCGAAGGCCGGAACGCTCATGCTCCCCTGCCGTTACCGCGAAGAAGCGCTCGCGCAGATCGGCCACGGCTCGCCCGTCTCCCTCGCGAAGCGGTATACGACGCTCACCGCCGACGAGCGCCTCAGCGTCCTGGGGATCGCGTGGGCCGCGGGCCTGCACGAAGACCCGTCGATGGGGCGCCGCGCGCTCCTCCGCGCCCGCCACGATCGCGTCGCGCAAGATCTCGGCGAGGACGGCGCGCGCGCCCGCGTGATGATCGACGAGTGGATCAGCCAGGTCCTACTGCCCGTCGCCTTCAACATGAAGTGAGCAAGATGAACGATCGCACCCTCGGATTCTTGGGCGCTGGCAACATGGCCGGCGCGCTCATCAAAGGTCTCCTCCACGCGAAGGTGAGCGCGCCGTCGCAAATCTTGGCGAGCGACGCGAAGGCCGACCGCCTGGAGCTCCTCGCGAAGACGCATGGGATTCGCACGACGCAGGACAACCACGCGCTGGTTCGCGAGAGCGACGTGATCGTCCTCGCGGTGAAGCCGCAAGTGGTCGACAAGGTCCTCGCGCAGATCGGCGCGGACGTGCGGCCGGGGCAGCTCGTGATCAGCGTCGCCGCCGGCGTGCCGATCGCCGCGCTCGAAGGTCGATTGCCGGCGGGCGTGAAGGTGGTGCGCGCGATGCCGAACACGCCGGCGACGGCGCTCGCGGGGGCCACGGCGATCGCGGGAGGCGAGCACGCGAGCGAGGCGGACATCGAGGTCGCCCGCGCGCTCTTCGAAGCGGTGGGGCGCGTCGTGGTGCTGGACGAGACGCTCCTCGACGCGGTCACGGGCCTGTCGGGCAGCGGCCCGGCGTACGTGATGCTCATCATCGAGGCGCTGGCCGACGGCGGCGTGAAGGTCGGGCTCCATCGCGACACCGCGCTCCTCCTCGCCGCGCAGACGGTCTACGGCTCGGCGAAGCTCCTGCTCGAGACCGGCGAGCACCCTGGACGCTTGAAGGACATGGTCACGAGCCCCGGCGGCACCGCGATCGCCGGCCTCCACACGCTCGAGTCCGGCGGGCTCCGCAGGACGCTCATCGACGCGGTCGAGGTCGCGACGAACCGGAGCGCGACGCTCGGCGCGGAGATGAGCGCCAAGCTGCAGCGAAAGACCTGACCGACCCGACGGCTACTCGCCGCCCTTCTTCTTCTTGGGCGGGAGCGGCGGCGGGCTCGACGGACCGGCGGGCGGCGGCTTCTGGGAGGGTGGCGGCTTGGAGGCCGGGCCCGAGCCGCTGCTCGCGGGCGGCGGCGGCGTCGACGCCCTAGGCGCGCTCGGCGGCCCGGAGTTGGCGGTGGACGGCGAGGTGGACGAAGACGTGGACGTCATCGCGGCGACGGAGACGGCCGGCGGCGCGGGCGGGAACGACTTGGTCGTCGGTCGCTCGATCTTGGGAACGCTCGGCGCGCCGTCGCTGCGCATCGTCGGGATCTCGGCCGTCGGCTGCGGGAACGTCGGCACCTCCGCCGTGTTCTCTTTGATCGTCGGCATCGGGCCGGTCTTCGACGGCGGGGGTGGCGCCTTGGGGATGGCGACGTTCGGCAGCACGGGCATCGCCGCCGTGTGCACCGGCGGCTGGCTCGCGAGCGGCATGCCCATCATCGTCCCCATCTTGGGCGGCACGCTCGCCTTCGGGTCGAGCGCTGGCGGCGGCGGCGCCTCGTCGAGGTCGTTGTCGTCTTGGTCGCCGATGTTCACGCGATCGCCGACGATGTAGAGCGGGCGCTGCTTCACCTGCTCGTAGATGCGCCCGACGTACTCGCCGAGGATGCCGATCATGACGAGCTGCACGCTCGCGAGGAGCGACGTGATCACGACCTGCGCGGTCCACCCCGGCACCGTCGAGCTCAAGATGAAGTGCACGAACATCGCCCACAGCGCGACGAGCACGCTCATGAAGCTGATGAAGAAGCCGAGGTACGTCGACAGCCGGAGCGGGACGACCGAGAACGACGTGATGCCGTCCACCGCGAAACGCAGCATCTTGCGGAGCGGGTACTTGGTCTCGCCCGCGAAGCGCGCCGGCCGGTCGTAGAGCACCGCCGTCTGCTTGAAGCCGATCCACGAGACCATGCCGCGCACGAAGCGGTGCGCCTCGCGGAGCGATCGCAGCGCGACCACGACACGGCGGCTCATCAGCCGGAAGTCACCGGTGTCGAGCGGGACCTCGATCGGGATCATCTTCGCGAACAGGCGGTAAAACACCTTCGCCGTGAAGAGCTTGAACGCGGTCTCGCCCTCGCGCGAGCGACGTTGGCCGTAAACGACGTCGTAGCCCTCGCGCCATTTCTGGACCATCTCGAGGACGACCTCGGGCGGATCCTGCAGATCTGCGTCCATCACCACCACGGCCTCGCCGCGCGCGTAGTCGATCCCCGCGCTCACCGCGGTCTGATGACCGAAGTTGCGCGCGAACGAGAGGACGCGGTAGCGCGGCTCGGCGGCGGCGACGCCACGGAGGATCTGGAACGAGAGATCCTTCGATCCGTCGTTGACGAAGATCACTTCGGTGTCGAGCTGCAGCCTCTCCAAGAACGACTGGAGCTGCGTGTGAAGCTCGGGGATGACCTCCTCCTCGTTGTAAATCGGGAGGACCAGGCTGATCACGGGGCGTGCCATTGGTCCGGCGTTTATAGCGGGGCCGCGGGCGCTTGTATCGTCAGAAGAAGATCCGCGGGCACCTCGCCCGATCGGCGCCCCGCGCGCGCTGCTCGTCGAGGGTCGCCTGCTGCGCGAGGTTCGACGCGCGCTCGAGATCGGCGATCTTGTACCAGAGGCACGGGCGACGCGCGCCGTAGCGCTCGGCCTCGTTGCGCAGGAGCGTGAGGCGATCGCGTCCCGGCGGCTCCCACATCCCCATGAACCACGGGACCTCGTTGGGGACGTGGATCGCGTCGGCGCCTTCGGGGATGGAGTACGCGGGGAGCATCCCCAAGGCGAAAACCGCGAGCACCGTGACGACGCGCCCTGCGTACGCGAGGCGCAGGCGTGGGAGCGCGAAGGCGGCGAGGAGCGTCGCGCCGAGGAGACAGCCCAGGGCGATGTACCACGGCGTCGTGCTCGTCCACCCCAGCGGCTCGGCGAGGTGATGCGGCACGAAGCCGGTGCGGATCATCGGCACCGCGACCTGTACGAACGGGCGCGTGATGACCTCTGGCAGCGTGTCGAACAAGAGCCCGACCGTGCCGATCGTCACGACGCTCGCGAGGGCGAGGCCTCCCGCGATCGCACGAACGGGCTCGCGCGCCCAAGGGTGGCGACGCGCGATCGCCTCGAGCGCGACGACGGCGCCGAACGCATAGAACGGCGGCGCTGCTCCCTGGTAGCGCGGCCCGACGCTCCAGCCCGCGCGCCACTCGATGATCCCCGCGTTCACGGCGAGAAGCACGGCCATGCACACGAGCCACACGAAGCTCGCGACGCGCAGGACGCGGCGCTCGCGGCGGCTCTTCGCGACCGGCCACAAAAAGCCGAAGGGGAGCGCGAGCAGACCGAGCGCGAGGTACGGGCTCATCGCGAAGAGCCCGAAGCCGGGATCGAGGCTGAGCGCGGTCACGTGCTCCCACGTCGGCCAAATCACGCCCCAGAGACCGGTCTGGTGCTCGGCGGCGAACTTCGCCGACTCGAGCAGCTGGTGTCCGGGGGTGAATGGATTGTTGTACGCGCGCCAGTGGAACCACATGACGAGCGGCACGTTGATCGCGCCGCCGAGACAGAACGCGAGCGCCGCGCGCCACTTGCGGAACACGACGATGCCGAAGAGGCACAGGAGCACGATGACGAAGAGCGCGTGGTACTCGAGCATCACGCACGCCGACGCGAACCAGCCACACCAGAACGCGCGCGAGGGTCGTCGCCTCTTCGGAACGCCGCGCGAGTCGGCGAGCGCCTCGACCGCGATCGCGAAGCACGCGAACGAGCACACCGCGTAGAGCGCGTGGCTCGCGAACATGTGAACGTACGCGAGGTAGTTGGTGCCGAGCCCCGCCGCCGCGACCGCCGACAAGCGCAGCGACACGTCCCCCGAGAAGCGACGCAAGAAGCGCTCGAACCACACGAGGAAGACGAAGCACGGCAGCTGCACCGCCGAGATGCGGCACGCCCACGTGCTCCACCGCAGCCACGTCATCCGCACCTCCTCGGGCGCGGTCGGCTCGGGAAAATGCCTACCAAAGAGGCCCGACGCCTTCTTGAAGAGCCAATAGCCGGGCAGCGCCGCGTAGACGACGCCCGGCGCCTTCACCATGAAGTAGTGCGACAGGCCGTCGTCTTTGGACTTCACGCGGGCCATGTCGTTGACCCAGCCGAACGTCTGCACCTCGGTGTCGATGTTGAAGGTGCGCTGCTCGACGAGCGACATCACCGTGAAGACGCGCACGTACTCGTTGGGGTTGTTGATACCCCGGAGGTACGGGAACACGAAGAACATCGGTACCAGCGCCAGCGCGAAGAAGATTCGCGTCGCGCGCCGGGCGGAGCCGCTCTCGCGGGGGGTCATTTTCCGGGCGCGAGCGTCATCATCAAGTAGACGACGTGGCGGCTCGTCGGGTTCGAGGGCACGAGGTCCGACGCCTCGATGCGGAGACCGGCCGCGCGCGCGATCGACTCGTAGCCCTCTTTTTCGCGGCAGTGCTTCCCGCGATCGAGGAACGCGAGGGCGTTGTTGATGTGGCGGCCGGGGACGTACACGATGTCCTGCGTGACGACGCGCGCGAGCCTCGTCGAGGCCTGGAGCGTCTTGAGGAGCGCGATGGCATAGTCGTCGGCGACGTGGTGGAGCACGCCGGCGAGGATGGCCGCAGTGGGCGACAGCTCCTTCACCTCGCGCGCGGTGACGAGGCCGTGCTCGATGCGCACGTGCGGGCGACCCGCGTACGTCTGGCGCATGTAGTCGACGGCGATCGGATCGGTGTCGTAGCCGACGTACTCGTCGAAGTTGTCGAGGTACCGGAGGGCGTCGCCGGTGCCGCAGCCGACGTCGAGGATGGTGTGCCGCGGACCGCGCAGGCGATCGTAGAGCGGCGACATGTCGATGCCGCCGAGCACGCGCGGACGCACCTTGTTGTAGACGAACGGGTGCCCCAAAACGCGCTGATAAAGGCTGCCGAGCGGCACGGCGGGGCACGCTAGCACGAACGCCTCGGCGCTCACCACCGCGTCCGCCGGAAGACGGCGCCCCATCGCTCGACGTTCAGGATGCCGACCTCGGCCCAGCCGGAGTCCTTGTCCTTGAGCGCTTTGTAGCAGGTGGGATCGCCGAGGCCGCAGTACGTCCACGTGGCGCCCGTCGCCGCGACGCGATCGAGGTAATCCGGTCCCTCGGGGACCCAGACCACCTTGTTCGAAAAGTCGTTGTTCCAGAAGAGGGCGAGGAACACGCCGTAGGCGCTGGGGAACGCGAGGACCGCGCCGGGGCCCACCTGCTTCTCGCGCAGCACACCGACGTCCTTCATGATCGCGGAGCCGACCTTCATGTCGAGCGTGGGGCTGACCGTCGTCGCCTGCGTGACCTCACGCTCTGGATAGGGAATCGCGGCGAACGCCTTCGCCTCTTCCCATCGGAGCCAACACCGCGGCTCGGTCCAGAAGAAAGACACGATCGACATGATGCCGATCGCGCCGGCGAGGCTCTGCCCAAACCCTTCGTTGCGACCGGCCGCCCACCCGACCAGGCCGAGCGCGACGCCGACCGACGCGATCTGGTAGCGCGCGCCCCAGAGCGCGGGCGAAAAATACAGCATCGGCAAGAGCCCGACCGCGAGCAGCGCCGCGTTGCGCGTGCCGTCCGAAGCGCGCCACACCGGCCGACGAACCAGCCGCGCGAAGAGGTCACGAAACGGCGTGAGCGCGAGCAGGAAGACGACGACGAACGTGACCGGGATCACCACCGACGTGATCGCGATGCCGTACTCGTAGGCCTGCGTCATGTGCCCGCGGTTCATCGCGTACGGGATTCGGTAGAGATCTTCGAGCAGCGTGTCGAACGGCTCGTTCATGTCGATCCGCGATTCACCGGAGTCGTAGGAGCCCGCGCCCCACTCGACGCCGCCCGGCCAGTGGATGCCGAAGCGCTCGTTGTCGAATTTGAAATCCGGCCAGAACGGGTTCTTGAAATAGTACCAATTGCGCGCGTACGTCGGCGCGGCGAAGGCCACGATGAGGGCGATGCCGCCGAGCACGGTGCCCAGCGCGCTGAGGCGACGCCCTCGCGAGGTCGCGACGCCGCGGACGGCGGCGATCATTCCGAAGACGAGCGCGGGCACGATCGCCATGTGCTTGGACGACACCGCGAGGCCCAAGCACAGCGCGGCCATCCACGCGTCGCGGAGGCGAAACGTCGGCCGCGTCGCGAAGTGCGCGCCCGCCACCACGAAGGCGGCGTTGTGCACGTCGACGTAGTTGCTCCCGAGCAGGAGCGCGGTGGCCGGCATGCACACGATCGACGCGCCGAGGCCGAGCGCCACGCCCTGCGACGCGTACCGCCGCACGAGCAAGTAGACGCTGCCCATGAGCGCGGGCGCCATCAGGTGGTTGACCATGTCGATCACGCGGCGGTCCGCGAAGATGACGAACCAGAGCTGCGTCATCTCCGCGAGGCGCGGGTATCCGTTGATCTTCTGCGCGCCTCCCTGCGGCAAATTCACCGGAGAAAACCCGTGATTTTGGATGGAGAAGCCGACGAGCGGCTCGTGGTACCAAAGCGCGTCCCACTGTCGCCACGAGGGCGTGTAGTAGGCGGTGAAGAACGTCCAACCGCACATGCACACGGTGAAGAGGACGACGATCGTGACGAGGCTCTTCGCGCGGAAGCCCGCGAGGAGGGTGTCCGAGGGGAGACGGATCAGCGTCCATGCGTACCTGAGCACGTCTCTGTCGAACGCGCGCCATCCGGCGGGGCCGCGCGCGACGGCGTAGACGAGGCCGAAGAAGACGGCCGAGACCCACGCGAGCGGCTTTGCGGCGAGGTGGTTGGTGAGGCCGAGCCCGTAGACCGGCACCATCACGAGCGCGTTCCAGATCATCGTCGCCGCGACGACGAGCTCCACGCGCCCCTCGGGACGTAGGCGCACGCAAATCGCGAGCGACGCCAGCGCCGCGAGCACGTTGAGGGCGAGGCTCACCCACACGCCGGAAGGAAGGGAGTCGAAGGTCACGCTTGCCGCGAGGCTACTGCCTCTTGCCGCGCCTGCGCCACGTCGACGTGCGCTAGATTGCGTGCCGCCATGACGCCCGAGCCGCCGGACCCGCCGATCCGCTCGACGAAGGTGCGCGTCCTCGGCCTCGCGTTGCTCGCGCTGACCCTGAGTGTTTGCGCGTGGTGGCCGGCGCTGTGGGCCTACCCGAACACGCAAGTCCCCGACGGGCCGCAGTACCACAAGATGCTGGAGGCGGCGCGCGTCACCATCCTCCGCTACCACGAGCTGCCACTGTGGAACCCGTTCGAGTGCGGCGGCCTCGCGTTGTGGGACAACCCGCAGTCGTTCATCGGCGCGCCGCTCGCGTGGCTCACGTTCCTCGTCGGGAGTACGCGCACCATGGAGATTTGGTACGTCGTCCACGCGGCGCTCGGCTTCGTGTCGATGTGGCTGTTCGCGCGGCACGAGCTGCGCCTCTCGCGCGCGGCCACGCTCGTCGCCTCGTGCGTGTGGGCATTCAACGGCTTCCACCACCAGCACTACGGCGGCGGGCACTCGACGTTCGTGCCGTTCCTCTACTTCCCGCTGGCCCTCCTCTTTTGGCGGCGTGCCGAGCACGACGCGCGCATGGCAGTGGGTCTCGGCCTCCTGACCGCGTGGATGTTCTACGAGGGGGCCGTCTACCCGCTGCCGCACCTGGTCGTGCTGCTGGGCGCGGAGACCCTCACGCGCGCGTGGCCGCCGCGACGGCTCGTGCCCATCGCGCGAGCTGGAGCGATCGCGGCGGTGGTCGGGGTTCTCGTGGCGGGCTCGCGCCTCATGCCCGTCATCGATCAGCTACGCACGCACACGCGGCCGATAAGCCCCGACTCCGACGTCATGCAGTGGGACACGCTCAAGCTCGTCTTCCTCTCGCGCGCCCATGAGCGCGCGATCCCCGGTCAGCAGTACGTGTGGGGCGAGTTCGGCGCCTACGTCGGTCCGATCATCTTGGTACTCGCCTTCGTCGGCATCCTCGCCGGCGGCCTCGAGCACGCGTGGCTCCTCGCGCTCTTCCTCTTCTCGTTCCTCTTGATGCTCGGACACCAGGGAAAGTGGGCCCCCTGGTCGATCCTCAACGCGCACGTGTACCCCTTCAAGCAGATGCGCGTGCCGTCACGGTTCGTCGCGGAGTGCGCGATGTTCATCGCGATGTTCGCCGGCATCGCGATCGATCGCGTGAGCGCGCGCGTGGCTGCGTTCTTCGAGAAGCGCGGGGACGTGCAGATCGGCAAGGCGTTCCGCACCGGCCTCCTCGCGCTCGCCTTCGTCGGCGCGGGCGACATCATGGGCGCGGGCCTGGCGTGGGTCGATCAGTGCTTCAATCAACCGCCCGAGCAGAAGGTCGCCCCGTCCACGCGCCTCTACCTCGGCGGCCCCGGCCTCGCCGGCTTCATCGACGAGCCTCGCCAGAATCGCGGCCGCATCCAGTGCTGGGACGAGTGGGGCTTCAGCTGGGGCGCGCACTTCTGGGAGGGCGACGTACCGCAAGCCCGCGCGGCCGATGACGGCGCGGTGGTGGAGGTCGCGAACCGCACGCCGAACACGTTCACGATCGACGTGGAGGTCACGCGTCCCTCTCGCATCCTCGTCAACACCACCTACGATCGCGGCTGGCGGAGCGACGTAGGGCAGGTCGTCGACAGCGAACGCTTGCTCGCCCTCGATCTTCCGCCCGGCCGCCACCGCGTCCACCTCGAATATTGGCCGCACGGCCTCACCCTCGGCATCGTGATGTCGCTCGTCGGCTTCGCCGGCGTCGGGGTCTTCTTCTACCGGCAGCGCCGCAAGCGCGCGATCGCCAGCGACTAGCGAATCTCGGTGTACGTCACGACCGCGATCAACGTCAGCATCATCAAGAGCCCGACGGCATGAACGCTCGTCTCCAGCTTCGCGTCTGCCTTGCGCCGGCTCACCGCCTCGAACAAGAGGAACAGCAGTCGCCCGCCGTCGAGCGCCGGGAACGGCAGCAGGTTGAACCCACCGAGGTACGCGCTCAGGACGCCTAGCAATCGAAACGCCTCGCCTGGGCCGCTCCGCACGGCGAGCGACGTCTCGCGCACGATCCCGACCGGGCCGCTCAGCTCGGGCTTCTCTTTGCCGGAGATCATCCGTCCGAGGCCGATGACCAGCGCCGCGACGACCTTCGGCGGCTCGGTGACGCTGAGCACCGCCGCCTCGCCCGGGCCGACGTTGACGTGGTGGTAGTCGGGGCCGATCAGGATCTTGCCCTCGAACTTGTCCCCCTTTTTGCCCGGTGTGACCTTGAGCGTGATCTCTTTGCCGTCGCGCTCGACGAGGATCGCGATTTCCTCGCCAGGGTGCGCGCTGATCGTCTTCTTGATCTCGTCCCAGTCGTGGAGACGCTCGCCGTTTGCGGCGAGGAGGCGGTCGCCGTTGCGCATGTCGGCCGCGTTCGCGGGGCCCGACGGGTCGACCCGTACCTTCAGGCTCACATCGTCCGAGATCGTCCGGCCGCCGAGGAGAAAGCCGAAGAAGAGGAGGATCGACGCGAAGAGGTAGTTGGCGACGGGGCCGCCCGCGATCGTGACGATGCGCGCCCAGAGCGACGCGTTGGCGTAGCTGCCGGGGTCTTTCGGATCGTTCTCCTCGTACGGGTTCATCCCCGCGATCTGCACGTACGCGAGGAACGGGATGATCGCGATCTGGTAGACCGTCGGGCTCCCCTTCGGCCGGTGACGCCACAGCGTCGGTCCGAAGCCGATCGAGAAACGCGTGACGCGCATTCCGAATCGACGCGCGGCGAAGTAGTGACCGCTTTCGTGGACGACCATCAGGACCGCGAGACCGAGGGCCGCCAGGAAGTAAGAAGCGACGGACATTGAGGTTAAGTCTAAGACGACCCCGCGAGCAGCGCCATGGGTCCTGTGATCGGCTTTTTGCCCGCAACTCGACGGCTGGCCTGGCGCAGCGCGACCGAAGGGCGGTTTTGCCTACATGCCTCCCCCGCCCCGCGTCCTCACATGAACGAGACGCCGAGCGAAAAGGTCGGGTAGCCGATGCGCATCGTCAGCGCGACGTGCTCGCTGAAGTGGTAGCGGCCGCCGAGGTACAGCGCAGGGCGGATGCCGAAGAGCGCGGGCTCGTTGCAGCCGGGGACGTTGTTGCAAATGCTGTCGAAGAAGCCCTTGTAGAGGAAGAGCCCGGGCTCGCCGAAGACGCTCCACTTTTGCGCGACGAAGAAGTTCCACTGCATGACGACGGGGAACTGGAGAAAATTCGCGCTGCAGTTGGCGGCCCTGAAATAGCAGCCGTCGTAGTGCAGCAAGTCGACGCCGAAGCCGATGGCGACGCTGTTGTTGATCGACGGGATGAAGCCGTTCTCGATGATCGGGATCGCGAAGCGGGCGCCGACGCCGTAGCCGTTCGCGGCGTAGATGTCGCCCCAGCCGAACAGCAGATGCGGCTCGATCTCGACCTTGTACGACGGGTGATCGCCGGGACTCTTGATCGTGTCGTCCGCGCGCGCGGCGCCCGAAGAGAAGACGACGCCTCCGACGAGCGCGGCGGCGGTCAGCGTGCGTGCGAGATCCATGTGGAACTCGTACCGAAGCCCGCGCCGCGCTGCAATTATTGGTTTGACGTTGCAGGAGAGCTCGGCCGCTAGGCTCCTAGGGACGCGCTAGACGCGCGGCAGACGCACGCCCGCGGAGCTCGGCGGCACCGGCGTATCGATGGCGCCGACGCTGGGCAAACTGCTCGAGCTCGGCAAGCTGCTCAAGCTAGGTGAGCTGCTCGAGCTGGGCGAGCTGCTGGAGATCGGCACCGCGGCCACGCGCATGCTGCTTCCCGACGCAGGAGCTTCACGCGACGTAGCGCGCCACCAGATGCCGTCGCGGGTGCTCCGCGCGAGACCTTCGCGCTCGAACTTCGCGAGGAGGCGGCTCACGGTCTCCGTCGTCGCGTTGACCATGCACGCGAGATCGCGGCGGCGCAGCGGGATGGCGATGAAGCGCCCCTGACCGAGCGGCGTACCGTGGTGCTCGGCGAGGCTGTCGAGCAGGTGCTTGATGCGCTCGTCCACCGGTCCGCCGACGATCTCGTCGATGCGACGCGTATGCGCGCGGAGATCCTGCGCGGCGCGCGCGAGGATGGCGCGCGCGAACGTCGGGTGAGAGGTGGCGATGCGATGCACGATGCGCCGATCGATCGTCGCGAGGTGCGAGGAGCGGAGCGTCGTGACGGTCGCGGTCGCGACTTGCCCGTCGAGGACGGAGACGTCCCCCACGACGCACGGCGCGCGCATCACGTCGACCACGACTTGCGCTTCGCCGCCGCCGCCGACCGTCGTCCGCGTGACCTTTCCGGCGCCACGGAAGAGCAGAATCATCGCTTGTGAGGCGACGCCTTGCTCCACGAGCGTGGTCCCTGCGTGGACGCGCTTCTGTTGGGCTGCGCTCGCCAGCTCTCCGAACGCCTCTTTCGAGAGGTCGGCGAACGGCGGAATGAGCCGCAACTCCGCGTGGATGTCGAGATCGGGATTGGCCATCGAACGGTTCATTAAACTATGCGTCCCCCGCGCGCGCCGGCAAGGTCGTCGGGGAGTGGTGCGGGCTATCGCTGCGATAGCCACGCTCGATGGACGATACGCGGTAACGTGCCGTCCGGTTCCGCTCCCTCAGAAACGACCTTTTTCGAAATGGACCGTCGCGCGCTTCTCCTTGCCCTCCTGGGGCCTATGCAAATGTCGATCGCGCGCGCCGACGACACGGAAGAAATCACGATCCGAGGCTCCCAGGCCGGCGGATTCAGCTCGAGGGCCAAGCTCGAGGACTCTCCCCGTGAAGTTACTAACGCCGCGAGCCTGGTCGAACCGTTACCCGGCGTGCATGTTCGCCGCCTCGGGGCCGACGACGGGTTTTCCACATTGTCCGTCCGTGGGTCCAGCTCGACCCAGGTGGCGGTGCTGCTCGCAGGGGTTCCGCTGACCGGAGGGGCCGATCCCTCGCTCGATCTCGCGACGTTACCTTTGTGGCCGGGGGCACGGGTCCGCGTCTTCCGATCGTTTTCCCCAGCGGCGCTCGGTCCCGGCTCGCTCGGTGGGACGCTCGTGCTCGAGCCGCCGACCGCGACGGGTCCGGATCGGACCGAGGTGTGGGCCGCGGCTGGGTCGTTCGGTGCGCGCCGAATGCGCATCGGTGACGTGCGTGCGCTCGGTGACGAGGGGACGCGCATAGCGACGGCGCTCAGTATGTCGCGATCGGACGATGACTTTTCCTATTACGACACGCCCACCGGAACGGACCGCACGCGCGAGAACGCGGGGCACGCGGCGGTGAGCGGGCTCGTGGCGTGGACGAGGCCGATTCGCTTCGCCGATGGCAGCTCTGGACATCTCACCGTCACGACGCTCGCGCAAGCGCGACGGCAGCACGTGCCCGGACCGCTCACGCACCTGACGCCGAACCAGACGCTCGCGACCGATCGCGAGCTCGCGGCCGTCGAGCTCGCGGTTCCTTCCGAGCGGGGCGCGTGGATCACGCGCGGGTGGGGACGGCACGAGGGGCTTCGCGTGACCGACACGCCGCTCACCCCGGGCGAGCCGACGCGAACGTCCGACGGGATCGCGGCGGCGGGCGGTGCGGCAGGATGGCGCGGGCGTCCAATCGCGCCGGTCACGCTCGACGCGCGCGTCGACGCGACAGGAGAGCGCTTCTCGCCGGGAGAGTGGCGTGGTGCACCGGCGCCACCCGGTGCGACGCGCGCGTCGGTGGGGCTCGCGTCGGACGTGGAGTGGCGCGCGACGGAGGCGCTCACCGCGACCGCGAGCGGAAGGCTCGACGCGTGGAGCGATCGCGGAGGCGGATCGAAGGAGTCGCTCCGTCCTACCGCGCACGTCGGCGGTGAGCTCGTCCTCGGGCCGATCGCGTTCGCGTCGCACGGCGGCGTCCTCGCGCGCGCGCCGTCCTTCGTGGAGCGCTTCGGCGATCACGGCGTCTTCCTCGGTAACCCCGCCCTGAGGCCCGAGTCGGCGTGGACCGTCGACTTCGGCGCGCGCACGCAGAAGCGCTTCGGCGAGGTGTCCCTTCGCGCGGAGGCCGCCGGCTTCGTCTCGTGGGCGGACGATCTGATCGTCTTCGTCCAGCAAGGCATCGGCGTCGCACGCACCGAGAACATCGGCCGCGCGCGCATCGCCGGCGCCGAAGCGCTCGTGGAAGGCCGAGGATTTGGCTTCGAATTACGTGCATCTTACACGGGACTCGCGACAGCGAACGAGGACGCGTGCGTCGCGACCGACATCGCCGGCGCGTGCGAGAGACCTCCGCTCCCCGGACGCCCGGAGCACGACGCCGTGTTCGATCTCGCGTACTCACTCGGCCCGGCGCGCGTTCGGTATGGAGTCGACGTCATCGCCGGCGTCTTCGCGGATCTGACGGGGCGCGTGGAGGTGCCGACGCGCGCGCTCCACTCTGCGGGCGTACGCCTCGACGTTCCAGGCGCCAAGGGCCTGCGCCTCGCGCTCGACGTGCGAAACCTCTTCGATCTTCGAACGGTGACGTACACCGGCTTCGCAGGCACGGTGCGCGCGCCGATCGGCGACGTCTACGACTACCCGCTCCCGGGCCGCAGCGTCCTCGTGAGCGCGCTCTTCAAGACCGGCCCCTGACGTCCAATGGACCGGCGCGAGGGAGAATGAGGTAGGACTTGGTGCCCCGCTCCCCTTTCCCCGAGGTGAACTCATGTCGATGCTACGAAAAGGACTCTCCGGCGAGCCCGTCCGAATTCTCCAAGGCCGTCTCGGCGTGACCGCGGACGGCATCTTCGGCGCGGCGACCGACGAGGCGCTGCGAAAGTACCAGGCCGACAACAGCCTTGAGGTCGACGGCATCGCCGGTCCCGACACCTTCACGGCCATGGGTCTCCACGAGCTCGTGCTTCTCCAGAAGGGCAACCGCGGCGAGACCGTGAAGAAGCTCCAGACCGGCCTTGGCCTCGCGGCCGACGGGATCTTCGGCGCCGGCACCGAGAAGGCCGTCCGCGACCTCCAGTCTTCCAAGGGACTCGACGTCGACGGCATCGCGGGCCCGCTGACGCTCGCGCAGGTCGACGGCTTCGGTGAGATCACGCAGGAGACGATCGCCGCGTCCGTCGTCACCGAGAACACGCAGCCCATCGAAGAGTCCGCCGCCCAGGCCGCGAAGGAGAGCGAGACCCCGCCCGCGCCGCACCCGTCGTTCGCCGGCAAGGTCGAAGAGAAGGTCGCCGAGGTGGGCAAGTCGATCTGGAACACGGTGAAGAAGATTTTCTGATCTAGGGCGAGAGACGCGCATCGCGTCGGGAGAGAGAGACGTCATGAGACTTCATTCGATCGGGCTCGGAGCCCTGGTGTGGATCGCCTCCGGTGCGGCGAGCGCGGGGCCTACGCCCTCGGCAACGCCGCCCTCGTCGGCGAGCGGCGCGCCGCAGTCGGCGGACGCCGGGAAGAAAGCGGAGACGCCGGAGCAGAAGGCGTTCCGCCGGCAGTACGTCCGCGAGACGCGCAAGAAGCAGAAGTCGATCACGGCGCACCACGTTTGGACGCCGGAGATGGGCAAGCTCGCGAGCGATCATTGGCGCCGCGCGTACGCGACGCTCCGAATCCGCGAGCTCGCCGACGACGAGAAAGACGCGGCGGCCGTCGCGCGCACCGACGCCCTCCTCAAGAAGCTCGACGACGCCTACTTCACGGCGCTGCCCGAGCTCGTCGCCAAGGCGCCGGCGGTTCCCGGCGCTCCGATGCTCGCCTCGCCGGCCGCCGGAGCCTCCGCGCCGATCGGCGCTCCGCTCACGTTCAAGTTCACGCCCTACAAAGACGCGGCGCGGTACGCCTGCTCCCTGAGGCAGTCCGGCCACTCGTGGTCGAGCCGCAACGGCAAGGAGTGGGGAACGACGCCCGAGTGCACGATCCCCGCGAACGATCCGCATTGGGCGAAGTTCCACGCCGGTAAGGCGCACTTCGTCGGTCACGCGATCACGATGGGCAAGAGCGCGAAGGGCAAGGACATCCAGCAGTGGTCGGAGCCGGTGGACGTGGAGGTCACGCTCACGGGAGGCGCCGCGCCGACGCCGACCCCCATGCCTCCCACCTCGGCGACCGCAGGAGGTGCGAAATGATTCGCGTCACACGTCATCCGTCTTGGGCTCTCTTCGTCCCCGCGCTCGTCGCCTTCCTCGCCGGCTGCCCCGACAAGAAGAGCGAAGGCACCGCTCCCACCGCGAGCGCTTCGGGGACGACCGCCGCCTCGACCACCGCCCCCGCCGTAGCCTCCGCCGATCCCGCAGGCGGCAACGCGACGGCGTCCATCGACGAGCCCGACGAGCCGGACCTCGACTCGCCGACCGACGACGAGGACCTCCAGCGCTCGGCCGGCGTCATCTCGAAGACGAACTACAAGAGCGAGCTCGACAAGCTCGAGCACGAAGATCTGAAAAAGTAGCCGCCCCTCGGCGCTCCGTTTTCATCCGCGGGACGGGTGCTTTAGCTCTAAAGCACCACGTCCCGCGTGCCTTTTTTGTCCGGGGGGCGGTGTCGCGGCCACTTTGCTCGTGCTAGCTTCCCCGCCCCCATGAGCATGACCACCCCCGATCCGAAGAACGCCCCTCCCCAGCAAGCTCCGAGCGGCGCGGGCGGGCCTGGCATCACCCTCACCGGCGGCGCGGCGATCCTCGCGCCGATCACGTCGTTCCCCAACGGCGTGCCGAGCAACGCGATGGTGCTCATCCCGCTCGGCCCCAACGGCGCGCCGATCGAGAAGGAGATCGTGAACGGCCCCGTCGCGATCCAGGTCGACGAAGTGTGGAAGCTCCTCGGCTTCAACGGCCCCGCGATCCAGGTGCAAGACGATCAGGGTCGGCCGATCGCGATCGGCCTCGAGGATCTCCTCGCCGGTCTCGAGAAGCACTGGACCGACGGCCAAGACGATCTCGGCCGCGGCCGCGTCTTCGCGCAGGAGCTGATGAAGTACCAGCGCTGGGCGAAGGCGGAGGGCGTGCTCGCCAAGATCGTCGCGCTCGGCGGCGACGGCGAGGACTGGCTCGCGCTCGGCGTCACGCAGCTCAATCAAGAGAAGCTCGACAAGGCGGAGGCGACGCTCAAGGGCGCGCAGAACCTCCTCAAGGAGAACCCGTTCCCGTCGCTCCACCTCGCGAAGCTCTTCAAGGCGAAGAAGGACGCGAAGCAGGAGCGCGAGTGTGTCGAGCGCGCGATCCAGATCGAGCCGAACAGCGTCGACGCGTGGGCGTACCTGACCAACTTCTTCAAGGAGCAGGTCAACGAGGACGCTGCGGTGAAGCTGATCGAGGAGCTCGCGAGCGCGCCGGTCAACGCGAAGACCGCGGCGCCGTACGTGGCGCTGCAGGGCTTCTTCGCGAACGACGAGAAGACGCGCGACAAGGCGATCACGTTCGCCAAGAAGGCCGTCGACCGCGCGCCGACCGATCCGCTCGCGCTCCTCTGCTTGTCGGCGCTCTACGGCCAGAGCGGCAAGCTCGACGAGGTCATCAAGACGCTCGCACCGCACGAGGCCGTCATGCAGCGCGACGTTCGCCTCGCGCACAACTACTTCGAGGCGCTCTTCCAGTCGCGTGACATGCCGAAGATCACCGCGCTCCTCAACAAGCTGGCGACGTCGCCGGTGCGCGAGGTGAAGCAGTTCGCGATCGAGCGCTCGCGCGCCATCTCGCAGATGCTCCAGCAGCAGCAGCAGGCGCTCGCGGCGGCGAAGTGAGCCTGTAGGCAACGAACGCTGAGCGTCCCACGTGCGCAAATGCGCACGGTTCGGGATGCGACGGAGGGAGAGGCGAGGCCGGAAACGGGCCGTCGCCTCTTTTTTTTGGTTATCCTATGAGGAAGTGGGACTCGGCGTAGAGACCAACGTGCCGGCGCGCGTCGTGGGTCGGTATGCGCTCTACGGAAGCATTGCTTCCGGGGGCATGGCCACGGTGCACCTCGGGCGCCTGATGGGTCCGGTGGGGTTCTCCCGGACGGTGGCCATCAAGCGCCTCCACGCGCAGTTCGCGCAGGATCCCGAGTTCGTGTCGATGTTCCTCGACGAGGCGCGCCTCGCCGCGCGCATTCGGCACCCGAACGTCGTGCCGACGCTCGACGTCGTGGCCACGAGCGGCGAGCTCTTCCTCGTCATGGAGTACGTCCCGGGCGACTCGCTCTCGCGCCTTTACCGTGCGACGCGCGAGCGGCGCGAGAAGATCCCACAGCGCGTCGTCTCCGCGATCATGTCGTCGGTGCTACACGGGCTCCACGCGGCGCACGAGGCGAAGAGCGAGCGCGGGGCTCCCCTCGGCATCGTGCACCGCGACGTGTCGCCGCAGAACGTGCTGGTGGGCACCGACGGCGTCGCGCGCGTGCTCGATTTCGGCGTCGCGAAGGCGGCGGGGCGAACGCAAGAGACGCGCGACGGGCAGATCAAGGGCAAGCTCTCGTACATGCCGCCGGAGCAGCTGCGCGGCGGCGAGGTGAGCCGGCAGTGCGACATCTACGCGGCGGGCGTCGTTCTATGGGAGCTCCTGACCGGCGAGCGCCTCTTCACCGCCGACAACGAGGGGGCGCTGCTCGCGAAGGTGCTCGGGGGCGTGACGATGCCGCCGAGCCGATTCCTCATGCCGAACGACGGCACCACGCTGAACGGCGACACGTACACGCTCTACAAGCAGCTCGACGAGCTGACGCTGCGCGCGCTCTCCGCGGAGCCGGCGCAGCGCTTCGAGACCGCGCGCGACATGGCCGTCGCCCTCGAGCGGTGCATTCCGCCGGCGACGCCGTTCGAGGTCGGCGAGTGGGTCGAGTCGATCGCGGCGGACGTCCTCGGGCAGCGCGCCACGCTCGTCGCCGAGATCGAGAGCAGCGCCTCGATGAACCTATCGAAGGAGCTCGGCACGTTGGGCGGCGGCGCGTCGGGCATCCAGGAGATCGAGCGCACGCGCGTGGACAGGCCGCCGATTCCGGCGTCGAGCTCCGGGGCGCCGATGCCGGGCGACAGCCAGCTCTCGAGCATCTCTGTGGCGGGGCCGCCCCACACGCGCCCGCCCGCTCCGCCACGAACGCTCGCCGCCGTCCTGGGGGCCGTCGCCGCCACGCTGCTCGTCGTCGTCTTGGTGGCGGGCGCGATCGTGCTGAAGAAGAGCCGCGGGGCCACGCCGCCCGTCGCGGCGACCCCCACCTCGGAGACCGCGCCGACGGCGGTGCTCCCGCTCGCCCCCCCTCCCAACCTGCCGTCGGACACGTCGACCGTGCCCTCCGCGATCGCGCCGATCGATCCGTCGGTGCCGGTCGTGGCGAGCGCGACGCCGAGCGCGACGGCCACCGGTCGCACGCGGCCGCCGGTTCGTCCGCCGCCGAAGCCCCCCTCGTCCGCCGCCACGCCGACGCCCGTTGCGCCGACGCCGGCTCCGGCAACGCCGACCGACTGCGTCTACTGGGAAAAGGGCATCAAGCACGTCAACCCCAAATGCCTGTGACCTCGGCAGGATGATCTCGTCACGCCTCCGCGCCTCCGCTGCGCTCGCCGTCGCCATCGTCGTCGCGAGCCCGATCGCGCGCGCCGACGAGAAGCGGGACCAGAAGGATGCCTGCGTCGCCGCGTACGAGAAGGCGCAGCAGCTCCGGATGGATGCCAAGCTGCGCGCCGCGAAGGAGCAGCTCGTCGTGTGCTCGCGACCCGAGTGCCCGGTCATCGTTCGGCAAGATTGCGCGCAGTGGATGGGGGAGGTGAGCGCGAGCTTGCCGTCCGTCGTGGTCGCCGCGCGCGACACCGGCGGCCACGATGTGATCGACGTGCGCGTCACCCTGGACGGCGTCGTCGTCGCCGAGCGCCTCGACGGAAAGCCCATCGCCGTCGACCCGGGACCCCACAAGCTCCGGTACGAGACGCGCGGAAAGCCGCCGGTCGAAGAGCAAGTGCTCGTGCGCGAAGGCGAGCGCAACCGCCCGCTCAACGTCACCTTCGCGCCGGCGCCGGGCACGGCCACGCCCGCCTCCGCCCGGGACGCGCGCACCGACGCGACGGCCGCGCGCGACACTCCGCCCGAGACGCCGAGCTCGCCCGTCTTCCCGATCGTCCTCGTTGGCGTCGGCGCGGTGGCCCTCGGCGCGGCTCTATTCTTCGATCTGAAGGGCAACGGCGACGCGCGCACGCTGCGCGACGTGTGCGCGCCCAACTGCAGGCAGCCCGAGGTGGACGCCGTACAAGCAAAGTACACCGCAGCGCTGGTCTCGCTCGGGGTGGGCGTTGTCGCGGTCGGAGTCGGCGTCACGATGCTGCTCCTCCGCCCCGCGGCGCCACAAAAGACCTCTGCGCGAGGCTGGACCTTCGACGTCGCGCCGGCTCGCGGCGGCGCCACCGCGGTCGTCGGCGCCTCGTTTTAGTCGAGAGCCAACGGCCCCGCCTTCGACGGACCCCTTATTTTCGGCGCAAAAGAGCCAAAAAGAGCGGGCCGCCGAGGAGCGCGGTGACGGCGCCGACGGGTGGCTCGGTGTGGAGCCACCGGAAGAGCATGCGGCTCGCCAGATCGCACACGACGAGGACCGCGCCGCCCAAGAGGAGCGACGCGGGGAGGAGCGCGCGGTTGTCGGGCCCGAAGAGGCGGCGCAGGGCGTGGGGGACGATGAGGCCGATGAAGCCGATGAGGCCGGTGACGCTGACGATCGCGCCGGTCACGAGCGAGCACGCGATGAAGACGCGACGCTCGAGCGCGCGAACGTCGACGCCGAGGTGCGATGCCTGCTCGTCGCCGAGCGCGAGGAGGTTGAGGCGCCCCGCGTCGCGAAGGAGCATCGCGCCGCCGATCGCGACGTAGAACGTCACCATCGCGAGCGACGCCCGCGACGGCACGTCGAGGAAGCCCATGAGCCAGAAGAGGAGCTCCTGCGCCTTGCTCGCGGAGACGAGCGTCTTGAGGAACGTGATCGCCGCCGAGGCGATGGCGTTCACGACGACGCCGGCGAGGAGCATGCTCGTCGAGGCCGCTCCACGGCTCGCGCGCGCCAGGGCGTACACGAACGCCGTCGCCGCCATGCCACCGCCGAGCGCCGCGAGCGGGACGATCGATGCGCCGAGCAGCGTCGTGCCGGCGACGCCGAGGAGGAGCGCGCACGTCGCGCCGAGCGCGGCGCCGCCGGACACGCCGAGGACGTACGGCTCCGCGAGGGGATTGCGCAGCACCGCCTGGAACGCCGCACCTGCGATCGCGAGGCCGCCGCCGGCCACCGCGCCGAGGAGGACGCGCGGCAAGCGGACGCCCACGAGGATGATGCGATCGAGCGACTCCGGATCGCCCCACGCGCGCGCGATGGAGACCGGCTCGGTTCCCCACGCGACCCCCACGGCGATCGCGACGAGCAGCGACGCGGCGGGCACGACGATGCGGAGCCAAGCCGCGCGCGGCATCTGCCCCATCAGACCTGGTTGCGCTCGTACAGGATCCGCAGGCCGACCAGCGTGAGCTCGTCCTCGACCTCTTCGATGGTCTTGGACATCGGGGCGATCAGCCGCGCGAGACCGCCGGTGGCGATGACCGCGCACGGATAGCCGAGCTCCTCTTTGAGACGATCGACGAGGCCGTCGACGAGGCCGACGTACCCGTACACGATGCCCGACTGCATCGAGTGGAGCGTGTTGCGACCGACGACCTTGGCCGGTCGCGCGATCTCGACGCGCGGGAGCTTCGCGGCGCGCGTGAAGAGCGCATCGGCGCTGATTTGGATGCCCGGCGCGATGACGCCGCCAAGGTATTCGCCCTTCGGCGTGACGCAGTCGAACGTGGTCGCGGTGCCGAAGTCGACGACGATGACGCCGCCCTTCACCTTCTCGAACGCGGCGACCGCGTTGACGATGCGATCGGCGCCGACCTCGCGCGGGTTCTCGTAGAGGATCGACATCCCGGTGCGGATTCCGGGGCCGACGACCATCGCCTCTTTGCCGAACGCGCGGGTGACGAGCTCGACCATCGGCTCGGTGAGCGCAGGCACGACGCTCGCGAGAATCGCGGCGTGGACGTCGCCCGGTCCGATGTCATGCATCGCGAGGAGCTGGCGGATAACCACCGAGTACTCGTCGGCGGTCTTGCCACGGCTGCTCTCGACGCGAAACTGGTGGAGCAGCCGCTCGCCGTCGAACAGGCCATAGACGATGTTCGTGTTTCCGACGTCGATCGTGAGGAGCATGGCCCGTCGAGACTAGCCTAACCCGGCGCCAAACTACTCGACGACGCGCACGTCGCGCACGACGTCGCCTTGCGCCACCGCGGACCAGTCTCCCTCCGCGCGGCCGACGCGGGCGAACTCGCCGTCGAGGTGAGGGTAGCGCGCGAGGGTGACGAAAATTTGGCTCGAGCCGGTGTCGCGGCCCGCGAGCGCGATGCCGACGTCGAGCGGACCGAACGCGACGGGCGACGTCTCGTCGCGAAGGAGCGTGCCGGCGCCTCCGTAACCGTCGCCGCCAGGATCGCCGAGCTGCACGACGAACCCGTGCACCACACGGTGAACGACGATGCCCTTGAAAAAGCCCGCGCGCGAGAGCTCGACGAGGTGGGTCGCCGTCACGGGCGCGAGGTCCGGCTCGACGACGATCGCGAGCTCGCCGGCGTCGGTCTGGAAGACGATCTTCGTCGGGCGCGTGACGAGACGAGCGAGCTCGGGGGCCGCGGCGCCTGCGGGCTCGGGCGGTCCGCATACGGGCGCGTCGTCACCGAGCGCGCGGAGCGCTTTGACCGCGCGGTCGCGCATCGTCACGTTGACGTCCTTGCACGCGAGCGCCGCGGCCTCGCGCGCGCCGGGGATGCGAACGGCGACGGCGGCGTCGAGGAGGTTCGCGCGCGTCTCTACGAGATCCTCGGGCCACTTGAACGCCAGCGCGTCCTTCAGCGCGCGAGCGATCGCAGGGTCGACGTCGCGCGCTGGGTTCGCCGTGGGGGGCGGCGCGCGCGGATCGAGCGCCGCGCGCTTCTCGCTCTCGGCCAGCGTCATCACGCGATCGGGGTGGGCCTGCACGACCGCAGCCGCCGTCGCGACGAGCCCGGCCATCTTCGAAGCGAGCGCCTCCGCGAGCGCCGCGCGCCCGACGTCTCCGAGCTCGCCGTGGAGCGAGAACGCATCCACCGCGTCCTCGCGCACGCGCAGATTCTTGGTACGCGCGAGGACCTTCCATGCCGCGCGACGCTCGCCGATGAGCGGCCTTCGCACGAGCGCCGCGAGACGCGCCTTCTCCCACGCCTCGCTGCCCTCGGCGTCGCATTTCTTGAGGACGTCGGCGTCGAACGCCGCGCGCGCGAGGGCGAGCGCCGCGGTGCATCGTAGCTCCGCGAGCCTTCGCGCGAGCGGCTCAGGGGCGGTCCCCGGAGCTTCGAGGTGCGCGAGGGCCACCAGCGCAGGCTCTCCCTTCTTGGCGGGACCTTCGGCGAGCGCCCCGGCGAGCGCGGACAGGACCCCGTATTCTCCCGCGCCGAGCGCGCCGATCGCGAACGGATCTCTGTCCGGCACGAGCCGACCGAGCGCGTCGGCGATGCCGGCTTGGCCCGCGTCGCCGAGGAGGCCCAACGCGCGCGCCGCTTCTTCGCGCTCGGCCAGCGTGAAGGCGCGATCGGTGACGACCTTCACGAGCTCCGGCGCCGCGTCTTTGCCCGTTCGTCCGAGCGCGCGCACCGCGAAGATGCGCGGCGGCCCTGGGCGCGCCAGGAGAGCACGCGCCGCGTCGATTGCGCGCGCCACGAACGCTTCGTTCACGTGCTCCATGCGCCCGAGCGGATAGATCGCGACCTCGAGCGGTGCGCCGTGCTTGCCCTCGGCGGCCTCGAGGAGCGACGTCATCGTCTCCGCGGCGAGCGCGCCACGCTTTGCCGCGAGATCGCCGAGGGCGAACGCCGCGCGATCGGCCCAGCTCCCTTGCGCGCGCACCCACGCGGCGAGGACGGGCTCCGACGACGGCGCGCCGCATCGCCCGACTGCGCGCGCGATCGCCGTTCGCAGATCGATCTCGACGCTCCCGCGCGCGCCGGCGTCGGCGGCACCGGCGTCACCGTCCACGAGGCCCGTCGCGCGCGCCACGAGGGCGCGGACGTGCGCTTCTTCGCGCCCCTTGCATGTGCGACCAAGACCGTACGCCGCCCACGCGGCGACCTCCTCGTCCTCGTCGACCAGCGCGCGCGCGAGCAGCTCGGCGCTCGCGTCGTCGGCGATGCGCGCGAGGGCACGAACCGCGCTCCGTCGCATCTTGGGATCGTGGCTCGTACGCGCGAGCTCTGCGACATCCTTCGCGCGCCTTTGATCCGCGGCGCGCGCGAGGACCGAGAGCTCCAGCCCCTCGAGGGGAGCGCCGCCATCGACGCTCGCGTCTGCGGCCAGCGAAGACCCCGTCGGCTTCGGACACGCCGACAGCGCCACGACGAACGCGACCGGGAGGATCGACGCGACGCGCTCGCGCCCCCATCGGTAGACGCGCCGCACGAGCGACGTCGGAGCCTCGTCGGCCGGCACCGGAACGACGCGCAACCCCTGGCGAGCAAAGAGCGCCGCCGCGCGTTGCATGTGCCACGCGCACGTCGAGAGGAGGACCTCGTCGGCGCCGAGCTCGCGGAGGAGCCTCGCCGAGAGACGGGCGTTCTGACGCGTCGAGGCGCTTCGCCGCTCCCGGAGGATGGAGCCAGGTGGGACACCCAGGCAGATCAGCTCCTCGGCCAGCCCGTCCGCCTCCGTCAGGCCACTCCAGACCGAGCCACCGGACACCACGACCCTGATCTCGCCCTCACCGCGTTCCAGGGCCGAAAAATACGCGCGCGCGCCCGCTGCGGCCCGTCGGGCGGCCGCGCCGACGAGCCTGGACTCGGGGTTCCGGCGAATCACACACCCCAGGACCACGACCGCCGCCGTCCTACGCATGGGCCCCACACTAGCCCATCGGCGCCCGGGTCTGATAAGACGGAAAAACGATGCGGATCCAGTTCTGGGGCGTGCGCGGAAGCATCCCGACTCCGGGACCCGACACAGTCCACTTCGGCGGAAACACGAGCTGCGTCGAGGTCCGCGCGGGGGACAAGCTCCTCATCTTCGACGGCGGCACCGGCCTGCGCCTCCTCGGCAAGCAGCTCGTGCAGCAGATGCCGCTCGAGGCGCACATCTTTTTCAGCCACGTCCACTGGGATCACATCCAGGGCTTTCCGTTCTTCGATCCGGCGTTCGTCTCGGGAAACCGCATCCACCTCTACGGCGGCAACAACGTCTCGCGCACGCTCGAGGAGACGCTGGCCGGGCAGATGGATCATCCGAATTTCCCGGTCCACCTGACGGACATGGGCGCCAAGATGAATTTTCACGATCTCCACGAGGGGCAGGCGCTCCGCCTCGACGACGGCAAGTCACCGAAGATCTCGATCACGACCGCGCGCGGCAACCACCCGAACGGCGTCTGGGCGTACCGCGTCGAGTTCGGCGGCAAGAGCTTCGTCTACGCGACGGACACCGAGCACTACCCCGACAAGATCGATCCGGGCCTCTTGAACCTCGCGAAGGACGTCGACGTCCTCGTCTACGACGCGCAGTACACGCCCGACGAGTACAAGGGCATCGCCGGGACCGGCGGCTCGAAGGTCGGCTGGGGCCACAGCACGTACACCGAAGCGGTGAAGCTCGCGGCCGCCGCGAAGGCGAAGCAGCTCATCTTGTTTCACCACGACCCACTGCAGAGCGACGACCAGGTGCGCGAGAAGGAGCGGAAGACGCGCGAGCTCTTCCCGAACAGCAGCGCCGCGTTCGAGGGGCTCGTCATCGACCTCTGATCCGGTCGGAGCGCCTCCCGCGCGGAAGAAAAACGCGCTTCGCGAAAATGTTGCGGCGGCCCCACCGAGAGGTCGACGTGGTTGCGCGCTTCGGAGGCCATTAGGGGCGCCTGCTGCGATTTCCAGCCTCTTTTTCGCGTGGCATCGCCGATGCAATAGGCGCTCGTAGCTGCTCCCGATGCCGGCGTGACGCCGGAGTCGTTGCGGGAGAGCGTGGAGGTTTGCCATGGGCTCGTACGACGAGGTGGCCTCGCTACGTGCATACCGCGGGTCGCTCTCCCATATCGCGCCGCTCTCGCGCGAGGACGAGCGGGAGCTGGCGCGACGCTGGAGCAAGGGGGACAAGAAGGCCGGAGACGCGCTCGTGCGAGGGTGCCTGCCGTTCGTGGTGTCGATCGCGCTCGAGTACCGGCGCTGGGGCGTTCCGCTCGAGGACATCGTCCAACAAGGCAACCTCGGGCTTCTTCGCGCCGCCGCGAAATTCGATCTCTCGAAGGAGTGCCGCCTCGCGACCTACGCCGCGTACTGGATCCGCGCGGAGATCCGCGAGTTCGTCGTCCGCGCCTACCGCGTCGTGCGGCTCGGCACCACGAAGAATGAGCGGCGCGCGCTGCGCCTCTACCGAACGTCGCAAGACACGAGCGCCGAGACGCTGGCAAAGGAGTCGGGCCTCAGCATCGAACGCGTGCAGCAGCTCTTGCCGATCCTCGCCGCGCGCGAGACCAGCCTCGACGCGAACACGAACGGCGCGCCGGCGGTCGGCGAGCGACTCGTCGCGGCCGGACAGAGCCCGGAGGAAGAGGTCGGCGGCAAGGAAGCCACGGCGCGCGCACAGGCGGCCGTGAGCGCGGCGCTGGGCGTCCTCAACGCGCGCGAGCGGCTCATCGTCGAGGAGCGCATCATGGCAGAGGACCCCGCGACGCTTCAGGAGCTCGGGGTGCGCCTCGGCGTCAGCAAGGAGCGTGTTCGTCAGCTCGAGGAGCGGGCCTACGGGAAGCTTCGATCGACGCTCGGGCCCGTTCGCGAGCTCGCCCAAGCGGGCTGATCCGCCCCGCACCGCGCAGAAACTGCCCCCCGCCCACCCGGGCTGCTACGCTTCTTCGTCCGTATGAGCGATCGGATGGGGCGAAACCTTGCCTGGCTCTCGGTGGGCGCTGCCGCGCTCGGCGGGCTCTGGATCGCCACGCGCGTCGCGGCGCCGCCGCCCGTACCGCTCGCCGCCGCGGTCCCGTCCGCAGCCCCGGCGCCGGCCGACGAGCCCGATGAGGACACGCGCTCGTACTCGTTCCGGCTTCCATCCGGAGAACCGACGGCGCTGGCATGTGGCGAGGCGCGTCGCATCGTGGAGCAGGTCCGCGCGGGGTTGGCGTACGAGCCCGACGCCGTCGCGACGCGCGCGTTCTCCGAGTCGACTGCCGATTGGCTCGATCCCCACGAGCTTTGGGCCCTCTCCTCCGACGCGCCGACGAACACGACGATCGAGAAGCACGCGACGGAGCTCATTGGTGAGATCGAAGGGCGGCGCCTCGACGACTGCGAGGCCGCGCGCGCGATCGCCGAAGCGCTCGTGCCGTGGGTCGGCGAGCTGCGTGGCGTGTTCGACACCGCGCGTGCAGGTCCTGCGGGCCCAGAGGAGGCCGACGCGCTCCGTGCTCCTCTCGTCGTAACGGGCACGACGCGTATCGTCGCCCGTGAGCTGGCGGCGTCGCTCGGGAGGCGCGCTGCCGCCGTCGAGCGCATGCTGGGCGCGGCCGGAAAGACGTACGCCGACGCCGCGCGCGAGCGCTTTTTTCCTGGCCTCGACGCGGAGGGGTGGTCGAAGGTCATCCTCGCCGCCGCCGTGCGCGCGTACGTGCCGCTGGTCGATCCGCACGGAGCGTGGGCACCGTTCGACGAGGAGGCCAGCGTCTACGAGGTGGAGCTCTCCGCAAGGCCGCCGAGCCGCCTCTGGCAGTCCGGCGAGTTCACCGCGCTCGGGTTTCGCGTAAAAGAAGGTGCCGCAGAGCCGCTCGCCAAGGGCGACGTCCTCCTCGCCGTCGCGGGCGTGCCGATCGCGGGGTTGCCGCTCGAGCAGCTGGATCAGCTCGGCTTCGCGGCAGCCGAAGCCCGCACGCCAGAGACCGCGGTGCTCGTGCGCGAGGGCGAATCGTCGCCGCGCACCGTCAAGCTCAGCCCCGCCGACGAGACTCCGCCGCAAGCGCGTGAGCACGAGCCGCTCCCCGCCGAGCGCCTCCCCTTCGGCGACGGCGACGCGCTGCTCGTGACGATCCGCGACGTCCGCGACGATCTCGGCGATCAGCTCGCGCGCGCAATTCGCGATGCGCGCGGGCGTGGAGATGGGCGCGCGCTCGCGGGCGTCGTCCTGGATCTCCGCGGAAACGGCGGCGGCTCGACCGACGGCGCGATCGACGCGCTCGGCCTCTTTTTGCCGGGCGCGCCGCTCTTCCCCATGAAGCGGCGCGACGGCACGATCGAGACCGATCGCGCGCCCGAGCCGCCCGCGCAGGATCGCTGGACCGGCCCCGTCGCCACGCTCGTCGACGGCTCCACCGCCAGCGCGGCCGAGATGATCGCCGGCGCGCTCGCCTCGTACCACCGCGGTCCGCACGTCGGCGCGCCGACCTACGGCAAGGGCTGCGCGCAGGAATACGTGGACGACGACGCGCGCGCCGGCGTGCTCCGCTTGACGACGCTGCTCTACGCGCTGCCCGACGGGACACCGGTGCAGAAGGTCGGGTTGACTCCGCTCTTTCGCGTGCCGTTCGCGGGCAGCGCCACCGATCGCGAGGCGACGCTCGCCCACTCGGCGCCGACGTGGCACGGGCCCGACGTCCGACAGAAGATCGCCGATCTCGGACCGTTCGCGTGGCCGAGCCACGGCGGCGCGGTGGGACCGTGCAAAGACGTCGACGTCTGCCGCGCCCTCCGCGCCATCGGCAACGGCGGCAAGCGACCGATCGCCGCGAAACGCTGACCAACGCGAGCGCCGAGCGCTACGTGGGCGCGCCGGGGGGCCGCGTCGGCATTCGCGTCGAGTTCACGACCGCGAGATCCATCAGGCCGCGTGAGGCGGCGGCCTCGATCGCGCGGCGGAGCCCGTCGTAGCTCGCGAACGAGTCGGGCGCGAACGACTCGACGCCGAAGGTGCGCTTCACGAGCGGCGCCATCGTCGGATCGGAGCACGCATCGACGAACGCGGCGGCCAGCGATTTGCCGAGGTCGGGGTCGATGTCGTTGCGCACGGCGATCAGGTCGGCGGGGATCTCGCCAAACGTAGCGAGCACGCGCAGCGCCGAGTACTCACCGGTCTCGTTCGTCCAGCCTCCGCGCGACACGGCGCCGACGTCGTCGAGACCCGCGAAGGTGGCGGCGACGTCGGCCGATCCGTCGATGAGCGCGCGGACGGCCGCCTGGTGCGAGCCGTAGAACCGCTCCTCCGCGAAGACCGTGCGCGGATCGATCCCGTGCGCGGCGAGCTGGATGCGCGGGAGCACGTAGCCGCTCGCGCTGAGCGGATCGACCCACGCGATGCTCTTGCCGCGGAGATCCTCCAGCGACTCGATGTCGGAGGCGATCGGCACGACGAGCACCGACTGGTATCCGCCGACGCCGGTGCGACGACGGCGGTTCACGACGAGCGGCGCGGCGACGCCCTCGTGCTCGAGGCGAACGAACACGATGGGCGGCAGCCACGCGACGTGCAGCGCCCCTTCGACCATCTGCCGCGCGAGCGCCTCGTACGACGGCACCTGGAAGCGCACGAGCTCGATCCCCGCGCGCGCGCCGATCCATCGGATGAGCGTGCCGACGCCGGCGTCCGGGCCCGAGCTGGTCTCGGGGACGGCGAGGCCGAAGACGAGGCGTGAGGGCAGGCCGGTCATGAAGGTCGCGTGCAGTATCAGGGGCCTCGGCCAAAGTCGCAACCGGCGCCATCGCGCATCGTCCGGCCAACCGCAGCCCTCAGCGGTGGATCAGGTCGATCGCCAGCTTGACGACCAGCGCGAGCACGACCAGGAGCACGACCGCGCGCACGAAACGGTCACCGCGGCGGATCGCGAGGCGCACGCCGACGAAGGCGCCGAGGGCGTTCGCGGCCGCCATCGGCAGGGCGATTTGCCAGATCACCGTGCCGCGGATGCTGAAAAGAAGGAGCGCCGCGAGGTTCGAGGCCAGGTTCACCACCTTCGCGTTTCCGGAGGCGCGTGTGAGGTTGTCGCCGAACAGGAGCGCGTTCCCTACGATCAGCATCGAGCCGGTGCCCGGTCCGAAAAATCCGTCGTACGCGCCGAGGCCCAAGGCAAGGATGCCCAGCGCGAGGCGGGGCCGAGTCGCCCACGGCGCCGTTGCCTCGGTCGTTCGCCGAAGCGCGACCACCGCCGCGGCGACCACGAGGAGCACGAGAATCACCGGGCGTAGACGCGCCGGTGTGAAGAGGAAGAGCATCGCCGCGCCGCCGAGAGAGCCGACGAAGCCCGACACGAACGCGAGCGGCACGCGCGGGCGATCGATCGCGTCACGCGACCAGAACGAGGCGAACGACGACACCGCGCCGAAAGACGCCTGCCCTTTGTTGGTCCCGAGAGCGAGGTGCGGAGGCAGCCCAGCCGTGAGGAGCGCCGGCACGGTCAGGAGCCCACCGCCTCCTGCGATCGCGTCGACGAGCCCGGCGAAGAAGCCGACCAAGGCGAGCAGCGCGAGGGTCGAGGGTGCGACGTCGTGGCCGAGCACCGCGCGACGCTACCACGACGCGGTGCTACGATTCCTTCGTGGCGCGCTCTCCGTTTCGAGACGAGGAGGAGGCGGCGCTCGAGCGCGTCGGTCGCCTCGAGCGGGAGAACGCAGAGCTCCGCGCGGCGCTCGCGGCGTCGCATCGGTCGGCCGGTCGCGGCGGGCCTGCGCGTCCGACGCTGGCGATCGCGGCGGTCGTCCTGTGCGCGGCGACGGTGACCGGCCTCGTGACCGCGCGCCTCCCGACGCCGAACGATCGCGCGAGCGCGGCGCTGGCGGTGCCGGCGAATCATGGCGACGCGCAGTGGCGTCCTCTCACCACGAGCGCGCGCACGCTTCGCGCTGCGACGGCGATCGGCAGCACGGTCCTCGTCGCCGGTGATGGAGCGCTCCTCCGTTTCGGCGGCGCCGAGGACGATGGCGACGACGCGATCCCCTCGCGCTGGCCAGCGATTCACGGAGTCGGCGGGCAGCGCGGCCATCTCTTCGCCGTCGGAGAGCGCGGCACCATTCTGGCCGAGCGCGGCGCGCGGGCGTGGATGCCGGAGACGACCCCGCCGGTCCCCGAGCTCCGCGCCGTCACCGCCGCAGGAGACGACGCGTGGGCAGTGGGCAGAGGCGGTGCCGTCCTCCACCTGACGCGCCAGCGGTGGATCCTCGAGGACAGCGGCACGACGCGCGATCTCAACGGCGTCGCGCGCAGCCCCGATGGCGTCTACGTCGTCGGAGCGAGTGGCACGATCCTCGTGCAGCGCCCCGACCGCGCGGGATGGATCGAGGAGTCGAGCGGCGTCGGCGCCGACTTGCTCGCCGCGTTCCAGCAAGACGGCGTCGTTTACGCGGTCGGCAAAGGCGGCGCGATCGTCCGGCGCGCGCGCGACGGATGGGTCCGCGAAGCGAGCGGGACGCTCCACGATCTCTTTGCCGTGGGCGGCGACGGCCAGGCCGTCTACGCGGTCGGCGCGGCAGGCACGATCCTCCGCTCCGCCGGCACCGGCGTCTGGCGGGTCGAGGAGGGCCACACGACCGGCGATCTCCTCTGCGTCGCGGGCGCCGGCGAGCTCGTCTACGCCGCTGGCGAAGGCGGGACGCTCGTGCGACGCTCGTATTGATGAACCGCCGCTTCAGCATCGTGCTCGGCAGCACCCGCGAGGGGGGCAACTCCGAGGTCCTCGCCAAGCACGCGCTCGAGGGCGTCCCGCAAGGCGCCGAGACGCGCTGGCTGCGCCTCCGCGATCTCCCCCTGCCGCCCTTCGTCGACGTGCGCCACGAAGGCGAGGGCGAGTACCCCGCCCCGACCGGCCACGCCAAGACGCTCCTCGACGCCACCCTGTGGGCGACCGATCTCGTCTTCGCGACGCCCACGTACTGGTACAGCCTCCCTGCGTCGGTGAAGCTCTACCTCGATCACTGGAGCGCGTGGATGCGCGTGCCGGGCCTCGAGTTCAAGAAGGCGATGAAGGGGCGGGCGCTCTGGGTCATCACCGTCAACTCCGACGATCCCGGCGAGGACGCCAGCAGCGGGCCCCTGCTGCGCACGCTCGAGCTAACTGCAGAATACATGCACATGCGCTTCGCGGGAGCGCTGGTCGGCCACGGCAACCGCCCCGGCGACGCCGCGAAGGACGAGATCGCCATCCGCGCCGCGCGCACGTTCTTCCGCGTGAGCGGGTCTACTCCGCACTTGTGACGGGGCCGTCTGCGAGCGCCGCCGCTTCCGCGAGCTCCACCGGCGCCGCGAGCGTGCGCGTCTTCTTCACGGCGGCGAGATCGAGCGGCGACGCGATCGCGCCGTTTTTCCACATTCCGAGCGCCGCCCGCACCGCGCGGTGCGGCAGGTCGGGAGCGAGCGACTCCAGGACCTCGGTGATCTTCACCGCGCCAGAGCCGCGGATCTCGACGTCGACCGTGATGGGCACCAGATCGCCGACGAGCCCCGCCGCCTCGATCACGCCCGCGTCGTCCCCGCGCGTGATCCCGCGAACGAACTCGCGCACGTTCACCCATTTGCCGATGCCGTCGATCTTGCGGAGCACCTTGCGCTCGGTCTCCGCGAGCAGCTTGGCGATGGCGTCGTCGAGCCACGCGTCGCCCCCGTGCTCGTTCACGACGATGCGGGGAATCGCGACGACGTAGCGCGCGGCATCGACGATGCGCGAGACGCTCGCGTCCTGCTCGGCGAGCACGACGCCGCCGAAGAAACGAAGGCCGTCCCCCGAGCCCGCCGAGAGCCCGTCCAGGATCGCGGCCGGATCAACGTCGCACGTGAGCTTGACGTCGACGATCTCTGCCAAGCTCGACACCCCGAGGCTGAGCGCCGGGCCGAACGTCATCTCCGCCTTCGGGTGGTACCCGGAGCTGTAATAGAGCGGCAGCTCGAGGCGACGGAACGCGCGCGGCAAGGCGCGAATCAAATCGAGGTGCGACAGAAACGCGCTCGGTCCGACCTTCGTGAACCCGAAGCGGTACCGGCGCGCGACGCCCTGCACGATGCGCGGCGGCGGCGCCTTGCCCTTGCCGGCTGCCGCAATCTCCGGCAGCGCCTTGGGCGTCACCTTCGATTTCGCCCCGAGCTTCGTCAGGTAGACGAGACGCTCGCTGCGCATCGCCGACAGATCGCACGCGACGCCGCAGTCGTAGCAGACCAGCTTGCGCGCATCGGCGCCCGCGTCGTCGAGGTTCGTGTGGTGCACGAACATCCCGGCAGCCTTGCCGCACGGCACGCTGAGGCGACTCTTCAGCGCCTTCCGGTACTCGCGCACGAGGAAGCCGTCTTCGAGCCCGACGGAGATGTGATCCCACGGCAGCCGCGCCGTCACCGGAATGGTGCCGAGGTACTTGGCGATGTCGACGCCGCACGCCTCGAAGGCCGCCTCCCACACGTCGATCTTCAGCTGGTCCTCCCAGGAGTCGAACTTCGCGCCGGCGTCGTACGCTTTCTCGAGCACGTCGCACAGCGTGCGATCCCCGCGCGCGAAGACGCCTTCGAGCCACGACGTGTCGGCGTCGTGCATGCGCAACTCGACGCCGGAAGCGCGCGCCTCTTCCGAGAGCCAGCCTTGCTTTTCGCGTACGAGCGGCGCCGGGTCCATCGCGCACCACTGGAACGGCGTGTGGGGCTTGGGCACGTGCGTCGAGACGCTGACCGTCACCTTCGGGGCGCCGCCGAGGCCGCGCTCCTTCTTCACGCGCTTGCCCGCGTCGCGCGCGCGCTGGCCGACCTTGACGATCTCGCGTACGTCCGACTCTTCTTCCGTCGGCAGGCCGATCATGAAGTAGAGCTTCATCGACGCCCACCCGCGCGCAAAGATGCGCTCGGCGGTCTGCATCAGCTGCTCTTCGGTGACGTTCTTGTTCACCACGTCGCGCATGCGCTGGCTGCCCGCCTCGGGGGCGAAGGTCACGCCGGTCGCGCGCACGCGCTGGAGATCGTCGAGCACGTCCTCGCTGAGGCCGTAGGCGCGGAGGCTCGAGACGCCGAGCGACACCTTCTCGGGCGCCAGGCGCTCGGTCACCTTCTTCACGAGCGGCGCAATGCACGAGTAGTCCGCGGTCGACAGCGACGTCAGGCTCGCCTCGTCGTAGCCGCTCTTCTTGATGGCGGAGACGAGCGTCTCGACGATCTGGTCGGGATCGCGCTCGCGCACCGGGCGGTAAATCATGCCGGCTTGGCAGAAGCGGCAGCCCTCGGTACAGCCGCGCGCGATCTCGATCGACATCCGATCGAAGATCGCCTCGGGGCCGCCGATGGGGCCGTCATCGGGGAACGGATACGCGTTCAGATCGTCGACCAGCGACCGCTCGACCGGGAGGCGCGCGCAGTCCACGGCGTCGGCCAATGGCGCGTCGACGACGGTGAAGCCGGTGTCGGGATCGACGCTCGTCGAATAAAGCGACGGCACGTAGACGCCGCGGAGCTTCGCGATGCGGCGAAGTCGCTCGGCGCGCGGCACTCCGGCGTCCCGAAGCTCCGTCCACAGGAGCGCGATCTCGGTCGTGCGCTCTTCGCCGTCGCCGATCACGATCGCGTCGAGGAACGCCGTGACCGGTTCGGGGTGCGTCGCCGTAGGACCGCCGGCGATGACGAGCGGATCCTTCTCCCCGCGATCCTTCGATCTCCGCGGCACGCGCCCGAGATCGAGCATCGACAAGACGTTCGAGTACGTCAGCTCGAACTGGAGCGAGAAGCCGACGACATCGAAATCCGACAGCGGCCGCGCGCTCTCGAGCGACACGAGCGGAAGACCGCGCGCGCGGAGCTCGCGGTCCATGTCGATCCACGGCGCGTAGCAGCGCTCGGCAAGCGTCCGCGGATCGTCGTTCAGGATCTTGTAGAGGATCTTGAAGCCGAGGTGGCTCATCCCGATGTCGTAGACGTCGGGGAACGCGAGGCAGACGCGCGCGCGCACGCTCGCCCAGTCCTTGGGTCGCGCGCCGTACTCGCCGCCGAGGTAGCGCGCCGGCTTCTGCACGAGGTGCACGAAGGCCTCGTACGGATGCGGCGCAGCGGGCTCGAGATGGGGGGGCGGCGTAGGGGTATTCACGGCAGAACCACCGGTTCTTACAGGCGTTTGCCTTAAACGCAAGCGGCGCGCCGAAACAGGCCCAATTGCCCGCTTCGGCCTCAGGTGTGCCGTTTGCGCCGCGCACCCGCTACTTGGTGACGGGCCTCGCGCAGCGACCGTTGATGCATGTGTAGCCCTGCGGGCTCCCGCAGCAGTCGCCGTCGACCTTGCAGTTCTCGAACTCCTGCGAGCAGCCCGCCGGAGGCTTGTCTTGGCAAACGAGGCCGCCGCCGTCGTCGGCCTGGCGACAGAAGCCGCCGCAGCACTCGTCGCCGGTCTCGCAGGTGGTGCCGTTGGTGTGGCACGGATCGACCGCCCAGAAGCCGCGCAAGTTGCCGGCGTTGAGCTCCTGGCCGGGCAAGTAGAACGCGGGGTGGCTCGGGTCTTTGCCGGGCGCGGGGTTGAGATCGATCGCCGCGACCCACAGCTTCTTCGTGATGGGAGCGGCGCCCGTTCCGTTGTCGTACGGCGCGCCGGCGGCGATGTTGCCGTAGATGCGCCGGGCCGTGAAGACGACCCACGCGTAGCCGCCCGACGCGATCGGGTTCATCGTCGGCTCGTAGTTGAGCGCGGTGTCGTCGGGGTGTTGCGCGTTGGTGGGCAGGTAGCTCGTGCCGCCGCTGATGCCGTTCAGCAGATCCATTCGAAGCGGCTGCGGCGCGCCGGCGGCGTTGACGTACCAGAGCTCGGCGCGCGCGTTGTTCCACGTCGACAGCTCGCAGTCGCCGCACGCGCCCGCGACGGACGTGTTGTGGAAGACGACGCCGCTCGAGTCGGGCAAAAAGCCCGGCCACCCCGGCCAACGACCGGCGTCGCGGTACAGCTCGCGCAGGTTCGTGAAGGCGTAGGGCCCCTGGCATCCCGCCGCGGCGTCGGGCTTGCCGCAATCGAAGTCCGTGATCGCGAGCGAGTGACCTGCGCCCGCCGTCACGCCGCCTCCGCCGGGACCCTCCCAGAAGTTGAACGAGACGTGTTTGCCGTCGGGCGAAAAAATCGGCGTGACCGCGGCCGTCACCGCGTTGGTCCAGCCGGTGGACGGGATCGCGTTGCCGGTCGCACGTGCGTAGAGCTGCGAGTCCAGGATGTTGTGCTCGCGCGCGTGGCGAGAGCTCGTCATCGCGAAGGTGCCGTCGGGGTAGACGCCCGACCAGAGGAATTTGCGATCGTTCGAGGAGCCGTCGCTCGACGTCGCCGCGCCCACGTACGTTTGGATCACCGCGCCGCTATTGCGCAGATCGTACGACGCGCCGGTCGTGTACGAGCTGTCCTCGGTGTAGAGCGTGGAGCCGTCGCTCGAGACCTCGTGGCAGACGTGGCAGCTCGTCTCCGTGCCAGGCACCGCGACCGTCGGAGCGAGCGCGCCGGGCTTGATCGCGAGGACGGCGCCATTGCCGCCGCCGACGAGGCGCGAGTTGTAGGAATTGTAATAGACGGTGCCTTTGAGGACGCCGGGCGCGATCGTGTAGCTCTGGTGGATGGGGCCGTATGCGACGCCTGCCGCTGCGACGACGACGTCGACGTTGAGCGGATCGCCGGAGTTGCTGTTCGTCGCTTGCCGCCACGCCGCCTGATCGATGGGCTGGTGGACGAGCGACGTGCCCGAGTAAAAGCCCTGGAACTCGAAGTTCTTCTCGGTCAAATGAATGTAAACTGCATTGACCCCGTGGGTGGTCTGCCACTGGAGGAGCGGCGCGAGGATGCCGCGCGGCCACACCGTCTTGTCGTACGGGTAGAGAAAGCCGAGCTCCGCGGCGTTCGCGGGCGGAGTGGGCGGCGGCGGACCGGTGAGGATGCCGACCGTGCCGGGATCGACGACGCCGCCCGACCCTTCACCGCCTACGCCGCCGACGCCGCCTGCGCCTCCGTCCGGAACGCCCGCGTCGGCGCCGCCTGGCGCGCCGTTCTGCACGACCTTCACGCGAACGGTCACCGTCGTCTTCGCCGAAATCGCCTGGTAGCGCGCCGTCACGTTGCCGGTGCCGCCGACGAAGCCGGTGGGCGTGAAGACGCCGGTGCTCGCGCCGATCACGCCGAGCTCGCCGCGGTCGACCGTCCATGAGACTGGAACGCTCGCGCCGGTGTTGTCGGTCGCAGTGAAAGTGACGGGCGTGGCGACGAGGGTGCCGTTGGTGATCGTGACGTCGACCGTCGGATCCTTCGGCGCGATGACGAGCGACGTGACCGGCCCGCCGCCTCCGCCGTCGCCGAAGATCGAGCTGTCGCCGAAGGGATCGACGAGGCCGCCGTCCCCACCGTCGAGCGACGCGTCGCCTTCGTTGAAGCCGCTCGGCGTGCCATCGCTCCCGCATCCGGCGTGCGCCGCGCCGAGCGCGAGAGCGAGCGACAGAGCCGCCGTCCATCCGAAGCCACCCTTGAAGCCCGCGTTCTTAAGCATTCTCGCTCCTCGCACTCGAAAAGATCGCACGCTCTTCCGTAGGCGCGCCAGTCCGAGGGGAATTTTATCGTCGAAGAGGATCACATGTCGCACGGAGGCGGGCACGGCGCCGCGTTGCGGGTAGACTTCCGCCGGCGCAGATGACGGGCAGCGGCGACAGCAGCGAGAAGGACGCGGGCGGCAGCGCGCCGGAGCCCCTGCGGATCCAGCCGGGCGACGTATTGGCTGGGAAATACCGCGTCGAGAAGCTGCTCGGTGAAGGTGGGATGGGGCAGGTCCTCGAGGCCGTCCACGTCGAGCTGGACCAGCGCGTGGCGGTCAAGGCGCTCCTGCCACGCATGGCGACCCACGAGGACGCCGTCGCGCGGTTCACCCGGGAGGCCCGGGGGCTCGCAAAGCTCAACAGTGAGCACGTCGCGCGCGTCTTCGATGTCGGCAAGGCGCCGGGCGGGCAGCCCTTCATGGTGATGGAGCTGCTCGAGGGGAAGGACCTCGGCGAGCTGCTCGACACCCGCGGCGCGCTCCCGATCGAGGAGGCCGCCGAGCTCGCCCTCCACGCGTGCGCGGGCCTCGCCGAGGTGCACGCCGGCGGGATCATCCATCGCGATCTCAAGCCGTCGAACTGCTACGTCGTCACGCGCGGCGACGGGACGCCGTGCTTGAAGCTGCTCGATTTCGGCATCTCGAAATTCCGCGGCACCGCCGTGACGCGCACGGCGGCGATCATGGGCTCGCCGGGCTACATGTCGCCCGAGCAGATGGCTTCGACGAAGGACGTCGACGAGCGCGCGGACATTTGGGGGCTCGGCGCGACGTTCTACGAGATGCTGATCGGACGGCCGGCCTTCGTCGCCGAGAACGCGCCGATGCTGTGCATCAAGATCGCGAACGAGGAGCCGGACCCGCCGCGGAGCGTCCGCGCGGATCTTCCCGAGGGGCTCGAAGCGGTGCTCCTCAAGTGCTTGGCGAAGGTGCCGGAGCAGCGGTACACGAACGTCGCGGAGGTCGCGCGCGCCATCGCGCCGTTCGCGCCGGAGCGGGCGCGCTCGTACGTGGAAAAAATCGAGGGGATCCTGCGTGGCGCGCGCGTCGCGCCGGCGAGCGACCGGCCGCCGGCGCCGGCGTTCTTCGAGCGCGCGACGGTGCGCGCGGGGGACGAGGGCAAGCCGGCGAGGAGCGTCACGCCGTCCGACGACGTGGCCGAGCGCGAGACCGTCGTCCCCGGAAAAAAGCGCGGCGCCGCAGCGGCGGTGAGCGCTCCGAGCGAACCGCCTCGAACGCGCCAAACGCGCCCGCGCCGGACGGTGCTCTTCCTCGCCCTGGGGATGCTCCTCGGCGCCCTCCTGGCGATCGGCCTCTTCGCGACGCTCCGCGCCCGCGCGGCAGGATCGACGGCGACCCCGACTCCGACCCCGACTCCGACTCCGACCCCGACCCCGACTCCGACCCCGACCCCGACTCCGACTCCGACCTCGGACCTCGACGCCGGCGCCGATGCTGCGGACGACGACGACGATGACGACGACGACGCGGGAGCCGGCGCGGACTCGGCCGCCGCGAGCAAGCCCCATCCGCCGACGCGGCACCGACCTCGGCCGCACCCCACGCCGAAGCGACCTCGCCACAAGTAAACGCGGCGAACTGCTACGCTGTGGGGCAGCGAATGGGCGAGGAGCAGGACGCGAAGACGTTGGCGGCGACACCGGCCGCGCTCGACTCGCCGACGCTTACGGGCGTCTCGCCGGTCGCGCCGGGCTCCGGTCCATTGCCGACCGTCGGCCTCTCGATGGCGGCGTCGATGGTGATGCACTCCGAGCAGGCGGCGCGCGCGCGTGCGTTCTTCACGCTCACGTCGATCATGACGTTCATCGCGGCGGGGTTCATGCCTTTCGTCCCGGGTCCGCCGCTGCTGCGTGCGCTCGCGATGACGGCGTGCGTGCTCGTGGCGTCGATCGGCCTGGTCGTGGTCCGCACGCTGCGCAACGAGTCGCGCTACACGCCGAGGCTCGTGCTCATGCTCGGGATCGTATTCGGCGTCGTCGGCGAGCTCGCGCTCTTCTATTTTGGCCTCTTCACAGCGGCCGCGATGGTGCTGCCGCTCGGCGTCTATTTTTTCGGCCTGTCGGAGAGCCCGCGCGCCGCGATTACGACGTACATCGTCGGGGCGATCTTCTACGCCGCGCTCTCGATCGGCGTGGTGACCGGTGTGCTTCCCGACCTAGGGCCGATGCCGATCAGCCACCTGCCGGCAGCATGGCGTTGGTTCTTCGTCGTGATGACGCAGGTGGTCTTCGCGACGACCTTCTTCCTCGCGCGCTCGAGCCGGCGCGCGACGCAGGCGGCGATCGCGCGTGTCGAGCGGGCAACACGGCAGATCCAACAGCGCGACGCACTGCTGGTCGAAGCGCGCGGAGAGCTCGATCGCGCGCAGCGTCCAGGCGAGGGGCGTTACTCAGGACAAACCCTCGCCGGCTACGTGCTCGGCGAGGTCGTGGGGCGCGGCGGAATGGGCGAGGTCTACCGCGCCGAGAACCCGGAGACCGGCGAGCTCGCCGCCGTGAAGCTGATGCATCCGACGATCCTGAGCGACGCCGAGCAAGTAAAGCGCTTCGTTCGGGAGGCAGAGATCGCCGAGAAGGTCGCGTCGCCGTACGTCGCGCGTGTGCTCCGCGCGGGGTTGAGCCCCTCGGGCCTGCCGTACGTCGCGATGGAGCTGCTCGACGGCCACGATCTCGCGTGGCACCTCCGGAAGTCGACGCGCATGCCCCTCGGCAAAGTGGCCAAGCTCGTCGAGCATGCGGCCCTGGCGCTCGTCGCGATCCGCGAGGCCGGGATCATCCATCGCGATCTGAAGCCCCACAACCTCCTCTTCCACGAGGCGAGCGACGCGCGGCGCTGGAAGGTGCTCGATTTCGGCGTGTCGCGGTACGAGGCGGCGGGCAGCACGATGACGCACGGCGCGCTCGTCGGGACGCCGTCGTACATGGCGCCGGAGCAGGTGCGGCTCGAGTCGGTCGACCATCGCACCGATCTTTACGCGCTGGCGAACGTCGTCTACCGCGCGCTCACGGGGAAGCCGGCGTTCGTGGGCGACGACGTGGCCGGCGTCCTCTTTCACGTCGTGCATACGCCGCCGCCGCAGCCGAGCGCGATCGTTCGGATGCCGGTCGACGTGGAGCTGGTGCTGGCCATCGCGATGGCGAAGGCGCCTTCCGATCGTTTCCAGAAGGCCGAGGAGTTCGCGGATGCGTTCCGGCGCGCCGCGAAGAGCGAGCTCGACGTGAAGATGCGCGAACGCGGCCTGAAGATGGTGGCGAAATACCCGTGGTCGACGCCGGAGGTCCGCGCGACGGGCTGAGCGCGGAAGGGACGGAAGACTTATCGCAGCGCGCCGAGCCAGGTCGCGCCGATGCGCATCGCCGAGCGCGCGAAGTCGCGAGGATCGTGGCGGAGCGCGCCGAAGTGTCGGCCACCGCACCGCAGCGAGGTCGGATCGAGGAGCAAGCGCTCCATCGACGCGCGGCTCGGGCCGAAGAACGCGTGAACGACGCGCCGGCGGAGGCGCAGATCGACGCCGAGGCGCGAGCGGTGCACCGTGGAGGTCCAGCGATCGATCTCCTCGCGATGCCGGACCACCTTCGCGACGAACCCGCCGGCGAGCGCGCCGAACTCGATCGCCTGCGCGATCCCTTCGCCGGTGATGGGATCGATCCCCGCGGCCTCGCCCGTCAGCATCAACGGACCGCGCGAGAGGCGCTCGGTGAAGTCGAGCCCGCGCTCGGCGTAGCGCTTCTGCTTGTAGCGGGCGATGTCGAGCCCGATCCTTTCGAGGTAGGCGCCAAGGCGCGCTTCGAGATCAACTTCGTCGTCCCCGAGGCGCAGGTGGTAGATGCCGCGGCACATCAGCTCGCGACCGCCCACGATCGTCGGGAAGTCCCAGTAGTAGCCGCTGAGGCCGCGATCGGTCGCGTCGAAGTGGAGCGCGCCGCGCGGGCGCTCGCCTTCGACCATCTCGGTGTCGAGCTCCAGCACCTGCGCGCGCATCGAGCCGGCCGGCAGGCCCATCGTCTTGCGGATCTGGCTGCCGACACCGTCAGCGCCGACGACCACCTTCGCCTCGTACGTGGCGCCGGCCGCCGTCACGGTCGCCCGCGCCCCGCTCACCTCGACGCCGTCCACCTTCGCACCTTCGACGATGCGCACGCCGCGCGCGCGGGCGATCTCGGCGAGCGCGTGATCGAACTCGATGCGGCGCACCACGCGCCCGATAGGGCCGATCTCGGCCGCGACCTCGCCGTCCATCGCGCGGAACGACATGGCGGTGATGGGAACGCTCGGCACGTCGGGCTTCGCGTCATAGCGCTCGAGGATGCGGTCGCCGCGGCCGCCGATCGCGCCGGCGCACGGCTTTTCGCGCGGGTAGTGCGCCTTCTCAAGGAGGACGACGCGGCCGCGGAGCGAGGGGTCGGACGCGAGCAAGGCGATCGCCGTGACGGTGCCGGCGGGGCCGCCGCCCACGATGACGACGTCGACGACTTCGCTCATGCGCTGGCGAGTCTAGCTCAGTTCGACACGGGACCGACGACGTACGGGGCCGTCCAGGCGGCGCGCAGCGGCGGGTGCGCGGCGAAGCGAACGCGGATCGCGGCATCGCCGAGGGGCGGGCCCGGCTCGGTCCACTCGTGCGCGCCGAGCGACGCGCCGAGCGCGAGGACGAGCCTGCCCGTGCGCGGCTCGCGGACGACGAGGTACATCTCGTCGACGGCGCCGACCGCGTCCTCGACCACGCGGAGCCCCGACGAGGAGAGATCTTCGTGCACGTCGACCACGAGCGATCGCTCGGCGCCGCGCGAGGGGACGAGGCGGGCCTCCAGCTCCGCGATGCGCACCGGCATCTCCGAGATCGCCTGCGCTTGCTCGGCCTCGAGCGGCTCGTCGTTCGCTTCGCGAAGCGCGATCGCGAGGCACGCGCGGAGGAGATCGAGCGCAAGCGCCGGCGTCGACGCGGGGGTCGGACGTTCAATCGCGCCGACCGCGACGAGCCCGCGCGCCGCCTGCTCGACCAGCGCGACCAAGCGCGCGATCGCGTCGGGGTGCGGCTCGACGAAGCCCATCGCCGTGCCGACGCGCGCGGCGGCAGGCACGGTGGGCGGCGGCGGGGCGACCAGCTTCGGAGACGGAAGGCGGCTGAACGGAACGGCGTCGTGACGGAGCGTCGCCCATCCGCCGAGCGCGACCTCCACTTTGTGGCGGCGCCACGCCCACGACGACGCGGCAGGCAACGCGCCGTCGGCGATGGACGCACCGAGGTACGCCGAGAGCGCGTCGAGGCCGGTCCCGACGAGCGAGCCGTGACGATCCGCGTCGGGCGGGCGACGCTTGAGGAGCGCGGCCAGCACGGCATCGTACTCCGGCGGCTCGTCGGGCTCGACCTCCTGCACGATCGTGCGCGCCTCGCGCGCGCCGAGCCACGTCGCGACGTCGAGGCCGCCCGGCAAGACGTGCGCCGCCATCGCCGGCGCGGCGAACGCCTGCATCGCGACCGCATCGGCCGACGCTGCGCCGCCGAGCAATCGCATCTGGGCGCCGCGCACGCCGTCTACGACGCCTGGACGTCGCGCGGCCATCGCGCCCTTTCGGACCTTGTCGACGCGGCTCACGTTCTGCACCGCCTCGACGGCGCGCACGTCGATCTTCGCGGTCTTCGCGATCGCGAGGAGCTCCCCAGGAGACAGATCGTCGGAGGGCCCGCGCACGATCGCGAGCGGCCGTGCGAGCGCGTCGTAGGCCTCCGCCGCGGTGGCGTCGACGTCGGGCAGGAGGAGGCGCGCGATCAAGAGCGCGGCGCGCGTGCGGGTCCGCGCCTCGTACACGTCTCCGATGCCGCCCTCTCCGTCCGTGCGCGACGCGAGCGCGAGCGGCGCCACGCCGAGCCACGCGGCCGCACGGTAGGCGCCGAGCTGCGGATCGCCCGGGGCCAGAGCTCCACGCGGAGCGAGGAGCCCGAATGGGATCGTCACGCCGAGCGACGCGCTGTTCCCTGACACGGGCGCGCTGGACGTCACCGCGCGCACGTCGGCCGCCGTCGCCTCTGCCACGTCGGGCAGCGGCACGAAGCTCGAATCGACCAGCGCCCGCCCGACTCCGACGAGGCCGCGCGCGGCGTCGTAGGCGACGTCCAGATCGCTCGTCACCTTGGCGCTCTCCACGTCGAGGCGTCGCCCCAGGCGCGTGAGGAGCGCCGCGAGCGCCGGAGCCATCGTCTTGGCCTCCGCCTCCGCGAGCAGGCGATCGATCGCGATGTGCGCGATCTGGATCATCGCGTCCATCGTGATGACGAACGGCACGCGCGCGTCGCGGAGCGGACCGTAGACCTCGCCCAAGCGCGCCTTGCCCGCGCCGGTCAGCACTGCAAATCCATTTCGACGTACGCGCTCGCGGACGAGCTCCGGCGTGCGCGCCCACCGGGCCTCCGCCCCGTCGGGGCGCGCGAGCTGCTCGTCGGTCAGCGGGAGATCGGGCGGCGTGAGCACGACGGTCACGTTGGCCTCCACCGGCTGCCAGTACGTGCCGTCGACGGCGACCGCCTTTGGCGCGGGGGGAGGAGCCGCGGCGCTGACTGGCGGCCGCGACTGTGGACGCGCGGGAGATGCCGGCGACGAGCACGCGGCCAGCGCGACGAGCAGCCCGAGCAGCCCGAGCCGAAGAGGCCTCACGCGCGAGCCGGCGGGCGCGAGCTTTGTCGTTCTCGCCGTCACGTGGTAGCTGAAGCTACCCTCGGGCCCCATCGATCGCCCACCTTTTCGCATGAAGCGCCCGCCGCCGCCCAAGCTGGTCCAGCTCCCGCGCCTGCCGCCGCTTCGCGTCCTGGTCCTCGCCGCCGCCGCGATCGTCGCGACCGTGTGGGCCATCGTCCACCATTACACGCGCCCGCACCCGCCGATGCTGGTCCCCGTCCCGGCCGCCTCGGAAATCCCCGCGCCGCCTGTGATCGAAGCCGAGTAGCGGGTGGCCCTCTTCCGTCGTTTGCCCCCGACGGTCAAACGCCTTCCGCTCTAGACTACCGAAGAGGCACCGTGGCCAAGGAAGACACCCTCGTCATCCACGAGATCTACGCGAGCATTCAGGGCGAATCCACGTTCGCCGGGCTGCCGTGCACCTTCGTGCGGACGACGGGATGCAACCTCCGCTGTACGTGGTGCGACACGCCGCAAGCCTTCTACGGAGGTACGCGCATGAGGCGCGCCGAGGTCCTCGCGAAGGCGCTTGCGACCGGCACCAAGCTGGTCGAGCTGACCGGCGGCGAGCCCCTCCTCCAACCTGCCGTGCCCATCTTGATGCGCGAGCTCTGCGACGCCGGTCGCACTGTGCTGGTCGAGACGAGCGGCGAAGCCGACGTCTCCGCGATCGATCCGCGGGTCCACAAGATCATGGACCTGAAGGCCCCCGGCTCCGGCGAGTCGTCGCGCAATCGCTGGAGCAACCTCGAGCACATCACGAAGAACGACGAGCTCAAGTTCGTCCTCGCCAGCCGCGAGGACTACGAGTGGATGCGCGACACCGTTCGCACGCGCGATCTCGCGCGCCGCACGCCGAACCTCCTCGTGAGCACCGTCTTCGGCCGGCTCGCCGCGCGCGACGTGGTCGCCTGGGTCCTCGCCGACGCGCTGCCCGTGCGCGTCCAGCTCCAGCTCCACAAGTACATCTGGCCGCCCGACGCCGTGGGCGTATGAGCGTCAGTCCGGCAGCCCGGGGCGAAACGGCGAGCCCGGTATTTTGCCCTTGGCCTGAACATAGCCGAGCGGCGCATTGAGAGGGATGCGCGGCGGGCCCGCGGCGATTGCTTTCGCTTCGAGCCGGAAGGTCTCCCGTCCCTGCTCGTCGACCTCGAGTCCGCGGACGAGGAATCGCTTGCTCAGCGAAAGCGCGTGCACCCAACGCGGTGGCGTCACGCCCATCGCCGCCATCGACGGCTCCACGAACGCGATTCCCTCGTGGATGCACGCCGTGCTGCTCGCCTTGCCTCGCTTCAGCTCGTAGACGTCGCACTCGAGCCCGAGCACCGTCTCTTTTTTTCCCGTGCTGGGTAGCGGAAAGGTCGCCGCGTCCGCCGGGTCGGGCGGGAGCTCGAAGCGGCGGTACTCCTTCTCGCCCTCTTTCGGAAAGAGGACGAGCCGGCGCAGGGCGACGTCGACCACCGTGACGGCTTCGATCCCCTTGTAGGCGATGGGCGCGTCGTACCGAACGCGGTCGCCCTTGATCGTGAAGAAGATGCGGACGTCCTCCCTTTGGGAGGGGCCGCGCAGGCCCATACGGATCGAACCCTCCCAGCCCGGACCGGGGTCCTCAGGGAGTGGAAGCTCGGGAGGCGCGGGGAACAGCGACGCGGTGCTGGAGCTCGCGCTGGCCGACGGGGTGGCCGCGAGACCGGCATCGGCGTTCGCGACCGTCTTGTCACGACACCCCGAGCACCCGAGCGGAGAGAGAAGAAGCGTCACGAGCGCCGGGGCCGCGAAGGCCCCCACCGAAAAGGCTTTTGGGCTCACCGCTCCCCCATCATGAACTGGCGGTAGGTCATCACGTCCTCGCTCGAACCGAGCACGAGCGGCGTGCGCTGGTGGAGCGCCGACGGCTTGAGGTCGAGGATGCGCTCCGTCCCGTCGGTCGCCGCGCCGCCCGCCTGCTCGAAGAGGAACGCCATCGGGTTCGCCTCATAGAGGAGGCGCAGTTTTCCTTGAGGGCTTTTCGTGTCGGCCGGATAGACGAAGATGCCACCCTTCAGCAGCGTCCGGTGCGCGTCGGCCACGAGCGAGCCGACGTAGCGATGGCCGTATGGCCGCCCGTTCTGCTTGTCCTCTTCCTTGATCCAGTGGTTCCACTTCTGGGCTTGAGGCGTCCATCGCGCGTAGTTGCCTTCGTTCACCGAGTAGCAGCCGCCGCGTAGCGGGCAGCGGATGTTCGGCGTCGACAGGAAGAACTCGCCGACGTTCGGATCGAGCGTGAACGCGTGCACGCCGTGTCCCGTCGAGAGCACGAACACCGTGCTGGGTCCGTAGAGGGTGTAGCCGGCGGCGACGATCTCGTGGCCGGGACGGAGCGCGTCGTCGACGATGACCGTGTCCTTCGAGGTACGCCGCAGCATCGCGAAGATGGTGCCGATGCCGACGTTCGTGTCGATGTTGCTGGAGCCGTCGAGCGGGTCGAAGAGGACGACGTATTTGCCGCGCGACTCGGGGATGCGCGCCTCTTCGAGCTCTTCGCTCGCGAGGATGCCGCAGTGGCCGCTGCGCTCGAGGACGTTGATGAGCACGTCGTTCGCGAAGGCGTCGAGCTTCTGGACCTCCTCGCCCTGGACGTTGACCTCGCCGGTGTAGCCCAGCATGCCGGCGAGGCCGGCCGAGCGGACGCGCGAGTTGATGATGCGCACCGCGAGCGAGATGTGGTTGAGGAGCGAGGTAAACTCGCCGGTCGCGCCGGGCGCGGCGTGCATGCCGTGGAGGACGTGCTCGCGGAGGGTGGTGCCGACGACGGCGGGGGGGAGGGAGCGGAGGGACGGGATGCTCTCGGCCATGGCCCCGCGGTTGTGCCGCGGAGGACGGTGACGGACAAGGAGCAATGCGTCACGCAACCTTGCGTTACGCATAGAACGAACGTTCGTATAAATATCAACGAACGTTCGTTTTACTACTTTTGGGCGGCGAGTGGCTGCGGGTCGAGGCAACGGCAGCCACCCTTGCCTCGCCCGTCAAAGCCGCTACCCTCGGCCTCCCTCGCAGCCATTCCGAAGGAGCTCCGCGATGCCGCTGACCGATCGCACGAAGCAGATCCTCTCCTGGTACGGGTCCGACAACCCCGGCACCAAGGCGAACCTCGCCCGCCTCATGAACCACGGCACCCTCGCCGGGACCGGGAAGTTCGTCATCCTCCCCGTCGACCAGGGCTTCGAGCACGGCCCCGCGCGCTCCTTCGCGCCGAACCCCGACGCCTACGATCCCGAGTACCACCCGCAGCTCGCGCTCGACTCCGGGTGCAACGCCTACGCGGCACCGCTCGGCTTCCTCGAGGCGGTCGCCGACAAGTACGCGCCGCAGCTGCCGCTCATCCTCAAGCTGAACAACTCCGACACGCTCGCGAAGATCGACCAGCCGTGCAGCGCGGTCACCGGCAGCGTGAAGGACGCCGTGCGCCTCGGCTGCGCCGCGATCGGCTACACCATCTACCCGGGCTCCGGGCAGCGCAACCGCATGTACGAAGACCTCCGCGAGCTCATCGCCGAGGGGAAGTCGCACGGCATCCCGACGGTCCTCTGGGCGTACCCGCGGGGCGCCGGCCTGTCGAAGGACGGCGAGACGGCCGTCGACGTGTGCGCGTACGCCGCGCAGATCAGCGCGCAGCTCGGCGCGCACGTCATCAAGATCAAACCGCCGAAGGACTTCATCGAGCAGGCCGAGGCGAAGAAGGTCTTCGAGAAGTACGCCATCCCGACCAAGACCATGGCCGAGCGCGTCCGCCATTGCGTGCAGAGTGCATTCAACGGAAAACGCATCGTCATCTTCTCGGGCGGCGAGGCGAAGGACACGCCGGCCGTGCTCGAGGAGGTCAAGGGGCTGGCCGCCGGCGGGGCCTTCGGTTCGATCATGGGGCGCAACGCCTTCCAGCGGCCGCGCGCCGAGGCGCTGAAGCTGCTCGCGGACGTGCAGGCGATCTTCAAGAGCGCCTGAGCCGACGCTCGAAGGCCTCGCGGGCTCGGCGGAGTGCTACCCTTCGGGGAGTGCGCGCCGGGCTCGTTCTTTTGTCGTTGACCCTCTCGGCGTGCGGCGCGGCGGCGCCGACGACGGGCGTGCCCCACACCCAGCTCGCCGCGTCGCCGACCGAGACGAACGCAGGGCCCCGCAAGCCGCTCACGCGCCGTGCGAAGCTCCACTACGAGCTGAACGGCCGGAGCTTCCCGCTCCCGGTGGTGCACGGCACCGTGCTGGGGCACCCGACGTGGATGCTCATCGACACCGGCGCCAACTCGCACGTCATCGCCGGCTGGTTCGCGAAGAAGATCGGCCTGCCGATGTTCCGCCTCGGCGACGTCGGCACCGATCACGCGGGCCGATCGATCGCGACGTTCCGCGTGGAGCACCCCAAGCTAGCGCTCGACGACTGGGGTGAGCTCGACGACGGTCCGATGCTCGTCACCGAGGTGCCTGCGATCATCGAGAAGCTCGGCATCGGCGCGTTCGTGTCGCCGCAGAAGCTGAACGAAGAGGGCGACGCGGTGGTCCTCGATCTGGTGGCCCACGAGGTGCGCGCCGCCTATTTCGACGAAGCCTCCAAGGGCGACGGAACACCGCTCCTCGACGCCGGCGCGCGCGTCTGCGAGGACACGCAGAGCCCGATCAAGGGTCTCGCCTACGTGGCCCCCGCGAACGTGGGCGGCAGCCCGGCGTGGCTGCTGGTCGACACCGGCGCGCAGCGCTCGGACGTGCTCGCCGGATCGATCCCCGGCAAGACGCTCGCGCCGAAGAGCATCCCCAACAAGGAGCAGATGTACGGCGCGTCCGGCAAGCTCACGTCACGCACGATCCCGCGCGCGACAGTCGTGGTGGGCGACGTGGAGCGTCAGCTGGACGTCGATCTCATCGGCGGGGAGAGCGATCCGTACTGCCCGCGCGACGGCGTCCTCTCGATGGACGTACTGCGTGGATGCGTGCTCGTCCTCGGCCGCAAACAGATCGCCGCGCGCTGCCCGAAGCCGCCCGAGCGCTGAGCGTCAGGCGCAACGCGCAACCCGCAGGACAGGCTACGGAACGGGACCGAGCGGGAACGACGCGTCGACCTCGACGACGTGCACCAGCGTCTTGTCGGTCGAGCCCTGATCGGCGCCGAAGAGGTACCGGTCGATGCGGCCGCTCGTGTCGAGCACCGCGTTGGAGACGCCGTTCTCGACGGTGCACGAAGGGCCGTAGTCGAGCGCGAGCGCGATGACCGACTTTCCGGATTTGGGATCGGTGACGCGGAGGCGCGCGAGGCAGCCGAAGCGCGCGGCGTCGGCGGTGTACCAGGTGATCTTCTCTTCGCAGTCCTTGCCGGTGCCGTTGGCGTCGCAGAGTCCAGCGGCCTTCGCCTGCGCGAAGCAACTCGGGATGCAGTTGTCGGCCGGATCGGTGTGGGGCGTCCCGTTGGCATCGAGCCAGCAACCGAACGCGGTGATGTAGTAGTCGCCGTTCGCGGCCTTCGTCCTTCCGTAGGAGCCGGTGCAGTCGAGTGTGGCCGTCGTGCCCATGCAGACCGCGTCTTGGCCTGGCGGCGCGCGGAGACAGCCGCGCGGACAGAGCTCGATCGACGCCGACGCGTCACCGACGCACTTTCCGCGCGCGGTGCCGTCCTTCGAGCACGTGTAAAGCGTGTCACCCGCGTACTCGCCGCAGCCGCCGGACGCTGCGCCGTCGGGCGTCGCACCGTCCGAGCGATCGGGCGCGTCGGAAGACTGGGACGCGTCGAGGTCGGGTGGAGTGGTCGCTGCGTCGCTCGAGGATCCGGCGTCCCCTTGGCCCGCGGAAGGATCCGGCCCTAGTGTTTGCGTTTGCTGACTCGAGCACGCGCCCACGAGCGCGACGAGACCCCCGACCGTGCTCCAACGGATCATCGAACGCAGACTAACACCGCGCGCCGCCGCCGCCACCGCCGCGGCGCTGCTCCTGCCGTCCCTGGCCGGAGGAGTCGCGCTCGATGACCACGTCCATCGGCTGCACGCGCGCGGCTACGCGTTCATGGGGCCGCCGCGCCCGTTCGATATGTTCCGCTTCATGGACGGCGATCCCGCGCACGTCGCGGCGCTGCGCGAGCAGGGGCTCGTCCCCTGGTTTACGCCGGACCACCTGCGCATCGCGTTCTTTCGGCCTCTCTCGGCGCTCACGCATTACCTGGACTACGGCGTCCTGCGGCTGCCGGCGTGGGCGATGCATGCCGAGAGCGTCGCGTGGTACGCGCTCCTCGTCTTGTGCGCCGCGCGCCTGTACACGCGGCTGCTCTCGGCGCCGGGCGTCGCGGGGCTCGCGTCTCTCTTCTATGCGCTCGATCCCGGCCACGCGCTCCCCGCCGGGTGGCTCGCGAACCGCAACGCCGTGATCGCCGGCCTCTTCGCGGTCCTGACCGTGGACGCGCACGATCGATGGCGGCGCGACGGCGCTCGCGCGGCGGCCGCGGTCTCGGCGGGATGCTTCGCCCTCGCGCTCGCGGGGGGAGAGATGGGGCTCGGCGCGCTCGCGTACCTCGTCGCGTACGCCGTCACCATGGAGGAAGGAGCTTGGCGGAGGCGCGCCGCGTCGCTCGTGCCGTGCACGCTCGTCGCGATCGTGTGGCAGGTGGTCTACCGCGCCGGCAACTACGGCGTCTCGGGATCGGCCTTCTACCGAGACCCCGCGACCGCGCCGCTCGCGTTCGCGAAAGTGTTCCCCGTCCACGCCGCAGAGCTCGGCGCGGGCGAGCTTCTGATGGTGCCGACCGAGCTCGCCGCGCGCGCGACGATCACGGGCGTCGTCGCGGTGCTCGGCGCGATCGCGCTGGCTTTGTTCGCGTGGGCGACGCTCCCGATCCTCCGACGTGATCGTGGCGTCCGCTTTCTCGCGCTTGGCGCGGCGCTCGCCCTCGTGCCGGTCTGTGGTGTGACGCCGGCGATTCGCGTCCTGGTGCTCGTGGGCGTCGGCGCGATGGGCGTGCTCGCGGCGCTCGTGGGCGACGTCTGTGCGCGCGTCGAGAGGCGGCCCCTCGCGAGGACGTTCGCGCGACTCGTCGGGGGGATTCACGTCGCGCTGGCGCCGATCCTCCTCGTCGCCGCGTCCTTGTCGACGATCGCAATCACGCGCTTCCTCGACGCGAGCGGCCCGGGCCTTCCGCGCGCGAGCGAGATGGCCGACCAGACCGTGCTCCTGGTCCGCACGCCGTCGTCGCTCGGCGCCGCCTACCGCTTCGGCGTCCCTCGCGACGAGCCGCCGACGATGCCGCGCGCGCTCCGCTACATGGCCGTCGGCATCGGCGACTGCGTGGTCACGAGGCTCGACGCGCGCACGCTCGACGTGCACGTCGACGACGGCCTCCTGAACGATCCGCTCGTCAGCCTCTACCGCGACACGCCCGTGCGAAAGGGCGAGCGCGTCGCGCTGTCCGACATGGACATCGACGTGACCGAGGAGCGGGACGGCAACGCCACCACCGCGCGCTTTCGGCTCGCCGGTGCGACGCTCGAGGATCCGGCGCGGGTGTGGATCGCTTGGGACCGAGGCCGCTTCGTCCGCCTGACGCTGCCCGACGTCGGTAACAGCATGACGCTGCGAAATTGAGCCATATTTCGCGGCGATGAGCGGCACCGAAAAAATCCGCGGCGCGGTGTAAGGGACGGCGCGGAGGCCCGTTCTTCAGGGGAGGTGACTTTTGCGTTGGCGTCGAAGAACGCGTAGGACTTGGCCGTGACCTCTCGCACTCCTTGGAGAACCCTCGGCGCGATCGCGGCGGGCGCGCTCGTCTTCGTTGGCGCATGCGCGCATCGGGACGCCGCGGCGCCGCCGAGCTCGTCGCCCGACAAGAACGCCGTGTCGGCGGATCGCGCGGCAGACCACGGGCCGCCGCCACCGCCTGCCTCCCCGCCCGCGACCGCGGCGAGCGAGTACGAGCGTCCGCGGGACGCGCAGGAGGCGCAGAAGTCTTCGTCGACCCCCACGGGCGGGACCTCCCAGCCCGCTCCGTCCCCCCCAGCGCCCGCCGCCGAGCCACCGGCCGACGCGCCGCGAAAACGCGAGGCCGCCGTCCGGGCAGCGCGCGGAGAGTTGGAGCGTGCGCAACGCGAGCTGGACCTGGCGATGAGCGACTGCATGAGCGCCTGCCGCGCGCTCGGCTCGATGGAGCGCGCGACCGGCCACCTCTGCGATCTGGCGAGCGAGCAAGACGATCGCCACCGCTGCGAGGACGCCAAGACCGCGGTGCAGCGCGCGCGCGACAAGATCCGCGGACGCTGCGGCACCTGCCCCGGCGGCCCGAGCCTAGAGAAGAGCGCTCCGATCCCGTCGCGCCCCTAGAAGCTCGGAGCCTCGCCTCGCGCCTACGTCGGGTTGCCGACGACCGGCAAGCGCACCGTGCCGCGCGACGTCGGGAGCGGGAGATCCTGATTCTTCGCGTAGACCGGGTGACGCCCCTTCGTGCGGTACCACTCGGCGACGCTGGCGTTCGCCTTCATCTTCTCGATCACGTTCCGCCAGCCGACGCCGGTGTTGTACGCGCAGAAGCTGATCTCCCCCATCTGCGTGCCGTAGGGGATGATGCACATCTCGGTGCGGCGGAAATCGTAGTTGAAGAGATCCTGGAACCACATGCCGGCGACGAAGAGCAGCCGCCACTCGAATTCGGCGGCGTCGCTCTCGTACTCGCCGACCTTCGCGCCGCGGTTGCCGGTCTGGCTGAGGAACTGCTTCACGAGCTTCGCGAAGGAGTAGCCGCGCGGCGCGTGGCGGGCGTCGTAGCTCTTCATGAGGGCCAACGCGACCTGGGCGAGCGTGACCGCGCGGGGCTGCGCGCCGTCGGTGATCGTCCCGATGTCGGCGAGGAGCTGCTCGAGATCGAGGAACTTGGTGAGCGGCACCATCTCGCCCGTCTTCTTGTTCACGAACAGCACGGTGCCGATGCCGCAGTTCGGGTGGCAGCCGCACTTCAGCGCGCCCCAGTCGGCGCGCTCGCCCATGAGCGTGTCGGTCAGATCGCTGAACGGGCCCATCGCCGAGAGCGGGAACCAGTCGCGGAGAGGCTCGGTCGCGCCGGTCTGCGCCTTCACGTCGTGCGCCAGGTGGCTCAAGGTGTAACGCTGGCGCGTGCGCTGCTCGTCGGAGATGTCCTCGTCGCGGCCGGTGAAGCTGACCGGCTGGAAGCTGACGACGGTGATCTTGTCGGCGTTGGCGATCGCGAACTCTACGATCTTGCCGACCTGGTCGTTGTTCACGCCGTTCACGACGGTGACGACGAGGACCACGTCGATCCCCGCGGCGTGGAGGTTCTCGATCGCGCGGAGCTTCACGTCGAAGAGGTTGCCGACCTTGCGGTGGCTGTTTGCCTCGTTGGTGACGCCGTCGAACTGCAGGTACGCGAGGCGGAGCCCCGCGGCCTTGGCCTTCTGCGCGAGCTCCGGGTCCTGCGCAAAGAGCACGCCGTTGGTTGCACACTGCACACAAAAATAGCCATTTTCGCGAGAGTATTGGATGGCGCGGAGGAAGTGCGGGGAGAGCGTCGGCTCGCCGCCCGAGAACTGGACGCTCATCTGGCGGCGCGGCTTGATGGTGAGCGAGTCGTCGAGGATCTTCTGGATCTCGTCCCACTCGAGCTCGTGGACGAAGCCGACCTGGTTGGCGTCCATGAAGCAGGGATCGCACATCATGTTGCAGCGGTTCGTGAGATCCACCGTGAGGACCGAGCCGCGGCCGTACTTCACGCTCGACGAGCCGTGCTCGCGGAGGCGCGTGAGCGGCGCGAGAAAATCGCGGCCGGGGTAGAGCTGCTCGATGCGGCGAAAGAACGCGGCGTCGATGCTCATGACGTCCTCGGTCGCGCCGTGCCGGGGGCAGCTCTTCTTCATCTTCACGATGCCGTCTTCTTCGACGACCTGCGCGCGGATCTCACCGGGGCGACCTTCGGTGAGCGTCGAGAGTGCCTTCTCGCCGCTCAAGATCTGCGCGCGCACCTCCTTCACGCAGCCCGGGCAGAGCGAGTCGGTCTCGCGCGGCCAGCCGAGCTGGGGGAACGTGCGCTCGCGGCGCTTGGGGAGGGGGCCGGGAGCCCACGACGGGCTCGGCGACGGGCGCTCGAAGCGCGCGTTGTAGCGTTCGACGAGGGGCCACGCCGCGCGTGCCGCGTGGGAGAGCCCGCGCTCGGCGGCGCGGAGAACACGATCCTGGATGCGCATCTGGTCGCGAGCATACCAGACTGCGCGCGCTATTCTCGCCGCCCATGCGCGCCCATACCGAGTACCTCACCTTCCACACCAAGGCCCGGCGAGAGCTCGTCCATATGACCCCCAAGCTCGGGGAGATCCTGAAGACGAGCGGCATCGCCGAGGGCTTCATGCTCGTCAGCGCGATGCACATCACCGCCGGCGTCTTCGTGAACGACGACGAGTCGGGCCTCCACGAGGACATCTGGAAGTGGCTCGAGCACCTGGCCCCAAAGGCCGACTACGCCCACCACCGCACGGGAGAGGACAACGGGGACGCCCACCTAAAGTCGATGCTCGTGCATCACGAGGTGATCGTCCCGGTGACCAAAGGGCGGCTCGACCTGGGGACCTGGCAGCGGGTCTTCTACGCCGAGTTCGACGGGCAGCGCGACAAGCGGCTGATCGTCAAGATCCTCGGCATTTGAAGCTCAATCCGAAGGCTACTTCGAGAGCTTCGCCGCGAGGACGTCGACCGGCTCGATCTTCGGCGGCTCCGCGAGGAGCTCGCCTGCCTTTGCCATGAGGGCCGCCGCGATCGGGCCGTTCAGGTGCGCCTTCCGGCCGGTGTCGTCGGGGAACGCGTCGAAGATGCCGAACTCGTTCTTCGAGAAGCGCGTCGCGAACCACACCACGGTGGACGCCTCGGCTTGAGCGAGCGGCAACGCGCTCGCCAGGAACGCGGCGACCTCTTCTTCTTTTCCGGGCTTGGCGACGAGACGTACGGAGAGTCCGACCTTGACCATGGAGCACCTCGCTTTCGAGAGGAAGCCTAGGGAGGCGGCGGTGAATGGGGTAGCGCCGGAAGCGACAACGAAGGTAGCGATTGCGACAGTGGCGGGATTACCTTCATCGCTGTCGTTTTTGCTACCGTGGGCGGTGATACCCTCGAGAAATGCGGGTGTCCGTGCTGGTCCTCGACGGCGTCTTCGATAGCGGTCTGTCGGTCGTGCTCGACACACTGGCGACGGCGAACGACCTGGCAGAGGGCGGTCGTAGGTCGGCGCGGCACGAGGTGACGGTGTGCGGGCTCTCGCGCTTCGCGACGACGTACCACGGCCTCCGCGTGCCGCTCGCGCCCGCCAAGGGAGGCGCGCGTCCCGACGTGGTCGTGGTGCCGGCGCTGGGGTGCAAGACGCGCGAGACGATCTTGGCGGCGCTCGATCGCCGCGACGTGGGCGACGCGTGCGATCTCTTGCGCGGGTGGTCGAAGGGAGGGGCCCGCGTCGCCGGCGCGTGCACGGCTACGTTCGTCCTCGCGCTCTCCGGCATCCTCGACGGCGGGCGGGCGACGACGACGTGGTGGCTCTCGCCGGTCTTCCGCGAGCGGTTCCCGCGCGTGACGCTCGACGAGTCGCGAATGATCGTCCAATCGTCGCGCGTCGTGACCGCCGGCGCGGCCCTGGCGCACGTGGATCTCGCGCTGTGGCTGGTGCGTCAGAGGAGCCCCGCGCTGGCGGAGGCGACGGCGCGGTACCTCGTCTTCGACGCGCGCCCGTCGCAGGCGGGCTATTCGATTCCCGATCACCTCGCGCACGCCGATCCGCTCGTCGAGCGCTTCGAGCACTGGGCAAGGCGCCACTTGACGGACTTCACCCTCGCCGACGCTGCGCGCCACGTGGGCGCGAGCGAGCGCACGCTGGAGCGCCGCATGCGGGCCGTGCTCGGGAGGTCGCCTCTCGCGTACGTCCAAGATTTGCGCGTAGAAATGGCCGTTTTTCGACTACGCACGACGAGCGAGTCGATCGAGCAGATCGCGACGGCGGTGGGCTATGGCGATGGGGTGACGTTGCGGACGCTCCTCCGAAAGAAGACGGGCCGAGGGATCCGAGAGCTGCGCGCGCCGGTCGGCGCCGCGTGACGGGCCGATGAGCATCCACCTCGCCTTGCGCATGACGATCGGGGCGTGCGCCATCGCGGCGGCCACCGGGTGTCGTGCGTCCGAGGCGCGTCGTGCGACTCCCCCCGCGAGGTGATCCTGGGATCCGATCGCCGTTGGGCGTTGACGATCCCTCCGGCTCGTCTTTACCCTCCGCAGATGAAGCGCGCCCTTCTTCTGCTCGTGTTGGTCGTGGTGTCCATCCTTCCGGGACTGGCGTCCGCGCAGGCCCAGCCCATCACGCCGGTGTTCGCGGTGAATCCGCATACGCTGCCGGCAGGCAACGGGGGAACCGTCCTCGTGTCGGTCCGGAGCTCGACAAGCGGCCCGCTGACGCCCGCGGGCGCTTCCGCGGCGGATCAGTTCACGTTCACCTTCGACGCGACGCCGAATGGCATCGCGGTCACCGGCGTCGACGCCAACGTGCGGCTTCACACCGGCGCGGCGTCGACGCTGGTGCCGGCGGATTTTCAGGTCATCACGACCGCCACCACAGTCTCGATCCGGTATGCCCAGAACGTTCAGAAGACGCTCGCCGCCGGTGACACGCTCTCGCTCCATGTGACGCTGCAGCCGCTCGTGGGAGGACCGTTCGGCGCCGCGGTCATGTACACGTCGGCGCTCCATAACCCGATCTCGCAGGTGACCGGCGACACGCTGGCGTTCGTCGACTTCGCGACCGGTCCGGCGGGGCCGGCGGGGCCGGCGGGGCCGGCGGGTGCGCAAGGCGCGCCGGGTCCCGCAGGCGCGACCGGGCCGGCGGGCGCGCAAGGGCCGGCAGGGCCAGCGGGCGCGCAAGGGCCGGCAGGGCCAGCGGGCGCGCAAGGGCCGGCAGGGCCAGCGGGCGCGCAGGGGCCGGCAGGTGCGGCGGGAGCGGTGGGTCCGGCTGGCGCGCAGGGCGCGGTAGGTCCGGCGGGTGCTGCCGGTCCCGCAGGGCCGCGGGGCCTAGCAGGCGCGAATGGCGCCAACGGCGCGAACGGGCAGTCGGTCGTCGGCTCGTCCGAGCCACCCGGCGCGAACTGCCCAAACGGCGGCGTGAAGTACGTATCGGTGAGCGGCACCAACTACGTCTGCAACGGCACCGGCGCCGGAACGGTTGGACCGCCGGGACCGGTAGGCCCCGAAGGCGACGCGGGAGCGCCGGGCGCCGACGGAACGCCTGGTGCCGCCGGAACGCCAGGCTCGCCTGGGGCTCCCGGAACGCCAGGCGGGCCCGGAACTGCCGGTACGCAGGGTCCCGCGGGGCCGAAGGGCTCCGATGGCTCCTGCGCCGTCTCACGCACGGCGGCGCCCTCGTCCGGGGTCGCCCCGTTTCTTCTCGCCGCTTGCGCCGCCGCCTTTGCGCGCCGTCGTCGCGCGCGACGAACACCCGACGGAGCGGCGGCAATGGTGGGGCCGGGCGCCGTCGGCTAAGATTTGCGGGTGCATTTCACGGTCCTCGGCGCAAGTCTCGCGTTGCTCGGCGCCTGTGGATCGCCGACCACGCGCGCCACGCTGCCGCCACACGCGGACGAGGCAGCCGCGGGGTTTCGCGATGTCGCCGAGCGATGGAGCCAGCGCGAGGACGAGGTGCTGGCCGCGCTGGGCGGAGGAGATCCGACGCTGGCGCAGCGCTTTGGCGACGTTCCCGCGCTGGACGGGCCGGACTCCGAAGTCGAAACGGACTGGTTAGCCCTGCGGCTGCGCACCGAAGGCGTATCGAAGGCAGAGCACGCCCTCGCGCAGTGGGCCGACTCCGCGCGTCTCCCCCGGACAGCGAATGGGGCCGCGTGGGAGCTACGGCTCGAGCGCGAGCTCGTGATCCGCGCCGTGCGCGAGGAGCGGTTTCGGCTCGAGCACGAGTCGGCCCTCCCGCGCGGCGCGAGCGCCCTCGTGCGCGCGATGGTGATGACGGTGGGCATCACGCGGCCCTTGCCAGGGCAACCGCCGCGCGAGGGTTGGGTCGACCGGCGCCTCGACGAGATCCGGATCGCTGCACGCGACGCGACGCTCGATACGACCGAGCTGGCCGAGCTCGAGGACGCGCTGGATGCGCTGGAACGCGGCGCGTCTCCGAGCACGACGGCGGGCCTCGTGCGCCTGCGTGTGGAGCTCGAGTCGCTCCGCCGCGCGCCGGCGCGGTCGGCCGAACTGGGTCGCCTGGAGCAAGCGCTGGGCGCGCACGCGGGCACGAGCTTGCCGCTGCCGGTCGTGCGCTCGCGTCTGGAGCGCGCGGAGGTCGGCGCGCGCGACGCGGTCGCCTCCTTCGTCGCGCGCGTCTCTGCGGAAGACGCCCGCGCCGCCGAGAAGGAGGCCGTGCCCCTCCTCTTCCGCACCGCGTCGTGCGGTGAACCCGAGAACAGCTCCCGCATGCGCCGCGCCGCGCCTCCGCCCGAGCGCGCGGCCGCGTGCGCGGAGGTCCGCCTCGCGCGCGACGCCAACGGCGACAAGGAGACGCTGGCCATGTGGATCGTGCTGCACGATCACCTCGCGGTGGCGCTCTGGTCGCTCGCGCGCGCCGACGGGGCGCAGTCACCCGACGCCGCGGTGATGGGTCACCGCCTCTTGTCCGCGATGTCCCCGGAAGCTCGGGCCCGCCTCGCCCGCCTCGCGTCGGTCCAGCCGACCGTCGCGGTCACCGCGGGCCTCGCCGCCGACATGCTGGCGCGCCGCGGGCCCTTCGGCACCGCGGGCGTCGCCAAGGCATGGGCGGCGTTCGGCGACGCCCCACTCGACGTCGTCGAACGCGAGGTCCTCGCCAAAATGCCCTGATTTTTGCGGAATTTTGGCGAAAACGTCAGCGCGCGGCGGCGGCGAGCTTCTCTTCGACGAGGATGTCCGCGATGCGGTACGTCGGCGAACGCAGCTTGGTGCTCCGTTCGGCGATCTCCAGGATCGTGTCGTAGATCTTGAGCGTGCGGTCGCGCGACACCTTCGCGTCGTACCCGCTCACTTCTTGCGCGACGTTGACGAGCCCGCCCGCGTTGATGGCGTAGTCGGGCGCGTACAAGATGCCGCGTTGATGCAGGTCGTCGCCGTGGCGCGGCTCCGCGAGCTGGTTGTTGGCGGCGCCCGCGACGATCTTCGCCTTGAGGCGCGGGATCGTGTGGTCGTTGAGCGCGCTCCCGAGGGCGCACGGCGAGATGACGTCGCACGCGACTTCGAAGATTTGATCGAGCGGGACGACGGTTGCCTTGAACTCCCGATGCGCGCGCTCTGCCTTCAAGGGATCGACGTCGGCGACGCTGATCTTCGCGCCCGCCTCCGCCAGCTCCTTGCACAGGTGGTAGCCCACGTGACCGACGCCCTGAATGGCGACGTGCACTCCGTCGAGCGACGTCTTGCCGAGCTTGTGCTTCACGCACGCCTCGATGCCGCGGCGCACGCCGAGCGCCGTGAACGGCGACGGATCTCCGGAGCCGCCATTCTTCACGTCCACGCCGGTGACGTGCTTGGTGGCCGTGCGAATGACCTCCATATCCTCGAGGCCGGTGCCGCTGTCCTCGGCGGTGATGTAGTGGCCGCCGAGCCCGTCGATGAAGCGCCCGAACGCGCGAAAGAGCGCGACGCGATCGAAGTGCTGCTTCGGCCGGACGATCACGCTCTTGCCGCCGCCGTGCGCGAGACCGGCGAGCGCAGCTTTGTACGTCATGCCGCGGGCGAGGCGGAGCGCGTCAATGAGCGCCGCTTCGTCGGTGTCGTACGGAAGGAAACGGCACCCGCCGAGCGAAGGGCCGAGACGCGAGTCGTGGATCGCCACGATGGCCTTCAGGCCCGTCGCCTTGTCGAGGCCGAAATGGACCTCTCCGTAGTCGTATGTCTTGAGGTGACCGAAGAGATCCACGTGGGGTCCGTTCTTTTCGCTCAGGGATGGCCGGCCGGCATCTGCATGCCCGGTGGCATCTGCATGCCCGGCGGCATCTGCATGCCCTTCATCGCCGCCGACGGATCCTTCGCGGCGCCCGCGTCGCCGGACGGCTTCTGGAACTTCTTGTCGTCCGCCGTGGCCCAGTCGCCCGGCGACACTCCGACGATGTAGATGATCGGATCGGCGTCTTTCATGGCGTAGCGCGCGCTTCCCTGCGACGTCTTGCCGACCTTGAGGACGTAGTGGCCCGCGTTGTCCTTCAGGTTGATCTCGAGCGTCGCCTCCGGCGCGTCGAGGCCGGTGTCCGCGGCCGTCTTCTTCTCGTCGGCGAAGTCGTCGGCGTTCAGCATCTTGAAGACGCGGAGGAGATCTTTCACCTTCTCCTCGTCGAAGCGCTCGATCGGCTTGTTGTTGAGCGTGCCTGCCCAGTGCTCGCCCTTCGTGAACGAGAACTTTCCGGTCTTGTTGGTGAGGAGCACGTTCGTCGCGTTCGCGTCGTCGAACTTGAGCATCTCCTTCTCGCGCCACTCGTTGGCGGTGCGGTTGTAGAGGTAGCTCGAGTAGCCGGTCGCGCCGTACACGGCGGGCTTGCCCTCGACCATCATCATCTCGCCCCGGCTGCCGGTCTTTCCGAACCAGTTGTCCGACTTCTTGTCGGCGCCCTTGAACGCCTGCACGTGCAAGGCGAGCGCGGGGGTGAGGTTGTATTCCTTCTTCAGCCCGTCATCGACGGTCGACGAGATGACCTCCTTGGCCTTGATCTCCTTCATGTTGTCGATGAGGGATTTCACGCTCGTCTGATTGGCGAGGGCCTTCACGGGCTTCGTCACCATCCACTTGTCGCCCTGCTTCTCGAGGACGACGTCGCCCTTGTCGCCGTTTGTGATCGACACCTTGTCGACGTCGTCGGGCGTCTTGATGTCCGGCAGGTCGGTCTGCGCGGAGGTCGGGGCGCCCTTCTTGGCGTCCTGGTTCATCTGCCGATAGACGAGGCCCGAGAGGGCCGCCAGAACGACGACCCCGATGACGAGGCTTTTTTCACGAGACATCTGGATGCTCCGTCTTGTGCTGCGTCTTGCTGTGAAGGACGGCCCGAGGATCAGGCCAGAGACACGTTGGCGCGCGCGCTCATGCGCATGCGCCAGCGAAGGACGCCGTAGAGGGCGAAGAGGAGCGGGACGCCGAGGATGAGGATGCCCTCGACCCAGCGCTGCTGGATCTTCTTGGCGGTCTTCATCTCGTCGTCGCGCTTCTTCAGCGCCTCGTCGCTGTCTTCGGCGAACGTGGGCTTGCTCACGTCGCCGTAGACGAGGCTCGGCTCGCTCAGGATCTTCGCGCTGACGGCGAGGAGATCGGTGTCGCCCGTGAGGTAGTCGAGCGTGTTCTTGAACGCGAGGATGGTGCTGGTGAGCGCCTGCTGCGCGTACGGACCGGCGAGCTGCTGGAGCTGCTCGTCGCCGCCGCCGCCCGGCATCATCATCTGCATCTGCCCCATGTCGGGCCCGTTGCCGGCGCGCGCGAACGGGTTCGCGAGGAACTGCGACGACGCGATGACGAGCACGCGCGCCGACTTCACGCTCTTCGCGGGCGCCTCGATGCCCATCTTGTCGCCGGCCGGGAACGCCGTCGCCAGCGTGCCCTCCGCCGACGCCGCGATGGGGAACTGCTGCCACTGCCCCTTGGGCTTCCACGACTTGAAGGGCTTCAGGTCGACCGCGTCGCTCGTCTCGGCGATCGATCGCGGCGTGGTGCGCGCGAGGATCTTGAGCGTCGCCTCCGACTGCTTCTCCTTCTTGAGCCCGACGCTCGACGGGAAGGGGAACGACAGCTGCGGAATGCGGAAGAACGCCGGGAAGCCGGTGTCGAGCAGCTGCTCGTCGCCGGTGAAGCGCAGATCGTCCTGCACGTCGGCCATCTGCGGGAAGCGCGCGCTGGCGATGCCGCCCTGGGTCATCATCTGCACGCGGAACGAGCGACCGAAGTCGAGGATCACGTCCTTGTGGAGCTCGATGCCGTACCCGTCGAGGAGCTTGTCGAGCCCGTGTGCGTTCAGGATCGCGTTCATCGTCGCGTCGGACGCCTTCACGTTGGCGGCGCCGGCGATGACGACGAGCGCCTTGCCCTTCATCACGAACTGGTCGATGCGGCGCAGCTCCTTCTCGGTGATGTCCTTGTTCGGCTGCGTGATGATGAGGCCGTCGATGGACTCGTCCACGTCCGCGTCGCCGCCCTTCAGGTCCACGTCCTGGAGCTGATAGAAGGGGAAGTTTTGCGTGATGATCTGCTGGATGTTGGGCTTGCCCTGCGCCGCCGGGATGAGGTTCGCTTCCGTGAGCTTCATCTCGTCGTGACCGGTGAGGACACCGATCTTGTGCTTCAGGCTGTCGCCACGATCGCGGACCTCACGGACCTTGTTCGTGATCCAGAACTCCAGGCCGTCGGTGCGGTCCGGCGGGAGGAACTTGATCGCGTCCTTCTCCGAGCCGTACTTGAGGACGAGGCCCATGAAGCCCTGCGTGACGGCGGCGGCGTTCTCGGTCTCGCTCGCTTCGCCGAACGGCTGCTCGACGAGCCCGGCGTCCTTGGCCGCCTTCTTCTGCTCCTCGTCCTTCGCCTCGATGATGGCGTAGTCGAAGTGCCCGCCGCTGTTGTCCTTGTAGTCCTGGAGCAGATCGCGAAGGTCGCGCACGAACGCGTCGAGCTTGGGCAAGCCCTTCGTGACGTACGCGTCGACCTGCATGTTCTGCTTCATCGACTTGAGGAGCGAGCCGCTGCCCTTGGAGAGCGTGAAGCGCTCGTTCTTCGTGACGTCGATGCGCTTGTACCCGCCCAAGGCGGACAGGGCGTTCACGGCGACGAGGATCGCCGCCATGACGAGGAGGAGGGCGCCGCTCTCGGTCGCGGCTTTTGCACGTCGTTCCATGGCTTATCTCAGCTCCACTTCCGGCTCTCGAGGGAGCGGAAGGCGGCTAGCAGACAGATGATCGTGATCGACAGGAAGTAGATGACGGCGCGGGTGTCGATGAGGCCGCGCGAGAACGGAACGAACCGCGTCTGGAAGGACACGAACGAGATCGCGTCGCCCACCGGGCCGTGCACGAACTCGACGATCGAGCCGATGAACCACAGGAGCGCGAGGACGGCCGCCGTGATGAAGAACGCGACGATTTGGTTCTCGGTGAAGCTCGAGAACATCATCCCGACCGCGATGCCGGCGCCGCCCATGAGGAGGAGGCCCAGGTAGCTGGTGGTCACCGGACCCCAATCGAGCGGGCCCATGTGCCAGGGCCACATGAACATCGCGATCGGGTAGATGAGCGTGCAGAGGAGGAGCACCGCCGTGAGCCCCAGCGCGGCGAAGAACTTTCCGAGGATGACCTCGCTGTCCTTCACCGGCATCGTGATGAGAAGCTCGATGGTGCCGCTGCGCTTCTCTTCGGCGAGCGCGCGCATCGTGAGGAGCGGCAGCACGAGGAAGCTGAGGAGAATGGGGAGGCTGCCGACGCCGTCGAAGAGGCGCGACACGCTCGCGCGATCGACCTGCCAGAAGCCGAAGAAGAAGAACCAGACGCCCACGATGAGGAGCGTGAGGCACACGACGACGTACGCGACGATCGAGTCGAAGTACGCCTTGAACTCACGTCGCGTGATCGTGAGGATGTTCCGGAGGCCGGCGCCGGGTTTGCGCTCGAAGACCTTCGGCTGGGCAGTGGCCGGCAGCTCCTTCTTGGACTTGCCGTTCGACTCGTCGCTCTCTTCTTCCTCGTGCTCCGCCGCCTCATCGGCCTCGTGCACGTCGTCCCTGAGCTCTTCCGTCGTTGCCATGGCTCAATCCTTGTCCTTCGCGTCGCTGTCGTCGTCTGATTCCTCGGTCTCTTCCTCGGTCTCCTCGTCCTCGTCCTCGTCCTCGTCTTCGTCGGCGCCTGCGTCCAACGTGCGGTTGCGGCGCGCGTCGCCGATGGTGAGGTGACGGAAGACGTCCTCGAGCGTCTGCGCATCGCGGTGCAGCTCGAGGAGGACCCAGCCCTTCTGAACGATCAACTGGAAGAGCTCGGCGCGGAGATCCACGCCCTCGTCGGTCGAGAGCTCATAGGTGTGGGCGCGCTCGTCGGTGGGGAGCTCGGTGATCTTCTTCACGCCGTTGATCTTGCCGAGAGCCGCCTCGACCTCGGCTTGCTTCGGCGGCTGGCCCTGCCCGCGGTACGGGGTCGAGCCGGCCGACTCCTGCACGCTCACGACGTAGCGGACGCGGCCGCTCTTCGCGCGGATCTCGTCGAGCGGGCCGTCGGCGACGACGCGGCCCTTCGACACGATGATGGCGCGCGCGCAGGCGATCTCGACCTCGGAGAGGTTGTGGGTCGAGAGGAGGACGGTGCGCTCCTGGCCGATCTGCTTGATGTAGTCGAGGAACTCGGCCTTCTCGTTCGGATCGAGATCGCTCGTCGGCTCGTCGAGGATGAGGATCGGCGGATCGTGGATGAGCGCCTGGCCGAGGCCGACGCGCTGGCGGTAGCCGTGCGACAGGTGCCGGATCTCTTTGCCGAGCACCTGCGCGAGGCCGCACACCTCGACGACGCTGCGCGCGCGCTTGCGGAAGGTCGCGTCGTCGAGCTGGCGAAGATCGGCGGCGAACTTCAGGTACTCGTACACGCTCATCTCGAGGTAGAGCGGCGCGCGCTGCGGGAGGTAGCCGAGGCTCTCTCGCACCGCGAGCGGGTCGTCGAACACGTCGAACCCGTTGATCTTCGCCGTGCCTCCCGTGGGGGAGATGAAGCACGTGAGGATGCGCATCGTGGTCGACTTGCCGGCGCCGTTCGGCCCCAGAAATCCGACGACCTCGCCCCTGCGAACCTCGAAATTGATCTTGTCGACGGCGCGGAACGAGCCGAAATTCTTCGTAAGATCGTTCGCGTAGATCATCACGTCCGTGGACATCCGACCTCCAAGTACCTAATTTTGCTCACAATTTTGAGACACTGCGGAGCGTGAGACACCCCGCGGGGCGCATCCTAATGGCGGGACCGGTGAAGTCAACGTTCCCGACAGGGTCTCTGCGCCCGGAGAGATCGGACCATGCGAAGGCGCATGCGCCGCTCGCGCGGGCAAACCGTCGTGAGGCGCGTCTATTCCCATCGTCGCTCGTCTTGCAAGCGCAGCCGCTGGCCGACTAGCCTTCCGCGCATGCCGAACCCCACCGCCACCCTCGATACTTCTCTGGGCAAGGTCAAGATCGAGGTCTTCCTCGACAAGATGCCCGCCACCGCCGCCAACTTCATCAAGCTGGCGAAGGACGGCTTCTACGACGGCCTCCACTTTCACCGCGTCATCAACGGATTCATGATCCAGTTCGGCTGCCCGTTCTCGAAGGATCCCATGAGCGCGCGCGCAGGGACCGGCGACGCGCCGCATGGGACGATCAAGGACGAGCACCCGGCAGACTCGAAGATCTCGAACGAGCCGGGGACGCTCGCGATGGCGAACACCGGCAGCCCGAACAGCGGGTCGTGCCAGTTTTTCATCAACACGGTGCACAACAGCTACCTCGATTTTTTCACGCCGGGCGCGTCGAAGCACCCGGTGTTCGCGCGCATCATCGACGGGCTCGACGTCGTGAAGAAGATCGAGTCGACGCCGACCGACGGGGACGATCGCCCGCGGACGCCCGTGCGCATGAACAAGATCACGGTCGAAGGGGCCTGACAAAAAGGGCGGGGGTCGGGGAACGTTGAAATTCCTGGCCAGTGTGCGACGACGCGGGGGCATGAAAGCCCCTGCCGCCGCAGCCGCCGCCCTCGCCGTCCTCGTCCTCGCTGCGTGCGGCGCTGGCGCCCCGGAGCCGGCGACGCCGAGCCCGACTCCGAGTCCGAGTCCGACTCCGGCGCCGGTTTCGATTCCGAACGTCACGCCGACCGCCGAGCCCAACGTCCTCACGCCGGATCAAAAGCGACGGGACGACGCGCGCGCGCCGCTCGCCAAGGCGGTCGTCGGCGCGTACCCGAACTGGAACGGATTTTTCTCGAGCCTCGTCGCGAATTTTTCGCCGGACGGAAAGCGCATCCTCTTTGGCTCGCTGCGTGACGGGCTGCCTGAGATTTACGAGGGCGACGTCGCCAAGCGTGGGGACGCGCCCCGCGCGGTGACGACCGGGCCCGAGCGCGCGATCTGGGCGACGTACACGCCCGACGGGAAATCCATCCTCTTTCTCCGCGACGACAAGGGAGACGAGAACCACCACATCTTCAAGGTGTCCGTCGATGGGACCGGCCTCGTCGATCTCACGCCGGGCGAGCCGATGCGCTGCGGCGAGCCGATTTTTCCGAGGAAGCGTCCCGACCGCATCGTGTTCGACGCGCGGCCGCGATCAAGCGTGGCGCAAAAGGTCTACGTGCAGACACTCGCCGGCGGCGACGCGCCCAAGCTCGTCTACACCGGCGCGGGCCCCGGCGGGCTCGGCGACGTGACCGCCGACGGCGCGCGCGCGCTCTACGTCGAGGGCACATCGCCCGACAATCAGGTCGTCTTCGAGATCGATCTCGCGAGCGGCAAGGGACGCCGGCTCTTCCCCGCCGAAGGAAAGCGGGCCGGCGTCAACGGCGCGTCGTACTCGCTCGACGGATCGCGCGTCTTCGTCGCGACGGACGAAGGGGCCGAGTCGTCGGTGCTCCTCGCGCTCGACGCGAAGACCGGCAAAGAGCTCGCCCGCTACGTCAACACGACGCCGTCGACCGCGCCGCTGACCGTGAACGTGTCGCCGAAGGGAGATCGCCTGGTCGTCGGCGTCGCGATGGGAAACCGCGGCGAGGTGCGCGTCCTCGACGCGACGACGCTCAAGCTCGTGCGCGACGTAAAGGTGCCGCTCGGCGACGTGCAGGTCGGATCGTTTCAACTGGACGGGAAAGGGATCTCGCTCCTGGTCTCGCTCCCCGACAAGCCCGCCGACGTGTACGTGGCGGACATCGCCACCGGAGAAGTGCGTCCGCTGCGCGACGACAAGCGGCCGGGCCTCGAGTCCTTGCCGCCGCTCGACGCGACGATCGAGAACGTGAAGGCGTTCGATGGGCTCACGATCCCCGTGAACCAGTACCTTCCGAAGGATCGCGCGGGGAAAAAGCTCCCCACGATCGCAATTTTCCACGGCGGTCCCGCGTCGAGCTACCGCGTGCGGTGGAACGCATACGCCCGCTTCTTCCTCTCGCTCGGCTACGCCGTCGTCGAGCCGAACGTGCGCGGCTCCACCGGCTTCGGGCGCGCGTACGAGATGGCCGACAACCGCGAGAAGCGCGCCGATTGGCTGAAAGACGTCGAGACGATCAACACGTGGTTGAAGAGCCAGCCGTGGTGCGATCCGCAGCGCGTCGTCGTTTGGGGGCAGAGCTACGGCGGGTACACGACGCTCATGGCGCTCACGCGTCAGCCGGGCCTGTGGCGCGCCGGAGTCGACCTCTACGGACCCGCCGACATGAAGGCGTTCTTGCGGACGACCGATCCCGGGATCCGCATGTTCTTCGTCACCGAGTTCGGCGATCTCGACAAGGACGGCGCGCTGCTCGACGAGTTCAGCCCGATGCGCGACGTCGACAAGATCAAGGTGCCGCTGTTCGTCTACGCGGGGAAGAACGATCCGCGCGTGCCGCTCTCGGAGTCGGACACGATCGTCCGCGCGCTCCGTGGCCGCGAAGTGCCCGTCGAATACATGGTCGCCGCGAACGAGGGGCACACCGTCGATCGCAACGGGACCAAAATCGAGCTCCTCACGCGCACGGCGCGCTTCCTCGAAGACGCGCTGAAGTAGCTCGCTCGACGACGGGAGCTTACTTGGCCGGAACCTGGAGCTTCCAAAGCGTGGCCAAGAACCGGTACGTGCGCGCGAGGTAGGCGATCATGTTTTCGCGACGCGTGACGCCGTGTCCCTCATCGGCGAGGAGCATGTATTCTACAGGCACATTCCGCGTGCGCAGCGCGCCGACGATCTGATCGGCCTCCGACTGCGGCGTGATCGGATCGTTTTTGCCCTGGTACACGAAAACAGGGGCGACGATCTTGTCGACGTCCTTGAGGGGGCTCCACTCGGCGAGGAGCGCGTCGTCCTTTCCGAGCGCGCCGAACTCGGTGTCGTCGTACGCGCGAAGCGTCTGGGTCTCGTTTTTCTCCATCGTGCGCAGATCGCTCATGCCCGAGCCGTCGATCCCTGCGGCCCACAGCGCCTTTTGCCGCGTGAGCGCGAGGAGCGTCATGTAGCCGCCGTAGCTGATACCGCCGATGAGCATCTTGGCGGAGTCGCACCACGGCTGCGCGCGGGCCCACGCGTTGACGCTCTCGACGTCCTTCAGGGCGTCGCCGCGCTTCTCGCGATCGTCGGCCTTCTCGAAGTCGATCCCGAAGCCGGCGGAGCCGCGGATGTTCGGCTCGACGACCGCGAACCCCATCGCGCCGTAGAAGGCGATCGTCGCCGACCACCGCAAGTACGCGCTGCCCGACGGGCCGCCATGGATGAGGACGAACGTGGGGAGCTTCTTGGTCCCGCGATCTTTGGGGAGGTAGACGTTCGTGGGGATCGTGAGGCCATCGAACGCCTTGATGGGGGTGATTCGAGCCTCGAGCTTCGGCGCGTTCGCGAGACCGGGGCGGACGTCGGCGCGAAGGGGCGTGACGTCGCCGGTCTTCGCGTCGACCGCGACGATGTCGGCAGGGGCCTCGGCGCGCAGAAGCATGAACGCGAAGCGCTTGCCGTCCGCAGAGAACCGCGGGACGCGCGGGGCGCCGGGGCCGAGCTTGGCGGCGGCGGCGGGCGCGAACGTCTTCGCGTCGAGGATGCGTAGCTCCGCGCGGTTGCCCGCGTCGACAGTGACGGCGATGCGATCGCCGGTCGGCGAGACCCCGACAGCCTCGATGGTGCCGTTCGGGATACCCTTTTCGACGTAGCGGCCGCGCTCCGCGAACGTCGCCGCGTCGATGAGCAGAAGCTCGGGCGGCGCGCCAGCGCGCTGGGTCGCGACGTAGATCCCGGAGCCGTCGGGCGTGAAGGCGACCGCGCCGAGCTTCGCCGTGCCCTCGGTTGGATAGACGCGCTTCGGACGCCCACTGGCGACGTCGACCGCGAAGAGGACCTGCTCGTTCTCGTTCACGAAGCGCTCGAAGAGGACGCGGGTTCCGTCGGGCGACATGGCGGCGACGTTCCCGCCGGTCGGATCCTGCGCGATTTCGCGCGGTGGGGTGCCATCGACGTTCGCCACCAGCACGCGCGCGATGCGATCGGTCTTGGTGTGCGCCGAGAACGCGAAGACGCCGTTCTTCTTCGCGGCCGTCGCGGGCAGGTCGCGGCGAAGCGCGACGTCGGGGGTCAGGTTCTTGAGGCCGCTGCCGTCCACGTCGACGCGGAAGATGGAAAAATTCTCGTCGGACTTCACGTCGCTGGTGAAGAGCACCGTCTTCTCGTCGGGCAGGAGCACGAAACCGCGCACGCGCTCGTCGGGACCGGGCAGCCGGCGCGGCGCGGCGGCGGGGCTCTTGGTGTCGCCGACGTAGAGTGCGGGAATCCCATCCCGCGTCGACACGAAGACGACGCGACCGTCGGCCAGGAGGGCGGGGCTCGCGTTGGTGTAGGCGTCGACGAAGGCCGCGACCCTCGGCGTGAGCGCGGCGTCGGCGGCGCGCTGGGCATCGGTGAGATCGGTCGGCGGGATCGGAGCCGGGGCCGGAGTCGGAGTCGGAGGCGGAGTCGGGGCCGGAGGCGGAGTCGGAGTCGGAGTCGGGGCCGGAGGCGGAGGCGGCGTCGGCGTCGGCGTCGGCGTCGCGGCGCAGGCGGAGAGGGCAAGGCAGAGGATGGCCGGGAGGATGGCGCGCATGGCGCCGAAGCTTAGCGCGAGTCGGGCCGCCGGCCTGGCTCGCGTGTGCGAACTGTGGTCGACTCGCGCCGATGAGAGGCTTGACGCGTGCAATCCGTTCCATCTCGCTCCTCGGCGCCGCGGCCATACTCGTTGGCGCATGCGGCGGCGCAAGCGAGGGCAGAGGCGCTTCACCGCCGAGCCCCGCGCCGGCGAAGGCGGCTTCGCTCGTCGTCGTCAACGCGCACGTGTGGACGGGCGACGCGGCGAATCCGTGGGCCGAGGCCGTCGCCGTCGCGGGCGAGCGCATCGTCGCGGTCGGCGCGAACGCCGCGGTTCGAGGCCTCGTGGGCCCCGGCGCGAAGGTCATCGACGCGCACGGATGCATGGTCACGCCTGGCTTCATCGACACGCACCTGCACCTCGGCGGGGGCTCGTTCTCGCTTGCGTCCGTGCAGCTCCGCGACGTCACGTCGAAGGCGCAGCTCGCCGAGCGCCTCGCCGCGTACGTGAAGCTCGTCCCGAAGGGGACCTGGGTCCGCGGCGGTGAGTGGGATCACACGTTGTGGGGCGGCGACCTCCCGACCAAAGCGTGGATCGACGCGGTGACGCCCGACCACCCCGTGTGGATCGACCGACTCGACGGCCACATGGCGCTCGCCAATTCCGCCGCGCTCGCCGCCGCGAAGGTGGACCGAAGCACCAAGGACGTCGAGGGCGGCGCCGTGGTGCGCGACGCGAGCGGGGAGCCCACCGGCATCTTCAAAGACAACGCGATGGCGCTCGTGAAGGCCGCGATTCCATCGCACACATCGAGCGAATGGAGCGCGGCGCTCGACGCGGGGATGACCTACCTGAACGCGCAGGGCGTTACCAGCGCGCACGCCATGGGGACCTTCGAGGAGCTCGACGCGCTGCGGCGCCTGCGCGAGTCGGGGACGCGGCGCGTGCGGGTGGTCCTCCAGCTGCCGCTGGTCGACTGGGCGAAGCTCCGCGACGAGGTCCGCGCGAAAGGCCGCGGCGACGACTGGCTGCGCATCGGCGGTCTGAAGGGCTTCGTCGACGGATCGCTCGGCTCGCACACCGCCGCGATGCTGGAGCCGTTCTCCGATGGGCCTTCGGACAAGGGCCTCTTCGTCACGCCCCCCGAGCTCCTCTACGAGTGGACGAAGGCCGCGGACACCGCGGGCCTGCAAGTGGCCGTGCACGCGATCGGCGATCGGGCGGTCCGCACGCAGCTCGACGTCTTCGAGCGCGTCGCGAAGGAGAACGGGCCGCGCGACCGCCGGTTTCGTGTCGAGCACGTCCAGCACGTGGCGCCGGTGGACATTCCGCGCTTCGCCGCGCTCGGCGTCATCGCGAGCATGCAGCCGTACCACGCCATCGACGACGGTCGCTGGGCGGAGAAGGTCATCGGGCCGGATCGCGCGAAGGGCTCGTACGCGTGGCGGTCACTCCTCGACGCGCACGCGACGGTGGTGTTCGGCAGCGATTGGCCGGTCGCCCCTGCCACGCCGCTCGAGGGCATCTACGCCGCGCTCACGCGGGCGACGCTCGACGGCAAGCGGCCCGGCGGGTGGGTGCCGGAGCAGAAGATCACGCTCGAAGAAGCGCTGCGCGCGTACACCGCGTCCGCCGCGTTCGCGGGCTTCCAGGGCGAGGTCGGCGTGCTGCGCGCCGGAATGCTCGCCGATCTGGTCGTGCTCGACAAAGACCTCGCGGCCCTCGCGCCCGCCGCGATCCGCAGCGCGCACGTGACGACCACGATCGTCGGCGGCCGCGTCGTTCACGAAGCGCGGTGAGCCCGAGGGTTTGACTCCGGTATGAATTTGTTGTACCGACATTGAGCCATGCGCGCCTCGTGGGCAATTCCGGTCGCCGTCCTGGTTTCGTGCGCGACCAAGGGGAACGGCGCGGCCTCGCTTCATGGACCGGACACGACCGCGCCGTCCGCGTGCTCCGGCGCGACGCTTCGTCCGTTCGCGGCTCCGAGCGATCCCGGCCCGCTCGGGCTGACCGTGACCCTGAGCGGTGAAGCGCTCGCGACCGGGGGGTATCCGTTCACGCCAGGCTCCTCGAAGGCCCAAGATCCGGCATTCGTCGACGGATGGGCGCTCACGTTCGAGCACGTCCTCGTGTCGGTGGATCGCATCACGTTGTCGAACGCGCCCGATGGCGATCCGAACGACGAGCGCGTGACCGGGGATGTGGTCCGCACGGCGAGCGGCCCGTGGGCCTGCGATCTCGCGCGACCGTCTTCGCGCGCCGTGACGGGAAAAGGCGGCGCGCCAGAGAAGGCCGACCCGATCGCGTCGTTCGCGGGCCTCGACGCGGAGACGAAGTACGCGCTCTCCTTCGAGACGGTGCCCGCGCAGGCCTGCGCGATGGACGTGAACCTCGACGACCCGACGCGCGCGCTCTGGGCGGGAATGGTCGCCGCCGGGCAATCGGTCTTGTTCGTCGGCACCGCGACGTACCAAGGCGACAGCGCCTGCACGAAGTACGGCGACCACGATTTCTCGTCCTTGCCGAAGACGGTGCGCTTCTCGCTCGGCTTCGCGAGCCCTACCGCGTTCGTGAACTGCCAGAACCCGGACCTCGAAGGGCCGCCCGATAGTGCATTCGAAGAGGCGCCGCGCGGGGTGCAGGCGAAGGAGGGAGCGGCCGCGATCGCGCAGCTCACGTTCCACACCGATCACCTCTTCTGGGATCGCCTCACGCATGATCGGCCACTGCACTTCGATCCCTTCGCGGCCGCAGCCGTGGCCGATGGGACGAACCCGCCGATCGTCACATCCGACGCGCTCGCCTCGCAGGACACCAACGGCTTCCATCGGCCCGGTGGTGCGCCGTTGGCCCCGCGATCGTGCGTGCCCGACTTCACGCCGACGCCCGGCGCGCAGCTGCGCTTCGATCCCGCGGGCGTCGCGCCGCTGCCGACGTTCCTCGAGTACGCGCGCTACTCCGAGAGCACGATGGGGCACTTGAACGCCGACGGTTTGTGCGCCGTCGTTCGTCGCTATCCATCGCCGCGGTGAGTGGAGCGAAGCGCAGCGGAGCGAAACGCTCCTGACGGGAAGGCGTGACCGCTTTTTCCGGTCAGGCCTTCGAGCGTCACGGCAAGACGACGACGTCCCAACGCATGCGACGCGCGGGGCCCCCTTCGTGGTGGAGCGTGAGGCCACCAACCACGGCGTCGGCCTGTGCGGCGCTCGCGACGTTGACGCGGACGCGCGCACCGACGGGCAGCGCGTCGATTCGGCCGCAGTTGGAGCACGCGGCGAGAGCGGTCTCGTCGACCTGCGCGAAGCCCGTGGGCAGCGTGGACGCGACGCCGCCGGCACGAACGGTGAAGGTGGTTCCGTCGACGAGCGTAATGGTCGCCGTGGCGGTTCGCGGATCGATCGCCGCGCGGACGTCGAGCACGTCGTTGACCTTCGCCATCGTCACGACGGTCGGCTCGGTCGCCGGCGCGAGCGTCTCGACCGTGGGATCCAGCATCGGCACGATTCCTCCGCTCCTCAAGTAGAGAGGCAACACGGAGAGGGGGGCGTCGCGCGTCACGTCGGCGCTGCCATTCACCTGCGCGAGCGTCCACCAATCGACCCAGGTGCCCGGCGGCATCCAGAACGTGCGCGTCGTCTGCCCGCGACGCACGACCGGCGCGACGTAGAGCGACGGCCCGAAGTAGTACTCGAGGTCGACGCCATAGGCGCGCGCCTCGGTCGGGTGCGCGAGGAACGGATGGCGCATCACGGGGATACCCGTTTCGACCGCGGCCTTCGCAGCCGAATACAGGTACGGGAAGAGGCGCGTGTGCAGACGCGCGTAGTCGCCGTAAACCTGGATCGTCTCGTCGTCGTCCCACAGCTCCCATTTTTTCTGCGACGTCGTCCCCGAGCACGCGTTCTCGTGGTGCATGTCCGACGAGAGCGCGCCGAACTCGACCCAGCGGAGGTACACCTCCTTGTTGCCGGGCGGATCGTTGAGGCACGTGTACCCGCCGATGTCGCTTCCCCAGAACGGGATCCCGCTCATGCCCGCGTTGACGCCGGCGCGCACCTGCGCGGGGAGGCCCTTCGCGTCGTCGAAGCTCGCCGCAGGATCTCCCGACCAGTGAACCGGAATGTACGCCTGCGTGCCGGTGTACCCGGAACGTGCAAAATACATGAAGTCGTCACCGCGGACCTTCTTCATGTAGTCCCACGTGGCCTTCTGGTACTGCACCGGGAAGAGGTTGTGCTCCTCCCAGCCGAGGCGACCGTCGAAGCTCTTCGCGTTCGGCGGCACGTACTCGCCGAAGTCGAGCATCCAGCCGTCGTAGCCGAGATCGAGCGCGCGCTGGAGGAGCGTGCCGAACCACGTGACCGCGCCGGGGTTGGTCATGTCGATCGTCGCGACCGTCTGAGGGCCCGCGCTGATCATGAAGACGTCGGCTTCGCTGCCGTCTTGCCGCTTCAGGAAATAGTTGGAGCTGCGTCCTTGCGCCGCGTCGGCGGCGGCGCGCGCGTCCGTGACCGAGACGTACGCGTTGTAATAGCCAATCGCCTTGAAGCCCCACGCGTGGAGGCGGCCCACCCAGTCTTTCAGCTCCGCTTCGCGCCCGACCTGCGAGCCGATGGGGAGAAAATGCGTCGCGTCGTCGGCGGCGGTGGTCGGGACGTGGCGCGTGCGGAGGAGCTCCATCTCGGAGACGCCGTTGATGAGCGCGTTGGTGTCCATGCGGCGGCGCGGCCCGAAGACCCACGGCGCGGGGAGCGACGCGCGGCCGGTTTTCTTCGTAAAATCGGCGATGGCGTCGACGGGCGCGTCGTGGACGAAGAGCGAGAGGTGGACGGCGGGCTCGGCGGCGTAGAGGCGCCACGCGTCCGGTCGCTCGGCGCCGAACGACGTGCCGGTGCGAAAGCCCGTATCGAGCCACACCGAATACCCGCGCGACGACAAGAAGAACGGAATCGGCGCGTGCGACATCTGCGGGCCGTTCGGCGAGGGGTTGTTCGGCCCCGGCGAGGTGGCTTCTCCTTGCGGGATGCCTCCCTCTTCGACCCACGACTCGTACGTGCGCCCGCGGTGATCTACGGTCACGAGGCGCTCGCCGAGGCCGAAGAAGTGCTCGTCCGCCGGGAGATCGAAGCCCATCGTCGCGAGGTTGATTCCAGGAAGTGCCTCGTCGCCGTCGATCGGCGCGGACGTGCCGTCCAGCTTCGCGTCGAGGCGCAGCTCCGCGCCGTCGAGCTTCACCTCGAGGTGCGCGTGCACGCCACCGCCATCGAGCTCGACGCTGGCCGTCGTCGCGCTCGAGATCATCGTCGAGACGTGATCGAGGTGCGCGAAGACGCCGTCGGTCTGGTCCTGGTAGTCGAACCCCTCCAGGATGTGCGGTCGGTACGCGACGCTGCGGTGGGTCGCGCCGAGGCCCGAGTAGCTCCCGTCGCGCGATTTCACCGACGACACGAGCACCGTTCCCGCCGGGTTCGTCACGGTCACGCCGAACGGCTGCGTGTCGATGCGCACGGTCATGCGATCGTTCGTGAGCGTGACGGGCGGAGGTGACGCGGCCTCGTGGGTGCTCTTGCAGTCCACCGCGAGCGAGAAGGCGAAGAGCGCGACGATGGCCACAGGTGGCCGACGCCGAGGAAAAGCAGTGTCGTTCATTCGATTACCAGTGTGACAGGACCGGAGCCCGGCGCGAGCTTGACGAGCGTCGTGCGATCCTCGGGAGACGCGAGCCACCCACTCGCGGCAAGGTCGAGCTCGGCGCGCGTCGTCGCCTGCGTGAGCGCCGCCGCGGCCACCGTCACCTTCGTCGCGGCGACGTCGGCGCGAACGCGGAAGATCGTCGGTGCGAGAAGGCGCGACGCCGTCACCGTGGTCTGCGTGCCGACGCGCTGCGTCCCCAGCGTCGTCTTCGCGTCGTCGGTGTCGTGAAGGACGAACGAGGACGCGGCAGCCCCTGGCCACACGCGGATCTCCGACGCCATCGGCACGATCGCCCCTTGCCGAACGAAGAGCGGCATCACGTGCCGATCGGTGGCGTCGTACGCCGTGAGCATCGTGCCCCCGGCCGTCGCGTCGGCGAGCGGCTTCCACCAATCGTACCAGGCGCTACCGTCCGGCAGCGCGACGTCGCGCGTGCCCTTGTCGTCGAGGATCGGCGCGACGAGGAACGCGCCGCCGAGCACGAAGCGCGCGTCGCCGAGCCAGCTCTTGCCCTTCGCCGTGGGGTCGCGCGGATCGTCGCCGAGGGGTGCAACGGGAGGCGGCGCGCCGGCGTAGCTCTCTTCGGTGACGCTGTAGAAGAACGGCACGAGCTCGTGGTGGAGCTTGGCCCAGTAGCGATAGATCTCCACCGTCTCGTCGGGTCGCTCGGGCACCGTCCACGGCGCGTAGTTGCCGCGGCCGTGCAGCTGCATGAGCGGACACAGCGCGCCGACCGCGATCCACCGCGCGAAAACCGTCTGCGAAAACGGGATGCTCGGCCCGAGCACGTTCTTGTCGTCGCGATCGAGGTAACCGCCGACGTCGGAGCCGACGACCGCATAGCCCGCGCGCGCCGAGCGCAAAATGGTGTCGAGGGCGTCCATGAGGCCAACCCAGTCGCGGCGGTTGTCGCCCGCCCAAGCGATCGGCGAGTCCTCTTTCTTCGCGAAGAAGCGACCGGCGAACTCGTACGACTCGTCCCACGCGCGCGTCATCGTCGCAAAGTCCGGCCCACGCACCGCGCGCCCGTACGCGAGAAAATCTGCGTAATACGCCTGCGAATAGTCTTGAAGCGCCTTCGGCCCCGCCGACGTCGCCAGCGTCGCGAGCGGGAGGTAGCTCTCGCCGAAGTCGAGCTTCCATCCGTCGATGCCTGCGTTCAGCACCGTGTCTTGCTGCGCGTGCCACCACGCGCGCGCCGGTCCCGAGAAGAAGTCGACCGCCGCGCCGCGCCCCTTCCACCACGGAAAGGTGTCCCCGTGCTCGACGAAGTAACCGCACCGTTGCCCCTCGTCGAGGTTCGGCGCGGGGCCGGTGTACGTGTCGCCGCCGGGCTCGAGATCGAACGAGCTCTCGTTGACCATCTGCGTGGTCCACAAGACGACGCGGACGCCGCGCGCGTGCATGTCGGACACCATCGACGCGAAGCGCGGGTAGCGTGCCTCGTTGGGGATGAGCGTCGAGTACGACGTCTCCCACGGGCTATCGAGGACGACGACGCCGACCGGAATGTCGCGCGATTGGAAGCCGCCGACGAAGTCGTAGGTGTCGGGCCCCGTCGAGATGTCTTTGCTGATCCACGGCTCGAACGCCCACCGCGGCGTGTGGCGCGACGGCGTCGGCGGATCGGCCATTCCGGTAGTCGGGCACGAAGGCGATGGCGACGCAGGCGAGCTCGACTTCGTGGAGCAGGCAGCACCGGCCGCGACCGCGGCGAAGGCGAACGTCGCCGCGAGCGCTGAATTGAACCGCACGGGCGGAAAGGTAGTCGGCGAAGCGCGCGCCCGCAACGAGTCGCATCGACGCGCGCTGGATCTCCCGCGCGCGCCTTCGACGACCGGCGATCCATGTAGGACACACGCGTTTGGTCGCAAATCAGGCTTGATTTCGTGTGCCGGAGGAATCCGCCGAGGACACGGCAACGCGCGCGGCGGCACCCTCCTTGCTGAAGGGAAGCTCGAGGAGAGTGCCATGAACGATCGTCAGAACAGCGGTGGCTTCGGTGCGGCGCGCAGGTTCGAGGAGCTCGACATGGGTGATCTCGACGAGGTCCACGGAGGCTTCCTGCCCATCATCTACGGCATCGGGGCAGCGATCGAGGTCGCGGCGCCGGGCGCGATCGCGGCGCTCGGCGCGGCAGGATGGGCCGTCGCGAGCAACCCCGCGGCGGTCGTGCGAGGGATCACCAACGGCATCCAGAGCATCGGCAACGCGTACGACGCGGCGAACAACTACCTGAACCCGACCCCCGGCCACGGCGCGCCCGGCGACACGTACGTCCCGGCGACGGCGAACCCCGATGGCTCGATCAACCCCGGCCACTTCGAGGCCCCCGGCGCGTCGAGCCAAGACCAAGGCCAGACCGACGCGCAGGGCGACGCCAGCGGCGACACGAGTGGCGACACCGGCGGTGACACCGGGGGCGACACCGGCGGCGATACCGGCGGTGACACCGGGGGCGACACCGGCGGTGACACCGGAGGCGATACCGGCGGTGACACTGGAGGCGATACCGGCGGCGATACCGGTGGTGACACGGGCGGCGAGACCGGCGGTGACACGGGCGGCGATACCGGCGGCGGTGGCGACTCCGGCGGCGGGGACTGAGTTACTTCGTCGCCGGCGACGCGCAATGGCCGGCGATGCACTGGACGCCGAGCGCGGCGTCGCAGCAGTCGGCGGCGGTGGTGCACTTCTCGAAGATGTTGGCGCAGCCCGAGGGCGGCGACACGCACGCGAGGGTCGTCCCGCCGCCGTCGCCGGGGACCTGGCGGCAGAAGCCGTTGCAGCACTCGTCGCCCGACTCGCAGCTGGTGCCGTTCTGCTTGCACGGGTCGAGCGCCCAGAAGCCGCGCATGTTGCCGGCCTCGAACTCCTGGCCCTCGAGGTAAAACGGCGCGTGGCTCGGATCTTTGCCGGGCGTCGGGTTCATGTCGACGGCGACGACCCACAGCTTCTTCCGATTCGCGTCGCCCCACGGATCGGCGCCGACGATGAGGTTGCCGAGGCGGCGGCGGCTCGTGAAGACGACCCAGTAATAGCCGCCCACGCCCAGCGGGAGCACCGTCGGCTCGTAGTTGAGGTGCAGATCCGCCGAGCCGTACGGGATGTACGGCTGGCCGGCGCGCACGCCGTTCGCCGCGTCCATCGCCACCTTCGTCTTCGTCGCGAGGTCGACGAAGTAGAGATCGCCGTGGCTGTTGCTCCACGTCGCGAAGTCTTGGCTGTCGACGGAGTGGTAGACGAACGACTTGGTGTCCGGCAAAAACGCCGGCCAGCCGAGGAACGCCGCCGGATCGCTCACGACCGACGTGAGGGCCGAGAACGTCTTGGTCCCGACGTCGAAGGCCATCGCGGAGAGCGAGTGACCTTGCCCCTGATCGTAGTGGTTGAACGCGATCATCTTTCCGTCGGCGGAGAACGACGGCATGATCGCGTGGATGCCGGTCATTCCCGGTGCGGTGACCGGGCTGCCTGTCTTCAGGTCGAGCAGCTGCGATGTGCGATCGCCGGACATTCCAGGCACGTTCGGGGGCCACGAGCCGGCGAGCGTTCCGCACGTGAGCATGAGCGAGCCGTCCGGGTAGACGCCGCCGAAGCCGTAGAGCGGATCGCCGCGCGGCGTCTTCGTCCCGGTCCCCAGGTCGATCATCGTACCGGTCTGGTAGGCGTTGCTGTCGTCCGCGGACGGGCCGCCTTGGCTGACGAGCACGTTGCCCTGCGCGCTGACGGCGTGGCACACGGTGCAGCCGCCGCTCAGGATGTCGGCGGTCGCGCCCGGCTTGATGCGCATGACCGCGCCGCGCCCGTTGTTCAGCGGCGAGCTGTACGTGTTGTAGTAGACGGTGCCCTTGAGGCTGCCGGACGCGATCGTCCACGTCTCGGTGATCGGTCCCGCGACGGCGGCGCCCGTCATCTTCGTGACCTCGACCTTCAGCGGATCGCTCACGCCGACGGACTTGGTGATCGTGGCCCACGTCGCCGGGGGGATCGCGGCGCGACCCGGGCTGCTCGCGCCGAAGAAGCCCTTGTACTCGATGTTCTTGCCCGTCACGTGCACGTAGGTCGCCGTCGGCGCCTGGCCCGCGAATTGGAGCGTCGGCGGGAGGAGGCCGCGCGGGAACACGGTCTGGTCGTACGGGTAGAGCCACGCGAACGTCGCGTCGCCGGTGCCGCCGCCGGCGAGCGTGCCTTGCGTGCCGGGCGGGACCGCGCCGGGGTTCTCGACGATGTGATAGTGGACGCTGATCGTCGTCTGCCCCTTCAGGTTGCCCGACTGCGCGCTCACGACGGCTTGGCCGCCGAGCGTGCCGGTCGAGAAGAGGCCGTTCTGATCGATCGTGCCGACCTGGACGTTGTCGACCGACCAGTTCGCCTGGACGGGTCCGCCGCCGCCGGGCGCGGTTGCCGTGAACTGCTGCGTGGTCGCGGGCGCGCCGAACGTCGCGTCGAGCACGATGCCGGCTGGCGTCACGATGAGCGCGCCTGCCGCGGCGTCGCCGAAAGTCGGTGGCGTTCCAAAGTTGTCGCCGTCTGTCGTGCCGCCGCCGTCGCCGCCCGTGCCTGGGCCGTCGCCGAAGCCTTCGCCGTTCTTCGCGCCGCCGCAACCGCCACCGATCGCCGTCGCCGCTCCGAGCGCAACGAGCAAGACCATCCACCGCGAAGAGAAGTTTTTCATGACCCCGGAAGCCTATTGAACAGCTACCGCGGCGCCCGTCGCAGTCACGTCTCGATTCGGGTTTGCGTGGATCTCAACGGATCCACGTCGCGAGCTCACACCAGAGGAGCACGCGGTCGCGCGCGCCGGCGAGCGCGAAGAGACTCGTGTCGAGGCCGAACGCGGCCAGCGTCTCGAGCGCGGCGCGCGCGGCCTGCGCGGGCGGGTCGAGAGGAGGGATCGCGCCACGCGGGGCACGTAGGACCATCGGAACGAGCGCGCCGTCTTCGTCGCCCGCGCGGCGGCGGGCGCTCGCGAGCGCTTCCTCGAAGCCTCCGAGCGTGTCGACGAGGCGCTTGCCCGACGCGGCGGCGCCCGACCAGACGCGACCTTCGGCGACCTTCTCGATCGCCTCGATCGACTGATCGCGGCCGCGCGCGACGATCGACACGAACGCGCGGTACATCCCGTCGAGCTCGCGTCCGAGGGCTCCTCGCTCGTCGTCGGTGAGCGCGCGGGCGGGATCGAGCATGTCGGAGCGGACGCCGCGCTTCACGGTCTCGGTGACGACGCCGATGCGCTTCAGGAGCGGCTCGAGGACGATGCGCGCAGCGACGACGCCGATGGAGCCCGTGATGGTGGTCGGCTGCGCGACGATCTCGTGCGCAGGCGCCGCGACGTAGTAGCCGCCGCTCGCCGCGACGTTGGCGAAGCACGCGACGACCGGCTTCTCCTTCGCGAGCTGCTCGATCTCGTGGTGGATGCGATCGCTCGCGAGTGCGCTGCCGCCAGGTGAATCGACGTGGAGGACGACGCTCTTGACGCGGCGGTTGGCGCGCGCGGCCCGCACGATCGCGATGAGCGATTCGTCCGTCGCGCCGCCGCCCAACCCGCTTCCTCCCATGAAGCCCTGGCTCGAAATCGCGCCGTGGACCGGAATGACGCCAACCACCGATGGGAGGCGAATCGCAGGAAGGCGGGCGCGGCGTACGCGGGCGAGGTAGCGCTGCGCAGAGACGAGCGTGGCGCGGCCGCCGCCTTCGCCGGCGATCTTCGCGGGGAGCTCGTCCTCGTACGCGGCGCCGTCGACGAGGCCAACCTCGATCGCCCTCTCCGCGCGGTACGGCGCGCCGTCGACGATCGCGCGCGCCGCCTCGCGGTCGACCTTGCGCCCCTCGCCGATCGCCAGGAGGAGCTGCGCGTAGAAGACCTCCTGGATCGCCTCGAGCTGCTCGCGCTGCGCGTCGCTCATCGTGTCGCGGACGAGCTGCTCGCCGGCGCTCTTGTACTCGCCGCGCGCGACGATTTGCGGGACGAGCCCGGCCTTCGCGAGCGCGCCCTTGATGTAGCGGACGCTCGTGGCGAAGCCGAGCGGGGCGAGCGTGGCCTGCGGACCCACGAAGATCTTGGACGCCGCGCTCGCGACGTAGAGCTCCTTCGTGTCGCCGCCGAGCGGCAGGTGGACGACGATCTCCTTGTTCGCGGCGCGCAGGCGCATGAGGAGCGCGCGCAGCGACGTCGCGGTGGCCATGCCGGCGCCGAGCGACTTGATGGTGAGCACGATCCCGCGAACGCGCGCGTCGGTGCGCATCGCGTCGATGAGATCCGAGAGATCGTGAAGCACGAGCGGCCGCGGTCGTCCGCTCCGCAAGACGCGCTGCCAGAAAGGACGCGACGCCGCCACGTCGACCACCGCGCCGTCGATGTCGATCGTGAGGTACGCCCCCTTCGGCGCCGCGCGCGCGCGCAAGAGGCGCCGAAGCGGGAGCATGAGGAGCGCGTAGGCGAACCGAATCAGACGAGCGAACAGGGCCAGCATCGCCCGGGAATCTAACGCTGCCAGGCGTGCGTCGCCGTCCTTTGTCCTCCACGCGCGACGAATTGGACGCCAAAGTGCGAGGAACGTCCGCCGAATCGAAACCAGAGGGGATTTTCCCCGCGGAACCGATCCGTTCGGACCCAAAGTCGTCCGAGAGCGCACGAGAGGGGCTACGTTCGAGGCAGCGCGACCATGGCCCGACCGACGCCCCTCCTCGCGCTCGCGCTCACGTGCATGACGGCGAGCACGCGCACGCGCGCCGACGAGCCGGTCGCCGGGACCTCCGCCGATGTGCCGGCTTCGCCAGTCGAGCCGCCCGCGGCAACGCCCGTCGATCCACCTGTCGAGGGGCCCGTCGCGGCACCGATTGAGATCGTGGAGCCGCCGCCGCGCAAGAACGCGTTCCTCGTGTACCCGATCGCGCTCTGGCTCGGCCGCATCAGCCTCGCGTACCAGCGCAGCCTCGTCGGCCGTCACGTCCTCGCGATCGGCGCCTTCGCGCAAGCGAGCGGCTTTCTGATCCCGACGGACGCGCAAGCGATGGCCGGCGCCGGCGGCGAGATCGGCTACCTCTTCTACTCACGCGCAGGGATGAGCGGCTTCTTCTTCGGCCCCAGCGTCGGCCTCGGCCGCTACTACTACGCGTCGAGCCTCAAGCTGAAGGACGTCCTCGCGGGGGATTTCTCGATCACCAAGAACTCGGGCTTCTTCAGCTCGTTCGCGTTCTCGTTCGACGCCGGCTACCAGCACATCTTCAAGAACGGCGGCCTCCTCGGCTTCGGATTGGGTGCACAATACAATTTCGCCACGAAGACCGAGCAGGAGATGTCGCCCATCGCGTTCCTCTTCGCCGGCACCGGCGTGCGGCCTCGCTTCCTCTTCGTCGTCGGCGCCGCGCTCTGAACGCGGTCAGACGTTCGGGCTCTGAGCCCGCCGTTCAACGCGGCGCCTGCACGAACGTCGCCTGGAACGCGACCCGCTTCCAGCCGTCGTCGGCGAGGCGCCACACCTGCGTGAACCGGATGGTGGAGGTCCCGAGGCTGCCGCCGGTGATGTCGTTCGCCCCGAGCACGATGCCAAAGGTCCCGTGCTCGGAGATTTCGACGTCGCGGAAGGTCACGTTGCTGCCTTGCTGCTGCGACTGCGCGTAGGCGAGCCACTCGGCGCGGCGAAGCACGCGTCCGCCGACGTCGGTGTGGACGTACTCGGGAGCGAGCAGCGCATCGAGCGTCTTCATGTCGTGCGCGGCCCACGCTTCGCCGAACGCGCGAACGCTGTCACGGAGCGAAGCGGTCGCAGTGGTGCTCCTCGCGGGCGGCGCGGCCGGCGGGGACGGCGGGGTTTGGCAGGCGGCGAGGAGCGAGGTAGCAAGCAAGAGTGCGAGCGCGCGAGTCATTGCGAGGCGAGGCTACGCTACTCCGCGCAAGGTCAGATGTTCGTGATGACCTGATCGGCCGGCACCAGGATCATCGCCTTCTGCGCCGGCACGGTCACGTTGAGGACGCCGTTCGCATCGGTCGAATACTTCGGCGTCGTCGGATCGAGGATATCGACCAGCTGCGCGCCCTTGCGAGAGGAGGTCAGCGACTTGGTGCCGTCGGTTGTCGCGCTCGGCTTCTTGCCATTGGTGTTTAAGACGACGAGCGCGTACGCAGCACCTGCGTCGCCGCCGGTGCGCTCGTACGCGAACATCCCCGCGTCGCCTTCTTGCCCGACGTGCGGCGTCGAGTACACGACGTTCAAGTCCCCGCGCGTGAGCGCCTTGTACGCGCGACGGATGCGCGACAGCTTTCGGAAATGCTGGAACGTGTCCGGCGTGCGAGAAAATCCGGTGTGCCAGAGCACCTCGCGGTTCGCCGGATCGTTGCCACCCGCGAACTCCTGCTCGGTCCCGTAGTAGAGGCACGGAATCCCGTCCTCGGTCATGAGCAGCGTGAGCGCGTTCTTGAGCGCGTCCTTGTCGCCCGCCGCGTCGAAGAGGAAGCGGCTCACGTCGTGGTTGTCGAGGAAGTTCACGAGCGCCTTGGCGGGCGCGACGCCGATGCCGCCGGGCTGCGGCGCGGTGGCGTAGTTCGTCGTCCGCTGCGCCCAGAGGGCCGCGATCTGATCGGTTCCCTTCTGCTGCGCCGGGTCGTGCGCCATCTGGAACACGTCGTGGAACACCTGAAAATGCTGCGAGAAGTAGAACACGCTGTCGAGCATGCCGGGCTGCGTGTAGCGACCGAGCAGATCGTCGTGGCCATCGAAGGCCTCGCCGAACATGAGGAAGTTGCTCTTGCCCTGCGGCGCCAGGCGCTGCCGCACCTTGCCCGCAAACTCCTTCCAGAAGTCCTCCTCGACGTGCTTCACCGTGTCGATGCGGAAGCCGTCGAAGTCGGCGAGCTCCACCCACTTCGTGTACCCGTCGATGAGCGCGGCGCGGACCTCGGGCAACTCGGTCGCGACGTCCTTCAATCCGCCCGGGAAGTCGCCGAGCATGCGCTGCTCGGGGATGTCATAGTTCAAGATACGTCCGAAGCCGTGGTACGCGCTCGCGGTGCCGAGGATGCCGGGCGGCGGCTCGCGGTTGATCGCCGCGTCGTGGATGAAGATGATCGGCGCGCGCCCGTCGTTGCCGAGCGACGTCGACGCTTGCACACCGCGCGGATCGTAGTCGGGATCGAACTCGCTGATGCGCGTGACGGGCGACGTGCCGCCGGTGCCGGCGATGTAGATGTCGGCGTGCCCGTTCAGGTTCATGTCGTAATAGAAGACTTGCCCCATGTGGTTGGTCACGATGTCGAGCACCACCTTGAGGCCCTTGTCGTGGGCGCTCGCGATCATCGAGCGGAGCGCGGCGAGGTCGCCGAAGTGCGGGTTGGTCTGCCCGAGATCTTGCGCCCAGTAGCCGTGGTAGCCGTCGACGTCGGCGTCGGTCTCGACGTTCTTCACGACGGGGGAGATCCAGAGGGTCGTGACGCCGAGGTCGGTGAAGTAGTCGAGGTGGTCCTCGATGCCCTTCCAGTCGCCGCCTTGGTAGCGCGCGAGGGCGCCGGCTTCGACGCGGGCGTTGTTGTTGACGTCGCCGTCGGCGAAGCGGTCGATGAGGACCTGGTAGATGACCTCGTCGCGCCAGTCCTGGACGTGGGTGGCGAGGATCGGCTGCTTGGCGTTGTCAGGAACACTGACGCAGGCGGCCCCGGGCAGGAGGCAGGCCGCGGCGACCAAAGTGGTCCTACCCATTTGTAATACCAATTTGTCGGACCAATTTGTCAGACCAATTCGCTGGGCCATTCGCTTCGCGCCTCTCACGGGTACGAGCTCGAGTTGAACCACCACTCGACTCCGATCCCAGCAAAATGCTCCACGCTCCGCTGCGCGAACACGTCCTCGCTCGCGTAGAGCGCTTTGGTCCCCGAGTTCCGCGCGCTCATCGCGTAGATGAGACGAAACTGCGGGCGCTTGTACGAACCGCGCCCCGCCGGCGAAAAATACGGGAGCACGCCGAGCTTCCACACCGATGCGTTCAGCGGCGAGTTCGTGTTCGGATCCACGATCGCCAAACGCCGCGCCTGGAAGCTCCCATCGACGGCGAGCCCCCAGTGATCGCCGAAGTACACCTGCGGCCGCACGTCGATCGTCCCCTCGTCGAACTTCTGCGTCGACGTGGGCGACGGATCGCCGTCGCGGAAGAAACGTAGGTAGCCGCCAACGAGGAGCCCAAACGGCCCCGTCTCCCAGTTGCCACCCAGCGCGAGCAGCGTCTCGCTCGAGCCGCTCGTCGTCTTGTCGTTCGCGAACGTCGACGGCGACGCGAGGGGATCGTACGCCGCGATCCCGCGCGCGTGCCGGAGAAACATCTGCACGAACGTGTCGCGCTCTCCCGTCCAGTACGCCAGCTCGGTGCCGACCATGAAGCCTTGATCGCTGGGCAGCGGCTTGTCGTCGTTCGTCACCGTGTCGCGCGCGACGCCGGCGGCGAGCTCGTGCGCCTCGCCGTACGCGATCACCTTGAAGCCGGCCTTGCTGTCCGGCTGCTTGACGAGGTGCGTGACCTTCAGCGTCTCGACGACGCGCGGCCGATCGAGCTTGGTGACGTTCACCGTCCCGATGCCGAACGGCGCGACGGCCTGGATTTGCTGGAATTGGTACGGGTTGTCGAGGCGCTGCATCCCCACGTGCGCTTGGATCGTGGTCGCGTCGTTGGGGAGCTTGTACCCGACGCCGCCGCCGACCGTGTTCTGGTTGTCGAGCGGCCACCAGTCGAGAAGATAGATGTCGTCGCCGCGGTACATGCGCGCACCGACCCACATCGTCAGCGCGCCGTACTGGGCCTGCGCGTAGAGGTTGCGGATCGCGAGCTGCTGGTTCGCCGTGCCGCTGAAGTGGAAGAACGGCGGGAAGAGCGCGGCGGTCGCGACGATCTTGGTCTTGATCGCGTCGGCGAACGTGTCCTCGCGGCGGAGCTCGAGCTCGGCGTAGCTCTCCTCGTCGACGCGCGAGCCGTGGGAGACGACGTTGGACTGACGGCCTGTTCCACCGCGAAAATCACTGGCGATCCGCACGCGCCCGTACGAGCCGAACTCGAAGTGGCCGGACTCCGGAGTCGGAGTCGCAGTCGGAGTCGGAGTCGGAGTCGGAGTCGGGGTCGGAGTCGGAGTCGGGGGGGGTCCCTCGGCTCCGCCTCGGGATGACGGATCTTGCGCGTACGCGACGGTCGGCGCGAGGAGGAGCGCGAGGCAGAGGAGGCGTTTCATGAAGGTGCGATCAGGGCGCCAGGATGGCGGCGGCGCGGGCTCCGAGCGTGAGGTTCACTGCGCCGGCCGTCACGGGGACGTCGAGCCCGCCGAGGCGATCGTGGAGGGTGCCGTCGTTGAGGAGCCCGGCGGGGAGCGTGGCCGACACGGTGCGCGACGTCGTCGACTTGTTGATCGCGACGAGCGCCGCGCCCGTCGCGTCTTTCCGCGCGAAGACGAGGACGTCCTGATCGGTGTTCACGACCGATACGTACGTGCCGCGGCGCAGCGGCGAGAGCTCTTTGCGCGCGACGCCGAGCTTTCGCGTGAAGGCGAGCGTCGCTTGCTCGTCGGCGTTCAGGGTCTGATCGCCGCGCCACATGACGCGGTTGTTCGGATCGGCGCCGCCCCACTCGCCGTACTCGTCGCCGTAGTAGACCATCGGCGCGCCAGGGCCACCGAGGAGCCACGCCAACGCGACGCGCTCACGCTGGTACGCGTCGCTGTTCGTCGGCGCCGGCGCGGGGTTCGTCCACTGATTGCCCGCGCTGCCCGGTTGGCTCGAGAGGGTGACGAAGCGCGGCGTGTCGTGGCTGCCGATGTACGGCGTCATCATCGCGCCCGCGGGATACTGGCTCAGCGCGTACTTCGTCCAGAAGTCGACGTGCGGCATGTTGTGCCCCGCGGAGTCGCTGACGAACGCGGTGACGGGAACCGCGTAGTAGGTGACGAAGTCGGCCTGGCCGTCGAGGCCGTTCGGGCCGATGTACCGGCTAATCGTGCCGTAGTCGCTCGCGCTGTTCGCGGGGTTGTCGCCCTCCCAGCCCATCGCCGTCTCGCCGGTCAAGAAGAGGCGCGTGCCGGCCTGCTCGAACTCGCCCCTCAAGCGCGCGCTCATGTTGATCGTGCAGATGTCCTCGACGTGCTTCACCGCGTCGATGCGCAGGCCGTCGAGATCGAACGTGTCGACCCACCAGACCGCGTCCTCGCTCCACGTGTCGACGACCTCGGCGTTCGTCCAGTTCACGTCGGGCATGTAGCCGGCGAACATGCAGTCGAGGCGGTGCGTCGTCCAATCGCAGTTGTTCGTGCCGCAGATGCAGCCGGTGCGGAACCACTGGGGGTGTTGTGTGAAGTAGTCGTGGTCCTGGTGGACGTGGTTCACGACGAAGTCTTGAAGCACGCGGATGCCATGCGCGTGCGCCGCGCCGACGAGGGCCTTCAGCGCGTCGTTGCCGCCGAGGCGCGGCTCGACCTCGCGCGCCTTCACCGGCCAGTAGCCGTGGTAGCCCATCGTGAGGTGCACGCCGTCGGCGGCCATCCACGCGCCCTTGGGGTTCGTGTGGTACGGCGAGAGCCACAGCGCCCGGACGCCGAGCTGATCGAACGTGCCGTTGTCGATCGCCTGCTTCACGCCCGCGAGATCGCCGCCCTTGAAGTCGGCGCGCGGGTCGACGTTCGCCGTAGGGGCCGCGTCGTTCGAGGGGTCCCCGTTCTTGAAGCGGTCGACCATCGCCATGTAGATGAGCGCGTCGCTCCACGAGTACGTCTCGCCTTCGACCCAGAAGACCAGGCGCAGCGTCCTTGCTTTGCGACCGGCCTTGTCGGTGGCGTCGACGAAGACCGTATATTTTCCGTCGCCGAGGCTCGGCGCGGTGATCGCGATCGTGTTTCCGTCGACCGCGAGGGTTGCGGTCGCGGCGGTGACGCTGCCGTCTTTGCGGAGCGTTGCCTTGAGGGACGCGGGATCGATGCCGGGAGGCGGCGCGCCGACGCCGTCCGCGTACGCGACGGTGGCCGTGAAGCGACCTTGTCCGGCGGAAGGGCGCTCGGTTTTGTGATCTTTGGTGGTGAGCGTCGGGAGGTGGCAATCGGCAACGCGCACCGCGCTGTTCTCGACGCCGCCGACGTACTTGCGCAGGCGGCCGCCGGGATCGAGCCCGAACGCTCCGTCCAAGACGACCTTGTAGCCGACGAGACCGGGCGAGAGCGGCACCGTCACGGCGTAGCCGCCGCTCCCGTCGGGCGTCATCGCGGCGCCGGCAGGGTCCCAGTTGTTCCACTCGCCCGAGACGGCGACCTTGCCGTACGTCTTGCCGGCAACCGGGACGAACTTGAAGGTCGTGGGGCACGCGCCGCCCACGTCTCCGTCGAAACCGGCCGCGTCGAACCGCGGTCCGCTGTCGTCGCCCGGCGCGCCGCCGTCGGGGCCTGGGAGAACGCCGGTGCCGGTCGCGTCGCCGCCGCCATCCAGGGACGCTGCGCCGCCGCCTTCCGACGAGCCGCATGCTGCGATTGTGACGGCGGCTGCGATGGCCAGCGCGAGCCCCACTCCTCGAAGAACGACGCGCGGTTGGAGCATTGCGGGGGGCCTCGCCTACTAGAGGAGAAGGCTCTAGCACGGGCCCCGCGGGGCGCCACGAGAAAGTAACTCAGCGATGCGTTACGCTCTCACGGACCGCGACCGTGGACGCTCCCGGTGAGAGCGGATACCACGGCGCGATGATCCGAAAAGGCGCGTGGGGTCTGTGGCTTGGGCTCGTGGCGGCGGGGCTCGCCGCGGCGTGCGGAGGGGACGCGGCGCCGGGGACGAAGAGCGCGGTCGACGTGCAGTCGTCCAAGATGGGCGAGACGTTCGCCGGGCAGAACCGCTGCAACCCGAAGAACCACGAGCGCCCCTTCATCATCGAGTGGGACGCGACGGACATGTCGAGCTTCGAGTCGCGCGCCGCGAACGACGTCGTCTTCGTGCGCTACCAAGGCTGCGACCTCATCGTGATCGACTCGTGCGCGGACGAGTCGGTACGCGGGACCTACGGCTCCTACAAGCCGGTCGAGTGGACGAGCGGCTCGGTCGAGTCGCTCGACATCGGCAACGAGGCCGAGCTCTACACGAAGCTGCCGCTCGGCGCGGGCTCGCTCGGTGGACGCGTGCACGGCGGCGAGAAGTTCCACATGGAGTACTTCGTCAGCGGCACGCGCACGGCAACGCGCGACGCCGTCCACCGCGCGGATCTCGCGAAGCGTCCCGGCTGCAAGAACGCGACGCACTACGTGTACGCGTACAACCTCGGCGCCTTCGCGCTTGGTGCGCAGTCGAACCTCAACGCGCAGGCCGGCGCCACCGTGTGGGGCGTGGGAGCCGGTGGCGCGCGCTCCTCGTCGTCGAAGGCCGACAAGCGCGGCGGCGACATCGGGACGTGCCGCGGCGAGTCCGCGAAAGAGATGCAGACGTGCAAAGTCCCGATTCGCCTCACGCTGCGCGAAATCGCCGGCGACGAGAGCGCCGACGCCAAGGACGCGCGCGCGCCGGAGACCGCGGAGGCCAAGAACCTCGCCGGGCGCCTCCAAGCCACCACCGATCGCGAGAAGCAGGCCGAAGAGCACGCCCGCGCGGCGGAGACCAGGATCGGCGCGCGCGACGGCAAGAGCTGCGTCGCCGAGCTGGACGAGCACGACAAGCTCGATCCGCGGCCGAGCGGTCTGTCGACGAGCACCGGTTCGTACCTCGCTGCGAACCGCGCGCGCTGCTTGATGCTCGCGGGGCAGTGCCCGGCCGGCAAGGATCTGTTCCGCAAGGCCCTCGAGAAGAGCGCCGCCGCCGGCACGACCGGGCCCGCCGAGCTCGATCGCAAGACCGACGAGGCCGCGACGCTCTATTGCCAGGGCGGCACGATGAGCCCGCGCGATCAGTACTTGAAGGCCGGAGCCGATCTCGAGGTCGCCGCATACAAGGAGAGGAAGGACGTCGCCTACTGCAAGGCCGCCTACGAGACCGCCAAGCGCCTCGTCTCGACCGTGAAGCCAAAGGACGATGACGATCCGGTGAAATTCGTCTTCGCGAACGTGCGCACCAACGCGCCGAAGTGCTTCGCGCGCGCCGGCGACTGCGCCCAGGCGCTCGCCGTCTACAAAGAGGCGTGGGTGCTGGATCCGCTGATGTCGGAGGCCTCGAAGAAGCTGAACGAGCAGGGCCTGAAGGTCGGCTTCGACGGCGTCGTCGGCGGCAACGGCGTGTGCCCCAAGACCGCGAAGAAAGAAGCCTGGGAGAAGTAATCGAGAAGTAGCGGCCTGAGGGCGCCCTCGCCGCGAACGAGAAAGCGCGCAACTTCCGCGCGCCGGTGTCGACAGGGGATCGAGGAGACCCCCCATGATCGGCACCGACGGTCCCAGAGCCCTTTCTACGCGCGAAAAGCTCGAGTCACGCGACGACGATCCGGCCGCGGTTCGCAGGCCCCCCGCGCGCTGCGCCGCGCCGGAGCCCGATTGGTCGTCGGTGCCCACGGACTGGCACGCGCCCATGCCGCTCCCGAGCCCGACGCCGCCTCCGCCCGCGCAGCCCGCCGCGGCGCCCCCGCGTGATGGCACGTCGGGCCTGCCGTCGCTCCCGGCGTCGCCCGACGCCGTTCGCCGCACGCAGCTCGCGTGGCTCGCCAAGGATCTCCCCCACGTCGATCGCTCCGATCCGGCGCACGTCGTCGCCGCAGGTGACTACCGACTCCACGCGCAGCTCCAGAAGCAAGCGGGCGGCGGCGATGCGGTGGCGTATTGGACCGCGCACAACGTCCTCACGAAACGGACCGAGTTCGTGGTGGCGCCGGCGGCGCTGGAGGACTTCACGAAGAACGCGCATGTGTACGTCGATGCCGCGGCGCGCAGCGCGAGCAACGGTGTCCCCACGCATGGCTACGAGATCGAGAGCCAACGCGTCGTCGAGGCGCTCATGAACGAAGGCGTCGGCGCGGCGCTCGGTCACCTCGGGCAGGCGTGGGGCGCGGCCGTCCGCGATCCGCAGTGGTGGGGAAAGACGGCGCTCGACGTCGTCGCGGGAGCGGGCCCCGCGGTGTCGGCGCGCGGTGCCGGCGCAGCGGCGCTCGCCACGGAGGCGACACCGCTGATCGACGAGGCGACCCAGCTCGCCGCTGCGCGCGCCGCGAAAGGAGTCCTGTCGACGGCGCGCGCCGCCGAGCCAGAGATCACCGCCACTGTGCGCGCCGCGGCCGAGGCGAAGGGCGGCACGATGGTCGGCCTCGAGGCTCGCCTCAAAACGGAGGGCTCGCTGACGCGCAAGATCGCGACGGACGCCCGAGAGGCCACGAAGGTCGATGCGGCAGCAGAGGGCGTGAAAGACGCCGTTCGCTACACGGCGAGCTACGACAGCGCCCGCTACGGCCAGGGCTTTCGCTCCGTCGTGAAGGAGCTCGAGGCCCAAGGTTACGAGGTCAAGATGCTGAAGAACACGTGGGCCACCGACGGGTACCGCGGCGTCAACACGAGCTTGCGCTCCCCGTCCGGCCAGGTCTTCGAGCTCCAGTTCCACACTCCCGAGAGCTTCGCCGCCAAGACGGAGGGACACCTCCTCTACGAAGAGTGGCGCGCGCCCGGGACGTCGCTCGAGCGCCGCACCGCGCTCGAGGCGGAGATGAGCGAGCGCTTCCGGATGGTGCCCATCCCTCCCGGCGCCATCGACGTCGGTCTCCTCGAGACGCTCGCCCGTAAGGGCATCGGCATCATCGTTCCCGCCACCCACCGAGAGGCCACGCCATGAGCCAGATGAGATTTTTCGTGCGCAGCGACGACGGCAAGCCCTTCGCCGTCATACGGTTTCGCGAGCGGGACGACGGTCTCCGGACTTCGGACATCTGGCGCGAAGATCATTGGGAGGAAAATACGTAATACATTGGCAAGTACCACTTCGTCGGGTTCGATTCGGACACGGACGAAGTGAGCGAACGGCAGGCCAAGCGGGCCATCCTTGCCATGGGGGAATCGCGATGACCGAAGAGTTTTCACCGAAGGACACCCCGGAAACCGAGGCCCGCCGCTTCGCCGTCGAGGCGCACGCCGATCAGCGCTACGGCGACGCTCCGTACGTGACGCACCTCGGCGCGGTGCGCAGCGTCCTCGCCGACTTCGGGCACGGCGGCCCGCTCGCGATCGCGGCGTGGCTGCACGACACCGTCGAGGACACCAAGGTGACGCGCGAGGACGTCGAGTCGCGCTTCGGCGCCGAAGTGGCGGCGCTCGTCTGGGCGGTGACGGGCACCGGCGCGACGCGCGAGGAGCGGAACCACAGCGCGTACGCGAAGATTCAGGCGCACCCCGCGGCGGCGACCCTGAAGCTCGCGGATCGCGTCGCCAACGTCGAAGCGTCGCGCACAGTGCCGGCGAAGCTCGCGAAGTACCGCGCCGAGTGGGAGTCGTTCCACGGCCACCTCAAGGGCCTCGGCGACGCGCGCATGTGGGCACGCCTCGCGCGCGGGCTCGGCGTGGAGGGCGACGTTCAGGGAGCGTGAACCGCCGGCGCGCCCGCGCCATACCCGCGGGCGAAGTCGATCGCCATCGCGTGAACCTTCTCGATCGGCTCGTCGAACCGCACCGGCACGTCGAGCCTCTGCGCCGGCGGGAAGCCTTGCGCGTACGCCGCGTCGCCTTCGAACGTCGTGAACATCGTGTGGGTCGCGCGTTCGATTTGCACGACGGCGCGGACCGGCGCGCCGGGGAGCGGCGTGAACGGCGCGCCGGCGGCCGGCAGCGACGCGAAGCGCAGCGGCCGCGTGAAGCCAGAGATGGTCACCTCCGTGGCGCCCGCGATCGCCGCGAGGAGCTCGCCTCCCTGATTCGGGATCAGCTCATCGGAGTACGCCTGCAAAAAGAGGACGGACTTCGCATTGCCGCTCGACGTCTGCGCGAGGTGCGGCGCAAACGCTGCCGGCTCGCCCGGCTCGAGGATCGCTTGCATCAGCGACACCGATCGCTGCGCCTCCGCGGGCAACGCCGTCGGATTCGAGAAATCGAGCGCCGCGTCGAACGTCGGGCGTACGAAGAGACCGGCCACCGGCTGGAAGAACGGCGAGTCCGAGAAGATCGGCAAGAAAACTCCCGCGCCGCCGACGCTGAGCACCGCCGCGCCGAGATCCGGCGAAACCGCGAGCGTCGATGCGCCGAGGACGGATCCGAACGACTCGCTCGTGTACACGAGACGTGACGCGTCGAGGGACGGGTACGCCGCCGTGGTGTCGCCGCGCACGAGCAGTCGCACGAGCTCCGTCAGCTCGAAGACGGCTTGGCGCAGGCTGTCGCGGACGTAGCGACCGTCGAGCGGGCCGATGCCGTGCGCCGCGTCGCCGGCGAAGTTGAAGAAGAGGAAGGAGGCGCCGAGCTCGTCGAGATCGGCGAGCCCGTCCGGCGTGGGAGCGCCAGAAAAGTTGTGGACGCGATCTTTTGCGCTCGGGTTCCGGTTGCCGTGCCAGAGCGCGTCGATCCCGATCGTCGCGTAGCCCGCGCGCGCGTAGTCGTTCGCTACCGCCGCCACTTGCCCGCGACCGGCGTTGAGCCCGTGTTGGTAGATGAGCACGGGGACCTTCCCGGTCGCGCCGCGCGGCAGGGTGAGGAGAAACGGGATCGTCGTCGTCCCCTGCGCGATGGGCGCACCGGCGTCGTCGAGCCGAACGCGGCCGAGGACGTCGTGCGGCGCGTCGAGAAAGTAGGGCGCGTCGAAGGTGCCGAGGACGACCGAGGCGATGGCATCGTGCACGATCCCCTTGGGATCGCCCAGCCCTGGACGCGTCGTCCTTGGCTGGCCGAGGAGATCGTCCAGCTCCGCTTGCGTCGTCAGGCTCTTCGTCACCGCGGCGCGCGGCGGGGGAAGGCGGTCGGCCGCGGCGCGCATCGCGAAGAGGACGCGCGACGGCTGGCCGACGGTGAAGACGCTCGCGGCGCCGACCGCCATCGGATGCGCACGCAGGTAGTCGGCGAGTGGAGCGTATGCGGATGCGTACGGCCCGGCGCCATGGAGCGCGTCCGCCATCGCGCGGTCGGGCCGGACGGCTCGGTCGCCGACGATGCATGCGTACGTGTGTTGCTCGCGAAACACGGACGCGGGCGGCGCCAGGGCTACGAGCTCCTGCGTGGCGCCGCGGTAGAAGAGCCCCGTCGTCGCCGGGGTCGACACGGGATCGCTCAGGTCCACCAGCGTCGCCCGCTCCGCGAGAAGTCCCTCGGGCAACGAAGCCCCCTCGAGTGGGAAGAAGATCGACGTCCGCACCGGCGCGCCGTCGAGCTCGCTGAGGGACGCCGCCATCGTCGCGAGCGCGTCCTCCTTGCCGTCGAGCGGCACGCGATCGACGCGAAGGTGCCCTCCTTCGCGCAGGGCGTCGCTCGGCCACGGCGAGTCCGCGAACGAGCCTCCCAGGCGCGCGACGGGCCGGGCGTCGGCGGGCGCGTGGGTCGCGCACGCGGCGAGGAGCGCGAAGACGGGAAAGACGAGGACGGGGAAGGCGGCGCGGGCGGTCATGGCGTTTCTCCAGCCGACAGCGCGGCTTCGTGGTACATCAAAACATAACCGTTTTGATGAAGCGCGCAAGCCGACCGCGGACGACGCCGGGTCCGGGCACCTACGATCGCGGGCTTACGCCGCGGGCGAGGCGCGCCGAGCAACACGCACGCCTCCTGCGCGCCGCGATCGAAGTCTTCGCGGAGCGCGGCTTCGCGGGGGCGTCCGTCGAAGCGATCGTGGACCACACCGGGATGAGCCGGCGCACCTTCTACGAACACTTCGACGGGCTCGAGGGCATCCTCCGCGAAGTCCACGCGCGCTCGGCCGCCTTCGCGCTGCGCATGGTGGAGGGCGCGATGGGCGCGGCGCGGGGACCGCTCGCAGCGATCGAGGCGGGGATCGACGCGTTCCTGACGCTCGCCGGGACGAACGGAGGCCTCGCGCGTGTGCTCTTCCGCGAGGTCCGCGCCGCGGGGCCCCACTACGAGCGAAGGCGCACCGAGCTGCTCGAGCGCTTCGGCGCGATGCTTGCGCGGGCGGTCGAGCGCGCGCACGAAGACGGCGATCTCGCGCGCGGACCCGACGAGGTGACGATCTATGCGCTCACGGCCGCGATCGAGGAGGTCGCGCTTCGCTACGTCGAGCGGCGCCAGGAAGCGCGGCTCGACGAGGCGCGGCCGGCCCTTACGCGTCTCGTCGTGAGCGCCTTCCGGTGACGTGGGGCTTCGGGCTCGCCGACGCCGCGCGTTTGTGTCCGGAAGCCGAGTGCGCGCCTGGTCAGCCCTGGAGCTTGCGCAGATCGACGAAGTCCACGGGAGTGGCGGGCTCCCCGTGCCCCTGGGCGAGCGCACGGACGATATCCATCGGCACGACGATACCGGCGAGCGCGGCTTTCTCGTCGACGACGATGACGCGGTGGATGCCTTCCTTCTGCATCAGCAGGATCGCCACGAGGATGGGGTCTTCGGCCCGCACCGCATACACCACGCGCGTCATCGCGTCGCCCACGGTGTTGCCTGGCATGCGCTGGCGCGGATCGGCCAAGTCCGAGAGCGACAGGACGCCGACCATGCGGCCGTGCTCGTCGAGGACCGGCGCGCCGCTTATCCCCCCCTCGTGAAACGCGTCCCATGCTTCGCCCAGGGTGTGCGTCGTCTTGAGGAGCACGACGGCTTCGGTCATCACGTCTCGAACGCGGAGCGTGCTCAACATCGCGATTTTCACCATGCGCTCATAGCACGCGTAGGTCACGCTGCGCGAACGCCAAGCTCTGACGAGCGCGCGGACCTGGCGCGGAGGCGCCGCGCGCCGACTTACGCGTTGCGGCCGGCGCTCACGCGGGTCGTCGTGAGCGCCTTCGCCTGAGCGTCCCTAGATGCAGGTCCAGCCGCTGTCGGTGCACGTTCGGCCGCCGCAGCGCGACTTGCAGCTGCTTTGCGCTTGCAGGTGAGTGAGCGAGCCGCAGTTCGGCGGCGCGTACTCGACCTCGATCAACGCGTTCGTCGGGCATGTGAGGACGCCCGAGCAGTTGCAGTTCACTCCGCCGAACTTCGGCGTGACCGTCCCCTCGGCCTCGCTCGGCGTCACCACCTTGTCGGGCTCTGGTTGCGGCGCCTCCGAAGAGCACGCCGTCATCGCCGGCACCGCGAACGCAAACGCCACCATCGTGTTCTTGAAACCGATCTTCATGAGTGACCTCCTCGGTCGACGGCCGGATTGCAACCGAGGTGCCACGCGAGAACCGCGAGAAATGCGCGCGGGTGCGCAGGCGGTGCCTCGCATCGCGAGCAGCGCCTGCGCCGGAAGGTCAGACCTTGCCCGATGCCTTGCTTCAGGGTCCCCGGGCATGCAGAGACCGTCGCACCGGCTCCGACTCAGCAGGGTGAAGGTCAGAACCCATTGAGCCGGCAGGTGCACGTCTGCATCAAGCAGTGCGTGCCGTCACAGCCGCTGACCTGACCGTGCCAGTTCGCGGCGGCGCCATTCGGTCCGTCGTAGAGACACGTTCCGTGGCCACCTGTGTTGGTGACCTGGCAGCTCGTGACGTGGTAGCCGCCCGGGCAGACGTTGGTCGTCCACGGGCACGTGGTGCCGTTGAAGCAGGCGGGCCCACAAGGCTCGTCGTTGTTCACGTTGACGGTGAAGTCGTTGCAGGACGTCGTGGCGCACGACCCGTACGAGCCGGGCCACGCGCGGCCGTCGCAGGTCTGCTGCGCCGAGCAGCCGGTTGGCGCGCTGCACCCTCGTTGGCCGCCGTTGATGCACAAGCAGCCTTCGTTCGCCGAGCCGTTGCAAGAGTCGTCGTTCCCCGCGATGCACGTGTCATGTACGGCGGGGCCAATCGAGCAGGCGCCCCAGTTGCCGCCTGCGCATGTCGCGGTGCCGTTCGCACAGTTCCCACGCGCCCCGATGGGAGGAGCTCCGCACGACGTGGACCTGCCGTTGATGCATGTGCACGGGTAATTCGCGCGACCGTCGCACGAGTTGTCGTTCCCGAGGTCGCAGGTATCGGGCGAGGGCAGCACCTGACCGACGCAGGGACCCCAAGCCGTGCTCGTGCCGCTCGCATCGACGCTGCACGTCTGCGTGCCTGCGCGGCAAGCCCCGACTCCCTGTGTCCCCGCCGGGCCGGTGTAACAAGCCTGCTTGCTGTTGACGACGCAGCTGCACTCGGTGTTGTCGACCTTGCCGTCGCAGTCGTTGTCGGACGCGCTCGTGCAGTTCACCTTGCCGGGCGGCTTCACGCCCGCGCAGCTTCCAAACTTGCCATCGGTACCGCACAGCTTCGCGCCGTACGCGCACTGCCCGACGGGCTTTCCGCCCGGAAAGGCGACGACGCCGCCGTCGGGCAGGTCTGCGCACGCGGCGCTCTGGCCAGGGTAGACGTTCTTGTCGGTATCGTCGCAGTCGTCGCCCTTCGAGATCACGAGGCCCGGCGCGGCGCACGCGGCACCGCGGTGCCCGTCGCCGTCGAAGTCGACCGCGCGGAACGCGCACGCGCCGGTCTTTGGGTCGCAGTACGCCTCGCCGCACTTCGCGGGCGTCACCGCCGCGGCCGTGAGCTGCGCCTGGCACTGCGTGGGGTCGCACGCTTGTGCCGCGTCGCCGGTCGGAGCGACTCCGCCATCGGGGTCGTTCGCGGGTCCGCTGTCCGAGGTGCCTTGCAAGGCATCCGTAGCGCCGTCGTCGGCGCCCGCTTCGGTGAGCGAGGTGTCGGGGTCCGGCAGGTCGCCGATGCCAAGGACGGCGCTGCACCCGCCGACGGCGAGCGCCGAGGCGCTCAGGATTCCGATCATGATTGCGCGCTTCATCACAGCACCCCTTGGATCGAGAGCCCGCCGCCCGACGGCATGCCGAACGGTGTGACGCCGAGGCCCGTTCGTTTTGGTCCCTTCGGCGCGGTCAGGTAGAGCACCGCGCCGGCAGCCATCGCCGCGCCGCCTGCGATGAATGCGATCGTCGACAGCGTCGCGGCGGTCTTTGCGCCATCGCGGTCGCGGACGGAGGCGTCGTGGTCGGGGCACGCCGACGCGCTGCTGCAGCCATCTTGCGCCGATGACCACTTCGCGCTGGCGCTCAGGCCGAACGCGGTTCCCATTCCGATCGCCGCGACGCCGCCGAGGCCGAGGCCGAGCGCGACCAGTCGCTGGCTCGCGCCGCGATCGGCGGCCGCGATCGCCGGTGCGCCGGGCCCAGTCGCCAGCGCCGTTTCGGGCGGCGGCGCGCCGATCACGACGCGCTCCCGACGCGCGCGATCGCCTTCGCGAAGGACGACCTTGAGCTTCACCGGGGCTTCTCCCGGAGCCGTGAGGGTGAACTCGTGCTCGCCGGGGTCGACTTCGATGGGCGTGCCGTCGACCTTCTCGGCGATCGGTTTGCCGTCGAGCTCGGAGGCTGCGCGTCGCCGAAGCCGGAGCCGCTGACGGCGGCGCACCCCATTGTCGACTTCGTCGTGCGCGAGTCGCCGCGCGGCGAGCTGGCAAGGCGCGACCTTCCCGAGCGCATCGTGCGCGCGGACGCCCCCGCCAACATCAGCACGCGCAGGCACTGACGTGACGACCGGCCGCGCCGCCACGAAAGAGGACACCACGATGACGCCGCTCATTGCGTACTGCGAGTCGAACCCGGTCGACACGCCGAACGACTCGTTCATCCGCGAGCTCGCTCCCGCACCCCTGGTGGCGCCGCAGGAGCAACCTGCGGTCCAAGCCGCGGAGCCGCCGAGTGACTGGAAGCGTCTTTGCGATACCTGGGACGAACTCGGTTACGACTGCGAGCCGCCGAAGTGCATGGGCCACTACGTAGACGCACTCATCGAGGCGATGCGGCGGTAGTTGCCCGCGCCCTACGTCGCTCCGTCTCTCAAGTGATGCAATGGGGATGTGTCGCGGAACGGGGACCCGACGGGAGCGGACGACGAGGCTTCCGACGACCTGCTCGACGCACTAGCCAAGGCGCCCGACGTCGGCCTGCCCGGCGATCCGCAGCGCATCGGCGGCGTCCGCATCAAAGGCCGGCTCGGCCAGGGCGGGATGGGCATCCTCTACCGCGCGGAGGACGAGTCGCTCAAACGGGCGAGCCGCCATGGTGCCAGCGGCGACGCACTGCAGGTGATGCCGCAGACGATGCGTTGACGCATGCTGAGGGGGGGCCGGGCGGGCGTGCCGGCGGAGTCGTTGGTGGCCTCGAAGCTGCAACCTCGGCGCGGCAGACGGCCGGACGAAGCGGAGTTCACCGCCGTCCGCACCTCGGGCGACAAGAAGGGAGCACCCCTGCCGGTGAGCCCCGCGCCGAGCTGCGCGCGGCCTGGCGGCCGCTGCTACTTCCGTGGCGACGACGACGATGTGTCGACCCCGGTCCCCGGCAGCGCAGCCAGCCTCGCGCGCGTCGTTCGGCTGTGGGGAGGCCTGGCCCCGCGCGCGCGGTGCACGCCGCGATCCAGGTCCGACGAGCCAATACCTACGACTCGCCGCTCCCTCCGCGCGTCGTCGCGGCGCGCTCGGCGCGACACGTTGCGGGCGACGGCGTATGCCCACGCGCGGAGTGAGGCGTTCCACTGAAACGGGGGCAATCCGCTCCAAAGTCCCTCGGCGAACGCGGCGAATGCGTCGCTGGCGGTCGTCTCGTTGCGGTGCGTCGCGAGCAGAAAGCCGAAAATCTCGCCCCCAAGCGCACGCAGCGCGAGGGTCGCTGCGCCGTCGAAGTCGCCGCGCTCGCAGCGTGCGTGCACGTCGTCTTCCAGCGCCGCCCGTTGGGTCTCGTCCATCATCTCGAAGGGAGTTGCCGCTGCCGCCCGATGTGATGCTTTTCGGTCAAAAAAAACGTCAGCGGGCCAGCCACGCCTGAATCGCCGCGAGGTCCGAAGGCGCCAGCGGATGCCCGTAGGGCGGCATGTCGCGCTTCTCGACGACGCGCGCCTTAACGTCACCCTTGTGTTTCTGCCACGCGGCGGGCGTCGACAGATCGATCCCCGCAGGGCCTCCCGGCAAGTGGCACGCGGAGCACGAGCGCGCGAAGACCGGTTGGACCTGCGCGGACCACGCGTCGTCGTGCCCGACGGTCGATGGCGTCGTCGGAGCGCCGGGCGCGCTCGGCGTGGTCGGCTGCGCTTGTCCCGCGTCACGTGCAATCCGCACGAGCGCGCCGCCGGCGACGATCCACACGTCGCCGCTCGTCGACGGAAAGAGGCGGCCGGCCGGCGGCAGCTTCGCCCCGGTCGTCGCGACGACGTGCCCGTCTTCGATGGCGCCCAGCTCCGGCCCCTCGGCGAACCAAACGCGCCCCTTCGACGCGACGAGCCCATGAATGGCCCCGAGCGTCGCGCGAAAGCGAAGCGTCAGCTCGCCCTTGTCGTTCTCCGCGTACACGGCGTCGGGGGTCGCGGCGTAGAGGCGCCCGCCGTCGTCGACCGCGGTGGCGATCGCGTCGCCGAGCGCGAAGCTCTTGGTCGCGAACGACGACGGGTCGACCCGTACGATCGCCCCGTTCGAGACACCGGCCCCCACGCCGCCACCCGCCGCGAGCGTCGTGATGGGCACGCCGCCGAGCCGCACGACCTTGCCGTCGCCGCCGGCCATGGCGATGCCGCCGTCGTACAGAAACGCAGCGCCGTGCGCGCCGAGGCTGGCGGCGCCGAGGACCCTCGATTTCTCCAGTCCCCAGCGCGCCGACACGTCCTCGAAGCCGGTGCGCGCGCGGAGGCGCCTCACGCGGCCCTTGTCGTCGAGCCCCACGATCCACGGCACGCCGCCGTCCGCAGCGGGGATCGTCGCGGCTCCGATCCACTTCGCCACCGATCGATCGACCAGGGACACCGCGCCGGATTCCATCACCGTGGCCGCGCCATCCGAGAAGACGACGACGTCGCCCCCACGATCGGCGACCGCAGCGACGTGACCGACATCCGCATGCGTCGGGTTCCAGTCGACGGCGCGCGTGGCGAGACGCTGCACGCCGCCGTCACGCGAGTAGGGACCGGCGCCGCCGCACGCCGCGAGGAGGAGGGGCAGCGCGAACGAGAGCGTGGTTTTCATGCTTTGAGGAGCTCCGGGACGATCTCGCCGTCGCGCATGTACTTGCGAGGGTTGACGTGGAACGACGACAGGAACGTCGCGAGCAAATCCGGCGGCGCGATCGCGCGCTCGCCGTCGACGAATTTTTTCGACCTCGCCGGCAGGAGCTGCTCCGGATCGCTCTTGCCGAAGACGAGCCCGCCCTTGAAGCGCGGCGAGATGACGAGCGCCGAGTTGTTGGGATAGTGATCGCGCCCGCCCTGCATGTTGATCTGCGGCGTGCGGCAGAAGTCGCTGACCATGATGAGGTGCGTGTGGTCGGCGAGCTTCTTCCCGGCGAGCGTCGGGTGCGGCACGCCGTCGAGCGACTTGAGGAGGATCGCGACGAGATCCATCGTCTCTTGGAGGAGCTGCGCGTGCGTGCGGTAGTTGGTGCCGTGCGTGTCGAAGCCGCCGAGCGAGAAGCTCACGCAGCGCACCACGTTGCGCGTCATCGCCTCGACGGCGAAGGCTGCGTTTACACTGTTTCCCCCGTGAAATCGGCCTTTGTAGTTGAACTGCGGGTGCGCCTTTCGGAGCGCGTCGGCGCTGAACGCGTCGGAGAGCTTGCTGCCCAGCATGCGGCGGAGCGACTCCATCTGGAGGCCGACGCCGCGGAGAACGTCGGGATACGCCGAGCGCGCCGCGAGATCGTTCGCCTCTTGCGAGAGCATCGCGGTCACCTCGTCGCGATCGGTGTCGGCGTCGTAAATCTGGGTACGCGCCAGGCTACGGCTCACGCTGCCGATTTGACCGACCGTGAGCGGCACCACACGCCGGTCGAGGCCGTCGCCGACGTACGCCGACGGAAACGCGACGCTCACGATCGGGAAGAGCTGTTCGCGCCCGAGCTCGTTGGCGACCATCGTGTCGATCGACGGCGCCGGCGAGCGACCGCCCACGAGGTGACGTCCGGTCGCCGAGAACGCGCTGCCGTCGGGGTGACTGACCGTATTCATCGCGAGGCCGTTCACGACGGTGATGCGATCGGACACGTCGAGCAGGTCGCCGATGCCAGGCCCGAAGTGCGCGCCCGATTTCGCCTTCACCATCTCGAACGTGCGCGTCCCGTCCTCCATCGGCGCATCCACCCAGTGGCGCACCTGCGACGGATCCGTGTTCTCGCTCGACGCGGGGTGGATGATCCCCTTCTTCTCGTTCCGCGGGTCGGCCCACAACGTCACGTCCCACCCGCCCGACGCGTGGATGAAGACGAAGAACTCGCCGGGCGGCGCGCCAGCCTTCGTCGATTCGTCGGCGAGGACACGCATCGGCATGCCCGCGAGGAGGAGCGCTTTCAAGAAGGTTCGGCGTTGCATCGTAAGCTCCTCTAGTAGAGGTGAAACTCGGGGTGACGGACGAGGCCGTAGCAAACGTTCGCCCACGCGACCTCGTCTGCAGAGAGGCGCGGCTTGCCCGGCGCGGCGGCGTGGCGTTTGTGGACGTCCTCGTAGAGCTTGAAGAAGCGCGCGGTGCGATCGGTGGGCGCGAGCTTGGCGGGGTACGCGAGAAAGGTGCGATGCAGCACGTCGAAGCGCGTCTCGAACGCGGCTTTGTCGAGCGTGGCACCCGAAGGCGGGATCTCGAAGGCAAAGACGACGCGCTCGTTCACCGGCGGTTTTGCCTTCAAATCGTGCTCGACCGCGCGATCGCACAAGGCGACGCCGAGGCGCTCGAAGGTGGCGACCATGAGGGCGTTGGTCTGTTGGCTTCGCGGCATGTCGATGCGGTAGTCGGGGAAGCCGAGCGATGCGAAGTAGTCGTCCCACGTGTCGAAGAGCTGCGCGCCGTCGGCCCCGCGCGCGCGCTTTTGCACCTCGAGCGGCGCGAGGCCGCCGAAGAGCGTGAGGTACGTACGCATGTACGCCTCGGCGGGGACCATGCGCAGCTCCTCCTTCGGCGCGGAGTCTTGCGTCGTCGTCGAGGTCACCGTCAGCTTCGGGCCGACCTCGGGCGGCACGATCTCTTTCGGCCCGCACGCGACCGCCACCGTCGCGACGGCCGCGAGCGACGCGAGAGCGAGCGCGGCGCGATGGGCGCGATTCACTTCGCACCTCCGCGCCACACCGACGAGTCGAGGTTGTTCGCGTGGCGGTACGCGTTGCTCTTCAAGATGGCGCGCACCAGCGGGCGCATGCGGTAGCCGTCTTTCTTGAACCCCGCGACGAGATCGCCGACGAGCGGTCCGTCGTCGGTGGTGAGCGTGCGTCCCAGGAACGAGCCGGCGACGCGCTGCACTGCGCACTCCGCGAACTCGGGCATCTGCACGATGTCGTGCCCCGCACCGGCCGGCGTCGCGTCGGCGTGGGCGGGCGAACCGTACGCGCTCCTCAAAGTGGCGCCCGCAGCGTCGGCGAAGGACACGTCGTAGAACGCGTCGCAGAAGCCTGGCAGCTTTCCGTTCGGGCCCTTCTTGCACTTCTCGTTCTTCACGGGGAAGAGCTGCTGCGGCAAGAAGACGAGGTTCCCGGGCTCGATGCGCGAGAAGTACGCGGCGAGCGGCTCGAGTGTCGCGTGGCAGTTGGAGCATCCCGGCCGCACCATCAGGTTCGGCTCGGTCGACGGCATCAGCTCCGCGTTCTCGCTCGAGAACGACTTGCAGAGGAACGCGGTGTACAGCGTGGCCCCGCGCGCGCGCGCCGACGCGTACTTCTCCAGGAACATCGGCGTCGTCAGGAGCCCCGCGGCGTGCGGCCCTCGATCGGGCACCACTTTCCACGCGCGCACGTCGTGCGGGAAGAGCTCGGTCGGCACGTTCGCCGGCAAAAACAGCGGCTCCGTCTCCTGCACCATCCCGAAGTTGGCCTCGCCGCCGCAGCAGTTTCCCGGCTGAATCGCGCGGTAAAACTGCGCGAGCGGCCCGTTGATGACGCTGTAGCGCGCGGTCAGAACTTCTCGAAAATCACGGTCGGCGCCGAAGAGGTACGCGAGAAAATGCTCCGCCTCTTGTGACCACCAGAACGGGTACCACCGCTGCGCTTGCTGCCGCGCGCTGTCGATCGGCTGATCGAGCCCGAGCGGGATGTGGTTCGGAAAATAGAACGCGGCGCCGCCGGCCTGATCGCTCTCGTTCGGCAAGCAGTGCTCGAGGGCGACGCCGCACCCGCACTCGGTCGACGACTCGACGGCGAGCTTGCTCTGGCACGAGATGACCTCGTCCTTGTGTTGCTTGGCGTAGGCCGAATCGAGCGGGAGCGGACGCGTGCGCCCGTTCGGCATCGGCGCCCCCTTCGGCGGGGGCGTGCGGCCGGTGACGTAGACATGCCCGGTCGTCATCGTCTGCGCCTCCTCGCGGCAGACGCGGATCTCCATCGTGGGCTTGCCGTCCGGGTCGTTCAGCAGCGACTCGACGGGCTGGTAGGTCGGATCGGGATCGTCCCACCCCATCTTGTAGCGACGCGTCGGTTGCGTGCTGAGGTAGTCGCGATAGAGCCACCACGGCTTCACCAGCACGGTGTGCTGCTCGAGCACCGCCTTCGACACCGGCTTCATCTCGGCCGGGTTCTTCGGCTGCATGCGCGCGGCGATCTCTACGCCGGTCTCTTCCTTCGTCAGGCAGAACTCGCCGTCGGTCTCTTCGCGCGTCCGTCGTTGGCGCGCGCGGAAGTAGACCCACACCGGCTTCTTGTCGTGGCCAAGGATCTGGTGGCGGTAGAGCGTCGTCGCGTCCGGCGCGAACTGCGTCGACGGGCTCGGCGCGAGGCGCAGCACGTCCATGTACACGCGCGACAGGCGATCGGTGTACGTGCCGCCCTCGAGGTGCCCCTCGATCCACGCGTCGAGCGAGAAACCGGGCTTCTCGAACGCGGCGACCTCGTCACGCGTGGGCATGCGGCCGAGCAGATCGATCGCGACGGCGCGAAAGTGCCGGTAGTCGTCGAGCGATGGGGCCGGCGCCGCGGCGTCCGCGCGCGAGGCGGGAACGAACGCGAGCGCAATGGGGAGCGCGAAGACGAATAAGAAGAGGCGGAGCGTTCGCATCGTGGTGGGATTCTCGTGGATGGACGGGGACCGGCTCAAACTCATTCGCTCGGACGAGCTTGAAATCGTACCGGTTTCGGTGATCGGAAGGATCACTCGACCGTGCACGCTTCGATCACACCGGGACAACCTTTCTCGTTGCGACGGCGCGCCCCCGTGCTAGCAAGTCACTCACGTCTGAGTGACGCTTCGCCGCCGAGGAGCCGAGAGCCGAGATGTTCAGCCGCCGCTTGCTCGGCCCCGGGGTGATCGCCGCCGCCGTCTCCTTCTGCGCCGCGTTCTGCGCCGCGCGCGACGCAGGCGCCGCGACGCGTTCTTACAACCAGCTCACGACGGGCAACGGCCACGGCTTTTCGGTCTGGGACGCGCAGGCGAAGAAGCTGACGACGTTCCTCGAGCACCCGTACCGCTACGTCGGACCTGGCGCGAGCCCGCAAGGCGAAGGCATCAGCCGGCGCAACCTCGCCTACGATTTCTATTTCGGCATCAAGGCGCCGGGCGGTCAGGGATGGCTCACCGCCGGCACCGCAGGCGAGCCGGAGTACGTCGATCAATCGAACATCGTCCACGCACCGATCACGTATGCAGGTGTGACTGCGGACACGTACGTGCTCGCGCCGTTCGGGTACGAGGGCAACGCGACGATCGCGCTCCTCCACGCGCCGGGCGCGACCGACGGCTTCGCGCTCTTCAATTTCCACATGGGCGGCGCGCCGGGCGACCTGAACCCCGGCGCCAACAGCGAGTCGCTCCGCGCGTCCGGCGCGGACGCAATCGTGGAGACCGGCCCCGGCGGCGGCGCGATGGTGTACGTGGCGCTCGGCGGCGCCGATCACCGCGACTGCGCGACGCCCTACGCGAAGGTGAGCGGCGGGCAGGATCTCGGCGATCAGCCGGCGTGCACGGGCGACGACTCGGTCACCGCCTTCCAGAAGAAGCTCGGCGCCGACGGATGGCTCGGCGTCGCGATGCAGTTCGTGAGCGACGCGTCGCAAGCCGACGCCACCGCGCAAGCGCTGCGATCCTGGGCGAACGGCCGCGCGCCCGACGCGATCCTGAAGGACGCGCGCGCAGAGTTCGAAGGTTGGCGCAAGCCGCCGCCCGACGGTGCCGCGTGCAGCAGCGACGAGACGAAGGTGTGGCGCCAGAGCGAGGCCGTCCTCCGAATGGGACAAGTGCGCGAGCCGAACACGGGCACGCGCAAGAGCCACGGCATGATCGTCGCCGCGCTTCCGGTCGGGGAGTGGCACACCGGCTGGGTCCGCGACGGGCAGTACGCCACCGTCGCCCTCGCGCGAATGGGCCACGTCGCCGAAGCGAAGATGTCGCTCGACTTCTTCCTCAACGCCACGCCGGTCGCAAAGTACAAGTCGTACGTCTCGAACGTCGACTACCGCATCTCGGTGTGCCGCTACTTCGGCAGCGGCGAAGAAGAAGCGGACTACTCGGGTCAAGCGTCGCCCAACGTCGAGATGGACGGTTGGGGCATGTTCATGTGGACGGCGCGCCAGTACGTCGAGGCGAGCGGCGACACGGCGTGGCTCGCCGCCGCGACCGGCCTCGGCCCCACGGCGTACCAGGCGATCCGCACCGGCGTCGCCGACGCGCTCGAAGCGAACCTCGAGGCCAGCGGCATCGTGAAGGCCGAGAGCGGCCCGTGGGAGGTCCACGATCAGAACAAGAAACACTTCGCGTACACGACGCTCGCCGCCGCGCGCGGTTTTTGCGACATGGCAACGCTCGCGCAGAAATCCGGCGACGCCGCGAACGTCGCCAAATACCAGGCGCTCGCCGCCAAAGTGAAGACCGGCCTCCTCGGGGCGATCACCGATCAAGACGGCGCGATCGGCGGCTCGGTCGAAGGGATCCGCGCGAACAAATACACGGACGGCGCGGCGGCCGAGGCGTTCGGGTGGAATGTGCTCGACGACTGGAAGGGGCAGAACGCGGCCGCGACGCTGAAGCTCTTCGATCGCCTGAAGGTCCCCACCGGTGGACTCAAGCGAAACGACGACGCGCTCTCGACGTACGACGATCAAGAGTGGGGCTTCATCGATCTTCGTGTGTCGAACGCGCTGCGCCGCGGCGGACGGACCGCCGACGCCGACGCGCTCGTATCGCTCGTCGTGCAGCGCGCGGCGGCGAATTTTTATTTGATCCCCGAGCTCTACGACGCGCTCGCGCAAGGCGCCGCGCTCGGCAACTACACGGGCGCGGTGCCGATGGTGGGCTTCGGCGCGGGCGCGTACGTGATGACGATGCTCGATCGCGCGGGCAAGATCGAGCCGAACGACTGCGCCGACGGCAAGGGGCACACGCTGCCGCTCGTGACATGCAACGGGCCGGTCCCCGACGCCGGTGCGACCGACGCGGCGACCGAGGGCGGCGTGATCGTTCCTCCGCTGCTCGACGCGGGAGGTGGCGGCATCGACGGCGGCGGCACCGGTGCGGCACCGACGCCAGCGGGCGGCGGATGCGGATGCAACGTGCCCGGCGGTGGCGACCGCGGACCGATTGCGCTCGCCCTCGGAACGCTCGCGCTCGCGCTCGCCGTGTCACGCCGACGCACGCGCAGATAGCGGGAAATTCAAGCGCAAAGCTGCATTCTGGTACGCTCGCACGTGATGGCCGTTGGCGGGAGCAACGATCCTCGGATCGGCACGGTCCTCAAGGACAAGTGGAGGGTGGACGCGCGTCTCGGGCGCGGCGGCGTCGCCACCGTCTACGCCGCGACCCACCGCAACGGCGACCGCGTCGCCATCAAGGTCCTGAACCGCGAGGTCGCGCGCAACCCCGACATTCGCGGCCGATTCTTGCGCGAAGGCTACGCCGCCAACGCCGTCGCGCACCCCGGCGTCGTGCGCGTCCTCGACGACGACACCACTCCCGAGGGCCAACCCTTCCTCGTCATGGATCTGCTCACCGGTGAGCTCGTCGACGCGCGGCGCATCCGCAAGGGCGGGCGACTGCCGCTCATCGAAGTGCTGCGCATCGGCGATCAGGTCCTCGACGTGCTGGCGGCCGCGCACGAGAAGGGGATCATCCACCGCGACATCAAGCCGGAGAACATTTTCCTCTGCGAGTCGGGCGAGGTGAGGGTCCTCGACTTCGGGATCGCGCGGATGCGTCAGGCGGCGGCGCAGGAGCTGACGGCAACTGGGATGCTCCTCGGCACGCCGGAGTTCATGTCACCGGAGCAGGCGAACGGCATCCAGGGCGCGGTGGATTTCCAGACCGACATCTGGGCGACCGGCGCGACGCTCTTCACGCTTCTCTCCGGCGAGGCGGTCCACGAGGCGGCGACCACGACCGCGCAGCTGCTCGCGACGGTCACGCGGCCGGCGCGCTCGCTGGCGTCGGTGACCCATGATTTGCCGGGCGCGGTCGTCGACGTGGTCGACCAGGCGCTCGCCTACGACAAGCAGGCGCGGTGGCCGAACGCGCGGGCGATGCAGCGCGCGCTGTCCGAGGCGGGCCGCGGAATCCTCACGGGCGACTCGTCGTACGCGGCGGTGCTGCGGCGCCCGGTCGTGGATCTCTCGAACGTCCAGGGGCCGATCAGCGACGACAGCACCACCGCCGCGCGCATCATGCCGATCCCGTCGAGCGAGCCGCCCGTGCCGTCGTCGGAATCCTTCCCGACGCACCCGCGACCGATGAACCGGCGGCCCGTGGACGAAGACGCGATGACCGTCGCCGAATCGCGGCCTCCGGTCTCGCCGCCGACGCGAACGGACGTGGACCTCCGCGGCGTGCCTCGCCTCCAAGCCGACGCCGTCCCAGTCTCCGAGGACGCGCCGACCCGCGTGGTCGCCGCCTATGCTCCCGAGCCCGAGGCCCCGACGCGCGTGTCGCCGCGTCAGGCCGACATGATGAAGACGCTCCAGTACCACCCGCCCGCGGCGCCTCGTGGGGACGGCCCACGCCGGCCAAACGCCCACGACGACGAACCGATACCGCAGAGCAAGACGAGCGTGATGCTCTCGCCGCCGATGTCCGCGCCCGTGCAGCTAGGCCTCGCCGACACGACCCGCATGCCCGCGCCCGAGCCGGCGTCGATGGGGGGCTTCATCCTCAAGAAGCGGCAACCTGCGCAGAGCGAGGTCCCGACCGTGAAGGCGCGCGCTCCCCGGAGCAGCGCGTGGACGAAGATCGCGATCGGCGTGGGCGTCGGAGTCCTGGTCTTGTGGGTGCTCCTCGTCGTCGTGCTGCGCGCCCTCTTTCGTTAGGCAAAGACCGGCATTTTTGCGGGTTTTTGCGCGTCATTTTGCTAGCGCGACGCGTCATCGTGACGCATAGTTCCGCCCGATGTGCGGCCTGGGATTCGTGGCGGAGCTGCATCGGGCACCCAGCCACGATGTCGTGGAGAAGGGCCTCGAGATCCTTCGTCGTCTGAAGCACCGCGGCGCGGCCGGCGCCGATCCCGAGTCGGGCGACGGCGCGGGGATCCTTCTCCAAATTCCGCACGCGTTCTACGAGCGCGCGTGCTGGCGTCTCGGCATCGAGCTCCCGAACGCCGGCGACTATGGCGTCGCGCAGGTCTTCCTCTCGCGTGACCCCTCCCGGCGCGTCGCCCAGATGCGCCACTTGGAGGACACCGTCCGCTACCACAACCAAAAGGTCGTGGGCTGGCGCGACGTCCCCGTCGAGCCCAACGTCATCGGCCACCTCGCGGAGCGAAGCCGCCCGGTCATGCGGCAGCTCTTCATCGGCCGCGTGTGCGACGTCGAGGCGTTCGAGCGCACCCTCTTCATGATCCGCAAGCGCGCCGGGCGCATGGCGTCGAAGGAGGGCAGCGATTTTTACGTCGCGAGCTGCTCGTCGAAGACCGTCGTCTACAAGGGCCTCGCGTTGCCGGAGCGCCTCGCCGACTTTTTCCTCGACCTGCGCCACGAGGACGTGAAGAGCTCGATGGCGCTCGTCCACTCGCGCTTCAGCACGAACACGTTCCCGACATGGGAGCGCGCGCATCCGTACCGGCACATCGCGCACAACGGCGAGATCAACACGCTGCGCGGCAACCAGACGTGGATGGCCGCGCGCGAGGCGCTCCTCTCGAGCCGACTCTTCGCCGAGCACATCGGCGATTTCAAGCCGATCATCCGCCCTGGCGGGAGCGACTCCGCCTCGCTCGACAACGTCGTCGACTTCCTCGTCGCGGGCGGGCGCCCCATCGCGCACGTCATGATGATGCTGGTGCCCGAGGCGTGGTCGACGCAAGCCGACATGCCCGAGGAGCGGCGCGCCTTCTACGAGTACCACGGCGCGCTCGTCGAGCCGTGGGACGGCCCCGCCGCGCTCCTCTTCACCGACGGCGCGGTCATCGGCGCGACGCTCGACCGCAACGGCCTCCGTCCCGCCAAGTACGTCGTCACCCGCTCGGGGCTCGTCGTGGTCGCCAGCGAGCTCGGCGTCCTCGACATCGAGCCGGAGGACGTGCTCGAGAAGGGGCGCCTCATGCCGGGGAAGATGCTTCTGGTCGACACCGTCCGCGGAAAAATCCTCAAGGACGAGGAGATCAAGGCCGAGGTCGCGCAGCGAAAGCCCTACGCCGAGTGGATCGCCGGCAACAAGATCGAGCTCGCGAGCCTTCCGCAGATACCTGCACTCTACACGCTCGACAAAGGCGAGCGCGTACGCCAAGAGCGGGCCTTCGGCTACACGCGCGAGGACGTGGAGCTGCTCCTCGGCCCCATGGCCACCGCCGGCGAGGAGCCGACCGGCAGCATGGGCACCGACGCGCCGCTGGCGGTCCTCTCGGAGAAGCCGCAGGTCCTCTTCCGCTACTTCAAGCAGCAGTTCGCGCAGGTCACCAACCCGGCGATCGATCCCATCCGCGAGGAGCTCGTGATGAGCCTCCTGTCGTGTGTGGGCGGCGAGGGGAACCTGCTCGAGGAGAAGCCGGCGCAGTGCCGGATGCTGGAGCTGCCGCACCCGTTCTTGTCGAATGACGAGGTCGCGCAAATCAAAGGGAGCGGACTGCCGGACTTCCGCGTCGCGACGCTGCCTTCGCTCTTCTCGCCGCGCAGGCTGCCGGGGGAGTCCTTGGCGCTCGCGCTCGATCGCCTGTGCGCCGCCGCCGAGAAGGCCGCCAAGGACGGCGCGAGCCTGCTCGTCCTCTCCGATCGCGGCGTCGACGCCGAGCACGCGGCGATCCCGAGCCTGCTCGCCGTCGCCTCCGTCCACAACGCGCTCCTTCGCTCCGGGGACCGCATGCGCGTCGGGCTCATCGTCGAGTCCGGCGAGCCGCGCGAGGTGTGCGACATGGCGCTCCTCATCGGCTTCGGCGCCGGCGCCATCAACCCGTACCTCGCCCTCGAGGTCGTCGCGCACCTCGGCAAAGACGGCGCGACGTACGTGAAGGCCCTGAAAAAAGGCTTGCTCAAGGTGATGAGCAAGATGGGCATCTCCACGCTCGCGAGCTACCAGGGCGCGCAGATCTTCGAGGCGATTGGCCTCGGGGAGTCGATGATCGAGCGCTATTTCCCCGGCACCGCGTCGCGAATCGGCGGCATCGGTCTCGACGAGATCGCCGAGGAGGCGCTCGCTCGACACGGCGCCGCGTTCCGGGGCCCAAGCGCGGAGCTCGAGCCCGGCGGCGTCTACGCGTGGCGCAAAGAGGGCGAGAAGCACCTGTGGTCACCCGACAGCGTCGCGAGCCTCCAGAAGGCGGTGCGCGCCGAGGACGCGGCGAGCTACGACGCGTACGCGCGCCTCATCAACGATCAGCGCGAGCGCCCGGTCACCCTGCGCGGCCTCTGGGACTTCCACGCCGCCCTCCCCGAGGTGGCGCTCGAGTCGGTCGAGCCCGCGAGCGAGATCGTGAAGCGCTTCGCCACCGGCGCGATGAGCTTCGGCAGCATCAGCAAAGAGGCGCACGAGAACCTGGCCATCGCCATGAACCGCATCGGCGGCAAGAGCAACTCCGGCGAGGGCGGCGAGGACGCGGCGCGCTTCGTGAAGAGCCCCAGCGGCGACTGGAAGCGCAGCGCGATCAAGCAGGTCGCGAGCGCCCGCTTCGGCGTGACCGCGCACTACCTCGTGAACGCCGACGAGCTTCAAATCAAGGTCGCCCAGGGCGCCAAGCCCGGCGAAGGGGGGCAGCTCCCCGGCCACAAGGTCGACGACGTCATCGCCAAGGTGCGCCACTCGACGCCGGGGGTGACGCTCATCTCGCCGCCGCCGCACCACGACATCTACTCGATCGAGGATCTCGCCCAGCTCATCTACGATCTGAAGAGCGTGAGCCCGCGCGCCAAGGTGAGCGTGAAGCTCGTGAGCGAGACCGGCGTGGGCACGATCGCCGCGGGCGTCGCGAAGGCGCACGCCGATGGCATCACGATCGCCGGCCACGACGGCGGAACCGGCGCGTCGCCCCTCAGCTCGATCCAGCACGCCGGCACCCCGTGGGAGCTCGGGCTCGCGGAGACGCAGACGGTCCTCGTCGAGAACGAACTCCGCGGGCGCGTGCGCATTCAAGTCGACGGGCAGCTGAAGACCGGGCGCGACGTCGCGTTCGCCGCGCTGCTCGGCGCAGAGGAGTTCGGCTTCGCGACCGCGCCGCTCGTCGCGAGCGGATGCGTGATGATGCGAAAGTGTCACCTCAACACCTGCCCGGTCGGCATCGCCACGCAGGATCCTGTCCTCCGCGCGCGCTTCCGCGGCACGCCCGAGCACGTGATCCGCTTCTTCTTCTTCGTCGCCGAAGAGCTGCGGAAGATCATGGCGCGTCTCGGCTTCCGGACGCTCGACGAGATGGTGGGCCGCGCCGACTGCATCACGGTGCGGCAGGACATCGCGCAGAAGAAGGCCGCGATGCTGGATTTTTCGAAGATCCTGCGTGCGCCGCGCGCAGGGGCCGGTCCTCTCCGCTGCACCGGTCGCCTGCCGCCTCCCGCCGACGGGCCGCTCGAGGAGACCGTGCTCGACGCGGCGCGACTCTCCATCAAGTACGGCGAGCCGAGCAGCATGCAGGTCGCGATCACCAACGCCGATCGCGCGTTCGGAGCGCGCCTCGCCGGTGAGCTGGCGCGTCGTCACGGCGAAGAGGGCCTCGCCGACGGCAAGGTGTCGATCGAGGTCACCGGCACCGCAGGGCAGAGCTTCGGCGCCTTCGCGACGCGCGGGATGCTCCTCTCGCTCGAAGGCGACGCGAACGACTACGTCGGCAAGGGCCTGTCAGGCGGCGTCCTCGCGATCCGCCCTCCCGCGCGCGCGCGCTTCCGCGCCGACCAAAACGTCATCGTCGGCAACACGGTCCTTTACGGCGCGACCGGCGGCAAGGCCTTCTTCGCGGGCCGCGCCGGGGAGCGCTTCGCGGTGCGAAACAGCGGAGCTACCGCGGTCGTCGAGGGCGTCGGCGATCACGGCTGCGAGTACATGACCGGCGGCGAGGTCGTCGTCCTCGGCGTCACCGGTCGCAATTTCGCGGCGGGGATGAGCGGAGGCGTCGCGTACGTCCTCGACGACGACGGCGGCTTCGCGTGGCGGTGCAACAAGGCGATGGTCGATCTCGACGCGCTCGACGACGCAGATCGCGAGAGGGTTCGCGCGCTCGTCGAGGAGCACGTCGCGCACACGCGCAGCCGCAAAGGGACCGAGCTCCTGGCGGCGTGGGAGCGCGTGAAGCTCGTCAAGGTGATGCCCCGCGAGTACAAGACGTTCGACCTCGCCCGCCGCGCGTCCCTCAAGGTGGTGAGCTGATGGGCAACCCCCGAGGGTTCCTCGAGCACGCGCGCGAGACGGACGACGATCGAAAGATCGCCGAACGCGTGAAGGACTGGCGGGAGGTCGGGCTCCCTGCCGAGCCCGCGCGCCTTCGCCAGCAAGCGTCGCGGTGCATGGATTGCGGGATCCCGTTCTGCCACAGCGGCTGTCCGCTCGGGAACCTCATCCCCGAGTGGAACGATCTGGTGAGCGCTGGCAATTTCGATCGCGCGGCCGAGCGCCTGCACGCGACCAACAATTTTCCGGAGATCACCGGACGGGTGTGCCCGGCGCCGTGCGAGGCGGCGTGCGTGCTCAACCTCGAAGAGCAACCGGTCACGATCAAGGCCGTCGAGCACGCCATCGCCGATCACATCCTGTCTCGGCCGCTCGAGCCGGTCCTCGCGGCGGCGCGGAGCGGAAAGCGCGTCGCCGTCGTCGGCTCGGGCCCCGCCGGCCTCGCGTGCGCGCAGGAGCTCGCGCGCGCGGGGCACGACGTGACGCTCTTCGAACGAGACGATCGCGTCGGCGGCCTCCTTCGCTACGGCATCCCGGACTTCAAGATGGAAAAGGAGATCCTGGACCGGCGCGTCGCGCAGATGGTGGCGGAGGGAGTCACGTTCGCCGTCGCCACGAGCCCGACGGCCGCCCAGCTCCGGGCGTTCGACGCGACGGTGCTCGCGATGGGCGCGCGTGTGGCGCGTGATCTTCGAGTGCCCGGCCGTGAGCTGGACGGTGTCCACTTCGCGATGGATTTTCTCACGCAGCAGAACCGGCGTGTCGCGGGCGACGTGGTCCCCGACGCAGGCGCGATCGTCGCGACCGGCAAACACGTGATCGTCATCGGCGGCGGCGACACCGGCTCGGACTGCGTCGGGACGTCCATCCGCCAGGGCGCGGCGAAGGTGCTTCAGCTCGAGTTGATGCCGAAGCCGAGCCTGGTCCGAATGCCGCAAAATCCGTGGCCCGAGTGGCCGCTCGTCTTGCGAACCTCGTCGTCGCAAGAAGAAGGCGCGGAGCGCGACTGGGCGGTGTCGACCACTGCGCTGCACGGGAAGGACGGACGGGTCACGGAGCTGGAGGCGGCGCGCGTGCGGCTCGTGAACGGACGCGCCGAGCCGCTCGAAGGCGCCGCGCCAATCACGCTGACGTGCGAGCTCGTGCTCCTCGCGATGGGGTTCACGGGACCGGAGAAGGCGGGGCTCGTCGACGAGCTCGGCGTCGCCCTCGACGCGCGAGGCAATGTAATCTCTGACGCGAGCGGCCGAACGAGCGTGCCCGCCGTCTTCGCCGCCGGCGACGCGTCGCGCGGTCAATCGCTCGTGGTGTGGGCGATCGCGGACGGCCGCCGCGTCGCGCGCGGCGTGGACGCGAACCTCCGCGCGGGCGCCCGCGGAATGCGGCTCGTTGGTCAGAACAGCGCGACCTTCGGGGAGACGCTCAGATAGCCGCCGTAGCGGTCGCCGCCAGAGAGCACTCCGACGAGCCCGGTCACCGAGAGATCGAGCCACGACGCCGCCGCCCAAACGAGGCCGGCGGTCGACGTCAGCTGGTTTTTTTCGGGGCTCACGAACGTGACGCTGCTCACGTCGGCGGCGATCGAGAAGACTCCGGCTTCATCCAAGTCGACGCTCAGATCGACGCCGACGAGGAGCGCGGTCGGACGCTGGCGCGAGATCGCCGCGCCTGGCTCGACGAGGCCGCCGACGTTGAGCACGCCGTGCACGCGCTTGATCGAGCGCCCCAAGAGCCCGAGCGCCTGGAAGCCTGCGCCGCGCGCGCCAGGGGCGAGGGCGACGCGCGGTCCGAGCTGCACGCCCGCCGCCCACGCGTCCCCGTCGTCGTGATCGTCTCCTCGCGTGTCGAACAGCCCGACCTTCGACGACAGCCAGATGTTGTCCGGCGCGCGATGGTCGAGCGCGAAGAGGCGATCGGGCGTCCCCTCGATCGCCCACGCGCCGTCGATGCCCAGCTCGACGTTCGAGGTGAGCCCGACGTCGACGTCGAAGTCTGGCGCGAGCCAGCGCCCCGCCTGTTCTCCGCGCACGACCCCGAACGCCATATCAGCGTGGACGACGCCCGGCTTCTCGAGCTCCAGATCGTCGGGATCGAAGCGACGCCGAACGATCTGCGCCGACGCGTCGCCCGCCGCCATGGCGAGCGCGAAGGCGAGCAGCACGAACGGAGCGCGGCGGGGTTGCGGCAGATCAACAGGGTACGCGTCTCGTCCGCTCGCGCGAGTTTCTCGCGGAATTCGTGCTAGATCTTCGGTCATGGTCAGGTCCAAGGGCGCTCAGGTCCTCGCCGTCGTCGCTGCGGCGTTCGCGCTCGGCGCGTGCGCGAGGGAGACCGGGGAGCCGGTCAAGAAGGACACAGCGGCGCCAGTCGTGCAGAAGTCGAACCTCGCCTTGGGCGCGCCGATCCCGGCGGGAGCCCCCATGGTGTCACTCGCGGACGTCGCCAAGAACCCGGCCGCGTACGACGGCAAGAGCATCACCACGACCGGGACGGTCACAGCGGTCTGCCAGTCGATGGGCTGCTGGATGGAGATCAAAGACGACGCGAGCCAGGCGCACATCAAGATGGCGGGCCACGGCTTCTTCGTTCCCAAGACCGCGTCCGGCCACAAGGCCAAGGTGATGGCGACGCTCTCGAGCGGCGGCGACAGCTGCGCTGAGGACGACTGCAAGCCCGAAGGCGCCAAGGGTGGCGGCGCGAAGCTCGCGAAGCTTCAGCTCGTCGCCACCGGCGTCGAGCTCGACTGACCGCGCGCCTCCTCTAGGCCTGGACCGAGCTCGCCGGCGTGCGGCGGTCTTGCAGACTGCAAACAGAACCGCCTCGCCTGGAGCCGCCTGCGCGGCGCCGAAATCCTCGTAACGTCGAAGGAGACGGCGCCAAGCGCGGGGGTACGCGAATTGCGAGGTGAGCCCGCGAGGGACCCATGATCCGCCGAAGAATCGCGTCGATCGTCCTCGCGCTCGTGGTTGGATGCGACACGACCGCGAACGACGCCGCCGACGGGGGCGCCGCCGACGGCCCCGCGGGGGTCACGCACGGCGATGGCTCGGCCGACGACGGATCTGGACCTGGAGAAGCTGGCCCAGAGGCCTCGTCGGGCGACGCAACCCTGCCCGACGCCGCGATCGTCGCCGACGCGGGCGACGCAGGCGACGCGGGCGACGCGCGGGTGAACGACGCGGGCGCGGATGCGCGCGACACCGGCACGATCGTCGACGGGAGCGGCTTCTTCGACGCGTCGGGCGACGACGCGGGGACGTGCAACACCATCGCCAACCCGGCGCCGCAGGTCGCGCAGGTGGACGTCGCCACAGCGCGCCCCGCAGCCACCGGCGGCAACATCATCGACGGGACGTATTACAAGTCGCAAGACGTCAACTACACCGGCGCCGGCGGCTCCGCGGGACTCACTGGGTACGTCGTGCGTGAGACGCTGCTCGTGACGAATGCCGCAACGGGTACGGCGCTCCTCACGTCGGTATTCGCCGACAACAACGGCACCACCACCGAGCGCCTCACGATGTCGCCGACGACAGGCGGCGGCGCGACGATCCTAACGTTCGTGTGCCCCGCGTTTGGTCCGAGCCCGACGTCGTACAACGTTCGCGTGGGGGCCGCGGGCCAAGTGCAGCTCGACATCTACATCTCGACCGACCGCATCGAGACCTTCACGCGCCAGTAAGACGGGGAGCGCATCGTCAGAACTTCAGCGTGACGTTGGCCTGCGCGCCTTTTGGGGCGGCGGCGGGAGACGGTGCCGTCGAAGGCGTGATCGACGTGCTGCCGAGGAACGACATTCCAACGCCGATCCCTGCGGCCGCGGCGCCGCCGGCAAGCATCGGGATGGCGAGCGAGTACTTGTCGAACTGCTTGTCGCCTTGGCCGAACGTCGCCACGACGACGATGCCGCCGATGATCGAGACGACGCCGATCGCGATCAGGATCGTCCCCAGCGTCTTCACCGTCGCGTCGCCGGTCTTCACTTGGACGTTCATCGGCCAGCGGTCCACCGTGACGAGCTCGTGTCCCGAGGACTGCGTCGGGCCGAGCGTCTCGAACGTGTAGATGCCCGGGGTCAGCTTGAGCTCGAGCGGGGCGATGCCGACGCGCTCGAACGTATCGATCTCGGGGTGGCGCGGCACCGGCCCCTTCGCGACGTAGATCTCGGTGTCCGTGTGATCGCTCGTGATGGTGAGCTTGGTCCCTTGCGGGTCCTCGATCTTGGGAGGCTCCGCGCGTGCGACCGGTGCAACCCCCAGCGAGGCCAGCGCCGCGCCGAGGATCGCGACGCCTCGCGCCGGCGTCACGAGACGCCGAGCAGCTTGTTCATCGAGGCTTCGTCCGCGGGCGTGAACGGGTACTGGTCGAACTCCGCGCTCGCGACCCATTTGTACGCCGTCACCGCGCGCGACTCGAGCTTGTCGCCGAGCAGGCGGCACTCGTAGAGGAAGAGATCGACGACGTAGTGCTCGTACGGGTGGCTCACGAAGCTGATGAGCTTGCCGACCTCGATGTCAGCGCCGAGGCGATGCAGCACCTCGCGCTTCAGCGCCTGCACGTCGGTCTCGCCCGGCTCGACGCGACCGCCCGGGAACTCCCACATGAGCGGCAGCACCGCGGTCGCGCGGCGCTGGGTGATGAGGTACTTTCCCTCCTGCTCCAGCACGGCGGCGACGACGCGAATCGTGCGGGGCTGCGAGCTCATCAACTCACATTGCCACGCGGAACAGCTGCTGTCCCATCAGGAGGACGTCGCCGGAGCGAACCTCGGTCTCCTCGTACAGGCGGATGAAGGTGCCGTTCGAGCTTCCGAGATCGGTCAGCATGAGCCGGCCGTTCTCCCACGCGAGGCGGCAGTGGAGGCCCGACACGTACCCGTCCTCGGGGAAGAGCACGTCGCCGCGCTCGCGACCGAGGTGGACGCCGGTCTCGGGGACCGGGAAGGCGTTGCCGGTGGTGTCGCGGCCCGTCACGAGCGCGATGCGGCCTACGTACCCCTTCGAGGGCGCGCCGAGGCGCTCGACGCCGTCGGGGGTGGCGGGCTGCGGAGTGACCGGCTCGAAGCGCAGGATTTCCTGCCCGATGCGGAAGATGCAGTTGGGACGAACCTCCACCGCGGCGTCGCGCTGGAGCTTCTTGTAGACGCCGTTGAGCGACGCGTCGTCCTTCACCATGATCTTGCCGGGCCCCGCGGGGCGGAAGGTGGCGTGGCGCGGCGAGAGGTAGCTGTCGCCGGCGAAGATGCCGCCGGCGTCGCGACCGACGGTGACGTTGCCAGAGGGCAAGGTGTAGGTGCCGGCTTCGCTGCCGTCGGCGCGCAGCGCGGTGAGCGAGACGGTGCCGCTCGACGCGACCGGGGCCTCGGCGACGGGCGCCGCCGGACGGGCGGAGACACCTCCGAGGCGAAATCCGCAGGAGCCACAAAAGAGGTTGGTCGGCCCGTTCACGTGTCCGCATTGCGGACAGAGAACGGTCGCCGATCCGGGAGGCGCGCCGCCGCCCGAGGGCGCGGGGCCGACGTTGGACTGCCGCTCGGGCGCCTGCGCGACGGCGGACGGCGGCGGAGCCGGACGGTACGCGGAGCCAGGCGCGAGCCCCGCCGGCACCGCGGCAGTGGATGCGAGAGACGAGGGAATAAAGGCGGGCGGAGGCACCGGCGCAGCGGCGGGCGGAGGCTGCTGCGCGACGACGGCGGGCGAGGCCGCCTTCATGCCGTGCGGCGGCGTCTGCGGCGAAAACGGCTTAGGCGCAGCGTCACGCGGGAGCTCGGCGCCGCATCCCAAACAGAACTTGTAATGGTCCTGGTTGTCCTTGGCGCACTTCGGACAAGTGATCACTGTGCCTCCACAAAAAAGCGCGTGTCGCGAACCGCTTCGCCCCCAAACAGGCGCGATGCTTTGAGTATCAAGACCCTATCAGAGGGGTCAAGCGAAGTGCGCTTCTAATGGTCCCGGCCCGGGGTTAGGCTCCGCCTTCCAAATCAGCGGCGCCCTCTCGAGGTGCGCCGCGCAAACGGAGTCCAGCCATGCCCGACGCGACCTTTCCGCCCATCAACGTCCCTGGCACCGGCCAGCTTTACGCCCGCTTCGTGACCTCCCTCGGGAGCATCATCGTGCGCCTCGAAGAGCAGCGCGCGCCCGACACCGTGAAGAACTTCGTCGGCCTCGCGACCGGCACCCAGCCCTTCACCGACCCGCGCGACGGGCAGCTGAAGGAGGGCGTGCCGTACTACGACGGCACGGTCTTCCACCGCGTCATCCCGAGCTTCATGATCCAAGGCGGCGACCGCCTCGGACGCGGCACCGGCGGCCCCGGCTACCGCTTCAAGGACGAATTCCACCCCGAGCTCCGGCACACCGGCCCCGGCGTGCTCTCGATGGCCAACTCCGGCCCAGGGACGAACGGGTCGCAGTTCTTCATCACCGAGAAGGCGACGCCGCACCTCGACAACCGCCACTCCGTCTTCGGCGTCGCGGTGGGCGGCGCCGACGTCATCGGCAAAATCACCGGCACGCCGCGCGACGGGCGCGACAAGCCGAACACCGACGTGGTCCTCCAGAAGGTGGAAATCTTCCGCAGCGACACGCCCCCCGCGGGCTGACATTCACTGCGAGCTCACTGCAAGACGTTGTGCACGCCGGCGATCGGCCCGGAGGCGGGCGGCGCCGGCGGCGTCTTTTCGGCAACGTATTTTCCGACGCGCTTCTCGCGGAGGGCCGAGAGGCGCGCGAGCAGGAGGGCTCGCGTCTCCGGCGTGAGCGCGCGCGCGCGGGATACGGTGGTGATCGCGACGTCGGCGTCGTGGATCTCGCCCAGGCGCTTTTGGAAGCGCGCCGCTCGTTCGGCGAGGCCTGCGACCTCTTCGGGGAGCGCGCCGGCGAGGAGCTCGGCGGCGTAGCGCAGCTCCTTGTACGCGATGCGAAGATCGTGGAGACCGACGGCGTCGTCGGTGGGGACGTCGCTCAGCTTCTCGACCTGGCGGCGCGCGCTCTCGACGCAGCGGCGCGCGTATTTTCCAAGGTTTCTGTCTCGTTTTGGCAAGGCGGGCAGCGTCACGAGTGCGCGGAGCAGGAGGCGCGCCTTCGCGAGCTCACCGCCCGAGACGCGCGCGACCGTCGCGCGGCGCAAGCGCCGCTCGCGCGCCGACCGAAGAGCGCGCCACGCGACGAACGAAGGCTCTTCCACGGCGACCGCGTCCAGCGTTTCGTCGAGCACCTCCTCGTCGCGGAGCTCGCCGGTCGCGCGAAACACCTCGGTGTACGCGAGGCGCACGGCGTCGGCGTGGAACCGCCCGTAGACCGGACGCGCCAATCGCAAGAGCGTGCGCAGGCGGCGTATCGCGACGCGCAAATCGTGGATCGCCTCTTCGTCGGCGTCCTTCACGACGCGCGGGATCGCCCTGCCCACCGCGACGTCGAGGCGCCGAAGCATCGGCGCGAGGAACGGCGAGATGCGGCGCGCGGGCGGCTTCACGTCACGACCTCGCGGATGACCTGGGCGATCGTCATCGGCTTGTACGCTAGCGCGCGGGCGAGGATGCGTCGAACCGCGAGGCGCGCGGCCTCGGCGATCGCGGCGTCGTCGGCGCTTCGAGGGAGCCCGGCGACCGCGGCGATCACCTCACGGCGGGCGTCGGCGAGGAGAGCGGCCTCGGTCCCTTCGTCGAGGACGCCGCGCGTGGCGAGTCGAACGTCGCGCGCGCGGCCGTCCGCGCCGACGATCACCGCGCACGAGACGATGCCCCCCTCGGCGAGCACCTCACGATCGCGGAGGACCGCCTTCGGAATCGCGCGGCCGCCGAAGACGTGGACGCGGCCGGCAGGGACGGTGCCGCCGCGAGCGATGCCCGATGCGGTCAGCTCGCCGACCTGGCCGTTCTCGAGGACGAGCACCTCTCCGACGCCGACCTCGCGCGCGAGCGCCGCGTGGCGATCGAGGTGATGGCGCGTGCCGTGAACCGGAATGAAGGCGCGCGGGCGGACGAGCTCCAGCATTCGCCGCTGCTCGGCGCGGTGCGCGTGCCCGCTGACGTGGATGCCGCGATCGGTCGCGCGCGTCCGCACGGTGACCCCGCGACGCAGGAGGTCGCCGAAGATGGCGTACACCTCGGGCTCGCGTCCGGGGATGATGCGGCTCGACAGCACGACGGTGTCTCCCTCGCCGAGCGCGAGGCCGGGATGCTCGCCGCGTGAGAGTCGAGCGAGCGCCGCGCTGGCCTCGCCCTGCGATCCGGTCGCGACGCCGAGGATGCGCTCCTTTGGGAGCTCTCGCGCACGATCGGCCGGAAAAACAAGGTCGCTGGGCCAGTCCAGGTACCCCGTCGCGTGCGCGACGCGCGAGTGCGTGCCGACGCTGCGCCCGAGGAGGACGAGCTTGCGCCCGGTCTTCTTCGCGATGTCGCCGAGGAGGCGGAGGCGATGGACGTTGGACGCGAAAATAGCGACGACCACCGCGCCCTTCGCGTCGCGCACGATCGGCTCGAGCGCGTCGCCCACGCCGATCTCGTCGCCCGCGTACCCCTCGGAGTCGATGTTGGTGGAGTCGCTGAAGAGGAGCGCGACGCCGGCGTCTCCCAGCTCCGCGAGTCGCGCGGTGTCGAACGCCTCGCCGTCGGTCGGCGCCTCGTCGAATTTGAAATCGCCGGAGTGGACGACGGTCCCCACCGCGGTGGTGATGGCGAGCGCCGTCGCGTCGGCGATGGAGTGGGTGACGCGGATCGGCTCCACCACGAACGGCCCGACCTGGTAGCGCGTGCGCGGCGTGATCGCGACGAGGTTCGCGTGCTCGAGGACCTCGTGCTCGCCGAGCCGCTCGCGCACGAGCCCCAGCGCGTACGGCGGCGCCCACACCGGCACGTCGAACCGGCGCAAGAGGTACGGCAGCGCGCCGATGTGATCCTCGTGCCCGTGCGTGACGAAGACGCCGCAGATACGGTCGCGGTACGCGTCGAGCGCCGAGAACTCCGGGTGCACGACGTCGACCCCGAGGCCGCGGTCGTCGAACGTGACGCCGCAGTCGACGAGCATGACCTGCCCGCCCTGCTCGAAGGCCATGCAGTTCATGCCGATCTCCCCCAGGCCTCCGAGGGGAAAAATGCGCAGAACGGCGGGGGACGGCGTCGCCACCATGGGCGAGGCTTCTAGCACGCGCCGCGCGCTGATACGCTACACGCTCGGCGCATGGGCACCCTCGACAACAGGCGGTTCGTCATCGTCACCGGCAAGGGGGGCGTCGGGAAGACCACGGTGTGCGCGGCGTTGGCCGTCCACCTCGCGCAGCGCGGCAAGAGGGTGCTCGTGGCGATGTGCAACGCCAAGGAGCGCCTCTCGGCGATGCTCGGGAGCGATCTCATCGGCGCCGACGTCTCGAACGTCGCCCAGAACATCTGGGCCGTGAACATGGACCCCGAGCGCGCCGTCGAGGACTACGGGCTCATGACCCTCAAGTCGCGCACGGTGTTCAAGCTCCTCTTCGACAACAAATACGTGCGGACCTTTTTCAGCGCCGTGCCAGGTCTCCACGAGTGGGCGATGCTCGGCAAAGCGTGGTGGCACACGACGGAGACGGACGAGACCGGCGCGCTCAAGTACGACACGGTCATCCTCGACGCGCCGGCGACGGGACACGGCCTCGACATGCTCCGCGTGCCCAAGGTGATCGTGGACGTCGTGCCACCGGGTCTCCTCCGTCGCGACGCCGAGCGCGCGTGGGCGCTCTTCCAAGACCCCAAGGCGTGCGCCGTCGTGCTCGTGACGCTGCCCGAAGAGATGCCGACGACCGAGACGATCGAGCTTGCTGCAGCGCTTGGAGAGCTGCAGCTCCCGATCGCGCAGATCGTGGTGAACGGCGTGCTCCCTCCTCTCTTCTCGCGCCCCGAACGGGAGGCCCTCGAGAAGCACGCGGAGGGCGGGACCGCGCCGGGTGACGCGGCGATCGACGCGGGAAAGCACCGGGCGACGCGCGAGCGCGTGCAGGCCGAGAGCCTGGGACGCCTCGCCAAAGAGCTGCCGATCTCTCCGTCTTTTCTCCCGCTCCTCTTCGAGGACGCCGCAAACCCGGCGGCGATTCGCGAGCTCGCCAAGCGCATCGGTTGACTTCGTGTAAGTTCCACACGATTCTCCGGCCGTGCCCTACACCTACGACTACCCGCGGCCGGCCGTCACGGCGGACGCCTGCATCTTCACGATGCATGGGGACGATCTCGCGGTGCTCCTCATCAAACGAAAGGGGCAGCCGTTCAAGGGGCACTGGGCCCTTCCGGGCGGCTTCGTCGACAAGAACGAGTCTCTCGAGAAGGCGGCGGCGCGCGAGCTCGAGGAGGAGACCGGGCTCACCGGCGTGGCGTTCGAGCAGCTCGCGGCGTTCGGCGATCCGGGCCGTGACCCGCGCGCGCACACCGTCACGATCGTGTTTTTCACATTCATCCACGCCGAGGCCGCGATCGTTCACGCGGGGGACGACGCGGCGGAGGTCGCGTGGCACCCGCTTCGCACACTGCCGCTCGACGGCGCGACCCGCGCGTCGATGCCCCGCCTCGCGTTCGATCACGCGCGCATCTTGAACCTCGCGCGGCACCGCCTGCAGGAGCGCTTGCGCGATCCCGCCCGTGAGTCGTCGTTCCAGCTGGTGCCGCAACATTTCACGCTGACCGAGCTCCAGCGCGTCTACGAGGCCGTGCTCGGGCACGAGCTCGACAAGCGAAACTTCCGCGCCCGCTTCGTCGGGCGCGGGATCGTCGAGCCCGTCGCCGCGCGTCGCACCGGGAAGCATCGCCCCGCGCAGCTTTACCGATGGACCGTTGCGAAGCGGCGCACGCGCGCGCGAACCGCCTGAGGTCCAAAAAGGCGCTCTGGTACTATCGCCCCGATGTCCGCCCCGCATCCCATGCCTCCGAGCGTCTTGTCGCTCGACCTCGACGCGTTCGTGACCATCGCCGCGGCGATCCATCAGGGTCACGCCGAAGCGCGGGCCACGTTCGAGTGCACGCTCGAGGCTCCGACGAAGAACCTCGGGTTCATGGTCCTCGCCGGCCTCGATCCGCTGCTGGATGCACTCGAGCGGTTCAAGCCCAAGCCCGAAGAGATCGAGTGGCTCGCGTCGATCGGCGCGATCGACGACGCCACGCGGCAGCTCCTCGGCGAGACGCGCTTCGCGTGCGACGTCGACGCGGCGCCCGAGGGCAGCGTCGTGTTCTCCGGAGAGCCTGTGCTCGCGGTCGAGGGCCCGTTCTGGCAAGCGCAGCTCGTCGGAGGCCTCGTCACGCGCGCGCTCACGCAGGCGACACTCGTGGCGACGCAGATGGCGCGCTGCGCGCTGGCGGCCGACGGGCGCGAGGTCATCGAGACCGGCGCGTCGAGCGCGTACGGACTCGCGGGCGGCACTCTCCTCGCCCGCGCGGCGTACATCGGCGGCGCCGGCGCGACGACATGCGCGCTCGCCGGTCGAAGGTACGACGTCCCGTTGCGCGCCCCCCAGCCCGCGCGCGCGCTCACCGTGGCCGCGAGCGACGTCGCGACGTTCGAGAGCTGGCTGCAGGCCGCCCCCGCGCACGCGACCCTTCGCATCGACGCCCACGACGCGCGCAAAGCGCTCGACCAGGCCGCGCGCGCGATCAAGAAAATCCACGGCAACGATAGCTGGGAGAAGCTCGGCTACGCGCTCGAGGTGGCGGCCGGCGATCACGTCGAGGTCGCGCGCGCCGCGCTGCGCATCTTCCGCGCGCACGGCCTCAAGGAGCCGCTCCTCGTCGCGTCGGGCGGCCTCGACGAGTGGCGCATCGCCGAGCTCCGGCGCGAAGAGCCGCGCTTCGCCGCGTTCTCGGTCGACTCCCTCCTGCCCAACGGCGCCACGCGCATTGCGCGCTACGATCTCGTCGCGATGGAAGAGGACGGCCGATGGGCGCCGCGCCTCCGCCTCGGCGACACCGTCCTCGCCTCGACGAACCCCGGCCGTAAGAAGGTGCTCCGCTACGTCGACGCCGACGGCCACCCGGTGTGCGACGTGCTCCACGCCGCGAACGAGCGCATCCAAGCGTCGAAGGACGCGCGCTTCGTGCACCGCGTCACAGGCTTCACGACGAAGGTGAGCGCGACGTCGAGCGCGCCGCTCCACGGCAACGTCATGCGGAGCGGCAGTCGCGTCGCCGCCGCCGAGAGCCCCGCCGTGAGCCGCGCTCGTGCACGCGCCGCCGTCGCGTCGCTCCGAAGCCCGAACCTCCGCCTCACGCGACCCGCGGTCTACCCCGTCGGCGCGACCACGTCGCTCACCGCCCTCAAGGCGAAGCTCGTCGAAGAAGCGCTCCCCTAGCTTCTGGTGGTCGAAGAAATGACGAAGGCCCCTCTCCGCGGCGCGCGAAGAAGGGCCATCGGTGCATTCTGCAACTATCGGGCGTCTACTTTGCGTTGGCCGGGAGCATCGACTCGGCGCGCTTCTCGACGACGTCCCAGTTGATGTTGTCCCAGAACTTGGCGAGGTAGTCCGGGCGCTTCGTCGCGTAGTCGAGGAAGTACGCGTGCTCGAACTCGTCGAGGATGAGCAGCGGGATGGCGAGCCACGGCGTGTGGTTCTGGTGCTGCTCGACGACGTACACGTGGCTCTTGTGATCGAGGAACGACCACGCCCACACCGCCCAACCCACCGGCGCGACCTTGCCGCCGCCGAGGAGCTGCGCCTTGAAGTTGTCGAGGTTGCCGAAGTGCGCGTTGATCAGCTTCTCGGTGATCTTGCCGGGCTTGGTGCCGGTGCCGCCGAGGTTCTCGAAATACATCTCGTGGAGGACGACGCCGTTGTGCGCCCACGTCTCGCGGCGCTTCAGCTCGCCCCACTCGGAGTAGTGCGGGTTCGCCTTCGACACGTCCGCCTTCTCGAGCGCGGCTTGGATGTTGTTGTACTGGGTGACGTAGCCCTTGTAGAGGACGTCGCGGTGCTCGGTCAGCGCTCTCTCGGAGAGAAAGCCCTCGACCTTTCCCTCGAGAGGGAACGACTTCGGTTCGATCGCCATTGAATCACCTGCCTAGCAAAAGGTGGTTGAAGCTGGTTGGTGGTGGTGTCTCGTTTTGGGGGGTGGAGGATAGGCGCGCCGAGCGCGTTTTGAAAAGGGTGGAGGTGGGGTATTCTCCGGGCTGGAGGTCAGTGGGGATGGCACCGTCCGTGAATGCCGAGACGAGGCTTAGGATGGAGCGCGTCGTAGCGTCGTTCCGCCAGAAGCTGGCTGCGGCGCACGGCACCGACGTCGAATGGACGCGTCGCTACCGCTCGGGCGACGAGGGGGCCATGGAAGAGCTCGTCGTCGAGGCGTGCACGGAAGAGCGCGTCGCGCCGGCGGAATACCACGAGGCTCTGGACTCCGACCCCCAGCTGAGCGAGCTGCACCGTCGCTGCGTGCGCGAGGTGCTCCTCGGCGCGGTGCCACGGCCGCGGTGACGAAACCTGTCACGGATCGCCGCGCGATCGGCCAATCTACGGTGAGGAGACTGCCATGAAGAGATTGATCGTGGGGCTCGGCATCTCGCTCGGGGCGGTCGTCGCGGCGCTGGCGTGCAGCGGAAAGACGACCGAGGTGAGCGGCGGCGACGGAGGCTCGAGCAGCGGGACGAGCGGCACTTCGGGCGGGACCAGCGGATCGAGCGGCGGTTCGAGCGGATCGAGCGGAGGCCTCGTTTCGGGCTGTCCGGCGTCTCCGCCGACGGGCGGCGACGCGTGCAAGTCTGCGCAGCTCCAGTGCGAGTACGGAACGGACACGCGGCCGCTCTGCAACACGATCGCGACGTGCGACGGCAGCAAGTGGAACGTCACGCCGCCACAGCAAGCGGGCTGCCCCACACCTCCGCCCGGCCCCTCGTGCCCGGCGAGCTACGCAGCAGTCCCGGTGGGCTCGACGTGCACGACCGCGCAGAGCTGCACGTACCCCCAGGGAACGTGCTCGTGCGAGATCTACTGCGGACCACAAGGCCCGGTTGGTCGCGTATGCGACGCGGGGACTCCGCTCACGTGGGTCTGCACCGGTGCCTCGAACGGCTGCCCGGCGATTCGCCCCCACGCCGGCACGGCGTGCACGCAGGAACAGCAATTTTGCTCCTACGGCGACTGCAGCGAGCCCGCGATGCGATGCGTGAACGGGGCATGGCAGCTTCAGCAGCAAGGCTGCCCCGTCTCGACGCGGACGAAGAAGCAAGAGATCCGCTACCTCGACGAGGCGGACCTGCAGGCGCTCACCGATCGCACGCTCTCGACGCGCCTCGCGACGTACCGCTACACGTCCGGTGATCCGTCGCAGCACCTCGGCTTCATCATCGAGGACGATCCGGAGAGCCCCGCGGTCATGAGCGATCGCGGTCACGTCGATCTCTACGCGTACTCGAGCATGGCGGTGGCAACGCTGCAGATGCAAGGACGCGAGATCGCCGAGCTCCGGCGCGAGGTCGACGCGCTGAAGCGCGAGATCGACGCCTCGCGCAAAGCGCCTAAAAAATAGGCTTCAGCGAGGCTTCGCGGCGACCACGTGGAGCTCGGCGGGAAGGCCCGGGAGGACCTTCCCGAGAAAAGCCTTCGTGCAGAACGCCGGGTCTCCCTGAACGAGGACGAGCGCGTCGGCCTCCACGGCGTACGCCATGGCCACCGGCTGCGCGCGTAAGCCGGGGAGGAGCGCGACGCCGTCCTTGGTGTAGAGGAACGCCCATCCGTTCTCCGGCCCGCGCGTGAACCCGATCGCCACCATCGTGGGCGTCGCGCGGTTCACGCTGGTGACGTTGACCCCCGCGCGACCGAGCTGCGCCGAGAGCTGATCGGCGGAGAGCTCCTGAAGGTGCCTTGCCGTCAGCGGTACGCTGCGCAGCTTGGCTTGACGGGCCTCGATCGGATCGGTCGGCCCGCCGCGCGCGCCGCGGACGAGGAGGGGGATGCCGGCGATGATCTTGTCGCGCAGCGCCTCGGAGGCCTTGATGGCGCCGGGCTCCTTGGTGGTCGCGACGACGAAGAGGACCGCGCCTTCGTCCGCTCCGTACGCGACGGTCATGCTTGGCACCGCGAAGGGCAGAACCGTCGTCGCCACCGCGTCCAGGTGTGCCTCCGCGTGCGTCTTCTCGGGCGCAGCGACGACGGTCAGCGCGTAGAGGCACACTTGCCATCCGACGCCGTCCTTCGACCAGTTGACGATGGTGTACTTCGGCGTGACGTTGTCCTGGCGAAAGTCGATCTTGCCGCCAGCGGCCACGACGCGCGCATCGAGACCTGCGCCGAACAGCGAGGAGAGCGTGCTCGCTCCTTGCGGAGAAGGATCGCTCGGAAGCGGCACCGAAGGCGCGCCGCCCGCGGCCCAGGTGCGGGCGCGTGGCGCGACGACGACGCCGGCGCCGATGAGGATCGCCGCGAGCCCCAGCACCGACGCGCCGACGACGACGCGGCGTGAGGAGCGCATCGGGCTCGAGGGAGCTTGGGACAGCGTATGGCTCGCGGGAGATACCGTCTCGAGCGGCCATCCCGAGCCCGCCGGCGCCATCATCGGCCGCGCGCCGCCCACATTTCGCGCCGCCAGGGCGTTGCGAGCGGCGTCGAGCATCTCTCCCGCGTTCGCGAACCTCTCGGCGGGGCGCAACGCGACCGCCTTCGCGATGATAGGCTCCAGCGCACCGACGTCGACACCACGCGCGCGGGGGGTCGGCCGCTCGGGGTCCACGATCTCCTGCCGCGGGTCGCCGGTGCGGCCATAGGGCGGTCGCCCCGTCACGAGCTCGACGTAGAGGAGGCCGAGCGCGTGCACGTCCGTCCACGGCCCCGTGCGCGCGTGGGTGATGTGCTCGGGGGCCGCGTAGGCCGGCGTGAACGGATTCGGGGCCGCCGTCGTCGTTGCATGCCCGGGGAGATCGTCCGGCGCGAACGCCTTCGCGACGCCGAAGTCGATGACGCGCGGGACGAAGGCGCCGCTCGTCGCCCGGACGATCATCACGTTGGAGGGCGTCAAATCCCGATGAACGACGTGCGCGGCGTGCGCGTGCGCGAGCGCGGCGAGGAGTGGCTCGAAGATGCTCCACGCCTCTGGCGGCGACAACGCGCGCCCGTACGCGAAGAGATGCTCCCGAAGGGTCACGCCCTCGACCCACTCCATGACGAGGTATGGGCACTGCGCGCCGTCGTCGGTGACGACGCCGAGATCGTACGCGGCGACGATGTTCGGATGCCGGAGGCGCGTCAGCAGTCGACCTTCGTCGAGGAAGCGATCGACGTGCTGCCCGCGCGTCCCGGGCCCGTCGGCCGGGCCGAGGCGCAGGACCTTGACGGCGATCGGCGCGCCGAACGCGAGGTGGAGGCCCGCATAGACCTCTCCGAATCCGCCCTCGCCGACGAGGCGATCGACACGGTATCGGCCGTCGAGGATGCACGGAGCCCGCAGCACCAGTGCATTCTAGCGCGCGAGCGGCTCGCCGGACGAGGCGCCCTATCGCGACGGCCGACCGAGGCTTCTCGGGCGCGCGCCCAAGTGTCCCGATGCGCCCCCAGCGCGCACGCGCTACCATGCCGGGTGATGCTTCGCTCTGCCGGCGTTGCGCGCGCGCTCTTCGCGCTTACCCTCCCCGTTTTGGCGGCCGCCAGCTGCCGGAGCGAGTCGACCGTGACGCGGTCCCCCGGCGCATCGTGCGCGACGCCGCCGAGCGACAAGAGCGTCTGCATCGTCGCGCCCGGCGAGTTTCCTCCGTCCGACTGCGATCCTTCCGCGCACACCTGCGGCGCCGGCGGGCTCTGCGCGATCGACGAGACGAAGTGCGGCGCAAAGGCGACGTGCTTGCCACTCGCCACCAACAAAGGGCGCACCACCCAGGATTTTCGCATCCGCCGCCTCGCCATCGCCGCGCCCGACGCCCTCGCCGCGCTGCCGCTCCAGCGCGGCGTCATCACGCGCGACGTCGATCTTCCGAGCAAGGAGTGCGGCGAGGGCGGCCTCGGCACGTTCAACTGGCTCCTCCGCGTCGATCGCACCAAATCCACGCTGACGACCGGCGGCGCGCCGCGCAGCGCCGATCCGTTCGGCATCGGCTTCTGCTTCCACGATCACGACATCGCAGGCACGCGCGTCGGGCCGGTCACCGGCGTGCCTCTCACGCTGCGTGGCGACACCTTCACGTCGGCGGCGATCCCGAAGCTCACCGTCCCCATCTTCCGCGAGGACGGCTCGGCGATCCTCCTCCCGCTCACCAACGTGACGTTCAACGCGGTCACGCTCTCGCAAGGCGGCGACTGCATCGGCGGCTTCGACGATCGCGCGCTCGCCGCCGACTGCACCGACGACGCGACGAAGTGCTCCAAGTGGAAGACCGCCGGCGCGATCGCCGCGCACATCACGCTCGAAGAAGCCGATCTCGTGAACGTGGTCGATCTCGGCGCGAGCCTCTGCGCGGTCCTCACGAAGACCACGCCTGGCGCCGATGGAAAATGCGCGCGCGTCGGCGGAAAGATCACCGCCGCCGGCGACTACTGTTCGTCGACCGGCAAGGCCTGTGATTGCCAAGACAGCTTCTGGCTCGCCGCCACGTTCGCCGCGAGCGCCGTCACGATCAACGACGGCGCGAGCGTGAAAGAGTGCTCGGGAGGTGGAGGATGAGCCTGCGTAGGGTCGCCTCGTGCCTCGTGCCCCTCGCGGTGATCCTCGCCGGCGCGTGCAAGCAGGACGTCGTCTCCAATGATCGCCTCTGCACCCCCGGAAATTTCGTATTCTGCCGATGCAAGGATCGCTCGGAGGGCACCAAGCTTTGCCACGACGACGGGATGGGCTTCGACGCGTGCTCGGCGTGTCAGCCGGGTGAAGAGGTTCCTCCCACGCCCGACTCGCTCGACGCGACGACGCCCGACGCGCCGGGAAAAGACGCCGCCACCGACGCAGCGGAAGGCGCGCCGCCCGCCGCCGACAAGGCCGCGCCGGGCGACATTCTCGTCACGGAGGTCATGTACGATCCGTCGGGGGCCGAGCCAGACGGCGAATGGATCGAGCTCTTCAACGCCGCGTCGGCTCCGCGGCTCTTGAGCGGCCTTCAGCTGAAGGACGGCGGCAACCGCGTCGAGCCGATCCCTTCGAATCCGCCCATCGTCCTGGCGCCGGGCCAGTACGCGGTCCTCGTGCGTGACACGGTCGCGGCGACCGCAGCAGGTGTACCGACTGGCGCGATCCTCCTCGAATACGGCGCGGGGGTCGCGGTGTCGCAGGGGATCCTCCTCGCCAACAGCGCGGGCGGCGCCGTGTGGCTGATGGACGGGACGACGACGATCTCCGGCACGCAATACGGCGGCTGGTTCACCCAGACCTCGCCCGGCGGGCATTCGATTCAGCTGCGGACGCTCTCGCTCGCCGCGAGCGGCACGCAAACGTCGTGGTGCCTCTCGGCGACGCCCTGGGGCACCGGCCCCGATCGCGGCACGCCCGGCGCCGCCAGCGATTGCCCCTAGGCTAGGCTAGGCTAGACCAAACACGTCAACGCATCCCGCCGGTGAGTAGCTTGTCGATCAAGTCTTTCGAGTAGGTCGACAGCTCGCGGAAGACGACGCCCATGCCGGGCGGATCCTTCTCGACCCGCACGACCTCGCCGACGCCCTCGATCGTCTCCACGCCGTCCATGATCACGGTGAAGTGGAGGTTCACCTTCGTGCCGATCGCGAGCGGCTTGGCGGCTTTGATGAACACCCCGGTGCGCGAGATGTTCGTCACGTACTCCTGGATGAACGCATCGAAGGACTCGAACTCCTTGTTGATCGTCACCCGGTCGCTGCCGCCGCGCTTGTCTTCCTTGTCGTCGCTCTGCATGCCCAGCCCCGCCCTGCTCTCTACTTGCCTTGCAGATCGAACTGCTCGAGGTGGTAGTCCTTCCGCGGCACGACGTTGATCTTCCGCATGTAGCGGTTCTCGAGCTCGGTGACCGCGGGCTTCTCGGTGCCGGCGAGCAGATCGGCGACCGCCGGGTGCACGCTCACCTGCACGGTGTAGCCAGGGAGGTCTGCGCGCTTCCGGCGGATCTCGCGGAGGATCTCGTACACGATCGTCTCTTTGCTCTGCAGCTGTCCGGTGCCGTCGCAATAGAAGCACGGCTCGTGGAGCAGGCGACCGAGGCTCTCACGCGTGCGCTTGCGCGTCATCTCGATGAGGCCGAGATCGCTGATGCGGTTCAGCGTCGTCTTCGCCTTGTCCTTCTGCAGCACTTCCTCGAGCGTGCGACGCACCTTCTCGCGGTTACTGTGCTTCTCCATGTCGATGAGGTCGAGGATGATGAGGCCGCCGAGGTTCCTGAAGCGGAGCTGGTAGGCGATCTCGTTGACCGCCTCCAGGTTCGTCTTGAGGATGGTCTCCTCCATGTCCTTGCTGCCCTTGCCGACGAAGCGTCCGGTGTTGACGTCGATGGCGGTGAGCGCTTCGGCCTGGTCGATGACGAGGTGACCGCCGCTGGGGAGCGGCACCTTGCGGGAGAGCGCGCGACCGATCTCGTCCTCGATGCCGTACGCGTCGAAGATGGGCTCGTCGCCGTTGTAGAGCTCGATGTCCTTCACGCGCTCGGGCGCGAACATCTCGACGAAGCGGCAGAGGCGCTCGTATTGGTGCTTGTCGTCGATGACGACCTGGTCGATCTCGTCGGTGAAGAGATCGCGCGCGGTCTTGAGGACGATGTCGAGCTCGCTGGAGAGGAGCGTCGGGGCGCGGGCGCCTTCCTTCTTCTTCGCGATCTCGCCCCAAAGGCGGACGAGGTAGCCGACGTCGGCCTTGAGCTGCTTCTTGGTGAGGCCCTCGGCGACGGTGCGGACGATGAGGCCGCCGCTCGGGGGTTTCATGCCGTCGATCGCCTCGCGAAGACGGGCGCGCTCTTTCTCGGAGCCGATGCGCTTGCTGATGCCGATGTGATCGACGGTCGGGAGGTACACGACGTAACGGCCGGGCAACGAGATGTGGCTCGAGCAGCGTGCGCCTTTGGTGCCGATCGGATCTTTGGTGACCTGGACGATGATCTCTTGGCCCTCGCGCACGACGTCGCGGATCGGGGTCGACTTGGAGATGCGGTTCGGGACCGCGCCGTTGCGGTTGCGATCGCGTCCGCCGCCCTGACGATCACCGCGGCCGCCGCGATCGCCGCCGGCCGCGCCACGCTCGCCGCCGCCACCACGCGGAGGCGCGGGCGCGCGCGGGACAGGCTCGCCCGGCTCGGTGATCGTGAAGCCCGGCAGGTCCAGCTCGTCGCCCCCCGCCGACTTGGCGACGGCCTTCGTCGTCGCGCGCGCCGGTTCGGAGGTGTGGGTCGCTTCGGCCGCAGGTGCGTCGCCTTCCGCCGGCGGAACGCTGTCCGGATCGCCGTCCCGCTCACCGTCGCCGTCTTCGTCGTTCCCGTCGTCGACGTCGTCGTTGTTCGTGTCGTCGTCGTCATCTTCGTCGCCGCCGTCGAGGGCGTCGTCCGCCGAGTCGTCGCTGCGAACGCTGGCGTCCGCCGCGGCGGCCTCGCCGAGGTCGGGCAAGGACGACGCGTCCGCCTCGACCTCCGACGCCGAGGGGGGCACGATCGAAGGCTCGGACAGGGCGGCTTCGGTGCCGCCGACGTCCGCGTGGCTGTCGGAGGGGGGTAGCGCCGCAACCGACTCCGCCCCCGGGATAGCGACCGCCGCCGTCACACCGTTCGCGACGCCGCTCTGGACCGCCGCGGCCTCGGCCTCGTCGACCTCGTCCTCGGCCGGCGCCTCTTCGGTCGACGTTGCGTGCTTGCGACCGCCCTGGAGGTAGGTGTCGAAGTCGTCGGGGCGGATCAGATCCTCGACATGGAGGAACGCGGCGCGCTCCTGCCCGATGTCGATGAACGCGGCTTGGAGCCCTGGAAGGACACGCGTGACCTTGCCGAGGACGACGTTGCCGACCGAGCCGGCGAAGGGGTTGTTTTTCCGCTCGAGGTGAAGCTCGGCGATGATGCCGTCTTCGATGAGTGCGACGCGGGTTTCGCGAACGTCAACGCTGATGACGAGGAGATTCTTGGACATTTGAGGCAGGAGCTTTCCCGCCCGGCCGCGCACACCCATCACCCCGCCCGCCGCGAACGCCGTTGCCCTCGACCGACGCGACGGCCACATGGCGCTCGTCTCGTTCGTCGACGTAGTGCATCCGTTGTCCTGCGCGCACGGTGATCCTGGAGAGAAATCTGCGAGAGATTTGGAGTGTGGCCCTGCTCGGGCGCCCTCGACGCTTCCGACGTGGGAGCGTGGAGGGGAAATCTTTGGGGTTGGGGCCACAAATAGTGGCGCGCTACCCCGCGGCACTTGAACTAGCCGATCAGGGAACAGGTTGCCAGCGCATAAACGAGGCCCACCGGGTGCCCCTTAAAAGAGGAAGGCTCTGCCACACCCTTCCACGCTACCGTTGCTCCCTTCCGGGCCTGGCGGAGTTCACGCTTCCAAGTCGGCAGAGCCGTGAGCTGCGCTCGGAACCGCGCAGCGACCCGCAGGTGTTACCGCTTCACTTCGGCGGGGACAAGCCAAACCTCTCGCGCGCCACTCCGACCTCGCTCACTCCGCGCCGAGGTGAAGGGTCGCTGGAAAATTTTTGGCGGGTTATCCGAACGATTTCATGCGGTAAGGAAATATGCTACACGTTTTGACCGATTCGGTCTCTCGGTCATTGCGAGGCGCTGGAAGCGAGGCCAGAGTGCGCGCCATGCGAACCCGAGCCCTCGCCGCGCTTGCTCTTCTTACTGTGCTTTCGCCGCTTCGAACCGCGCGCGCGGCCGAACCGCTCCGCGTGTTCGTAGGGCGCGCGCCGAACACGACCGCTGCGAGCACGGTCGAAGGTCGCGCGCGGGCGACGGTGAACGCGTTCGTGCCGGCGGCGGCGCGGCTCGAGCTGCCGCGCGTCGACGTCGCGTCGCTGGGGGATGGAAGCAAGTTCGTTCGCTTCGAGCAGACGCACTTCGGTCTGCCGGTCATCGGGCGTGGCGCGGTGGTGCGGCTCGACGCACGCGGCGACGCCGTGCTCACCTCGACGAGCCTCGCGACGGATCTTCCGGCGAGCGTGACGCCCTCGGTGGCCGCGGGCGTCGCGGCGAAGACGGCGAGCGCGCGCACGGCGCTGGAGACGCGCGCCGACGACGCGCACCTGGTCCTCTTTCCGTCGCGCGCGACGGGGACCCCGCGCCTCGCGTGGGCGGTGGTGCCGGCGATCGTTCCGGGGTTGCCGACCGCGCCGCGCGTGATGGTCGACGCGCTCACCGGCGACGTGCTCGAGGCGCGCGATCTCGTCGTCTTTGCCGACAAGGCGAAGGTCTACCCGACCAACCCCGTGAAGAGCCCGACCCTGCTCGACGTGACGCTCGGCGTGACCGCGGCATCGACGACGCTGAAGAGCGAGTACATCCAGTCGGCCAACTGCGTCGACAAGAAGACGGTGAAGAGCTTCAGCTACGGGGGCATCCCGGTCTCTCTCCACATCTGCGACATGGTGAACCTCGTCGCGCCCGACGCGAACGGCGATTTTCTCGTCGCGCCAGGCACCGACACCGACCCTGCCGACCCCTTCAGCGAAGTGTCGATGTTCTACCACGCGTCGCGCGTGCGCGATTTCTTCGCGTCGATGCAAGGCAACCCCGCGGCCGACGTCACCGTCGACAAACCGCTCCGGACGATCTCGAACCTCCAGCTCGCGCACGGCGTCACGCAGGGGGATTTCACGGCCGCCGCGGATCCGAACACGCCGCTCGATCCGTTCCAGAACGCCTTCTTTTCCCCGGCGGGCGGCGGCCTCGGGCAGATCTTCGAGCAGCTCTACGGCTTCAACGCCGGCGCGATGTGGTTCGGCCAGGGACCGCGCAAGGACTACTCGTACGACGGCGACGTCATCTACCACGAGTTCACGCACGCGGTCGTCGACAAGACCTTGCAGCTCACGCAGTGGCACATCGACGCGTACGGCGCGGTCGACTCGCCGGGCGCGATGAACGAGGGGCTCGCGGATTATTTCTCGAGCGCGCTCGCGGGCGATCCGAACGTCGGCGAGTACGCGTCGAAGGACATCTCGCCGACGCTGGACGTCATCCGCACGCTCGACAACACCGACACCTGCCCCAAGGCGGTGATCGGCGAGGTCCACTACGACTCGACGCTCTTCTCCGGCGGTCTCTGGGCCGCGCGTGCGTCGCTGGCCGACGACACGGCGCGCTTCAAGTACGACACTGCGCTCTACAAGGCGATGCTCGCGCATCCGGGGGACGGCGATCTCGGCTACCAGGATCTCGTCCAGCTGTTCCTCACGTCGCTGAAGACGGATTTGCCGACGGGCGCGACGGCGCTCGAGGCGGAGATGACGAAGCGCGGCGTGCTCCCGGGTTGCACGCGCACGCTGACGTTCACCGGAACGGCGCTCAGCGCACCGACAGGCATCACCTCGCCTGGCGAGTACACCGCGCCCGGCAAGGGCAGCGTCGGCGCGACCGATCTGGCGCCGGGCCTCGTGCAGGTCGAGTGGAACCTGCCCCCGAGCACTGCCAGCGTGACCGTGACGTTCCAGAGTCGTCCGCAGGCGGCGGGCGGCGGCGGTCTCGGCGGAGGCGGTACGCCGTTCACTCCGGTCGTGCTCGCAAAGGCGGGCGCGGCGATCAAGTGGACGACCGCCGGCAAGCTCGCGCACGACGCGACGTCGACGGTGCCCGCCACGAGCAACGGCGGAAAGACGCTCGTGACGTACACCGCGCAGATCCCGGTCGCCGACGGCACGACGATCCTTTATGTGCAGATTGCAAACAAAGGCGACACCGACGGCGGTTACACGGCGATCGCGCTCTCCGCGACGCCGGCCGACACCACGCCGCATGGAGACGACGCCGGAATAGGCGACACCCCCACGCCGGGCGGCAACGCCGGCACGACGACGAAGACCTCGGGCTGCAGCTGCAACGTTCCGGGGGGACCGGCGCCGGCGGGAGGCTTGATGGCGGGCCTCGGCGCGCTGCTCGCCCTCGTCGTGCGCGTGCGTCGTCGCCGCCCCTGACGAACGCACAAAGTGCTAGGTTGCGGGCCCATGAACCCGCTAGCCGAGATCTCTCTCGTCGTTCAGCGCGAGCTTCGCAAGAACCTGCGCAGCGTGAAGGGAATCATCCTCACGGCGCTCTCCATCTTCGGCGGCACAGGAACCGCGCTGCTCGCCGTGCAGGCCTTCCACCGCGAGTTCGCCAATGTCAGCGCGGAGGAGATCCGCATCGGCCAGCAGGAGCTCTTCACCAAGGTCTACAAGGACCCGGTCATGGGGAGCTACATGTCGACGGCGCCGCTTTCGCTCGTCTTCATGCTGGAGCTGACGATCTGGCTCGCGCCGCTCCTCATCGCGCTCTCCAGCTTCGACGCGATCTCGGGGGACATCCAGCACCGGACGGTGCGCTACTGGACGGTGCGGACGCGTCGCGTCTCGTACTACGCGGGCAAATTCTTCGGCGTGTGGGCCACCGTCAGCACGATCGTGCTCGCGATGGACCTGTGCATGTGGATCGCCGCGATCGTGAAGGGCGAGCCGGCCGGCGCGACGCTGTCGTGGGGGATTCGCTTCTGGCTCGTCACGCTGCCGATCTCGGCGGTGTGGTGCGCGATCGCCACGCTCGTGGGATCGCTCTTCCGGACGCCGATCCTCTCGCTCCTCGTCACGCTCGCGGCGTTCTTCGCGATCTGGCTCTTCGGCTTCGCGATCGCGCGCGGCGCGGAGGTCGCGTGGCTCACCTACGTGTACCCGAACCGCTACGACGTGATGCTCCTCTCGCCACGGGTCGAGAACGTCGGAGGTGGGCTCGGCATCTGCCTGGGGGCCGCCGCAGCGCTCACCGCCGCAGGCGTCGCGCTCTTCCAGAGGAGGGACATCTGATGTCGGAATCCCCCGAGATCGCGCCGCCGCCCGCGCCGCCGTATCCCGAAGCGAAGCTCGAGCCGAAGCCCGAGGTCGCCGGCGAGGCTGCCTCGCTCGACGGCACGAAGAAGAAGAAGCGCAAGCCGGTCGAGATCGCCGTCCGCCTCGTCAAGGTGACGAAGAAGTTCGGCGCGAAGGTCGCCGTCGACGACGTCTCGTTCACCGTGAAGATGGGCTCGGTGTACGGCCTCATCGGACCGAACGGCGCCGGCAAGACGACGACGTTCTCGATGCTCGCGGGCTTCCTCCAGCCGACGATGGGGCAGGTCGAGGTGCTCGGCCACGCGCCCACGCAGGTCGACGAGCTCCGCTCGCGCCTCGGCGTCTTGCCGCAGGACGCGCTCTTGCCCGCGCAGGACAAAGTCGGCGAGTTCCTGCGCCACGCCGCGCGTCTGCAGAACATCCCGCCCGACAAGGTCGACGCCGAGGTGCGCGACGTGCTCGCCGAGGTCGACGGCAAGGAATGGTACGATCTGCGCTGCGGCAGCCTCTCGCACGGCATGGCCAAGCGCGTCGCGCTCGCGCAGGCGCTCCTCGGCGATCCGGACGTGGTGCTCCTCGACGAGCCCACCGCTGGCCTCGATCCGAAGGTCGCCTACGAAGTTCGTCAGCTGATCAAGGGGCGCAAGAAGCGCTGCACGATGATCGTGTCGAGCCACAACCTCCAGGAGCTCGAAGAGGTCTGCGACGCCGCGGCGATCCTCGATCGCGGGCGCGTCGTCGCGTCGGGCACGATCAGCGAGCTGACCGCCGCGAGCGAAGAGGTGCACTTCAAACTCGGGCGGCCGCCGGCCGGCGTCGCGGCGACCGGCTATCGCGACGGCAGCGGGCTTCCCCTCGCCGCGATCCGCGAGCTGCCGATCGTGAAGCGCGTGGAGTTCGACGAAGAGCGACGCGAGATCGTCTGCTACTTCGATCGCGGCGCGCCCGATCCCCGCGGCGGGGCCATCGACGCGGAGAGCGTGATCGAGGCGGTCCTCTGGGTGCTCTTGAATCACCGCATCCGCATCGCCGGCGTCACGAAGGGGCGCGGTCTCGAGCAGCGCGTGATGGAGCTGACGTAGCGCGGCAGAGACACGCCAGTTCGTGCGATTTAGACGCGGCGGAGACGCCGACGCGCGCGTGGCGTATCGTCGCGGTGCGCGCTAAGGTGCCCGCCCTTCATGGTTCGCGTCGCACGAAAGAGCTGGCCGGAGCCCTCCGCCACGGGCGCGCTCGTCCTGCGCCCGACGCAGCACCTCCTCGTGTATGCGCGGGCGCATTCGCTGACCGGGACGATGGCGTTCGACGACGGCGAGGGAGGCGGCGGCGTCGTGGTTCTCTCCCGAGGGCTCGTGCACAAGGTGGACGCGCCGCGCGCGGGCGTGTTCTTGGGAGCGCTCGCGTACGAGCTCGGCCTCGTCGACGCGCGCACCCTCGACGCAAGCCTCCAGGCGCTCTCGGAGGGCGGCGCGCGGAGGCACGGCGAGATCCTGCTGGCGGGCGGCGCGATCAGCTACCCGCAGCTCTCGGTCGCCCTCATGGAGCAGGCGCTGCGGAAGCTGACGTACCTCCACGGGCTGCCCGGTCGCGCGTTCTTCTCGTTCTACGACGGCTTCGACGCCCTGCCGACGTGGCCCGCCGATGGGCCGCGCACCGATCCGCTCCCCGCGGTGTGGCGCGGCTGCCGCGATTTCGTCGCGCCGGAAATTCTGCGCGACATCCTCGGTCGGCTCGGCGACGGCGCGTGGCGCCTCCCGAAGAAGGCGCCGCTCGTGGAGTTCGGCTTCGACGCCGAGACGCTCGCGATGGCCAGCGATCTGCGCGAGCCGATGACCGTCGAGGAGCTCTTGAACCAAGCGAGTGGCGCGCGCGGACTGGCCGAGCGCCTGCTCTACGTGCTCGCGATCACGAAGAACCTCGAGCTCGCCGACGAGGTCACGCCGCCGCCTCCGCCGGTGAAGGAGCGCGAGTCCCCCGACTCGGGCACGTACCAGCGGCTCATCTCGTTCGACCTGCGCACGCCGTTCATGGGAAAGCCCGGCACGGCGGCGCCTCCGCCCGAGCCACCCCTCCTGCCGCCGACGCGCCACGAGATCCTCGAGCGCGTGCGGACGGTCGCGGCGGAGTCGCACTACGAGGTTCTGCGCGTCTCCGCGGCGGCGACCGACGAGGAGATCCGCGCGGCGCATTTCCGGCTGACGCGCGCGTGGAGGCCCGAGCGACTCCCGCCCGACCTGGCCGACGTCCGCGATCCATGCGGCGTCGTGCGTTCGCACATGGACGCGGCGCTCCGCACGCTAACCGATCCCGAGAAGCGCACCGAGTACGACGCGAAGCGCCGCTGAACGCCTATTTCAGCGCGTCGACGAAGCGCCGGTCGCCTTCCGCGATCAACGCTACGCATCGCCGGATGTCGGTCGGGCGGCTCTGCTTGGGATCGAGCGCGGCGTCGTAGCAGAGCCAGCCGGTCTTCGCGGACCGGACGGCGAGCAGCTCGGCGCGCATGACACCGTACTTCGGGTCGTCGGGCTCGCCCCACACGCCGCTCGCCGTGGACAGGATCGCCATCGGCTCGTTCGCCGCCTCGCCTTCGCCGGGCGCGCGGAGGAGCGAGCGACCGCCCATGCCCGCCGACGCCGGGAGGGTCGCGCGCGCGTCGAGGGCGCCGAGCACATCGAGGAGCGTCGCGTGGACGTCTTGCGAGTACGTGCGTCGCGACGCGTAGCCCGCGAGCGCGGCGCGCTGCGCGTCATCGAGCGCGCGCGGTCCGGCGAGGAGCCACCCCGGCACGCGCAGCTGCTCGTCGAAGAGGTTGGTGAGGTGGTAGAGGCCGCCGTGCTCGCGGAACTCTTCGCCGTGATCGGAGACGAAGAGGACCATCGTGTCGTCCCACCCGGACGTCGCGCGCAGGTCTTTGACGAAGCCGGCGACCGTGCGCTCCTGAAGAAGGACGCTATTTTTATAGTGATTTTGGAGATCGGAGACGTACGCGAGCGGTGAGTCGGAGTGCGGCGCGTTCGGCTGCAGCGCCGGATCGACGCGGTACGGCCAGTGCGTGTTCGAGAGATGAAGCACAGCGAAATACGGCTGGCCGGCCGGCACGCGCCGCACGAAATCGAGCACGCGCGCGGTCGCGTTCTCGTCAGGCGCGCCGATGTGCGGATCCGAGGCATCCCCGAGGTCCGCGGCGCTCGCGATCTCGTCGATCCCCGCGCGTTCGAGGAACGCGCCGAAGTCGTCGTACCGGAGGTTCTGCGCGCCGATGTACGCGGTGCGGTACCCGGCGGCGCGCGCGATCTCCCATAGGACGGGCGCGCGGTGCATCGTACGGAAATCCGACTCGGGGCCCAAGCCCGTCCAATAGAGGACGCACGACGTGAAGGTGCCCGACGACTGCACCGTGAGCCGGCCGAGCGACACGCGATCGGGCGCGACGTCCTCGAGGAAGCGGCCCCTGCACGCGCGCGGATCGGAGCACATCGCGTCGGCGCGAACGCTCTCGGTGATCACGAAGACGATGTTCGGTCGATGCGCGGGGACCGGCAGGGTCGGGAGTGGCGCTGGCTCGCGGAGGGAGATGCCGCGGCGCGCCCAGCCCTTGCCGGTGACGCCGTCGTGCACCGCGTGCATCAGGCCGTGGATGAAGCACGTGTCGGGCGGCGCTGCTTGCAGCGATCGCGACTCGACGAAGTCGATCCAAAAACAGTACGACGCGCCGAGAAATGCAAGCGTCGGCACGAGCGGCCACGCGCTGCGAACGCCCGCGGCGCCACGTCGCGCGCAATAGAGGATGACGGCGACGGCGGCGACGCCGATGAGCGCCATGAGGACGATCGACGCGCCCCACGACGCGAGCCACGCGCCGAGCGTTCCGCGGAGCGCGATGCCGAGGCGCACCGTGTCGCGCGCCATGTACGCGTGAAACACCTGAAAATAGAGCGCCTGCCCGCCGTATGCGAAGAACGCGAGCGGCGCGACGAAGAGCGCGGTGAAGACCGCGAGACCCGCGCGGGCGGCGGCGCTGCGTGCTCCGAAGAAGCGCGACGCGAGCCACAGCGGGCCGGCCCAAAACCCCGCGCTCGCGAGCGACGAGCCGAAGTAGTTGAGCCACTCCTTCGCCGGAAAGACCGAGAGCGAGCGGCCGCGCAATAGGAGGTCCATCGCGATCGCGAGGCCGGTCGGCGCGAGGAAGTAGAGGACGGACCGCGGTCGCTCTCCGAGGAGCTTCGTCATCACGCGCGCACGCCAGCCGGCCATTGGCCGTGGACTCTACCGCAAACCGGCGAGCGGTCGGATCTCGGCGTCGAGTGGCCGGCGCAGCGGCACGCGAAGGCGCATGGATCATGGATGAACGCAGGATGGATGCTGCGCCCCCCTTCGCCGCGCCTCGAGGAGGGCAACGCCTTGGTCGTCGCCGCGGTCGCGATCGTCGGGGGAGCGTTGGGGCTCGAGCTGGTGCTTCAAGTGGTCGGCGCGCCGACGTTCGGGTTGCTCGGCACGGGCGGCGAGCGGCTGTGGGTGGCGCTCGTCACGGCGGTGATGAGCGGCGGGCTCGCGGCGATCGCGACGCGCGCCACGACGCCAGGTGGTGCCATCGCGCTCTGCTTCCTCGCGTTGCCGGCCGGCCTGATGAACACCGTCGTGTGCTTGATGGGTGTATGGGCGATGAAGACCGGCATCTCGCTCGACGGCATGATCTTCTGCACGCTCTGCGGAGGCATGTACGGAATCATCCTCGGCGGCCCGCTCGGCGCATTGCTCGGCTTCGTGTACGCGTGGCCGATCCTCGCGTTCGTGCGCGCGCGCCGCGACGGCTCGCTCGACGCGTCCGATCGCGTCCTCGTGTGGACGGGAGGCTTCGCGGTCGTGATGGGGACGGCGACCGCTGGGCTCGCGTTCGCGAAGCGCGGCGTCGACGTGGCGGTGTGCTTTCACATCACGATCGCCGCGCTCGGCGCCGTCGCGCTCGCGATCGGTGGCGTGCGTCGTTTTCTTCGCGCGCGCTGGCTCCGCGCAGTACGGGCGGGTCGCGTCGCGGATTTCTGCGTCGTCCCGGGGCTCGACCCGCGCTGGGACACCGACGGCGCACTTCCGTTCGCCGGCGAGCCTCTCTTCGCGTGCGACGCGCTCCTCGTGCGCGCATCCGACATCGTCATCGCGACGGCCTACCGCGACCGGGTCACGCCCCCCGCGCTGGCGCTCGTGAGATCGGACGAGCGAGATCAGTCCTGAGGAGGCTTCCACGTCGCGGCGAACCGAAAGCGATCGAGGGGAACGCCTTCGAGCGCGCCTCCCTGCTCCGGCGACGCGAACTCGAGCCGCGCATCCCGCGCCCCCGCGAGCTCCAGCGCCGCCTCGACGAAGCCCACCGTCGAGCTCGTATAAATCCCGTTCATGTGCGACGGGATGATCGAGAGCTCGACCTCGAGGAGCCCGGTCGACACGTGCAGCGAACGCGCGCGTGAAGGCTCGAAGAAGCGATTGAACGCGTAGTGGACGCGCTCCGCCATCGCCTCGGGCGATCGCGTCTTCAGCACAGGCTTCCAAAGCCCCTGCACGACCGAGCTTGCCGACCAGCGCGACCGCGCCTCGATGAAGCGTCCCGTCGAGACCCCCTTCAGCCGAGCCGCGGTGCAATAGAGGAGGACGAGCGGCGCGACGTCGTAGTCTCCCGCCGCGACGAAGATCTGATCGTAATAGGGCGCGACGTCGGGCCGCCCGAGCGCGCGCAAGAACGCCGCCCGACCGCCCGCGAGACGCTGGTCGATGTAGTCAAGGGCGGTCCGGAACGCGTGCCCGCGCACGCGAAAGGGGCCGGCGCCAGGCGCAAATTCGCGCGGCCCGACGGGATCGTAACGCCACGGATCGGCGGTGAGCGATGGGCGAATGGAGGGGTTCAGCAAAGGATCCTGCGACCCCGAGAACGGCAGTGAGGGGTGCGAACTTGAGCCGACGGGTCAGGAGCAGTTGCTAGGGGCAGATCTGGTGGACGGTGACGTCGCCACACAGTCTACACGTGCCCAGCGAGCGCTGCAGGAGGAGAACCGGGGGATCACGTGAACGCCGAGAGCGGACTCAACCGGCGAAAATCTTTGCGGAGAGGGCGGGATTCGAACCCGCGGTCAGGTTTTATCCCGACGCCCGCTTAGCAAGCGGGTACCTTCGGCCACTCGGTCACCTCTCCAAGGTCGTCGTAGCGGACGCGCGGCAAAGTACACGAAAGCGCAGCGCCTTCAAGCGGCGACGGCATCTTTGGGGAATTTCTGCGTTTTTTCGTGGGTGGCAGCGGGCTCAAGGGTCCGGCCACCGAGCCGTTCTGCCCGGTGACAACCATGTTTTGGAACCGCACCAAGGCCGACGAGCCCAAGTCCTCCCCTCCGCTCGCGTCCCTTTCCGCCGCGGGTCCTGTGTCGCTCGACCGACCCGTCGACGCTGACAAGGCGCTCGACGCCGTGGGAGCGCTTCTCCGGGCGATGGGAAAATCCGCGTTCGACACCGACGAGTCGCTCGCGATCGCGATCGCGCACCGCTTCGAGCGCTGGGCGCAGCACGTCACGATCGGCGGACGGCACCCTGACGACATCGCCGAGTCGGCGCCGAGGCGCGGGCGCGACGTGGCCGGGATGATCCGTGACTTCACCGAGCATCGGAAGCTCGAGCAGCGCTTCGTGCACGAGTCGGTCGGCGAGCTGCGCGTGCTCGTCTGGAGCTTCGTCCGCAGCGTGCACAAGGGCCTCGCGTCCGAGAGCGCCGACGCGGAGCGAACGAAAGAGCAGATGTCGCGCCTGCACGCCGCCGCACTGGGCGTCTCGATGGACGAGCTGAAGCGCGAGGCCCTGAACGCGGTGACGACGCTCGACACGATCCTCTCCGAGCGCTCGAAGCGTCAGGCGGCGCAGGTGACCGAGCTCGGCGAGCGTCTGCGCACGCTGGGGCGGCAGCTCGAGGAAGCGCGGCGCGACAACGATCTCGACGGCCTCACCAAGGTCGGGAGCCGGCGCGCGTTCGACGAGCGCCTCGAGCGCGTTGCCGAGCTGTCATCGCTCGCGGGGACGGATGCGTGCCTCGTCTTCGTGGACGTCGATCACTTCAAATCCGTGAACGACAAGCTCGGGCACGCCGTCGGCGACGCGGTGCTGGCGCGGGTCGCCGACGCGATCTCGCGTGCGTTCTTGCGGAAGACGGATTTCGTCGCGCGCTACGGCGGCGACGAGTTCGGCGTCCTCGTGCAGGATCTGGGCGTCGACGGCACGCGGAAGCTGTGCGCGCGCCTCCTCGAACGCGTGCGCGAGCTCTCGTTCGACGACGTCGCGCCGGGACTCAAGGTGACGTCGTCGATCGGCGTCGCAGAGCTCGCACGCGGCGAGTCGCACGGCGAGTGGCTTCGCCGCGCCGATCAGGCCTTGTACGCCGCGAAATCGGCGGGGCGCGACCGCACCGTCGAGGCGGACGTCGAGGCGAAGGCCGCCGAGTAGTCCGCTTTCACGCGACGCTGCGCTCGACCTGATCGAGCGCGCGACGCAAAAGGAGCACTGGCGCCGTGCGGGCGCCGCGCGCGAGGACCCGCCGGCCGAGCGCGCGATCGGGAGTGACCACGGTGTACTTGCGAGACGCGCCGTCGAGCTCGACCATGCGGAGGATCTCGTCGTGTGCGCGGCCAGAACCGCCCGCGTAAAGCACTTTCACCCCACTTCTCAGCGCGCCGTGGGGCAGGTCGAGCTGACCGGCCCCTTCGAACACGACGATGGAGGGTGTGCCATACGCGCGCGCGAGCCGGCCGAGGCCGTCGATGAGGCGGTGGCGTGCAGAACCTGTGACTTCGTTGCCGTCGATGAGGAACATGACGGATTCCAAAGCAAGCGCTCGGCCAACCGTCGTCGCGGCGAATATCACGCCGTTCGTCATGCGCGTCGAGTGTCCCGGACGATCGGAGGCCGTCCCCGGACACACGTCCCACCGAACGCGCTCACCCGAACGCGCTCACCCGAACTGTACCGACCGTTTCGTGAACGATCCGTACGTGAACCCTTCGATCGGGAAGCGCGCGGCCTCGGCGCGACCGATCGACGCGCCGAGCGCGATCATCACCGGCACGAAATGCTCGTGCGTGGGCAGCGCCATCCGAACGCCGGGCCCACGCTCGCGGTACTGAACGAGCGCGTCCACGTCGCGCTTCGCGAGGCTCTCCGCACAGAACGCGTCGAACTCGCTCGCCCACGCCGGCACCGGCGCGCCCGGCTCCCACGAGATCGCCCGCATGTTGTGCGTGAGAAAGCCGCTGCCGATGATCAGGATCCCCTCGTCGCGCAGCGGCGCCAGCGCCTTGCCGAGCGCGACGAGCTTGGCCGGATCCATCGTCGGGATCGAGATCTGCAGCACCGGCACGTCCGCCTCCGGGTACATCGGCAGGAGCGGCACGTACGCGCCGTGGTCGAGCCCGCGCGTCTCGTCGTCCTTCACCGGGTGCGTCGCCGCGAGCAGCTCGTGCACGCGTTTCTTCAGCTCCGGCGCGCCTGGGGCCGCGTATTTCACGTCGTAATACTTCTGCGGGAATCCGTAGAAATCGTAGACGAGCGGCAGCGTGCGCGACGCGCCGAGCGTCACGGGCGCGGCCTCCCAGTGCGCCGAAATCATCAAAATTCCCTTTGGCCGCGGCATCGCCTTCGCCCACGCCGCGAGCTCCGCAAGCCACGCGTGGTCATCGAGCGTCAGGGGCGAGCCGTGGGCGAGAAACACGGCGGGCATCGCGGCGCCTGTGTCTGCGGTATGGGCGGCTCCGTCGGTCATCGAAGGAGGTTAAGACGTCCGCCGTCGCCCCACAATTGCGCGGGCGAGAACAGTGAGCTCCCGGCGCGGTCTGCCTCGGTGCGGGCGCGAATCAGAAGGCGTTCGACGGGAGGCGGAAGATGAGAAAGGTCCGCGTCGTGTCGCCAGGTCCTACGTAATGGAACGCGTCGCCGCCGTTCGGCGTGTACCACATCCATCGCGCAGCCGCGGGGACGCCCTCTTTCCCGTTGTCGCTCTGGCAGGCGATTTGGAACGCGCCGGTGTTGTCGCTGTTGTCCTCGCCGACGGCGAGGGTGCCGACCGCGCCAGGCGTGACCGCGCCGGTGACATCGACCCATCCGCCGCTCGTCGTGCTCTTGTCGCCAGTGCCCGCGTTGCAGGCCGCGATTTGCTGCGCGACGGTGGCTTGCACGGGACCGGGCGCGGGTGCGATGTACTCGACGCCGGTGGCGCACGCCTGCCATCGGGAATCGCCGGTGAGGACGACGGAGCCGCTCGCCGCCTTCAGCTGGCCGATCACGCCTTGCGTCGTGGCGTGATCGGCCCACGCGACGATGTAGAAGTACGCGTGGGCGGGCGCGTCCTTGCCGGGGACCGCGAACGACTCGGGGCCGACGCCGAGGGGGCAGCTGAAGATTTCGCTCGCGAGCGTGGCCGGCGCGACGGGCGTGTACGTGGTGACGCCGTTCACGTCGCCCCAGCCGAAGCCGTACGCATTGTCGGCCGTGAGCACCGCGGTGATGTCGGGCGCGGGTCCCCATGGGCTCCCGTCGCTGCCCGCGTCGGTCGGCGCGGCGTCGGGGCGCGCGGCGTCGCTCGTTGGTCCTGCGTCGCGCGCCGCGTCGACTTCGGCGTCGCCATCCAGCGAGGGCGGCGGCCTCCCTCCGTCGCTCGGGATCCCTCCTGCGTCGTCGATCGGCGCCGCACCAGGCGACGCCCCGTCATCGGCGGCGGGGGCATACGCGCAGGCCGCCGCGAGGAGCACGGTCGAAGCAAAGATCGAAAGACGCGCGCGCACGATGCCTCCAGCTGTTTACGACGTAAATGCGGTCGGTACCGTGGCCGAGAATACGTGCCGGTCAAGGCTGGCATGCCTCGGCCGTCGGCTTACGTCGTAAAGTATCGGTGCGAGGCAGGAGGGCCGTGTGGGCTCAGGAGGGCGCGAGGCGGATCGCCTTCTCGGGGCACGCGACGACGCACAGGCCACACGAGCGGCACGCGTCGGCGTTCGGAGTGTAGGCCGTCTTCTTTCCGTGGACGCGCAGCTTGAGCCGGACGAGCAGGCCGAGCGCGCGGTACTCGGCCTCGTCGATCGTCCGGACCTCGAAGACGTCGTATGGACACACCTGCACGCAGTCGCTCTTTCCCTCGCAGCGCGCGCGATCGACGACGGGGCGCGACGCGCCGGGCGACGCTTTGCACTCTTCGCCGGGCCGGTCGGGGTGCGCGGCGGCGCGCTTCGCCTTCTCGGGATCGCGAGACGTCGGCATGGCGGGTAGATCTACCACGGGCCGTGTACGCTGCCGCTCGCGAGGGGCGTAAAGGAGCGTAAAGGAGCGACGCGATGAAGGTGATCCTCTTCGGAGCGACCGGCATGGTCGGACAGGGCGTGCTGCGCGAGTGCCTTCTCGACGCGGAGGTTTCTCAGGTCCTCGCGGTCGGGCGCGCCGCGACGGGGCAGACGCACGACAAGCTCCGCGACGTCGTGCTCGCCGATCCCGGAGACCTCGCATCGATCGCGTCGGACCTCGCCAGCGTCGATGCGTGCTTCTTCTGCCTCGGCGTGTCGGCGGCAGGCATGAGCGAAGCGGACTACCGGCGCGTGACGTTCGATCTCACCCTGAAGGTGGCGCGCCAGCTCCTCAAGGCAAACCCCAATGCGACGTTCATCTACGTCTCCGGCGCAGGAACCGACTCGACCGCGCGCGGAGGGACGATGTGGGCGCGCGTGAAGGGCGAGACCGAGAACGCGCTCCTCGCGATGCCGTTCGCGGCGGCGTACATGTTCCGGCCTGCGATGATCCAGCCGCTGCACGGCATCCGATCGCGCACGGCGCTCTACCGCGTCGTGTACACGATCCTGTGGCCGATCTTGCCGCTGGCGAAATCGCTCGTCCCCGGCTTCGTCACGACCACCGAGCTCGTCGGGCGCGCCATGCTCGCGGTCGGCAAGCGCGGCGCGCCGTAGAAGGTCCTCGAGAACCGGGACCTCAACGAGCTCGGCAAGGCGTGACGCGCAGAGCGATCAGAGCAGCTTCGCCGAGAGCGTGATCGGCGTCGCCGCGAGGGCCTTCGAGACCGGGCAGCCCTTCTTCGCGGTTTCGGCGATCGTCTGGAACTTGGCGGCGTCGATGCCCGGCACGCGCCCCTCGAGCTCGAGCGCGATGGTCTTGATCGCGAAGCCGCCCTCGACCTTTTGCAGATCGACCCCTGCCGTGACGCGAAGCTCCTCCGCGACGTGGCCAGCCTCGGTCAACGCGAAGGCGAGCGCCATCGCGAAGCAACCGGCGTGAGCGGCACCGATGAGCTCCTCCGGGTTGGTCCCCGCTTTGCCGTCCTCGCTCTGGAAGCGGGTGTTGAAGCCGTACGGCTGGTCCGTGAAGGCGCCGCTCTGCGTCGTGAGCGCGCCCTTTCCGTGAAGTCCGTCGCCCTGCCAACGTGCCGTGCTCTTGCGGATCATGTCGATCTCCTTCTTGGGTCTCGGTCACTTAATGGACGCGGCCCCCGACCGCAATCCTGCCCGCGCTCTATACTCGAGCCGTGCCGCACTCTTCGGTCCGCCCACCCGACGACGCGCACGGCGCCGCGCGCGCGATCGTCGAGGGGTTCGACAAGCACTACCGTCTCTTTCGCACCATCAGCGCGCAGGCCAAGCAGCGCTTCGAACGCGGCGACTGGACCGGCGTGCAGCGCGCGAGCGTCGAGCGCATCGACATGTACGATCGCCGCGTCGAAGAGGGCGTGCGCCTCGTCAAGGAGCGCTGCCCCGCTGCGGTGAACGAGGCGCTGTGGCCGGCCATCCGGCTCGCCTTCATCACGCAGCTCGTGAACCACCAGCAGCCCGAGCTCGCGCAGACCTACTTCAACTCGGTCGCCACGCGCGTGCTCGGTCGCGCCTACTACAAGAGCGACGTCATGTTCCGGCGCTCGGTGGTCTCGGCCGAGCACATCGAGTCGATCCAGAAGACGTGGACTTGCTACTACCCGCAGGATCAGGGTCTGCGCCCGATGATCCGGCAGGTGCTGACGGACCTTCAGCTCGCGAACGCGTGGGAGGATCTCGAGCGCGACATCCGCGCGATGATCCAAGCAATACTCGAGTTCGTGCCGGGCGCGCGCGAGGTCCACACCAACGCGCAGGTCCAGGTGCTCTCGTCCCTCTTCTACCGGAACCAGGCGGCGTACCTCATCGGCGTCATCATCAACGGACACGAGCGCACGCCGTTCGCGGTCCCGATTCGCCACAACGGCCGACGCGAGCTCTACATCGACGCGCTCCTCCTCCACCGCGCCGAGCTTGGCGCGCTCTTCTCCCTCGCGCGCGCGTACTTCAGGGTCGACATGGAGGTGCCGGCGGCGTTCATCTCGTTCTTGCGTTCGATCTTCCCCGACAAGGGGAACGCCGAGCTCTACACCGCGCTCGGCCTACAAAAGCAGGGCAAGACCCTCTTCTACCGCGACATGGTAGAGCACCTGCGGCACTCGTCGGACGACTTCGTCCCCGCGCCCGGCGTGCCCGGCATGGTGATGGTCGTCTTCACGCTGCCGTCGTTCCCCTACGTCTTCAAGGTCATCCGCGACGCCTTCGAGGCGCCCAAGGACTCCGATCGCGCGCGCGTCATGGCGCAGTACCAGCGCGTGAAGAACCACGATCGCGTGGGGCGCCTCGCCGACACCCTGGAGTTCGCCGACGTCGCGTTTCCGCTGAGCCGCTTCTCGCCGGCGCTCCTCGAAGAATTGAACGCGAAGGCGGCGTCGGCGATCGAGCGCGTCGGCGATCGCGTCGTCATCAAGCACATGTACATCGAGCGGCGCATGACCCCGCTCGATCTCTACCTCCGCCAGGCGGGGGGCGACGAGGAAGCCCTGCGCCACGGCCTCCGCGAGTACGGCAACTGCGTCCGCGAGCTGGCCCTCGCCAACATCTTCCCTGGCGACTTGCTCCTCAAGAACTTCGGCGTCACGCGCTTCGGCCGCGTCGTCTTCTACGACTACGACGAGCTCGCGCTCCTCACCGAGTGCAACTTCCGCGATCTGCCGACGGCCGTGCACGACGAAGACGAGTATGCGGCGGAGCCGTGGTTCTCCGTCGCGCCGAACGACATCTTCCCCGAGGAGATCCCGAAGTTCCTCTTCCCCGAGGCGCGATGGAAGGCGATTTTCTTCGAGGAGCACCCGACGCTCTTCACGAGCGAGTTCTGGCGCACGACGCAGCGCCGGGTGGCGGCGGGAGAGCAGCTCGCGTTCTTTCCCTATCCGCTCACCCGCCGCTTCCCGCACGCGCACGTGGAGGCGGGGAGCTGAACATCGCCTACTTCACGTCCCGCAGGACGAAGTCATCCTCCGCGTCGGGCATCAGGCGATGGCGATCGCGAACGAACGCACGGATTGGCTCGGCGGACGCCCCGGCGCGTTTGCCAGATCGCGGTGTGAAACTCCGTGGCCACGAAGAGCGGCACAGTGAACAAGAGGAGAAGTGCGGCGCGGAGCAGCCGTGCCATCCAGGCCACACTACAGATTCAGCCGACCTGGCGCTCGTGCGCGTCGTCAGCGCAGTCGAGCGAGCTGACGTGCCGCGTTCGCGGCGAGCGAGGCAGGCGCAGAGCGCAACCGCGCGCGAAGCTCGTGGCTCGCGTGCTTCGACCGCGTGGGATCCATCTCACAAAACGTCATGCCGATCGTCAGCCCGAGGAGCACGCTGAGCACGAAGATACGCAGGCGCCCGAAGCGTAGGCGCATGAGCAGCGGACGCACGCTGTCGGGATCGACGAGCTCTACGTCGTGCAGTGAGAGAAGGATGGTCGCTCGACTGTTCATTTGCCCCTCGCGACGTCGCGGCGAGGGGTTGCATGGACCGTGCGCACGGCGAGGCACGCGCGCTTTCGCGGATCTACGCGACGCCCTGGTTCGCGCGTGAACCAGGTCGCTGAGGGCCAACGGCAGCAACCCCCGTGTGGGATGCCGCCGCGCGAGCGCCGCACCTTCTCGGAGGAGCGGTGTCACGGCGTCAGCAGCCGCTCGCTCAGCTCCCAGAGACGCTGCGCGGAATCCGGATCGATCGAGCTCGACGCAACTTCGGACGGAATGCTGTCCGCGGTGAGGGTTCTCGGCTCGTCGTCGAGCCGGGAGATGTCATTGTCCTTCAGATAGACGCCTCCGATCTCGGCGAGCAGCGGACTCGTCGCCGCGAACACGATGGTGCTCGCGCCTTGGGGCAGCGTCTTCTTGCCACGCTCCGGATCGATGATCGGCTTACCGGCTTCGTCGATCAGCCCCATCGCCCGTAGCGCGTCTGGCCCCGCCGAGTTGTTCAAGCCCGTGCCGACGACGACCCCAGGATGCACCGCGTAGCCTCGGACTCCGTCTCCCGCCCAACGGCGATCCAGCTCGACCGCGAACAGCACGTTGGCCTTCTTGGACTGCGCGTACGCGGCCCGAGAATCGTAGCCCGTGGCGAAGTTCGGATCGTCCCACCGGATCTGGCCGAACCGCTGCGCGCCGGACGACACGTTGACGACGCGGGCGCCATGCGCCGCGCGGAGGGCGGGCAAGAGGCCGAGCGTTAGCTGAAAATGACCGAGGTGACTGGTGGCAAACTGCAATTCGTAGCCGCGCGCGTCCCGAACGAGCGTCTTCGAAGGAAGCGGAGCGGCGTTGTTGACGAGGATGTGGAGCGGACGCCGCGAGTCGAGCCAGCGGGTCGTGAACGCGTCGATCGACTTCGGGTCGAGAAGATCCAGTTGGCTGACGTCGACGCGTGCAAGTCCGGCGACCGCGCGGGCGGCGCGGTCCGGTTCGCGCGAGCCCACGGTGACGGACGCGCCAGCCTTGACGAGCGCGCGCGTCGTTTCGAGACCGAGCCCGGCGTGGCCGCCCGTGACGATGACGTTCTTGCCACCGAGGTCGATGCCGGCCAGGACCTCGTCCGCAGTCGACGCTGGGGTGAATCCGGTCCCGATGGGGTGCTGTTTGTGGATCATGTCACCCGTACTTACGGCTCGTGACGACTCTTCGATTGGAAGGATCGGACATTTCATCTTCGCGCCGGCTTGAACGCCAGGCTTGGATGCGCGAGAACGAAGGGGTGACGCAAACGATCGAGTCGATCTCGACCTTCCCGCTCTCGCGCTCGGTCGAGAGCGTTCGTTCCATCGCATCGATCGGCGGTCGCGCCCATCGCGTCGATCGGCTCCCCGATGGCAGAACGTGCCTGGTCGTCCGCGTGATCGAGGGAGGGCGCGGCGGCGACGTGACCGTGGTGGGCCCGCGGACTCGCGCGCTACTCAAGGATGCGACCGGCTTCGTGCAGGCGGTGATCCTCCAATTCAAGCCTGGCTGGGGGACGCCACTGCTCGGCGTGGCCGCGAACGAGCTGACCAACGAGTTCGTCACGCTCGAAAACATCTGGGGCCGCTCGGGTCGCGATCTCGCGTACGAGCTCCTCCGCGCGAAGAGCGTTCCGGAGATGCTCAATCGGGTCGCGCGCGCCTTCGCCGCCCGTACCCGGCAGACGTTCGAGCCCACGTCAGCACCGCTCGCGCGCCACGCGGCGCACATGATGGAAGAAGAGGAGGTCCAGGTCGGAAGCGTCGCGGCTCGCCTCGGTGTCACGACTCGGCACCTCCATCGAGCCTTCGCCGAGAACATCGGCATCGGGCCGAAAGCGTTCGCGCGGTCGGCTCGCCTTCAGCGCGCCGTGCGGAGGGCTGCGACCTCGAACGATTGGGCCCGCATCGCCGCCGACGCCGGCTACTACGACCAAGCGCACCTCATTGCCGACTTCCGGGAGCTCGTTGGCCTCACCCCGGGCGCCTTCGTCAAGCGCGCCCGCGAAGGCGGAGCTCAGTCCGGCTGAGGGTGCTCGGTCGACGCTGCGGCGACAGGTCGAGGACGGGTGATCCGCGCCGGCACGCCGGACCGAAAAATGGCGGAGGAGGAGAGATTCGAACTCCCGGACAGCTTGCACCGTCGGCGGTTTTCAAAACCGCTGCCTTAGACCACTCGGCCACTCCTCCGAAGCTTGTTTTTAGCGGCTCGCGCTCATCGCGGCGAGTATCTTCGACCTCCTCGTCTCGCTGCCGGCAGTTCTACCCTAGGTGCGGAGGTGGAAATCCCCGCGTCTGTCGGTCGAGTCGTCCGCGGGCGGCGCCACGGCACGAATTGGCACGTGCTCCGCCGCGATTTTGCCGCGATTTGAGGGCACCTGGCGGGTGGCGCACGGGTTGCTACGTGACGCGCATGCTTCGCCCCTTCAGAGCCCTGTTTTTGGCTGCGACGATTGCGCCGGTCGCTGCGGCGTGCGGCGGCAAAGCTTCGTCGGACGGGGGCGCCGTCGGGTCGAGCGGGGCAGGCGGGTCCAGCGGCGGCGGAGGGACGTCCAGCGGCGCGAGCGGCGCGAATGGCGCGAGCGGCGCGAATGGCTCGAACGGCGCGAATGGTTCGAGCGGCGGCCAGGGGAGCACGTGCGAAGGGGACCTGGCCGGCCCCTGCATGGTGTGCAACGGCGGCTTCGCGAGCACGGTCCCGCCACGTTGCCGTCCAGGCGAGTGGATGCAATGCCCGGCCGGCAGCACCGAGGTCATCTGTTCGGGCGGCACGCTCGGCGCTGCATGCGATCCGACGACGGGCGCGCCGGGCTGCGCATCCCAAGCGCCGCACTGCGGGTCGAAGCAGTGCACGTTGAACCAGGTCTGCGTCCGCCTCGGCGACGCGGACGGTGGCAGCGACGCGGGCTCGGCCTTCTCTTGCGAGCCGTTTCCCGGGGCGTGCGCAGTGCCGAACGTTACGCGCGCAGAGCAGTGCACGTGCCTTGCGGGCCACCTCTCGCCCGACGCCGGCGGGACGACGTGTGCGAGCTACACGTGCGACCAAACGAGCGGGCGACCCGAGCTCACCTGCCAGCGCTGAATGAAGCGAAGCGCAGCGGAGCGAAACGACTCCTGACGGAGAGGCCGGCATGGCGCCGGCGGCGACGGACTGCGGGGCGCGAGGCGGCGATCGGGGGGGGCTACCGCTATGCCGAACAATGCGTATGTTCGTCGTCATACCGGAGAAAAGACCCCATGATGACCCTCAGGCGCGCAAACGAGCGTGGCCACGCCGAGCACGGCTGGCTCGACAGCTACCACACGTTTTCGTTCGCAGATTACCACGACGACGAGCACATGGGCTTCCGCGCCCTGCGCGTCATCAACGAGGATCGCGTCGCGCCGGGCAAGGGATTCGGCACGCACGGGCATCAGGACATGGAGATCATCTCGTACGTTCTCGAAGGTGCCCTCGAGCACAAGGACTCGATCGGCACCGGCAGCGTCATCCGCCCCGGCGACGTGCAGCGCATGAGCGCGGGCACCGGCGTTCGCCACAGCGAGTTCAACGCGTCGAAGGAGGAGCAGGTCCACTTCCTCCAGATTTGGATCACCCCCGACAAGGCCGGCCACGCGCCGGGCTACGAAGAGAAGAGATTCACCGTGGAGGACAAGCAGGGGCGCCTCCGCCTCGTGGCGTCTCCCGACGGACGCGACGGGAGCGTGACCATCCACCAGGACGCGACGCTCTACGCCGGCGTCTTCAAAGAGGGCGAGCGCGCGACGTTCGAGATCGCGCCGAGGCGGTACGCGTGGGTCCACGTCGCGAAGGGCTCGGTGCGCGTGAACGGCGAGGTCCTGCGCGCCGGAGACGCCGCGTCGTTCGACGAGGCCGGGAAGATCGAGATCTCCGGGCAAGACGCCGGCGAGGTGCTCCTCTTCGATTTGGCCTAATTTCAGCCCGATCGAGGCTGACGAGCGGCTCGCTCAGTCGTTCTTCGCGCCGCCGGCGATCCAGCTCGCGATGAGCGCCGCGTCGTCGGCGCCGAGCGCCGGGCCTCCGAGCGGCATCTTTCCGCCGCATGGCGTCGGGGTGCCGGGGTTGATCTTCTGAAAGAGGATGCTCGCCCCTGTGTCGCCCGGCGTGACGCGCGTGCCCTTGCCGCCGCACTCGATGCCCGACGTCGGCGTGCCGACGAGGTTGGTGTAGGCGGCGGCCTTGCTCGTCATGTCGAGGTGTCCGTCGGTGACGCCCGCGCCGGTCGCGGTCGTGTGGCAGAGGATGCATTTGATCTGGATGATGTCCGTGTAGATCTGCGTGAACGTCGCGGGCGTGGTCGCGTCGCCGCCGGCGTCCCCGCTGCCGCTCGATCCACTGGAGCCACTCGAGCCACTGGACCCGCTCGATCCGCTGGAGCCGGCGTCGACGTTGGGCGGGTTGCTCTTCGAGCTGCTCGAGCAGCCGGCGGCAACGGCGAGCGCCGCGATCACGATCGAGCCGAAAAACCGCATGAACGTGCTCCTCAAAAGGTGTACCGAAGCGCCAGCGCGGCGTCGATCATGAGCGGTGTGTCGCTCACCGCGCCGGTCTTGGCGAAACCCTTCGCGTCACGAATGCCGCCGCCGACGCCGAGCGCGAGGTGGCGGTCGACCATGTACCACTCGACGCCGATGCGCGCGCCGAGGTAGAGGCCGAGCGACTCGGCGTCCTTGAAGCCGAGGTACGCGAACGCGCTCTTCGCGATGTCCGCCTTCATCGCGCCGAGGCTGCCTTGCCCGTAGAGCGCGACGCGCTCGCTCACGTGCACCGTGAGCCGCGCGCCGCCGCCGAAGCCGTAAATGGGAAACGCGCGCGCCTTCGAGGGATCTTGCGCGACGGACGTGTCGGTCAGCGCGATCTCGCCTTCGCCGAAGAGGAGCAGCCACTTGAAGAGCTCGTAGCCGGCGTCGACCTGAAACCACGGCGCGGTCGGCGCGACCTGACGGAAGCGCCCCAAAAAAGCGAGCGCGCCGATGCGCGACTCGACGACGATCCCTTTTTTCCGCGGGATCGGCGGCGGTGCGTCCTCCTCTTGAGGCGCGGCGGGCACGGCAGCTGTGGGAGACGACGGAGACGGGTTCGCGTCGGCCTTCACCGCGGCCTCGATCTGCTCCTCCGTCGGCGCGGGCGCAGGCTCCGCGGCGCGCGCGCGCGAGGTGAAGGCCGTCGCGAAGAGCGACGCCGCGAGGAGGACGGCACGGGCCACACCGACGCGCATCACGCCGAGGATACCGAAGAAGCTACTTGAGCAGCCACCCGAACAGCATGTGCTTCGTCGTTTGCCGGGAAACCTGGGCGATCGAGTCGACCAGCGGGATCTCCTTCGGGCAGACCTCGACGCAGTTCTGCGCCTTGCCGCACCCGTCGACGCCGCCCTCGTCCATCAAGGCCTCGAGGCGCTCGGCCGCGTGCATCTTGCCGCTCGGGTGCAGGTTGAAGAGGCGCACCTGGTTGATCGCCGCGGGGCCGATGAACGTCGAGCGCGCGTTCACCTGCGGGCACGCCTCGAGGCAGCAGCCGCACGTCATGCAGCGCGAGAGCGGGTACGCCTCCTCCTGGTTCTCCTGCGACTGGCGAGGACCGGGGCCGAGCTCGTGCGAGCCGTCGAGGTTGACCCACGCCTTCACGCGCTTCAGGTCCTCGAACATGCGCGATCGATCGACGGCGAGATCGCGCACGAGCGGGAACTTCGTCATCGGCTCGAGCGTGATGGTCTGCCCTTCGGGCGCGATCTGATCGACGAGCGCGGTGCACGACTGGCGCACGCGGCCGTTCACGAGCATCGTGCACGCGCCGCACACCTCTTCGAGGCAGCTCGCCTCCCACACCACCGGCGCGACCTTCGTGCCGTCGGCGGTGACGGGGTGACGCTGGATGTGCATGAGCGCGCTGATGACGTTCATTTGCGGGAGCCACGGGACGGTGAACTCTTCCCAACGGCGCGTGCTCGGATCGTCGGGGCCGTCCTGGCGGCGGATTTTCAGGCGAACGGTGCGTTCGATGGCCATCGCGATCTCCAGGCTCCTTCTTCGAGTCCGCTACTCGGCGTTGGACGAGCTCTCGCCGCTCGTGGCAGGCGCGCCCGCCTTCACCGGAACGGACGTGCCGCCCTTTGTAGTGCCGCTCGTGGCGCTCGCGGCGCTCGCGGCGCCCGCTTGTTCGTAGCGTCGCGGGCGCGGCTTGACCAGGCTGATGTCGACCTCGTCCGTCGCGTGGATCGACTTGCCGCAGAGGCCGTAGTCGAGCGACCGCACGTATTTCACCGTCGCGCGGTCGCCGTCGCCGCCCTCGTGGAGTGCCATCGTCGTCCGTAGCCAGTTCTTGTCGTCGCGCTCCTTGAAGGCGGGCTTGAAGTGCGCGCCGCGCGACTCGTCGCGGTTCTTGGCGCCTTGCGCGATGACGCGCGCGACGATCAGCATATTGTTCAAGTGCCGGACGAACTGCGCTCCTTGGTTGGCGCGCGTATGCGTGTCGGTCACGCCGATCTTCGTGGCGCGATCGCTGAGCTCGTCGATCTTGGCGATGACGCGCGTGAGCTCGACGTTGTCGCGCTCGACCGTGCAGCCCTCGAGCATCGTGCGACCGAGCTCTTCGTGAAGGACGTACGCGTTCTCGTCGCCGCTCATCTTCAGGATGGCCTCGTACTTCGCGCGCTCGCCCTTCTCGGCCTTCTCGAAGAGCGACGTCGGCAAGTCCCACGCGCTCTTGGCGACGTTCTTGCGGTACGACGCCATCGCCGGACCGGTGACGAGCCCCGCGTAGATGCACGACAGGAGCGAGTTGGCGCCGAGCCGATTTGCGCCGTGGTACTGGTAGTCGCACTCGCCGGCGGCGTAGAGGCCCTCGAGGTTCGTCGCCTGATTGCGCGGCGAGCCCTTCACGAGCGAGCCGTCGGCCGTGCGCTCGAAGTCGACCCACAGGCCGCCCATCGAGTAGTGCACCGCCGGAAAGACGCGCATCGGGCTCGTGTACGGATCCTCGCCGACGAACTTTTCGTAGATCTCGAGGACGCCCGCGAGCTTCTTGCGAAGGAGATCCGACGGCAGGTGGGAGACGTCGAGGTAGACCTCGTTCTCGTTCTTGCCGCTCTTCGGGTTGTAGACGCCGCGCTTTTCGTGGAAGCACTTCTTGAAGAGCTCGCGGCTCGCGATGTCGCGCGGGACGAGGTTGCCGTAGCCCGGGTATTTGTCCTCGAGGAAGTAGTCGCGGTCGCCCTCGGGCACGTCGCGGCCGGCGCGGCCTTCTTTGCCGTCGCGCGGCACCCACACGCGGCCGCCTTCGCCGCGCACGCTCTCCGAGATGAGGCGGAGCTTGTCGGCGCCGGGGATGGCGGTCGGGTGGACCTGAATGCACTCGCCGTTCGCGTAACAGGCGCCTTGTTGGTAGACGGCGCTCGCGGCGGTGCCGGTGTTGATGACGCTGTTGGTCGAGCGGCCGAAGATGATCCCGGACCCGCCCGTCGCGAGGCAGACACAGTCGCCGGGGAACGCCTTCACGAGCATCGACTTCAAGTCCTGTGCGACGATGCCGCGCACGATGCCGCCATCGTCTTTTACCACCGAGAGGAAATCCCAGAACTCGAATTTGCGGACCATGCGCTCGCCGGGGACGACGATGCCTTTGTCGTCCTCGACCTCGAGCGTCTCGTAGCGGCGGACCTGCTCATCGAGCGCGTAGAGGAGCTGCTGGCCGGTCGTCGCGCCCGCGAACGCGGTGCGATGGAAGAGCGTGCCGCCGAAGCGGCGGAAATCGAGGAGCCCCTCCGGCGTGCGATTGAAGGGGACGCCCATGCGGTCGAGCATGAAGACGATCCCGGGCGCCGCGTCGGCCATTCCCTTTACGGGCGGCTGATTCGCGAGGAAATCGCCGCCGTAGACCGTCTCTTCGAGATGGACCTGCGGCGAGTCACCCTCGCCCTTGGTGTTGACGCTCGCGTTGATGCCGCCCTGCGCGCACACCGAGTGCGAGCGCTTCACGGGGACGAGCGAGAAGAGATCCACGGGGACGCCGGCCTCGCAGAGCTTGATGACGGTGGTGAGGCCCGCGAGGCCGCCGCCGACGACGATGACCCGCCGGACTTTGCCCGAGTCGCTGTAGGTGACGCTTTTCTGGGCCATGGCTTCGTCCCTCGGATCAGTGGGAGGCAGAAGGAGCGGGCGCCGCGGACGGTGCAGGCGGCGCGGATGGTGTAGGCGCCGCGGCCGCGGGCTCTTCGACCGGGAGCGGCGGGGCGGGGCACACAGGAGACTCCGGCGACGAGACGAAGAGCGGCGAGCCGGTCGCCAGCGCGACGACGGTCGCCGACGAGAGCGTGAAGAGCGCGGTGCCCGCGAGACCGAGACCGAACGCCAGGCGACGCTTCCCCTCGACGGTCGCCGCGCGTTTGGTGCGCACGAGGTAGCCCCACGTGCCGGCGGCGAAATGGATCGTCGTCGCCGCGAGACCCACCAAGTAGAAGAGGGCGTTCCAAGGGATGAGCACCCCGGCGGCGCTGCTCGTCCCCGACGACAGGTACGACGCGAGGAACGTGTGCTTGCTCACCGCGTCGATCCCCTGCGCGTGCTGCGACAAGTCCATCACGTACGCGTGGTACGCGATGAAGACGAGCGCGGCCCACGCCGAGCCACGCACGAGCAGGCGCCAATTGGCCGCGTACGGCGAGTCGGCGGGCGGGCGACCCGGCCGCACGAGGAGCACGACCCCGTAGAGCGCGTGGAACGTGAGCGGCACGTAGACGAGCACGATCTCGAGCAGCGAAATGAACGAGATCGACAGGCCCCACCGCGCTACACGCGCGATCGCCTCTTGCCCCGCGAGCGCGCGCGACTGGATGAGCACGTGCACGATCACGAAGATCCCCATCGGCACGACGCCCGAGAGGGCGTGCAGCTCACGTGCGCGCGAAGGTTCGTCGGCGGCGGCGGTCACGGTAGGCTAAGCCTGTAGGGGATACGTGAGTCGGTCGTCAAGCCGCGAGCGCGCCAAAAAGGCTTTTCTTTACGTGCTTTTTTGCGCGGGGCTGTCGTGTGCCGCCAGCGCGGCGTGTGGGGGCGGAGGCAGTGAAGCGCGGCCCGTGGCGAGCCTCGCGACGTCTCCCGCTGCAACCAAGGCGTTCGCGTCCATCCAGCGTGCGTTCGACGCCGCCGACGGATCGACGCCGGGCGCCCTTCGGCTCAAGCTCGAGGCGTTCCTCGCCGAGTTCCCGAAGGACGGCCGCGCGCAGCTCGCCCGCGCGTACTTGGCCCTCGAGCACACCGACGTCGGCGACTGGGCAGCGGCCGAGAAGGTGCTGGCGACGCTTCGGAGCGTCCCACCGGGGACCACCCGAGACGTGGTGACGGTGGCCGAGGCGCGGATGCTCCGCCACGAAAGAGAGCCCGACGCCGCCCTCGACGTGCTTCGGCCGCTCGTCGGCAAGATCGTCGACGCGACGGTGCGAGAGCTCTTCGTGGAGGAGATCACGCGCGCAGCGCTCGAGGCGCACCGCGACTTCGAGGCGGTCGCATACATGGACGCGTGGCTGCGCGGCGTCGGCGAGGACAAGCGCGAGCGGGCGCTGGTCAAGCTGGAGGTGGAGCTCGCGAAGCTCCCCGAGGCCGTGCTCGAGCAGTCGTACCGGGCCATGCGCGCGAACCACACCGTGCTCGGCTACGGCGCCGACACGCAGCGCCTCATCGCCGAGCGCATGGCCGCGACCGCCATCGCGCGCGGCGATCCGACGCTCGCGCGGTGGCTCCTCGACGGAGACGCCGGTCCCACGTTCGTCGGCGGAGACGCGGGCGTCGCGCTCGGCGAGATCGCGACGAGCAAGCGCGGGCTGACGAGCTTCGCGGGCCGCACCGTGGGCCTGCTCCTCCCCACGGCGTCGGTCGATCTGCGCGACGAGGCCGCCGACGTGGCGCGCGGCGTCGCGTGGGCGCTCGGCCTCCCGCGCATGGATCCGACGACGAGCGACGGCGTCCACTTGGTGACGCGCGACGACGGCGGCGACGCGGCGCGCACCGAGGCGGCGCTGGAGGAGCTCGCGGGGGAAGGCGCGGGCGTCATCCTCGCGGCGCTCGACGCACGCACCGCCGATCGCGCGCTCGCGTGGGGGGAGGTGCACCAGATCGCGGTCGTCGTGCTCTCGGCACCCGAGCGCGTGCACGGTGGTGATTGGGGCTTCGTGCTCGGCCAATCGCGCGACGAGGAGCTCGCGGCGATCGCGGACGAGCTCGCCGCGCGCAACATCGCGAGGGCGGCGGTGGTGGGCTCGGCGCCGACGCCGATCCTCGAAGGGCGAGGATTTCCGCTCTTTCTGCCGCTCGTGGGGTGCGACGTGGAGGCGCAGCAGGCCGGCGAGCCACGATTTCCGCTGGCGAGTTGGTCGAAGCAAGGCGTGCGCGTCGTCGTGGTCGCGGGTCCCGTCGAGTGCGCGCGCGACGTCATCCGCGAGCTCGGCGCGAGCCACAAGCCCGCGACCGTGGCCCTGACGCTGGACGACGGATCCACGACCGCGCGCGCGCCCGGCGTCTCGCTCCTCGCGGCCACGGCTGGCGTGGTGCCGGTGCTCGCCGCGCGCGCCGCCGACGTCCCGCAGCCCGACGTCCGCGCCTACATGACCCAGTTCGGCGCGCGCCCGAGCTGGTGGACGGCGCTCGGACGTGACGGCGGCGCGCTGGCCCGCGCCGCGATCCTGGCGTTGCCCCTGGACACGCTCGCCGATCCCGCGGCGGTCGGGCAGAGGCGCGCGCTCGTTCAATTCCGCATGGCCACGGCGACCTCACCGCTCTGGACGACCGAGGCGACGGGCTTCGCCGGCGCGCACATGATCAAGCGCAAGGTGCGCGTCGTCGACCTCCCGCGCTAGGAGCCTCTGCCGCGGTAGGCCGCGACGTCACGCGTGACGGATTGCGCAGGTGCCCACGTCGCGCAATCCGCCTGCCTCTTGCGCAAGCAAAATTCCCCGTAAAATGCAGGCGCCGAGGCCTCACGGCGGCGGCATGTCCGTTGCTTTATCCCGTCGCGGAGGCCAGCGGTGGGATTGCCTGCGATTGCCATGAACGGAATGACGAGCGCAAAACGCAGTCGGCGCGTCGGCCACTACGAGCTGCTCGCGCCGATCGCGCGGGGCGGAATGGCGACCGTCTACCTGGCGCAGCGTGTCGGACCCGGAGGGTTCGCGCGTGTCTTCGTTGCCAAGCGCCTCCACGCGCACCTCGCGGAGGATCCCGAGTTCGTCACGATGTTCATGGACGAGGCGCGCATCGGCTCGAGCCTCCAGAACGTCAATGTGGTCCCGGTCCTCGACGTCGCGCGCGCGGGCGAGGACGCGGTGCTCGTCCTCGAGTACGTCCACGGCGTCTCACTCGACGTGCTGCTCTCCGACGTCTCCGGGCTCATGGGCTCGTTCCCGGTGCCGATCGCGCTGGCGATCATCAACGGTGTCCTCGCGGGCCTCCAGGCCGCGCACGACGCGGTCGATCACCGCGGGGAGTCACTCCAGCTCGTTCATCGCGACGTCTCGCCGCAGAACGTGATCGTCAGCGCCGAAGGCGTGCCGCGCCTCATCGATTTCGGGATCGCGAAGGCGACGTCGAGCTCCCACGTCACGCGCGTCGGCTTCTTCAAGGGGAAGCTGGCGTACATGACGCCGGAGCAGCTCCGCGAAGGACGCGTCACGCGCGCGGTCGACATCTACGCCGCGGGTGTCCTTCTGTGGGAGATGCTCGCGGGCCGCCGCCCGTTCGAGCACCGCGAGGGCGCACTTGGTCGAGGCGAGTCCGCGCCGGTGCCGCCGCTCGGCGAGGTCATCGCGGCCGAGCAGGGCTTCGTCTCCGCAGAACGTCGCCGCCAGCTCGAGCTCCTCGAGCCGATCGTCGCGCGCGCCGTCCACCCGTCGCCCTCCGAGCGCTTCGCGACGGCCGCCGAAATGAGCGCGGCCCTCACGGCGGTGGCCCGAAGCGTGACGACCCTCGAGCTCGGCGCTTGGGTCCGTGACGTCGGCGCCGCACACCTCGAAGAGCTCCGGACAACCCTCGCCGTCGCCCAAGGCACCGCCTTCCATCGGCGCGCCTCCTCGCCCGAGATGGAGTCCCCGCAGAGCGCGCGAACGAGCGAGATCGTACCGCGCACCACCGAATCAGACCTCGACTCCTGGTCCGCTCGGCGACGCACTCCCGCGCTCACGGCAGCGTTGGTGCTGCTCGCCGCGGCCTTCTTCACGCTCGCCGCCGTGCTCGTCGTCTCACGATCCTCGCATGTGCAACGGGTCGACGCGACGCGCCCGTCCGCGCCACGGCTCGCCGGCACGCCGGAGACGACGCTCGCCACCTCCAGGTCCACCACAACGAGCGCGACGCTGCCGCCCGCTGCAACCACGATCGACGTCGGCGCACACCTCGCGACCCCACCGCCCACCGGCCCCGCGCCCACCGCCGCCGCGACCCCCGACGTCCCGCGCGTTCATTGGCACCGCGCTGCCTCGCCCCAGCGCACGGACGCTCCGCCCTCCACCCCACCGCCCGCAGCAAGCCACCCTCGCCGTGCGACACGCCCTTTTACATGGAAGGCACGCGCAAGGTCTTCAAACCCGAGTGCCTATAACCCCTCTCGCCGAGAACGTGGCGTCGCAGCGCGCGCGGCCATCTTCCGCTCAGGCCAAGGTAAGGAGACCACGCTCGACGAGCTCCTGCGTGGTCATCGGCTCATAGCGCTCACCCGGCGTCCAGCCCGGTGGCTCGCTTTCCGTGTACCCACAAAAGTCACACATGCGGATGGTCGCGCCGTTCTGTGCACTCTTCAGCAATCGCAAGTCGTCCGTCGAGCACCGTGGACACCGTCTCTGTGTCTGCAAGACGATGGTTTGCCACAACACGTCTCGAATTCGCATCGCGAGCGCATCTAGCGAGGAAGGCTTCACGTCACGAAATCTTCGGAGCGTGACCAAAGGGTCCACGTCTGCCTTCGCTACTGGAAATTGCGAGACGTCCAGCGCGGACAGCTGCCTCAGGCCATACACTTCCGCCGCCACTCCGAGCGAATCGAGATGGCTGTGGGTCCAACGCGCAAGGGTCGCCACGAGGGCTTCCAAGTCGCCCTCCGGAACCTGCGCGAGAACCCCGACCAGACGGGTGTGCAATGACCTCGCAGCCATGCTTTCTTTTGCCATTCAGTCACACGGGAAATGCGGTTATCAAATTTCCATGGCTATCGGTGATTACTGTGATCACCGATGTGGCACCACCGCCATTATTCAACGACGATTGACCGATGATGTTGCCGGCTCCGAGGTCGACCGTGCGCTGGAAGGCTACATCCTGCCCCATGGCGATCGGCTGAACTGGCGCGCTCACGACGGCATTGCTCTGCAGAACCGCGCGAATGTCCGCCTCCGGGACGGTGAAGACCGAGCGGTTATTCGCCGCCGGCCGGTCGAAGTGCCCCTCCCGGACGTGCTCCCATCCCGCCGAGACCGGTTGTCCGTTGTCGCGGCGGGGCGTAAATCTCGTCCGCCCGTTCGCGAGGTTGATACGACTCTGTGCGCATGAGAGACCGAGCGGGTCGACACGGTGCGTCGGTGAACCATCGAAGCCGCTTAGATTCAGTCCACCGTCGAGGCCCAAGGGATCCGGACTCACCCAACGTCCCCTCAGCGCGTCGAAGTACCGGAACCGCGTGTACGCTAGCCCTGTCTCGTCATCGAAGTACTGCCCCAACAGCCGAAACGGCGACTCCACCGCCTTCGCGCCTGGCTCCCGCCACGTCGCGGTGACCGTCCCCCACGCCGCCTGCGCCGCACTCCACGCCATGCGCCCGCTCGCGTCGACGAGCTCCTTCGGTGTTCCGAGGTGGTCGACGACGTACGTGAACACCTCGCCCTGCTCCTCCTGAAGAATTGGCGCGAACGAACCGCGCGCCCCGTGTACGAACACGCGTTTCCCCCGCTCGCTGTCGATCTCCTGCGCCAGCACGTCCCCGTCCCACAGGAACGACACGGTCCGCACCCGCTCCGGCTCGATCTTCAGCGCCTCGTCGCTGGCCGGAACGAGGTCCTTCCGCACGCGACGCCCGAACGCATCGTACGTGTATAGTGCACGCGTTCCGTCGGGCAGCTCGACTTCCCTCAGTCGATCGCGGCAGTCCCACCAATAGGTGGTGACCTTGCCGTCCGCGCTCGTCTCGCTCACCCGCCGCCGTCGCGCGTCGTACTCGAGCGATCCCTCCTCCGTCTGGAGGAGGACGTTTCCCTCCGCGAGAGTCCAAGGCGACGCGCGCGACGTCAACCCCTCCACCACCGCGCTCAGCGAGCCCGCGCCGTCGTAGTAGAAGACCTCGTGTCGCTTGCCCCGCTGCGCTTCGATGAGCTGGCCTACCTCGTCGTACGCGTAACGCGTCTTGCCCCAGCGCGAGTCGTCGATACCCGTCACGCGGCCGTTCGCGTCGTAGGACCACTTGCGCTCGGTCAGCACCCGCTGCGCTTCTTCGCCCGTGCGTGACGCGCTCTTCGCGATCCTCGACTCCAGGCGGTCGAGCGCGTCGTACGTCGACACGATGTCGACCAGCGCCTTCGCCGACTGCCGCCGAGTCTCTCGCCCTAACGCGTCGCGCGTGATCGCCACTTTGTGGCCATCGTGGTCGACGCCCAGCAAGCTGCCCGCCCGGTCGTAGGAGTACTTCGTCGTCTCGCCAGCCGGCAACTCCCGCGACGCCCTCCGGCCCCGCGCGTCGAGCGTCGCCTTCACCGCAAGGCCGTTCTGGACCTCGGCGATGACCCGGCCGAGCGGGTCGCGTTCGAGCTTCACGGTCGTCTTGCCGCTGTGCTCGATGACCGACGCCTCGAGCAGGCGGCCCTGCTTGTCGCGCGTGTACTTCTGCGGGCCATGCGAGCTCGTCTCTTCGACGATGTTCCCCAGTGGATCGTAGGCGAACTCGCGGAACGTCTCGTCCGGGTAGTCGACGCGGCGGAGGTTTCCGGATTTGTCGTAGCCGAACGTCAGGGTACGGCCGTCGAAGGTGCGCTCTTCGATGACGCGGCTGCCGCGGTCGTACGCGAACTCGTACACCTCCTTCTTCGGGTTCGTGATGGTCCGCAGGCGCTCGGTCCCGTCGTACCCGAACGTCCACGTCAGGCCGTTCGGCAGAACCTGGCGCACGAGCACGCCCGTGCCTGCGTACTCCATGCGCGTGACGCGACCCATCGCGTCGACCTGGCGCGCGACGTTGCCCAGCGCGTCGTAACCGAGTTGCACGCGCGTGCCGTCGGGCCTCGTGATCACGAGCGGCCGACCCATCTCATCGTACTCGACCCGCGTCACGCGGTTGAGCGCGTCCGTTTGCGTCAACGGACGGCCAAGAGGGTCGTACGTGTACGCCATCGAAGCGCCCCTCGCGTCGGTCTCCTTCACGAGGTTCTGCTTCTCGTCGAACGCGTACGACGCCAGCATCCCGTCGCCTCCGTACACGTACGTCAGGTGGCCAGCGCCGTCGTAGCCGATTTGGAACGACTCGCCTGTGGGCGCATGCACCTCCAGCGGCGCCCCCTGCGCGTTGTACGTCCAGGTCGTGACGTGCCCCTCGGGCGAGATCCGCCGCACGAGCAGGTCGCCGCGGTAGACCGAGATCGTCTCGTTTCCCGCCGGGTCGATCGCCTTCACGCGGTTGCCGCGCTCGTCGTACCCGTACTCCCAAGCCTCGCCGGCGGCGTTCTTCTCCGTGAGAATCAGCTTGTCGGCGTCGTAGGTGTACTCGGTCGCGAGATCACCATCTGGCGTCGACTCCTTGAGCAGAGCGCCGTTCGCCCATGTGTAGACGCGCACGTGTTCGCCGGCCGCCACCGTCACACCGGCCTTCAGGTCGTACGTGAGCTCCACGTCGTGGAGCCCACCGTCGCCCCACGTGTGTACGCATCGCCCCGTCTCGTCGTCGTAGGAGTAGTAGAAGGAGACGCCGTTCTTCAGCGTCGTCTTGACCATGCGGTGGAGCGCGTCGTAGGCAAAGTGCTCTGCGTGCCCGAGGGCGTCGGTGGCGCGCGTCAGCTCGCCGCGCGGCGTGTACGCATAGACGACCGCCTGATGCTCGCCCCCCTCGGCCCAGGCGCCCACGCGCAGAATGTTTCCACGCGCATCGTGGGTGAGACGAAGCTCGCGCCCGACGGCGCGCACGGTCGTGAGGCGCCCCGACGCGTACACGAAATGGACATGATTTCCCCAGGAATCCTGGATCGCGCGGATCATTGCGGGACCGCCGGGCGCGAGCGGCGAGAACGTTCGTGTGATGCGCGTCGTCAGGTCCTGCACTTCGTACCGATCGTCCGCGCCGCGCGTGATCGAAAGGTGCTTGCCGCGCACGATGACCGTCGCGCCAGCCGCCACGTCGGGGAGTGGTTGGTTGCGCCCGGTGGGGCCGCGCAGGACGAGCACGTGGTCGACGACCGCGATCCACTGGTGCAGCTCGTGCGTCCACCCGCCGCGCCCGAGCGGTGACGTCTCGTCCGCGAGCGCCGAAAAGTACATGCGCCGCCAGGCGACGGGGATCGGACCGGGCAGCGCGAGCTCCAGCGCGTCGTCGATCACTTGGCCGCTGATCACCTCGACCGGGTGACCCTCTCCTCGGCACTCGGTCCCTTCCTCGTCTGCGTCGCCGCCCGCGCCCTTGGCGCCCGACATGCCCGCTCCACCACCTTGCACGAGAGCATCGTTGGTCTGCGCGACAGAGCCCGCTTGGACGTTGTTGGTCGTCCGAGTCCCCGTGGTGGCCGGGGTCTTGCCCCCTTGAGCATCGACTTTCGCCATCAGCCGATGATGATCTTCGCGTTGACCATCATGGTGACCAAATCGTGGAGCGGCGCAGGTTGCGACGGCGCGTTGCCCGGAGGCGTGATCTCCAGGGTGCTGCCCTCGAGCACCATCGGGCCGCCGGCGATCGTCACCTTCGACGCGGTCTGCTTCGCGGACTGCGAGTCCGCCATGTACGGGAACGGCGCTGGAACGCCAGGGGGCGTCGCCGGTGTCATCGGCGGAATGTTGCTGACCGCCGGCGGACCGACCGCCATGTGATGGGTCGTCGTAGAGGCAACGTTCTTACCGCCGATGGTCGTGCCCATGTTCTTCCCCTCGCATGCGCTCCCGTGGCGGACTCACCGGCTCACGGAGAGGCTGCCACGGCTCGCGCGGCTTCGCCAGCCAGCGAGCCGTCAGCCAAACGGATGACAAAGGCGAGAGAAGCGAGAGAAGCGAGGCTACAAATTCCGCACGCGAGGCGGAGCGAGCACGACGTGCTCGACCTCGATTTCGTCTTCCACGCAGAGATTCTGCAACTCCACACGTACGCGCGGATCCGCGCATTGCTCGGCGGCGACGCGGAGGCGCGCGCGCGTCTCGGGGCCGCCGCTCGCGACCAGCGCCGCCGCGGCCGTGCAGCGCGCGGTGCTCTCGATGGACGGCCCTTCGACGAGCGACCAGAGCTGCTCGGCGGAGAGTGCGGTCGCGCGGTAGTCGCCGGCGCCGTGCGCCGCGCGCGTCAGCACTTCGCGCGAGGCCGCGTTCACGAAGTCCGTCGTCGGGTCTCGTCGCTCTTCGCGGGCGCGCTGGATCGATCCGCGGAGCCGCTCGAGGACGGCCTCCCGCCTCGCGGCGTCGCTCCCGTGCAGCTGAAGACGGAGGGCGACGCGGGGCCCTCGGACGAGCACGATGTCGTCCCCCTTCGGATGCGCGTAGTCGAGGTCGCGGTACGCGAAGAAGCGCGTGCGCGAGCTGCCCGTGACGAACACCCCGTCGAGGCCGATCGCGATGCGCGACGCGCGGCGGAAGAGCGCAGCGCCGCCGAGCGCGACGACGACGTACCCCACGAGCGCCGCCATCACGCGCGGATCGTGGAAGAACGTGCGCGTGGAGACGGACGCGAGGCCGACGACCATCGCCGCAGTGAGCGCCATCATCGCCCCCACGGCCGCGCGCGTCTCGTGCGTGACCGCGACGGCGTCGAACGAGATCTCGTCCCCCGCGACGTCGGCGTTCTGCGGATCCGCCTCGTCGACGACGGGCGCGACCATCGCGTCGACACCGGCGCGCGTCAGCGCGGTCCAACCGATCGCCGCGATCGCCGCGGGAATGCCCCACAGCGCCAGCATCGCGATCGTCGCCGACGCCGGGCCCGACGCCGCCCCGCCAGGGAGATCGTACCCAGTCCATACGACCCACGCTGCCGCCAGCGCTGCGGGAATCGCCGTCAGCGCGCGCGTCGCCGACGGGTGCGCCGCCATCCACATCCGCGGCGCCGCGAGCGGATCACGGTTCCCCGCCCGCACGCGCGCGCGGACGACGGTGCGCGCCGCGAAGCCGAGGAGCGCTACCGCCGTCGCGCCGAGCAGGACGAAGACGCAGCCCGCCACTGCGCTGGTCGTCGCGTGCCCCAACCGATCGACGAGGAGCTGCACGACGGGCCAATCATTCGTCGCGCCCTTCCACCACCACGTATGGAGCGCGTCGACGCGCGCGCCGAGCTGCCGCGACATGACGAGGAACGCGACCGCGTAGGCCGCGGCGAAGGTGCCGATCGTCTTCGAAACCGTCTTGCCCCGCGTCGACAGCACGAGTCAAGTCTACTCGCCGGGCGTCGGTCGCGCCGTTGCTACTTCTGCTACTTCCGCTACTTCGCGACGTACACGCGCGCCTGCCGCGGCGGAACGGTCGCCGACGGCCCGGTCACCGCCGCGCCCGTCACGAGCTCGTTCAACGCCGCCGCGGGCAGGCCAGAGATGTTCGCGGCCCCATCCCCGCGGTTGATCGCGACGTAGACCGTGTCTCCGGTCGTCGCCATGGAGTAGACCCACGTGTCGGCGTTCACGCTGATCGTCGTACGCCGCCCGCGACGAAGCGCCGGGTGCGCGGCGCGGGCCGCGGTGAGCGCTTTGATTGTAGTATACAAATACTGCTGATCCGCGGAGAGCCCAGTGAACTGCATCATGCGCCGGTTGTCCGGATCGCCAGCGCCGGGAAGCCCGACCTCGTCGCCATAATAGATGAGCGGCGCCCCCTTGTTCGTGAGCAGCACCGCGAACGCGACGCCCAAGCGCTCGAACGGCGACCGGTACCCCGGCAGCTGCGGCATGTTCGCCCACGCGCGGTCCTTGCCGTCGGTGTACGGATCGCTCCACATCGGCGTGTCCTCGGCGAGATGGATCGAGCGCGGCAAGTCGTGGTTGCCGGCGAACGTGCTCATCACCGCGTTGGCGCCGTAGTACCCGTCGTTGCCGTCCATGAACGCCGCGAGACCGTCCATCCCCTCTTTGCGCATGAGCGTCGCCTTGACCAGATCGAGGCGCTCGGGGAAGTCGAACTGCCCGTCCAGCTTGGTGGGCGGATCGACGAAGCTCTTGATGTAGTCCTTGTTCCCGAAGTCGTACGTCTCGCCGACCATGTAGAAGCGCTGGGGCGGGTTTTGCTTCGCGATGATCTGCGACGCGATCGTGCTCCGCAGCTGCGTGAGCCAGCCGGTGGGGTGACCCTTGTACGCGTCGTCGACGTGCTTGATCGCGTCGAGCCGGAACCCGTCGACGCCGGTCGCGGCGGCGAGCGCGGCGGCCTGGGTGACCGAGAAATCGCGGGCGACCTGCACCGTGTAGTTCCAGTGCGGCAGGTAGTCGGTGAACCAGCAGCGGTTCGCGTCGGCGTCCCACGAACAGTTCTGCCCGCAGATGCAGTCGCCGCCGCCGTTGCTGTTCGGGTAGAACCAATCGTTGTGTGCAGTATACACGGGGCTGGTATTGACCACGTGCACCATGGCGTAGTCGAAGAGCACCTTCAGGTTCTTCGCGTGCGCGGCGTCGACGAGCGCCTTGAGCTCCGTCCAGTCGGTGCCGGTCTTCTTGCCGAAGCAGGTGTCGGGGACCGACGGATCGTAGGGCCAGTAGCCGTGGTAGGCCGAGTACTGGTGGGTGTCGCCGCCGACGCCGTGACCCTTGAAGGTGTCCGCGTTCTTGAACGGCACCGTGATCCACAGGGTGTTCGCGCCGAGGTCGGTGAAGTAGCCGGCGTTGATCTTCTGGAGGAGCCCCGCCCAGTCGCCACCCTTGTAGTCGCCGGCCGAGTCGGTGCCGGCGACGCTGCAGTTGTTCGTCGCGTCGCCGTCGAAGAAGCGATCGACGAAGACGAAGTAGATGACCGAGTCGCGCCAGTCGTAGACGCCGGGCGGCGGAGGGCCCGGCTCGTCGCACGTGAACGTCGTGCAGGTGATGGCCTGGGCGAGGTTGTTGGTGTTGCCATTGGCGTCGGTGACGGTTGGCTTGGTGGAGTCGACCTTCCAGGTCGTGCCGTCGACGAAGAGCTTGTATTGTACAGGCTTCCCGTAGGGGACCGGGACCGTGACCTTCCAGGCGCCGCCCGATTTGGTCATCGGGTCTCCTTTGGTCCACGCGTCGGTGCGGTAGTCGCCGCGGAGCTCCACGCTCGTCTCGGCGCCGGCCGGGTAGGTGAGCTCTTCGGCGCAGCGCTTGAGGTCGTTGGCGCACACCGGCGGTCCGGCGTCTTTGTTTCCGGGGTTGCCGCCGCTCGAGCCGTAGCCGTCCCCGCCGCTGCTGCTCCCGGGGTTGAAGATCGCCGCGTCGGGCGGGGCGCCGTAGTCGACGTTGTGGACCGCGTCGCTCCCGCACGCGGCGGCGAGGGCGGTGCCGAGGCCGAGGCCCAGCGTGAGGAGGAGGCGTTTCATGGGGTGGCGCAGGCGCTCGCCGAGGGCACGAGGATGCGCGTGGAGAATGGCGCACGCCCGAGGTTTGTCAACTCAGGAATGAGTGACGCTTTTTGCCCGGTGAGGACATCCGCGTAGTCGCCCGAAGGAATTCCCGGCAGCGCGGCGCTCACGTCGGCAGCCGGAGACCGCAGGAGCGCCACCACGACCCGCTCGGCGTCGTCTCCCGTCTCGCGCGCGTAGACGAGGGCTTCGTCGGTAACGAGGAGGGGACGGTAGGTTCCGCGCCGGAGCGCGTTCGAGCAACCGCGCAGGCGCCCGAGGCGTCCGGTCGCGTCGCGGAGGGCGCGCTGATCGGCTGTGAGATCCGCCTCGGCCGGCATCACGCGTCGTGAGTCGGGATCGGCGCGGCCGGCGAGCGCCACCTCGTCGCCGTAGTAGACGACCGGCATGCCCGGCATCGTCATCACGGTCGCGAGCGCCATGCGCTGCTTGGCGTAGACGAGCGGATCGGTCGGCTGCGATGCGGCGATCCAGCCGTCGCCGATGGCGTCGCCGGCGCTCTCCGACGCGAAGCGCGTGACGTCGTGGTTGCCGATCATCGTCGCCATGACCGCACCGGAGCCTTGCCACGCCGCGGTCCCGGCCTGCACGGCGGCGTCGATGTCGCCCATGGGGCCGGTGGCCGAAGCGACCGCGCCGCGGAGCGACCACATGAGCGGGAAGTGGAACTCCGAGTCGAGGCCGAACGGGCCGAGCTCGTAGCGCAGCTGGCCGTATCCGCCGGGGCCGGTGAAGTTCTCGCCCAGGAGGAGCGAGCGGTGGCCGGCGTGATCGTACCTGCCCCGCACCGCGTGGGCGATGCGGCGGGTGGCGGAGCGAGGCATCATCGGGACGGCGTCGATGCGAAGGCCGTCGCCGTCGAAGCGATCGATCCACCAGCGCACGTCGCTTGCGATCTGGTCGGCGGCGGCGGGGTTCTTCCACTCCAGATCGGGCAAATACGGCGTGAACCAGCAGTCCTCGATGTGCTCCGCCCAGCCGCACGTCGCCGAGCCGCACACGCAGTTCGCGCCGATGCCGTGGAACCAATCGGGGTGCTCTTTGAAGTACGGATGCTGCTCGTGCACGTGGTTCGGCACGACGTCGAACACGACGCGAACGCCGCGCGCGTGGGCCGAGGCGACGAGCGCGTCGAGCTCCGCTTCGCCGCCTTGCTCCGGCGCGAGGGCACGCGACGCGATCGGCCAATAGCCGTGGTAGCTCGTGTACGGACGGCCGTCGCTGCCGGCGAACGTGCCGGTCGGGTTCGCGTAGAGCGGCGACAGCCACACCGTATTGACGCCGAGCGCGGCGAGCTCGCCCGCTTCGATCGCCGCACGCACGCCGCGCAAGGTGCCGCCTGCGCGACCCGATGGAAGGGACGGCGGCCGAACCGCGCCGGCATCGCCGCGGAAGCGATCGACGATGACTTGATACACGACGAGATCGGAGAGATCGAGCGGTCGCGGCTCCACCCACGCCGTCGCGATCGCCTCGTCCGCCGCGTGCCCTGCCCGGTCTTTTGCGCGAAGGGTCACGGTCACCTTTCCCTGCGGAGCGCCATCGAGGGCAAGGTCGATCGCGCCCGTCGCCGGGTCCGCGCCCGTCACCGCCAGCGCGCGACCGTCCCGCGTCGTGGCCGTGATCGACGCCGGATCCAGCGCATCGCCCGACGCCGACGCGAGGAGCCGCGCGCTGACCGAGACGTGGCCGCCGGGCGTCGCGGTCGCCGTTTTCACCTCGAGGGCCGGCGCGTCGCAGCTCGCGACGTCGACCCACGTGACCTCGTGCTCCTCGTGGAACGCCGTCGTCGCGACGTTGGGATCAGTCAGCCAGACTCCGTCCTCGACGATCGCGTAGGTGTGCTCGCCGGCCGGCAGATCGAGCGTCGTGACCCGCCACCCATCCGCGCGATCCGCAGGGATCACGCGCCCTGGACGAGCCCATCCGTTGAAGTCGCCGACGATTTCGACCGTCGCCGCGATGCTCGCCGCTTTGTGCCACACGCTGACGCCGCAGCTCCGCGCGGGCGCGCCGGCGGTGGACGCGGAAGGACGACACGCCCCGCTCAACGCGACGGCGCTCACCGAGAGCCACAAAAACCCGACCGCGCGACCGCGCACGAGGCGAGGTGTAGCCCCGCCCCGTCGCCTACGCCACCGCGGTGTAGAGGGCGTAAATCGCCCCCCAACCCATGGCTAGGAGCGCGAGGAAGACGACGACGGTGAGCCCGTCCAGCTTGCGCAGCGCGCGGCGGCTCACGACCAGCCCCCATCCCATCGTGAACGTATGGAGGCCGTTGGCCAGGTGGTACGCGAGGCCCAACGTGCCGAGGACGTAGACGATCAGCGTTGGCATGTGAAAATGCATCTCGTGCGCGATGTCGGCGAAGGGCTCGGGGCGGCCCGTCGTCAAGCGCGGATGCAGCATCGCGAGCCAGAGGTGCGCGCCCAGGAAGAGCGCGAGGCCGACGGCGCTGAGGCGCTGGAGCGTGTATTTCAGGTTCGCGAAGAAGCCGTAGTGGAGGTTGTTGGGGCGCGACGACGCGAGGCGCTTGATGCCCCACGCGGTGTGAAGCGCCACCGGCACGAGGACGACGACGCCCGTGGCCACCTGCGCCGCCGGGTGCGGGTACTCGGTCACCGCGGCGCTCCACGCCTCGCCGCCCTGGAACGCGGCGAGGTTGTTCCAGAGGTGGTTCACCGACCAGATGGCCAGCGGGAAGAACGCGAGGAACGAGCCCAAACGGGCCCGGACGAAGCTCCGGTCGCGCCTCGTGCGCGCGGGGGACTCTCCGGAGTGGGTGGCCGTGCTCATCGGCCGCAGGTTTATCACGCGCGAGCGCTGGGTGGACATGCTCCAGCAGCCTGTACGGCCGACAGGCGTTGTCGCAAAGGCGACACGATCGGCACGCCCCCCTGGCGCCAGGATCAGAGCGAGGACAGAAAAGCCCGCCTACGCGGTCTCGTTCGGCTTCGCGTCGCTTGCCTCGTCCGCCGTCTCCACGACGTCGTCCGGGGCGCGTTTTGCGGCCGCCGCGCGCGCGATGAGGCCATTGAGCAGCAGCAGGGTGCCGGTGGCGAGCATCAGGAGGACTTTGGGATCGAGCACGAATGCACCTGCGGCGAAGGGTTCGAGCGAAACGTTTGCACGACGCGCGCCAACGCCGACCGCGAACGGATCGTCACGGTTTGCGGTGTCGAAGGCGATGGCGTAAGAGCGAGGGATGCGCGCATCCGTCGTCTGCGGATTTTTCGCGTGCGGCGGTGCGCCCCTGTTCGCCGTCGGGAGCGCGCGCGCGGACGTCGCGCCGCATGCGGCCGTGGCCGGCGCGGACGTGACCTCGGTGGAGATCGCCGACGCGAAACGGCACTTCGACGCGATCGGGTGGGACGATCTCTCGAAGACCGCGCGCGCGCCGGGGACCTACACGCTCCGGATCCGCGTCGCCACTGTGGAAGCGATCGAGCTGCCTGTGTGCGCGGGGCGTCGCCGCATCACCGTCGACGGCGTGGCCGTGCCTGCCCAAGGTCCGGGGCCGGCGCTCGTTCGAATCCCCGACGCGGGCGCTCACGAGATCCTCGTGGACGTCGCCGTGAGCGGGTACGAGAAGCGCGTCGCGTGCGGCGCCGCCCCTCGCGTCGGCGTCGTGAAGCCGACGCGAGAAGGCCTCTCGCTCCTCATTTTCCCGAGCCCGACGTCGGCGCTCGGCGGCGGCAAGGCTGTCGTCTTCGTCCCGCCTGGCCACGACGGCGCGAAGCCCGGCGCGCTGCTCGTCGGTACCCATCCATGGGACGGGAGCGTCTGGACGTACGCGGCCTACGCCGAGCTGCTGCGCGAAGCCGCCGCCAAGGACGTCGTGCTCCTCCTCCCGAGCGGCCTCGGCAACTCGCTCTACACCGCGGCCGCAGAAGAAGAGGTGATGCGCGCGATCGAGCAGCTCGGCGCGCAGATCGCGGTCGATCCGCGGCGCGTCTCGATCTGGGGCGCGTCGATGGGCGGCGCCGGCGCGACGACGATCGGCCTTCACCGGCCCGATCGCTTCGCGTCCATCACGAGCCTGTTCGGCGACTCGCGGTACGATCTCGCGACGTACGTGAAGAGCATCCTCCGCGACGAGGCCGGCGCGCACGCGGTCAACGCGCTCGACGTCGTCGACAACGCGCGCCACGTGCCGGTGTGGCTCGTTCACGGCGAGGACGATCGCATCTCGCCGATCACGCAGAGCAGCATGCTCGCGCGCGCCCTGACCGAGCGGCGCTACGCCGTGCGCTTCGATCGCGTGCCGAACGCGGGGCACGAGGGGGGGCTCGTCGCGCGCTTCGCCGCCGAGATCGTGGACCGCGCGGCCGACGCGCGCATGCCCGAGCATCCTTCCCGCGTCACGTTCAAGAGCGTGCGCGCGGAGGACACCGACGCGTACGGAGTGCACGTCACGCGGATGGGAGGCGACGCGCTCGTCGATCTCGAGCGACGCGCCGACGGCGTGCACGTCCTCCGCGCCAACGGGGTCCGCACCATTGCGCTCGCAAAGGGCGCGCTCGGAGCGCCCGCGGATGCGCCCATCCTCCTCGAGCCGGGCGTCCCGGCGGTCGTCGCGCGTTGGGAGACCGTGCGCTGAGATGGACCGCGCGAGGGCCGCGATCGTCCTCGTGCCCCTCGCGGCGTTCGCGACGCTGGCGGTCGGCCTGCGCATCGGCGCGTCGGACGCGCTGCTTGGCGCGGTGGTGTACGCGGCACCTCTCGCGAAGGACGCGCGCGCGCTGGCGTTGCAAGTGGCGACGGTGGCGGACGATCGCGGCGTGCGCGAGGCCCGTGCGATCTCCGATCTCACGGTGGTGGCGATGCGCGGCGGCGATCGCGCCCTGTGGCGCGGCGCGAGCAACGCCGACGGCATCGCAGAGGCGCGCGTCGAGCTGCCGGGCCTGCGCGAGGGCGACGTGATCCGGCTGGAAATTCGGGGCGCCGGCGTTCTGCTCGCGGAGGGGCGCGTCGCAGAGCCGCGCGCGTGGCGCGACGTCGTCCGTCCCACGTTCGCGCGCGCGACGCGGCGCGAGGGCCCGATCGTCCTCGACGTCGCGCCGATTGGCGGTCGGCTCGCCGTCGGATTTCCTGGCTCGCTCATGGTCCGCGCGACCGATCGCGCGGGCCGCGCGCTCGCGGACGTCCCCATCGACGTGGAGCCGGAGCCGGGGCTCGACGTGACGGCGCCGCGCGTCCAGACCTGCGCGTCGGGGTGGGCCGAGATCGTCGCGACGCCGACCTTCCACATCGTAGGCCTCTCGCTGCACGCGCGCTTCGGCGACACCGACGGCCTCTGGTACGGCGGCGTCCCCGTGGCCGGCGCCGCGAGCCACATCGACGCTCCCTCACGCATCGCGCCGAACAAGGCGCGCACGGTCGACGTGCACGCCGCGGGGAGTCACGGCGCGATTTACGCGGAGGTCGACGACGTGCACGGTCGGATCGCCGCGCAGGTCCTCGAAGCCCCCCGCGGCGCGCTCGAACTCCCGGCCCTCGCGCCCGGCCTCTACTGGCTCGTGACGTCCTCCGAAGCGCGCGGCGCCGAGTCGCTCACCGGCGGCTCGCTCGCGCGCCCCGTTCTCGTCGAGGCCGAGACCCGCGCGAATTGCGACGTCGGCGCGGAGCTCGCCGCGAGCACCGCCGCGGGATTTCCGCGCGAGGTGATCCTCGACGGGTTCGCCGGAAAGCGCGAGCACGCACGCTCTCGACACCGCCTCGGCGCCACGATCGGCCTGTCCGCCCTCGCCCTCGCCGCGGCCCTTGAGGCGCTTCTCCTCGTCCGCGCCGCCCGCAAGGGCGCGGAGCTCTCTCCTTCGCTCACGCGCCGCGCGCCGGCGGGGAGCGTCGCCATCGCGCTCCTCGCCGGAATGCTCGGCTTCGCGCTCCTCGCGGCGCTCGTCTTGTACGGCGCTACTTGAGGAACTCGAGCATGTTCGGCTCGGCCGTCACCGTCGCGAGGCGCGGCAGGCCGAGGAGGTCCTCCATCGTCGCGAGGTAGCTCTTGTGCGAGTACTTCGTCGCCGACTTCATGCCCGCCGTCTTGATGTTCTCGCTGACGACGATCATGGGAACCTGATCGGCCGAGCCGGCGCCGCTGCGGTTCTCCGCCTCGTCCCACGTGATGAAGATCACGCCGCCGTTCGTGTACGCCGGCGACGCCATGATCTTGCCGATCTCGGCCTTCGCCCAATCGTCCGACGCCTTGAGCGCCGCGACCGGATCGTTGCTCGGGTCGTGGCCGTCGCTGGTCAGGTTCGGCGTGATGAACATGTACTTGTACGTGCCGCCCGCCAGATCCGCGGCGAACTGCGTGTAGTCGACGTTCGTGTTCGCGCAGAGGTTGCCGGCGCCGGTCTGCATGTCCTGGAAGTAGAGGAAGGGATCGTGCTTCGGCGCGTAGGGTGAGTTGTCGGTCAGCGTGCAGGCCGCGCCCATGCTCTCCTGGTACGAGCGCCACTTGACGCCCGCCGTCTGGAGCTGCGTGCCGAGGTTCGGCTTGTCGACCGGAAACTTGGGGCCGAGGAAGACCTGATCGGTGGGGAGGTAGTCGAGCACCCCGCCGTACTGCACCTCGCCGCTGATCATCATGAGGTAGTTGGGGAGCGACGGGTGCGTGCCGCTGTCGGCGTAGTTCGTCGCGAGGCCGTACTTCGCGATGAGCGAGTTGAAGTAGGGCGCGTTCGCGGTGCCGACGATCTCTTTGTAGTCGTGGTTCTCGAAGACGAGCGTGAAGACGGTGCCGACCGGCTTCTTGCCGCCATCGCCCGAGGAGCCGCTGCTGCCCGACGACCCGCTCGTGCCGCTCGCGCCGCTCGTGCCGCTGGTGCCGCTCGCGCCGCTCGTCCCCGAGGCGCCGCTCGTGCCGGAGGTGCCGCTCGCACCGCTCGTGCCGGAGGTGCCGCTCGTGCCGCTCGTCCCCGAGGTGCCGCTCGCGCCGCTCGTGCCGCTGCTCCCCGAAGAGCCGCCGTCGTCGCCGCCGCCGCCTGTGTCCGAGCCGCCGCACGCGAACGCCACTGCGCCGATGCCGAGAACCGAGAGGAGTCCGAGACGCGTGCGAAAAAGGTCGAGCTTCATTGCGGTGGGGCGTACCGCCAGAGCGGAAGACACGCAACCTCCCGACGATTCGCGCAGCAACAATCGTCGCACTTTTACCTACAAGAGGCAGGGTGCGCGGTCGGTCTGCCGCCGTCAGCCGCGTGCGAGGATCTTCGCGTCGTCGAGATCGCTGTCTTCGTCGATGCGATCGACGCCGTGGCGCGCGAGCTGACGCGCTGCGGCGGCGGAGCGGCCGTCACCTCGAGCGAGGCAGAATGCGGCGTGCTCGACGACGAGGGCGAGCTCGGTGGCGCGGCCAAGCGTGAGGGCGAAGCGACGCGCGCCTGCCTCGACGGCGTCGAGCCCGGTCTCTCGAACGCGCGCGATCCAGGCCTTGGCGTGCGCGATGGCGTCGCGTGCGGCGGCGGCCGGGCGCGCGAGGGCGGCGGGCGCGGCCGCAGTGGCGCGCGCGATCTCTCGCTCGAGCACGTCGAGCGATCCGCCTCGCGCGAGCGCGCGCAAGACGTCGAGCGAGAGCACGTTGGTGGTGCCCTCCCAGATCGGCAACACCTGCGCGTCGCGGAGGAGACGCGGGAGGCCGGTGTCCTCGACGTACCCGGCGCCGCCGAACGCCTCGAGCGCCTCGCTCGTGACGGCGACCGCTTGCTTGCCGGTCGTCAGCTTCGCGAGCGGCGTGAGGAGGCGAAGCAGCTGGAGCTCGTCTTCGCTGGCGCTCTTGTCCTCTTCGCGGCCGAGCAGCTCGACGACGCGGAACGAGAGCAGGAACGCGCCTTGGTACTCCGCTTCCATTCCGGCGAGCGTATCGGCGTGCAGCGGCTTGTCGGCGAGCTTCGAGCCGAAGGCGACACGGCGACCGGCGTAGTCGCGCGCGAGGGCGATCGCGCGGCGCATCCCGGCGACGGCGCACACGGCGTTCCACGTGCGCGTGACGGCGAGCATCGGCGTGATGTTCTTGATGCCGTCCTTCGTGCCGGTGACCGCGGTGGCGCGCGCACCGTCGAGGGTGAGCTCGGCGGTCGGGACCATCCGCGTGCCGAGCTTGTCCTTCAGGCGATTGACGAGGATCCCGTCGCGGAGCCGCCCATTGTCGTGGCGCGTCTCGACGTAGAAGAGCGCGAGACCGCCGCCGCCCGGCGGGTTGCCCTCCGGCCGCGCGAGCGTCAGCGCCATCTGCGACGTCGTCGCGCTCGTGAACCATTTGGTGCCGTAGAGGAGGTGCGAGTCGCCGTCGAAGCGGGCGACCGTCTCGCTGATGGCAACGTCGCTCCCGCCGGTGCGCTCGGTCATCCACTGCCCGCTCGTCCACATCCGATCCGGATCGCGACTCGTCAGGCGCGGCAGCGCGCGCTCGATCAGCGCCGTGTTCGCGGTCTGCGACAGCGTCTTCGCCGCGCCGTCGGTCATCGCGAGCGGGCACGAGTAGACCGCCGTAGATTCGGTGAAGAGGTACACCTTCGCCATCTGGTGGATGCGCGAGAGCGGGCCGTGGGCGCGCTCGTACGCGATGCCGACCAGGCCTTCTTCGGCCGCGATGCGGGCGGCGCGTTTCCACAGCGGCGTCAGCTCGATGTGGTCGATGCGCGTGCCCCACGCGTCCCACGTGACGAGCTTCGGCTCGTCGGCGCGCTCGGCGAGGCTCTGCCGGTACATGTCGCCCCCCATGAGCTCCCCCAAGGCGCTCATCTGCGGCGCGATCTCGGCGCGCATCCCCTCCGGCAACACACGGTCGAGGTAGCTGAGGAGGAGCGGATCCTCGGTGAACTGGTTGCCGAGCTCCGGCGGGGTCTGGAAAAACGCCATGACGGGGGCAGGCTACTCCACGGTTCACGGAGGATCTAATGCCGACAGGGCGTTCTGCGTCTAAGCTCTAGGACGGACGTGCGACGCCATCGAAACCGTGTGCTTTGGTGCTGGCTCCTCGCCGGCGGACTGCTGCTTTCGGCGGCGCCGGGCGTGCACGCGCAGGATTTCGACCCGCGAGGCCGACACAAGCCCACACCGAAGCCCGGGCCGGCGCCGAAACCCGGTCCGCCGAAGCCGCCGGGGCCGGGACCAGGACCCGCGCCAGGACCGGGGCCGACGACGACCACCAAGCCGGCGCCCGATCAGGGCGCGTCGCAGGGAATGCTCATCGAGCGCTACACGCGCATCGTGCTGACCCAGCCAGGCTCGCCGTTTCCGCTCCAGCGCCTCGCGCAGCTCTATCGCGACAAGGACGGGAACCTCACGAGCCTCGTGAAGGACTTCGAGGCGCGCGCCGCGCGGAGCGACGCCGATCAGTACGCGGCGACCGTCACGCTCGCCGGCGTGCAAAAGCTGGACGGACGCGCCGACGACGCGATCAAGACCTACGAGCGGGCGATCGCGCTCAAATCGAACGACGCCACCGGCTTGCTCGCGCTCGCGCGGCTCCTTCAGGATCGCGGCGACGTCGCGGGCGCACGCACACGCTATGAGCAGGGCCTGGCGATCCAGACCGTCGCAGTCGACAAGGAGCAGACGCTCCGCACGCTCATGGGCCTCGCGCTCGACGGGAAGGACTGGCCCGGCGCGAAGGGCTTCCATGCGCAGCTCGTCAAGCTCCAGCCGACCAGCCTGTTCGTGAAGGGCGAGCTCGGACGCGAGCTCTTCGGGCGCGGCGAGTTCGAGCGCGCCGAGGGCGAGTTCAAGGATCTCGTGAACGCGGCGCGCGGCGACAATCGCGCGCTGGCACCTGCCCTCAAGGACCTCGGGCGCGCGCAGGCGAAGGCGCACAAGAACGCCGAGGCGATCGCGACGCTCAAGCAAGCGCTCTCGGTGGCCGGCCAAGAGGCGGCGGTGCGCGCCGAGATCTACGAGACGATCACCGAGATTTACCGCGCCGATCAACAGCTCGGCGTCCTCATCCAAATGATCGAGGCCGAGCACGCGTCCGACTTCGCGCGCCTCGCGCTCCTGGGCGCGCTCTACGAGGAGACGGGCGACGCCGCGAAGGCGCTGTCGACGTACCAGCGGGCGCTCGCGCAGAACCCGCGCCACATCGATCTCCGCCTCAAGATGATCCGCCTCCTGCAGTCGCAAGGCGAGCTCGACAAGGCAATCGCCGAGTACGAGGGCCTCATTCGCGCGGCGCCGAACAACCCGACGTTCGTGTTCGAGCAGTGCGACGCGCTCATGCAGCGCGGCGATCGCGTGCGGGCGCTGAAGCTCCTTGGAGAGCTGGAGGCGCGCGCCTCGGGCGACGAGGAGGTCCTCTCACGATTGGCCGATTTTTACGGAAGAATCGGCGAAGGCGAAAAGTCGCTCCGCGTGCTCACGCGCCTCACGCAGACCGCGAGCAACGATCCGTCGCACCTCGTCGATCTCGGCGATCGGTACTTCCAGGACGGCAATCATCCGCTCGCCGTGCAGACGTGGAAGCGCATCCTCACGTCGATCAACCCGCGGGCGCGCGCGCTGGCGGCGCTCGGCGACGTGTACCTCGAGCACGACATGACGCAGGACGCGCTCCAGTCGTTCCGCGAGGCGGTGAGCCTCGAGCCGCAGAGCCTCGTCTACAAGAAGCAGCTCGCGTCGGCGCTGGAGCGCTCGCGCTCGTACCGCGAGGCGCGCGGAATGTGGGAGGACCTGGCCGAGAAGGCGAGGGTCGCAAACGACAAGCTCCTCGCGCGCGAGGCGCGGACACGCATCGTGGCCTTGTGGGGCATGGAGCGGATGCTCGACCAGCAAGTCGCGCCGCTCGCCGCGCGCTTCGCGAAGGGAGACATCGAGGCCGGGCGCACGCTCGCCGAAGTGCAGCTCCACCTCCGCAAGCTGCCCGAGGCCGAGGCGACGCTGCGCAAGGTCGTCGAGATGGCGCCCGGCGACGAGGGAAGCTACCTCGCCCTCGAGCGCGTGCTCGTGCAGGAAAACAAGCTCGATCAGGCGATCCTGGTCCTCGAGAAGCTCGTCGTCGTCGAGCCGAAGCGCGCGCGCGAGCTGTACCAGCGCATGGCCGAGTACGCGACGCAGCTCTACAAAGACGACGACGCGATCAAGTTCGCGGCGCGCGCCGTGGAGCTGAATCCCGACGACGCCGAAGGGCACCGTCGCCTCGGCGAGCGGTACCGCGCGCGGCAAGACGTCGAGCACGCGATCGCCGAGTTCCGCGCGGCCATCGCCAAGAACGATCGCCTCTACGTCGTGTACTTCGAGCTCGCCGACATGCTCCTCGCGCGCGGCGACGCGGACGATGCCGATCGCCTGTTCCGTCGCGTCATCCGCGGCGCGCCGGACGAGGAGCTCGTCGCGCGGGCGGCGCGCTTGTCGATGCAGATCAACCTCGGAAAGGGCACCCTCGAATCGCTCGAGCAAGATCTCCTGCCGCTCTCGATCGGCAACCCGCAGAAGACGATCTACCGGCGGCTCCTCGTCGAGATTTACGGAAACCTGTCGTTCGGGCTAGTGCAGCGCGTGCGGCATGGGACCGGCAAGGACGTCGAAGAAGCGCGCGCGGCGCTCGCACGAGTAGGCGCGCGCGCGGTGAAGCCGCTCCTCGACGCGCTCGCCGACGCCGACGCCGGGCAGCAGCGCGTGGCGATCGACGTGCTCGGGTACGTGCAAAACAAGAACGCGGGGCCGTCGCTTTTCGTGTTCGCGACCGGCCCGGCCGATACGGCGCTCCGCACGCGCGCGATGATCGCGTGCGGGGCGCTGCGCGATCCGGGGCTCTTGCCGAAGTACGAGGCGCTGCTCTTCCCGCGCGCCGACAAGGACGCGGCGAACGACGCGACGCCGAGCGACGCAGTGGCGGTGGCGGCGACGTGGGGCCTCGCGCGGATGGGCGACAAGCGTGCTCTGCCGCTCCTCCGCAAGCTCGCGCAGCGCGGGTCGTGGGACATGCGCGGGCTCGCGGTGCTGGGGCTCGGTCTCGGGAAGGATCGATCGGCGACCGCCGACGTTGCCCAGATCGCGCGCGCGGTCGACGCCGGGAACGTGGCGCGTGCAGCGGCGGCCTACGCGCTCGGCGAGCTCGACGCGGAGAAGGAGACCGCGACGCTGCTCAACATCGCAGAGGCGTCGGATCCGCTGCCGCGTCAAATGGCGCTCCTGTCGCTGGCGCGGATGGCGGGCGCGAAGGGAGATCCTCCGGGAGGGCGCGCGGCGCTCGGTGCGATGGCCGACGCGGTCTTCGCGGGAACAGACTCGGAAAGCGCGCGCGCGCGGGCAGGAGTCCTCGCGCTTCGCCGCGCGGGGAGCTCGGCGCTCGTGCTGCTGGCGAGCCGCGGCGCACGTGGAGCGCCGCGCGAGGCGTTGCCGGTCCCCGACGACGCGCTCGACGTGGAGGCGACGCTCGAGCAGCTCGTGCCCACGGGCTTCACGGAAAAGGAGCGCGCAGCGGCGCTCGTCGAGTTCGCCGATCCGCTCAAGCGCGCGGCGACGAGCGCGCTGTCGACGTCGCAAGAGCGCGCGCGCACGGTGCTCGACGCGATGAGCGCCGGGGATGGTGCGTTCGAGCCGTTCGTGAGCGAGGGCGCGCGGCCGGACACGGCGGCGGCCCAGGCCAAAGCGCGCGAGATCGCGGCGGCGCTCGAGCCGTTCGTCGTCGCGTCGCTGGCGCGTCACCCCGATCCGCAGATCCGGACCAAGGCCATCGTCCTCCTCGCGCGCTCGCCGAGCGACGCCGCCACCGCGGCCGTCGTGCAAGCGGTGAGCGATCCGAGCGAGGCCGTGCAGCGCGTCGCGATCGCGGCGATCGGCGCGCAAGGCGGCTCGCGCGCGGTGACGGCCGTGTCCAAGCTCCTCGCGACGCACGAGAACTGGGCGATGCGGGTGCTGGCGGCGCAAGCAGTCGGGCGCCTCGGCGCGGCCGGCAGCAAGGACGCGGCGACGATCGCGCTGAAGGAAGCCGCCACGAAGGATCCGTACGCGCTCGTGCGCGAGGCCTCCCTCGTCGCGATGACGACGTACGACACGAAGGCTGCCAAAGATCTCGCCGCGCAGATGGCGCAAAAAGACGCCGAGCCGCGCGTGCGCGAGACCGCCCGCCAAATCGAGGCAGGCAAGCCGAGGCCCTGACGCGGGTGTATCCTGGGCCGGATGCGCGTGCGGCTCGCCCTCATGATCCTCGTCGCCGCCCCCCTGCTGGGTGTGGTCGGCGCGTGCCGCGATCTCTCGCGCTTCTCGACCGCCGGCGATCACTTCGAAGGCGCCGTCGTGCGCGGCAGCTTCGTTCGCGCGGGCATCGCGGAGGACACGCACGTGTGCCTCACGCTCGACACCGATCACCTGCAAGACGCGCCCGGCACGGTGAGCTCCACCGACGGGCGCTTTCAAGCGACGCCGCTCCGCCCGATCCCTCAAATCTGGCAGGATCCGCTGTCGAGCCTCACCTTCGGCGAAGGGCGCGTGAAGAACCTCGTCTACGCCGTCACGCCAAGCGCCGACGCCGGCGATCCGCAAGACATGCTCGCCGTCATCTCGCTCATGCAGACCGACGACGTGGAGGTGCGCCTCATCCGAAGCGCGCCCGGCGGGAGCACCAACGCGGTCTTCGGCGTGTTCACGCTCACGCGCCAACGCGGTCCATGCTCGTACTAGGCCTCGAGTCGTCGTGCGACGAGACGGGCGCAGCGGTGGTGACCGGCGAAGGGCGCGTGCTCTCGGACGTCGTGCAGAGTCAGGTCGCCCTCCACGCGCAGTACGGCGGCGTCGTGCCCGAGCTCGCGTCGCGCGATCACCTGAAGAATGTGGGACCGGTCGTACGTGAAGCGCTCGCGCGCGCGAAGGTGACGCTCGCGGACGTGGACGCCGTCGCGGTGACGCATCGCCCGGGGCTCGTCGGCGCGCTGCTCGTCGGCGTGCAAGCGGCGAAGGGTCTCGCGTGGGCGGCCGGCAAGCCGCTGATCGGCGTCGATCACCTCGTCGGGCACATCTTCGCGGTGTTCCTCGATCGCGGCGAGGCGCGCGAGCTGCCGGGCTTTCCGTTCGTCGCGCTCCTCGTCTCCGGCGGACACACGGCGATCTACAAGGTCGACGCGCCGCGCGCGGACGCGATCACCGAGCTCGGCGGCACGCGCGACGACGCCGCGGGCGAGGCGTTCGACAAAGTCGGCAAGCTCCTGGGACTCGGGTATCCGGGCGGACCGGTCATCGATCGCCTCGCGGCCGACGGCGATCCGAAGCGCTTCCCGCTCGAGGCGCCGATGCTCCACACGAAGACGCTCGACATGAGCTTCTCGGGCATCAAGACGCGGATCGCGCATTTGGTGGAGGCGGGCCTGCCGCCGGGCGACGCCGCGATCGCCGACGTGTGCGCGTCGTTCCAGGCCGCGGTCGTCGAGGTGCTCGTGAAGAAGACGCTCCTCGCGGCAGAGTCGCACGGTGTCGTGGACGTGGTGCTCGGCGGAGGCGTCGCCGCGAACCGCGCACTGCGGAGCCGCTTGTCCGCGGAGGCGATATCACGCGGGATGCGCGCGTTCGTGCCTCCGTTCGCGTCGTGCACGGACAACGCAGCCATGATCGCGTACGCCGGCGCCCTGCGCAGCGCGTCCGGCGCGCAGGACGGTTGGGATCTCGTGGCGACGAGCGCGACGGTCCTGCCGCGCGTCACCCGAAAAGGGCGGGGAGACCGATGACGCGACGACGCGGCGACGGCGCGGGCGGCGTGCGGGCGCTGATTGCGTTCAGTTTAGCGTGCACATCGAGACGTTCATGGTGTCGAGGGATCCCTGGATGCCGACGGTCCCCTTCGGGTTGCCCGCGCATGCGCCGCGCGTGAGCGTCGCGTTGGTGGTCGAACAGTCGAGCGCGGGGCCGAAGACGTTGCCCGCCGCCTTCAGCGTCTGAGGGAGCGACGCCGGCGCGTCGACGAGCGCGAGGCAGAGCCCCACGCCCTGATTGAAGGCCGACGGATCCTGGAGCACGTTCTTCCCGTACGACGGAGATGCGCCCGCCGCGCCGAGATCGATGCGCGCGATGTCGTCGTAGTCTTGCCCTGCGGTACCGCTGGCGTTGCCCGACACGCGGACGCCGTCGACGCCGTTCTTCAGGAACACGCTGTTTCGCAGCCGGAGCGCCGAGCCGCCGAGCACCTCGAGGCCCATGGACGCGTTGGTCGACGCGACGAGGCCATCGATCGAGCTCGCGGGCGGGAACGGCGCGCCAAGGACGAGATTCTGCTGGACCACAACGCCCTGATCGCCGTTCTTCACCGCGACGACGGTGCCGGCGCCGAGCGCGCTGACGGAAGGCGCCCCGACGAGCGTGATCGATCCGTTCTCGCGGACGTCGATGCCTGGCCCCTGGTTCTGCGAGAAGCTCGTCGGCGATCCGATCGTGCCGCCCGTGATGCTGACCATCGCCGCGCCGAGGACGCGGAGCCCGGGCGCGGGCTGGCCGTTCGTGCCGTTCTGAGACAACGTCGCGCCGCCGCCGATCGCGAGGGCGCCGCCTTGGGCGCGGACACCGGCGAGCCGAAAGCCGGTGATGTCCACCGCGAGGATCGTGCTGTCGGCGCCGTCGGACGCGACAATCCCATGGAGCGCGGTCGCGCCTTGTCCGTCGAGGGCGAGGTTTCGCAGCGCGGAGCCGCTCGTCGCGAAGACGACCCCGCTCGCGCCCGCGGGGACGCGTACGCGCACGTTGGTTCCGGCGGCGCCGCGAATCTCGACGTTCGCGGGGACGTCGATAGGGAACGTCTCGCCCGCCCCCACGTCGGAGGTGACGTCGATGACGATTTGCGTACCGGCTGGCGCGCTCACAGGCAGGAGCGAGAGCGCGTTCGTGATCGTCTTGAGCGCGCAGCCGCTCGACGGCCGTCCGCCTACCGTGCCGCTGCCTGTGCTTGACGGTGCGTCGCTCCCGTTCACGGGATCTACGTGAAAGTGAAACGGCGCGCCAACCGCGTCGCACGCGGCGTCGGCAGCATCGACGGGCGCATCGATCGGCGCGTCTCCCGGTGCATCGACGGACGTGTCGGCGACGGCGTCGATCGGCGCATCGATCGGCGCGTCCTTCGAGGCGTCGGCGCCCGTGTCTTTTCGACCTCCGTCGTTCGGTGACGCGTCGACCGTCGCGTCCTCGCCGCCCGCGTCGACCGTCGCGTCGATCGGCGTCACGTCGGCGCCTGCGTCGACGCTCGACGGCGCGTCCTCGCCGGCGTCGTCGTCCGTGATGAGCCCGGCGCCATCGGTTCCCCCACAGCCCCACGCTCCCACGACGAGGAGCGACACCGCGACGCCGAGCCCGAGCTTCCCCATGATCCCTCAGACTAGAAGAAAATCAGGGCGTCGTGCACGTCTGCACGTTCAGCGTGTTTCGTCAGCAGCGCGACCGTGGCGGTGCAGTCGTATTGCTGCGCGGCGCCACCGCCGATGGTGCCCATCCACGCATTGCCCATGAGATTCATCTGTTGGTCCCGAAAAGCACAACGCGTGCCCCCCGCCCGAGGCGGAGGAGCACGCGTTCATTTGCGAGGCGCCGGATCTCAGTCGTGCTTGTTTGCGCCGGATTTGTGGGCCTTGCCGTGCGGCTTCGCGCCCCCTTCTTGATGCTTCGCCTGGACGGCGTGGGTGCCACCGGCCTTTCCATCGTTCACTTGTCCGATGGGCGCGAGCGCGATCTCGAGGGTGTCACCGTGTGCGCGCACCTGGTAGTTCGGCACCCCGTCCTTGAAGGCGACTGTGAGCTCGGCGCCGTTCGCTTCGTTCGAGACGTGGATGGAGGCGATGCGGCTGTCGCGCGAGGCGAGCGGACCGGCCGGCTCGAGCGAGCGGTGGCCGGGGATGACGACGCTGAAGCCGGTCGGCTGCGACGCGCCTTCGAGCTTTTCGATCGCGCCGTCCATCTTCAGGTGGAGCACGTTGCCGTGCGCGACGGGTCCGTTGCCGAAGGGGGCGACCTTCTTCTTGGGGCTCTTCGCCTCCTTGTCGTCCTTCGCGGCGGGCGACAGGCTCATCGGATCAGGCGGCGTCATCGGCGACGTCAACGTCGGCGTGAGCGAGTCGGAGCCCGGCGGCGAGAGCGGCGCGGGCGTGATGGGAACGTTCATCGGCGCGTCGGGCGGCGGGACCGCGGCGAGCGGGGCCTGGGGTGCGGGCTTCTTCAGCGCGACGAACGCGAGGATGGCCGCGACGCCGACCGAGCTGGCGATGATCGCGCGGCGCTTGGTGAAGGGAGACTTCTTCGTGAACGCCTCTTCCTTCATCTCGATCTCGGGCTCGCTGCGAATGACTTTGCGACCCGACGCGTGAAGCGCGCCACCGGGCGGCGGTGCGGTGGTGCGACGGAACGGAATGGCGACGTCGTCTTTGCTCCCACCGGCGCGCTTCGCCGCGAGGAGGGCCATCGTGACTTTGGCGCGCGTCATCATCGCGGCGAACGCAGGGCCGACCTTCGCGGCGCCGCGCGCGATGGCGCCGCGCATCTTGCTCGAGGCCTCTTCCATGGAGAGATCTTCGTTGGCGGCGGCGGTGGGCTGCGGCGCTGCGGGCGCGGGGTGCGCGTCGGCGGCGGCGTGCGCCTCTTCGTTGGGCGCGCTCTCTTCGGGGACGTCCTCTTCGGGAGCGGATTCCTCGTCGTGTGCCGACGCGTGCATCGGGGCTTCGTTCCCCTCGTTCGTGTCGTGCTCCTCGGCATCGTGCGCGTGCGCCTCGTGCTCTTCCGCCTCGGCCTCGTGCACGGCGTGAGCGGGGACGTCGTCGTAGCGGAGCGTCACGACGAGCTGCGGGACGCGGGTCTCGCGATCGATCTCGACTTCGACGCGGTCGATGCACGCAGGGCGCTTGGCGCCGGACTGCGCGTCTTCGAGCTCGAGCTGCTTGCCGACCTGGAGGAACCCGAGCTCGCTGAACGCAGTGACCTCGGTGCCGCTCGACACCTTCACGCGCGCGCGCATCGGAGACGCGAGGCCCTCGATGTGGAGGCGGACGCGCGATCCGGTCGCCTGATCGACGTGGCGTGGAGGAGCGCCCATGCCGAGGATACGTCCGAGCGCGGCGACCGCTTCGCCGTCGAGTCCGGTGAACCGCGCGCCGAACTCGCCGCCCTTCCCCTCCTCTTGTTTCCAGGTCACCTCGCCTTGCGCGGTGACCTGGCGGTCCGGTCCGGCGTCGAAGCGGAACAGCAGAGGTTGACCGACCTCCGGCAGGTAGGCGGTGCGCAGGTGCATGCCTTCCTCCGAGATGTCGATGGCCTGGGCCTCGAACGACGGGCCGAGCTCGCCGCCGACCTCGACCAACGCATCAAACGGCACGCGCGTCGTCCCGGCAGCGCGGCGATCACCCTGGTGGCTCATGGACACATCCTCCGACTTTCCGGATAGGTCGAGTCGCGCGCTCGGGCCAAGTTTCGCTCGGCGAAAGAAGAAGATTTCGCGTCCCATCTCGGCCGTTTCGGGCGATGCTGGTTCCGCCATCGTGCCGAGTCTCCGAGGGTTGCGGCTTCGTTTTCTGGGGGCGTGGGCTTGGCGCGCGTGGCTCGCCGCCCTGCTCGTCCTCGCGTGCGGAACGAGCGCGCTCAAGCGGCCGGCGGACGTGTCGACGCGCGTGCTCGAGGACGTCCTCGGCGGCGCGCCCGACCTCGCGCTCACGCTGCGCCTCGGTCGTGCGATGGCGGACTCGCTCTACGGTCCGATCCTGAGGTGCGCGATCGCGCACGGCGCCTCCGCGAGCGCGGCGGCCGATCTCGCCACGCAAGCCGAGTCGGTCGACGTGTGGATCAAGGACGACGCTCCCGCGCTCGATCAGACGAGCATCGTCGTCGTCGCGCGCGGCGTTTCCGCGTTCTCGCCGTCCGCGTACGTGCAGGACGACGGGCGCGCAGAGTGGGCGATGGGCAAGCCGCTGCGCTCGGGCGTCGTCGAGCACGCACCGCTCGCGAGCGGTCACGGCACATGGCTGTACGTCTTGCCGGATCGAACGATCGTGTTCGCGCGCGGCCGCGCGGTGGACCACGCGCGCGCGCATTTCACGACGGCGGCGGTCGCGCCCGGCCCGCTCGAGAATGATCCGAGCGCGCTCGCGGTCGCGTGGGCTGCGGGACCGCTGGCCGTGCGAATGGGCGGCGAGCTCGGTCGCGAGATCGACGGCGTCACGACCGCGGGCTTCACGTTGCCGCCGGGGCCCGACAGCGCGGTCGTCGTCCGGCTCCAGGCGGAGAGCGAGCGACGCGCGGTTGCGATCGAGCAGCGCGTCCGCGATTGGGGCGTGCGCGACGTGTGCCCGATGTGCCGTGCGCTGGCGCGCTACGTCCACGTGGAGCGTGTCGGCGCGCTCCTCCGCCTCGACGTGCGCGCGCCCGCCGCCCAGATCGACGATCTTCGTCAAGCGGCGTGCGCGGCGGGCAAGCCGGTGGAGCACGTCACTTCCCCGCTCCCGCCCGATCCCACGCAGCCTCCGCTCGCGCCGCCGCGCATCGCCTTCGTCGGCGGAAAGGACGTCACCTTCGCGTGGGCCCCCACCGAGCAAAAGCCCGGCGAGGCCGCACTGGTGCTCGGCATGTACGACGAGCGGGGCAAGCTCCTACGGCGCCTCGACGCGACCGGCGGCGCCTGGCACATGCACGGCGACAACGCGCTCGACCTGACGCTCGAGCACGTCGTCGTGGGCGGACGCGTCGTCGTCCACGACACCACGTACGCGAAGCACGACGACGAAGCGCTCTGGATTTTCGACGCCGCGACCGGAAAAAAGACGGGCGGAGTCGTCGTGCAAGCGCGCGGACGCCTCTGCGCGTCACCGACCGAGCCGCTCGTGTTCGTGGAGGACGACGACGCTGCGCGCCAAACGATGCTGCACGCCGACACCGGCGCGTTCGAGAAGAGCGCGCGCCCCGCGTGGTGTCCTCCGCGTCCGAAGATAGGCCCCTGCGCGCAGCCCGCCACCACCGCGTCGTGCCTCGGCACCGACGCCGCCCCGCGCGTCCCCGAGCTCGCCGCTCACTACGTCCTCGCGCTCGGCGACGACGCCGTCGTCCTCGGCGAGCGCTCCGAAGGCGGAAGACACGTGGCGATGGCGGTCGGCTTCGACGTCGCGACCCGCGCCGTTCGTTGGACTCGGATCCTCCCGGCGAGCAGCAAGGACGTCGCCGACGAAGGCTCACCACGCATCGCCGATGTCGCCTACGGCACGCTCCTCGTGGAGTTCGACGAGTGGCACGGCAAGTGGAAGCTCCTCGCGCTCGACGTGAAGTCCGGCAAGACGAAATGGGAGACGCCCCTCCGCGCCCCCGCCTACTTCGGAGTCTCCCCGACCCGCGTCTGGTTCGCCGACGTCGAGCACCACCCGGGCGAGAAACCAGAGCTCACCACCCTCCTCCACGCCCTCGACCTAGAGACCGGCAAACCGCCGCCTTGATCTTTGAATCGCCCGTGGCGATTCAAAGAGGGATATTTGCGTGCTTCTTGGGCGGGTTCTTGTCGCGCTTGTCCTTGAGGAGCTCGAGCGACCGATGGAGGCGCGCGCGGAGCGTGCGCGGGTAAATGACCTCGTCGACGAAGCCCAATTCGGCTGCTTTGTAGGGGTTTGCGAAGCGTTCCTTGTATTCTGCAACGAACTCGGCCTTGGCGGCGACCGGGTCCTTCGCCTTCGCGATCTCGTTGCGGCGGACGATGTTGACCGCCCCCTCGGGGCCCATCACGGCGATCTCGGCGGTCGGGAACGCGAGGTTCACGTCGGCGCGGATGTGCTTGCTCGCCATGACGTCGTACGCGCCGCCGTACGCCTTGCGGAGGATGACGGTGACCTTGGGGACCGTCGCCTCGGCGAACGCGAAGAGCAGCTTGGCGCCGTGCTTGATGATCCCGCCGTACTCCTGCTCGGTGCCCGGCAAGAACCCCGGCACGTCGACGAACGTGACGAGCGGGATGTTGAAGCAGTCGCAGAAGCGCACGAACCGCGCGGCCTTCATCGACGCGTTGATGTCGAGAACGCCGGCGAGCACCTGCGGCTGGTTCGCCACGACGCCGACCGCGCGACCACCGATGCGCGCGAAGCCGGTGACGATGTTGGCGGCGTACGCCTCGGCGATCTCGAAGAGCTGCCCTTCGTCGACCACGGCAGCGATGACCTCCTTCACGTCGTAGGGGCGGTTCGACTCGATGGGGATCATGGTGTCGAGCTCCGGCACCTCGCGCATCGCGGGATCGTTCGTCGGGCGGAAGGGCGGATCCTCTTGGTTGTTCGACGGCATGAACGACAAGAGCTGCCTCACTTGCGCGATGCAGGTCTTGTCGTCGGGCGACGTGAGGTGGCAGACGCCGCTCTTGCTCGCGTGCGTCGTCGCGCCGCCGAGGTCCTCTTTGGTGACCTCCTCGTGCGTCACCGCTTTGATGACCTCGGGGCCGGTGATGAACATGTAGCTCGTGCCCTCGACCATCAGGATGAAGTCGGTGATGGCGGGCGAGTAGACGGCGCCGCCGGCGCACGGGCCCATGATGGCGCTGATCTGCGGGATGACGCCGCTCGCGAGCGTGTTGCGTAGGAAGATGTCCGCGTAGCCGGCGAGCGACTCGACGCCTTCCTGGATGCGCGCGCCGCCGGAGTCGTTGAGGCCGATGACCGGCGCGCCGACCTTCATCGCCAGATCCATCACTTTGCAGATCTTCTGCGCGTACGCCGAGCTGAGGCTGCCTCCGAAGACGGTGAAGTCCTGCGCGAAGACGAACACCTTCCGCCCGTCCACGAGGCCGTGGCCGGTGACCACCCCGTCCCCGAGCACCTTCTGCTCCTGCATGCCGAACTCGGTGCAGCGGTGGGTCATGAACCGGTCGAACTCGACGAACGATCCCGGGTCGAGCAACAAATCGATGCGCTCGCGGGCGGTGAGCTTGCCCCCCTCGTGCTGCTTCTTGACGCGCTCCGCCCCACCCCCTTCGAGCGCCTTTTTGTTCAGCTCGTCGAGGCGTTGCATGTGGGGCGGCGGCGGCGCACTCGGCTTGAGCATGGGGGCCCTTATAGCCTGTGATCCCGCTGTCAGTCCTCAGTTTGGACGTCTGGTATCTTATGGGTAAGGCCCGTAATCTCGAGGTTCTCCCCCATGACTCAGCCTCTCTCCAGCATGTACGCGTACCCGAAGGCGGGAGAGGTCCTCGACGGGAAGTACCTGGTCGACAAGATGCTCGGCGAAGGGGGCATGGGCGCCGTGGCGCTGGCGACCCACCAGCTCCGCAAGGCGCGCGTCGCGCTCAAGTTCATGAACCCCATGTATTTGGCGGTTCCCGGGGCGGTCGAGCGATTCCACAACGAGGGGGTCGCGGCGTCGCAGATCTCGAGCGATCACTGCGTCCAGATCTTCGACGTCGGCGCGCTGCCGAGCGGCGCGCCGTACCTCGTCATGGAGTACCTCCAGGGCGTCGATCTCTCGGAGCTGCTCCAGCGCGACGGGCGGCCGGGCCTGCCGACCGAGCGCGCGATCCATTTCGTGCTCCAGGCCCTTCGCGGCCTCCAGGCGGCGCACGCGAAGGGGATCATCCACCGCGACATGAAGCCGTCGAACTGCTTCGTCATCACGAAGGACGGAGAGGACGACTTCGTGAAGCTGCTCGACTTTGGCATCAGCAAGGTGCGTCAGCCGGGCGAGCAGGCGCTCACGCAGACCAACTCCGCGCTCGGGACGCCGCTCTACATGTCGCCCGAGCAGGCGAAGAGCCCGCGTGACGTCGACGCGCGCAGCGACATCTATTCGGTCGGCGTCATCCTGTACGAGCTGCTCACGGGGCGAACGCCGTTCTTCTCGGAGAGCGGCGAGTTCACGGAGATCCTCTACAAGCTCTTCACGAGCGAGCCGCCGCACATCTCGACCGCGCGGCCCGATCTTCCGTCGGGGCTCGCGGCGACCGTGCACAAGGCGCTCGCGCGCGATCAGAATTGCCGCTTCGTCGACGTGGTCGAGTTCGCCGAGTCGCTCGCGCCGTTCGCGGGCGCGCACAGTCAGCACTTCGTGCAGCGCATGCGCGGGCTGCCGCCGGGGTCGCGCGTCATCCCCAACCAGGGCAGCATGGGCTCGCAGCAGAAGATTTCGCTGCGCCCTCCGCCGCAGTCGGCGTATCCCCCTGGCGCGAGCGACACGGGCGCCAGCGCGGCGGAGGTGCTCGCGGCGACGATGGGCGCGATGCCGACGGGCAGCGGCGCCGACGTCATGATCCCGAGGGCGCCGCCGATGCCGGGCACGCGCACCGATCTCGGCGCGACGCGCGACAACACGGCGGGCGGCCTGGGCGCGAAAAAAATTGGGCCGGGTGCGATCGTCTTCGTGGTGGCGCTCCTCGCCATCGCGATCGGCGGCGTCGGCGTCTTCGTCATCGCTGGCGGCAAGCGGATCACGGGCACGCGTCCGACGGCGACCAGCTCGGTCACCGCCGACCCGCCGCGCGTCGACCCGCCGGTGCTCCCGTCGACGCCGCTGGTCGTCGCGCCTGCGATACCCAGCGTGCCGACGAGCACGACGCCAAGCGCGACGACGAGCGCGAGCGCGCCGACGGTGACGCCGAACAAGCCTCCCCCGCCGAACAATCCGCCGCCGCAGAAGCCGTGCGACGCCCTGCACCCCTGCATCCGAACCAATTGAGACCCATGAACCGAACGCTTCGACTCTTCGCCACCGCGAGCTTGCTGGTCTTGCTTGTTTCGCTGGTGAGCTCCCTCGCCGCGGCGCAGCCCAAGAAGAAGTCCATTCGGGACGAGCTGCCGCCGGCCGCGCAGGTGCTCTGGGACGACGCGATTCGCCTGATGACGGGCGGGACGCCAGAGTGGGACAAGGCCGCGGCCAAATTCCAAGAGACGTATGAGGCCTCGAAAAACCCGCGCGTCCTCTTCAACGTCGGCGTCTGTGAGCGCAACCTCCAGCACTACGCGCGCGCGATCGCGAAGTTCCGGCAGGAGCTCGCCGAAGGCGCGGGCAAGCTGTCCCCTCAAGACAAGAGCGAGATCACGGCCACGATCGACGCGCTCCAGCGCTACGTGTCGACGATCGAGGTGACGTCGAGCGAGGTCGACGCGACCGTGTTCGTCGACGATCAGAAGGTGGGCCAGACGCCCATCGCGCCGATCCCCGCCGACATCGGCGCGAACCACGCCGTTCGCGTCGAGAAGGAGGGATTCTTCCCCTTCGAGAAGCGCGACGTGCAGCTCTCGTCGAGCGGCCCCGCGAAGGTGACCGCCGAGCTCGATCCCAAGGTGAAGCGCGCGGAGGTGGAGGTCGTGGTGACCGGTGCGAGCGGCTCGGCGATCTTCATCGACGGCATCGATCGCGGCCCCGCGCCCTTCAAGGGTCTCATCGAGGCAGGCCCTCACACCTTCGAGGCACGCCTCTCCGGGTTCGATCCGGCGGCGCGACGCGAGGAGGTCATCTACAAGCAGAAGCTCAAGCTCGATCTGTCGCTCGTGCGCTCGGTCACCAGCGGCCGCATCCGCGCCGAGTCGGTCGACGGCGCGACGATCGAGCTCGACGGCAAGGTCGTCGGCACCACGTTCTGGGAGGGCACGGTCGAGATGGGCACGCACACGCTGTCGGCCCGCAAGGACGGCTACAACGAAGGCAAAATCGAGGTCTACCTCGCCAAAGGTGAGACGATCAGCCGCCGCATCCCGCTCACCACCGAGAAGAAGAACGAGTGGGTCTTCTGGACGGTCGGCACTGTCATCGTCGTCGCCGGCGTGGCCACCATCGCCGGGTTCGTCTTCGCTCCGAAGGATCAATCGCCGGTCGTCGGCACCTTCGATCCGGGTCTCGTCAAGGCAGGTCACGGCATTCGCTTCTGATTCGATTTCCGATCATCCAAGTTGGGCCACATGACGTTCGTGAGCCGCTTACCCCAGGAGAGTTGACGATGCGCTTCATCAAAACGACCCGGACCTTGATCGCACTGAGCCTCGTGGCGGGGACCGTCACGATGTGGAGCGGGTGCTCTCCCAAGAAGCAGACCGAGCTCGTCCCCGGCGTGTCGACGCAGGTGCGCGTCCCGAAGGAGATGAAGACGGTCCGCCTCGACGTGACGGTGAACGGGCAGCCGCAGTTCTGCGGGATTTACGACGTCCGCAACGGCACGGTGCGCTTGCCGAGGACGCTCGGGCTCCAGTCGCAGGGCAAGGGGGGGCCGGTCAAGGTCACGGTCACTGGATATCTCTTCGCGCAAGACGACAAGGACGCGCCGGCCGATCTCGCCAACTGCGATCTGCTCCCGAGCGTGAGCGCGAAGCTGGATTGGGATCGAAAGCACCCCGACCTCGGCTTCGCGCGCGTGCTCCGGTCGTCGCGGCAGCCCTACGTGGACAACCGCATCTTGTTCGTCCCGATGCCGCTGCGCTTCTCGTGCTTCGAGGTGCCGTGCCCCGACGAACAAACGTGCAAAGCCGGCAAATGCGTGCCGAACGACACCGATCCGAACACGCTCGTCGATTACAACGACAACCTGATCCTCGGCAACTCGGGCACATGCTTCAGCCCGGCGCTCTGCATGCCCGACGCGGTGCTGCCGCAGCTCGTCGACGGCGCGACGTGCAAGTACGCCCTGTGGAAGAGCAAGGGCGCGCCCGATACGGGGAACGTGCCGTTCGTCACGACGGGCTCGGGGCTGAACGTGCGCGCGTACTACGACGACGGATCGGTCTCCGAGATCCTCGACTTCGACAAGGACGAGGGCTTCTTCATCCCCGATCCGGTGAACGCGCCGCAGACGCTGCAGCTCGCCGACGGCCTCTGTCATCCGGGTCCGGCCACCGCGCACAAGATCACCGGGCTCGTCGCGAGCGGTCTCTGCGCCCCGAAGACGCCGCTCCAGCCGCTGTGCGACGAGGAGTCTCCGTCTAACCCGCTGAGCGACGCGAGCACGTCGGGCTCGACCACCGGCGGCGACACGACGTGCGCGCCGATCGAGATCAAACCGGCCCCGAGCGCGCTCGTCGTCTTGATGGATGACACGCCGCAGATGCAGTCGTTCTTCGGCCAAGCGGCGGCCAAAAAGGTGCTCCAGCTGAGCCTCGGCGATCCGGTCTTCGAGAAGACCGATCTCGTCTTTGCGTTCACGCCGAGCGCAAAGACGACGTGCTCGGCGGGATTCTCGCCCGAGCTCGACGGCAGCAAGACTGTGACCGCGTCGCAAGTCGACATCGCGTCGCTCATTGGCAGCAAGGATCCGACCAACCTGGCGCCTCCGCCGCGTGCACTCTCGGTGGCGCTCGACGGCGCCTACAAGAAGCTGATCGCGCTGTCGGCGGCGCGTGCCGTCGCGGGGACCGCGTACAACAAGATCGGGGTGCTCGTGCTCGGCGACGGGACGTTCGACGACGACTGCGGGACCGGCATCGATTTCACGCACCTTCGCGACACGATCTACGGCGGCATCGCGACGTACGCAGTCCTCTTCGGCAAGCAGGATCAGACCGAGAACCTCACGGGCCTCGCGAACGCGCAGACGCTCGGGAACGCGGGTTTCTTCAACGCCGACGCGTTCACGCCGCAGCCGAAGGACGACACCCGGCCGAACAACGCCGCCGATGCTCTGTCGCGCGTCACGCAGGATCTGGCGAGCTGCGTGTACGACGCGCCCGACGCGCTCAAGGGCACCGGTTCGGTCACGTACCTGAACCCGCTGCCGCCAGCGCACACAGTGGCGGTCGCGTTCAACGCCAACTGCAGCGGCGCCACGCAGACGACCGAGAAGGGGTGGAACCTCGAGACGGTCGCCAACAGCAAGGCCGCGCGCGTGCGCGTGTGCGGAACCGACTGCACGAGCCTGCAGGACGTCCTCAAGACCACCGCGGCGCTGGCGCTCAACTCGAACCAGGCGCCGCCCGCCGTTCCGATCTACGTCCAGAGCTGCAGCTCGCAGACGGCGACGCCGAGCATCGACGGCGGCGCGCCCCCGAAGGACGCGAGCGCGGGCGACAGCGCGCCGCCGCCCGACGCGGGAACCGACAGCGGTCCGGTCGACGCCAGCGGGGGCTGACCGCGGCTCGCTAGACCAAGCCGAGACGCCACCGCGTCAGGGACCGAACTGCGTCCCCAGGTACGGCCCGAGGAAGATCTGCGCGCCGCTCGTGATCTGGTAGGGCGGCGTCGTGATCGGTGCCGGCTGCTGGCCGTCCGCCGCCATGAAGCGGTGCAGATCGCCGGCGGCGCGCACGTCGGTGAAGCTCGAGCTCTCGAGCCACATGAGCATGCCGAGCGTGAGCGCGACGCTCCGTGAAAGGCGCAGTTGCACGGACGCGTCGGCGGTGATCGCCGGGGACGCGTACGATTGCCCACCGGGCGCGTAGACGTCCTGCAAGTTGCGCGCGTCGGTCGACGTGGCGCGGCGCTCGCTCATGGCGGCATACTTGTACGAGATGCCGGGACCGAGCGCGAGCGACCCGCGGAGGCGCTTGCCCTCGATGTTCGCGCGCACGCGCACGGCGACCATGCCGCCGGTGCGGAGGAACGTGTACTGCTCGACGCGCGGAACGCCGCTGAGGAGCGGGTTCGATTGGGCGCTGGGGCCGCCATACCCCGCGTAGTTCGCCTTCGGCTTAGTCTGATCGAACTCGCCGCCGACCATGACCTCGAAGCCGATCGGATCGAAGGAGTAGCCGAGGTAGCCGAAGACGGCGCCGCCGATCGGCATCGGGGTCTCGCAGCTCGACGCGCCGAGATCGTTGCAGCGCGTCTCGATCTCGTTGCCGTTGCCGCCCGGCATTCCGAGGCCGGCGAAGGCGAAGCCGCCGTAGAGGCCGCGCCCGCTCGGCGATGAATCCTCGAGCACGTTGCCCGGCTTCGCGTCGCGGCTCTTCGTGAGGACGATCTCGACCTTCTCGCGGCCGCTCGGCTGGAGGTTGAGCTTCTTCTCGACGCGATCCCAGCCCTCTTTCGCGACGACGAGGAGGTGCTCGCCCGGCGCGACGTCACCGGAGAACGAGCCTTCGGCGAGCGGCTTGCCGTCGAAGAAGAGGATGGCGAGGTGATCGCCGGTCGTGATCTCGAGGTGCGTCGTCGACGCGACGGCAGCGAGCTCCACGGTGACGGCCTTGCCGCGCTCGACCTCGACGCGCTGGGGCGTCGACGCGCCCGCCGAGCTCCGGACGAGGACCTCGTGCGCGCCGGGATCGAGATCCCCTTCGTAGGGCGTGGGTCCGACGTCGAGCCCGTCGATGACGACGCGCATCGTCTTGTTGTCCTTCTCGCGGACGACGATGTGGCCGCGCGAGACCTCGCGCGTGAGGGAGGCGGTCACCGTCACCGTCTGGCCGTCGGTCGCGGAGACGGTCTGCTCGAACGTCGAGAATCCGGCCTTCACGACGCGTACTTTGTGCGAGCCTGCGGACACGTGGCGCGGAGGGAGTGGGGACGCGCCGATCGATTTGTCGTCGACGAAGATCTCGGCGCCGGCCTCGGCAACCGCGATCTGGATGATGCCGGTGTGCGCGGCGAGCTCCTTGCGACGCGCTTCGGCCGCGACCTTCCTCGGGGGAGGCAGCGTGTCGCCGTAGCTGCGGAGGAGCTCGTCGTACGCCTCGAACGCCTCGGGCGGACGCTTCGCCTGGTAGAGCGCGTTCGCGAGGCCCTCGAGCGCCGCTGCCGCGTGCGCGAGCTCGAACGCCGCCTTGTACTCCTGCGCCGCCTTCTCCCAGTCCTTCGCCTTCGACGCCTTGTCCGCCGCATCCATGTGCGTCTTCACTTCTGCCGGCGCAGGCTGCGCGAAGGACGATCGGGGCACGGCGGCGGACGCGAGGGCGAGGGCCATCGCGAGGGCGAGGGGACGAGATCGGAGCATGCCAGGGTCGAGGCTACTCGAACGCGGCCGGCGGATCGAGGTAGTCGACGAGCTCCCCCCGGAACGTTCGGAGGGTCGTTTTTCCGGGGGCGCGCGCGTGGACGTAGTCGGGGAGAAGGGGGACCTTGCCGCGGCCGCCAGGTGTGTCGCAAATCAGCTTCGGAAGGGCGATCCCCGTGAGGCGTCCCTGGAGCGAGGCCATGATCTCGACGCCGCGCGCGAGCGGCGTGCGGAGGTGCCCGGTGCCGCGGACCGGATCGGCCTGGAGCAAGTAGTACGGGCGTACACGCGCGCGGACCAGGCCTCGAAAGAGCGCTTCGAGCGTCGCCGCCGAGTCGTTGACGCCGGCGAGGAGCACCGTCTGGTTCATCACCGGAAAGCCGGCATCCGCGAGGCGTGCGCACGCGGCGAGCGAGGCCTTCGTGAGCTCCTTCGGGTGATTGAAGTGCGTCATCACCCAGAGTGGATGGTACGGACGGAGCGCGCGCACGAGCTCGGCGGTGACCCGCATCGGCAACGTGACCGGCACCCGCGTCGCCAGGCGGATCGTCTCGACGTGCGCGATCGACCTCACGGCGGCGACGAGGCGCACGAGGCGGTCGGTCGCCATCGCCATCGGATCCCCGCCGCTGACGATCACGTCGCGGATCTCCGGGTTCGTGCGCACGTATGCAAGGGCCGGCTCGAGCGCGGCCATCGACACCGCGCCGCCGCCGTCGCCGACGATGCGTGAACGCGTGCAGAAGCGGCAATACACGGCGCAGCGATCGGTCGCGAGGAGGAGGACGCGATCGGGGTACCGCTGGACCAAGTGCGGCGCGACCTCGTGCGCGACCTCGCCGAGCGGATCCTCCAAGTCTCCCGGGACCTCCTCTGCTTCGCGGGCGTCGGGGACGCACTGCTTGCGGATCGGGCACGCCGGATCGCGCGGATCGGCGAGGCTCGCGTAGTACGGCGTCACGCCGATGGGCAGGCCCGCCCGCTCCGCGCGACGCGCGCCCTCGAGCTCGGACGCCGACAGGTGAAGCGCGTTCGCGAGGCCGTCGGCGGTCGTGATGGCGTGACGGAGCTGCCACCGCCAATCGTTCGGCTTCGCGCGTTCCCGCGCCCTCTCGCGCGCGGGCGACTTCGGCCGGACGAGGCGCGAGGCGTCGACGAGCGCCATCAGTCGCGTCCGGCGTCGGGGCTCGCGGACGGAGCGGACGGAACCGCGGCGTCGACGCCGAGATCGACGCGCACCGTCGCGAGCACCTTGTCGTCCACGACGACCGGGTACTTCACGCGCAGCTGGCCGAGGAGCTCGTCTTCCTTCGCGCGGATCTTGTCCTGCGCGAGCTTCACGCGGATCGCGCGCTCCGCCTCTTGGTAGGTCCGCTCGTGCGCGTCGGTCTTCTGCGTGAAGCGCACGACGTAGAAGCGCGACTCTGCCGGGACGACGCGCGGGAGCACGTCGTGGAGCTTGGCGATCTCGAAGAGGCCCGCGCGCACCTCCTCCGGAATGCGCGTGTTCTCGCCGCGGCCGTCCCCCGGCGGGCTCACCATGCCCATGTCGCCGACCAGATCGGTGGGCACGTTCGCCTTGGCCTGCGGATCGATCGATTTGCTCCGCACGAGCTCTCCCCACTGCGTGGCCAACGTGGGACCCTGCGTCTTCTTCGCCTGCTCGAGCACGTCCTTCGCGGCGGCCTCCGTGGGGAGGACGATCATCGACGCGCGGCGACGCTCCGGATCCTTGTAGTCGGCCTTGTGCGCGTCGAAGAAGGCGCGCACCTCGTTCTCTGGAACGTCGGCGGGAGACGGCGCCCCCTTGCGCGCCTCCTTCAGCATCGCGTCACGGAGGATCGCGCGGATCTCCTGCTGCGCGGCCGGCTCTTTGTCGTAGCCCTTCAGCGTGGCCTCGCGCGCGAGGAGCTCGACGTTGATCATCTCCGTGAGCAGCTCTTTGCGGCGCTCGGGCGACTGGTAGCGGAGGCGATCGAAGTTATCCATGTGCTCGAGCGCGGCGGCGTAGTCACCGAGCGTGATGGTGCGATCGCCCACTTTGGCGAGGACCTTGGCCGATTGCTCTGGCGTCAACGACGTCGACGTCCGATGACCGCCGGCGTCGCCGTCCACCGTGAGCGCCTTCTCGTTGCAGCTGCCGCAACCGCCGAGCGAGGTCGCGGCGAGCACGGCGAGCGCCGGTCCGAGGAGGAGGAGCAGTCCACGAGACGAAGCCATGTCGCGCCCTTTACTACCACGCGCGACGGCGCGCTACTTGGGCTACGTTTTGGCCCCCGATGGCCCCGAAGCTCCTCGCGACGCCGGCGCGCTGGTCTCTCGGGACCGCGGTCCTCGGGGGCCTGGCGTGGGCGTTCGCGCGCGCGCTGCCGGCGTGGATAGGCGCGGAGCGAGAGCGCCCGCTCGTCGCGGCCGCGGCGTGGGCGGTGCTCAGCGTGGCGTTCTGGCTATACCTGCGCGGAGAGGAGTCGCGTCTTTCGCGCGAGCTTCGCGTCGCGCGAAGCGGCACGAGCATTCAGAGGCGCACGCTGCTCCGGAGGCGAAGGCCCGCGCCGTACTTCGGCCTCGCGATGTTCTGGTACGCGGCGGTTCGTGTGCTCGCGGCGCTCGCGTCGACGACGCTCGGCGTCGCGGCCGTCCTCGTCGCCGAAGGAGAGATCGGGCTGGCGGAGGCGTCGCTGCGCGGCATCGGGCAAGCGCTCTCGTTCGGAGACCTGCGGGCCTTGCGCGTCGTCGTCGAGGCCGACGTCTCGCGTGCGCACGGGACAGAGGCATCCCTCGCCGATTCGATCCAGGCGCTGGTTGCGCTGCCTCCCTTGCCGGAGACGGAAGCGGAGCGCTACCGGATCCACGTCCTCGTGAAGGCGCTCCTCCAGCAGGGAGATGACGGCACCGCCCGCGACATCGCGGAGCAGCTCCAGTCGCGCGAGGACGAGGAGCTTCGCGTGTACGTCGTGTGGATGCAGACCTGGTTCGAGTGGACCCACCTCGCCCCACCCGCCGAGGCCGAGGTGCGCCTCGCGACGCTCCTCGCGCGAACCCACGGCGCCGACGACCTCGTCGCGCGGCTGGAGGCTTGTGCGAGGCCCCTTCCTGAGAAAGACTGAGAGAATGACGCGGGCCTTGGCTCCTCTCGTGGTGAGCCTGGCGGTGGCGGCGGCCCTCGTGGGCGGCTGCGCTGCGGTGCTGGGGCTCGACGCGGGGAGTGCCGCGGACGACGCCGGCGGCGGCATCGACGCATCGACGCCGAACGACGGAGACGGCAAGCCCGACGGCCTCGGGGCGCAGGGCGATGGCGCGATCGGTCTACCGACGTGCGGCGCCGACCAGCACCTGTGCGGCGCCGCCTGCGCGCCAAAGAGCGATCCGCAGTTCGGATGCGGCGCGTCGTCGTGCGCTCCATGCAAGCTCGCGCACGCGACGGCGGCGTGCGGAGCTGGCGCCTGCGCCGTCGCCACGTGCAACATGGGATGGGCCGATTGCAACAAGGTCGCGGGCGACGGGTGCGAGGCCGATCTCTCGGCCCCCGCCACGTGCGGCTCGTGCACGACGCCGTGCACCACCCCGCCCCTCTGCGACACCACCGGCTGCGTCACGACGTGCCCGAGCCCGAAGACGATTTGCAACGGCTCGTGCGCGAACACGACGAACGACCCCAACCACTGCGGCCTCGCCTGCACGGCCTGCGCTCCCGCGCACGCTCCTCCGGCGTGCACGGCCAGCGTTTGCGATCGTGGCGCGTGCGATGTCGGATACGCCGACTGCAACCTCGACCGCGCCGACGGCTGCGAGACGTCGCTCGCGTCCGACACGTCGTGCGGCTCGTGCACCACCAACTGCAGGACGCCGAGCGCCGGCCACACTGTGGGGCTCTGCGGCGCCGGCCCCGCGTGCGTGCCGACGGCGTGCGAGTCGGGTTGGGAGGACTGCGACGGGAACCTCGCCAACGGATGCACGTGCTTCGGCGCCGCCTGCTGCGGCGGAGGCGACGCAGGCACTCCTCCGCCGGACGGTGGCTGCTCGACCGTTGGATGCATTCCGCCGACGGGCGCCTGCATGGTCGGCCAGAGCACGTGCTGCTGCCCAGCGACGTGCAACCCCCCGAGCGCCGTCGTCGATCCGTGGAGCGCCCCAGCCCCCACGCCTTCGGTCGGCGGCTTCTGTTGCGTCCCGTCTGGCGTCTCCCTTGCGCCGGGCGGTTGTCCTTCACCTGATCCGTGTTGCGCTCCGAGCAAGTGTTTCCAGGGTGGAAGCGCGCCGAGGTGCATGTGAAGCGAACGGTCGGCGGCGCCGATGGAGCGGGCCGATGGGCGTGGATCGCCTTCACGCTCGCCGCAAGCGCGCTCGCCTACGGGTGCGCATCCGTGCTTGGGCTCGACGCCGGCAGCGCGCTGGAGGATGGGGGCGCCGACGGCGGCCTAGGAAACCTCGACACGGGCGCTACGGACGATCGCCCGTCGGTCGAGGCAGGCCCCGACGGCCAAAGGACGGACGGCTCCGTGCTTCCCACGTGCGCCACCGGCGAGCACCTCTGCGGCGCGGCCTGCGCAAGAGACGACAACCCGAACTTTGGATGCGGCGCGGCGGCGTGCACGCCATGCAAGCTCGCGCACGCCACGGCGGTGTGCTCCGGCGGCGCGTGCGCGATCGGGACGTGCGCGACCGGCTGGGACAACTGCGACAAGAGCGAGGCGGACGGCTGCGAATCGGACCTCACGTCAGCAGGGACCTGCGGCTCGTGCACGGTCGCGTGCATCGCCCCAAATCCGCTTTGCGATGGAACCACGTGCACGAACACCTGCACGTCGCCGAAGGTGCAGTGCGGCACCGCGTGTGCGGACACGACGAACGATCCGAACCACTGCGGCGCGAGCTGCACGGCGTGCAGCCCTGCGCACTCGCCCGCCGCGTGCACAGCGAGCTTCTGCGATCACGGAACGTGCGACCCCGGCTACGCCGATTGCGACGCGAACCGCGCGAACGGCTGCGAGGTCTCCCTCACGGGCGACACGACGTGCGGCTCGTGCACCATGAACTGCACCACGCCGTCCGGCGGTCACACGGTCGCTCTGTGCGGCGCTGGCCCCGCATGCGTTCCCTCGGCGTGCGAGTCGGGCTGGTACGACTGCGACGGGAGCTTCGCCGACGGCTGCGAGTGCAGCGGCGCCGGATGCTGCACGGCCATCGACGGCGGGACCACGGACTCCGGGCCGGTTTGCCAGCCGCCCCACGCCCTTTGCGCCACGTCGAAGCCCACGTGCTGCGGCGCGTGCAACGGGGCGATCGTCCCGTTTTCACCTTCGCCTGAGTGGAGCGAAGCGCAGCGGAGCGAAACGCTCCTGGGGGAAAGGCCTGACCGGCTTTTCCGGTCAGGCCTTGAGTCGAACGGAAACGGCACCTGCTGCGCATCGCCCGGGCAGGCATGCACGGACCTCTCCGATTGCTGCCCGCCCCTCACCTGCAACGCCTCCAGCAAGTGCCAGTGACCCGCGTGGTTGCGCTCCACCGCGCGCGCGGGGTACACCCGTCGTAGCGCCCATGCCGACCACGCCCGAACGCGAAGACGACACCGTGATCCCTCCGCCGCCCCCCTCCAACGGGCTGCGCTACCGCCGCATCATCCTCAAGTTGAGCGGCGACGCGCTCTCGGGCGCGGCGGGCTACGGCATCCAACCGGAGGTCCTGCGCGAGACCGCGAAGGAGCTCTCCGAGGTGCACGCGCACGGCGTCCAGATCGGCCTGGTGGTCGGCGGAGGCAACATCTTCCGCGGCCTCAAAGGCGCCAGCCAGGGCATGGACCGCGCGCAGAGCGACTACATGGGCATGCTCGCGACCGTGATGAACGCCCTCGCGATGCAAGACGCGCTCGAGAAGGTCAACGTGCCCACGCGCGTGCAGACGGCGATCGAGATCCGGGAGGTCGCCGAGCCGTACATTCGCCGGCGCGCCATTCGTCACCTCGAGAAGGGCCGCTGCGTGATCTTCGCGGCCGGAACCGGCAACCCGTACTTCTCGACCGACACCGCAGCGGCCCTCCGCGCGATGGAGATCCACGCCGACGCGCTGTTCAAGGCGACCAAGGTCGAAGGGGTCTACGAGCGCGATCCGGTCCGCCACCCCGAGGCGAAGATGTACGAGAAGATGACGTTCGATCGCTTCTTGAACGAGAAGATCGGCGTCATGGACTCCACCGCGGTGACGCTCTGCCGCGACAACCACATGAGCATCCGCGTCTTCAAGATGACGACGCGCGGCAACATCAAGCGCGTGTGCTTCGGCGAGCCGGTCGGCACGATCGTCGAGGAATAGCGGGCGATCAGCCCAGGCCGTCGAGGGCCGCGCGCACGACGCTCGCGACCTGCGAGGTCGATCCCTCGTCGAACGACGCGACGAGCGCGGCGGCGTCGACGACCGAGAGCTCGGCCGCCGCGCACGTGTCGGCGAGCGCCTGCGCCGCCGCGTCGTCGATGCGCACGACGACCGCCGCGCCGGCGAGCGCCATCGGCCACATCGGCGCGTAGACGGGCACCAGCGGCAGAGCGACGACATCGAGCCCCACGTCGTCGCCGAGCGAGATGGTCGCCATCAAGTACGGCACCGGCGCGGTCGGCTGCCCGTCGGGCGCGCCCGCGGCGCCTTCGAGGCCGAGCAGCGAGTGCGCCACCACCGCCAGGCGCCCCGGTGTCCCGGCGAAGACGACGCGCGCCGCACCTTCGAAGCCGGGTGCCTTCGCCCGCGACGCGAGGGCGCGCAAGGTGTGAAGGCCATCCGGGCTCGCGATCGGCACGCGATCGCCTTCGCGCGAGAGGCGCTTCAGCCTCCCTGCGGCCTCGAGCTCGCCGAGCGCGCCCAGCAGATCGGCGTCGCTCGCCGGCAGCTCTTCGAGCACGTCGTCGATCGTCGCCGGCGCGCGGAGGCGGGCGAGCACCGTCCGCGCGAGATCCGAGAGATCTCCCGACGGCGGGCCGCCCACGACGGTGTCGCTCGCGAAGAGCGCCTTGTTCTCGAGATCGGCGAGCGACGCGCGCGCGTCTCTCGCGCGGACGTTCTCCTCGTCACACGCGCGAAGGATCGCCGTCAGCGGCGCGTTGATGCGGCGCATGACTGCCGGCGTGCGCGGCGAGAAGCTGAAGGTCCCCTCGCGCTCGCCGAGGAGGCGCGCCACCGCTTTCACGCCCTCGAGGCGCAAGTAGACCGCGTCGAGGAGCTCGCCGTCCTGCAGCCGAAGCTCGCCGCCGCCCGCCGGCGTCGTGACGGTCAGCGTGCCGGTGCGGCGCTCGTGGCCAAGCGCGGAGAGGAGATCGCGCAGCGGCGTGCCCGCGAGCAGGCCGGTGAGGGTGTTGGGCGGGAGGCTGGACGCGCGTGGCTTCGTGCCTTCCCTCGCCGTCCCCGGTGACGACGGCGGCGCAGGCGGAGCCGTCGCGATGCGCGGCGCGGAGGCAGCCCCCGGGGCCTCCGGCGGAAGCTCCGCGAGGCGTCCGTAGATCGCCTCCACGTCCGCGCGAAGCACTTGCTCCCTGCGGAGCACCAGCGCGGGATCGTCGACCAAGAGAAAAAAAGGCGGGACGCGCCCCGTCTCGACGGCGAGCGCGTCGAGCAGACCGAGCCCGTCGTCCGGCGCCTCCGCGAGCAGGTGCCACGCGAGCAGCGCGTCGTAGCGCGTCTCCTTCGCGCGATCGCACGCCATCTGCGTGTTGCTGGCGATCTGCACCTTGAGCCCTCGTCGGCGGAGCGCGCCAGCCAGCGAGGAGAGCGCCTCCACGTTCGGATCGACGAGGAGGATCTTATGAACCACGGAGCCCTCCTGCCTGCGCGAGGCGGTGGGCGACGAGGTCGGCGAGGAGCGGATCGGCGGCGTGCACACCCCGGAAGCGATCCTTCGTGACGCGGCCGCAGCACACCCAGTGTCCGTGCTCCGCGGCGACGACCGCGGCCTCCACGTCCGCACAGCCCGGGATGCCCCTGGCGTCGACGGCGCGCACCGTCACGTCCTTCGCGTCGCGGACCGCTTGGCGGACCGCCGACGCGACGCCCATCGCGGGGTGCACGGTGACGGTGATGGTCGCGCCGCCCCCGCGCCGCGCCTCGACGCACGCCTGCGCGACGAGCGACAAAAACGCATGCGTCGCGAGGTCGAGCGGGTACGGCGACGTGCCGCCGGAGTCGAGAATCGGCTTTTTGAGCAGCGTATCGACCACCTCGGCGAGACCGAGCTGCGCAAGCGAAAGTGAGTGCACTGCGCTGCGCGTCTGCGCGTTCGCGCGGTTCTTCGCGATGCGCACGAGCCTCTCCAGCGTGAGGCCGTCGTGGGGGTACGCCGCGGCGCCGATCGCGATGGGCGCGCCGCGTCGCGACGGAACGGGCCCGCGACGATCGGAGAGCGAGCCCGACGAGCGCTGCCGCCGATCTCCTTCGATGCGCGTCACGATACGCCGGCGACACGCATGCGCGCCGAGCCCGCCCGTCTCCGGCAAGAGCAGCAAGTACTCGTTCGGGACGTCGCTCGCGATCACGTCCGTATCGCGCACGACCTGCCGCACGACCGCCTCGAGCTCGTCCTTCGTCACGCGATCGCTGCCGTCCAGCGAGATCGCGCAGATCGATACCCGACGCGAGTGGCGCTTCGCCTTGTCGATCTCGCGGGAGGCGATGTCGTGGAAATAGGCGCCGCTGTAGACGGAGCCGCGCTCGTCTTTGATCGACTGGCCACGCGGCCTACGGCTGTCCATCAGCGCGAGCACGACGGTCGCGAGCTCGACCAAGGTGGCGTGGTCGGTCTCGACGTCGGAGGTGCCGCCCTCGATCGCGACGATGCCGATCGTACCGTTGGCCGTCTTCAGCGTGACCGGGCGCGCTTTGCGGAGCTCGAAGGTCTTCGCGAGCTCGTCGAGGCGCGCGAGGGCCGGCATGTCGCGCGCGGTGCCGGAGGTCGCGAGGCGCACGCAGTCTCCCGACGGCGCCTCGAACGCGGCGTACAGGACGACGCCCTTCGCGTTGGTCGCCTGTGCGAACGCGTCGGTGATCACGCGCACCGCCTCCGACTGGCCAGAGCCGCGCGCGAGCCGGATCAAGCGGTCGAGCAAGTCGCTGCGGCGGCGCATCCGCAAGAGCTCCGACTCGAGCTGATCGCGACGGCGCCCGTCGAGCTGACGCGCGCGGACCTCCCCGGCCGCCTGGGTGAGCGCGTCGCCGGTGAGCGGCGTCATCAACATCCCTGCGGCGCCGAGCGAGACGCCTTCGGTCGCGAGCTCCACCTTCTTCGGCGGCGAGACGACGTACACCGTGAGGCCTGGCGAGAGCGTCCGCAGGTGATGGACCAATGCCAGACCGGTGTCGCCGTCCAGCGCCACGTCGACGAACGCGACGTCGTACCGCTCGGCCTGCGCCGTCGCGAGCGCCTCCGCCACGCTCATCGCGCTCGTCGCACGATCGCCGTCGGCCACGAGCGCGCGCTGCGCGACGTCGAGGATCGCCGGATCGGCGGACGCGACGAGGACGTTGAGCCCGGACTCGGAGGCGCTGCTCATGCGGAGAGCTGTCCCGCGAAGACGTGGCGGGCCGGGCCGCGCATCGTGCATCGCCCATCCTTCGCGATCGTGATTTCCAGCGCGCCGCCCGGCAGGTTCACCGTCGTCGCGCGGTCGAACGGCAAGAGACCGCGCGCGCACGCGACCGCGACCGTCGCGCATGCGCCCGTTCCGCAGGCGAGCGTGATGCCGACGCCGCGTTCCCATACGACGAGATCGATCGAGCTGGCCGCGGCGTCGATGCGCGCGAGCTCGACGTTCGTCCCGCGCGGGAAGCTCGGGTGCCGTTCGATGGAGGGGCCGAGGGCCTCGGCGCGGGCGCGCGACGCGTCGCCCAGGACGATCGCGTGAGGATTCCCGGCGTCCGCGAGCCACACCTCGACGCGCTCGCCGGCGATCTCGAGCTCGCGCGAGCCCTCGGCGCGGACGATGCCCATGTCGACGGTGACCATCCCTCGCCCTTCGGCGTCGTCGATCTCGCACGCGCGCGGCCCGGCGTCGGTGTCGAAGCGCAGCTCTCCGGACGCCATACGACGCGCGCGCGCGACGTGAAGCGCGACGCAGCGGAGGCCGTTGCCACACATCTCCGGGACGGAGCCGTCGGCGTTCATCACCTTCATCCGCGCGACGCACGACCGGTCGCGCGGAGGCAAGATGAGGAGGATCCCGTCGGCGCCGATGCCCCTTCGTCGATCGCACAGCTCGCGGGCGCGCGCCTCGCCGAGCTCGCGCTCGTCGGCGGCCCCGAGCACGACGAAGTCGTTGCCGAGCCCCTCGTATTTTGCGAACGGGCGGCCCATGATCCCCACGAACGCTAGCAAAGGAGGCGGGCCCAGACCTCGTTTTCGTCGATGCTCGTCACATCCACGAGCTTGGTCCGCCCGGTCCGTTCCCGTGTACGCTCGTAGCATGTCGCGCCTACGGTGGCTCACATCGGGCGAGTCGCATGGACCGCGCCTGACCGCGATCGTCGAGGGCATCCCCTCCGGGCTCCCGCTCCGCGTCGAGGACGTGAACGGCGAGCTCGCGCGACGGCAGCGCGGCTACGGGCGCGGCGGGCGCATGAAGATCGAGACCGACACGGTGGTCTTCGCGGGCGGTGTTCGCGGCGGCGAGACACTCGGTTCGCCGATCGCCATGTCGATCGAGAACCGCGATCACCAGAACTGGCTCGACCGCATGAGCGCCGCGCCGATGGCCGCCACGCCTGAGCCGCTCACCCGACCTCGGCCCGGACACGCCGACCTCGCGGGAGGCCTCAAATACGATCGCCACGATCTGCGCGACGTCCTCGAGCGTGCGAGCGCGCGCGAAACGGCGGCGCGGACGGCGGTGGGCAGCGTGTGTCGCCGATTGCTCGCGGAGGTCGGCGTGGAGATCTTCGCGCACGTCGTCGCGATCGGCGGCGTGCCTGCGGATACGCGCGGCTTGTCGCTCGACGAGCTGCGGACACGGGCGCGCGCCAGCGATCTCTCGTGCGCCGACGCGGCGGCGGAGGCGAAGATGAAGGAGGCGATCCACGCGGCCTCCCACGCAGGCGACACGCTCGGCGGCGTCTTCGAGGTCGTGGCGACCGGCGCGCCCGCCGGACTCGGGAGCCACGTGCACTGGGATCGCAAGCTCGACGGCCGCCTCGCCCAAGCGCTCGTCAGCATCCACGCGATCAAGGCCGCCGAAATCGGCGACGGCTGGCTCGCTGCCAGCCTGCGCGGCTCCGAGGTCCACGATCCCATCCACTACGACGAAGGCGCGCGCGCCTTCACGCGTCCGACGAACCACGCGGGCGGCCTCGAGGGCGGCATCACGAACGGCCAGCCGATCGTGTGCCGCGCCGCGATGAAGCCGATCGCGACACTCCGCAAAGCGCTACCCAGCGTCGACGTCGGCACGAAGGAGTCGTTCGACGCCGCGCACGAGCGGAGCGACATCTGCGCGGTCGCGGCGGCGTCGGTCGTCGGCGAGGCCATGGTCGCGATCACGCTCGCCGACGCGCTGCTGGAGAAATTCGGCGGCGATTCGCTGGGCGAGCTGACGCGCAACGTCGCAGCCTACCGCGAGCAGCTGCGCGGCTACTGAGGTTCCGTTCCGGCGAGGTCCAACATGCGCTCCCTCTTCATCAGCGGATTCATGGCGACCGGCAAATCCACGGTCGGTCCGCGCGTCGCGGGGCACCTCCAGCTGCCCTTCGTGGACACCGACGACGTCCTCGCGCACGAGGCAGGCTGCTCGATCGCCGAGCTCTGGACGCGCCAGGGCGAGGCAGAGTTTCGGCGGCGCGAAGTGGCCCTCGTGGAGCGCCTCCTCGGCGACGGCGTTGCGCGTGTGATCGCGCTCGGGGGCGGGACGGTCACGAACAGGCGGGCGCGTCACCTCGCGATCGAGCGCGGCGTCCTCGTCACGTTGACCGCATCACCGGAAACCATCGCGGCGCGGATCCCCGACGTCGCCACGCGCCCCAACCTCGCCATCGGCGATCCCATCGCGCGCGCGATGGAGCTCCTCGCGGTGCGGGCCGAGGCCTACGCCGAGTGCCACGTCTCCCTCTCCACCGACGCCCTCGACGCCGACGAGGTCGCCGACGCGATCGTCGCCGCGCACGCGCGCGATCCGCTCTGTGTCCCGCTCGGTGCGCGGACGTACGCGATCGACGTCGTCGACGGCGTCCCCTCGCGCCTCACCGACGCGATCGCGTGCGCAGCCCCGTCGTCGGTCCTCGTCGTCAGCGACGCGCCGGTTCAGCGCGCGCGCGGCGAGGCGCTCGAGAAGGCGCTCGGCCCGCTGGCGATTCAGGGCGTCCGGATCACGTTGCCGACCGGTGAGCGGCACAAGACGCTCGCGAGCGTCTCCACGATCTGGGACGCGGCGCTCGGCGCGGGGATCGATCGCGACGCACTCGTGCTCGCGTTCGGCGGAGGCGTCGTCGGAGACCTCGCGGGCTTCGCCGCGTCGGCGCTGCTGCGAGGAATCCGCGTCATCCAAGTACCGACGACCCTCCTCGCGATGGTCGACTCGTCCGTCGGCGGCAAAACGGGGTTCGATCATCCGACGGGCAAAAACCTCCTCGGCGCGTTCCATCAGCCCAGCGCGGTCGTTGTCGATTTGTCGCACCTTTCCACACTTCCCGCTCGTGAGCTTCGCGCAGGGCTCGCCGAGGTCGTCAAGATCGCCTTCGCGGTCGACGCGCCGCTGCTCTCGACGCTGGAGGAGAACGCGGAGGCGCTGTCCGCCGGCAAGACGGACGCGCTCCTCCCGGTGGTGCGCCGCGCGATCGACGCAAAGATCCGGATCGTCCGCGATGACGAACGCGAGACCGGCGCGCGCGCGCTCCTCAACCTCGGCCACACGCTGGGCCATGCGCTCGAAGCCCACGGCGCCTTTACGAAGTACTTGCACGGGGAAGCGGTGGCGATGGGAACGGTCGCCGAGCTGCGCGCCGCTGCGGCGATGGGCCTCGCCGACGCCGCGCTCGCGACGCGCGCCGCCGATCTCTTTCGGCGGATGGGGCTGCCGACCGAGGTCTCCAGGGCGGAGCTCGTCGCGTCGTGGTCGTTCGTCGGGAAGGACAAGAAGCGCGCGGGGACGTCGCTGCGCCTTCCGATCGTGACCGCCGCCGGGCAATCTGCCATCCAATCGGTCCCGCTGCGGCGGTTGGAGCAGGCTGTGCGCGGCGAAGGATGATCCGAGTTTTTGGCGCTTCGGCGTTGCGTTCGGTAGGCTTCAATCTCGATCGGGGATCGCTCTCGACGAGGAGGACTCCTTCCATGAACCGCTTGTGGGCGCACATCTGGGCGGCCTCGTTTTCCACCTGCCTCGGCGGCATCTTCTTGCCCGCCTGTGCGCATGACGACGCCACGCTCTACATCGCGCAGGTGGTCTTCCCGCCGTCGCCGACGAATCAGCTTGGCTGCCTCTACCAGACGCCGAACACGACGACGCCCGGCGAATTTAGCGGCGCCTTCGACGTCGGCCTGTCGAGCGCGTACTCGCCGGTCGTCCTCGTCGGCAACCAGCTGGTGTCGCGCGGGGACGTCGCGCAAGTCCGCGTCGAGACGAACCGCGTGCAGCTGCGCGGCGCGGTCGTTCGCGTGACCGATTCGCAGGGGAACCAGATCTCGACGTTCACGAGCCTCACCGAAGGCGTCGTGGATCCGTCGACCGGCACGACACCCGGTGTCACGCAGGCGGCGCTGACGGTCGTGGACCCGGCGACGGCCGACATCCTTCGAAAGCAGCTCCCGAATCGCTCCGCGAGGAAGACGATCCTCACGTTCTTCAAGGTGTTCGGGCAGACGCTCGGCGGGACGTACGTGGAGTCGGGCGAGTACCAGCACGTCGTCAACGTGTGCTCAGGCTGTCTCGTCGTGTTCCCGTCGGAGGCGATCGACCCGGCGCAGAAGACCCCCGACAAGCCGGTCAACTGCGAGCTCGGGTTTCCGGTCGGCACGCAGATCTCGGCCACGACGATCGCGCTGCCCTGCGTGATGGGCCAAGACCAACCCATCGACTGCCGCCTGTGCCACGGAATTCCCGCCTGCGATCCGCGCAATCTCTGATCGCGGCCGCGGTCCTGACCTGCGCGACGGCGGGGACCTCGCGTACGGCGGCCGCGCCACAAGCCAACTTCGGGCTGACCGTCGGCGGCGCTGCGACCGATTTGCGAACGAACGGGCCGCGCGCCGCGTTTCATCTCGGCGGTCGCGCGGACGTCCTCTTTTTTCGATCTCGAAACCGTGAGGCGGGGTTCGGCCCGTACGTCGATGTCGCCACCGCGGCGTTCGACACGCTCGAGGCCGGCGGCGGCGTCGAGGGACTCCTCCCGATCACCGAGGCGATCCCCCTCGTCCTCTCGACCGGCCTCTTCGAGCGTCGCGCCCCTTCGTTTGGGTGGCAGCCCGGCGCCGAGGCGACTGTGTTTGCGGGGACGCGAAGCCACAATTTCACGTCGTGGTACGGCCTCGCGGCGGGCCTCTTCGTGCAGGGACGCTACGGCTTCGGCGACGCGAAGCAGGCGGACCTCATCGCCGGCGCGCAAATCGATCTCTCTCTCTTCGCGTACCCGTTCGTCCTCGCGTACGAGGCGCTACGGCGCTAAGCTCGGGCCCCGCATGGATCGCCGAACGGTCGCCTTGCAGATCGCCGGACAGAGCTACAAGGTCGTCAGCACCGCGGCGGAGGGGGACCTGCATCGCCTCGCCGCGACGGTGACCGCCAAGCTCGCAGAGGTCGCTCCGCGCAATCGGCCGGCGCCGCCGCAGGCGATTCTCCTCGCCGCGATGGCGCTCGCCCACGAGCTCGAAGAGGAGCGTGCGAAAAGAGAGGCCTTCGAGCGACGGACGCGCGATCTCCTTCGGCGTGTCCTCGTGCGGATCGACGACGCGGTCGAGGGTGGCGACGAGGACGAGGCCGAGGACGAGGCCGACGTCGACGCAGCTCGCCTGACCTGAACGAGGTTTCACGTGAAACATTGTCCAGGGGTCCCCCCTCCGGCGCTTGCGTTCTTGCGGGAAGAGCTCGGCCACCTCGAAGCGGACGGGCTACTCCGCGTACCGACGCCGGTGCAGGGCCTCTGGCGGTCGTTCTCCTCGAACGATTACCTCGGCCTCGCGCGCCGCCGAGGGGAAGGCGTTCCGGCCTACGGAGCGGGCGCATCCCGGCTTGTCTCAGGCAACACCGCCGAGCACGAGGCGCTGGAGTCGGAGATCGCGAGCTGGCTCGAGGTCGACGCGGCGCTCGTGTTTACCAGCGGCTACGCGGCAAACGTGGGCCTCCTGTCCGCCGTGGCTCGACCTGGCGATTTGGTCGTGAGCGATGCGCTGAATCACGCCTCCATCATCGACGGTGCGCGGCTCTCGCGCGCTCGCGTTGAGATCGTCCCGCACCTGGACCTCGCGGCGACCGAGGACGCGCTTCGGCGCCGGAGCGAGGCCCGCGCCTGGGTCGTGACCGAGTCCTACTTCAGCATGGACGCGGACTCTCCCGATCTGCCTGCGCTCCGTCGACTCTGCGACGAGCGGAGCGCCGGATTGCTCCTCGACGAGGCCCACGCGCTCGGCGCGTTTGGGCCGCGGGGACGTGGGCTTGCGGCGCGTGCCGGGGTTCGGCCGGACGCGACGATCGGGACGTTCGGCAAGGCGCTGGGCGGAGGCGGCGCGTTCGTCGCGGGGTGCGCGGATCTTCGGCTTTGGCTCTGGAACCGGGCCCGTTCCTTCGTCTTCTCGACGGGACTCAGCCCTGCCACGGCCGCTTCCAACCTCGAGGCGCTCCGCCTGGTCGAGGCCGGAGATGCGACTCGGGAGGCCCTCGCGTCGCGCGCGTCGCAGCTGCGGACCGGCTTGCGAGCGTTGGGAGTCGAGCCATTGGGGTTCGGCCACATCGTACCGTGGGTCATCCGTGACCCCGGCCGCGCCGTGAAACTCGCGGCCGTGCTTCGCGAGAGCGGCGTGGTCGCCCAGGCCATCCGTCCACCGTCGGTTCCCGCGGGCACGGCTCGCCTGCGTTTGACGGTCTCCGCGAACCACACCGCCGACGACGTGGACCGACTGCTCGCCGCCATCCAGGAGGCCCTCCGGTGCGCGCGCTGATCGTCGTCAGTGGGACGGGGACGGAGATCGGAAAGACCCATACGACGTGCGCGCTCCTCCACGCCGCAGGCCCCGGTGCGCTCGCAGTAAAGCCGATCGAGAGCGGGGTGACGGGTGACGAGGGGGCCGACGGCCAAGCCTTGCGGGCTGCGTCGAGAGGAACGTTTCACGTGAAACGTCCCCCGCCGTACCTGCTGCGCCGCGCCGTCTCTCCGCACCTCGCGGCGCGTGAGGAGGGCCGCACCATCTCGCCGGATCTCGTGGTGCGGTACGTCGCCGAATGCGCGGCCGACACGGACGTGCTCTTCGTCGAGCTGGCGGGGGGGCTCTTCTCGCCCCTCGGGCAGGACCTTAGCAACGCCGACCTCGTTCGCCTCCTTCGCCCGTCTGCCTTCGTGCTGGTGGCACCGGACCGCCTCGGGGTCCTTCACGACGTGGCGGCGACGCGTCGCGCGTTCGAGGCCATTGGCGCAGGTGCCATCTCGGCCGTCGCCCTCGTCGCTCCCGCCATCCCCGATGCCTCCACAGGAACGAACGCGGACGAGCTTGCCTGGATGGGCGCACCACCCGTTTTCTCAATCGGGCGCGGAGCTCCCGAAGAGCTTGGCGCGACCGAGGCCGTGCGGCGCCTCTATGCGGCGCTGCTTCCTCGCGTCACCTGAGCAATTCGGCCGCGGTCCATCTCGACGCGATCTCCGCCCAGAACTTCCGCAAAGGCAGGGTCGTGCGTCACCACAATCACAACCTTATCCATTTGAAGTTCATGCAGAATAACCAATTTCAACCGATCGGTCGACTCTGCATCCAGGCCCGTCGTCGGTTCGTCGAGCAGGAGGAGCCTAGGGGAGTGCACGAGTGCGCGAGCGAGCGAGATGCGTTGGCGTTGGCCGCGGGAGTACGTCCGGACCGGCCGCTCCGCGAACGCGTCCAGGCCGAAGCGATCCCGCGCCTGCGCGAATGCCTCCGACGGCTCGAGGCCGTGCAGCCGCGCGACGAGCTCGATGTTCTCGCGACCCGTCAGGTCCGGGTAGCAGAGGGACTCGTGACCGACCCATCCGAGGGTCCGCCTTACCGCCGCGCGATCCCGGCCGAGCGCGCCGTGACGGACGAGCCCCGAGGTCGGGCGCGCGAGGGTGCCGACGATCGCGAGGAGGGTGGACTTGCCGGACCCGTTCGGTCCGAAGACGATCGACGCGCGCCCCGGCGCGAAGCGAACACTCACGCCGACGAGAGCGCGCACGGCGCCGAACGTCTTGGTGACGTTGTCGAGCTCCACGTCGGCGTCGCTTCCGCCTTTCGTCACGCGACCACGCTGCCCGCTTCCCGGCGGCATCGCAAGCGAGGATTCCGCGCACAAGGTGACGCCGTGGCCCACACACCGGCGCCGAAACGAGGCAAGAACGCTTGCCCGCGTAGGATTGCGCCCATGCTACTCTCAAAACCATGACCGCTGCGCCCGCGCTCATCGCGGAGGAGCTCCCCTCACTACAAAGGCTAAGGCAGGCCGTCGAGGGCGCGCTCGAGGGAAAGCAGGAGGCCGTGGAGCTCGCGCTCGTCGCGTTGCTCGCGAAGGGGCATCTCCTCATCGAAGACGTTCCGGGAGTCGGCAAGACGACCCTCGCCCGCGCGCTCGCCCGCGCGGTCGGCGGCGATCTGCGGCGCGTTCAGTTCACGAGCGATCTCCTCCCGAGCGACGTGCTCGGCGTGACGGTGTTCGATCAACGCACCGGCGAGTTCACACTGAAGCAGGGGCCGGTCTTCGCGAACGTGCTCCTCGCCGACGAGATCAACCGTGCGAGCCCGCGTACGCAATCGGCGCTGCTCGAGGCGATGAACGAGGGACAGGTCTCCCTCGACGGACAGACCATCCCGCTGCCCGATCCGTTCTTCGTCATCGCGACGCAGAATCCGCAGGATTTCGCGGGGACGTTCCCGCTGCCCGAGTCGCAGCTCGATCGCTTCATCGTGCGCGTGCGCATCGGCTATCCGCCGCCGCAGGTCGAGATGCGGCTCCTGCTCGACGGACAGACGGACACCGCGCGTGACGTTCCGGTCGTCCTCGATCCGCAACGGCTCGTGTCGCTCCAGCGCCAGGTCCACCGCGTGCGCCTCGACGGATCGCTCGGGCACTACCTCCACTCGATCATCGCCGCGACGCGCGCCTCGCCGATGCTGTCGCTCGGGGCCTCGCCGCGCGGCGCCATCGCGCTCGGCAACGCCGCCCGCGCGCGCGCGCTCCTTCGCGATCGCGACTACTGCATCGCCGACGACATCCACGACCTCGCCGTTCCGGTCCTCGCGCACCGCGTCCGCCTCGCCACGCACGCCGATGGGTTCATGCCCACGCGTGACGAGGCCGAGGCCGCGCTGCGGGAGATCGTGGGGCGAGTTCAAGTTCCGATTTAGTCGCGATGGTCGCGCCGGCCGACGCCTCGAGCCCCAAGAGCGGCCCCCGACCCGCGCCGGCCGACGGTGCGAAGGCCGACGGCGGGGTCCTTTCGCGTTCCCTCGCGCGGTGGCGGAGGTGGCGCCTCGCGATGCGCCCGCCGCGCAAGCTCAAGTTCACGCGCGAGGGGAAGTTCTTCGTCGGCATCACGCTGGGCGTCGGCTTCGCCGCGATCAACACCGGCAACAACCTCCTCTACCTGCTCCTCGGGATGCTCCTCGCGCTCATCATCGTGAGCGGTCTCATGAGCGAGCTGTCGCTCCGCGATCTCACGGTGGTCAGACGTTTGCCGCTCCGCGCGCAGGTCGGGCGTCCGCACCTCGTCGAGATCGAGGTCTTCAATCACAAGGGCAAGGTCCCCTCGTACGCGATCGAGGTCGAGGATCTCCGCGCCGGGCAGCCCGCGGACAAGCGCTGCTTTTTCCTGAAAATCAGCCCAAAATCGGCGCAGGTCGCGGCCTACCGCCGGACTCCTACCAAGCGCGGTCGCGACGTCCACGTCGGCTTCCGCATCGCCACGCGTTTTCCCTTCGGGCTCTTCGAAAAATCGCGCGAGGTCCCCGCCGACGGCGAGCTCATCATCTATCCCGCCGTCGATTCCGTGCAGCTCCCGCCGTCGGTGCCGGGGCGCCTCGGCGGCGGCGACGGCGCGATGGGGCGCGGGCACGGCGAGGACTACCTCGGCCTCAAGCTGATGCGCGAGGGCGAGGATCCGCGCGACGTCCACTGGCGCAAGAGCGCCGCCGTCGGCCAGATGGTCATGCGCGAGCGCGCGCGGGAGGCGAGGCCCGACATCTCGTTGCCGCTCGACATCGTCCGGCCCGACGCGGCCGGCGACGAGTGGGAGAACGCGTTCGAGCGCCGCATTCGTGACGTCGCGTCGCGCGCCGTCGCGCATCTCAAGCGAGGTGATTCGGTGGCGGTGCGCACGAACGCAGGCGGCGCCGCACGGGCCGATCGCGCTGCGGGCGCCGATCCCGTTCTCCGCTACCTCGCCCTCCTCGAGCCCATCCTCGCGTCCACGATCTCGCCGCCCGCACGAAAGTCCGTGGCGCCCGTCAAACCGCGTGCGCCCGAGCCCGTTGTGAAGGTCGCGAAAGAGCACGTAAAGGGGGCGAGCGCGTGAGGTTCGGCCTCGTTCACCGAATCATGACCGACGCGCTCGCCGCGCTCGGCGTCCTCGCCGTGGTGAACACCGCGTCGATGAGCCCGTGGACGAACGCCTTCGTACTGATCGGCTTGGCGCTGGCGCTGGCGCTCCCGGAGTCGTGGCAGAACAAATCGATCCTCCGCCACATCGCGACGATCGGGCCGCTCGCGCTCTTCCTCGTGCAGGGCGCGCGCCTCATCGCCGGCCGCTCTGCGCTGGACGTCGCCGTCGAGTTCGCCGCACTCCTCCAGATCATCCGCCTCGCGACACGACGCGGCGCCGCGCACGATCAGCAGATCATCGTCCTCGCGCTCCTCCATTTCGTGGCGGGTACCGTCCTCGGCGGCGGCCTCACCTACGGCATCTGCTTCCTCGGGTTTCTCATCGTCGCGCCTGGCGCGCTCGTCCTCAGCCACCTGCGTCGCGAGGTCGAGGGAAATTACCGCCAAGGAGCCCGCGATCGCACCGGCCTCCCCGTCGACGTACCGCGCATCCTGCGGAGCCGGCGCGTCGTAGGCCGAGGTTTCCTCGCCGCGACGTGCCTCCTCTCGGTGCCGATCTTCCTCTTCACGGCCGCGCTCTTCGTCCTGTTCCCGCGCGTCGGGCTCTCGCTCCTCCTTTTGAACCATCCGCGCCAGGGACGCATGGTCGGCTTCTCCGACCACGTCGATCTCGGGCAGGTCGGCGTGCTCCGCAGTGATCCGTCGATCGCGCTCCGCTTCGAGGTGTCCGATCTCCCGGATCCGCCGCCGCCGCTCCTGACGTTGCGTCTTCGAGGAACGGCGTTCGACAAGTACGACGGGAGCGCGTGGGATCGCACGCTGAGCGAGCACCGCCTCGTCGAGCACGCACCCGAGAGCGGCGAGGCCTTCCCGGTGTTTCGCTACCCGAACCCGGCGATTGATCGGCGCGTTTCAATCGATCTCGAGCCGATCGATCCGCCGGTGATTTTTCTGCCGCCGCGTACGGTCGGTCTGCGCGTGAAGCCGCAGAACCAGGCGCTCCTCGGCGAGCCGCTCAGCGTTCGCCGAGGTCCGGAAGGCGAGCTTCGCTACGCAGGCAGCGACGCGCATGGCCTCCGCTACGACGCGTTCCTCGCCGGCGAGCGCGAGGTGCTGACCGAGCCGATGGCTCCGAACGAGCGGGACCGTTACCTCGCCGTCCCCGCCGCGCTCCCGCATCGCATCGCCGATCTCGCGCACGAGTGGGCCGACGCGCAGCCGACCAATTTCTTGAAGGCCAAGGCCCTCGAGGAGCACCTGAAGAAGGACTTCCGCTACGACACCGGCTCGCCCTCGGGCGGCAAGCCGCAGCCGCTCGACCACTTCCTCTTCGAGTCGAAGCGCGGTCACTGCGAGTTCTTCTCGACCGCGATGGCGATGATGCTCCGCGAGCTCGGCATCCCCTCGCGCAACGTGACCGGCTTCGTCGGCGGCACGTACAACCGCTTCAGCCGCTCGTACACGGTGCGTGAAGGCGACGCGCACTCCTGGGTCGAGGCCTACCTCGAGGACATCGGGCGCCCGAGCTGGCAGACGTTCGATCCGACGCCGTCTGCGGGCGCGCGGCCCCTCCAGGAGACCGCCGGCGCGCTCGTCTACGTGCGCGATCTCGTCGAGGCGCTGTCGCAGCGCTGGAACCGCTACGTCATCGGCTACGATCTGCGCACGCAGCTCCGCCTTTTCGAGGATCTCAGCAACCGCTACGAGAAGTTCCGTCACCGTAGCGAGCTCGACAAGGGCACGCTCGGCAAGATGACGCGCGCACCCGTACTCGCGGGCGGTCTCTTGGTCGTTGCCGCCGTGGGCTACGTGATTTGGCGACGCCGGCGGCGGACGACCGACGAGAAGGAGGACAAGACCCCGCTCGAGAAGCTCGACAAGAAGCTGGAGGCCGCCACCGCGCTCTATCGCGCCCTCGAGCTCGCGCTCGCGACGCAGGGGATTTCGCGACCGCAATCGCTTCCGCCGCTGAGGCACGCCGAGGAGCTCCGCGCGCGAAACCATCCGCTTGGCGATGAGATCATCTCGCTGACGACCGTGTACCTGGAGGCCCGATTCGGCGGCTCTGCGCTCGACGAATCGAACAAGAAGGATTTCGAGCGGCGCATCCGCGAGATCCGGGTCTTCCGACCGCCGCCCGAGGCCTCACCGGCCTGAGTCAGGCCGCGATGCGGAGCTTGCGACCGAGGGCGATACGAACCGACGGCGAGCCAGGCGTCTTCTGCGTCTCGCCGTACACGGAACCGGCCACGGGGCGCGCGCGCCGAGCGTCGAGCTCGAGATCGGCAGTGCCCTCTTCGATCCACGCGATCACCAGCCCTCGCGAGCCATCGTTCGGGCCAACGTGCGTTCCGGCGACGGCGCGAAGCTCGACGAGGCTCACTTGCACGCCGACCCGAAGCTCCGCGCCCGAGAGCACGCGCTGGGTCGATCCCACGGGCCGCGACCACTCGACCGACCCGTCGTACGACTGCACGACGAGGCGGTAGGTCGACGCGTCGTTGAGGCCGGCCGTCTCGTCCGCGCGAATGAGCGCGCGCACCGAGCTGCCATCGACCCCCAGCGTCGTCGACGCGAGGAGCGCCATCCACGACGAGGCCGACGGCGGAGGTGCCGGGACGACCTTAACGGCGTTGGAAGCAGAAATGCGTCGGCGAGCTGCCATGATGTTCTTCGTCTACTGCGAGCAGCGTGCCAACGAGTCAACGGCCCCACTCGCGACGCCTTTCGACGAAATCAGCGCCAAAAGTGCGGCGCTTTTGACTCCGCCAGCGTGCGACTGTGTCGAAATGCTGACGGACCCCTGTCGCTCTGACACGTGCGACAGGTAGGAAACTGGCGCCCCGCTTCGAGCGGACCCGCTCCCGTAGCCTAGTTCTGGAGCGCGATTTTGAACGAGAGCGCGTCACCCTCGCGGTCGCCGACGATGCGCGCGCCGGGCGCATACTCCCCCGCCAAGACCTGCTTCGCGAGCGGATCCTCGATGAATTTCCGGATGGCGCGCTTCAGCGGCCGGGCGCCGTACTGCGGATCCCACCCCTCCTGCGCCAGGAGGTCCTTCGCCCGTTCGGTGAGGGTGAGCGTCAGCTCGCGGCGAGCCAGGCGGGACGCAAATTGGCCCATCTGGATGTCGATGATGCGACCAATGGTCTCGCGCTCGAGGCGGTGGAAGACCACGATCTCGTCGAGCCGGTTCACGAACTCAGGACGGAACGCCATGCGGACGTCGTCCATGACCGCTCGCTGGATGAGATCGCGCTTGTCGTTGGTGTCGAGCCCCTGACGCTCCTCGATCGCGGCGACGTGCTGAGAGCCGATGTTGCTCGTCAGGATGATGACCGTGTTCTTGAAGTCGACGGTGCGGCCTTGGCCGTCCGTCAAGCGACCGTCGTCAAGCACCTGGAGCAGCACGTTCCACACGTCCTGGTGCGCCTTCTCGACCTCGTCGAACAGGATGACGCTGTAGGGACGGCGGCGCACCGGCTCGGTCAGCTGGCCGCCCTCCTCGTAGCCGACGTAGCCTGGCGGAGCGCCGACGAGGCGCGAGACGGAGTGCTTCTCCATGTACTCGCTCATGTCGATGCGGATCATCGCGCGCTCGTCGTCGAACAAGAACTCGGCGAGCGCGCGCGCGAGCTCGGTCTTGCCGACGCCGGTGGGACCGAGGAAGAGGAAGCTGCCGATGGGGCGCTTCTCTTCGGCGAGGCCCGCGCGTGAGCGGCGCACCGCGTTGGCGACGGCGAGTATCGCCTCTTCTTGTCCGATGACGCGCTGGCGGAGGCCGTCCTCCATCTTGAGGAGCTTCTCGATCTCGCCGGTGAGCATCTTCGTGACGGGGATGCCCGTCCACTTGGCGATGATGCCGGCGATGTCCTGATCGGTGACCTCTTCGCGGAGGTAGCTGTGGCGCTCTTGGACCTTCGCGAGCTGCTTGCGATGCTCCTCGATCTTCTTCTCGAGCTCCGGCACCTTGCCGTAGCGAAGCTCGGCGGCGCGGCCGAGATCGCCTTTGCGCTGAGCGTCTTCGGCCTCGGCGCGGAGGGTCTCGAGCAGCGGCTGGGACTTGCGGACCTGTTCGATGATCTCCTTCTCCTTCAGCCACTGCGCGCGCATGCCCTTGGCCTGCTCCTCGAGCTCGGCGACGTCGCGGCGGACGTTCTCGAGGCGCGCCTTGCTCGCGTGATCGCGCTCCTTCTTCAGCGCCTCTTGCTCGATCTGAAGCTGCGTGAGCCGGCGCTGCACGCCGTCGAGCTCCGCGGGCATGCTGTCGATCTCCATTTTGATCTTTGCGGCCGCTTCGTCGACGAGATCGATCGCCTTGTCGGGCAGGAAGCGATCCGTCACGTAGCGATCGGAGAGCGTCGCCGCTGCGACGAGCGCCGCGTCGGTGATGCGGATGCCGTGGTGGACCTCGTAGCGCTCCTTCAGGCCGCGCAGGATCGCGATCGTGTCGGCGACGTTCGGCTGCGCGACGAAGACGGGCTGGAAGCGACGCTCGAGCGCCGGATCCTTCTCGATGCGCTTGCGGTACTCGTCGAGCGTCGTCGCGCCGATGCACCGCAGCTCTCCGCGTGCGAGCGCGGGCTTCAGCAAGTTCGCCGCGTCCATGGACCCCTCGGCGTTGCCGGCGCCGACGATCGTGTGAATCTCGTCGATGAAGAGGATGATTCGCCCAGTGGCGCCCTCGACCTCCTTGAGCACCGCCTTCAAGCGGTCCTCGAACTCGCCGCGGTACTTCGCGCCGGCGACGAGCGCGCCCATGTCGAGCGAGACGAGGCGCTTGTTCTTGAGCGACTCGGGCACGTCACCGCGGACGATGCGCTGGGCGATGCCCTCGACGATGGCCGTCTTTCCGACGCCCGGCTCGCCGATGAGGACGGGGTTGTTCTTCGTGCGGCGCGACAGCACCTGCATCACGCGGCGCACCTCTTCGTCGCGACCGATGACCGGATCGGTCTTGCCCTTGCGCGCGGCGTCGGTGAGATCGCGGCAGTACTTCTCGAGGGCCTGGAACTTCCCCTCCGGATCGCGATCGGTCACGCGCTGGTTGCCGCGGACTGCGGCGAGCGCGCTGAGGAGCTTCTCGTAGGTAACGCCACCGCTCTTCTCGAACAGCGCGGAGAGATCGCGATCGTACTTCGCGATCGCGAGGACGTAATGCTCCACCGAGACGAAGTCGTCCTTGAGAGCCTTCGCTTCGTCCTCTGCTTTGCGAAGGACCTCGTTCGTGCGGCGACCCAGCCCGGGCTCGGCGCCGCCGGTGACGCGCGGAAGGCCTTCGATCTTCTGCTCGACGAGCTTCGTCAAGGCGCTGGTATCGCACCCGGCCTTCTGGAGGAGCGGCTGGGCGACGCCGCCGTCTTGCTCGAGCGCGGCGAGGAGGAGGTGCTCGGGCAAGATCTCGGGGTTGCCGCGCCGGCTGGCGCGATCGAGGGCGTCGCGGAACGCCTCCTGGCTCTTCGTCGTCATTCGGTCGGGGCGCATGGTTCAACCCCGGAAAGTAAGTCGGCCGGCGGGGAACGCAAGACACGTGCCGCGCGCCGGAGCGTTTCGCTCCGCGACGCTTCGCTCCACTTCAGTTCGGCTCGCAATCTCCGTCGGCGTTCGACCAGAGCTGCGTAACGTCCCAGCCGTCGGCGCCGTGCGGAGCGATCTGGTTGCAGAGATCGCCGATCTCGCCGCCGGCGTTGTCCACGTCCTTGGAGCTGAACCACCCCGATCCGGGGAACGGATCGGTCGCCATCTCGGCGAGCTCGTGGGAGATGGCGAGCGGGCTCCGACCGAGCGGGCACGGCGGGATGATGGCGTACGGCTCGTCGCCGTCGAAGGCGTGGTAGCCGCCAGCGTCGATGCAGGTCTGGAAGACGTGCTGACCGCGCTGGCCGAGGTTCACGTTCACGCCGATGGGGAGGAAGAAGAGGTATGCGTCGGCGAGGGCGATGGTCGGAGGAGGAGGAGGACCGGAGTCGGTCTCGGGACCGGAGTCGGCGCCAGAGTCGGAACCGGAGTCGGAACCGGAGTCGGTGCCGGAGTCGGTGAGGGCACCTCCGTCGGGCACGTCGGGGTGAATCGCGGCGTGGACTGCGAGCTCGAGATCTTCGGCGGTGATGAGGCCGCTCGTCACGACGCCCGCGGGGAGGACGTTCGCGCGGGCGAGTCGAATGCTCGTGACGCGCGAGGCGCGGTTCACGCCGTACTGCTTCATGATGCCCCAGTAGTCGCTCGTGAGGAGCCAATCGAGGAAGGTGTCGAAGCTCAGCGCGCCGTCACCGTCCTCGCTGATGTACACCACGGTGAGGCGCATGTTCGAGAGCACCCGATGCTGGTGCGCTTCGAGGCGCGCCCACGGCGTCCTCGCGTCGGTCGGCGCGACGGCCTCGACCGACGCGTCACGCGGGACGGTGAAGGTGGCGCCGGCGTCGTCATCGGACGAGGCACGCGACGTTGGACCGCCGCAGGCCACGAAGGGCATCGCGACGAAAGCGAGTGCGGCCGCTGCGGTTCGCGCGAGCATCGGGGGAGACGCTAGGGTGCCGCGAGCGCAGGCGCCTGTCGAGGGGCGTCTCGCGTGAATTTCCGGTATGGGAAGAGCGTGCGCATCCACCTCGTCGACGGAACCTACGAGCTCTTTCGTGCCCACTATTCCAAGCGCCCCGACCACGCGTCGCCGACCGGCCAGCCACTCAAGGCCACCGTCGGCATCGCGTCGTCGCTCATTGCGCTGGCGCACGATCCCACGGAGGACGTGACCCACATCGGCGTCGCGTTCGACAACCCGATCCGCTCGTTTCGAAACGATCTCTTCGACGGCTACAAGACCGAGGAGGGCGTCGAGCCCGAGCTGCTCGCCCAGTTCGATCTCGCCGAGGAGACCGCCCGCGCGCTCGGCATGGTCGTTTGGCGGATGGACAAGTGGGAGGCGGACGACGCGCTCGCGACCGCGGCGGTGCGCTTCTCCGGCGACGTAGACCAGGTTCGCATCTTGACGCCGGACAAAGACCTCGGACAGGTCATCTCCGGCGAGCACGTCGTGCAGGTCGATCGCGTGCGCCAGAAGATCATCGACGAAGCGCGCCTCCTCGAAACGCGCGGCATCGCGCCGGCCAGCGTCGCCGATTGGCTCGCGCTCGTCGGGGACACCGCCGATGGGATCCCAGGAGTTCCGGGCTTCGGAGAGAAGACGGCGGCGGCGCTCCTGCGCGTGTACGGCCACCTCGAGGAGATCCCGCGCGAGGGTGAATGGAAGGCCACCGTGCGCGGCGTGCCGCGTTTGCAGGAGTCGCTCCGCGCGCGGTTCGACGACGCGCTCCTCTACAAGAAGCTCGCGACGCTCGTGACCGACGTTCCGCTCACCGAGTCGCTCGAGGATCTGCGCTTCCGCGGCGTCCCGCGCGCGCCGTTCGCGGCGTGGTGCACGAAGGTCGGAGCGCGCGAGGGCTTCGCCGAGCGCATCGCGCGGTGGGCCGACTGAGTGGAGCGAAGCGCAGCGAATCGCTCCTGGGGGACGCGCGACCGTCAGTGCAAGGTGCGCCAGCGCGCGTCGGTGTCGTCGAGGATTTGATCGTAACGCGCGCGCTCGGTCTCCGTCGTCGCGCTCGGGACCGTCGCCGCCGGATCCATCATCTCGTGCGCGAACGGGAGACCTTCCCTCACGCGGTCCATCCGAGCCTGGCTCTCGGCGAGGCGCGCCTTGAACGCCGGCTGGAGATCCGACCACGCCTTGCCGACGTCCTGCTCGAGCGACGCCCGATCCGCCGACGTGAGCGTCCCGTCGTACACCTTCCGGAAGAACGCGAGCGCATCGTCGAACTTGGCGCCCGGGATCATCAGCAGATCCATCCCCGCGAGGAACGATTTTACGTAGAGCCGCACGAGCGCCGTCGTCGACATCGTGCCGTACGGCCCCATCCACATCGCGTCGCTCACGGCGAGGCCCTGAAATCCGAGACGATCCCGGAGAACGCCGCGGAGCACGGGCTCCGACACGGTGGTGTTCGTGGTCGCGTCGAAGGCCGGGAACTCGGCGTGGCTGCACAAGATGCTCATGCGGAACGCGCGGTCCCCGAGGCCGTTCATGTGATCGATGACCGCCTTGAACGGCGCGAGGTGCTTGTCGGCGGTCGGCGCGTCGGTGACCGGCGAGACCACGATCTGCTCGTGCGTGTCGCCGCGCGTCTGGCCGAGCCCGGGGAAGTGTTTGGTGACGAAGACGACGCCGTCGACCGACGACGAACCGTCCACCACCTGGGTCATCAGCTGGCTGGCGATCGCCTCGTCCTGGTCGGTGCCGCGGTTCGCGAAGAGCGAGAACGCGAGATCGCTGACGGTGCCGAGCGGATAGTTGATGCCGACCGACCTCATTTCGCGCGCGATGATCTTGCCATGCAAGCGCGCGAGCTCGAGGCCCTCGTCGTGGTTCTTGCGGTACGCGACGCCCAGCCATCGCGGGTGCGCGAGCGCGGTCATCCCGACCGTGAAGCGCTGGATGCCGGGCACCGACGTGAAGCTCGGCGTCGTGCTGAGCGCGCCGCCCTCGTAGTCGGTCGAGAAGAGCATCGCGCGGCCATGGGCGCTCTGCGACGCGCGCGAGTAGGTGTCGATCACCTTGCGGAGCTCGGCGCCGCTGGCGTGGCTCATGTTCCAGAAGACGATGCCGCCGGGCTGGCTGCCTTTGATCTCGGTGAGCACGTGCGGCACGACCTGCGCGACCGAGTGCTCCATCAGGAAGATCTCGCCGAGCCGACCGCGCACGGGATCCGTGTCGGTCTCGGCCTGATCGGACTCGTCGGCGACGCCGCTCGCATTCGACGAGCACGCCGCCGGGAGGACGGAGAGAAGAAGGAGGGCGACACCGGCAGCGCGCATGGGATCGCTCGACGGTGCAATGTCGGTGCCAGGCACACATTTGCCCACCACACGGTGAGCGACTTGGTTTTGCTCGGTATTATGGACGTGGAGCGAGGCAGACCCAGGGCTGGCTGCGGCGCGCCGGTGGACGATCGATCCGGCGAACTTGCCGAGCGGGCTACCCCAGCCAGCACCGCCCCGGGCTACCCCAGCCAGCACCGCCCCATGAACGGAGCGAGGCCCGACTGGCACGTCGCGGCGCAGCGACCGGTCGCCACGTCGATCGCCGTACCCGCGGCGCAGGCGGGCGCCGAGACGGCCGGCACGGGCACCTGGGCAGGAGCGGGAGGCGCGATGGGGCCGCTCGCGACGCGCGCCTCGACGACCTCGGCGTCGCGCAGGTGGGCTCGGAGGCTCGCCTCGCTCATCCACACGTAGCCTCCGTCGCCCCACTGCCGTCCCCAGCTGTTGTGCACGAGAAACTGCCGCGAGGCTCCCACCGTTCGATAGCCGACGAGCGCGATCGCGTGGCCGCCGCGATCGGCACGCTCGTATTCGGGCAGAACGCCGCCCTTCGCTCCGCGCCAACTCCACGCCGCGCTGTCGATGTCGATCTGCGCGAACACTTCACGCCCGCTCGCGAGGGAGCTGACGATCTGCTCGATCGGACGGTTCTTCAGCACGCGCGCGCGACCCGTCCACGCCACACCCGCGCGCGCCGCGCGATCGCGCTCGGCGGCGAGCACCGGATCGGCGTGCCATGACCCCGCCTGCACACCGTACGACTGCTCGCAGCTGTCGTGGCGATCGAGGAAGCGGCACGCCTTCACAGGATCGTACGGCCACGAGCTCTCCAGCGCGATCGCCTCGCGCGGCGAGTCCCTCCACAGATCGCTCCAGCCATCTTCGGCGACGAAGTGGAGCGGCGAGAGCACGTCGGCTCGACCCTGCCGGCGCAGCGAGTTCTCGAGGACGCTCGTGATCGCGAAGGCGAAGCACACACCCGTCTGCTTCTGATCCTTCGTCGGCCCGTCGAGGCCTTGCGCGCGCAGATCGACCCCGACGGGTACGATCGCGGGAAGGGGCAGGTCGAGCGTAGGCGCGTCGGGGGGCGGCTTCGGGAGCGCGGCGGCGCATGGGATCGGGACGAAGATCCCCGGAGCGATCTCCACCGGGGGGCACGATTGAACGGCCTGGAGGAACCGGCCGAGCTCGTTCGCAGGCGCGGGAGGAAGCGCAGGAACCCATCCCGGCGGCGGAATCGGCCACGAAGGCAGGGGATCGGCGCGCGCGCCGCGCGTCAGGAGGGTCGTCAGGAGGGCCATGCCGGCGAGGGCCGCGATGCGCATGGTCGACAGACCCTCGCAAGCGGCCTGCCAGCGAACTGAACCCTCAGATGTCCAGGTTCTTCACGTTGAGCGCGTTCTGCTCGATGAACTCGCGCCGCGGCTCGACCTGGTCGCCCATGAGGATCGTGAAGATTTGATCCGTCTGCACCGCGTCGTCGAGGCGCACCTGCAGCATCACGCGCGCGTTCGGATCGAGCGTCGTCTCCCAGAGCTGCTCCGGGTTCATCTCGCCGAGGCCCTTGTAGCGCTGCTGGTTCCAGCCCTTGCGGCCGCGCGCGTCGATGAAGTCCCAGAGGGCGTCGGCGTCCTCGAGCTCGGTCTCTTTGCCGGCGTCCTCGTCGCCCTTCACGATCTTCGCGAAGTACGGCGCAGGGCCGATCGAACGGACGTCTTGCTCGATCGCGTAGAGCTCTTCGTACTCGGCCGACTCGACCAGGTTCCAGTCGATCGTGACCTGCCGCGCGTTCGAGCCGGGACGGGGCGTAATCTGGATGGTGGCGGCGCCGTGCTCGGTCTCCCAGCCAACGTCGATCGTCAGCGGGAAGATGTCCGGATAGCGCTTCTCGAGGCGCGCCCTGATGAGCGGAACCGCGGCCTCGACCTTCTTGCGCTCGCGGAGCTCGATCTTGCCGATGCCGCTCGCGCGAAGGACGGCGGCGACCAGGCGCGCGTCGGCGCGGCGATCGATCTTGCTCAGCGCCTTCCTGAACATGCGCAGGCGCTCGGAGAGGCGGAGGAGCGGCTCGCCGGAGAGCGTCGGTCCCTTGGACGCGCGCACCGCGAGGCCGTCGACGCCCTGCTCGAGGAAGAAGCGGTCGAGCGCCGCCTGATCCTTCATGTAGAGGCCCTTCTTGCCCTTGTAGACGCGGTAGAGCGGCGGCTGTGCAATGTACAAGTATCCGCGCTCGATGATCTGCGGCATCTGACGATAGAAGAACGTCAGCAGCAGCGTGCGGATGTGACTTCCGTCGACGTCGGCGTCGGTCATCAGCACGATCTGGTGGTAGCGGAGCTTCTCGATGTCGAACGAGCCGCCTTGCTCGGGCGTGCCGATGCCGCAGCCGAGCGCGGTGATGAGCGTCCCGATTTCGGCGGAGGAGAGCATCTTGTCGAGGCGCGCGCGCTCGACGTTCAGGATCTTTCCTTTGAGCGGCAGGATCGCCTGGAATTTGCGGTCGCGGCCCTGCTTGGCGGAGCCACCTGCGCTGTCTCCCTCGACGATGTAGAGCTCGGCCTCTTCGGCGTTCTTGGTCTGGCAGTCGGCGAGCTTCCCCGAGAGGCTCGTGTAGTCCATCTGCCCCTTGCGCACGATCTCGCGCGCCTTGCGGGCGGCCTCGCGCGCTTTGGCGGCCATGATCGTCTTCTCGATGATCTTGCGCGCCGGCGCCGGATTCTCTTCGAAGTACTGGCCGAGCTTGTCGACGACGACGCCCTCGACGATGCCCTTCACCTCACTCGACACGAGCTTGCTCTTCGTCTGCGAGTCGAAGCTCGGATCAGGGAGCTTGACGCTGATGACGGCGGTGAGGCCTTCGCGGATGTCCTCGCCCGAGAGACCACTCTTGACCTCTTTGAACAGATTCTGCGCGGCGCCGTAGTTGTTGAAGACGCGCGTCAGCGACGCCTTGAAGCCCGTGAGGTGCGTGCCGCCGTCCTTGTTGTGGACGTTGTTCGTGTACGCGAAGATGTGCTCCGCGTAGCTGGAGTTCCACTGCAGCGCGACCTCGACCTGGATCGGCGCGCCGCTCTCGGACGGGATCTCCGAGTTGATGTGCACGACGTGCTCGTGGACCGGCTCCTTCGCTTTGTTCAGGAGCTCGACGAACTCGCGAATGCCGCCCTGGTACTCGAAGATCTCTTTGCGGCCCTCGCCCCGCTCGTCGGTGAGCGAGATGACGAAGCCGGCGTTGAGGAACGAGAGCTCGCGGAGGCGGCTGGCCAGGATGTCGTAGGAGAAGTCGGTGACGCCGACGAAGATCTCCGAATCGGGCTTGAACGTGATCTTCGTGCCGGTGCGATCGGAGCTGCCGATCAGCGCGATGGGGGCCACGGGAACGCCGCGGCGGAACTCCTGGAAGTTCACCTCGCCCTCGCGCTTGATCTCCATCTTGAGCCACTCGGAGACGGCGTTGACGGCGCTGACGCCGACGCCGTGGAGGCCCGCGGAGACCTTGTAGCTCGAGTGATCGAACTTGCCGCCGGCGTGGAGGACCGTCATGACGACCTCCGCCGCGCTGACGTCCTTGCCGAGCTTCTTGCTCATCTCGACGTGCTTGCCGGTCGGGATGCCGCGGCCGTTGTCCTCCACCGTGACGGAGCCGTCGAAGTGGATGGTCACGTCCATCCGCGTGCAAAACCCGCCGAGGTGCTCGTCGACGGCGTTGTCGACCGCTTCCCACACGAGGTGGTGCAGGCCCGAGCCGTCGTGCACGTCGCCGATGTACATGCCGGGACGCTTGCGTACGGCCTCGAGTCCCTCGAGGACGGTGATGTTGTCACTGCCGTAGCTGCCGGCGGTGGCGGCGGACGGCGGGCTGCTCTGCGGAACGCTGGCGTTGGTCATTGCTTGGGACGTTTGAGGGACAGGCGAGCTTCGACGTTGCTCGGTTTGATTGGTCGATTTGAATTTCGACCGTCGTGGCGCTGCCCGAAAAGCGTTCCGTACTCTACACTGAGAGGGGGCTCATCGCAAGGAAGATTTGGGGAACAACCCCTGTTGTTTCCAGCACTTACGCTCTCCAGATCTACGCCTCAGGTTACCCACAGGCACGATCGGTCACGCGGGCCGAACGGTGCCCGAAACAACCCGCAAATCGACGCGGTCGCGAGGGCCTTCGGCGGCGCCGGTGTCGATCAACTCCGGCCGCGTCGTCGTGAGAAAGACCTGCCCTTCGTGCGCGCGCAGGAACGCGAACAGGGCGGCGGTGCGGCCGCGATCGAGCTCGCTCGAGACGTCGTCGAGCAAGAGCACCGGCCTCACGTCGCGCGCGGCGCCGACCACCTCGACCTCGGCGGCCTTGAGCGCGAGGACGACCGCGCGGTGCTGCCCTTGCGAGGCGACGCCGCGGACCGGGTGATCATCGATCGCGAGGGTGAGGTCGTCGCGATGAGGCCCGGTGCCCGCTCCGCCGCGGCGCTGATCCCGAGCGCGCTGCGACGCGAGCTCTTCGCGAAAGCGCGCGTCGTCCTCGGGCGCGCCGGGCGCGTACGCTGCGGTGAGGACGAGGCCGCTCGCGGCGATGCGCTTGAACGCGCGCTCGGCCTCGCGCGAGAGCTCCGTCGCCGCGCGCCTGCGGGTCCGCATCACGCGCAAACCGTGACGCACGATCAGCTCCTCCCACTGATCGAGATCGGACGCGCTCGGACCGCGCACGTCGAGCGCGCGCTGCCGTTCGCGGAGTGCGCGCGTGTAGCTCTCGAGCTCGCCCATCGACGCGGGCTCGAGGTACAGCCCGACGCGATCGAGCAGGCGACGACGCTCGCTTCCGCCGGCCATCGAGAGCGCGATCTCTCCCGGATGAAAGATCACGATCGGCGTCGCCACCGCGTAGGCCGCGAGGCTCGGAGGCCTTTTGCCGTCGATGCGGACCATGCGCGCGCCAGTCTTCACGCCGACGCTCTGCTCGCGTCCGAGGTCTCCTTCGCGCACCGTGCCGCGCACGCTCGCGAGCTCGCCGCCGTGCTCCACGAGCTCACCAGGGCGGCTCGCGCGGAAGCTCTTGCTCGTCGCCAGGAGGTACAGCGCTTCGAGCAGGTTCGTCTTGCCCTGCCCGTTGTCGCCGGCGACGACGTTGAACCGCGGACCGAAGGCGACGTCGACCTCGGCGAGGTTCCGCATTCGCCGCACCGAGACGTGCTCGATGACGAGGGGCCTCATGCCGGGCTCGCCTCGCTCAGATGCGCATCGGCATCACGACGGCGAGGAACTGCGTGTCCGGCGCCGCGTTGGCCGGCCGCAGGACCGCCGGATCGAGCTCACCCGAGAGGCCGAGGATGACCTCCTCGTCGGTGAGTGAGCCGAGCACGTCGAGGAAGTACTTCGCGTTGAAGCCGATCGTGATCGGCGCGCCGGTGTACTCGACGGGCACCTCATCGAAGCCGTCGCCGCTGTCGGGCGACTCGCTCGTGATGCGCATCGTGCCGGGCTGGATTCCGATCTTCACGCCGCCGGTGCGCTCGCTCGCCGCGATTGCGACGGCGCGGAGTGCATCGGCGAAGGCCGCGCGCGGTGCGTGGACCTGCTTGTCGCTCTGCTTCGGGATGACCTGCGCGTACGGAGGGAACTGCGCGTCGACGAGCTTCACGCTGAACGTCATGCCGCCGCCCTGGAAGAACGCCGACGAGCCGCTCTGCGTGATCTGGAGCGTCTGCTTCGCGTCCTTGCCTTCGGGGTTGGGCGTCGGGTTGGCGAGCATCTCGTCGCACAGCCGACGGAGCTCCTGGATGGCCTTCAGCGGGATGAGCATCGTCGCCGACGCCTGACGGCCCGCGACCTTGACCTCCATCTTCGAGAGCCGGTGCCCGTCCGTCGTCACCATGCGCACGGTGTCGCCGTCCCACTCGAAGAGCGCGCTGTTCAGGTGCGCGCGCGTCTCGTCGGTCGAGATCGAGAAATGCGTCTTGTCGATGAGCTGCTTCAGCACGTCGACCTCGAGCGCGAGCGTCGGCGAGCCTTCCGCCGGCGTCGGCAACGGCGGGAAGTCTTCTCCCAGCATTCCGCGCAGCGTGTACCGGCGCGCGCTGCCCGTGGCCTTCAGCGTCGTCGTCGCGTTGTCTTGCGTCGCGATGTGGATGGGCCCGTCGGGCATCATCTTCACGCGCTCGAACAAATCTTTCGCCGGCACCGCGACGCTTCCGCCCTTGTGAACCTCACCGGCGATCTTCCCGAAGAGCGCGAGGTACAGATCCGTCGCCGCCACGCGCAGCGCGTTCGGGCCTTCCACCGCGAGCAGCACGTTCGAGAGCACAGGCATCGTGCTCTTGCGCTCCGCGACGCCCTGCATGCGGGTCACGAGCCTGAGCAGATCCTTCTTTGCTACGGTGAGTTCCATGCCGGTCTCTCGGTCTCTTGCGGGCCGTCTTTGGGCGAACGGGTTTTGCGCGACACGACGCCGGATGGCCCGTGCCTCTCTTCTCTCATCTCATTAGATTAGAAATATAGTGGTGTCGATAGGCCCTGTGGGTTGTGGGGACAAGACGAAAAGATTTGTCTGTAACGGCACTTAGGGTGCGATCGGGGTGTGGACCATGATCGGGGGAACCATGGTAGGGATCAGGGGACAACTCACCTACACGGTTGTCCGCAGGGGCTGCCCCATGCTTGTGCGCAGCCTTGTAGGCACCTTTCCCACAGCCCAGGCGTGGGGTTCCTGAGCGCCTCTCCGGGCGACGTCAGCGCGCTTCTTTGGAGAGCGTACGTGCGAGCAGATCGATGAGCTCACGGCGCGCGCGCTCGTAGGTCTTCGGGCCGATCTCGCCGGTCTTGTGCATGTCCTCGAGCTCTTCGAGCTCTTCGAGGAGCTGCGAGCGTTCGAGCTTGTCGAGCTCGCGCTTGCCCTTCCAGGGGCGCCGTTGGCCGAACGCGAGCGCCAGGCCCGCCAGGACGCCCACGGCGGTCAGGCCGGCCGCGACCTTTGGGCCCTGGCCCTTGGTCGGCAGGTTGCCGATCACGACCTTCATGCGGCGCATGGGCGCCTCCTCACGCTTCATCTGGTGCTCGGTGACGAGGAGGCGCTGCCCCTCGCCGTCGAAGCGCTGCTCGGCCGCTGGGAAGCCGGAGACCTCCAGCGTCATCCCGAGCGACGCCTGCGTCATCACGCGACCGACCGCGACGTGCGGGGGCAGACCGACCTCGAAAGAGACGTCCTTTTCGCCGGTGTACGGGAGCTGCCAGCGGAACTCGATGTCGGCGCGGCCTGGCGCGAAGGTGCCGTGGAGGCGGGCGCCCTTCTTCTCGACGTTTTCGACGCTCTTGTCGCTCATCTCCTCGTTGGCGCGGAATGCCGTGAAGCCTTCGGGGAGATCGACGTAGACCTCGCTCGGGACCCACGCCGTGCGGCCGAAATTGAAAATTTGCAGCGCCGACTGGAGCTGCACGCGATCGTCCTTCATCTCCGCGAAGAGGACCGACTGCATGACGACGAGCGCCTCGTCGAGGCTGCGCGTGACGGGGTAGACGTGGAGGCGCGCCTTGATGCCGCGTGCCGGCGGGAGGTTGAACGGGCTCACGGCGAACGTCGCGCCGTCGCTGCTCACCGAGACGCGGTAGGAGACGTGCGAGCCGATCTCCTGCGCGTCGAACCGGATCATGCCAGCGTCATCGGCCTCGCGCACGACGCGCGTGCGGGCCTCGCCCTTCGCGACCGAGTTGTGGATGACGCCGACGGTGACCGACGTGTGCGGCAGCGGGCGATCGTCGGGATCGAGGATGGTCGCGGTGAACGAGCCTGCCGGGAGGGTCGGATCGTCCTCCACCGTGTCGGGCGGCGGGTTGAACATTCCCGGCACGGAGCCTGCGGCCGCGCCCGCGCCTGCGTGGCCCCCGCCGGCGTGCGGATCGGCATGCGGATCGGCATCTGATGCGGGATGCGCGTTGGCAGCCTGCGCGTCACCGGCGGCGCGCGCGTCTGCAGTGCGCGGGGCCTGCGCGTCCGACTGTGCCAGCGCCGGCGCGGCGGCGAGCAGCGCGCCCGCGAAGGCGAGAAGGGCGGAGGCGAGCCTACGCATGCGACTCCTCCGCGGTGAGCGCCGTTCCGCACTTCTTGCAGAACGCGGCGTCGGGCTCGTTCGAGACGTCGCACTTGGGGCACGCGACGCGCTTCGGCGACGAGCCGGCGGCGCTCGCAGCGCTTGCGGTCGGCTCCTTCGGCGTGGAAGCGCGCTTCGTCTTGCCGGGCTTGCCGGGCTTGCCGGGCTTCGCGGGCGGCACGATCGCCACCGGAGCCTCCTCGTCGTCGTCGACCGGCGAGTCCTTCGCGGCCATCACGGGCGCGCTGTCGTCGTCGCTCTCGCCGAGGCCGCGCTTCTCCAGGTGCCTCTTCGCGAGACGCTCGGCCTCGTCGCGGAACGGATCGATCTGCCCGTCCATTTCGCGCATCAGCGCCTTGGCGTCCTGGCGGAAGCGATCGCCGAGGGACGCGTAGTCCTTGTCGTCGATCTTGCCGACGGAGTGCTCGAGCTCGAGATCCTTCAGGGCGCGGAGGACGCGGCGCTTCTGCTCGCCGAGGTTGTCGACCTTGCGTGAGCGCACCGCGATCGCTTCGAGATCCGTCGGCAGGGGCGCGTCGCCGCTGAGCGTGCGGAGGCTCGCCCACAGGAGTGCGATCACGCCGAGCAGCGTGCCCGCCGCGAGGACGAGGATCGCTGGACCGAGGCCGACGATGAACCCGGTCACGATCGCTCCGCCCACCGTCGCGAGCGGGATGCCCATCGCCGCGTACCGGGCGAGGCGTCGTTCGGCGTCCGCGGTGTCATCGCCCGTCGCGCTCGTCGCGCCGGCGTCGCGCGCGATGGCCGCGGTCGCCTCGTCCTTCGTGTCAGCCATCCAAGTCCTTGAGCTCCTCGTCCAGCCGCGCATCGTACTCGTCCCGCGGCGGCGCGTCGCCGTTCTTGGGTCGGTCGCCCGGTCCGCCCGCGCCGCCTCCGGCTCCTCCTGCTCCGGGAGGGCCCTTGGGCTTGCCGCGCCACTTCTTGATGAGGACGCCAAGGCCTACGCCGCCCCCCAGGATGGCGGCGAGCGGAACGGCATAAATCGCCCGCATCGCGCCGGTGTTCGGCGGGACGACGATCGCGTCAGTGCCCCACTCCTGCACGTACTCGAGCATGATCTGATCGCGCAGCTCTCCCGCCTTGAGCTTCTCGCGGACCTTCGTGCGCGCGTCGTCGGCGTCGGCGCACGCGCAGGAGGTGAGCGGGAGGCGCTCGCAGCCGCGGCACATGCACCGCAGCTTCCCGAACACGTCGCGCTCTTGCTCGTTCTCGATTCGCACCGTGCCGGCGTGCGTGCTCGATCCTTGTGCGAACGCTTGCTGCGGCAAGAGCGCGAGGAAGATGCCCAGCGTGATGCTAGCCGTCGCTCCTGCGGCGCCTCGCGCGAACTGCCAGGCGCGCGATTCCTGAGGCTGGAGCTCTGGCCACATGCACACGATGCTGCCTGCGATCAGCACCAGCACCCCGAACCAGATCCATCCGACGAGCGCGTTCAGGTGGACCTGCAAACTGGCGGTCTTCGTCTGTGGATTGATGGTGCCGACAACGAGGTACAGATCGTCGCGGAGCGAGTGCAGCATCGACACCTCGGTCGTCGGCGACTCCGGCATCTTCTTGTAGATGAACTTCGCGGGATTCATCGTGCCGCGCGACGTTCCGCCGGTGATCTTGCCGTCGACGACGGTGGCGTTCTCCCAGACCTTGACGTCGGCGAAGACCATGCGCTTCGAGTTGTCGACCTCCATGCGCGGGCCCACGTACTCGAGCGTGAGGCGATCGATCTGGTAGGTCTGGCCGGGGGAGAGCGTCGTCTCCTTGTCGATGTTCCATGCGTGCCCGGTGAAGCCGAACACCATGATGCAGATGGAGAGGTGGACGATGTACCCGCCGTAGCGGCGTCGCGATGGCGGCGACAGCGTGAGGATCGTGTAAACGAAGCCGGGGACGAGACCCGCGTACCAGAGGATCTGCGGGACGCTCTTGTTCGCGCCGCTCTTTCGACGCGCGGCGAAGAGGAGCGCGTACTCCTGCGCGATGACCGCCGCGTTGAACCCGCACAGCGTGACCGCGATGACCGGCGTGTACGCGTTGAACGCGCGCAAGACGGCACCGAGCGGGCCGGGGTAAATCGAGTCGGAGTAGACGACGGCCGGGTACCCGATCTTGGCCCCCAGCGTGAAGTGCAGGACCATCATCGCGATCGCGGCGGCGATCGGAATGCGGAACGCGCGTTTGAGCGCATCGTCGCTGGTCTTCTTCCACCCGAAGAGCGTGCCGACCCCCATGAGGAAGAAGATCGTCAGCCCGATCGGCTGCACCCACGCGTTGTAGTAGGGCGGGCCGACGGTGACCTTCTCCTTCCACACCGCTTCGCTGATCATCGGGAAGGTGGTGGCGACGAGGACGAACACCATGAAGCCGAGCAGCGCCCAGTTGTTCAGGAGGAAGGTGAACTCGCGCGACCAGATCGACTCGATCTCCGGGCGCTCCGAGAAGAGGACCAGGCCCATCGTCATGCGACGGAAGACGAGCTCGATGCCGGCGTAGACCGCCGCGCCCGCGACGCTCGCGAGGAGGATCGCCTTCACGCCGGTCGACACGGTGAGCACGTTGGCCAGGAAGATGAGGCCGGGGCCGCACGCGATGAGGATGAGCCAGCCCGTCGCGAGGGCCGCCTTGCGGAGGCGCGGCGTCGGCGGCAGGTTGCGGAGCTCCGGCCAACGGTAGAGGACGAGCGTGAACGCGAACGCCGCGAGCGCAACGAGGAACCACACGAAGTACTCGCCGATCGACGACTGCGCGAACGAGTGAACGCTGGCGATGGCGCCCGAGCGCGTGAGGAAGGTCCCGAAGATCGTGAGGAAGAACGTGAGCGCGATGAGCGACACGTTCCACACTTTGAGCAGCCCACGGCGCTCCTGGATCATGACGGAGTGGACGTACGCGCTCGCCGTCAAAAACGGCAAAAACGCCGCGTTTTCTACCGGATCCCACGCCCAGTAGCCACCCCACCCGAGCTCCTCGTAGGCCCACAGCATGCCGAGCGCGTTGCCGATGCCGAGGAAGAGCCACGCGAAGAGGGTCCACTTTCGACTGGCGACGATCCACTCGTGATCGAGCCGCCCGGTGACGAGCGCCGCCACCGCGAACGCGAACGGGACGGTGCACCCGACGAAGCCCGTGTAGAGGCTCGGCGGGTGGATGATCATGTAGAAATTCTGGAGGAGCGGGTTCAGCCCCTCACCGTCGGCGCGCGCGCCGCCCACGCTCGTCGAGAACGGGTTGGCCGCGAACGCCATCAGCACGCAGAAGAAGATGACGACCGCCATCAGCGTCGCGATGACGTACGGCTGGAGCTCGAGGTAGCGCTTTCCGAGCCATTTCACGCACACGCCGATGTAGATGCTGAGGAGGAACATCCACCAGAGGAGCGAGCCGTCCTGGCCTCCCCATAGCGCCGTCAGCAGGTACGCGGGCGCCATCGAGCGGTCCGAGTAGTGCGAGACGTAGCGGAGCCGGAAGTCGTGGCTCACGAACGCGTAGGCGAGGCAGAGCACCGCCGCCGCGACGAGGGCCACCGTTCCGTACGCGCCGAAGCGCGCGGCTTGGAGCGTTCGCGGTCTGCCGTTCGCGCCTGCCGCGAGCGATACGGCGAACGTGTAGCCGGCAGCGACCATGACGCAAAGGAGCACGGTGCTCCCGAACAGGGGGAAGGTTGTCCACATTGGCGGTTGCGGCAAGTCTAGCAGGGTCCCGAAAAACCGTTGCGTCGCCGAGGGGAGCGAGCGAGTGGTGGAGGTGTGAGCAAGTCGGATGCGGCGCGTGGGGCCTGGAAGACCCACGCCGCCTTGCTCGTCGTGCAGCTCGCGTTCGCGTCCCAGGCGGTCGAGGGAAAGATCGCGCTGATGCCGCGCGAATCCGGCGGTGAGGGGGTGCCCCCGGAGGCGCTGGCGATGGCGCGCATGCTCGGCGCAGCGCTCTTCTTTCAGCTGTTCGCGCGCGCGACGCGGAGCTTGGGGGCGGCGTCGTTGGGCGATCACGCGCGCTTGGCGGGGCTCGGCGTGCTCGGCGTCGCGCTGAACCAAGCGCTCTTCTTGACCGGGCTCAAGCACACGACGGCGATGGCCGCGTCGCTCATCGGGATATCCATCCCGGTCATCACGGCTGGGCTGGCGGTGGCGTTTCGTCAAGAACGGGCGAGCATGCGGACCGCGCTCGGGATCGTGCTGGCGGCGGGCGGCGTGCTGTTCCTGATCGGTGTGCGGAGCGTCGATCGCGGCGCGCTCATCATCGCGGCAAACTGCGTGAGCTACTCGGCGTACATCGTCCTGTCGCGCGGGACGATCCAGCGGCTCGGGGCGATGACGACGATCACATGGGTCTTCACGTGGGCCGCGGTCCTCTTTGCGCCTTTCGGGATGGCGTCGCTCGCGACAAGCGTTGGGGCCTTCTCGCCGCGCGCGTGGTGGCTCGTCACGTACATCGTCGTCGTGCCGACGATCGTGGCGTACCTCTTCAACGCGTGGGCGCTGGGGCGGTCGAGCGCGACGCTGGTGACCGTGTACATCTACACGCAGCCCGTCATCACTGCGGTGCTGGCGTGGGTGCAGCTCGGACAGTCGCTCAGCGTGAAGCTCGTCGTGTCGGCGGGCCTCATCGCGTGCGGCGTCGGCGTCGTGGCGACGCGTCGCGCGAGGCTGCCGGTTGCGTCGCGAACCTGAGTGGAGCGAAGCGCAGCGGAGCGAAACGTTCCTGCCGGAAAGGGCTGACCGGCTTTCCGGTCAGGCTCTGAGCGGGTCAGGCGGGGAGGACACGCCCGAGGCGGAGGAGCGCTTCGTCGAGCTCGGCGCCGCCGAGGGAGGCCCACGAGAGGCGGAAGCCGTTGGGGACGCCGAAGAACGATCCCGCCGAGACAAGCACGCCGTGATGGCGCGCGGCGTCCTCCAGGATCGGCAAGAGGTCTCCGGCGCGCGAGCTCGTCGCGAGGCCGAACAGACCCTCGCTCGGGGCGCTCCACGTGAGGTCCGGCCGCGTCGCCATCCACGCCGCCACGCGCTCGCGGCGGCCCGCCACCGTCGCACGTGTCCGCGTCGCGAGGGCGTCGACGTTCGCGAGCGCGTGCGCCCCGAGGTTCGCGTGCGAGACCGGAAGGTTGCCGAGCGTCGCGGTCAAGACGTCCTCTGCGCGCGCGGTGACGTCGGCCGGGCCGAGGAGCCAGCCGATGCGGTGCGGCCCGAGGCCGTAGCACTTGGTGAGGCTGCCGGCGCACACGATGTTGGGCGCCAGCTTGCGCGCGCTCCCGCGGAAGACGCCCGCGTCGGTGAGCGCGTCGAACGGGGCGTACACTTCATCGACGAGCAGGTATGCGCCGCGCGATCGGCAGACGGCCGCGATCTCCGCGAGGCGCGCGTCGGACGTGCGCACACCGGTCGGGTTGTGGTGGTTGGTGATCGCGACGACGCGCGTGCGAAGCGTCATCGCGTGCGCGACACGGTCGGGATCGATCGCCCAATTTGCGTCGGCCTTCCGCTCGAAGCGGACGACGCGCGCGCCGACTCCCTCCGCGGCGCGCGTGAGGGGCTCGTAGCCGGGGTCCTCCACGAGGACGTCGTCGCCCGGCGAGACGAGCGACGCGTAGGCGAGCCACAGCGCGTGCGCGGTGCCGAGCGCCGGCGTCACCTCCGCCCGCGGGACATCGTTGTACTTTGCAATCGACGCGGGAAGGCGCTCGATTCCTGCCGGATCGTCGAGGTCGGGCGGCGCGCCGAGCTCCTCCTTCGAGACCAGGGGCGCGCCGCTCGTCGCCAGATCGTACGCCACCTTCCCGAAGAACTGCCGCGCCCACGCGAGGTAGCGCGTCGGCGCGTAGCTCATTTGGCGCTCGCGGGCGCGGCGGTGTTGGGGGGCGTCGTGCCGGTGGTGGTGGTGACCGAGAAGGTGGCCTCGCGGAGGACGTTCCCGCGCGCGGTCGACGCGTGGATCGTGCCCGTGAAGGTGCTCCCGCTGCGAACGCCGTAGCCGATGCCGGTGAAGCCGCCGTCGCTAGGATCGGCGCGGAGCAGCGTGAACGTGACGACGCCGCCGTCGCCGAGCTGTCCGTTGATCATCGCGGGGCCGAGCGCGCCGTCGCTCTTGCCGTGCACGCGGCCGGTAGCGCCGTCGATTCGAAAGCCGAGGGTGCCCGGACCGAGGCCGTCGCCGGCATCCTCCCCGCTCCACTTCGGGGCGTCGGGCGAAGGCGTGAGCGAGCCGATCGCCGCCGCGTACGTTCCTTCGAACGAGGTGTCGACCGGGCCTGCGTCGACGGGAGGTGCTGCGACGACGGCGCTCGCGGCGCCCTTCGCTCCACTCGCCACGCCGGTGGCGCTCGCCGCCGCGGGTGAGGACGACGACGCGTCGGGTCGGCTGCACCCGAGGCTTGCCGCGAGGACGCCTGCGAGGAGGACTCCTGCGACGAGGGAGGGGAGGCGCAGGATCATCCGTTCCCTGCGCCGTCGCGTCGCGAGAGGATGCGCACGCCGACCTCTCCGTCGATCTCGACGAGCTCGCCGCGCGCGACCTCGACGCCGCCGACACGTAGCGTCACCGGCTCGGCGATCTTGGTGCCGAGCGCGAGCACGTCCCCTTTTCCGAGCGCCGCCCACTCTCGCGCGCGCAGCTCCGCGGCGCCGATCTCGACGCGCACGACCACGGGCACGTCGCCCAGCGCCTGCCCCAGTGCCTCGTTCGTCGTCTGATCTTCTTGCATGGAGAGCTCCACCCCATCGCCAACTAGCACGAGCTGGCCGTCCTCGCCGAGGTCCGCTCGCACGCCGACGTCGGCGGCCGGGGCGGCGAGGATGACGCTGCCGCGCAGATGCCCGGGCGCGCCGAGGGCCCATCCGCCGGGCAGCCAAGCGTCCCCGACGCGCAGCGACGCCACGTCCGACGCTGCGGCGAGCGTGGCCGCGGCGACGATGGGCAGACGCAGCGGCGTGTCGCCGAGGAGCGCGAGCGACGCGACGGACCACGAGACCGGCGCCGCGCGAAGCGTCTGCGCGCGCGGGAGGGCGACGCGCGCGAGGAAGGCGTCGTCGTCCACGAGGACCGTGAACGACGCGACGAGCACGTCATGACCGAGGGAAACGGCGAGGGCCTTCGCGGCGCCCGCACCACGCACGAGCAGCGGCGTTCCCGCGTGGGCGCGCCGGGCCGCCGCGACCAGGATCGCCGCGACGCCGCCCGCCACGTGCTCACCGGGATCCCGCGCGCCGTCCACGATCGCGGGAGCCTTGCGCCGAAGCGCGCGTGCGCACAGCGCGGTGGCGAGCGCCGGCTCGATCTCGACGAGCGCGAGCTCCGCGGGGCGATCGGCCGGACCGAGCAAGACGCCGACGCCGCCACCCACCGCGCCGCTCGACGCCGTCACGCCGCGCAGCAGGATATCGACGCGCGCGGACAGGAGCTGCGCGAGCGCGCCGGCGAGCTCCGTCACGCGCACGAGGTCACGCGCCGCTCTCCGCAACCGGTGCGCCGCACGCGCGTCCGCTCGCGTCGTGGACGCGAGCGCGTGCCACGGATACGGCTGGACGCGCTCGGTGCGAGGGCCCGACGGCATGCTTCCTTGTCGCGCCCTGCGCCCGCCCGCGCAAGTGGCTTGGACGGCCGCGGTTCTGGTACCCTACCGCGTGATGCGCCCTCGCCACGCCGCCGCCGTGCTCGCCGTGTCCTTCGCTGCGTTCGCCGCGCTCGCATCGTTCGCGCCTACGCCCGCGCGCGCCGATGACGCGAAGCCGATCACGAAGACCGAGACGAAGGCCGAAAAATCTCCGAAGGCGACCGCGAAGCCCTCGGGCGAGCCGGTCTTCGATCCCGACAACAAGACGGCGATCAGCAAGTACAACGACACGATCCTGAAGGGGAACGGTAAGTTCCTCGCCCGCGATTTCCCCGGCGCGCTCGACATCTACCGCAGCGCGATCCCGCTCGCCCCCAAGAACGCGCTCGGTCACACCATGATCGCCGAGACGCAGATCGCCGCCGGTAACCTCCCCGAGGCGGAGGCGTCGTTGTCGCAAGCCGAAGCGAACGCCGACGAGAAGAACGCGGGCCTCCGCGCGAAGGTCCTCTTCCTCCAGGCCGATCTGAAGGAGCGCCAGAAGCGCTGGGACGAGGCGAAGGCGGCGTGGACGGTCTACACCGACTACGTCGGCAAGCACGCCGGCGTGGGCTTCCCGCCGTCCGCCGCGAGCCGGATTCAGGCGATCGACGACATGCTCAAGCAAGAGAAGGCGTACGTCGCCGTGCGCGAGCGCATCGCCGCCGAGAAGAACCCGCCCCCGGCGACGACGCCCGCCAAGAAGTAGCGGCTCGCCTACCTCGCGACGCGAAAGGCCGATTTCAGAGCCCGAGTGCGACGTCGCGCTCGACGAGCGTGTCGGCGTCCTGCGTGAATTTCTGGAACTTGGCGTACTCGGCGCCGGGCTGGATTCGTCCCGCCGGGAGCTCGATGACGCGATCGAGCGTCACCGCGTGCCCGTGGACAGCGTCCTTCACGAGGACCACGCGATCGCCGTCCTTCGCCTCGCCGCCCGGCAACGACGCCGGCACGCGGATCGAGTCGGGGACCACGACGGTGAAGCGGATCTCTGCGTGCGACGCGCTGCCGAGGAGGAGCGGCGTCTGTCGGGTCGGGAGCGTGGCGAGCTGCGAGATGCGCATCGGAAAGAGCGCGCGGAGGACCAGGTTCTTGCCGCTCCGTCGCGCGAGCTCGGGCACGTCGAGTCGCGTCTTCACCACGAGCGGCTCGTTGAGATCCAGCTTGTTCTCGATCTTGAGCTCGCGGACACGCGCGCCCGGGACGTTGCGCGCGAGGAGCCGCGCCTCGACGAAGTCCTTCACCTGCGCCTCGGCGATCTTGTCGAAGACGTTGCGCATCGAGATGCCGAGCTTTCCGGTGAAGCTCTGCGACAGCTCCACGGTCGCCGAGCCGTCCTCGCGCAGATCGGCTCGCCCTTCGAAGAGAACACCATCGAGCGCGCCGGTGTTGCCGATGACCTCGGTAGGCGTCCCGCGTACGAGGCGGATCGCCGGTTGTCCGCGCATCTCCGCCGGCACGTAGCCATAGGGGGCGAATTTGTCGCGCACGGTCAGCCATCGCGCGCCGTGTTCGGTCGAGAGGCGCAGCGCCATACCGTCGTATTGCTCGACCTCGCTCATCGGTCCGAGCGGCGGCATCGCGAGGCGGCTCTTGACGAGGCCGATCTCGACGGGGATGCCGATTTGCCGCAAAAGATGCTCGAACGCGGCCTTTCGCGAACCGACGCGTCCGAGCACGACGCGGCGGCCGTCGGTCTCGGGACCGTCCTCGACGTGCTCGGTGACGAACTTGTAGACGGCGCGCGCGCGATCGTCGGTCTGTCCATCGGGGATGCCGCGCACGATCTCGAGCGCGCGCTTGTGCAGGCGCGGATCGAGCGGCGTCTCGTCCACCGCGACGTCGACGAGCCGCGCGACGGTGTCGCCGAGGCTGATGCCCCAGCCCACGCGAACGCTCGGCAGGAACTCCACCTGCGGCACCGAGTCCGGTTCCTCGAGCACCGGCGGGCTCTCGTCGACGCGCCACCGGCGCTCCACGAAGGTCCCCTTGTCGCGCATCTGCGGCGTGCCCACCTGGCCGAGCGTCTCGAGCTGCACCGGCCGATCTTTGGGCGTGATGCAGATGAACTCGCTGCGCCAGTAGCCCTTGTCGGCCTCGCGGAAGAACCAATGAGGGCCGCGGTATCGCTTGCCGCGCTGCCCGTCGCCGCCCTGGATCGTGATGTGCTCGATCTCGATGTAGTCGCCGACGTCGAGGTGCGGCATCGTGATCGTGCCCTTGCCGGCGACCTGCTCGGGCTCGAGCACGGAGCCATTGGGCTTGATGACGCGAACGCGCAGGACGAGGCCGGCGGGAGGCGCCTGCTCGGCCTCTTTGTTGATGGCCTCTTGTGATTGAATCTTGAGGATCTCGTGCTCGAGCATCTCGCTCGAGCCGTCGGGGTGCACCCAGATCGCGGAGTAGTCGAGGACGCGGGCGGCGTTGCCCTCCATGCGCTTGCCGCGCTTCTCCCAGGCCTCGAACTCGCGCACGACCGCGCGGCCGTCGATGCGGTAGGGCTCCAGGTTGGTCGCGCCGTCGAGGAGATCGATCGCGTCGTGGATCTCGCCGCCCTTGCCGCCGGCCAGGAGCGCGTCGGCGAGGGCGCGGCGGAGCGCGGCGAGATCTCCGCGAGCGTAGGCGCGATCGGCGAGGCGGAGGCGCGCGGCGGAGTCGGCGGGGTTCTTGGCGAGGGCCTTGTCGAGCTGCGCGGCGGCGGCGCTCGGATCGCCACCGCGCGCGAGGACGGCGGCGACACGCGCGGCGAGCTCTTTGCGGTCGGGGCGACGCTTCGCGAGACGCTGCAGCTCGGCGAGCGCGGCCTTCCAGTCGTGCCGCGCGAGCGCGCGATCGAGATCGTTCTCCGCGTCGGGATCGAGCTTCTTTACTCGCGCCGCGACGCGATCGGCGTCCTCGAGCGCGCCGTCCTCTTCGAGCGCGCCGAGGTGCATGCGCAGCGCGTTCACGTCGTCCGGAAAGCGCTGCGCGAGATCGGCGAGGGTGCGCATGCGCTCCGCGCGCCACCCGAGGCGACCGTACACACGGGCGAGCTGGATCGCGATCTCCGGCTCGGCCGGGAACTCGGCGACGAGCTTGCGGAGCGGCTCCACGGCTTCGATCGCGCCGCGCTGCTCGGCCTCGTCGAGGACGAGCCACGTGCGCGAGTACCAGAGGCGCGGATCCTTCCTCGCCGCGCGCGCGTGCAGATCGCGCTCGGTGCGCTGGCGCAGCTCCTCGGGGAGCGCGGCGTCGGCGCGCGCGTAGCCGGCACCAAGCGTGAGCGCGAGGGGCCCCGCGTCCTCAGGTGCCGTGATCGGCTCGACGAGGACCGCGGCGACGTCGCTCAGCGACTCGATGTACGCCGCGTACGACGCGAGCGCCGCGGCGAGGGGCGACGACGCGCGGCCCGCGGTGACGAACGCGTCGATGGGGTTCGGATCGGAGAGCACCTGAGGCGGCACGAGCGAGTAGGCGCGCGACGCGTCGACGTCGGTGTGGACGGGTGCGGGCGTCCCGTCGCTGCCGACGACGCGGACGCTCGCAGAGTCGGCGAGCACGCGCGCGAGGACGCGGTGACGGCCCTCCGGAAGACGCACGCGGACGCCGAATTTCTGCCAGATCCCCCACGTGCGGAGATCGCGGTCGAGGACCGGCGCGTCGTCGATCCACACCTTCACGGCGCCTTGCACAGCGACGATCACGTCCGCGGCCTGGTCGGCGGTCACGAACGTCTCGACGTAGTACACGCCGTCCTCGCCGCGCTCGGTGCTGGCGGCGAGGCAGCGGTGCTGCTCGGTCTTGAGGACGTGCGGCGCGGTGCCACGTGTCGGCTCGGCGGCCCACGCGACGGGCCACGGACCCGGACGCTCGGCTGGAAATTCGGTGCGGCGGTCGGCGGCGCTTCCCTTGCCGAACGGCCCAGCGATTCGGAGCTTCGTCGCGCAGCCCATCTTCGTCGTGACGAGCGCGTCGTACGCGTCGCCGGTGATCGCGGCGGAGTCGAGCGCCTCCGCGATGCTCCACTCGGTGAGCTCGGCGACCGTACGCCAGCCGATCGCGCCGGGAGATCGCATCAAGCGATCGACGCGCTCGCGGACGCGCGGGTAGAGGCCATGGACCGAGCCACGGAGGCCGAGGACGTGGTGCGACGAGAACCACGCGACGAGCGGCGCGAGCGGATCCTGGCTTCCGCGCGCGGCCTCGAGCGCGGCGAGGTATCCGTCGGCGGCGCCGCGCGGATCGCCGTGCGCCTCGTCGTAGAGCGCCTGCCCGAGCGACGCGTAGAGACCACGCTTCCCCTCGAGCGCCTTCCGCGCGCTCGCGGCCTGCTGCGCGTCACCGCCCGGCGCGAGCATCTCGGCGAGCGCCCACTTTCCGGCGTCGTCGGCGTTGCCTCCGCGTCCACGCTCGCGCGCGTCCGCGAGCGTCGCCGGAGCCGCCCCGCCCGAGACCGATCCGCCGCACGCCGGCGCGAAGATCGAGAGCCCGAGAAAAAGGACCGGAGCGAGCTTGGTCATTTTCATTTCGACGTGAACACCACGCGCTGTCCGAGCGCGCGATCGGCGGCCTCGCACCACGCCCGGAACGCGCCGTATTCGGCCGCGGGGATGCGCGTCTTGGTCATCGCGATGGTCGTCTTCACGCGCACCGTCGCGCCGCTCTCGACCTCCACCTTGAGGGTCCCGTAGGGGCTCGTCTCGTTCGCGGCGTGCGGCGCGGTGACGACGCGCGTGCCCGGCGGGAGGCGTACGTTCCACTCCGACTCGCTCGTCGTCTGCGCGGCGAGCTTGAGATCGAGCCGCCTCCGCGAGAGCGCCGCGAAGTCGCGGACCATGTGCTCGCTCGGCCCGACAGGCGCGCTCCATGTGTCGGCGTCGCGCCGCGCGAGCTGCGGGGTCTTGCCCTTCACGCGGAGGCTCACCTTCTGCTCGACGTCCTCGAAGTTCCCCGCCGTCGCGTCGGCGATCTCGAGCCCCGCGAACTCCGCGCTCAGATCCTCTTGAAGCCTCGTGCGCCTGGTCGCGTCCGCGTGGTACCGCTGCCGCCACGCGCTGGCGCTCACGCCGCCGACGTCGATCTTGAGGTCCACCTGCGCGGACCCGTCGGCGCCGAGTGTCACGTCGTTCTTGCGCGCCAGCACGCTCTCGCTCGCGGGCGGATCGGGCAGGTGAATGAGCTTCGTCTTCCCCTCGTTGATCTGCATGGCGAGCGCGCCGCGATCCATCGACGGCAGCTCGGTGGAGCCCGTGTATTCGGCGGTCCCGTCGAGGTAGAGATCGAGCGACGGCACGTACGCGATCGCGTGATCGAACGGCGCGAGGCTCGCCGGCTCGGTGCCGAAGTCGCCGCGGTGCCCGGTGCGCACGATCACGATCGTCGACGGGATGCCGAGCTCCTTCAGCATGGTGACGATGAGCGTCGCCTTGTCTTTGCAGTCGCCGAAGCCGCGCGCGAAGATCTGCGCGCAGCGGTACGGCTTGAAGCCGTAGATCCCGAACTCGAGCGCGACGTACCGCGTCTTCTGGACGACGTAATCGTAGACCGCGCGGACCTTGTCCTTCTCGGTCGTGAGGCCCTTGGTGATCTCCGTCACGCGCCGCCGCACCTCGTCGTCCGCGACGAACTGGTCCTTCACGAGGCCCCAGTACCAGCGTCCGACGTCTTCCCACGTCTTGTACGTCGACACGTGCACGTGCCCCAAGAGCTCGCCGAACGGCGGCGCGATCGCCTCGGGCTCGATCGCCGGCACGTCCTTCGCGACGTAGTGGTAGATGCGCGCGTCCGGCGTCTCTTCGACCGTGCGCGTGAGGTTCGGGACGTTCGGTGTGTTGAAGTAGAAGGTGCGCGCCTTCGGCGTGATGAGCACGTACTCGGCGCGCGCGACCCTCTCCGTCGATTGGAGGTACGCGACCTCTCCGAAATAGTCGGCGAACGCGTTGCGCGGCGCGACGTCCTCGACGCGGTACTGCAGCTCGACGACGTCACCGGGCGACAGGCGCGGAAAGCGCACGAAATAGGCGCGCGCGCTGGTGTACGTGGCGATCTGAGGATTGTCGGCGGGGCCGTCGCCGGTCTCGACCGCTTCGTCGATCTTGCCGCCCGGGCGGTACACGTGCGCGCCTCGCAGCTGGACGGTCTCGCTGTCGGCTTGAAACCCGAACGCGTACTCGCGCGCCTCGCTCGCCGCCGCGTCGGTGAGCGGCTGGAAGACGATCTGATGAAACCGGCTCGCGAGGCCGTTCGGGAAGACCGTGGTCACTTGGAGATCGACGAGCGTGCGCCGCGCTTGCCCGCCGGCCGCGGCGTCTCGCGCCTTCAGGAACTCGGCCGGCGGCCGCGCGTACGCCTCGTCGGGCCGCGCGCGCGTCGGCTGGGTGTGGGCGACGAACTCGCGTACGTCCTTTTCTTGCGGCTTCAGCTCCAGCACGCGACGAAGGAGCTTCAGCTGCTCGTCGCCCTGCCCGCCCACCGCGTAGACCTCTGCGAGCGCGCGCATCGAGTCGGTGTCCTCGGGTGCGAGATCGAGCGCGCGCCGGTACATCGCGATCCCTGCCGGGCGATCGCCGAGCGAGACGAGCGCGCGCGCGGCGGTGGCGAGCGACGACGCGCTGTCGGGGCTCGTCGCGAGCAAGCGATCGATCCACCGCGCGGCGCCTGGCTTGTCGCGCCGCGCGATCGCCAGATCCAGCTGCGCGTTCAGGAACCCGACGTCGTCGAAGCGCAGGTTCGCGTAGCGCTCCTGGATCTCGTCGGCCTCGGTCGTGCGCTCCTGCTCGTGCAGCGCCGCCACCATCGCGCGCAGCAGCGCGACGCTTCGCGGACGGCGGGCCAGCGCGCGCTCCAGGATCCCGAGCGCCGTCTCGCGCAGCCCCGCCTCGCCGTAGAGCTCCACCCGCGCGAGGGTCGCCGTCACGTTGTCGGGATCGAGCGCCAGCACGCGATCGAAGAACGGGATCGCGTCGCGCCAGTTGGCGCCGGTGCGCGCGTGGCTGGCCCGCGCGAGGAGCACGTCGATCTTCTCGGCATTCGTCGCGCCCTTCGCCGCGAGCGCCTCCGCCTTCTCGATCCAGATCGCGCGCTGATTTCGCCCTTCGGCCAGCTCGCCCGCGAGGAGCAGCCGCGCGACGGTCGGGGCCTTCTCCGCCGCCCCACGCGCGAGCTCCCGCGCCTTGTTCTCCGTTCCGTCGTCGCTCTGCGTGAGGACGAGGTACCGCGCGAATGCCTCGAGCGTCGCCGCGTCGCCCGCCTTTGCGAGCCGCTCGAACGCCGGGATCGGCCCGTCGAGCGGCGCGGCCGCCGGCTTGGCGTCCCCTTTCTTGAACCGTTGCGCCGCGGCCTCGCCGGAGTGGGACGGATCGGGATCGGACTCGATCGTCGGATCGGGCGCGCCGTTCTCGCCGGCGAGTCGCAGCGCGAGGAGGGGCGCCTCGTCGTCGCCGCAGACCTTCGCCTGAAGGCGGTTGTATCCTGCACGCATCGTCACGCGCGCGCCGAACCGCTCGGCGTCGAGGTCGCGGTACTTGTCGTCCCTCAGCACCTCCTCGCCGTTCCAGGTGACCTTCATCGCGCCGGCGCTGCCCGCCCACAGCGAAATCGTGCGCGGCGCGACCTTCGGGCCGCGCGTGTCGTGCACGAACGTCGTCACGAACGCGCACACCTTCGCCGTCGGGCGGAGGAGGACGCCGAAGTCCGTCCAGCCGTAGGGAGACGCGCCGGTGACGAGGCGGAAGCGGACCGGACGCTCCTTGCCCTCGTACGTGCGCGCGAGGTTCACGACCTCGGTGGCGTCGGCTTCAGGGCCGAACGTTCGCCCGAGGCCGGCCTTGCCTTCGTTGTCGAACGGACCGGCGACGAGCCATCGTCCGACGTAGCCGAGGCGCGAGACTCGGGCGCGCGCGCCGTCGAGATCGCCGCGCCTCCGCCGCGCGTACGCCTCGAGGAGCCCCGCGTACGCTTTCGCCGGCGCGCCGAGGCGAGGCTCGTCGGCGAGTCCCCGGAGGAGCTCCTCGACCTCCGCGGGATCCCCTTGGTCCCATTCGAGCCACAACCGGCGCATCGCCGCGTACGCCTCCGGTCCGCGCGCCCGCTCGACGTCGCCGCGGAGCTTCGAGAGGCGCGCGAACCGGTCGCTCATCTCCGCGCGCGCGTCCCCGAGGACGCCCGTGGCCAGGCCGATCACCACACTGACCACCGCGACGAGACGCGGAACCGGACGGGTTAACCTCACCCTCACGTTGTCGGAGACCGTGGCGGGTCCGTCAAGGGGCGCTTTCTGGAAGATGGCTCCGCGCTTGGCCGTTTGTCCGAGAGCGGCGAAACTGGTCCCACCGATGAGCCTTTCCCCTGTCATTGACGAGGCACACCGGCCTAAAGTGCGCTGGTCGATGCTCGGTGGCCTCGTCAAGACCGTTCGCCCGCACCAATGGGTCAAGAACCTGTTCGTGATGGCGCCGATGTTCTTTCACAAGGACCTCGTCACCAAGATCAACGGCACCGATTTCCTGAACATTCCCGTCGTCGGCCGGTCCTTGGTCGCGACCGGCGTGTTCTGCCTCCTGGCGGGCGCGGTCTACACCATCAACGACCTCGTCGACGTCGAGGCCGATCGCGTCCACCCGGTGAAGCGGGAGCGCCCCATCGCCAGCGGCCAGGTGTCGGAGAGCGGCGCGCGCGCCATGGCGATCGCGCTCGTCGTCGTGTCGCTGGGCCTCGCGTACCTGCTCGACTGGCGCTTCGGCGCGGTCGCGTTCGTCTACTTCGTGGAGAACCTCGCCTACTCGTTCAAGCTGAAGAAGATCGCCTACCTCGACGTCGGCCTCATCGCGTTCGGCTTCGTCTTGCGCGTCATGGCCGGCGGCTACGCGACGAACGTGACGGTCAGCGGCTACATGCTCGCCTGCACCGCGGGCATCGCGCTCTTCCTCGGCTTCGGCAAGCGCCGCCACGAGCTCGCGAGCGAGAACGCGGGCAAGCAGCGCTCGGCGCTCGAGGCCTACAGCCCGGCCGCTCTCAACGTCGCGCTCGCCGTTACGGGCGCCGCGACCACCGTGACCTACGTCGCCTACACGCTCGACGCCGCGACGCGCGCGTTCTTCAACACGAACTACCTTTGGCTGACGGCGCCGTTCGTCGTCTTCGGGATCGTGCGCTTCCTCTTCCTCGTCTCGGGGCGCGCCGGGAGAGGCCTCAAGGCCGAGTCGCCGACGCAAGAGATGCTCCGCGACGTTCCGCTCGTCCTTAGCGTCGTCCTTTGGATCATCGTCGTCCTCGTCATCGTGTACCGCCTGCGGCCGAGCCCTTGAGTGGAGCGAAGCGCAGCGGAGCGAAGCTCTCTTGACGGGAAAGGCCTGACGGGCTTTTCCGGTCAGGCCTCGAGCGACCGCGGCGGCGGGAATAGGGCTGGACGTTCGCGCGCTCACCTGTCGACGGGTATGCTCGATCGGAGCGAGGCGTAAAGACGAATGGCCGACCTCGGCGGTGCAGCGGCGACGGGCAAGCTCTCCGACAAGCCGGGGGCGTGGGTCGATCTCGGCCTCACATTGCCCATCTTCCTCGCGTACCACGTGGGCGTCGTCTTTCTCCGCGTCCAGAACGCGACGGACATCGTCACCGCGCCGCTCCTCAAGCTCGCCGAGGGGGATCGGACGGCGTACGTCGGCATCACCGCCGGCATCGGCCTCGCGTTCGCGACGGTCTTTTGGTTCGTCGGCCGCGGCCAGGCGCTGCGACCCCGAAAATTCCTGCAGATCGCGCTGGAGGGCGTCCTCTACGCGTTCCTGATGCGCTTCGCGGCGGGCTTCGTCGTCGAGAAGATGTTCGCCGGTAACATCAAAGAGCAGGGCCCGCTCGTCGGCCTCGTCATGTCGCTCGGCGCGGGCTTCTACGAAGAGCTCGCCTTCCGCGTCATTCTCTTTGGTGCCGGTGCCAAGCTCCTCGTGTGGCTCGTCGCGCGCGAGAAGTACAACCCGTTCACCGTCGGTTCGCGGCCATCGTTCCGCGCGATGACGCTGATGTTCGTCTGGGCCGCCGTCGCCGCCGCGCTCTTCAGCGGCGTGCACTACCTCGGTGCGTACGGCGACGCGTTCCAGCTCACGTCGTTCACGTTCCGGATGTTCCTCGGCCTCGCGCTCACGCTCATCTACACGACGCGCGGCTTCGCGGCGGCGGTCTGGACACACGCGCTCTACGACGTGTGGGTCCTCGTCCTGCCGCACTCCTCGTGAAGGCCGAGGTTGCTCAGCCGTTGGTCGCGCGCTCGCGTGAGAGCTGCAGCGCGAAGACCAGGGCCACCGCCATTCCCGCGGCGGCGACGACGTACGGCGAGCGCGGGCCGACCTCTCCATAGAGCCATCCGCCCAGCGCAGGGCCGAACGTGCGCGCGAGGCTGGCCGCCGATTGGTTGGTGCCGAGCGTGTTGCCCTGCGCCGCCGGATCCGCGCGCTTCGAGACGTACGCCGACGTGCTCGGCTGCGTGAGGCCGTTCCCCACGGCGAGGAGCGCCATCGCGGCGAAGAGCGCCTTCACGCCGACCGACGGCGCCCACGCGATCCCCGCGAAGGCGATGGCCTGGAGCGAGACGCCGGTGACGATGAGCGGCACCTCGCCGAAGCGCTTCGACAGCGGCCGAATCATCCCGCCCTGCACGAGCGCCGCCATGACACCGACCCCCGCGAGCACGAGGCCGGTCTCGACGGGCGACATCTGGAAGACGTCCTTGTTGTAGAAGCGGAACGTCTGGTCGAGGTTCGTGAAGCTCAGCACGATCAGGAAATTCACGAGTACGCACAGTGCAACGCCCGGACGCGCGAACGCCTCGCGCGCGGCCCTCACGTCGAGCGGAACGAGGCGGCGCGCGCTGACGGTGCGCTTCTCTTTCGGCAGCGACTCGGGGAGGCCCACTTGGACCCAGACGAAGTTCACGACGCTGAGCGCCGCCGCCGCGAAGCACGCGAGGGGCCCGTGGCGGCCGTTGATCGTGATGTCGCTGAGCGCGCCGCCGATGCCGGGGCCCAGGATGAAGCCGAGGCCGAACGCCATCCCGATGAGCCCCATGCCGCGCGCGCGATCTTCGGGGGCCGTCACGTCGGCGATGTACGCGCTCGCCGTGCCGAGGTTCGCCGTCGCGATGCCGCTCCAGATGCGCGCGACGAAGAGCCACACGACGCTGTTCGACCACCCGAGCGCGATGCCGAGGCCGGCCATGCCGACGAACGTAGCCGCCACCGACACGACGATGACCGGGCGCCGGCCGATGCGATCGGAGAGCCGTCCCCACACCGGCACGAAGAGGAACTGCATGAGCGAGTAGACGGCCGCGAGGAGCGTGCCGACGAAGGCGCTCGTGTGAAACCCGTCTCGCGCCTCTTCGGCCAAGAACGGCAGCACGAGGCCGAACCCGAGGAGGTCCAGGAACACCGTGAGGAAGATGGCTCCGAGGGACGGCTTCTTGGTCATGAAGCGGAAGGACGAATACCACGGCCGACGCGTCTCGCGCGGACGAAGGCCTCACGGTTGCCCTTGGGCCCCTCGATGACGCAGTCGGCCTCGCCGACGATCTCGAAGCCGGCTTCGCGCACCTCGGCGACGGCGGCGCCGATCGCGGCGCGACGGACCTCCTCGTCGCGGACGACGCCCTTTCCGCGCGTCGCTTCTTCGCGACCGACCTCGAACTGCGGCTTGATCAAGGCGACGAGCTCGCCGCCTTCCTTGGTGCAGCGGGCGACGGCCTCCATCAGCTTGCCGAGGCCGATGAACGATGCGTCGACCACCGTGAGATCGACCTCGCCGCCGAGCGCCGCGGGCTCGAGGGTTCGCGCGTTGGTGCGCTCCATCACGCCGACGCGAGGATCGACGCGCAGCTTGTGCGCGAGCTGTCCGTAGCCGACGTCGACCGCGAAGACGCGTGCCGCGCCGCGCTGGAGGAGGCAGTCGGTGAAGCCGCCGGTCGACGCGCCGAGGTCGAGGCACACCAGCTCGTCGACCTTCATCGCGAACGCGTCGAGGGCGCCCGCGAGCTTGACGCCGCCCCGCGAGACGTACGGGTGCGCTGCTCCTTTCACCTCGACGAGCGCGTCCTCGGGGACCGTGGCGCCCGCTTTGTCGACGCGCGCGTCGCCGACCCGGACGTTGCCCGCGAGGATCATCGCTTGTGCGCGCGCGCGCGTCTCCGCGAGTCCGCGCGTGACGAGGAGCTGATCGATGCGGACCTTGGGGACGCGCGCCGTCACGGGACCTTCGCCTCCGGGTGCACCGCGCGCGCGAGCTGCGCGAGGCCCTCGCCGATGCGCGGACCGGGCCGCAGCACCGCCTCGTCCGTCAGCGCGACGACGCGCCCTTCTTTCACCGCGCGTAGCTCTCGCCAGCCGGGCGTCGCCGTTGTGATCCGTTCGGCGCCGTGGGCCTCCGCGATCGCCGCGTTGAGGACGACGTCCGGATCGAGGCGGAGCGCGGTCTCGATGCCGATCGTCGGATACCCCTTTCCGTCGACGATCACGTTGACGGCGCCGGCGTGGGCGAGCATCTCGTCGGGGAACGAGCGCGGCCCCGCGACGACGATCGGCTCGAGGCCGAAGACGAGCAGCGCCTTCTTGCGAGGCCGTCCTGCCGTCGCCGCCTCCACCGCCGCGATGCGCGCGTGCATGCGATCGACCAGCGCGCGCGCGCCCTCCGCGTGGGAGGTGCGATTGCCGAGGCCGAGGATCATCGCGTCGATCTCCGCGAACGATTCGGTCTCCGGAAAGAACGTGGCGATGCCGCGCGCGCCGAGCGCGTCCACGACGCCGCTCCCCGACGGCCCGCGCGCGCCGGTGACCAGCGAAGGCTCGAGCGCGAGGATCGCTTCTTGGTTCGGATCCACGTACCCGCCGACCTGCGGCAGCGCGAGCGCCTCCGCCGGGTAGTCGCAGTACCGCGAGCGCCCCACCATCGCGCTGCCTGCGCCGATCGCGAAGAGCGCCTCGGTCGTCGACGGCGAGAGCGAGACCACGCGCGGCCGCGAGCTCGTACGCGCTCCTCCTTTGGGACAGCCGACGACAAGGAGACTCGCCGCCGTCGCGAGCAACGCGAGCGCGAGGATCGCGCGGCGGGTCACGTCGCGTCGGCGCGCACGGTCATCACGGGGATGTGCGCATGGCGAACGACGTGCTCCGCGACGCTGCCGAGCAGGCCTCGCGCGATGCCCGTACGTCCGTGAGTTCCCATCACGATCAGCTCCGCGCCTAGGTGACGCGCGGCGCCGAGGATCTCGTCCCACACGATGCCCTCGCGCAGCTCCGTGTCGATGGGAACGCCGGAAGAGGCCTTCGCTTCCGCCAACCGCGCCAACGCGTCGCGCGCCGTCGTGCGCGCGCGACTGGACGGGTTCGGTCCGTCGTAGAACAGCTCCTGCGGGACGTTCCCCAGACGGAAGGGCTCGACGTGCAAGATCGTGATGCTCGCCTGCAGATTCTTCGCGAAGCGGATCGCCGTATCGAGCGCCGCCCCGCTGAAATGGTCGAAGTCCACGGGAACGAGAATCCTCTTGATGGGTTCCATGCCAGCTCCAGTGCAAGCGCCGTGCGCGCCGACACGTGTCATACTCGACCCATGCGCCTGCGCACACCCCACGTTTCGGCCCGGGTTCTTCTTCTGTCGCTCGCGCATGTGCTCGTGGTCGCGGCGTGCTCCGGCTCGACGACCACCATCGGCGGGGAGCCCCCTTCCGACGACGGCGGCTCGTCCGATGGAGGCGCGAACGGAGACGCGACGAGCAGCGGAAGCAGTGGGACGAGCGGGACCAGTGGGACCAGCGGGACCAGCGGGACCAGCGGGACGAGCGGGACCAGCGGGAGCGGGGACGCCTCGTCAGGCGGCCGCGTCGACGCGAAGATATCGATCACGCAGCTCTCCGAGGCCTGCCAGCCGCCGATCGCCAACGATCCCGTCACGATGATCGGGACGCTCACGCTCACCAACGGTACGACCGCGACGGTGGGACCGGGCGCCGTCAGCGGAGGCGCGTTCCTCGATCAAGGCTCGGGCAAAGTCGTCGCCGGCTACAACTTCGACAAGAACGGTGTGCCGGCGATCCCCCCGGGCGGCAGCGCGGTCGTCAACCTCGTGAAGACCAGCGGCAGCCTGAACCCCGCCAACGGGTGCCAGGTCCTCTCGTGCGGCAAGCAGTACATCGTCGAGATCGCGGTCATCGGCACCGGCGTACCTTCCGGCACCAAGCTCCGGACCAACCCGATCACGGTGACCTGCACGAACTGAGTGGAGCGAAGCGCAGCCGAGCGAAACGCCCCTGACGCTCAGTTCGTGTGAACGCCGTTCATCAGGTTCGGCAACGCGGGGCGCAGATCGAAGATCGTCTCCGGCTCGTCCGCGTCGAGCTCCGAGAAGACGCGCGCGAGGTTGTCGGGGTTCTCGCGCCAGACATGCTCGGCGCGTCGACGAAGGCGCGCGAGGGCGGTCGTCCATTTGTGGAGGAGGCCGTCGCGCGCGTCGATCGCCCGCGCGTACTCTTTTTGTGCGGCCGCCGCTCGCCCGCTCGCCGTCGCGATGCCGCGCGCCGCGTCCGCGCACGCGCCGAGCGCCTTGCGAACCGTCGCGGGCATCTTCACCTTCTTGAGGCGGAGCACGATTCGCTGCACCTCGGCGGCAGCGCGGACCGGCTCGAGGGCGACGATCTGCGACGGGCGCATCGGCGAGACACCGGCGAACGCGTCCTTCTCCGGACCCAGCCCCGCCGCAGCCATTCGCTTGCCGAGCGTGAGCACCGCGCGCTCGAGCGAGCCGTCCGCGCGTCCCACCGCGGACAGCGCGGCGTCGCGTCGCTCGCGCGCGAGGTGCGCGCGTCGAGTTGCCGTCGCGAGACCTCCTTGCGCAGACTTGAACGCGCGCACGTGACGCGTCAGCTCCGGCGGAACGTATGTCTCCTCGAGCCGCTCGAGGATGACCTCGCCCCACGCTCTCTGCCGAAGGAGGGTCCGCCGCGCCATCGCACGGGGATCTTTCCCAAAATGCCGCGCGCGACGCAAGCGCCTTCAGCGCTCGATGAGGCCGTACTTGTGGAGCTTCTCGATGAGCGCCGGTCGCGACACGCCGAGCCGCCGCGCCGTCTCGCTCTGGTTCTTGGTCGCCGCCTCGAACTCGGCGGCGATGATGCTGCGCTCGAAGCCCTCGACACGCCCGCGTAGCGGGTGGCTGGGGCCCGGATCGCCGATCGCGTTCGAGAGCCGCTGGCCGGAGCCTTTGTCGCGCGGGTCTTCGAGCGATCGCCAAAGCGCGAGCGTGAGGCGATCGTCCGGCGCGAGCGCGAGGAGGCGCGCGATCGTGTTCTCGAGCTCCCGCACGTTGCCGGGCCACTGGTGTACGCGGAACGCCTCGACCAGCGCCGGCTCCACGTCGACCTGCCCCATCCCGTACCGATCGGCGTACGAGCGCACGAAGGTGGCGACGAGCGGGTCGATGTCCTCGACGCGCTCGCGCAGCGGAGGGACACGGATCGGGACGACGTTGAGGCGGTAGAACAAGTCCTCGCGGAAGCGCCCGGCCTTGGCCTCGGCGGCGAGATCGCGGTTGGTCGCGGCGACGAGGCGGACGTCGACCTTTTCGGTGCGTCCGCCGACCGGCTGCACCTCGCCCGACTGGAGTGCGCGGAGAATCTTGGCCTGCATCGCCAGCGGCAGCTCGCCGATCTCGTCGATGAAGAGGGTGCCGTGCTCGGCTTGATGGAAGTAGCCGACGCGCGCGTTGACGGCGCCGGTGAACGCGCCCTTCGTGTGGCCGAAGAGCTCCGCCTCGGCGAGCTCGCTCGGGATCGCGGCGGCGTTGAAGCGAATGAACGGCTTGTCGGCGCGCCGCGAGTGCGCGTGAAGTGCCGTCGCCATCACGTCCTTGCCGGCGCCGCTCTCGCCGGTGAGGAGCACTGTCACGTCCTTGGGCGCGACGCGCGCGACCATGTCGAGCACGCGCTGCATCGCCGGGCTGCGCGTCGCGATGGCGCGGCCCAGCGCGTTCTCCGTCCGTAAACGTGCATTCTGCAACCGCAGCTCGCGCGTCTCGATCGCGCGCTTCACGGCGAGGACGAGCTCGTCGGGATCGAAGGGCTTGGGGATGTAGTCCCACGCGCCCGCCTTCATCGCCGCCACCGCCACGCGCTCGGAGCCGTGCGCCGTGAGCATGAGCACCGGCACGCCCGGATCGAGCGCGCGCATCTGCTCGAGCACCTTCATCCCGTCGACGTCGGGCATCGCGAGATCGGTCACGACGACGTCTGCGCCGCGCGCCTCGAACGCCGCGACGCCCTTCGCGCCGCCGTCCTGCACTTCGACCGTGAGCCCGCCATCGCTGAGCACGGCCTCCAGCGTGTACCGGAGCGACGCGTCGTCATCGATGACGAGGACTCGACTCATGGTCGTCTCACGACGCGGCGGGCGTCTCGGGCAGCTTGGTCGCCGCCGTGGCCGGAGCCGCGCCGACCTCGGGCTCGGACTCGTCGCGACACGGGTTGGGCAGGCGCTTGGCGGCCTTCGCCTTGAGGGCGCACACCGGCAGCTCGATCCGCGCGACGGTGCCCTGGCCGACGTGGCTCTCGTACTCGAGCTTGCCGCCATGCTGCTCGATGAGGCCGCGCGCGACGGCGATGCCGAGGCCGGAGCCTCCTTTGCGCGTCGTGTAGTACGGCTTGCGGATGCGATCGAGCACCTCGGTCGACATGCCGGCGCCGCGATCGCTCACTTTGATGCACGCGCCCCAGCCGCACGACTTGGCGATCTCGACGGTCACGGTCTCGCCGGTCGGCGACGCCTGCATCGCGTTCAAGACGAGGTTGAGGAGCGCCTGACGGAGCTTGCGGTTGTCGGCGTTGAGGACGAACTCCTCGTTGCCGGTGACGGCGAGCGTGACGCCGAGCTCGGTCGCGCGCGTCTCGAGGAGCACCGACAGCTCGCGCGCGATCTCGAAGGGGCGCGTCGGGCCGAGGTTCAGCTCGTCGAGGCCGCGCGAGAACGAGAGGAAGCCGTCGACGATAGACTGCAACCGATCGGTCTCGGCCGCGACGATCGAGAGCCGCTCCGCCGTCTTCGGATCGGTCGCCTGGCGCGCCATCAGCGTCGACAGGCCCTTGATCGCGGCGAGCGGGTTCTTCACCTCGTGCGCGAGGCGCGCCGCGATGCCCTCGAGCGCGCGCGTTCGGTCCTCGGTGTCGGTGCACGCTTCTTCGCGACGGGTGGCGAGCTCCAGCGCGACGCGCTCGTAGAGGAACGAGATGCGGCGGCCTGCCGAATAGATCGACTTGCCGACGAACGCGACGCTCATGGCCGCCAGGAACACGAACTCCGGCGTCGGCAGCGGGCCGGTCGGGACGAGCGGCGGCGCGAGCTCACCGAGGAAGGTGCGCGACGCGATCGCGAAGATCGTCAGACCGCCGACCATCGTGAAGAGGATGATGCGCCGCGCGCGCTGCGAGATCGGCGTGAGCGTCGCGCCCACGATGATCGGCATCCCGGTGATCAGCATCGGGCTGGCGAAGCCGCCGGTGTTGCCGATCGAGACGAGGAAGAGCAGCGTCCCGATCATCATCCCGCTCGGGGCCGAGCACGCACGCCGCGGGCTCCGGACTTGCTGAACGAGCAGGCCGATCGAGATGAGCACGGCGGCGCTCTGTACGAGCGCGCGGCCCGGCGGCGCGCCGCGGAGAATGAGGACGAGCAGCGTCGCGACGTTGAACGGGACGATGCCCCACATCTTCCAGCGCGCGACGGCCTGGGCCATCTCGTCGAACATCTGCGTCCGCAACGCTTCGAAGCGCGCGCGATGACGGAGGTCGGCGTGGGGGACGGGGCTCATCTCTGGGTTCGATGACGGAGCAAGGTCCATGCGCGCGCGGGAGACGCGAAACCGCATGGATTTCTTAACAATAGCCTGTCTTCTTTCCGACAGCCCGTCGGAATTGCGTCCGCTTTCGTGTGCAATTCCAGCGCCGCAGACACCACAGGAGCATGCCGAGCGCGAAGGGTTGATACGGAACAGATGAATAGCGCACGACGGCGCAGCCGTGCGTGGACGGCGTGCTCGGTGAGGTGTTCGCGTCCGGAGCGGCGTCGGCGGCGCCCGCGTCGGCCGGAAGCGTCGTCCACGCCGGGCTCGGATACGCGCCGCGTTGCGCCGCTTCCACACCGACGCCGGCGATGAACGAACGCCACCCGTCGAAGCGCGTGTAGACGCCGCCAATGCAACTCTTGCCGTCGACGCTCACGCCGCCCCGCGAGAGCGCGCCGAGGACGACGAAGCTCCCCGCCGTGAACGCCGCTTGCTCGAACGCGCCGCCGCCGCTGTCGCCGTCGCACGTCGCATCGCCCACCAGAAACTCTCCGGCGCTCCCTGCGAACGCGAGCTTCGGATCGCAATCGATCGCCGTGTCGCCGGGGATGCATTGGATGGCGACGCCGGTGCGGATGTGCCGTGTGCCTTCTGTGTTCGTCCCCGGCTGCGTGATGCCGTAGCCGATCGCCGTCTCCGCGAGGCTCGGGTAATGCGCGCGATCGGTGAGCGGGTAGGCGATGGCGGGGGTGGCGGGCGTCGCCTCGGTGCTCGCGACCGTGTCCTGAAGGATGAGGAGCGCGAGGTCGGCGCCGCAGAGTGACGTCGTCTCTGGCGTTCGGATCGCCGCGACGCGGTGCCAGCCGGTGGTGGCCTGGTAGAGATCCTTGCTCGTCGTCACGTAGTACTGGTCCGCGGACGTGTAGCGATGGCCGCTCCACGTCGCCGTCGCGCAATCGGTTTGCGACGTCGAGTCGTCCACGCAGTGTCGCGCGGTCACGACCAGGTTCGGCGCGATGAGCGTGCCGGAGCAAACGAGCTGGCACTGCCCGGGTCCCGCCGCGACCCCGCAGACGCCGACCGCGAAGGGATGCGCGGCGTCGACGTCTCCTCCTTGAATCGCGCTGGCAGCGCTTCCGACGCGCTCGTCGATCGGGTCACCGCGCCCGCAGCCGGGGATCGTCGCCGCGCCAAAAATCGCAGCGATCGCCAACGCGGCCGTGACCCCTCGTCGCATCCTCCACCTCACTCTAGCCGAATTCGATCCGAGGTCCCGTGACGCCCCGACGGTGAGGAACTTGGCCCCACCCGCGGCGCTGTGGCTTTTGTCGACCCTGGGAAACCGGAGGCGATCATCATGAGGAACCGAGGACTCGTCGTTGCCGCGCATGCGGCCGTGTTGCTGTTGGGCCTGAGCGCGCGTGCGTACGCGCAGGACGCGCAAGCGACCGGCTCCGTGTCGACGTCGACGCCGCCGGTGGTCACGTCGACCGGCACCGCGCCCGCCGGCGCCGCGGTCGTCAAGATCGACGACAACACCCCCGATCACGAGCGCTTCATCGGGCGCTTCGCCGTCGGCTACTTCGGCGTGTCGCAGCTGCCGATCGCGAACGTCACCAACGGCGCGAACGGCCTCGGCATCGCGCAGGGCAACGTCTCGGCGCCAGTCATCGGCGTTCGCTACTGGCTGAGTCGCATGATCGGCATCGACGGCGGCCTCGGCCTCGGCGTCGCCGGCGGCTCTAGCGAGACCGTGAACGGCGGCACCACGACGACCACCGACAAACCGAGCGCGTTCGGAATGGTGCTCCACGGCGGCGTGCCCATCGCCCTCACGCACGGCAAGCACTACTCGTTCCTCGCGATCCCGGAGTTCAACATCGGCTTCACGAACGGGACGATCAAGGCGACCAACGCCCCGGACATCGATCTCTCGGGCTTCCGGTTCGACCTCGGCGCTCGCGTCGGGGCCGAGATCCACTTCGGCTTCATCGGTCTCCCGGAGCTCTCGCTCGAAGGCAGCGTCGGCCTCGCCTTCCACCGCGTCGCCTACAAGGCGAAGACCACGCCGGCCAACGGTGCGACGGTCAGCGCGTCGGACGGGACGACGACGTTCAGCACGAACGTCCAGAGCGACCCCTGGGCGCTCTTCGTCAACAACATCGCCGCGTTCTACTACTTCTGATCCACGCGCTATACTGAGAACGGTGGAGGAGAAGACCATGGCGCGTTCTGCGTTCCTCGTTTGTCTGCCGGTCCTGGCGGCGTCCGTGGTCTTCGCCTCGGCGTGCGGCGGGGGGTCGTCGGGCCCGGTGCCCTCGACCACCACCGAGAGCCCCGAAAAAGCCGGCTCGGGCGGTCGAGAGCCGGCTCCCGGAGGACGCGAAGGCGCTGGCAATCCCGAATCTCCGCCCGCGTCGCAAGACCCGGCTCCGCCGTCGCAAGATCCCTCGGGCTCGGGCGGCGGTGGAACAACGGTCACCGGCGCGTGCGTGAGGTGCGACGTCGTCTACTTGTGCAACGGCACGTCGAGCGGGCAGCCCATCAAGGACCTGAAGCTCTCGCTCACGACGAAGAACGGCGCCTGCGTCCTCGGCGACCAGCAGACCACGGTCATCATCACGTGCACCGGTAAGGTGACCGACAACGGGCAGCCCGCGGGCACCTGGCGGGGCAACGGCGATGGATTTTCGTACGCGAGCAACGGCGTGACGCTCGACTGCCAACCCGCTCCGGTCGCTCAGCCCGGCATCAAGTGATCCGCTGATGCGCTTCGCCCGCGTCATGCTCGATGGCGAGCCGACGTACGCGCGCCTCGAAGGAGACCGCGCGCATCCACTGGCGCGTTCGCCGTGGATCTCGCGCGTCGAGGTCGGACCCGCGCGTCCCTTCGACGCGAAGGATCTCGTGTGCCCGGTGCGGCCGTCGAAGATCATTTGCATCGGTCGAAACTACGCGGCGCACGCGAAGGAGCTCGGCAACGAGCCACCGAAGGAGCCGCTCCTGTTCTTCAAGCCGCCGAGCGCGCTCATCGGGCCCGGCGACGCGATCGTCCTGCCGCCGAAATCGGACAGCGAGAAGATCGAGCACGAGGCGGAGCTCGGTGTCGTCGTGGGCGCGCGTGGCCGCAACGTCGCGGCGGCCGACGCGATGAGCCTCGTCTTCGGCTACACGTGCGTCGGCGACATCACCGCGCGCGATCTCCAGAAGAAGGACGGCCAGTGGACGCGCGCGAAGGGCTTCGACACCTTCTGCCCGACCGGCCCGTGGATCGAGACCGAGCTCGATCCGGCGAAGAGCCGCGTCATCTGCCGCGTGAACGGCAAGGTGCGGCAAGACGCGCCGACGAGCGACATGCTCTTCGACGTGGCGACGCTCCTCGCTTACGCCAGCCGCGTGATGACGCTCGAGCCTGGCGACCTCTTGGTGACCGGGACACCGGAGGGCGTGGGGCCGCTCATCTCCGGGGACGCTCTCGCGATCGAGGTGGCCGGCGTCGGCGTCCTCGACGTTCGCGTCGCATGAACCTGCGCGTGACCGTCGCGGCCGCGCTCGTCGTCGCGGCCGCGGTGGGGGGACTCTGGCTCTTGTCGCGAACGCGGGCCGGGGACAATTATGTGCAGTGTGCAAATGGCTTCGTCCGCCGCGGCGCGAGGTGCTTGCCCGAGCACGGTTGCCCTGCGCCGCTCGCGTCCACGCCGCGCGGCTGCGACGCGCCCCTCGTCCGCGTGCCGGTGCCCGCCACCGAGCTCGTCGTCGGACCGAGTGATTGGGAGGCCGAGGGGCGCGTCGTGCCGCGCACGATCAACGTGCGCGCCTTCGAGCTCGACGCGTTCGAGGTCACGGTCGGCGCCATCGACCCGCGGGCCACGACCGATTTGGCGCGAGCGGCGAGCGGCATGACGCGCGCGACGGCCGAAGAGTTCTGCCGCACGGCCCGCGGCGGGCGGCTCCCGACCGACGACGAATGGCTGGCCGCGGCCGCCGGCGCGATCGCCTGGAGGTATCCGTGGGGGAACACGGGCGCGGTGTGCCGGCGCGCGGCGTGGGGTCTAAGCGTCGGCCCCTGCGCGACCGGAGGCCTCGAGCCCGACACCGTCGGCACGCACCCCGAAGGCGACACGCCGTCGCACATCCATGATCTGGCAGGAAACGTGGCCGAATGGGTGGCCGGCACCGCGGTCGTCTCGGAGGGCCGACGCTTCGCCTATGCGCGCGGCGGCTCCTATGCGAGCGCGCTCGCGACCGACCTGCGCACATGGAGCTGGCTCGAGCTCGACCCCGCACTCGCCGATGCCCGCGTCGGCTTTCGCTGCGCCTACGATCCGCCCGCGCCCCACTGACCGCGCGAGGGGTCAGCCGATCGGGCTTGATTTCGGTCCTGGAGTGCTAGGATGGGCGGTCCTATGACGTGCGCGGTTCTGTGCATCGGGACCGAGCTCACCCGGGGGGAGCTCGTCAACACCAACTCGGCCTGGCTCGCGTCGGCGCTCACCGACGAAGGCTTCGAGGTCATCGAGGACGTCGTCGTCGACGACGATCGCACGCGCATCGTCGCGACGCTCCAGCGCCTCGCCAAATCCGTGCGGCTGCTCGTGTGCACGGGAGGCCTCGGCCCGACGACCGACGATCTCACGACCGAGGCCGTCGCTACCGCGATCGGCGCGCGTCTCGTCCGTGACGACGCGTCGCTCGAGGCGATCCGCCGCCGCTTCGAGAAGGCCGGCCGCACGATGACGGAGTCCAACGCCAAACAGGCCGAATTCCCCGAGGGCGCCGAGATCCTGCCGAACCCCGTCGGCACCGCGCCCGGCTTCTCCGTGACGATCGGCGAGTGCCGCGCCTTCTTCATGCCCGGCGTCCCGCGGGAGATGACGAGGATGTTCGACGAGCAAATCATCCCGCGCGTCCGCTCGCTCGCTCCGCGCACCAGCTACCAGCTGCGCCTCCGCACGTTCGGCCTCCCCGAGAGCGCAGTCGGCGAGCGCCTCACCGGGATCGAATCCGCGTTTCCAGGGGTCACCGTCGGCTACCGCGCGCACTTTCCCGAGATCGAAGTGAAGGTCCTCGCGCGCGCCCCCGCCCAAGCCGCCGCGCGCGATCTATGCGAGCGCGCGACCGTGGTGGTGAAGGGACGGCTCGCCGACGTCATCTACGGCGAGGGCGAGGACACGTTCGCCGGCGTCCTCGGCCGGCAGCTCCGCACGAAGGGCTACACGCTCGCGATCGCGGAGTCGTGCACCGGGGGCCTCGTCGGCCACATGCTCACGCGCGAGCCGGGCGCGAGCGATTTCCTGCTCGTCGACGCGGTCACCTACGCGAACAGCGCCAAGACGCGCATCCTCGGCGTCGAAGAAGACGCGCTGCGCGGGCACGGCGCGGTCAGCCCCGAGGTCGCCGCCGCGATGGCCGAGGGCGTCAAGCGCGTCTCCGGCGCCGACATCGCCCTCGCGCTCACCGGCGTCGCGGGCCCCACCGGCGGCAGCGCGGAGAAGCCGGTCGGTACCGTCTTCGTCGCGGTCGCGGCGGCGGGCGCCACCACCGTCAAGGAGCGACACTTCGCCGGCGATCGGCACCAGATACAGACCCTCGCGGCGTACGCGGGCCTGCACCTGGTGCGTCAGGTCTGCCTTTCCTGATCGGAAGATGATCGGAAGATGATCGGAAGATGATCGGAAGATGATCGGAAGCGACCCGGCGGATCGTCTCAGCCCGCCGCAAACGCCGCGGTCAGCTTGCCAAGCGCGCCCGTCGCGAGCGCGGGGATCCCGGTGATCTTCTTCTGCGTGTCGGCGACCGACACGTTGATGTCGGCCTTCACCTTCTCGAGGTTGTCGAGATCGGCCTTCGCCTTCGCCTTGCCGTCGGCGCTGCCGAACGGGTTCGACATCGTGGCCGTCGCGCCCGTGCTCACCTTCGTCGCGAGCAGCGGCACTTTGGCCGTCACGACCGCGAGCCTCTTGGTGAGCGCCGCGACCTTGTCGGGCGTCGCCTTGAGGGCGATGACGATCTCGTTCAGCTGCTTCAGCGTCGCCTCGAGCTCCGCCTTCGCTTCGGCGGTGACGTTGCCGTCCACCTTCACGTCGACCTTGCCGTTGTCGAAGGTGCCCTTCGCCATGCCCATCACCGCGCCGGCGCTCATGCCGAGGCGCTTCGGCATGCTCGTGAGCTTGTCGATGACGACCTGCGTGTCCTCGATCGGCTTCGTGAGCCCCTTTACATCGGCATCGAGATCGACCTGGATGCCCTTCAGCTCGTCCATCGGGCCGAGGTCGGCCTTCGTCGACTCCGCGCTCGAGGCCTCCTTGTTGCTGCCCCCGCACGCGATTCCCACCATCGACAGACCAAGCGCGATTCCCACCACGATAGAACGCATATTCCACCTCTCCAGGTTTTCGAGACGCACGCGCCATCGCAAGGCACGTGCCCCACGAAAACCGCACGAGAAACGCGCACCCTACAGCTCGACCATGGGTGTTGTGAGACCCAACTAGGCTGTTTTTTCGGGTCTCTCGTCGCTCTTTCGCGGCGCGGCCGACGAGGTCCTCAGCGAGTCTCGATCGCCGCCAGGCCGCCGGCGACGAACCGGTAGAAGGTTTTGTGATCGAACCCAGTCCACGCACGCTTGGCGGCGGTGGTGTGGCCGACCTCGGCCAAGTGGTCGGCCGGCACGCAGCCCATGAAGCGCGCGCCGGGCAGGCCTTTCGCGCTCGCGACCGTCGCCATGCCGTCGTTCGGCTCGCCGGAGAAGAAGTGCCCGGTCACGTCGTGCGCGGCGTCGAGGATCACGTCGGTGGAGAACGCGCGGTTCTGGAACGCGAACGTCGCGCTTCCGCAGTCGACGGGCATCGCCTTCGTGATGCGCTCGGGATGGAAGGGATGAAGGACGACGTTGGGGTTCTCGCTCACGCCGGCCCACGCGAAGTACGCGACGTCCGGATCGGCGGGATGGGACGCGGCGAAGGCGTCGGCGTTCGCCTCCGAGAGATCGTGGAGCGCCGCCTCGACGTGCGGATCGGAGACCAGCTCCTCCTTCGTGAACGTCCTCCCGATCAGGCCGGCGAGCTTGTCGAGATCCGACACCGCGATCGCCTCGAGCGTCGGATGCTCCTTGAACGCGCCGATCATCGACAGGCCGAAGTCCGCGATGTTCGTCCCACGGTTCGGCGTCGATACGGTCGTGAGCGAGACGACGCGCGGCAATCCCTCGCGCGCCGCGGCGCTCGGCGGGTGCAGGCGAATGTACTCGCGCGCGTGCAGGCCCCCGAAGGAGTGCGCGATGACGTGAACGCCGCTCGCGTCGCAGCCGGCGATCGCCTCGCACTGCGCCTTCACGCGACGCAGCGTCGTCTCCATCGTCGCCGCGCGCGCCGCCGCGCCGTCGAAGGGCTGCACTTCGTCGGCCACCACAAGCACGTGACCGGCCGCCGTGAGATCCGCGACGACGCCGTCGAACTTCCAAATGCTCGACGCCTCCGCCGACGCCGCGAAGCCGTGCTCGAGGACGATCGGGAACTTCGTGACGCCCGCGGGCACCTGCCCTTCGAACAGCGTCTTGGCCGCGGTCACCACCGCCTCGTCCCCCTGCTCGGCGTTGCCCGCAGGCGCAGCTCCGCAGGCGGCGGTCATGAGAAGAGGGAGGAGCGAGAGGAGGGAGCGGCGCATGGCGCACATGTAAGCAAAGGTCGCACCTGCTCCAACTGATGGAAATGACGCCACTACGTCGCGGCGAGGCGGATCTTTCCGGTGCGGTCGATCCAGGAGGCGCGCGGCGCTACGGGTTCTTCGCGACCTCCCGCGCCCACGCCTTCGCGGTCGCGCAGGTCCCGGCCGCCGTCGATTTGGCGGCGATCGTGGCCGGCCCCGCGACGATGACGAGCTCGCGTCCGTCGCGGTGCACGGCGAGCGGCCCGAGGTCGGCGCGTTCCACGCAGACGAATCCGCTCTCGCGCTTCGCGGTGCCGAGCTTGCCGAGCCCCGCGCCGACGGATTGGAACGCGCGCTCCGCCAGGGCGTCCTTCGTCGCGCCGGCGCTCGCGTCGTACCTCACATGCACGGCGATCGCGGTCTTCCCGCCGCCGGTCCAGATCGCGCCACGATCGCCGCCCCATCCTGCGGCGGCCGACTTCGCCTCGTCGCGCATCATCCACTCCTCGAACATGAGGCGCATCTGCTGCTCGCCGTACGTGTCCTCGTCGACCATCGAAAACCCCTGACCGAGCGCCGCCGCCGTCGGGCGTGCCACCGCGATCGCCGGCTCCTTCTTGAGCCACTTGTCCGGGTGGAGCATCTGCTCGGTCGTCTCCGGCAGGTGCTCCCACGCGTCGTTCACCGCCGCCCACCCGCCGGCGCGTCGCAGGCGGTTGATGAAGACGAGGCCATCGACGTACGGCGCCACAAGCGACGTTCGCATGATGTGGGGCGCACGCGCCGAGTCGCCGGTGTTCATCGAGCCGATCACCTGCTCGGTGAACACCTCCTCCGGCACGTCGAGCGCGGTCCGCGACGGATCCATCTTCGAGACGATGTAGTCGGCCATCGCGCTCGTCGCGTCCCCTTCTGCCATCGCCGCGAGGGCGCCCGAGCGATCGCTCTCGCCCGGCTTGTACTTGCTGCGCTTCTTCAGATCCCAGTGCTGATCCTGAAGCGCGTGCACGAGCTCGTGCGCCAAGGTCGCCTCCGCGTTCATGCCGTCGAGATCGGAGGCCATGTACATCGTGCCGTCCTCCGGCTCGTAGTACCCCGCGAGCTGCGACTCGAGCAGCGCGAACATCTCCTTGCCGTAGTCGAAGTCGTTCGGCACGAAGCCGAGGAGCTTGAGCGTCGCCCCCTCTCGCTCGATCGCCTCGGGCGGAATCTCCACGGAGACGTGCTGCTTCACGCGAAGGATGAGCTGATCGCGCGCGAGGATCTTTCCCGGCACCTCGCGCGTCGCCGCCAAGCCACGAAGCTGCGTCACCCGCTCCAGCGTGCGCGCGACGAGCTTCAGCTGCTTCGCGTCGGCCCGAGTCGGCGTCGGAGTCGGCGTCGGAGTCGGAGTCGGCGTCGGCGTCGGAGTCGACGTCGGAGTCGGCGTCGGAGTCGACGTCGGAGTCGGAGTCGACGCACACGCCGTGAGGAGCGCGGCCGCAAGCAGGAGCGCGCGGGTCATGTGCCGCCGCCTTCGCGCGCGCCTGCGTTACCTTCGGCGCGCAGCGACGCGATCGCCTCCGCGTAGCCCTTGGGGTGCGTGAAGATCGCGTTGCCTGCGACGAGCGCGCGGGCGCCGGCCTTGGTCGCGGCGCGGACGGTCTTGTCGCTGATGCCGCCGTCGATCTCGAGATCGATCGGGCGCTTCTCGGCGTCGATCATCGCGCGGATCTTGGTGACCTTCGGCAAGACCTCCGGCAAGAACGACTGCCCGCCGAATCCCGGGTTGACGCTCATCACGAGGATCAGGTCCACGAGGCCCATCACGTAGCGAAGCGTCTCCTCGCTCGTGCCTGGGTTGAGCACGACGCCCGCGCGTTTCTTGAGCGAGCGAATGTGCTGCAGCGTCCTGTGAAGATGCGTGCACGCCTCGACGTGGACCGTGATCGTGTCCGCGCCGGCGTCGGCGAACGCGTCGACGTATTTCTCGGGCTCGACGATCATGAGGTGCACGTCGAAGGGGAGCTTCGTCGCGCCGCGGATCGCCTTCACGATCGGAGGTCCAATCGTGAGGTTGGGTACGAAGCGTCCGTCCATCACGTCGACGTGGATCCAATCGGCGCCCGCCTTCTCGACCGCGGCGATCTCCTCGCCGAGGCGCCCAAAATCCGCCGACAGGATGCTCGGCGCGATGATCACGTCGCTCACTCTTGAAACCTCCGCGCGAGAGCGTGCGGGCCCTTCCCGCCGACGTCAAGAACACCCTAGGCCAAGCGACGAGAATCGGTATCCTGGGGTGAGAGCGATGGAAACCAGGCCGTGCACGAAGGCGCACTTCGACGAGATCGTCGAGGTCATCGATCGCTGGTGGGGCGGGCCGATCAGCACGTTCGCGCACCCGATCTTCTTCTACGAAATCGGCGACGCCGCGCTCGTGGTGGTCGAGGACGGGCAGATGATCGGCTTCCTCCTGGGCTTCATCGCGCACCAGCCGGTGAAGACGGGCTACGTCCACCTCGTCGGCATCCACCCCGACTTCCGCAGGCGCGGCGTCGGCCGCCTCCTCTACGCCAAGTTCAGCGAAGCGAGCGAGCGCGCTCAATGTGTGCGCATGAAGGCGATCACGACGCTCGGCAACGAGGGGTCGCGGCGCTTCCACATCGCCCTCGGCTGGCAAGAGGAAGAGGTGGACGACTATGCCGGACCCGGAAGGCGTCGAATCGTCTTCACGAAGGACCTCGGCGTGCGAAACTAGCTTCACCTGCGTAGTCCTCGTTGCCGCGGCACTTTGGGAGGTCGACTCCGGATGCGACGCGCCACGTACCCGCTCTCGCTGATCTGCGCATCGGTCGTCGCCGCGCTCGTCGGGGCGTGCGCGCATGGGCCGGTCGCCGCGACGGACACCTCCGACGAGACGCAGGGAGACGCGGCCGGTCACGTCACGGACGGCGCGGTCTCGCACGAGGCCGCGACGCCGGAAGAGGAAGGCGGTGCCGACGCGCGCGTGATCGATCCGCTCGACGCGTCTCCGTTCCCGTCCCCTCCGCCCCCGCCTCCCGTCGACGCCGCGCCGCCTGTCGACGCGTCCACGTGCACGCGCGTCGGGCCTGGTCAGGCCTGCGGCGTCGCGCCGCAATGCGGGTGCTCGGCCAACCAAACGTGCGACCTCAACGGCACCGGCGACTCTTCGTGCGTCGGTCCCGCGGGGCTCGGCGTCGCCGGGAACCACTGCGTGAACGCCGCCGCGTGCCAAGTTGGGCTCACCTGCGGCTACGGCCAGTCGTGCCGTCCCTTCTGCAAGACACCCGGTCAGGCGTGCGGCGGCTCGAAGCTCGGAACGTGCATCCAGCTCAAAGATCGCAACGGCGGCGCCGTCCCGAATTTCTTCGTCTGCGAGATCACGTGCCAGCTCCAGGACCCGAGCTCGTGCGGGTTCGGCTCGGGATGCTTCCAGAGCTCCGTCACCGCGGGCGCGTCGGACTGCTACTCCGCGGGCACCAAGGGCCTGAACCAAGTCTGCGTCTACGCCGACGACTGCCAGGCGGGCTACGGCTGCGTCGGGTTCGGCGGCGGCACGTACCGCTGCAAAAACTGGTGCCGCGTAGGCCAGAGCGACTGCGGCGGCACGACGTGCGCCGGCTTTAGTCCCGCGCTCGTCGTCAACGGCGTAAGCTACGGCACCTGTCCTTGAACCCATGAGCACGCCCAAACCCAATCCGCCGCCCGCCGCGGGTCCGAAGAAGGATCCTCCGGTGGACCTTGCGCAGCTTCGTGACATCGGGCTCTTCGGCGCCCTCTCCGACGAGGTGCTCGAGCACCTCCTCAAGACGCTCCACGAGAAGCGCGTCGGCGCGGGGGAGATGGTCTTTCGCGAGGGCGATCCCGCGCGCGAGATGTACGTCGTGCTCGCCGGCGAGATGGAGGTGCTCAAGAAGAGCCGCCGCGGACGCGATCAGCGCGTCGCGATCCTCGGCCCCAACGACACCTTCGGTGAGATGAGCGTCATCGACATGCAGGCGCGCTCGGCGACGGTTCGCGCGCTCGCGCCGTCGCGCGTCCTCCGCATGTCGACGGAGGACATGGACGCGCTCTATCGCTTCGACTTGAAGAGCTACGCGCTCATCGTCCTGAACCTCGCGCGCGACATGTCACGACGCCTTCGCGTGACGGACGGCATCCTCGCGGACTTCACGGCGAGCGTCCTCGACGAGTACGTGCCCGGCAACGGCGGCCAGAAAAAGTAGCCTCAGCCGCCGTCGTCGCTCGCGTCGGTCGCGCCGTCGTCGTTCGCGTCGTTCGCGTCGCTCGCGTCGGTCGATCCGTCGCTTGCGCCATCGAGCCCGCCCTCGCTGGGGGGCGGCGCGCTGTCCGTGGCGCCGGAGTCGCTGATCGCGCCGGACGAGCCGGACGAGCCGCTGCTGCTCCCCCCGCCGGACGAGCCGCTGCTGCCCGGGCCCGTGGTGCTGTCACGGAAGTCTCCCGCATCTGTGGCGAGAGCCCCTTCCGGCGGGAGCGGCTGCGGGTTCACGGTGCAGGCGACGCCGAGCGCCGTCCCCAGCGCGAGGAAAATCGTGAGCGATACGGTGCGTCGCATCAACCGTCCTCCGGTGCGTCGTTCGGTGAGTCGGCGGCGGCGTCGTTCGAAGCGTCCGCGCCCGCGTCGTTGCCCGCGCCGTCCGCGTCGCCGCCGGCGTCGGACACGGTCCCGATGCCCCCGTCGGCCCCGCCATCGTCCCGCGGGGGCGATGGGGTCGCGGCGTCGTTGCCGAACTGCGTGGAGCCGCCGTCGCTGCCGGAGTTGTCCTTGCCGCCGCTGGGGTCGTTGAGCGACTCGGGGGGCAAGGGCTGCGGGTTGACGATGCACGCCGCAGCCGCCGCCGCCGCGCCTGCGAGCACGACGATGCTGGCGAGGAGGCGCCAGGACAGGGCAGTGGGGAGGCGGAAACTCATCGGCTCGGATCTCTATGCAAGCACCGTGGATGCCATCACAAAAACCGCGAAAAATCCTCAGATTCGGCGCTAGAAGGCACGACAGACCGCGACAGGCGAGGTAGAACGGCCCACCGTGGCACAGCCGGAAATTCCCGAGAGCGCTGCGCCCGTCCCGCCGGTCCTTGCGGTTCGCGACGTCGTAAAGCGCGTTCGGGACGGGGAGGAGCGGCGCACCGTCGTCGACGGGGTGTCGTTCGAGGTCGCACAAGGTGAGCTCGTGATCTTGCGTGGTCCTAGCGGCAGCGGGAAGACGACGCTGCTCGCCCTCGCCGGCGCAATGCTCGCGCCGACGAGCGGAGAGGTTCTCTTGGGCGGCGAGCCGACGTCGCGTCTTCGCGAGGCGCACCGGGCCGAAGCACGTAGGCGGAAGGTCGGGTACGTGTTTCAAGATCTGCAGCTCGTCGAGGAGATGTCCGCGCGCGACAACGTCTTGCTCCCGCGCGTCCCCGACGGCGTCACGAGCGGCGACGAAGCGCGCGCGGACGAGCTCCTCACGCGCTTCGGCGTCGGCGCGCGCGGCCACACGCGTGCACGCTCGCTCTCTGGCGGAGAGCGCCAGCGCGTCGCCTTCGCGCGCGCGCTCGTCTGCGATCCGCCGCTCCTGCTCCTCGACGAGCCCACCGCCCACCTCGACGATGCGCGCGCAGAGGAGATCGCCGGCGAGCTCGAGCGGCTCGCCGCGAGCGGCCGCGCGGTCCTCGTCGCCACCCACGATCCGCGCATCGCCGAGCGCGCGGCCGTCACGCGCGTCCTTCGCCTTGCGGCCGGGCGCATCGAGGACCACGCTACGGAGCGAGGCGCATGACGAATCTGCTCGAGCCGTGGGTCTTGCTCCGTCTCGTCGCCGGCTTCCTCGCGGCGCTCCTCTTCGCGCGCGGCGCTCTCACTGCCGCTCGCGTGCTCCGGCACTTCGACCTCGCCCACGCGACGGAGGGCCAGCTCGCGCTCGAGAAGCAGCTCGAGCTGTCCGCGTCGTTCGTCCGCGTCGCGACGATCGTGCAGATCGCGTCGCTCGTCCTCTCCGTGCTCGCGGCCGACCGCCTCAGCCACGGCATCCGCGGAGCCATGTGCGCGTACGGCGTGTTCGCGGCCAACGACGCGGGCTTCCCGTCGCTCTTCGTCACCGTCGGCGTCGCGGTCGTCGCCGGCGTCCTCGCGCAGGCGTACGCCTTCGACGCGCGCGTCCGCGGGATGGATCTCGTGCGCCCCCTCGCGATCGCGACGCTCGCGTTCGCGCCGCTCGCCGTCGTCGATCTGGTGATGACCGCGCGCTTCCTCACCCGCCTCGATCTCTCCGTCGTCGCGTCGTGCTGCTCGGTCAACCTCGACGCCGCGGCGGCGGGGAACGGCGGCTACACGAGCGGCCCTCGCGCGCTCACGACGGTCCTCGCCCCGATCGCGGTGGGCCTCTCGATCGTCGTCGCGCTGCTCGCCTCGCGACGTCCCACCGCGCCGCGCGCCGCGTTCGCAGGCGCTCTCGCCGTCCTCGCGTTGCCGATCGCGGTGGGCGCGTGCGTCCTCGAGGTCGCGCCGCACGCCTTCGAAGTCCCGCAACACGTGTGCCCTTTCTGTCTGCTCAAGCCGGACGTCCTCGGTCTCGGCTATCCGCTCTTCGGTGCGATCTTCCTCGCGGTCGTGTGGGGCGCCGGCGCGGCGGTGGCGGGCCTCCTCGCGCGTGGTCCTGCGGCGCGCGCCGCGTTCGGTCCCTTCGCGCGCGGTCTGCTCCGTCGCGAGGCCGTCGCGTGGGGCGTCGCGCTGGCGCTCGGCCTTGCGCCGATCCTCCGCTATGCCATCGTGGCGGGCGGAGCCTCCCTGTTCCGATGATCCCGCGCCGCCGCTTCATCGCCGTCATCGCAACGTGCGCCGTGTCCTCCGTGGCATGCAAGCGCGAGCCTCGCTGCGCGCACTGCGGAATGAAGCTCGATCCGACCAGCAGCTGGACGACCGAGCTTCGCGGCGGGAGCCCCGAAAAATACGACACGCCGCGCTGCGCGCTTACCGCGTGGCGTAGAGGTCGCGCGAGCACCACCGGCGTGAAGGTCGTCGAGTACTACGATCGCGCGCCGCGCGACGGCGCCGAAGTCTCGTTCGTCGTGGGCAGCGACGTCCTCGGGCCGATGGGACCTGACGCCGTGCCCGTCGCAAAGGACCGCGCGGACCGCTTCGTCAAAGACCACGGCGGCCGCAAGCTCGGCCTCGACGATCTCACGCTGCACGTCCTCGAGGAGCTGAAGTGACCGACGATCTCCCGAAGCCGCCGCCCGACGCTCCCGAAGAACCGCCGCAGGATTTGCCCCCGCGCGTGCGTCGCATCCTGCGTTCGGTCTATGCGATCGAAGGCGTCGCCGGCGCGCGCGTCTGGCTCTGGGAGCAAAAGGTCGCGGTCGGCGTGCGCGGCACCCACGCCATCTCCGTCCCCGAGCTCCTCCGCCGCGTCGAGACCGCGGTGGCGCCGCTCCGCGAGCCCGACGAGACGTGGGACTTCGGTCTCCTCGAAGAGGACGCCTGACAAAACGCAGCGAGCGCGCCTCCCCGAAGAGAAGCGCGCCCGGCGACGAGAACGTGCGGAACTAGTTCGAGACGAAGATCGCTTCGATCTCGTTCTTGACCTGCTCCTCGGTCTGCTCGCGCGCGATGGCGATCTCCTTCACGATGAGCGTGCGCGCGGTGTCGAGCATGCGGCGCTCGCCGAACGAGAGCTGCTTGTCCGTCTTCAGGCGGTACAGATCGCGGAGGACCTCGGCGACGTCGTAGATCGAGCCGGTCTTGATCTTGTCCATGAACCCGCGGTAGCGGCGGTTCCAGGTCTGGTTGTCGAACGCGACGTTGCGCTCCCTGAGGATGTCGAAAATCTCGCGGATCTCGACTTCGCTGATGACGCAACGGAGGCCGACGGCGCTCGCGTTGCTGACGGGCACCATGATCTTGCGGTCGGTATCCAGGATGCGAAGAACGTAGAAGCGCTGACGCGTGCCGGCGATGTCTTTCTCTTCGATCCGGATGACCTCAGCCACACCCTGCGCCGGGTAAACGGCCTTGTCGCCAACCTTGAACTTGACCTCGGTACCAGCTTGCATAGTGTCTCCTCAGGTTCCTGTTTTCGGCGTGGGGTCGCGGCTCCGAGTCCGGGAGTCGCAAAAGGAAAAAGCCCTCCGTCACCTGATGACCCCAAGCTCTTCCTGAACAGCCGGAGCTGGAAGAAGTTGAGGACCGCCAAGTCGCGGGACTTCGAGACGAACGTGATCGAACGGGGGCGTTTGTCGGAAGACGAAGAATCGATTTCCTCGAGCCCGCGGGAGGGAGTCAGTGGGACAGAACGCCCGCTGACGATGCGGTCCGAGGCGGTGGGCAGAATTCAGGCGAGCGCACTGTAATTGGCCGGAGGCCTGTTTGTCAAACGGGAAGCGCCGTCAAAGTGTGATCTGCGTCAAACCGTGTGGCGTTCCCGTGCAAAAAGCGAACAGCGCGGGCGAGCAGGAAATCAGAAGAGTCCCGCTCACTTCGAGTAAGAACACGACAGGAGGCGGGACCTCGTCCGTCGCGCGCATGTGCGCCAGCTGAATACACTGTAGCATGGGCCGGCCATTGCGCCAGTCGATCGGCCGGTTCCTTTTCTGCGGAGGCTCGGCCGACCAGACGCCGCCCTCGCCCTCGGACTACGCGCGCGCGGCGAGGGCTTGCGCGATTCCCCACCGCACACCGCGATCGGAGATGCGCACGGCGGGAGCGCCCCATCGATCGAGGAGCGACAGCGCGACGAGCCCGCCCGCGACGATGACGTCCGCGCGTTTTGGTTCGAGGCCCTTCACCGTCCGCCGCTCGGCCACCGTCTTCGCCGCGAGGCCTTGCACCACACGCCGGAGCGTCGTGGTCTGTAGCTCGAGGCCGTGCACGCGCGTGCCGTCATACGTCTCGAGCTCCAGCGCGATGGCGGCGAGCGTCGTCATCGTCCCCGCCACGCCAACGGGAACTCCGCGTACGGGAGGCACGTTCTCGAACGTCGTCGCGGCGTCGCGCATGATCGCGTCGAGCTCGTCGGGCGCGATCGGATCGCTCTTCACGTGGCGCTCGGTGAGCCGGACGCTGCCAACGTCGAAGCTCCGCGCCCACGTGATCGTCGCAGGGGCCTTGCCGACGATGACCTCGGTGCTCCCGCCGCCGATGTCGAAGACGCACACGTCGCGGCCGTCTTCGTAGCCCAGGCCGCTGGTCGCGCCGGCGAACGAGACGCGCGCCTCCTCGTCCCCCGAGATGACGCGCGCGTCGACGCCGATCGCCCGCTTCACGTGCGCGCGCACTTCGTCGCCGCCCTTCGCGTCGCGCATGGCGCTCGTGCCGACGACGTCGACGCGCGTAGCGCCGAGGCGCTTCAGGTGCGCCCCATACGCGTCGAGGCACGCCACGGTCCGCGCGATCGCGTCGGGGTGCAGCGTCCGTGTCTTGTCGACGTCCTGACCGAGGCGCGTGATCGTCGCGTGATCTTCGATGGCGCGAAGGACGCCGTCTTCGCCGGTCTCGGCCACGAGCAAGAGAACGGTGTTGGTGCCGATGTCGATCGCTCCGACGCGCATGCGACCCACTTCAGCACGCGCGCCCACAAAACGAAACGGGGCGAGCCCCGAAGGACACGCCCCGCCGTCCCGTCACGCGACGACTACTTGATCGTGTTGAGGTTCAGCATCTCTTCCACGTTCGGCTGGACGACCAGCTCGACGCGGCGGTTCTTCTGCTGCTGGTCCTTGTCCTGAACGTCGATCGTGCCGATCTGCGGATCGGTCTCGCCGTAGCCGCTCGCCGCCCAGTGGCGCGGGTTGAGGCCGCCACCGCTCGGGCCCGCCTTCGGGTCTTTCGGCGGCGTGTTGGGCGTCACGAGGAAGAGGAGGACGGTGCGCGCGCGCGCGAGCGACAATCCCCAGTTGTCCTTGAAGGCACCACCGGCCGGGTACTTCACGTTGTCGGTGTGGCCGGCGACCTGGAAGTTGCGCTTCGCGAGATCGGCGTCGCTGCGAATGACCTCGGCGACCTGACCGAGGACCTCTCTGCCTTGCGGCTTGATCTCGTCTTTGCCCGAGTCGAAGAGGATGTCGCCCGGCAGCTGGATGACCATGCGGTTGTTTCGCACGACGACCTTGAGGCCGATCTGATTCAGCTTGTCGAGCTTCGACCTGAGCTCGCGGAAGCGCGCCTCGATCGCGGCGAGCTGATCGGCGCGCTGCTTGTACTCGGAGAGCGCTTGCTGCAGCTTCGCGGCTTCGTCCTTCGACTGGCCGAGGGCGACGCCGGCTTGCTGGAGATGCTCCTTCATCTGGTCAATCTGCGCCTGCGCGTCGTTGAAGCGCGACTGATCTTGGGCGATCTGGTTCTTCGCGGCCTTCAGATCGGCGCCCAGCTTGTCGATCTCCCGCTGTTTCGCCGCCATCTCCTCGTCGGTGTGGCCGCAGCCCACGAGCCCGAACATCGCCACCGCGAGAATCGACAACAGCCAAAGGTACGCCTTCGTGCTTTTCACCGGAGAACCTCCTCACCGCGCCGGACTCGGCGGGCACAAAAAAGAAACGCCGAGACGGTAACCGGGCCGCCCTCTTCGCGCAACGGGCCGTTGGATCCGTGCTGCGCCTCGTGAAATTGGGTTTTCAGTCGCCGGCGCGGCCCGCGCGACGCCCCGCGCGCTCTGCCCTCACGTGTCAAAAAAAAAGTCTTTGACATGTAACGTAGGTGACCATATAGGTACTGCAACACCTCATCCCCGTAGGAGGACGATCATGGCTGCTAAAAAAGGTGCCAAAAAGGGCGCGAAGAAGACCAAGACCACCAAGAAGGCGGCTGGTAAGACCGCCAAGAAGCCGGCGAAGCGCAAGGCTGCCAAGAAGAAGGCTGCCAAAAAGCCAGCTAGGAAGGCCGCCCCGAAGCCGGCCGCCAAGAAGAGCTCGGGACGATCGGCCGCGAAGCGCGGCGGCGGCGGTGGTCGGACTTCTGCGACCGCCGCACCTAAGCCGGCACCCCCGGCGGGCGTCCCGTCGATGCTCGGCGGAGCCCCCACGTCCAGCCACCGGCCGGACGACGGAGAGGAATAGTCGAGCAACTCCTTACACTTATTCTTTAGGGTCGTGATTCTGCGGCCGTGACTGAAGGGCGCATTCCTCAACGGGAACTGCGCCCTTCGGCCATTTCGGAGCAATGGGGGTCGGCATGAGTCAGCCACGCAAAAGGGCCGTCATCGTGATCGGCGCCGGCGCCCTGTCGTGGATCGGCTTGGCGTGCGGCACCAGCCAGAAGGCCGAGTGCTTTTGCGATAGCCCCGCCGCGGTGACCATTCGCGCGCCGTCCGGGGCGATCTCGGCGGTGAAGCTGGGCGGGGCGTGCGCGGGCGTCTTTCCGTCGTGCCAGGGGAACGGCGATGCCGTCTACCCGACGGGGTGCGCCGAGACGCTCCTCTTCCCTCGAAACACCGGGACCTGCGACATCGAAGTCGACTTCTTCGACGGGCGCGCGTTTCGAAGCTCCGTTTCGCTCGTCGCGGACGGTACGTGCTGCGGCATCGTTCGGGCAGCGACGCCCGACGGCGGCACCCTCGCCGTGCCGTGAGGCGTGCTCACTCCCCGAGGTAGAGGCGCAGGCTCTCGGCGGCCGCGCGGCGATCGAACGTCAGGCCGGCGAGCTCGTCGCGCCTTCCGATGCTCTCGAACAGCGCGGTCAGGAACTCGAAGAACTGATCGCACTCGACCGTCGCCGCTGCGAGGCGCCCCGGATCGACGAGGTCCGCCTCTTCGAGCGAGCTCATCGCCCCCATGAACGCGTCGAAGCGCGGGTAGTCGGCGGCGCGAAGGAGCGGGTACCCCATCGAGCGAAAGTACGCGAGGAACTCGCGCACGAACTGGAGGCTCGACGCTCCCGACCACCGCACGTCGGCCGACGGCGCCGCGCGCGCCTTCGTCGAGAACGCGCGGACGATCTGCGCGAACATCCACACGTCGCGGCGGAGACGCTCGGAGAGCGTGCGGCGCGCGACGTGATCGTCGAAGACGCCGTGCTCGTCGAGGCGCGTGCCCAGCGTCTTGCCGAGAAAAAGCACCGCGTTTTGTAGGGCAGGGCGGAGGTTCGACACGGTGCGGATGACGGCGGCGCGTACGGCCTCGCCGGTGGCGCTCTCCGGCGGAACGAAATCGTGCTCGAACGCGCGGCGCATCTCGAGGCGCAGGTTCGCCGCGATGCCGCCGAGCGTGGCCTTGATGCCGAGCAGGCGATGCCCCTCGGCGCGGAGCGCCTCGTAGCGCGCGGCCATCTGCACCGCCGGCGTCCGCAGGAGCTCGCGCTCGTAGCTGTCGGCGAGCAGGACCCCGGTGCGCTGGCGAAGGTAGCCGGTGAGCGCGCGCGCATCGGAGCGGAGCACGCTCATCACGAGGTAGACCACGCCTGCCATGCGACGCGAGCTCGCTTCGTCCTTCGCCGCGCTCTCGCAGAGCGACAAATACCGCAGCATCCGGAAGAGCGAGAGGAACGACAGCGCGACGAGCCGCCGCGCCTGTTCGCCGTTCACGCCGCGCATCAAGTCGAGGATGCGCGCGTTGGCGATGCGATCGAACTCTGGTCGGAACTCGAGCGCGTTCAGCGGATTGAAATACGCCGAGCGCGAGACCTCGCGCTGCGCGACGCCGAGCAGCGCGTAAAAGAGGCGGTACGGCACCCGCTCGAGGCGCGCCACGCCGGTCGTCACCTCGTGGAGGTTCGACATCGAGTGACGGAGGACGAAGAGCGACTCCTCGGGCGTGTCTTGCGCGAGCGTCTCGTGGACGAGCCGCGTGCGCGCGCCGTCGTCCGGCAGCACCGTCTCCAGGTAGCGCGAGAAGACGAACGCGCGCTCGCGATCGACGAGGAGCGTGCGGCACAGGGCCACGATGCGCGCCATCGCGTCCTTCGCCAAGACGAGCGGCTCACGGAAATCCTGCGCGACGACGGGAATGCGCCGCGCCGGCCCCGCGTGATTTCTCGGATTGGCGAAGCACGCGAGGCCCTTCAGCAGAATCTCGAGCTCGAAGAGGAGCTCGTCTTTGCGATCGAGCGGCAGGCGCGACAGCCACGTCTCGCGCGCGAGCGCCTGCTCGCGGCGAAGCCCGCGCGTGTCGCGCAACAGGTCGCCGTACGGATCGCGCCCGTCCGGCGGGAGAGTGCGCGGCGGCATCGACGGAGGGCGCGACGGGGAGGTGACGGTCACCGCCCTCGAGAGTATCAGGCCGGCGCGCGCGTGCGGACGCGAGCCTCGGCCCCCGCCTTCTTCTTGGAGAGGAGCGAGTCGAGGCGGCCGACGCGGCTGCCGAGCATCCGCGCCATCACGTGCTGCACGTCGCGCTTTGTGCGCTGGCACAGGAGCGTGATGTCGAGCGCAACCTGGCTCGTCGCGATCTCGGCGATCGCGCGCGTCTCGCTGACGACCGCGTTGTCGTCGTTGCCCTGTTCGGTCGCGGCGATGAGCGATCGCGTGTCGTCGGCGACGACCACGAGGCGGTGTTTCCAGAACTCTTCGAGCGACGCCTCGTCGAGCTCGTAGCTGAAGAGCTCGCCCGGCAACGTCGCTGGGAGGGCCGAGTGCGAGAAGACGACGATGTAGACCTTGCGCTTCGCCGCCTTCTTCAGCTCGCTCGACAAGTGCTCGAGCTCCCGAGGCCAACCGGAGACGACGAGGCGATCCTCTGCGCCGCGAACCAGACGCTCGGCCTCCTCGACGACGCGGGCATACCCGCGCACGCTGAAGGCGTCCGGGATCGGCGGCGCCACGTCGATCTCTCTCACGGCTTTGTCGAGCGTCTCGGCGGACGTGTCGAAGCGCTTGCGCAAGAGAATGAGGAGCTCGTCCGCCGGCGCCGGCGCGAAGCGTTCCGGCGAGCCCGCGATCGACCGGGCGGCGCCGGCCTTCACGAGGCGACGGAGGACGCCGTACACCGCCGACCGCGGGATCTGCGCGCGCACGCCGACCTCGTAGCCGGTCGCCGGGCTCTCCTGAAGGAGCGCGGCGTAGGCGCGCGACTCGTTCAGACTGAACCCGAGGGCGACGAGCGCCTGCACGACGTCCGGTTCTGCCATGGGGCATTTCTCCCATGGAACCCGTACCTCAGGTGCAAAAATCCCTTATCACCCCAGGGTTTGGCGCCATTCGTAACGAAATCGAGCGAAATTGCGCGCGCGCAAGCCCTCCTTAGCGGAAAAAAAACTGGCCCGCGTCGTCGATACCTTTGTACCCTCCCGCGCGTAGCTGAGACGGACTCGGCGTGTTCGCCGGGGAGTTTCGAAATGGGCGCGTTCGCGCGTTGAGTGAGGAGAACATTATGAACATCGGCAAGACGTTGGCGGTTTCGGCTGTCTCGAGCATCCTCGTGGGCGTTCTCGCCGCGTGTGGCGGCGCGCCCGCGGATGGCGCGAAGGTCCCCTCGACGGACATGGCCCCGCCGGCGGCGAAGGACTGCTGCAAGGGCAAGAACGAGTGCAAGGGCAAGTCCGGCTGCAAGACCGAGACGAACGCCACCTGCGCCGGTCACAACGAGTGCAAGGGCAAGGGCACGACCTGCGCCAAGCCGGCCTGATTTTTCAGAGCTGAGCACGAGGCGCCGGTCCGCGTTCGCGCGGCCGGCGCCTTTTTCTTTTGGTGCTAGGAGGTTTCCGCGTGGGCTACCGGCAGCGTCACGACATCCCCGATCTCGGCATAGGCGTCGGATTTCGCATCCCGCACTACGCGAAGATCCTCGACGAGACGCCGCCGATGGACTGGTTCGAGGTCATCAGCGAGAACTTCATGGTCCGCGGCGGCCGCCCGCTCGAGAACCTGGAGCGCCTCCTCGCCTCGTACCGCGTCGTGAACCACGGTGTCTCCATGTCGATCGGCGCGTCGACGCCGCTCGACGTCGACTACCTCGCGAAGCTCAAGGCGCTCATCGCCAAGGTGAAGCCGCCGTGGTGCTCCGATCACCTGTGCTGGGGTCAAGCGAGCAAGGTCGTCCTCCACGATCTCCTCCCGCTCCCGCAGACGAAGGCCACCGTCGACCACGTCGCCGAGCGCGTGAAGCGCGTGCAAGGCACGCTCGAGATCCCGTTCGCGCTCGAGAACGTGTCTTCGTACCTGACGTACAAGGAGAGCACGCTGACCGAGTGGGAGATGGTCTGCGAGGTCGCCGAGAAGGCCGACTGCGGGCTCCTCTTCGACGTGAACAACGTCTACGTCTCGTCGCGAAACCACGGGTTCGATCCGAACCTGTACGTCGACGCGGTGCCCGTCGATCGCGTCGTCCAAATCCACGTCGCCGGCCACACCGACAAGGGCAAGTACATCCTCGACACGCACAGCGACCACGTGCGCGAGGAGGTGTGGGATCTCTACCGTCGGGCGATCGCGCGGTGCGGCGCTGTGTCCACGCTCGTCGAGTGGGACGACGACATCCCGGAGTGGGACGTGCTCGCCAAAGAAGCAGAGATGGCGCGGACCGCGCGCGCGGAGGTGCTCGGCGGCGGCGCACCACCCGAAACGCAGGAGAGAGCGGACCGCGCGCGCGTCGGGGCATCGTGCGCGTGATGGAGCTGCGTTCGCTTCAAGAGTTCATGGCCGACGTGCTGCAGAAGCCGCGGCCACTCGCCGAGCACGGCGAGCTCGCCGGCGCGACGCCGGGTGTCATTGCGGGGAACGAGCGTCTCTCGCCCGTCGAGCAGCTCGACATCTACCGCGAGCAATTCTGGCTGCGGCACACCGGCGCGCTCGAGGAGGACTACACGACACTCGTGCACGTGCTTGGGCACGAGGCGTTCCACTCGATGTGTGCAGACTACATCGAAGCATTCCCGCCCGATTCGTGGAGCCTCCGCGATCTCGGCGCGAAGCTGCCCGAGTTTCTGGAGAAGACCGCGCAGTTCGCGGACGATCCGCTGATCATCGATCTCGCGCGCTACGAGTGGGCGTTCGTCGACGCGTTCGATGCGCCGTCGGCCCCGCCGCTCGACGCCGCCGCCATCGCCGCCGCGAGCGAGGACGAGTGGAGCCGCGCGAAGCTCGATCTCGCGCCGAGCGTACAGCTCGTTCACGCACGCTTCCCCGTCGACGAGCTACGCGCGGAGGTCCAGAAGGGCGAATCGCCGGAGCGACCGCCTCCGAAGGACGTGCACCTCGTGGTCTGGCGCGGCCCCGACGCAATGAAGTACCTCGACGTCGAGCCCGCCGCGCTGGCGTTGCTGCAGCGCCTCGCGAGGGGCGAACCTCTCGCGACTGCCTGCGAAGCGATCGCCGCCGAAGAGCCCGCGATCGAAGAGAAGGTCGGCGCGTGGTTCCAGCAGTGGTCGCAGCTGGGCTGGATCGCGCGCGTCGTCTTCTGAGCGACGCGATCGCTCAGTTCTTCGGCGGTGGCTGCGCTCCGCCCTTGCCGACCTGGCCGGTCTTCGGGTGGAAGTTGAACGGGTAGTGCGTGCGCGTCTCGAAGCCCTTCGCGCTCTTCGCGAACTTCACCTTCTTGATGATCGCGGCGATGCACGACGAGACGCCTGCGTCGTGGATCGTCGACTTCGTGCTGTCCTCGCCGGCCTCGGTGACGTTCCCTTCGGGATCGATCGTCCACTTGATGTCGAGGTCGCCTTCGATCGACGGGTTCTTCTTCAGCCCCTCGTCGTAGCAAGCGCGCGCCTCGTCCCTGCGCGCGGCGATGATGGCCTGGATGTCCTCGCGGCCACGGCCGGGCTCGGCACCCTTCTTGGGCTCGTCGGCCTTGGGGGGCGGTGTGCCCGTCGCGGGGAGCTTCGTCCCGGGCTCGTTGCCGGTGAGCGTCGCCGTCGTGGTGGTCGGCGGGCTCGACGCGGGTTCGGTGGCGGGCGCCGTGGACGTCGGTGACGCGCCGGCGCCGAGCGATTCAGGGGTCTTGGCGTCCGGCGACTTTCCGCCGCAGGCGCCGACCGCCACGACGAGCGTGGCCGCGGACACGAGGGAGAAGAAGGAGGAGAGGGGAGCGGACAGGCCTGAGTTCCTCGCGCGCATAGGGAAAACGTAGCCCAGACTCGACGATGGGGGGGCGAAATGCTTCAGTGAAAGCGGACCCGTGTCTACCGGCGAGCCCCCCCTCAACGATCTGGCGCCCGCCCTCGGCGAGGCGGCCACGGCGTCCTCGGCGGCGTCGGCATCCCCGCCGACGGCGAGCGGTGAGCAGGGCGAGGCGATCGCGCCGAGGACCCTCGGCCGTGCGGGCGGCTACGAGCTCCTGATCGAAATCGCGTCGGGCGGCATGGCGACGGTCTACTTGGGACGCGCCGTGGACGGGCGAGAGGGGGCGGTGCTCGTCGCCGTCAAGCGGCCGCACAAGCACCTCGCCACCGACAAGGTCTTCATGTCGATGCTCCTCGACGAGGCACGCCTCGCCTCGGCGATCGATCACGAGAACGTCGTGAAGGTGCGCGAGCTCGGTTTCGAGCTGGGCGAGCCGTTCATCGTCATGGACTACGTCGAGGGCGCGTCGCTCGCCGATCTGCGCAAGGAGCTCGCGACCGCCGAGCGCGCCGTCGACGCGCGCGTGGCCGTGCGCATCATCCTCGACGCGCTCGCCGGCCTCGTCGCCGCGCACGAGCTCCGCGACGACAGCGGTCGCCACCTCGGGATCATCCACCGCGACGTGTCGCCGCACAACGTCCTCGTCGGCTGCGACGGCCACGGCCGCCTCACCGACTTCGGCATCGCCAAGGCCGAGGATCGTGTGCAAACTACACGTACCCACGAGGTGAAGGGCAAGCTCGCCTACCTGGCGCCCGAGCGCATCGACAAGCGGCGCATGTGCACGGTGCAGAGCGACGTCTTCTCGATGGCGGTGGTGCTCTGGGAGTGCATCGCCGGTCGCCGCCTGTTCCGCGGCGAAGAGGCGGTCGACACGCTGCAAGAGGTGATGAACGCGCAGATCCCGCGCTTGCGACGCCTCGGCGCGCGCATTCCGGTCGCGCTCGACGACGTCATCGCGCGCGGCCTCTCGCGTGACCTCGAGACGAGGTACCTGACGGCGCGCGACTTCGCCGAGGCGATCGAGCGCGCCGCGGGGCGCCAGAACATCGCGTCGTGGACCGAGACGGCGAACGTCATCGAGACGGTCTTCGGCCCGCGCATGCGCGTCCGCCACGACAAGATCCGCTCGAGCCTGCCCGGGCGCGACGCCGACGTCATCATTTCGCAGTCGGGCCTCCCGTCGCGTGAGCCACCGACCGAGGAGATGCGCCTCTCGATCCCCGAGGTGCTCGCGCAGATCGCGCCGCCGGCGCCGAGCGCGCGGTACACGTTCGGCAACAACGACTACGCGGCGAAGCTCTTCCCGAGGAAGCCCCCGTGGGGGATCATGGCGGGGATCGGTGGCGGCATCGCGCTTGGGGCGATCATCATGTTCACGCTGGTGCCGCGTCGCGCGGCCGTGCCGGTGACGACGACGCCGTCGGCCGCGGTCACCACAGCCGCAAAAGTGCGGCACGTGAAGGTGGCGCTTCCGTTCGTGGCCACGCTCGTGACGCTCGACGACACCGCGCGCGAGCTCGATCCGGCGGCCGATGCCGTCGAATTCGACGTGCTGGCCGAGCGACCGACGCGCCATCGTGTCATCGCCGTCGCGCTCGACGGGACGCGCGCCGAGGGCTGGGTGCGTGAGGTCGACGGCGTCGCGTTGATCGACGAGGACGGGTACACCTTCGAGAGCCCCGATCTGCCGAGCGTCGCGCAGGCGCAACCGCCTCCCGCGCCCGCCGCCGCGCGAGGGACCGGGACCGCGCGCAACGGGCCCGGAGGGAAGAAGCCGCCGCCGCCCGCCGCGCCGCCGCCGCCCGCCGGGACGACGAAGAACGGCTTCACGAAGCTGAAATGAAGGCGTCCCGCGTGACGGTCGCGCTCCGCGTGGGCACGGCGTCGGCCTTCGCCCTCACGGCCGCGCTCATCGCGTGGGCCTGCAACGGCGACATTCCCGTCGATCCAACCTGCGTCGCGATCCCCGACGGCGGGTGCCCCTCGTCGTTCGGAAACGCGTGCGAAGATCCGACGTGCGCGACCGTCTATGCGTGCACGACCGCCGGTTGGTCCTTCGTGCGCGCGTGTCCGGCGCGCGAGGCCGGTGCCGACTCCTCGAGCGACGACGGCGCGAGCCACGACGCGCAGGCGATTCGAGACGTTCAGATCGACGTCCCCGGCGCCGGCGGCGGCCCCGGTTGCCAAGATCTCCAGCTCCCGGACTGCCCGCTCGCCCTCGCGGTCTCCTGCCCCAGCGGATGCTGCGGCTGCGAAGATCTCTTCGTGTGCGCCAATGGAGGCTGGAGCGACTGGGGCATTTGCGGCGACGGCGGAACGATCACGCCGCGCTGATGTCCCTCGCGACGATGACGGCGGCCTTCAGCTCGCCTTCAAGAACGGCTCCCACTCCTTGAACTTGGAGCCGGTGCCGAGGAGGATCTGCGCGGTCATCGACCACTTCGGACGGAACGGCCGGCGGGCGAGGTTCATGTTCGCCTCTTCCGGCGTCTTCCAGCCCTTCCGCAAGTTGCAGACGCGGCACGCCGTCACGAGGTTCTCCCACGTGTCGGCGCCGCCGCGCGAGCGGGGCATCACGTGGTCGATGTTGAGCTCGCGGAGCGGAGGCCGCTTCCCGCAGTACTGGCACGTGTGCGCGTCGCGGAACATGAGGTTGCGTCGCGTCAGGCGTACCGTGACGCGCGGGGTGCGGTCGTAACGGTGCAGATGCAGGACCCGAGGCACGCGGAGGCCGCCGCCCACGATCGTGACCAGATCGTCGTGGTCGCGGACCGGCAAGGTGCGCCACAGGTCGAAGTCGTGCGGCTCGCCCTCTTCGTCCAGCGCGTTTGCCGCCCCGCCGTAGAGGAGCACGAACGCACGTTTGGCCGTCGTAACCTGTACGGGCTGGAAGTAGCGATTCAGGATTAGTACGGGCAAGCTGAGCACGTCAGTCATCGCGCTTTCCAAATGATAGCACGCCAGGTGTGCCCTCCAACTTCCGCGCCAACACGGCCACGCCTACATTGACCTGGGTGAATGTAGGGCTAAAATTGAGCCCGTGAGCGAACCCGACAAGCCCAAGGGCGACGACGACGACGGACTCGAGGTACCGGTGCGACGACGCCGGCGCGGCGAGTCGGCCGAGGAGTCGCAGCAGGCGTCGCGTCGCGGCATGCTCATCCTGATTCCGCTCGTCATGATCGGCGCGGGGCTCGTCTTCTTCGTCCTGACCGGGATGAAGGACCAGGCCATCTACTCGAAGCCGGTCGACGAGCTCGTCGCGAACAGGGCGCGCTTCGCCGGGCGCCAGGTCATGGCCGAGGGGAACCTCGTGCACGGCACCATCGTGAAGCGCGAGTCGCCGTGCGAGTACCGCTTCACGATCGAGAAGGGCGGCACGCAGGTGCCTGTGCGGTTCCCGCAGTGCGTCGTTCCGGACACGTTTCGCGACATGCCGGGCCAGGACGTGGGCGTGACCGTCGAAGGCGAGCTCCTCGCGGACAACTCGTTCTTGGCGACCAAGGTGCTGGCCAAGTGCCCGAGCAAGTACGAAATGAAGGAGCAGGCCGCGAAGGGCGTGAAGATGCCCCATCCGGCGATGGAGCCTCCGCAGACGTTGCAGTAACCTCGCGGTCGTGGAGTCAGCCGCCGTAGGTTGGATCGCGCAGTACGCCGCGCAGCGCGGGCTCCGCTATGAGCCCGACGCCGACGAGCGTTGGCTGCGGGCGTGGGAGCCGTACACGACGCTGAAGACGCCGGTGCGCTACGAGCACGCGCTCTACGCGACCGGTTCGGGAGGATCGCTGACGCTCGCGCGCTTCTCGGTGCCGACGCAGGTGATGGCGCCGAGCGGCGGCGTCGCGGAGGTGGAGGCGAGCGCGTGGATTTGCATCGCGCAGGACGTACGCATCGCGGCCGCCGCAGCGACGACGAACGATCCCGGCCGCATCTTCGCGGAGAACATCGATCTCGTGACGATGCCGCGACGGCCCACCGGTGACGCCGCGTTCGATCGATCGTTTGCGACCTTCGCGCCGACGCCGGACGATCTGACGACGGGGATCACGCCAAGCCTGCGCAAGCTCCTCTTGTCGTGGAGCGTGCCGGTGCATGCGGAAATTCGGAAGGGCGGATTCGTCCTCGCGCCAGTGTCACTCGGCGCGGATCCGAACAGCCTCAGTTGGCTGGCGCGCGCCGCGCACGTGTTCGGCGACAAGGCCTCGAAGCTCACCAGACAGGTGTGATACCGTGGTCACCAAAATGCGGCTCGGACGGCACCTCCTCACGCTCGCGCTCCTCGGCACGGTGGTCGCGGTTCCCGCGATCGCGCAGTCCCAGCCCGGCAGCGTGACCTCGTACCCGGAGTGCACCGCAAAGCCGTCGGTCGACGACAGCGAGGCCGCGAGGAACGCGTACCTCTTCGGCAAGCGCAAGTACGACGAGGCGGAGTACGCGACCGCGGTCAACTACTTCAAGGACGCGTACAAGACCGACTGCACGAAGCACGAGATCCTGATCATCATCTCGCGGTCGTACGAGCTCTCGGGCAACAAGACCGAAGCGGTGAACGCGCTCGAGACGTACCTGAAGCGCGTGCCGAACGCGCAGGACGCCGACGTGCAGCGCAAGCGCATCGCGAACCTCAAGGCGCAGACCGCGCCGCCGGCCACGACCACGACCCCGACGGCGCCCGCGACCTCGACGACGACTGCACCGACCGCGACGACCGCACCGAGCGCGACGACGACCGCAGCGTCCGCGGGTACGGACTCGCCGCCCGCGGAAGCGCCGCGGAGCATCGCGCCGTGGATCCTCGTCGGCGCAGGAGCGGTCGTGCTGGCCACCGGCGTCGTGCTTGTGATCGTCGGCGCGGGCAACGTGAGTTCAGCGCACGACGCTTTGAAGAAGGACGGCTGTGACCTGAACAACCCGGCTACGAAGTGCACTGTCCCTAATAGTGCGGCAGACGTATCGACACAGAACGACAAGCTCTCTTCTGGGAAAACCTCCGAGACGATCGGCGGGGTCGGGATCGGCGTGGGAGCCGCGGCGGTCGTCGGCGGGCTCGTGTGGCACTTCGCGTTCGACAAGCCTCGGCCCGCCGAGAAAGCCGCGACGATGCTTCATCCCGTCGTCGCTCCCGGGTACGCGGGGCTCGGCCTCGGCGGCAGCTTCTGAGGCGAAGGTGGCGGGGCCTCCGTCCGACGGTCCGCGCTACGTCGCGCGGCTGACCTCGCGAACGGCGGGACGACCGCTCGTGCCGGTTACCCTCGCGCTCGGGGCAGACGTCCTTCGTTCCCACGTGATGCCCGGGCAATACGTGTCGATCGTCGTCGCCGGCGAGAACGGCTACTTCGTCATCGCCAGCCCGGTCGGCGCGCGCGACTGGTGCATTCTAGTCAAAGGGGGCGGCACCGTCGCCGACGCGCTCCTCGCCGAGTCGCTTGGGGCCGAGTTCTCGGTCAGCGCCGCGCTCGGACGTGGCTTTCCGTGCGAGGAAGCGCGCGGGCGTCCGCTCGTGGTGGTCGCCGCGGGCACCGGCATCGCGGCGGCCATTCCGATCGCGGCGCGGCGCATCGCGGACGGCGACGCGGCGCGCACGCACCTGTTCCTCGGCCTTCGCAACGCGGTGGACCTGCCGTGTCCCGAGGAGCTCGACGTCTGGCGTGGCGCGGGCGTCGTCGTGCTCTTGTGCCTCTCGCGCGAGGACGGCGACGGCGTCAATAGTGTGCCGGGGTACGTTCAGGACGTCGCGCGCGAACGCGTCGCGAAGGCCGAAGGGACGATGATCTTCGCCGTCGGACCGTCAGCGATGGTCGACGCGGCCCGCGCGCTCGCGCCTCGGCTCGGCGCGTCCGAGGCGGATTTGCGCACGAACTACTGACCGATACGGTTCCATCCGCCCCGCGCGCCGCGTACCCTTCGGAGTGTGAGCCAGGCGCCCCTCCCTCGTCCCTCGATGCGCGCCGGCGGGAAAGAGGAGCTGCGGGCGTACATCCTCAAGACGTACCTCCTGCGCCTGCGCGCGGAGAAGGGCGAGCGGGCCGTGCGTGCGCTGCTCACGACCGCGGGGATCGATCCCGCCGTCGTCGACAACGAGACGGGCTGGCTCAGCCAGGTCGCCGCAAAGCGCGCGCTGAAGGCGCTGAAAGAAGAGCTCGGCCCCGACGCCCTGAGGCGGCGCGGCGAGTGGACGACCCACGCCGAAGCGCTCGGCACGATCGTCCGCATGCTCCGGAACGCCGAGCAGCCCATCGACGCGTACCGCTACCTCGCGACGAACGCGAAGGAGGTCACGCGCATCGGCACCTGGGAGATCGAGGAGCCAGCCGGCGCGAACAAGAACAAAGCGGCGGTGACGTGGGTGAAGATGACCTACCGCCTCCGCGACGACAACGACGACGGGCAAGACGTCGACGTCGGGTCGGAAGATCTCCTCTGCGCCGCGCGCGAGGGGGAGCTCACGGCGGTGCCGCGCGTGTGGGGGCTCGCCGACGCGGAGGTCTCGCACGAGTCGTGCATTTCTAAGGGCGGCGACGCGTGCGTGTACGCGGTGCGGTGGACGAGCAGCGCCGCGTCACGCCAAGGTGTAATCCTCGGCGGGCTCGGCGCGGCGCTCTTGACCGGCGGAGTCGTCGCGGCCACCGGCGGGCTCCTGGCGGGGGGCCTCGCGGCGGCGCTCGGCGGCGGGCTCGGCGGCGGCGCCGGGTTCCTCTACGATCGCTCGAAGGCCGACACGAGCGCGCGCGCGTTCGAAAGGAACCGCATCGCCGCGCTCGAACGCGGCCTCGAGCTCAAGGGCGAAATCGGCGGGACCAGCCACGCGCAACCGGGGGAGCTCACCGGCACCGTCCTCGGCGGCAAGTACAAGATCGGCCGGAAAATCGGCTCCGGCGGCATCGGCGTCGTGTACGCGGCCGAGCACACGACGCTCGGCCACGAGGTCGCCGTGAAGGTGCTCCGCGGCGCCGCCGCGCGCGACGGGAGCGAGATCGCCCGCTTGCGCCGCGAGGCGTACATCCAGGTCCACATCGAGCACCCCAACGTCGCGCGCGTCATGGACCTCGATCAGATGCCCGACGGCTCGATCTACGTCGTCATGGAGCGCCTCATCGGCCGCTCGCTCGCCGACAAGCTCGCGCGCGACGGCCTCCTCGCGCCCGGCTTCGCCATCCCGGTCTTCATCGGCGTGTGCGGAGCGCTCGCGGCGGCGCACGGCAAAGGCGTCGTCCACCGCGACCTGAAGCCCGGCAACGTATTTTTGTGCGACGACGGCGTCAGCAAAGTCTTGGACTTCGGAATGAGCAAGCTCCACACGGCGGAGGCGCTCACGCAGACCGGCTACACGCTGGGTACGCCCGAGTACATGGCGCCCGAGCAGTGCATCGGCGCGCAGGTCGAGCCGCGCACCGACGTCTACGCCCTCGGCGTCCTCATGTACGAGGCGCTCACCGGCGAGCTGCCGATCATCGCGCAGAGCCGACGCGAGCTGCTGGATCTCCACCAGCGCCAGGTCCCGATCCCGATGCGCCAACGGCGCTTTGATCTCCCGATCCCCGAGGCGCTCGACGCGATCGTGATGAAGTGCCTGAAAAAGCGCGTCAACGATCGACCGAAGGGGGCGGCCGAGGTGCAGGAGATGCTCGAGGCGGTCTCGCTCGACGGGCTCCCGACGTGCTACCCGAGCACCGTGAGCCGCCGCGCGCCGAGCGCTCCGCAGCAGGCGACGAAGGCCGCGCTGAAGGAGCCGGGTGTGCCGAAGGACGTGAACACGCTCGCCGCGATGCCGTCGAGCTCGCCGCCTCCGCCCGAAAATAAAGAGGGCGCGTAGTCGGCGACCAGAGATGCGCTCAGCTCCTCAAGAGCCATACGAGGCCGGCGACGCTGAGCGCGATCACGAACGCCGCCGCCAAGACGACGGCGAAATCGGTCGCAGACCATCCGCCGCGCGCGCGCACGGTCGCTGCGTTTCGTCCCGTCGCCGCGCGGACCTCCGCGATCGGCGCGGCCTTCCCGATGCCTGCGCTCGCGGGCGCGCTCGAAGGAGGTGGCGCGGCCTCGGTCGCGGCCGTCTCGATGGGGCGCGCGATCGACACCGGCGCCGGCTCCGGCGGGACGTCGGCTTCGAGCATCGGCTCGTCGGCGGCTCCCTCGAGCGCACCGAGCGCTTGGGCGACGGGCTCCTCCAACGCGAGCACCGTCCTCCCCACGCGCATCATGAGCGCCGCGCGCCACGCCACGTCGCGATCGCGCGCGAGGCGCGACTCGCCGAGGAGCGCGCCGTTCTTGGAGCCGGGATCGCGCGCGAGCACGGCGGGACCGCGTCGGACGAGCTGGACGTGCTCGCGCGACGCGTCGGCGTCCGCCAGCGGCAGATCGCACGTGTCGTCGCGTCCGATGATGTACGCGCGCCCCTCTTCGAGCAGCGGCAAGACGGCGCCGGCATCCGGACCCTCCACGACGCGCACCTTGGGTACCACGTCGTCCCCTTGCTCTTCCATCGCCTGCGCCACCAGCATGAGCGCGAGCTCGCGCGTCGCTACGGCGAGATCGCGCGTCGGTGGCGTCTGATCGATCCGCGCCTCCAGCCACACGCGACCGACGCGGATCAGGTCTCCCGCCCGGAGCGCGCGCGGCGTCTGCGGCGACAGGCGGACACCGCCGACGAAGGTTCCGTTCGTGCTGCCCTCGTCGACGAGCGAGTGCTTGCCTCCCTCGGTGCGGATCGTCGCGTGACGCTGGCTGACGCTCGGGTCGGGGAGGCGAACGTCGCACCCTTGACCTCGTCCGATGACCACGCGCGCGCCGTCGAAGGTGAGCGCAGGCGGGGCGCCGCTGCTTTCTGACGACGACGGCGCCGACGATGGCGAGTGTGGCGAGAGCGCGCTTCGAACGAGGAGGGTGAGCGGCAAGTCGGTCGCAATTTATTGCATGAAACGGACTCGGATCCCGTCATACTGCGTGGCGAGGTCCCGGAAATGGGTTGGAAGGGTTCTGCAGGCGCTCTTTTCGCGGTTCTCGTCGCTTGCACCTCGGCAAGCGCGGCAGGCGCGGCAAGCGCGACCGACGCGGCGCCCCAGCACGCGCGTTCAGGTCTTGCATCAGGTCCGCGAGAAGACGGAAGCGCGGCAAAAGGCGATGTGGGCTACCTGACGGTGAGCACCGACCCCACCGCGAAGCTCGAGGTCGACGGTGTGGACACCGGCAAGACCACTCCCGTCACGAAGATTTCGCTCGCGGCCGGCAAGCACAAGGTCACGCTGACCTCGCTCGACGGGAAGACGAAGCGCACCCTCGGCGTCACCATCGTCGCCGGCGAAGAGAAGCGCCTGACGGTCAGCCTCTAGAGCAATCGTCGTTACTACGTAACGCTTGCTCTAGCCTTTAGGTGGATCGCTCCAGTCGTTTGCCCGCCACGGACAAACGACTTCCGCTCTAGTCTCGGTTTGGTCGGTAGTCATTCCGGCATCAGGCTGGGCACGGCCGGGCGCATCTCGCTCGCGTGCACTTCGAGCCAGTGAATGACGTCCTCGGCGACGTCGCGCTTCGCGTGCTGCGAGAGCTCCTGGATGCCGGTCGGCGACGTGACGTTCACCTCGGTGAGCTTGTTGCCGATGAAGTCGAGGCCCACGAACACGAGCCCATCGGCCCTGAGGCGCGTCGCCATGTCGGCCACGACCGCGCGCTCTTCGGCGGTGACGTCGCACGGCTCGACGCGCCCGCCGACGTGGATGTTCGAACGCAGATCGTCCGCGCGCGGCACGCGGTTGATGCCGCCGAGGATCTTCCCGTCGAGGAGGATGACGCGCTTGTCCCCCTTCGTCACCGCCGGCAAATACTCCTGCACCATGACCTCGAGCTGCCCCTCGCCGGTCAAGAGCTCCACGATCGCATGGTTGTTCTTGTCCCCCTCGGAGAGCATGAGGACGCCCGCGCCGCCCGCGCCGTGGAGCGGCTTGATGACCCCCTTGCCGCCGGTCTCCTTCACGAACGAATAAATCCGATCAGGGCTCGACGTCACGAGCGTCCGCGGCATGTGCCGGGAAAAGTGCAGCGCGTAGAGCTTCTCGTTCGCGTCGCGGATGCCGCGCGGATCGTTCATGAGGATCGTGCGGCCGCGGGCGCGCTCCAGCATGAGCGCGCAGTAGAGGTAGGCCGTGTCGAACGGAGGGTCTTTGCGGATGAGCACCGCCTCGGCGTCGGCGATTCGGAAGTCGTACGGATCGCCGAACGCGAAAAAAGGCGCCGTGTCGGTGATACGAAGATCGCGTACCTTGGCGAAGACGTCCCCATCCAAGATGAAGAGGTCCTTCGGGGTGCAATGGAGCGCCGAGTGGCCCCTCCTTTGCGCGGCGCGCTGCAGCGCGTACGTCGTGTCCTTGTCCGGCAGAACCCGATCCATCGGATCCATCACGTAGACAAATCGCATGCGACCTTCCTCACTCCTCCGGTACGGAGCACGCAGCCTAACACCTCTCGCGCCGGTCGCGATCGGCGCGCTCCTCCTCGCGACGCTGCCCGCGCGCGCGGCTCATGCGCCGAGCGCCGAGGGCACGCGCCTCGCGGTCGCGACCGACAGTGGAGACGCGACGCGCGCGGCGTTCGGGGTCCTGGCAGCCGGGGGAAACGCGGCGGACGCGGCGATCACCGCGGCGCTCGTACTCGGGGTCGTGAGCCAGTCGTCCTCCGGCATCGGCGGCGGCGGCTTCGCGATGGTGTACACGGCGAAGGACCAGAAGATCACGGTCCTCGACTTCCGCGAGACGTCGCCCGCCAAGGTCGACGTCGAGGCGCTCGGCGCGCGCGACTGGCGCAACGAGGACGCGAGCAAGCGCGGCGTGTCGGTCGGCGTCCTCGGCGAGCCGGCGGGGCTCGAGATGCTCGGCCAGAAATTCGGCAAGCGCTCCCTCGCGGAGAACGCCGCTCCTGCGGTCGCCCTCGCGGAGCGAGGATTTTTCATGGGCCGCAACATGGCGAACGTCACTGCGTTCATGAAGGATCGCCTCGGCGGCTCGCCGGAGATCATGGCGACGTTCATGCCGGGAGGTAGCCCCATCGCGTTCGGCGCGCTCGTTCGCCGCCCCGAGCTCGCGCGCACGTTGAAGCGCTTCGGCGCCGAGGGCAGCAAGCCCTTCTACACCGGAGACATCGCCGAAAAGATCGTGACCTCCGCGCGCGGCTTCGGCTCGCAGATGGAGGCGAGCGATCTGGCCGGCTACAAGGTCATCGAGCGCGCGCCGCTCGTGCGGACCGTCGACGGGCGCACCATCGCGACGATGCCCGCGCCGTCGGCGGGTGGCCTCATGCTCCTCGAGACGGCGATGATGTACGGCGCCAACGGCACGTCACCGCTGAAGGCGATGGGCTTCGGCTCGAGTGCGTACCTCCACACGATCGCCGAGGCGATGCGCGGCGCGATCGGCGATCGCGTGCGCGTCGCGAGCGATCCCGAGCTCGAGTCCGGCACCGCCGCCGCCTTCGACGCCGCGCTCGAGCCGCGCCAGCTCGCCGCGCGCAAGAAGCGCATCGATCCGAAGCGAACGCATAAATCCGCAGATTTTCGCACGCGCGAGCAGGGCACCAGCCACCTCATCACCGTCGACGCCGAGGGCAACGTGGTCCTCGTCACCACCACCGTGAACGCTCCGTACGGCGCGCGCATCGTCGCCGGCGACACCGGCGTCGTCTTGAACGACGAGCTCGACGACTTCTCGCGCCCCAAGGACACGGCCGGCTTTGGCGTCATCGGCCTCGGCCCCAATCGCGCCCGCGGCAGCGCGCGCCCGGTGTCGAGCATGGCGCCGACGCTCGTGCTCGAGAGCGGTCAGCCCATCCTGGCCATCGGCGGCAGCGGCGGCGAGCGCATCGCGACCGGCGTGACGCAGATGACGATGTGCCGCCTCGTCTTCGGCCTCGATCCGAACGCGTGCCTCTCGTCGTCGCGCGTCCACGTGAGCTCCACCACCGAGCTCACCGTCGAGCCGGATCTGACCGAGGACGTGCGGGCGGGCCTGAAGGCGCGCGGCGAGACGGTCAAAGAGAGCGCGATTCCGATCCAGCCCGCGGTGCAGATGATCGCCTGGGATCGCGCAGCTGGGAGCACGCGCATCCTCGCGGCGTCCGATCCCCGCAAGGGTGGCTTCGCCGCGGCGCAGTAGTCGCTCGTCGAGATGGATCAGTCCTGATCGGCGAGGGCCGCGAGCTCCGCGCTCGGTCCCTCGTCGAGATCGCTCGCGAGCGCATAGCCGATGCCGCGGTTCTGCGTGACGGCGATCGAGTACCCGTTCGCCCGCCCGACGCGCACCTGCGCGGTGCCGACGGCGCGCGGCTGCAGCATGTCGCTGTCGCCGACCTGAATCTTGCGCGGATCGTAGATGAAGACGCTCACCCGCTGCGCGCCGGCGCCGTCGCCGATGCGGTACTCGAGGAGGGCGGCGCGCTGATCGTGCACCGGCATGAGCCGACCGCCGATGAGGTGGGCGCTCGTCTTGTTGAACTTCTGAAAGCTGGGCGGCCGCACCGGCACGCCGACGTACTGTTCGAGGCCACGCACGCCCATCGCGTCGGTGCGCTCCATCGGCCAGATGCGCGAGTGCATCTCGACGAAGCCGGCGAGCGGATCGTTGGCGAGGCCCGCGGCGCGAACGTTGCGGCTCACGTCGTGCGACGGCGTGGCGGCGATCGAGCCCCACACGATCGCAAGCGCGGCGGCGCTCGTCAGCGGCACCATCGTGCGCCAGCCAAAGAGCTTCGACCCTCCGCCGAATCCGCCAGCGATACCGGCAGCCATTCCTGACGCCGGAAGGGTCGCGATGACGCTCTCGCGTCGCTCCTCTTCGTTCTTCTTCGCATCCGCGCGCGCGCGCTCGCCGCTCATGGAGGCGAGCATCCGCGCGCGCATCGCGCTCTTCTGATCGGAGTCTTGCGACGCCTCGAGGCGCACGACCTTCTTCAGCGTGCCTCGCATCGCGCGATCCAAGGCGATCCGCTCGCGACAGGTCTCACACTCCGTGATGTGCCCCTCGATCTCGAGCAGCTTCGGAGCGTCGAGCTCACCGTCGACGTACGCGCCCAGGACGTGCGCGTACCTCTGGCACTCGCGCGAGATCGGGGTATCGGGAAATTGCGGGGACTTGTTCATCCGGGTTGGTTATGCGGCCCCCCTCTTCCGCGCGCGGTAGGCGTTGAGATCGGCAGGCTCGGCCTTCTTGGACAGGTTCGTCTCGGTCAGGCTCTCTCCCTTCACGATACCCATGGCGAGGGCGTGAGAGTAGAGGGCCTTTTGCAGGAGCTTTCGGCCGCGATGTAGGCGGCTCATCACGGTGCCGATCGGGCAGGCCATGATCTCGGCGATCTCCTCGTAGGAGAACTCCTCGACGTCGCACAAGATGACCGCGAGCTTGAACTCTGCGGGCAGCTGGTCGAGCGCCTTTCGGATCTCGCCCTCGACGATGGGCTGGAGCGCGATCGTCTCCGGATCGCGGAGCTGGCGCATCGTGGACGCGCTCACCCACCCGTCCACGAGCGGATCGGCGTCGGGGCCTTCCATGATCTGACGCTCGAGCCCGCCGCGGCGGTACTTGTTGATGAACGTGTTCGTCAGGATACGGAAGAGCCACGCCTTCAGGTTCGTCCCGGCGCAAAACTGGTGCTTCGCCCGCATGGCCTTGACGAGCGCATCCTGGACGAGATCTTCCGCCTCGGTGGGGTTCCGCGTAAGGCGGCACGCCACGGCGTACATCGCGTCGAGGTGCTGGATGCAATCCTCGGAGAAGCTATCGGTATCTTTCAGAATTTCGCCGGAAGACGGCATCGGAGAACCGCGCCTTTCTACCCTATGCCAACCGTGCGTAGGGTGTACCTATTCCCACTGCGAGCGCCGTGCCCAACCGCAGAGGCGGGCAGGTTTGGCGAAGGTAGGTACGCGCAGGGGCGGCGCAAGTGCTGGAGCGATCAATCTTTTTTGGAAGCGTTCTTGAGCTTGGTCTCGAGCTCGTCGATCCGCTCGGAGAGGCGTTTCACCTCGAGCTGCAAGTGCTGCCACGGCAACAGACTGGGCAGAACCGCTTTGATTCGCTCGTCAATCTGGTGCTGCCAGTCCTCGAGTTTTCCTTTTGCCTGATCGACAAGGCTCGACTTCTGCGCATCGGACTTCGCGTCCACCGCGTCTTTTTCCCCGTGTCCGTCGCGGCTTGCGCCCGGAATGAGGCGACCGATGGGCCCTTCGCGGAGCTGCGTCAGGACGTTCTCGGTGCGCTGATGAATGAGCTCCTTCAGCGTTTGGAGCGGAACGTTCTTCGAGTTCTTTTGCTCTTCGTAGACGATCTGCGCGAGCGTGACCTCGGTGAGATCGTCCTTCGTGTTGTTGTCGATGATCTGCACATCCTCGCTGTTTCGCACCATCTCGGCGATCTGGAGGAGCGTGACGTACCGACTGTCTTTCGTGTCGTAGAGCTTCCGGTTGGAGTAGCGCTTGATCACGCGCCGGGGGCGGTCGGCGGCGAGCTCTTCGGGTTTTGTCTCCACACGTCCAAGCTACCATAACGCACGGAGTCAAGCGGAGCGTGACGCGACAAGGTGACGAAACAGGCCGGTTGGCGCTCTCTCTCGCTGACGTTTCGGCAACGTACTCGGGGGGATCGAATCCCGGGAAGGACGAGCCCCTCGTGGGGGTTTCCCTGTCGATCGCTGCGGGCGAGCTCGCGACGGTGCTCGGGCCGAACGGCGCCGGCAAGTCGACGCTGCTGCGCGTGATGAGCGGGACGCTCGCCGCGTCGCGGGGCAAGGTCACGCTGCTGGGGGAGCCGATCGACGCGTGGGATCGCGCGCGCATCGCGCGACACGTCGCGGTGGTGCCGCAGACGAGCGAGGTCGCGTTCGGCTACGCGGTGAAGGACGTCGTCATGATGGGACGCGCGCCGCACCAGGACGCGTGGATGCGGCCGTCACCGGACGACACGCGCGCCGTGGAGGAGGCGCTCGCGAAATGCGATCTGTCGGATCTGGCGTCCCGTCGCGTCGACGAGCTCTCGGGCGGCGAGCAGAAGCGCGTCGCGATCGCGCGGGCGTTCGCGCAGAAGCCGGCGGTGCTGCTGCTCGACGAGCCCGGCGCGTTCCTCGACGTGCGCCACCAGGTGATGCTCTACGATTTGCTCGACGACGCGAGAAAAAGCGGCACGGCGTGCGTCGTCGTGATGCACGACTTGAACGTCGCTGCGCAGTACGCCACGCAGGTGCTCCTCATGAAGCGCGGGCGCCTCGTCGCGTCGGGCACCATCGAGCAGGTGATGACGTACGCGCGCCTCAAGGAGACGTTCGACGCGGATCTCTACTGCGGCGTCAACGACGTGAACGGCACGCGCTTCTTCTTGCCGATGCGCGGCAAGACCGCCAGCGCCTGATCAGAGCGCGGCGGTGACGAGGCGCTCGAGCTCGGCGTCGCTCGTGACCCCCGTGCGAACGGCGAGGACCTTCCCCTCTTTGGACAGGAGAACGAGGGTCGGCAGGTTCTCGACGCCGTACTTCAGGGCGACGACGTTCGCGTCGTAGGCGATCGGAAACGAAATATTGTGCGCCTTCGCCCACGGGGCTGCGCGTCCCGGCTCATCGCTGGTGTTCACCCCGACGACGACGAGCCCCTTGTCCTTGAAGCGCTGCGCGACCTTGTCGAGGATCGGCGCCTCCGCTTGGCAGGGCCCACACCACGTCGCCCAAAAATCGAGGAGGACCGGCTTACCCTTCAGCTGGGCCAGCGTAACTTTGGGCGTTTCCGCGTTCGCGACCATGTCGAGCGTGAAGTCCGGCGCGTCCTTCCCGACGAACGCCGACTGCGCGTTCGGAAACAGGCGCGGGAGGACGGCGAAGCCGAACAGCATCGCGAGCAAGATTCCCACCACGCTGAGCGGGTAAAAGACCTTTCCCTCGTCGGCGGTGGCAGCGTTCGCCATTCGCCATTCTCTAGCACGTGCTGCTAGAAAGGTCGCGATGACGGCCGCCGTTCACGGTGCGAAGAAGGTCCAGACGCGATCGGATCTGGCCAAGCTGTCGCTCGGCGCGCTCGGCGTTGTGTACGGAGACATCGGCACGTCGCCCCTCTACGCGCTCAAAGAGTGCCTCAGCGGCGAGCACGGCGTAGCGCCGACGCACGCGAACGTGATGGGCCTGCTCTCGCTCGTCTTCTGGTCGCTCACGCTCGTCATCGTCATGAAGTACCTGTCGTTCATCATGCGCGCCGACAACCACGGCGAAGGCGGCATCCTCGCGCTCCTCGCGCTCCTCCGCGGTAAGGGTGGCGAGACGCGCAGGAAGTCGGCGGCGGTGCTGCTGCTCATGGGTCTCTTCGGCGCGGCGCTGCTCTACGGCGACGGGATCATCACGCCGGCGATCAGCGTCTTGTCGGCGGTCGAAGGCCTCGAGGTCGCGACGAACACGTTCCAGCCGTTCGTGCTCCCGGTCACCGTCGCGATCCTGATTGGCCTCTTCGTCGCGCAGAAGCGCGGCACCGCGGGCATCGGCGCGATCTTCGGCCCGGCGATGCTGGTCTGGTTCGGCAGCATCGCGATCACCGGCGTCATCTGGATCGCGAAGGTGCCGAGCGTGCTCATGGCGGTGAACCCCGCGTACGCGATCGCCTTCTTCGTCGACCATCGCCTTCACGGCTTCCTCGTCCTCGCGGCGGTGGTCCTCTGCATCACCGGCGGCGAGGCGCTCTACGCCGACATGGGGCACTTCGGGGTACGGCCCATTCGCATCGCCTGGTACTCGATCGTCTTCCCGTGCCTGCTCCTCAACTACTTCGGGCAGGGGGCGGTGGTGCTGACGAAGGGCGCGGCGGCGGTGGCGAATCCGTTCTTCGCGATGGTCGACGGATGGATGGTCTACCCGTTCGTCGTCGTCGCCACCGTCGCGACGGTCATCGCGTCGCAGGCGCTCATTAGCGGCGCGTACTCGCTCACGCAGCAAGCGGTGCAGCTCGGGTACTGGCCGCGCGTATCGATCGTTCACACGTCGGGCGACGCGGAGGGGCAGATCTACATCCCCGAAGTCAACAACGCGCTCATGGTCGCCTGCTGCATCCTCGTCCTCGCGTTCCGCAAGAGCACGAACCTCGCGTCGGCGTACGGCATCGCGGTGACCGGCACGATGAGCATCACCTCCATCCTCTTCTACGCCGTCGCGCGCGAGCGGTGGAAGTGGGGGCGCCTCCACGCCGGCGCGATCACCGCGCTGTTCCTTTCGTTCGATCTCGCGTTTTTCTTCGCGAACGCGACCAAAGTGGCCGACGGCGGGTGGGTGCCGCTCGCGATGGCGCTCGTCGTCTTCACGACCATGACGACCTGGAAGCGCGGACGCGACACGCTCTACGCGTTCCTCCGCGGCATCACGCTGCCGCTCGACATGTTCATGGAGGACATGAGCCGGCAGGAGCCTCACCGCGTGAAGGGCACCGCCGTGTTCATGACGTCGAACCCCGAGGGCGCGCCGCCGGTGCTCCTCCACCATTTCAAGCACAACAAGGTGCTCCACCAGAAGGTAGTGCTCCTCGCGATCACGACGCACCACGAGCCGGAGGTGCCGGCGTCCGAGCGAATCCAGGTGATCCGCGATCTGGGGCACGGCTTCCACCAAGTGACGGCGGCGTACGGATTCATGCAGACGCCGAACGTCCTCGACGTGCTCCAGCGCTGCGCGGACGCGGGGCTCGTGACCGACAAGAACGACACGAGCTTCTTCCTGGGGCGCGAGACGCTGATCATCACGGATCGTCCCGGCATGGCGAAGTGGCGCAAGATCCTCTTTGCGTTCCTCTCGCGCAACGCACGGCCGGCGAATGCGTTTTTTCGAATTCCGCCGAATCGCGTCGTCGAGTTGGGGACGCAGATCGAGCTCTGAATTTGGTCGCGATGCGGGGCGCGGCTAGGCGGGCTCGCCCCTCCTTTGCCCTGGCGGGGGTGCGCCCTCGCGCCGGCGACGCGGTAGATGCCTAGTGAAACGGGGCCGCCGGCGCGTGGAGTCCTTACGGGCAAAGGAGGGGCGAGCCCGCCCAGCCGCTACTCGGGTGCGTGAAAAGAAAACTCAGCGGGTCGAGGGGGGGGAGGGGTCGACGCGGATGAGCTCGGCGCGGGAGGCGCGATCGCGGCCGGCGTGGGGGGCGAGGGCGTCGGGGCTGGGGAGGTGGACGACGAAGGCGGCGCCGCCGAGAGAGGTGCTCTCGCCGGCGTCGATGGAGCCGTTGTGCTCGACCACGATCTTTTTCACGATCGCGAGGCCGAGCCCGGTGCCGTCGTCCTTTGTCGTGAAGTAGGGATCGAAGACGCGCGTGCGTGATTCTTCGGGGATGCCGGGGCCGTCGTCTTCGACCGTGATGGCGGTGCCGGTGCCCTCGGCGCGTGCGCTGACGACGACGTTGCCAATGGCGCCGTCCTTGTCCTTGTTGGCGTCGCGGATCGCCTGGACCGAGTTTCGTACGAGGTTGACGACGACGCGGCGGAGCATCTGGCGATCGATGGCGGCGCGGAGCGGCTCGTCGGGGAGGCGCCAGGAGATGGACACGTTGTGGAGGGCGATAGGCTCGGCGTCGGGCGAGTCGGTGCCGAGCGATACGTCCTCGAGGTGGGCAAGCTGTTCGGAGCAGTCGCGCAAGAAATCGCGGAGGCTGTGCTCTTTCAGCTCGGCCTGCGGGAGGCGCGCGAAGTTCGAGAAGTTGCCGACGAGGCGACGGAGCGTGCCGACCTCCTCCTCGACCACCTCGAGCGTCGTGTCGAGGAGCGCGCGGTACTTCGTGTCCTCGCCGGCGTACTTGCGGTGGCACTCTTGGACCGCGAGCTGGATGGGCGTCAGCGGGTTCTTGATCTCGTGCGCGAGGCGCTTTGCCATCTCTTGCCATGCGCCGATTCGCTGCAAATATTCGATGCGCGCGCGTGACTGGGCCATCTCGCCGAGCATGCGGTTGAAGGTGCTCGCGAGGTCCGTGAGCTCGTCGGACCCGGTGACCGGGACGCGGACCGAGAAGTCTCCTTCGGCGACGAGGTTGATGGCGGCGGCGAGGCGGTTGATTCGTCGCGTGACGCCGCGCGCGAGGAGCGTGCCGAGCACCACCGTGAGGAGCATCGTGATGACGAGGAGGCCCGCGAAGATGAAGAGCGCGACCCGGTAGATCTCGGGCTGCGACTTTTCCATGTTGTGGTACTCGGTCACCGCGTTGGCGGTCGAGTTGATCTCGTCGAGGTGCTCGTCGAGTCGCGCGCGATCGATCGCGAACATCGCCGCGATCTTGATCGCGTCCTTCTTGGAGGGATCTTCCCAGACCGCACGCTCCACGTTGAGCGTGCGCTCCGTCGCGTCGTCGACCGCGCGGCCTCGGTGGCGCTCGGCGAGGGTCTTTTTCTCCATCTCGTCGCCGGCGTCGTCGAGCTTCACGTCGGCGATCGTGAGCGACACGAGCTCGGGGAAACGAGGGAAGAGCGCGTCGAGCTGCACCTCGATGAGGGCGTGGTTCCGGGTCTTGCAGGCTTCGCGCAGAAGCTCGTCGGTCGCGATCGCGTCGGTCTGATGACGCATGTCGGTCTTGATGGCCGCGACGTAATCCTTGTAGAGCGCCGCGCCGCGATCGAGCTGGCGGCCGACCTCCGGCTTGAACCACAGGGCCGACGCGTAGCCGAACATCCAGTTCGCGAGGAGCAGCGCGGCGGCGAGGGGAAGGACCGCCGTGAAGAGGATCACGAGCGCGAGCCTCGACTCGATTTTCCCCGGAAAACGCAGCGCCACGCGGGTCACGAGGGGAGTGTACACTCGAGGGCAAGATGCAGCTGTCTCAGGTGCGCCTGGTCGGCGTGGGGCCCTTCGAGGACCTCACCGTCCGCCTCGGTGACGACGAGGGGGCGCTGCGTCGGCTCACGGTGGTCCTCGGAGCGGGTGGCGTCGGCAAGACGTCCCTCCTCGCGTCGATCGCGTCGACGCGCCCTGGCTCGTCGGTGCCGGTTCGTCCGCGCCTGGGACAAACCGGAGCGGCGTTCGTGGTCGCCGACTGGATCCTGGGCGACGACGATCCGGCGCGGCCTCACCCGCTGCGCGTGACGAGCCCCAACGCCGTGCTCGAGGAGCGCGAGGACGAGGCGGTGCTCCGTCGGCGCGAGCAAGCGCTGTTCGATCGCCGCGCCACCGAGGGAGGCTTCGTCCTGGTCGGCTTCTCCGCGATGCGTTCGCTGCCGCGCGCGCCTCTGTCGCTCGCGCCGGGCGAGCGCGCGTCGGTAGGGAGGTACGACGCGCGCGCGAACGTGACGTTCGACGACGCCTCACGCGCCGACGTCGCGCGCGAGACGAAGCAAGCGCTCGCGGTCGGATCGGTGCGCGCGTCTCTCGGCGGCCCGCGGGCGCTCGACGACGCCCTGCGCGAGGTCACGACGGCGCTCCAGCCTTTGACTGGCTGCGCGTTCGAGGGGGCCGATCCCTCCACGTTCGAGCCGATGTTCGACACCGGCGGCGTCACGAGGGCGTCGTTCGACGAGCTCCCGGCGAGCGCGCGCGGGGTCCTCGCGTTCGGGGTCCTCACGGCGCGCGCCCTCCACGCGGCGTATCCGGCGAAGCCGCCGCGCGCGTCGGAGGGCGTCGTCCTCATCGACGAGGTCGAGCTCCATCAAGAGCCGGAGATCGCGCGCGCGATCGTGCCGGCCCTCACGCGTCTGTTCCCTCGCGTGCAGTGGGTCGTGAGCACGCAGCAGCCGGCGGTCGCGCGCGCGTGCGAGTCCGAGGCCGTGCTCGCTCTCCGGCGAATGCCGAGCTCGTCGCGCGTGGAGCTCTTCGCGGGGACGATTCACTGAGTGGAGCGAAGCGCAGCGGAGCGAAACGCTCGTGGGGGCAGCCAGGTCGCGCACCCGATAAGGATCGTTCAGGGCCCCCACCAAAGAAGCTCGTGCGTCTCGACGCGCTTGTCGACGCTGACGATGACCTCGAGCTTCGCGCCGTCCTCGCTCGCCCGCACGATCGGCTCGGGGAACGCGTCCGAGGGCCAGTACGCCGCCTTCTCGAAGCCCGCCGCGGTGAGCCAATAGAGGTAGAGCCCCTTCTCGCCGGGCCCGTACACGAGGAGCATCCGACCGCCGCCGAGCCAGAGGAAATCGAGCCACTTGAAGCCTAGCTCGGCGAACCGCTCGGGGCTCGGGAAGTGCTCGCCGACGTCGCGAAGCTCGGGCAAATGGGCCTTCAAGTGCTTGTAGAATACATCGTACCGGGCCGACTTCGCGATGCGCGGGAGACGGCGGTCGGGCGGGGCGATGACGGGCAGCGCCTCGGGCGTCGCGCAGGGGATCTCGACGAGGGCGCGGTAGCGATCGGCGAGGGTCGCCTGCGCGTCGGGCGCGTCGTCGGCGAGCGAGCGCAGCCACCAGTGGAAGACCGCGAGGTCGGCCTCACCGGCGCGTGACGACAGATGAACGAGGCTCTCCCATAGCGGTCGCCGCACGCGCCACGATCCGCCGTGCGCCGCGACGATGCACGCGCCCACGTACGCCGCGCCGTGTACGACCGCATTGAAGAGGGCGCTTGCAGGATCACCGGCCGCGCCCAGCGCCCGCCATCGATCGCGCGTCGCCGGCGTGAGGGCCGCGCTCAGGCGGTGGACGCTGGCGTCCGTGCGATCGAGGAGCGGCGCGTCGTCGCCGAAGAGCGCAGGCGCGTTGGCCACGAACGCGTCGGCCGCCTCTTCGAGGTGCCGCACGAACGACGGGTTGTTCGCGGGGTTCGCGTCGGTCCTCCGCGCACGCGCGAGGTCCTCGCGCGCGTCGGGCGGGGTGAGCGGGAGAAAGTAGTCGCGAAGGAGCGACTCCGCGGTGACCTTCGGGGACGACACCGGCGTGTGCCTACCACACCGCGCGGCTCCTAGTGTACCTTCCCCCCGTGTTCACGACCGACGTGCGCTTCGAAGGGTGGACGACGGAGGCGTGGCAGCGCTTCCTCCACCTCTGGAAGCCCCGCGCGTCGCCCGATCGCGAGCCGACGCGTCCCCGCGGAGGAGTCTTCGCGATCCACGAGGCGGGGCGACTCCGGAAGCTCCTCCACACGCGCACCGGTCGCCTCGATTTGCAGGCCACGGCGTGGCCGGTGCCGCTCTCCGAGCTCTGCGCGCAGCACCACGCGAGCTGGGCGCTCGCCGGTCACGCCGGCGCGCTCGAGGAGATCATGGAGCGCTTCGGCGCGCGGGCGAAGCGCGCCGACGATCTCGTGGCGCAGTCGCTCACGCTCGTGCAGATCGCGCGCGAGATGATGATCGAGGGGGCCATCGAGGTGTGGCCCGTGCGCCTCCACGGCATCCCGCCGCCCAGCGAGCCGATGGTGCGCCGCGCGATGGATGCACTCTGCACGGATGGAAAATGCATCGCCCTCGGCATGTTCAAGGACGGCGACCTGTGGACCGCCTTCGTCGCGCGCCGCCGTGGCGCGGGCTTCGACGTCGTCGCCGGGCCGGACGAGCTACGTCATCACATGGGCCTCCTCTCCGGCGACTGGCGGCGCGACTACCGGCACCTCGTTCGCGCGGTCGAAGACGCGTATGCGCCGCTCTCGTTCGGGTGCTTCGCGGAGGTCGACACGTTCCGCGCGCTTCAAGTCGACGCGCGACCCGGCGCGTGGGGGCGCGCGGTGGCGGTGCGCGACATCGTGCTGTCGCCGATCCCGACCGCGGTCGGCCTTGCGCTCGGCGTCGACGGCGCGCGCTACGCGTTCGAAAATCTGAAGCGCGTCACCGGCCGCATCGGCCTCCTCGATCCGGTGCTCGCGTCGATGCGCGCACACCTCGGGAGCGCGGCCGGCGAGAAGGACGTGTCGAACGTGCTGGGCTTCGACCCCATGCACGCGCTCCGGCAGCTCTTGCGGCGCTGAGTGGAGCGAAGCGCAGCGGAGCGAGACGCTCCTGGGCTCCTGGAGCCGTCAGCCGGCGTCGGTGTCGGCGTCGGTGATTGCGGAGTCGCTCGCGTCGTCGTTCGCGTCGACGCCGGCGTCCGCCGGGCCCGCATCGGGCGGCGGCGTCACGTCCGCGCCGGTGTCGGCGGGTCCGCCCTCGGAGACCCCGCCGTCGGCGAGGCACGACGGACCCGCGGTGAACGCGTCCATCGCGCGTACGCAGTCCGGATCGCTGCCGGACACGTCGAAGAACGGCGGGTACGGCTCACACTCGGTGCCGACGAAGATCGCACGATCGCCGCCGTCCCCGGTCGTCGCGACGAGGCAAACGAGCGCGCAGAGCCCGCCCGGCTCCGTCCCGTCGACGACGTCGAGCGAGGAGATCGGGTCGACGCACCCGCGCGCGCGATCGAAGCGGCGCGCCGGGTAGATGTGCGACGTCGAGCCGCACGCCACCGCGATCAGGATCGCGAGCCCCAGCGCGACGCAGCCGACGCCGAGCCGCCTCATTGCGGAGGCTCGATCACCTTGATTTTGAGCTCGACGAGCTGCTCGGGCGACGCCTTGCTCGGCGCGTCGGTCATCAGATCCGTGCCCTTCTGCGTCTTGGGGAACGGGATGACGTCACGCAGGCTGTCGGCGCCCGACAGGAGCATCGCCAGGCGATCCATGCCGATCGCGATCCCGCCGTGCGGCGGCGCGCCGAAGCGCAGCGCGTCGAGGAGGAAGCCGAATTTGGCGCGCGCGTCATCGTCGGAGATGCCGAGCGCGCGGAAGACCTTGGACTGCACCGCCGGATCGTGGAGGCGGATCGATCCACCGCCGATCTCGAAGCCGTTCAAGACGAGGTCGTAGCGGTAGCAGAGGACCTTGCCGGGATCCTTGTCGAGGAGATCGACGCACTCGTCGTGCGGGCGCGTGAAGGCGTGGTGGGCGGCGGCCCAGGTCTTCTTGTCGTCGTCGTACTCGAAGAGCGGCGGGTTCACGACCCACAGGAAGTTCCATTTGCCGCCGTGGCCGACCTCGGGGATGAGGCCGAGCCGCTTGGCGAGGTGGACGCGCAGGTTCGCCATCACCGTCTGGACGGTGCTCTCCTTGCCGAACTGGAAGAGGAGCAAGTCGCCGCTCTCGGCCTTCGTCGCGGCATTGATCGCGTCGCGCAGCTCCGGCGTGATCGTCTTGGCGAGCGGTGACTGCGTCCACTGCAGGGTGCCGTCCTTGCCGTCGATCTTCGCGCGCGCGAGCCCCTTGGCCCCCATGCCCTTGACGTACTCTTCGAGCTTGTCGATCTCCGTGCGCGAGAGCTTCGACGCGTGCTCGGCGGGGATGCGCAGCGCCTTGACGATCTCGGCGGGAAGATCCGCGCGGTACTGGCCGCTCTTGAATTTCTCGGCGATGGGCTGAAAGAAGGGGATGCCGCCGCCGCCCTGCGCGACGACGATCGCCGTGAGATCGGTGTGCGGCATGCCGAAGCGCAAGTCCGGCTTGTCGTTGCCGTAATTTCCCATCGACTCTTCGAACGGCATCTGCGGGAAGCGGCCGCTCGGATAGAGCTCGTGGAGATCCACCCCGAGGACCTCCTTCCACACCTTGAAGATGAGGCCTTCCATGACGCGGAAGACGTCGTCCTGGTTCACGAACGACATCTCGACGTCGATCTGCGTGAACTCGGGCTGGCGATCGACGCGGAGATCCTCGTCGCGGAAGCATTTGACGATCTGGAAGTACCGATCGAAGCCGGCCACCATGTAGAGCTGCTTGAAGAGCTGCGGGCTCTCCGCGAGGGCGAAGAATTTGCCCGGGTTCATCCGGCTGGGGACGAGGAAGTTGCGGGCGCCGCCTGGCGTGTACTTCACCATCACGGGCGTCTCGAGCTCGAGGAAGCCGGCGTCGTCGAAGTAGCGCCGCGTCGTCTGGTGGATGCGGTGGCGAACGCGGAGGGTCTTCTGGAGCGGGGCGCGGCGAAGGTCGAGGTAGCGGTACTGGAGGCGCTTCTCTTCGCCGGTGTCGAGATCGTCGGTGATCTCGAAGGGCGGGGTGTCGGCGCGGTTGAAGACGTTGAGCTCGACCACGCGGATTTCGATCTCACCGGTCGGGAGGCGAGGGTTCTTGTTCCCGCCGCGCCCGACGACGATGCCGCGGACGCCGATGACCCACTCGCTGCGGAGCGCCTGCGCGGCGTCGTGCGCGGCCTTCGGCGCGTCGCCGTGGCCCTTCATGTCGGGATCGAAGACGAGCTGGGTGATGCCCTCGCGGTCCCGGAGATCGACGAAGACGCAGCCGCCGTGATCTCGGTAGCTCGCCACCCAGCCGAAGAGGACGACCTCTTTGCCCTCGTCGCTCGCGCGCAGGGCGGCGCAGTGGTGGGTGCGTTTCAGCTCGTCGATGAACCTGGCCACGAGACCTCCGCAAGGAACGTTGGGGGCACGGATGCTACCACCGCGCGGCTCCGAATTCTGTACCCCTCCGCCGCGGCGTCGTAAGACGGCCTTGTGGCATCTGCGCGCGCCGGAACGCCTCGCTCGTCCGAAGGCGGGCCGTCCGAGCGGGTCATCGGCGCGGCGCGCGCGGCGAGCGTGCTCCTTCCAGCGATCCTCGCGGCGGCGCACGTCGATCACGTCCCCGACGCGGCGCACGATCTCGGCGTCGCGCGGGTCGTCGGCCTCGGGTGGACCGGCGCGCTGCGCGGTCTCGACGTGCTCGCGGGGACGGCGTTCGCGTGGCTGCCGATTGGGACCCGCGCGTTTCGGGTGGGGCTCGCGTCGGCCGTGCTGTGCGGCGTCGGGGCCGGGCTCGTCTTCGAGCTCGGGTGGGCGCTCGTCTCGAGCGTGGCGCCGCGCGCGACGCGGTTGGGCCCCGCCGCGGCGGCGGTCGCTGCGCTCACCTGTGGCCTCTCGGTGGCGTGGCAGCTCGAGGCGGCGAGCGCGGGCACGCCGATCCTCGGCGCGATCCTCGTCCTCGGACCGCTCGTCGCGCTCGCGCGTGCGAAGAGCGTGCAGGATGCACCGATCGCGACGATCGGGCTATTTTTAGGGCTCGCCGCGACCTACGAACCCCTGGTCGGGCTGGCGGCGTTTCTCTCCACGGCGGCCTTCGCGACGCTCGGCGGACGCGCGGAAGGGCTCGTCGCGAAGGAGCACGTTCGCAAGCTCGCGCCGCTCGCCTTCGCGGCAGCCGGCATCGCGCCCCTGGCGTTCGCGTTCTTGCGCGCACGCCATGACCCGCTCCTGGTCTTGCCGCGTCCGCCGCTCGCTTCCTTGCTCGGGGAGGCGGGCGCGTCGCCGCGGGGTTCGCCGATCGGGCTCGTGCACGCGGAGCTCGGGTTGGCGCTCGTGGTGCTGGCGGTCTTTGGACTGGTGCTCGCCGCGCGGTCGCCGAAGGGTCGACCGCTCGCGGCGGGGCTCTTCGCGATCGCGGCGGTGGGCTTCGCGGGTGCGGCCGTAGGTGCGCCCGCCGGGCCGACGCGCTGGGCGGGGCCGGTCCTCGCCGCGCTCGGCGCGCTCATGGCGCTGGCGGCCCTCGCGATGCAGGCGGTCGTTCGTGTCGTCGCGGATGCGCGCATCCCCTTCGCGCAGGCCAGCGCGGCGATGATCGTGGTCTTGCTCCTCGCGTTTCCGGCGCGCGTCGCCGACGACGCGTGGGGGCGCGCGGCCGATCGCGGGCGTGGCGGCGCGGTCGCGTGGGAGGAGGCGGCGTGGGGCGCTCTTCCGTTCGGAGCGGTCGTGCTTCTGGACGATCGGCGCGCGCTCGAGCGCATCGTCGCCGCGCGCGCCACCGGAGCGATGCGCGTCGATCTCGCGATCGTGCCGTTCCGCGAGCTCTTGGGTCCGATGGCGTCGCTCGAGATCGCGCGCGAGCCGAAGCTCCAGGCGTTCCTCCGCGACATGGCGCTGGAGGGAGCGCCCGAGGAGCTGAGCCTCTCGTCGCTCGCCGCGGCGCGCCCGCTGGCGATGACGTTCGATCCGCGGTGGGACAAGCCGCTCTCGCGCCACCTCGTGCCGGCCGGGATGGTCGCGCGATTCGAGACGGAGCCGCGCGGCTCCAGCGATCGCAAGCGCGCGCTCGATCTCGGCGATGCCGCGCGCGCGCGCTTCGAGCGTCTCGTCACCCGCCCGCGGGATCTCGAGCTCTGCGCCGCGGCGGCCTCGCTCCTCCGTTCGCGCACCGTCGCGTTCGCGGCCGCAGGCGATCGCGAGGTCGTCGCGCGGGGCCTCGACGAGCTGAGGCCGTTTGCGCCGGACGACGCTGTGGCGAGCGAGCTGTCGCGTCGCGTCGTCAGCAGCAAGGGCGGCATCGAGGTGAAGGATCTTCACCCCTAGTTGCATGGCCGGCGTAAAAGAGTAATACATACTTTATGTCACTTCAGGAGATCGCCGCCGAGACCGTCCGAATCGTCGACGCCGGCATGTATCGCGCGCCTTCGGGCCGTGACGTCCGGATCGACGCGCTCGTCGCCGCCGCCGAACGAGGCACCGCGCTGGTGCGACCGGGCGAGACGGACGAGGTCGCGTTCGAGGCCCGCGCAGGAAAATGCGAGATCGAAGTGGTGCCGGAGACGACCGCGAAGGCCGCGCGCCGGCTCGTCCTGGCCGGGCATCCGCGCGTCGCGGCGCTGAACTTCGCGTCCGCCACGAACCCGGGCGGCGGCTTCCTCGGTGGCGCGATCGCCCAAGAGGAAGACCTGGCGCGTGCTTCGGCCCTCTACAAGTGCCTCCTCGCGCAGCCCGCGTACTACGCCGTGCACCGCAAGAGCCCGTCGCCGATCTACACCGACCACCTCGTCTACTCGCCCGACGTCCCGTTCTTCCGGGACCACGAGCTGACGTTGATCGAGGAGCCGTTCACCGTCTCGATCCTGACCGCCGCCGCGCCGAACGCAGGCGAGGCGCTCGCGGTCGACGTCAACGCCGCGCCCGCGATCGCAGCGGCGCTCGAGAAACGTGCGCGCGTGGTGCTCGACGTCGCGGCTGCGCGTGGGCACAGGGTCCTTGTCCTCGGCGCGTGGGGCTGCGGCGTGTTCCGGAACGATCCGGCGCAGGTCGCCAACATCTTCGCGCATTGGCTCGAGCACGCGCGGTTTCGCGGCGCCTTCGAGCGCGTCGTTTTCGCGATCTACGACCGCGCGCTCCGCCAGCCGAGCCTCACCGCGTTCCGCGATCGCTTTTCCGACTAGCCGCACCGGGTGCACGGTGGGAACATCGCGCGCATGATTGGTGCCATCGACGTGAAGCAGCTCCGCGCGCTCTTCCAGCAGCGCGGCATCAAGAAGGTCAAGGTGGGCGGCTTCGACATCGACGGTGTCCTCCGCGGAAAATACGCGAGCCTCGACAAGTTCTGGAGCATGGTGGAGAGCGGCTTCGGCTTCTGCGACGTCATCTTCGGGTGGGACATCGCCGACGTCCTCTACGACAACGCGAAGGTCACGGGCTGGGCCACCGGCTATCCCGACACGCACGCGCGCGTCGACCTCTCGACGTTCCGCGTCATCCCGCACGAGCCCGACACAGCCGCGTTCCTCGTCGACTTCGTGACCGAGGACGGCGCGCCGCATCCGGCGTGCCCGCGCGGCCTCCTCAAGTCCATCCTCGCGAAGGCGAAGGGCATGGGCTACTCGGCGACGTTCGCGACCGAGTTCGAGTTCTTCGTCTTCAAGGAGACGCCCGAGTCGCTGCGCCAGAAGGGCTTCCGCAACATGACGCCGCTCTCGCCCGGCATGTTCGGCTACTCGTGGCTGCGCGAAGGGCAAAATAGCGATTTTTGCCGAGCGATCTGGGACGAATCGGAGGCGTTCGACATCCCGATCGAGGCGCTCCACACCGAGACCGGGCCCGGCGTGTACGAGGTCGCGCTGCGGTACGACGAGGCGCTGCGCATGGCGGACAAGGCCGCGCTCTTCAAGACGCACCTGAAGCAGCTGTGCACCCGGCGCGGCCTGCAAGCCACGTTCATGGCGAAGTGGAACGAGAGCCTGCCCGGCTCGAGCGGCCACCTCCATCAGTCGCTCTGGAGCGGGGACGGCGCGAAGAAGAAGAAGACGAACGTTTTTTACGACGCGAAGAGCCCGAAGGACTTGTCGGCCCTCGCGAAGAATTACCTCGGCGGCCAGCTCGCGCTCATGCCCGAGCTCACCGCGCTCTACGCGCCGACGATCAACAGCTACAAGCGCTACGTGCCCGGCGTGTGGGCGCCGCTCACCGCCTCGTGGGGGCTCGAGAACCGCACATGCGCGATCCGCGCGATCTTGGGCGGCGCGGCCGGCACACGTCTCGAGTACCGGCAGACGGCGGCGGACATCAACCCGTACATCGCGATCGCGACGTGCCTCGCCGCGGGACTCTGGGGCGTCGAGAAGAAGATCACGCCGTCGAAGGCCTCGAAGGGGGACGCGTCACGCGCGGACGACGCCGCCGCCGCGCTGCCGCGCACGCTAAAAGAGGCGACCGAGCGCCTCGCCGCGAGCAAGGGCGCGCGAGCGATCCTGGGCGCTCCGTTCGTCGACCACTTCGTCCGGACGCGCGAATGGGAAGTGCGGCAATACGAGCGCGTCGTCACCGAGTGGGAGCTCGCGCGATATTTCGAGTCGATCTGATCGTCGTTCTATACCCCGCCGGAATTGTTCGGCGTGCGCGGGCGTCCGGGGTTACCCTCGTGCCGCGCATGAAGGAACCGTCCGCTCTGCACGAGGTCGGCGTCAGCGTCGACTTCGGCGTCTTCAAGATGAACGCGAAGTGGGCGCCCGATCCGCGCCAGCGCGACGCCGCGTGGGCGATGTACGTCGAGCTCTCGACACGCATCGCGACGCAGGATCTGGATCTCGAGGTGGGCCTCCTCCGCGAGGCGCTCGACTCGCTCCACGCGCTCTTCGGTGTCACGCGCGAGATCCTCCGCAAGGAGGGCGCGCACGTCGGCAAGGAGCCGAACACGGTCGGCGGAATGTCGATCCAAGTGCTCAATGCGGGGATCCGCCCGTTCCTGACGAAGTGGCACCCGCGCCTGGCGGACTGGGAGACGCACAAAGATCCGCACACGAGCACGCTGTCGCACGAGCGCGCGTGGCAAGACGAAGCGAAATGCCGCGGCGAGCTGGCGAAGCTCCAGCGAGGCCTTTTGACCTATGCCGAAGCGCTCGGGAAAATCGCCGGCGCGGCCTGAGGCGGGGGTGACCTCGGTCTCGGTCTCGCGAAGCGCACGCGCGCGCGACGACGGGCGGGGCGAAGGCGCGCCCGCCTACGACTACGAGGTCTTCGTCAGCTACCGGCGGCGCGATCCGGTGCTGTCGTGGATGAACAACCATTTTTTCCCAAAGCTCGTTCACTGGCTGCCGCAGTTCTGGCCGAGCGAGCTGCCCACGCCGCGCGTCGCGAAGGACGATCAGATGGAGACGGGCGTACGGTGGCCCGATCGCCTCGCGCAGATGCACGCGGGCTCGCGGTGCATGGTCGCGATCCTGTCGCCCGAGTATTTTCGCTCGGAGTGGTGCACGAGCGAGTGGCGGGCGATGCAGGCGCGGGAGAAGGTCGTCGGGATGGCGACGAAGAGCCGGACGCGCGGCCTCATTTTCCCGGTCCTCTTCTGCGGAGACACGTCGGTGCTCCCCAAAGAGGCGGCGGCGCGGCAGTGGGCGGACTTCACGCGCCTCAATTTCCCGGACGAAGTGTTCCGCTTTCATCCCACGTACCTCGAGCTCGATCAGGCCGTGCAAGGCGTCGCGCGCGATCTCGTCTCGATGATCAAGAGCGCGCCGCCGCGCCGCGCGTGGCCTCGGCTCGAAGCCCCCAAGACGCTCGCGCGGCCGCCCATCGCGCTCCCGAGGCTTTGAGAGATGGGCACGATCGTCACCTTCTACTCGTACAAAGGCGGCACCGGTCGCACGCTGGCTCTCGCCAACGTCGCCACGCTGCTCGCGCAGTGGGGGCACAAGGTCCTCTGCGTCGATTGGGATCTCGAGGCACCGGGGCTTCACCTCTACTTCGAGCGCCAAGCAGCGCCGGCGAAGGGCGGCCTCGTCGAGGTCATCGGGGCGCTCGCGAGCGGCCAGAAAAAATCGTCGTGGCAGCGCTACGTCGTTCGTACGGAGATCGGCGCGCGGGGCAAGCACGCGCGGGCGCGAAAGGGCAAAGGGCGGCTCGATCTCCTCGCGGCGGGAAAGCCCGGGCGCGGGTACGTCGCGCGGCTCCAAGCGCTCGACTGGAGCGCGCTCTACGCCAAGGGGCTCGGCGAGGAGATCGAGCGCCTGCGTGAAGAGTGGTCGGCGGCGTACGACTTCGTGCTCCTCGACAGCCGCACCGGCATCACCGACATCGGCGGCATCTGCACGGCGCAGCTTCCCGACATCCTCGTCCTGATGGCGACGGCGAACGATCAGAGCCTCGAAGGGATCGTCGACGTCGCCGATCGCGCGCGCGCCGCACGATCGCGGATGCCGCTCGACAAGCCCGTTTTGCACTGCGTCCCAGTGCCCTCGCGTTTCGACGTGCACATGGAGAGCGCGATCAGCGCCAAGTGGCTCCAAAAATTCGCGACGCGCCTCGAGCCGTATTATCGGACGTGGCTCCACACCGCGATCGCGCCGTCCGAGATCCTCGCGCACGTGAAAATTCCGTACACGCCGGTGTGGAGCTTCGGTGAGCGCTTGCCCGTCATCGACGAGGGCACCGCGGATCCGGAGTCGATCGGGTTCGCGCTCGAGACGCTCGCGGCGCTCGTCGCGCACAAATTGGCGTACTCCGACGTCCTCGTACGCAACCGGGACAGCTTCCTCGCGGCGGCGCGTGGCGCGCGCGCAGAAGAGGACGCGTCGCGCGGAGAGTTCGGCACGGACGTCTTCGTGAGCCACGGCGCCGCCGACGGCGAGCTCGCGTCGCGCCTCTCGCGCGCGCTGAAAAAGCGCGGTCTCGCTGTGACTCGGCACGAGCGCGGCGGCGAGACTGCGCTGGCGCGCGAGCAATCGCTGCGCGGCGCGAAGAACCTGCTCACGATCGTGGGTCCCGAGTTCGGCGGGTGGCAGCTCGAGGAGACGATGAGCTTCCTCAAGATGGCCAACGCGCCGAGCCAGCGCGTCGTCGTGCTCCTCACGCGCGACGCCCGTCCGGCCGACGTGCCGCCGCTCCTTCGCGACGCGCCCGTGCTGGACGATCGACGACCCGAAGGCGCGCTCGTCGATCGCCTGGCGTCGGTGATGGGGTCGCTCGCGCGCGCCGACGATCCGCAACACGGATTGTGGGGGCGCCGCGCCGAGCGCGCAGGCCGCGAGCTGACCGCCAAGGTGCGCCCCGTGAAGGGCGAGCGCGATCTCTACCGGATCGATCTCACCGTCACGCGCGCGAAGGGGGCGTCGCCGATTCGCGGTCCGGTGCGCTTCCACCTGCATCCGTCGTTCAAGCGCCACGTTCGCGAGGTCGAGCCGGCCGGCGGCGTCGCGTCCCTGTCGGTCCTCGGCGCGAGCGCGTTCACCGTCGGCGCCGAGCTCGACGACGGCGCGACCATCCTCGAGCTCGATCTCGCGCGCGTGCCCGGCGTTCCCAAGGGGTTCGTCGACGTCTGAACCGCCCGCCCGCGAGCGTGCTACCGTCGAGCAGTCATGAGGCTCGCCGCCATCGCCCTCGCGCTGTCGCTTCCGCTCTTAGCCGCATCGTCTGCGCGCGCCGCCGGTCCGCCGCCACCTGAGGGCGCCGTGCACATGAAGGACGGCGGCCTCATCCGCGGCGGCCTCCTCGAGGTGAAGCCCGACGATCACGTCACGGTGCTCCTCGCGACCGGGCAGACCGCGACGATCCCTTGGCATCTCGTCGATCGCATCGAAGGAATCGCCAGCACCGCGCCGCCGTCGGCCCTGGTCGTCGTCCCTCCGCCGCCGCGACGCACCGCCCTCGTGCACATCGAGTCCGATCGACCGGTCCGCCTCGAGGCCGCGACCGGCAAGAAGAGCTTCGACTTCGTCTGCCAATCGCCGTGCGACAAGGAGGTCGATCTCGACCGGCGCTACCGAATCGGCGGCGACGGCGTGCGCAACACGAGCCCGTTCTCGATCGAGGCGCAGCCGCACCAGCGCGTCGTCATCGACGTCGACACGTCGTCGAAGGGCTCGTTCGTCGGCGGCATCGTGCTCGTGAGCATCTCGCCGGTCGTGGCGCTCATCGGCCTCGTCGTCTACGCGGTCAGCTCGATCACGCTCGACGGCTCGGGCGGGAGCGACAGTGGTCGGACCGTCGGCGTCGTCATGGGGGTCGGCGGCCTCGTCGGCATCGTCCTCGGCACGGTCATGATCATCTCCAGCTCGAGCTCGAAGCAGTCGCAATCGATCGCCGGTCCTCCTCCTCCCGGCACGCCGCCCGCGCGCGACGCCGCACGCGAGCCGATCTGGCACACCGGCGTCGTCGCCCCGCCCGCCGCGACGACGTTCGAGGTCCCGGTCCTCCGCTTCTGATTCGGATTTCGGAAGGCGCCCTAGCGCGTCGCCGGACGCCGGTCGCGGTTCTGCCAACCAAGCATCCAGCCCGGATACTCCGGCGGGAGCGCGCTTGCCTCGTCCAGCTTGGCGATGTGCTCGGGCGCGAGCTCCGTGTCCGCCGCGGTGAGGTTGTCCTTCAGCTGCTCCATCGTCTTGGCGCCGATGATGACGCTCGTCACGAAGGGCTTCGTGAGCTGCCACGCGAGCGCGACGCGCGCAACCGAGAGGCCCGTCGCCTCGCCGACCGCACGCAGCGCCTTCAGCACCGTCGGCAAGCGACCGCGGTCGACCGGCGGAAAATCAAACGACGTGCGCCGCGCCCCCTCGGGGTTCGGCTTGTCGGGATCGAACTTTCCGGAGAGCAGCCCACCCGCGAGCGGGCTCCACGGCAGGATCGCCAGCCCCTGATCCTGCGCAAACGGCACGATTTCTCGCTCGATGTCGCGTCCCGCGATCGAGTAGTAGACCTGCGCGCTCACGAACTTCGTGAGGCCGTTGGCGTGTGCGAACGCGTTCGCCTTCATCGCCTGCCACGCCGACAGGTTGCAGAAGCCGATGTACCGCACCTTCCCGCTCCGGACGACGTCGTCGAGCGCGCGCATCGTCTCTTCGAAGGGTGTGTCGATGTCGAAGCCGTGAATTTGGTAGAGGTCCACGTAGTCGAGCTCGAGGCGCGAGAGGCTCGCGTCGATCGAGGAGAGAATGTGTCCGCGCGATAGGCCGACCTGGTTTGGGCCAGGACCGGTGCGTCCGCGGCACTTCGTCGCGAGGAAGATCTGATCGCGCGGCCGGCCCAGCTTGGCGAGTGCCGCGCCGACGAGCTTCTCCGACTCTCCCTCGGAGTACACGTCGGCGGTGTCGATGAAGTTCACCCCCGCGTCGAGCGACGCGCCGACGAGCGCCTCCGCGTCCGCCGCACCGAGCTTGCCGACGACCTCCCAAAAGCCCTTCCCGCCGAACGTCATGCTGCCGAAGCAGAGCTCCGACACGTACACCCCCGTTTTTCCGAGCAGTCGGTAGCGCATGGTGAACCTCCGGTGGGGTAGTGATGCCGGGCGCTCGCTCTTGGTTGCGCGCGGTTTCGCGAAGGGCCCTCGCGCCTCGATTCTGCGGTGCCCACACATCCAGAGGCGATAGGATCGTGAGGATGTGGCACGATCGTCCACACTCGGGCGGACAATGGCCGCCGGACTCCCATCGCGCGCAGCCATGAGTCGCTCACATCGCCTGTTCACGCCGCGAGCCGCGACGCTGGCCGCCCTCCTCGGTGCGGCGAGCGCGGGGTGCAGCGCGCTCCTGGCGATCGCCGACGTGGGATACGGGGCGCCCGACGCGGGCGGCGATGCGGGGCTGGACGAAGAGCTCGCCGCCCGCGAGGGGGGAGAGGACGCGGCGTTCTGCAAGGACGCGGACGTCGTGGCAGACCCCCTCAACTGCGGCGCCTGCCGACACGATTGCCTCGGTGGTGCCTGCACCGGGGGCCTTTGCCAGCCGTACCTGATCGCCGTCGCAAACCACCCGCGCGGCATCGGCGTGGACGGCGCGGAGATTTACTTCGCCACGGACCGAGAGGTGCTGCACCACTCGACGCGCGCAGGCTCCGAGGTGCCCAAGAGCCTCGCGGCGAACCAGAGCGAGCCGGAGGGCCTCGCGATCACGTTGCGCGGTATCTATTGGACGACCAACGAGTACTTCATTGCGACGGGCGGAAGTCTTTCGTTCGCGACGCGGCAGGGGCAGAGCTCGGTGCTCGTTTCTCCGGCTCCGGCGAGCTTTTTTGTCGAGGCGAGAGGCGGCGCGGTTTTCTGGAACCTCCGCGCGCAAGGTGACGGGGGCGACAGCATCATGTGGATCCATGAGGACGGCGGTACGGAGGCAGGTGCCCTCCGCGGATTGGGCAGCACGTTCGGTCTCGCCATGGACGACGAGCGCACCTACTGGACGGAGCCTTCCAAAGGCATCATCCACTATTGCGACCGACCAGCGTGCGCGATGGCGCGTACCCTCCTAAGCAGCGAGCCCGGGGCGCGGGCGATCACGGTTCGCGGCTCCCGCTTGTATTGGGTCCGGGGCTTCACATTGAAGAGCTGCACGCTGCCCGCCTGCGCCGACGAGACCACCCTCGCCTCCCAAGGCTTTGGGACGACCACGCCCGAGCCCGGAAAGATCGCCGTCGACGACGACTACGTTTACGGAAGCGGCACGGACGGAGCGACCTTGGTCCGATGTTCCGTCGCGGGGTGCGGCGGCAATCCGGAGGTCGTCGCGACCGCGAACCAGCCATTCGACATCGCTTTGGACGATGCAGGTGTCTACTGGTCGAGCTTCGCGGCGCCCGATGCGGGTGGCGGCATCTTCGGTAAGGCGAAATAGGCGGCGCTGCCGATGAAGCCGCGGCGCCGTCACCTGACCCCGGGGCAGCAGGCCCGCTAGAGCGGCGCCTGGCTTCGTGGTAGCTCCTCCTTCATGTCAATGTCGACCTGGAGCTTCCCCACCAAGATCGTCTTCGGCAACGGCGCGCTCAAGACCCTCGCGGATCACGTGAAGGCAATCGGCGCGACGCGCGCGCTCGTCGTGTGCGATCCGGGGGTCGTGAAGGTCGGCATCGCCGAGAAGGTGAAGGCCGTCCTCGAGGGCGGCGGCGTCCCCGCGGCGATCTTCGACGGCGTCGATCCGAACCCGGTCGAGAAGAACGTTGTCGACGGCGTCGCGGCCTACAAGGCGCATGGCGCGAACGTCATCGTCTCGGTGGGCGGCGGCTCGCCGCTCGACGCCGGCAAGCTCATCGCGCTCAAGACGACGCACGAGCGGCCGCTCGTCGACTACGACGACGCGACCGGCGGCGACCAGTACATCGGCGCCAACGTCCCGCCGATGATCACGATCCCGACGACCGCCGGCACCGGCAGCGAGGTCGGTCGCTCCGGCGTCGTGACGCTCGCGGCGAACGGGCGAAAGACCGTGATCTTCTCGCCGCACCTCCTAGCGAAGGTTGCGCTCCTCGACCCCGAGCTCACGGTCTCCATGCCCGCGCGCATCACCGCCGCCACCGGCTTCGACGCGCTCACCCACTGCCTCGAAGCGTTCTGCTCGGTCGGCGATCACCCGATGGCCGACGGCATCGCGCTCTTCGGCCTCGAGCTCTGCGCCAAGCACCTCGCGACCGCGGTCGCGAACGGCAAGGACCTCGAGGCGCGCGGCGCGATGATGAAGGCCGCGATGATGGGCGCCGTCGCGTTCCAAAAGGGCCTCGGCGCGTGCCACTCGCTCGCGCACCCGCTCTCGAGCGAGAAGGGCATGCACCACGGCCTGGCCAACGCGCTCTGCCTGCCGGCAGTTGTAGAATACAACGAAGCGGTCATCCACGAGAAGCTCGAGCGCGTCCGCGCGATCATCGATCCCGGCGCCAAGACCGCCGCCGACGCCGTCCGAGGACTCCGCAAGAAGCTCGGTCTCCCCGAGGGTCTCCGAGCGGAGGGCGTCACCGAGGCCGACATCCCCAAGCTCGCCGACAAGGCCATCCAGGACGCGTGTCACACCAGCAATCCCAAGAAGACGACGCGCGACGATCTCGCGAAGCTCTACGCCACGTCGATGTGAGGGTACGCTCGGCGGCGTGAGCGCGCCGGGGCCGGTCTACGTCAAGCGAACGTCCTGCCGCGCCTGCGGTGGCCCGAAGGTGACGCGCCCAAAGACCGGGTACGTCTACTGCGACTACTGCGCGACGCTCATCGACTGGGACTTCCAGGTCGCGATCTCGACGAAGGGATCAGCGCTTCCCGGACCGCAGTACGAGATCCTCGCCGCGCAGCTGAAGCCGGAGCTGGACGCCGCGCTCGCCGCCCTCGATCGACCGCGATATTACCGTGCACAATACACACTCTACGCGCTGTACGTTCAGCTGTGCCCCGCGTCGCTCTCGCCGCGCGTGGGCGATCCCGCATACCGCGCGGCGTTCGTCGACTACACCGCGAAGACGACGACCGAGCAGGATTTCGATCCGGCCACCGCGGCGACGACGGCCGCGATGGACGACGCCGTGAAGAAGCTCCAGTGGATCAACGCGGGCGGCGCGATGCAGTGCGCCCCGGCGACGTTCTGGCCGATGTGGGACGCCGTCGTGGCGAAGATCCAGGCGAGCATCGACATCAACGGGCGAACCGGCCTCCTCGCGCAGCACCCTGACGGCGCGCCGGCGGACCTTCTCCTTCGCATGGGTCTGTCGGCGATGGTGCAGGGTTGGCTGCCTTACCTCGGCGCCGCCGACAGCGAGCGGCTCCTCGCGGTGAGCGGCATGAAGGGCGAGTACGTCGCGGTGCAGCCGCCGCCCACGACCGAGTCGCCGTGCTCGGGATGCGGCGGCGCGCTCCACATCGTGCAAGGAGCGAAGCGCGTCGTGTGCGAGTCGTGTGGGCGCGTGAACGATCTGGGCGCCGGCTCGATCGCGTGCCCGACCTGTGGCGGCCACGTGCCGATCGGCGAGGGCAACCTCGCGTCGTGCCCGTTCTGCCGCGCAGATCTCAGGGCGATGCGGCCGTGATACGCTGAGGCATGGCGAAGCGAGAGACGTCCCGCGCATCGCTCGCCGTCGCCGCGCGCCTGCGTCTCGCAACCGCCATGCAGCGCGAGGGGACCCTCCTGATCCGCGAGAACCTTCGCCGGCGCCACCCCGAGGCGAGCGAGCAGGAGCTGGATCGCCTGCTCGAAACCTGGCTCCTCGATCGCCCGCTCGATGCGCCGGGACCCCGGGTGTCATGGCCAAGAAGAAGACCGCACGCGGTGTAGTCGACGCCGCGGCCCGCACGGCGACGAGCCTCGACGCGACGCGCGCCTTCAAGACCGTATCGATCTGAAGAACCTGGGCGCCGTGGCGACGGCTGCGGATTGGTCGCTCGCCGAGACCGCCGTGCGGTTGATCCGCGCGCGTGGCTACCATCGGGGTCGCGCGTTGCGGAAGCGCCTCCGCGCCTGGCGAGAGACGTCGAAAGGCTGAGCAAGTGCTACGCTCGTCCTCGATGAGCCTCCGCGTCGTCGTCGTCGCCGCGTCGGTGATCGTGGGGTGCGGGTCATCGACGCCGAATCCCGCGGCGCCTGGGCCCTTGGACGATGGCGGCGGCTCACTCGACGGCGGGCCCGATGGCGGCGGAAACGACGCCACGGTGAACGGCGACGGCGCGACTCCTCCTCCGCCTCCAGGCGACGCGGGCAAGGACGGAGCGACCGGCGGCGACGCGGCTCTCGGCTCCGAGTGGCTCGTCGTGAAAGGGAACAAGATCCTCCACGCCGACGGGACGCCGTTCCGAGGGCGCGGCGTGAATTTGCACGACGAGCGCTCGTGCGAGGCGTGCTCCTTCGCGCCGGCGAACCCCGCGGGACTGAACCGCTGGGCCGATCAGCTCATCGACGTGTGGCACGCCACGTTCATTCGCTTCCTCCTCTCGTCGAAGGCCGCGCCCTTCAACGCCGGCGAGCAGCAGTGGAAGAGCCTGGTCGACGATCCCGCGTACTACGCCGACGTTCAAAACAACGTGGGCCACATGACCGGCAAGGGCGCGTACGTGCTCGTCACGCTCTTCGCCGATCCGACGATGAAGACGGAAGCCGCGGGCGGCGACGACAGCGAGTGGCCCGGCTCGGCGGGCGATGGCAACACGAACGCGCGCTACACGCTCCTCGCCCAGGCGTTCACTACGAACCCGCGCGTGCTCTTCGGCCTCACGAACGAGCCGCACGGTCCCGCCAATCGCGACGCCGACCTCGCCGTCCGGTACCAGTCGGCGATCGACGCGATCCGAAAGGTAGAAGACGCCGCCGGCACGCCGCACCACCTCATCGCCGTGCAAGCGCCCGAGGGGTACGCGCGCGATCTGACGTATTTCGTCGGCAAGCCGCTGCCGGGCGACAACATCGTCTACGAGATTCACCCGTACAATCCGCAGACCGAGTTCGACAAGCTCGTCACCCAGCCGGCCAAAACGCTCCCGATCATCATCGGCGAGTACGGGCCTGCCGGCACGATGGCGGACGCCGACGTCAAGGCGCTGTGGCCCGTCGCGCAGGCCGCCGGCGTGCCGCACATCGGGTGGAATTTTCACATGCGGTGCCCGCCCAACATGCTCACCGACACGGCGTCCGACGGCTGCGGTCTCGCCGCGAGCACGGGCTACGCGTTCCCGCGGACGGCGTGGGGCGACGAGATGTTCACCTACCTGACGACCCCCTGGTGATAAGCTCCCTCGGTCATGCTCCCCGAGAAAAAGCAGGTCCTCATCGTCGACGACGAGCCGAACCTGCGAAAGATCCTGGCCGCGCAGCTGTCCCGTGACGGCTACGACGTGATGACGGCCGAGGACGGCGAGCAGGGGCTCCAGATGCTGCGCGAGCATCACATCGATCTCGTGGTGACCGATTTGAAGATGCCGAAGGTCGACGGGATGACGCTCCTGCGCGAGGCGCTGCGTCTGGACCCGGAGCTGCCGGTCGTCATGATCACGGCGCACGGCACCGTCGACACCGCGGTCGAGGCGCTGAAGACCGGCGCGTTCGATTACCTCACCAAGCCGTTCGACAAGGACGAGGTCCGGCAGATCGTCGCCAAGGCGCTGAAGACGCGGCAGCTCGCCGGCGAAGAGGCGACCGTGACCGCGCCGGCCCCGAGCGCGCGCTTCGGGATCATCGGCATGTCGCCGGAGCTGACCGAGGTGTACGGCGTCCTCGAGCGCGTCGCCGACACACCGACGACGGTGCTCATCACCGGCGAGAGCGGTACCGGCAAAGAGCTCGTCGCGCGCGCGCTTCACGAGAACTCGTCGCGCAAGGGCAAGCCGTTCATCAAGGTCAACTGCGCGGCGATCCCCAAGGAGCTCATCGAGAGCGAGCTCTTCGGCTACGAGCGCGGCGCGTTCACGGGCGCGGTCGGCAGCAAGCCTGGTCGCTTCGAGCTCGCGGGCGGCGGCACGCTCTTCCTCGACGAAATCGGCGAGGTCCCCGTCGAGATGCAGGTGAAGCTCCTGCGCGCGTTGCAAGAGAGCGAGTTCGAGCGCGTCGGCGGCATCAAGACGATCCGCGTCGACGTGCGTCTCGTCGCCGCCACCAACCGCGATCTGAAGAAGCTCATCGCGGCCGGGAATTTCCGGGAAGATCTCTTCTACCGCCTCAACGTCGTCCCCATCCGACTGCCCGCGCTGCGTGAACGAACGGGGGACATTCCGCTCCTCGTCGAGCACTTCCTCGGCAAATTCAACGAGCGGCTGAAGAAGCACGTGAGCGGCGTTGAAGACGACGCGCTCGAGATCCTGAAGGCGCATCCGTGGCCGGGGAACATCCGCGAGCTCGAGAACGTGATCGAGCGCGCGGTGCTCTTCTGCGACGGGCCAAAGCTGCGCGCGCAGGATCTCCCGCACGAGGTTCGAGGCGCGCCGCCGCCGTCGATGCCGCCGGTGTCCGACGCCGAGCTCCAGGCCGCGCTCGCCAACGAAGGCGGGCTGAAGGAGCACGTGAAGGTGGCGATGAGCCGGCTCGAGCGCGAGCTCGTCAGCCGCGCGCTCACGCAGACCGGTGGAAATGTCACGCACGCGGCTCGCCTGCTCAAGATCTCGCGCAAGGGGCTCCAGCTCAAGATGAAGGAGCTCGGCTTGCGCGAGGGGGTGAGCGAAAAGGGCGACTGACGTGGCGCGCGCGTTCGTGTGGCGGGTGGCCGCCGTGGCTGCCGTCGGGCTCGCCGGCGCCGTATTCTCGTGCAGCCGCAGCTTGCCCTCGGCGCCGCCCGTCGATCCCACGCCTCCCGCGACCGACGCGGCCGCGCTCGTCTCGGTCCCGAGCGCAACGGCGGCCGGCGCGCCGCGCACCGGAATGACGTGGGTGCCCGCCGGCGTGCTCAAGGCCGGCACCCCGCTCGATCGCTCGCCGCGCATCAGCGACGAAGAGCTGCCGGGCACCGAAATCCCAATGGCTGGATTCTACATCGATCTCTTGCCGTTCCCGAACGAGGCCGGCGCGATCCCCTCGACCAACGTCTCCCGCGAGGAAGCGCAGCGCGCGTGCGAGGGGAAGAACAAGCGCCTCTGCACCGAGCTCGAATGGGAGCGCGCATGCAAGGGTCCCGAGGGCACGACGTACGAGTACGGCAACGACTACCGCGCGGCGACCTGCGGCACCGGCGTCGCCGTCGAGCTCTCCGCGCGAAGGCCCACCGGTGATCGCGTGGCGTGCAAGAGCGGCTTCGGCGCCCTCGAGATGCACGGCGGCGCGTGGGAGTGGACGAGCAGCGACTGGGGGCGCGGTCACAAGGAGGACCTCGGCGTGCTGCGCGGAGGCAACGCAACGGCGGGTGAGCTCGCGGGCCGCTGCGCCAACGGGATCGCGCGCCCTGCGAGCACGAAGGGTCCGCAGATGGGATTTCGCTGCTGCGCGGGGCCGAAGAACGAAGCGAAGGTCGATCTCGTGATCACCTCCGGCGCTCCCCTCGAGCGCAGCGTCAAGCCCGTGACCCTCGCGGCGCCGCTCGCGGCCGTCGCGGGGACGGCGTGGAAGGCGACCGCGTCGGTCGATTTCGATCACGCGTGGACGTGGCGCCCCGCGCCGAACGAAGAGCTCGTCGTCGGCGCCGCGTGCATTCACGAGCCGAAGCAGACGCGGTGTGGCCTCGTCGTCGGGCGACCCAACGGCGAGTCCGCGGTCCTCGTCGCGCAGTTCGAGACCGGCTTCGTGGCGCCCGAGGTCGCGCAGAACGGCGAAGCGCGTCGAATCCGCGCGCGCGGCCTCGACGCCCAGGGCGCGTTCGTGCGCGATCTCGTCTACTCGTACGGACGCGTCGAGGTCAGCGATCCGAAGCGCTGATCACTTGCAGCCGAGCGCCTTGCTCCGCGCGCGCGCCTCGTCGGCGGTGACCGAGCGCGGCGTCGCGTGCCCCCACCGCGCCAGCACCACGGCATACGCCGCGCACGCGCCCGCCGTGTCGTGCTTCGCCTCACGCGCCTTGCCGAGCCAAAAATTCGCGCGCGTGTACGCGACCGGAAGCTCGAGGCCCATGCAGCTTCCCGCCGCGCGCTCGAGCATCGTGACCGCCTCGTCCGTCCTTCCCGCGAGCAAATAGGTGCGACCGACCGCCGCCGTCGCCAGCGTCTTGGGCGTGTAGGCAGGGATCGTCCCGCTGCCGAACGCGGCGATCGCGTCGGTCGCGTCGGCCGGCGTCTCGACGAGGGCGGCGCGTCCGTGCATCCATACGTAGCCATGTGCTTCGGGCACGAGGCGCTTCTTCCACCCTTCGATCCACGTGTCCCGCTGCGCGCGGAGCTCTTCTGCCGTGATCTTTCCGGTCGCGCGCAGCGTGCGAAGCAGAAGAGGTTGGAGATCGTTGGCGAGCGCGAAGTCTTCGGCGAACGGCTCGGGCAGCCACGCCTCACGGCGCTTGCCGTACTGCGCGGCGTACGCGGAGGCCTCGGTCATCTGGCCCGACTCGGTCAGGGCGTCGAGGATCGCGCGCGCGTGGAACTGGTGATCGGTCTCCGCCTGCGCGCTCGCTACGAGCTTCTCCATCGCCCGCGCGTTCCGCAGCGCGTCGGTGAAGTCCCCTCGCACGAACGCGAGCAGCACCTTGTCGTAGAGCGTGCTCTTCGCGCGCTCGGACTCTGGTTCGACCGACTCCTTTTGTCGGAGCGCCTCGTCCACCGACTCGACGGAGCGACCGCGCGCGTGAAGCGCCGCAGCGACGGCGAAGCGCCCGAGCGGATCTCTCCCGTCGACCGCGGTCCATTGCTTGGCGTCCACCTCGACCGCCTCGCACCGGCCCTCGCCCTCGTTGAGGCAGATGCGGTTCCACAAGCAGCTCGTCGCCGCGTGCGACACCTCGAGGCACTTGTCGAGCGCCGCGCGCGCCTTCGGAAGATCGCCGCGGTACGCGTTACCCTGCCCGAGCTGCCACCACGCGCGCGCGAAGCCGGGATCGATCTCGACGGCCTTTTGGAGCGACGGCAAGTCCTCCGCGATGAACTTCTCCGCGGTGGCGAGGCCCAGGTGGTAGTAGAGCTCCGCGTCGTTCGGGTACTTGTCCACGACCTGCTGCAAACGCCGCGTCCGTTCGCCCATGTCGGCGTCTCGTTCGGCGATGAACGGCTCGAGCGCCCACAAAAACGCCTGATCGCGCGCCGTCAGCGATGAGCGCAGGCCCACCGCGCGGTTGTACGCGGCGCGCCCTTCGGTCGGCGACGCCTGGAACATGATGTGCGCGAGGCGCAGGTGCGCGGCCGCGAGGCTCGGATCGAGATCGACCGCCCGCTGGAACCGCGCGTCCACGCCGCCGACGCCGTCGCGGTACGCCTGCATCGCCGAACGATAGGCCGCCAGCGCGTCTCGGTTGGAGGTCGGCGGGTCCGGAAGATCGGTCATGGCGGTCGGCGCCGCGACCGCCACAGGGAGGTTCTGCACCGGCGGCGGCGGCTTTGGCGGGCGTGACCACGCGGCGACACCTGCCGCGATCGCCGCGACCATCGCCACACCCGCGATCCCGACTCCTACGCGGCTCTTCGTCGCCGCCGTTGTCGGTGCGCCTGCGTCGAGCTTCGGCGAGCTCACCTCCGGCGCCGGCGTCGGGCTCGACGTGACCATCTCGGTCTCTTGCGCGGGCGGGAGCGGCAACGTCGGCTGCTGGCTCGTGACGGTTACGTCGCTCGAGGAGCCCGAGGCCAGCGGCTCGAGCATGCGCACGATCTCGTCCATCGACGAAAATCGCGCCTCCGCCGTCTTGGCGAGAGCGCGCCGCACGGTCCGCTCGACGGTCTCCGGCAAGCCCGACGTATCCATCGCCTCCGGCTCGCGTGTCAGCAGATCCGCGAGCGCCGCGAGCGAGTCGTCGCTGCGGCGCCACGGAGATTTTCCGCACAAAATCTCGTACGCGAGGACGCCCCACGCGAACTGATCCGAGCGCCCGTCCAGCGGATCGCCGCGCATCTGCTCGGGCGACATGTACCGCGGCGTCCCGATGACCACGCCCTTGCCGGTCAACGCCTCGAGACCCATCTGCTGTGTGGCGCCCTCCGGATCGACCGGCGCGTCCGGTCGCCGCGCGATGCCGAAGTCGAGCACCTTCACGACGCCGTCGTCGCGCACCATCACGTTCTCGGGCTTGATGTCGCGGTGCACGAGGCCGCGCTTATGTGCCGCCGCCAGCGCTCGCGCGACGTCGACGAGCCAGCGCAGGCGCTTCTCCCACGGCACCGGCGGCATCGCGGAGAGCGCGCGCAGCGACTGCCCTTCGATGAGCTCCATCGCGATGTAGGGCACACCCTCGACCTCGCCCACGTCGAAAATGGACACGGCGTTCGGGTGGTCGAGCGCCGCCGCCGCGCGCGCCTCTCGGAGCATCCGCGCCGCGCCCTCCGACGAATTCCCCGCGCTCGCCCCGCTCCGCGGTGCCTCCCCGTCGCGCTGGCTCAGCACCTTCCGCGCGACGCGCCGGTGCAGCCTCGGATCGTACGCGCGGTACACCTTCCCCATGCCGCCCTCGCCGAGGAGCGCTTCGATCGAGTACCGGTCGAAGTTGTCACCGGGCGAGAGCACAGCCTCAAGGGTATCCGCGCGGGCCCCTCGCGGCAGCTATTTCACGGCGGTCGGCACGCACACCTGATCCGATGCGATCACGGAGTAGGTGGCCTCCGGCGGGTACGCGTAGCCGAAGACCTCGCACATCTCGTTGTCGCCGATGCCGTAGGTGATGGTCTTGTCGAACGTGTTGTTCCACGTGCACGCGAACGTCACGCCGGTGCCCTGCCCGCCTTGCGAGAGATCGAGCGCGGGCGCGAACTGCACGACCACGCCTTTCTCGGGATCGTAGCCCTTGGACGAGATGAAATCGGCGCCGTCGCTCGGCCCACCGACCACGGTGGCCTCGAGCTTCGTCCCGAGCTTGTGCATGTGCGGCAGCGCCGAGACGAGGTTCATCGCCTTCGGGAAATTGCACGGCGCGCTCTTGGCGGTGAACGTGGACTTCGGCGGGATGGAGAACTCTTTGTAGACCCAGACGAACGGCGCGATCTCGTGGCTGATCTTCGCCTCGTCGATCGTGAACCACTCGTACGTCGGCGCGACGGTCACCGGATGATCGGTCGCGTTCAGGTAGTGCATGCGCGCGACGATCTCGAAGCCGTCTTTGATGCGGAAGCCCATCCCCGGCGGGAAGCTCTGCCACTCCTCGCCCGACAGCTGCGTCGACGACGCGAAGAGGACCGCGCCGCCGTTCACGATGTCGATGCCCTCACCGCCGAAGGTCGCGGTCGTGTCGGCCGGGCACTCGCGCGTGCCGCTGCCGGTCTTCGGGCGCGTCGTGATGTTGCCGTGGTGCATGCCCGGGCCGACCTTGATGTGCCCGCCGCCGACGATCTTCGACGGGCCGCTCGCCGCGAGATCGAAGAGCCAGCACGGGGTCTTCTCCTCGCCCGGCTGCAGCGTCACTTCGGGCAGCTGCGCCGAGAACGAGCCGACCTGGTTCTGCGGAGGTTGCTTCGTCGGAGGCAGGCCTTGCCCATACGTCCCGGGCGCCGCGTCGGCCGCGGTGCTGCCGGACTTGGCCCCGCCGCACGCGGCCACTGCCGCAATCGTCACGAAAAGAAGCGTCCACGCTGCTGCACGCATTTCGTTTCCTCCGCAAACACAGAATTATTTTGCGTGCGAACCTTATGCGCGCGAAATCATTGCCGGTCAAGACGCGCCAGGAGACGCGAGGGCTACTTCAGGCCCAGCTTCAGGCGATCGATGATCGTCTTCATCGCCGGGCGATAGCCGTACAGCGGATCATCGGGCGCGGTCGGCGTGGTGTGGATCGGGCAGAGCGAGGCGACGACCGCCTGATCGCCGAGGGCGTGCGCCACCTCGAGCTCGCGCACCGGCGGGTAGGCTTTGCCGCGCAGCTGGATCGTCGCCCGCTTCGCGTCGCACACCGGCGAGGGCTTCGTCGCGCAGTCGCACCCGCGCTGGCCCGACGTGCAGTCGCGCGGCGTCGCGAGGGGGAAGGTGCATGCATACTGCAAGTCACCGTTCGACGTGTCCCACTCGCGCCCGTGGATCGGATCGGCGTCGTTGGGCGAGCCGACTTTTGGGAGCCCCGCGCGCGGCGTGATCGACTCGAGCATGTGCGGATCGATGTCGCGGAAGTCGTACGCTGCCGGATCGCGCCCGAGGAGGCGCAGCCAGTCCGACGGCGCCAGCCGGCTCGCCTCCGGGCTCGTCGGATCGAAATGGAGGAGCGGGTTCGGCACGCCGCCGATGACCGCGAAGTACACGAGATCGAGCGCGCGCGGTCCGCGCCCCAGGTTGCAGAGCTCCCCCTTCGCGTCGCTCGGCAGGCTCTTGGCGAAGAGCGGATTGGTGCAGTTCTTGGTGCCGACGTACGCGCTCGCGTTCTTGGGGTGCTCGCCCTCGCGGTTCGGCACCGTGGGGCTCGTCAGCGCGTCGACGTAGCGCTGAACGGGGAACTGCGGGTCGACGCCGAAGCGCTGCTTCATGTGGAAAAAGCGCACGTTCGACGACTCTTCGCCGGACACGTAGTAGCCGCCGTTCACGAGGCACTTTGGATCGGTATGCGCGCCGGTGAGGAGGCACGACGTGCACGCGGGATCGTTCGGGCTGGCGGTGCACGGCGTCGTCGGGTGCGGCGGATGGCCGTCGGGTGAGTCGGGAAACTGAACGGCCTCGTACATCCACGCCCGCTGCTCGATCGCCATCGGGTCGACCGTCGAGTCGTTCTCGTCGGTGAGGAGCACGATCGCGACGAGCGAGTCGGGACGGAGAAAATCGTGGCGCTGCTGCAAGATGATCGAGTCCACGCCGACGAGCGCCGCCTTCTGCCCGGAGACGACGATGTCGTCGTAGGGATCGGGCTGGATCAAGAAGCGGTACCAGCTCTCGAGCTGCGCCTCGAAGCCGCACCCGAACTCGTGCACGCCGGCGACCAGATCCTGAAAGTCCGCCTCGAAGCGCGCGGGATCGGTGATCGGCGTGACCGCGGGCGGCGCGCCGTTCTTGCCGCTCGGCGGGAACCACGCGAGAAAATTCGAAGGCGCCATGTCGCCGATCGGGTGCTCGTCGGCGCCGCCGCGCATGATGAGGTGGCCCTTGTCGTCGTTGTGGGCGTCGAGGTTGGGGTTGGTCGGGTTCGCGTCGATCCCGCAGTTGTCGCTGCCGCGTCCGCCGAGCGACGACGTGACGATGCCGACATGGAGATCGTGCACCGCCGGGAACTCGAGGACGCCTTTCGCGCACACGCCGCCCACCGACTTGCCGAGCACCGTGTTTGCATCGGCGGCGTCGACGCAGCGCGGGTTCACGAGGCGATCCACGAGGTCGGGGACCGCCTCTTTGAGGAGCACCTGCTTGTCGGCCATCGACGCCGAGTTGTCGATCATGAAGAGGAGGTCGATCTTGTCGGCCGGCGACAGGTGGCGCGAAATGACACCAGCGTCCCCACCATCCGTGACGTCGGCGCCCTGGTCCACGAGAAGTCCCGTCCTCGCCCCGCACGCGCCGCCCGCCAGCGGAACGCAAAAAATCGCGGCAAAGGCGGCAAAGAGGGACATCCTGCGCATCGTTTTCACGGCTCCGCGTGCGGGCAGCGTTGGATCGTAGCGTTGCGCCAAAGCAAATGGCCAGCCACTACCAGGAGGCGGACGTAAAGAAAGCAGAGCGTGGCAAAGGTTGTGCATTACACTCTCGCGGACGACGGGGGTTGGAGGACAACAATGCGAGGGTATTGGGGCCGTTACGAACTGTGCGAGCACGAGGCCGACGATCAGGACTGCGACGGCGCGTCTCTTCACTTCTCGCTCCTCGAAGTCGAGTACGAGCACATCCCGCAGGAGCCTGGGCAGGTTCGCGTCGTGGACCCGGAGATCGGCCCGGTAGACGCGATCGACGTCCGCGCCAGCGCCGACGACGCCCGCCGTCGCCTCGCGGACAACCTCCGCTACCTCGCGGTCGACCTCGAGAAACAGATGCGCGAGGTCGAGTACGCCTCGCGCCGCGTCCTCGAAGGTCCGCTCGAGCCGCTTCGTCTGCGCTAAGCGAGAAGACCAGAGGAGAGGCCGACCATGAGGCGTGCGGTCGTTGCGGTCGGGCTTGGGATGTGGGGCGCGGCGTGCACCTCTAGTCTCCCTGCGCAGCTCGTCACTGACGCGGGCACGCCGTCGACGGTCGACGCCGGCGCCGACGCGGACGCCGCAGCATGCGCGCCGCAGGCGTTCACCGACACGCTGCGCCCCAAGCGTGACGCGTGCACCTTCGCGGCGGGCGCCACGGCGGCGGACACGCTCGGCCTGACCGAAGACGCGCGAAAGGCGATCCCGATCAAGCACGTCATCGTGCTGATGAAGGAGAACCGCTCCTTCGATCACATCCTCGGCCAGCTCTCCAAGTCCGGCCAGGCCGACGCCGAGCCCGTGCCGGCGACCTGGGCCAGCGTCGACAAGAACGGCGTGTCGGTCCCTCCTTCGCACGCCGCCACCACGTGCGCGAAGGCCGATCCGCCGCACCAGTGGACGAACATGCACGCCATGGTGAACGGCGGAAAGATGGACGGCTTCGTCACCAACGGGACCCTGTCCGATCCGCCGACGGACGGGCGCTTCACGATGGAGTTCTTGGACGCGACCGACATTCCTTTCTACTACTGGCTCGCGAATACGTTCGCGGTCGCCGACCACCATTTTCCGTCCGTGCTCTCTGGAACGTGGGCGAACCGCGATTACCTCGTCGCGGCGACGTCGCACGGTACGAAGAACACGACGAGCGATCCGATGCTCAACGGCGTGCCGATCCTCTTCGACGCGCTCGAGCAGGCCGGCGTCACGTGGGAGGTGTACACCGACGATCTCGCGCCGCTCGAGTTCTCGGTGGCGTGGGGGAAGCGCAAGGTCTGGAAGCCGGTGCAGAAGCTCCTCGACGATCTCGCCGCCGGCACGCTGCCGTCCGTCGCGTTCGTCGACTCGACGAGCGATTTCACGCCGCCGGTGAGGGACGAGCATCCGCCGGCCGACGTGCAGGTCGGTGAGGCGTGGACGCGATCCATCTACGACGCGACCGTGAAGAGCCCGCTGTGGCCGACGACCGCGCTCTTCTACACGTACGACGAAGCGGGCGGCTTCGGCGATCACGTGCCGCCGCCCAAGAGCTGCGCGCCGAGCGCGGACCAGGCGGAGTTCACGGAGCTCGGCGTTCGCGTGCCGCTCGTCGTGGTGTCGCCGTTTGCGCGCCGTCACTTCGTCTCGCACGTCGTGCACGAGCACACGTCGATCCTCCGGTTCATCGAGGCGCTCTACGGACTGCCGGCGCTCACGGCGCGCGACGCGAACAGCGACGCGATGCTCGACATGTTCGATTTCGGCTGCGCGAGCACGGCGCCGCTCACCGATCCGCCGGTCGCCGGCACCGGGCGCTGCCCGTAGCGCCGTAGCCCCACGAGCCTCCGCCTGCATGTGCGAGGGAAACCGCATATCTCAAACCCCCTTGTTTTCGAGCTGATCGCCGAGATCGGCAACATTCGGCGGAACTATTCCCCGGCGTCCCTGTCCTATCCGCTCGAGAGGACGGGACAGGGAAAAATGAACAAGCCGGCGCTCACGTTTTGCATCTATCAGGGGTCTACTTTGGTTCGTCGTGAGACGGTCCGTCAGGACATCGTCAAGATCGGCAAGGACCCCAAGAGCCACCTGCGCGTCGACTGCGACGTCGCGGCGCGGATGCACGCGGTCCTCGAGGTGAACGGCACCGGCGACCTCACGCTGATCGATCTCGGCAACGAGCCGGGCACGCAGGTGAACGGTCAGCGCATCAACAAGTGCCACCTCCGCGTCGGCGACAAGGTGCAGATCGGCAGCTCGACGTTCGTCCTCGAGTCGGTCACCGACGCGCCGGCCACGAGCGACGTGCAGGTCCCCGCCTCGGCCGCGCCGCAAGCGGCTGCGAGCCCCGCGCCCCTTTTCAACGCGCCGCTCTTCGCGCCGCTGGCCCCCCAAAACCCGTTCCTCGCGCCGATGGTCCACGTCGCCGCGTCTCCGGTCCTCGCCGTCGAGCAGCTCGAGGGGGACGAAGGCTACGCGATGATCAAGAGCGGCCCGTCGCCGCACGCCGAGGAGGTCGAGCTCACGCACGTGTCGGCCATCGAGGTCATGATCAAGTGGGACACCAACGTCCTCCATGTCGCGCACCTCTCGCCGATCCGCTCCTTCTTCGTGGGCGAGCGCGACGTGAAGGGCCAGGCCTGTGACTTCCTCCTCCCCGCCGACGTCCTCGGCGCGGCGCGTACTCCGGTCGTCGTCGAGCGCGCGGGTGGCGCGTGGCTCGTCGTGCCCCGCGGCGCGACCGGCACCATCGCAATGCCGAATGAGGCGAGCGTCCCGGTGGCCGACATGATCGCCACTGGCCGCGCGCGTCCGTCGCTCGAGGTGAGCGGCGCGCACGAGGTCGAGCTCCTCCCCGGCACGCGCGCCAAGATCACGCTGCCGAACAGCGAGATCTCGTTCGACGTGAACGCAGTCAACGCCGGCAAGAAGGTCGCCGCCGGCTTCCTCGCGTCGATGGAAGCGAGCGCGTACCGCCACGTCGGGCTCTCGCTCTTCGCGCACCTCGGCATCGTCGCGTCGCTCGCCTTCTTCATGCCGCGCATGAGCGCCGACGACGCGGAGGGCATCGACCGCGAGTACATGTCGCACATGCTCCACGCCGCCGACGCGAACGCGCTCGTCGAGCAGGAGAAGCTCGACGAGCAGAAGACCGCCGACGATCTGGCGAGCGGCGGCGAGGGCAAGCGCGCGGAAAAGGAAGAGGGCCAGATGGGCAAGGACACCGCCCAGCCCGCGAACAAGCACTGGTCGCTCGCCGGCCCCGCCGACACGAAGGACCCGAAGCTCGCGCGCGAGAAGGCGCTCCGTGAGGCGGCCGACTGGGGAATGATTGGTCTCCTCGCGATGGATCGCGGCGCCGTCAACGCGCCGACCGCGGCGTGGGGCGACGACACGGCCATCGGCAAGGACGCGGCGAACCACCTCGGCCAGATGTGGGGCGCGGAAGCGGGTGACGCGTGGGGCCTCGGCGGCCTCGGCCTCTCCGGAGCCGGCGAGGGCGGCGGCGGCATCTACAAGGGCATCGGCCTCGACAAGATCGGCACGCTCGGCCACGGCGGCGGCTGCATCGAGATGCCCGGCAAGCCCTGCGGCATCGGCTTCGGCCCCGGCGGCGAGGGCATCGGCCACGGCAGCAAGCTCCCGCGCGATCACACGCCCAAGGCGCTCCCGATTCGCGAGAGCAAGGTCGAGGTCAACGGCCGCCTCCCGCCCGAGGTCATCCAGCGCATCGTGCGCCAGAACTTCGGCCGCTTCCGCAACTGCTACGAGTCGAGCCTTCGTACGAACCCGAGCCTCACCGGCCGCGTCGCCGTGAAATTCGTGATCGGCCGTGACGGCAGCGTGATGATGGCGAGCGACGGCGGCTCGGACCTCCCGGATCAGGGCGTCGTGCAGTGCGTGACGCGCGGCTTCCAGAACCTGTCGTTCCCGTCCCCCGAGGGCGGCGTCGTCACCGTCGTCTACCCGCTCGTCTTCAGCCCCGCGGGCTGAGGTCGGCTCCCGCGAGACCTGCCGCGACCTGCGGCGTGGACAATCGGCCCTCCCGGCGTCATCCTTGGCGTCCGCGGAGGGCCGTCGCCATGTCTCAGCAAGGAAGCCGCTTCAAGTCGTTCGAGGAGTTCTGGCCGTACTACGTCAAGGAGCACAGCAAGAAGTCGACGCGCGTGCTGCACTTCATCGGCACGACCGCGGCGATGGCCTGCGTCGCCGGCGGCCTCCTCACGAAGCGACGCTGGCTCCTCGCCGTCGCGCCGTTCGCGGGCTACGGCCCCGCGTGGGTCAGCCACTTCTTCATCGAAAAGAACCGCCCCGCCACGTTCACGTACCCGCTCTGGAGCCTCAAGGCGGATCTCGTCATGTGGAGCAAGATGGCGATGGGGAAGATGGACGCCGAGGTCCAGCGCGTCCTCGCCGCGGACGAGGCCGTGAAGGACGCGTCCGAGAAGGGCGAGCGTGAGGCGCGTGAGGATGGCCCGGTTCGCGTCGACGCCCCGTCCGGCACGGTGAACTGAAGGACGGCGACGGGGTCGGGCGCGCCGTCGGCGAGGCGCAGTAACCGGCTGGAAGTTCGACACGATCGGCTCAGGGGCAGCTCGCCTTGCACACGCCGTCGACGCACATCGTGCCGGCGCAGCACGCGGAGTAATCGGTCGTGCAGGTGCCGCACGCGGAGACCGAGATGCCGCGCGACGCGAAGTCGATGCACGTACCGGTCGTCTCACCGCTGCACGCGCACGGTTCGCCGCCGTCGCCTGCCTGACAGCGCCGCGCCGACGCGCACACGCGCCCGTTTCCGCAATCCGCGGATGCGCTGCAGGTCACGGGCGGCGCGGAGGGAACGGTGCACGCGTCGCCCTTCACGCAGACGTTTCCGCAGACGTCGCCCGAGCAGCACGCGCCGCTGGGGCACGCGTGGCAGATCCCTTCGCGCGTGCACACGCCGCAGAGGACCACGCCGGTCGCGCATCCGACGGCGGTGTTGGTGGTCGCAGAGGGGCACGCGTCGCCGGTGCAGCACGGCGTGTCGATCGGAACGCACGCCGCGCCGCAGTGATGTTGGCCCGCAGGGCAGTCGAGGCTCCCCGTCGTGCCGGCGCCGCCGCAACAGAACGCGCTCGCCGCGCCGCCTGCGACGCACGCGCGCGCCGCGCGGAGGAAGCACCCGAAGGTGCCCTCGCAGTACGAGCTCGTCACGCCGGTCCCGTCGTCGCAGCAAACGGTCCCTGCGGGGCGACATCCGTTGCCGCACGGAGCCTGGCCGACGTCGCATCCGACGGCTTGGCGCGTGTTCGCGGGAGCCGTCCCCTTCGAGGCGCATGCGACCACGACGAGGGCGACGGCCGCGATGACTGAGGCGCCGCGCATCCTCTTGAATTTAGCCAGATCCTGCGCGAACCGCCACGCCGTCGCGCACGAAATGGCACGCTCTTCACGACACCGATGTCGCGTTTCCCCGGCGCATGGATCGGCGCTACCCTGGATTCGCCAGAGAATTCGGGCGCGGCACACCTCCTGCGTAGGGGCATGCACAACGTGACTCGATTCGAGGAGAAGGTTTTCATCATGAACGGGCTCGGCAAAGCTCTCGCACTGGTCCTCCCGCTCGCGGCCGTCTGGACCGGCTGCATCACCCACCACGCCGATCCGCCGATCACCGATCCCGCCGCGCTCACTCCGCCCGCCGCGGGCAGCGGCTTTCAGATCAAGACCGACAGCTTCGAGATCGCGGCCGGCGTCGAGGAGCAGGATTGTTACTTCTTCAAGGTCGGCGACGTCGCCGCCGCCGCGGGGATGCCCGCCGGTCAGCCGGTGAATTTGCACCGCGTGCAGATCGTTCAGAAGGAGGGCAGCCACCACATGAACATCTTCCGCGTGCGGAGCATCAAGGGCCTCGACCCGACGAAGGGCACCGTGCGCGGGCATGACACGACGAGCGAGTGCTTCAAGAGCCCGAACTGGAGCGACTGGCCGCTCGTCGCGAACACGCAGCAGAAGGGCGACATCGACTGGACGTATCCGGACGGCGTCGCCAACGTGCTCCAGGCCGACGAGTGGCTGATGCTCCAGACCCACTACGTGAACGCGACCACGCAGAAGGTGCCCGACAACAAGGGCGCCGTCTCCGTGAACTTCTACGCGCTCCCGCAGAACGAGGTGAAGTACGAGCTCGGCACGGTCTTCGCGAGCAAGCAGTCCATCCGCATCTGCTCGAAGAACCCGACGCCGACGTTCGAAGGCAGCTGCCAGATCAAGAGCGCGTCGCCGGTCACCGTCATCGGCGCGAACGGCCACTTCCACGGCCGCGGCAAGGAGTTCGCGATCTACTCGTGGGACGGGAAATCGACGACGACGCCCGCCGAGTCGCAGCGCTTCTACACGTCGCAGCAGTGGGACGATCCGCCGATGCTTCGCTCGCCGTCGCTGACCGCGGACCTGCCGGCGAACGGCGGCATCTGGTACTCGTGCTCGTACCAGTGGGCGCCGCCGGAGCCGTCCGCGGGCGGCTGCGACGCGCTGAACGCGTACGACGCGACCAAATACCAGACGCCCGCCGATCAGCAGGACTGCTGCTACACGTTCGGCCCGATCGTCGAGAAGAACGAGCACTGCAACGCGTTCGTCTACTACTACCCGAAGCAGGACAACATCGCCTGCAACTAGGTCCGCCCGTGCTTCGCGCTTTCTTACCCGCCATCCCGCTCGTCCTCGTGTTCTCCGTGTCGGCGTGCAGCCCGAGCAGCGCGGGGCCGGGGAAGAGCGACGCCGCGCCCGAAGGCGGCAGCTGCGGCGTCGCGTTCCTCGGCGATCCGACGAAGGACATCGAGTTCGAGTTTCGCGCGCTTCACGCCGACGGGACCGACGCGCCGCTGGCCGATCAGGGAGATCTCGCGCTCATCTTTCCGCCGCAGGGCGGGCGCGTGGCGTTCGTCGGAGTGCGCGCGACGAACCTCGATCCGTGCGGCGTGCAGCTCACCGGCGCGCTGCGTGACGAGCCGACGCAGCAGGTGCGCGTCGACGCGCGCACGGTGAACCTCCTGTCCTCCGGCGACGGGTGGGGCACGAGCGCGCCACCGTCGCAGACCATCTCCGCCGCGCGCGACACGTACTCGAACGTACCGCTCTGCCCGAATCAGTGGGCGTCGACCGACGTGTTCGACCATGAATTTCAACTCGAGGTCACCTTGAAGGATCGCGGAAAGCGCACGATGACGAAATCGATCAAGGTCACGCCGCGCTGCGCGGAGCCGGGGCGCACGGTCGAGTGCCGTTGCATCTGCAAAGTCGGCTACGTGCTGGGCGAGGCGTGCGGCGTCGAGGACGGGGGCGTCGACGACGCGGCGGGGGGCGGATGAACCGCACGATCACGTTCGTTGCCGGCGCGGCCTTCGCGCTCGCTTTGTCGGCGTGCCCGGGCGGGACCAACCCCGTCACGATCAACGACGCCGGGCCCGACGCGCAAGTCGACGCCGGCCCGCGCGAGTGGAAGGTAGTGCTGCAGAAGCTCGACGGCGCGCTCCTCAGCATTTGGGGATCGAGCGCCACGGACGTGTACGCCGTTGGTGGCCCGCACGGCAACGCCGGCTTCAATGCGCTCGTGATGCACTTCGACGGCGCGACGTGGAAGCGCCTCGACGCCGCAAACACCGACACGTACTGGTGGGTCTACGGCATCGGGCCGAAGGATGTGTGGATGACCGGCGAAAATGGCCGGATCTCCCACTGGGACGGCGCAGCGTTCAAGCATTACGCCTCGGGAACGACGGCGACGATCTTCGGCGTGTGGGCGGCGTCGGCGACCGAAGCGTGGGCGGTCGGCGGCACACCCGGCGCGACCGGCAGCGATCCGAACGATCTGCTCCTTCACTTCGATGGCACGACCTGGTCGCCGTCGCCGCTCCCGAAGAAGCTCGGTCGCACGTATTTCAAAGTATGGGGCACCGGGCCCGACGACGTGTTCGTCGTGGGCGAGGCGGGGACGATCTGGCACCGCACCGGCGGCGCGTGGACGCTCATGAGCGAGCCTCCCGTCGCGCACGGCACGCTCCTCACCGTGCACGGCTGCGCGCCGAACGACGTGTACGCGGTCGGCTCGCGCGACGTCCTCCACTACGACGGCGCCGCGTGGAAGCCCGAGCCCGTCACGCTCTTGAACGACGTGAACGGCGTGTCGTGCGGCGCGCGCAACGGCGCCGGCGAGGTGCTCATCGTCGGCAGCGGCGGCTTGCGCCAGCGTCGCGAAGAAGCCGCGTGGCAAGACGACTTCGGCGCGCCGCCGTACAAGGATTTGCACGGGGCATGGGTCGATCCGAAAGGTGGCCTCTGGGCGGTCGGTGGCGATTTCGTCGCGCAGCCGCAGCCCAACGTCACGCGCGACGGCGTGATCGCGCACTACGGCGACACGGACGTGCCCACGACGATCACGCCATAAACCGCCCGCGCGGCGCGAAATTGACGGCGAAAAGGCGCTATTCTGAGCTCGTGGCGCGCGTCCTTCAGCACATCGTCGAAGATCCGCGCCCATGCTCTTACCTGTCCGAGGTGAAGGCGAGCCTCGAGGTTCGCGTGCTCGTGGACGTCGTGCCCCAGGAGCTCGAAGCGCTGCTCGAGCGCGGGTGGCGTCGCTTCGGCGCCGTCTACTTTCGCCCCGCCTGCTCGCCGTGCGGCGAGTGCGTCACGCTGCGCATCGTCGTCGCCGACTTCGCACCGAGCAAGAGTCAGCGCCGCGCGGCGAAGGCGACCGCGCATCTCCGCCGTGTCGTCGGCAAACCGGTCGTCGACCCCAAGCGCCTCGCGCTCTACGAGAAGTGGCACTCGAATCGCGAATCGTCGCGCGGCTGGGAGCCGAGCGAGATCGACGCCGAGCGCTACAAGAACGACTTCGCATTCCCGCACCCCTGCGCGCGCGAGGTCACGTTTTACGACGACGACGCGAAGAAGCTCGTCGGCGTCGGCCTCGTCGACGAGACGCCGCGCGCCTTCTCGGCGGCGTATTTTTATTACGATCCGGAGTACGCGAAGATATCGCTCGGCACCGCGAACGTGCTCGGCCTCGTCGACGACGCGAAGCGCAAGGGCAAGCCGCACGTCTACCTCGGCTACCGCGTCCGCGGGTGCGCGTCGCTGGCGTACAAGGAGTCGTTCGGCCCCCACGAGCTGCTCGTTGGCCGGCCGGAGCTGAGCGAGCGCCCCGAGTGGCGACCTGCGGAGGGGACCTAGTCGTGGTGAAGAAAGCCGTGCGCGCGCTGTCGGCGACGGTGTGGCGGTCGTGCTGAAAGCGCATCCACGCCCCACGCGGCAACGCGCCGCTGCGCCGATCGAGGCGCACTTTCGGCTGCGGAGGGGGAAGGCCTAGAAGGTGCACCCCGCAACGCTGGACCTATCAATCCTTGCGAGACCCACGACGAAGCTGCGCGCTCCTCCTGGGCCTCCTTTGTCCGGCGTGTTCCTTTCCCGACGTTCGCTACGCGATCGAGGACGGAGGGTCTCTTGACTCCTCCGTCGATGCGCCGCCCGAGGCCGCGGATGTCGACGCCGCCGCCGACGCTGACGCGGCCCCGGCCATCGACGCATCAGAGGGCGACGCGGCGGACACCGGACCCGATGCGCTGGACGCGGAGGCCGGAGTGCCCGGTCCTTCGCTGGGGCAGGCGGCGAAATTCGCGGTTCTCGCCGGCACGACGGTGACGAACACCGGGCCGAGCTCCATCGTCGGAGACCTCGGCGTCGCCCCGGGCACCGCGGTCACAGGCATCACGCCGGCGATGGTCGTGGGGGCCATTCACGCGGGTGACGCCGCCGCCCTCGCGGCCCAGCAGGATTTGACGGGCGCGAACAACGCCCTGCGACGCGACGCGTGCACGACCGATCTGACCGGCAGCGATCTCGGCGGTCGCACGCTGACCTCGGGCGTGTACTGTTTTCCGACGTCGGACGCGAAGCTCACGGGGACGCTCGTCCTCGACGCCAAGGGCGACGCGCGCGCGGTTTTCATTTTTCAGATGGCGCTGGCGTTCTCGACGACGGCGACCTCGCGCGTGCAGCTCGTCGGCGGTGCGGTTGCGTGCAACGTCTTCTGGCAGGTCGGCAGCTCCGCGACGATCGGCGGCGCGAGCACGTTCGCCGGAAACATCCTGGCGACCACGAGCATCACCCTCGGCGCAGGCGTCCTCGTGGACGGGCGAGCCCTCGCGCTGAACGGCGCGGTGACGATGGACACCAGCACCGTCTCCCTAATGGCCTGTCCCTAGCTGCCCCAGCAGCGCGGCGGCGTGCGGAGGAGGCGTAGTCGGGTAGACTGGCGGGAGCGAAGCTCACCAGCACGGGTGGCGAAATGGCAGACGCAGCGGATTTAGGTTCCGCCGCCGAAAGGCGTGGGGGTTCAAGTCCCCCCCCGTGCACTTTTGAGGGGTTGGCGCTGAAACCTGCGCCGTCGCCTCACCGTTTGCCGCCGCGGTTGCCGCCGCGAACACGGCGGCAGCGTTGACGGCGGCCAGCTCCGGGACGATCCCGGCGAAGTCGGAGAATGAAGAACGGTTGCAGGACTCGCGAGGTCATGGACCGTCGGCCGTATTGACGATGTCGCCGCGGGAGACGATGTCGCCGCGGAGGGATGCTGACGCCGTCACGATCGCGTCCACGATTACTCAACCTGCAGCGTAACCATTCTGAACGTACGGCGTCCCATCCGGCTCGCGCGGCGTCCAGCGAAGGCGCAGCTCGCCGGTGCCAGCGCGAAGGGGAGTCAGGCCCAGCTGCAGCGCGATCTTCGGCTCCACGCCCTCCATCGTGAGGAAGGGCCCGTAGTCCTTCCACACCGGAGCGCTCGCGGCGGGCACTCCCCCGAGCGTGGCCACGAACCAGCGTGCGCTACCCTCCGTTCGCGTCGTGAGCTCCGCGGTGACCCCCTGTGCCGACACGCTTCTTGCCAGCGTCACGAGCTTGGTGTCGAGCGCGCCGCCGCGGATCGCCACCTCCAGCGCGCCCGAGGCGCCTCCGATGCTCTCGACCATCGCGTCGTACTCTCCCGGACCGGCCGCGAGGTGCAGGCGGATCGTCTGCTGGTCGTGTGCGATTTCGTTTCCGAGTCGCGAACCCAGCGCGCGGAGGACGGGACGCCCGGCGATCGGCTGCCGCGACACGGGAGGCGGCTGCATGAAGCGGAGGCGCTGCACCCCCGGCGCATTCGGGTCGATGTTATCCGGATACAGGCTCCGTTCGTGCAGTCCGACGAGCGCGCCGAGCTCGACGAGCGCGGCCTCCGGGTCCAGCCCCTCGCCGCGCGCCCGCGTGAAGAGGCGCTTCACGTCGCGCCATCCGAAGTTGCCGACGCACAACGAGTCCCAGCGACGAGGCTGACCGGCGACTTCCCGCGCCGCGCGATCGATGGCGGCGCCATCACGGTCGCTGCAGAAAATATCGACCTCGGCGCCGTCGTTGTAGAGGCGCGCGTCCAGTACGTCACTGTCGAAAATGGAAGTGACGAGGACCCGCGTCCTCAACGCAGACGACAGGCTGATCGCGGCATCCCAGATGGGGATGGGACTGTAGATGGAGGCCCAGCCCTTCGAGCCCTTGTCCGCCGCAACGATGACGTCGTGGTCCGCCGGTGCGCCTGCTTCGGCCTCGCGGTACCCGCGGGCGAGCGCGAGCTCTCGAAGCGCGCGGGTAACCTTGGCGACGGTGCTTCGCGCGTGGACGTGCCGGAATTTCGACCCCATGGTGCGCGAGCGTAGCGCGAAGCGACGCGCCTCCGTACGTGAGCCGACCCTGCTGACCGACGCCGGCGTGACGTAACGGCACAGATCCTCCGCACCGCCTTTTGAAGAATGGTTGCAGGCTCGCGAGGTCATCATGTCGCCGCGGAGGGCCGCGGACGCAATCACGATCGTCCACGATTGACGGAAGGCTGCTCCGGCACGCGACGCTGATCTTCTCGGTCGCCACCGTTCGTACTCCGAGTGGGAATCATGGGGAGCCCATGCCACGGCGCCGCGTCGCGCGGTTCGGCACGCGCGGAAAATTACCCTCCCGGCCGACGTCGACCGTGACGCGAGCGCGCCGCGTAGGGCACGGAGATTGCGTAAAGGGTTTGGCACGGGCGCCGCGGCCGATCTCTCGGAGCGCGCGTCGTCGTCCAACCCGGACACCCCGTCCGAGAAAGAATAAGGCTCCTCATGGTCAGCGCCCGACTCCTCTTCGTTGCAGCATCCGCGTTCGCGATCCAACTGGCGGCGTGCGGCGGCAACAGCGATGGCACCAGCCTCACGAGGGGGAGCTCCTCTTCGTCGGGCGGGTCTTCGTCGGGCGGGTCTTCGTCGGGCGGGACCTCCTCGGGATCGGTGCCGCCGAGCACGCAAAGCGACGGCGGCGGCGTCGCGCCGAGCAGCGACGCGGGATCGACCGCCGACACGGCGCCGACGACCGACCTCTGCACGCCGTACATCGGCAAGTGGCTGGCGACGATCGATCCGGGCGCCGTTGCGACGGGGACGGATACCGACCCTCTGGGCGGAAGCATTCCGTTCAGCGGCACCATCGACTTCACGTTCGTGCACGACGACGCGGATCTCCCGAACATCCTCGATTTCTCGGGTACCTCGACGATCAAGGCCGCCGGTCAGACGATTACGCAGCCCATCGTGCCGGCAAAGTCGCCCACGGGCGATCCCAAGGACAGCACGTGCGAAGCGGGCGTTCTGCACTTCCTCGGAGAGGCGAACGTCTCGGGCATCGGCGTCGTCCTCTTCACGGTGGAAGGGCACCTCGACACGTCAGTGACACCGACCGTCGGGCTGGGGACCTTCACGATGAACACGAAGGACGACAACGGCGCCGCGCTCTCGGGCAAGGGCACCCTCCACATGGTGCGCCAGTAACGCACGCCGCGGCGGGGGCCCATGGCCCTCGTAAGAAAAATTCGCTGTGACTCGCCGACGCGCGCCGACGCTCTCCGCGCAGGTGGGGCGTCGGCGCGTTCGTTTTGTGATGCGGCGGTCGCGATCGCGTGCGGGGGGATCCACCACTGTGATCCGTCCGACCAGGGTCGACGATTGCGATGGGTGACGCGGCGTCGGCGCGTGCGATTGGAAAATTCGTCGTGCGCCGCTCGCACGTGTTGACGCCCGTAGCTCCGTGGGCTCCATTGCGCCGCGAAGATGCAGACACCGATCGCCTCCGTCGTCCTCTCCAGCGCGCCGTCCGACAAGGGCCTCGACCTGAGCGAAGAGGACGTGGCGTCCTGGATCGCCTTCGCGCGCGAGTGCATCGGCGAGCTTTTTCCGGAGGTCATCGTCACGACGAAGCCGACCGCGGGCACCGAGATCGTCTGCGCGGACCCCTCCTGGCGCGACGAGCTGCGCGAGCGCGTCAGCGACGCGTGGCACGCGTGGTGTCTCGGCGAGCGGGTCGCCGCAAAGGGGAACGCAGACGCAGACGGGGTGGCGCGGGACGAGACCGACGCGGTCGTCCGCGCCGCGGGCTGACGACGCAGTCACGACGACGACGAGCCTGGCCCTCGAGGACTCCGCCGAAGCACCGACGCGACGAATGAACCGTACGTGACGGCGGCGACTAGGAGTCCGATCGCACCGCCCGCCACCGTCGCGAGCACGCTCCCTGCTCCCAACGATCCAAGCTCCACTCCGATCCCAACCGCGAGCGCGGTGCCGAGCGCCACACTGATCCATCGCGCCACGCGATGAAAGAGCGCGACGCCGAGGAGCACGAACGTGACCACCGCCGCCGCGATCGCTGCCCACGGCGGCGCGCCCGCCAGCCACGCCATCACCAGCCCTGCGATGGCCACCCCGAGGTTGAGAATCATCGCGAGCTCCATTCCGGACTCGGACAGCGGCGCGTCCGGCGCGGACTCGGCTGCGAGATGAAGGCGGAACGCGAGGCGCTGGAGGGGAGAACGAAACACCGCCCCAGTCTATGTCACGTGTCCCCGAGCACGAACCACAGCATCGCGTGCGCGGTCACCGGCGCGACGAGGGAGCGATCGGGGCCGCGGCCGCGCGCGATGCCGAACGCGAGGCCGAGGGCCGCCTTCATCGTGAAGCCAACGAAGCTGAAGTCGCGGTGCGACGCCGCGAAGACGATCGACGTGATGGCGAGCGCGCCGCAGAAACCGAGCTTCGCCTCGAGCGCGGGCTGCATGTAGCCGCGGTAAATCGACTCCTCCGTCGACGCCGCGCAGATGCCGACGAGGACGAAGTCGAGGCGTGTACGGAGGCCGCCTTGGAATGGCGCAAGCAGCGCCTCACCGAGGTGCATGCCCATCCCGACGAGGACCACGAGGATGATCGCCCAAAGTGCGAAGAATGCCACCAGACCGCGGCCGACGTCGCGAGCACCGTCGAACCGCCAGCCGATCGCGCGCGGAGTGGTGCGGCCGACGGCGAAGAGGCCGAGCCCCAACACGACGCTCCACATCGCGACGATCATCAAGACGCCGATCATGAGCTGCGCGTTCGAGCCGCTGAACCCGCGATCGCCCGGCGTAACGATGTGACGTCCGATCACCGAGAGGACGACGTACGTACAAAGCAGGTGCCACGGCACGAGGAGGAGCGCGTGGACGATGCGCGACGTGCTGCCGAGCGGGAAGCGGGCCATCACCGAGGTGTACGACGCTCCGCGCGGCCCGTCCTTGGGAAGCGAAGTTCGCGGTCAGCGCGGCGTGACGCGATCAGCCGAGGAGCGCGAGGATCTCGTCCTCGCTCGTCGGGAAGCGGTTCGATTGCAGCTTCGAGAAGACGAGCCGCTCGTCACGGAAGACCTCGAACGATCCCCGATCGCCGGGCACGAGCTCGGCGGCGACGCCCTTGTCGGACTTGATCTTGGCCGCCAACCTGGCAGCCCGGGGCAAGTACCCTCAGGCGGAGCAGTATTCGATGCGAATCTTCATCTCCCTAACGCTTAGTGCTCGGCGCGCCGGTTCGCAAGCGCCGGCCGGTTAGGAGCCTCCTAGTCAGCGCGCCCCACACGCGCTACACACTGGCCGCGCCATGGTGGACGACGCGCTCCTGACCGCGAATCTCGGCAACACGCTCGACGCCACGGATTTGCCGGCGCTCGGCGCAAAATACGAGGGCAAGGTCCGGGACAACTACACGACCAAGGACGGCCGGCGCTTCATCGTCGTGACCGATCGCATCAGCGCGTTCGATCGCGTCCTCGGCACGATCCCGTTCAAGGGGCAGGTCTTGAACCGCCTCGCCGCGTGGTGGTTTGAGGAGACGAAGGTCGTGGCGCCGAACCACCTCCTTCGCACGCCCGATCCCAACGTGCTCGAGTGCGTCGAGTGCACGCCGATCCTGGCCGAGATGGTGGTGCGCGCGTACGTGACGGGCTCCACGTCGACGAGCATCTGGACGCACTACGAGGGCGGCGCCCGCGTCTTTTGCGGGCACCGCTTGCCGGACGGCCTGAAGAAGAACCAAAAGCTCCCCGCGCCGATCCTCACGCCGGCGACCAAGGCGCCGAAGGGCGAGCACGACATCTCCGGCTCGCGCGAAGAGATCCTCGCGACCGGCAACGTCACCGCCGCCGACTTCGACGCGGCCGCGGCCATCGCGATGCGCCTGTTCGACGCCGGCCAGAAGATTTGCAGCGCGCGCGGGCTCATCCTCGTCGACACCAAGTACGAGATGGGCAAGACCAAGGACGGAAGGGTCGTCGTCATCGACGAGATCCACACGCCCGACTCGTCGCGCTTCTGGATGGCGGACTCCTACACGGCCCGCTTCGAGCGGGCCGAAGATCCCGAGCCGCTCGACAAGGACTACGTGCGGCGTCATTTCACCAAGCTCGGCTACCGCGGAGACGGGGCGCCGCCGCCCTTGCCCGATGACGTGCGCGTGGGCGCGGCGAAGCGGTACATCGAAGCGTTCGAGAAGATCACCGGCACCACGTTCACGCCCGACACCGCGCCGCCGATCGCGCGGATCGCCCGGAATTTAGGCCTCTAGGAGCACCCCATGAAAGCCACCGTCCTCGTTCGCCTCAAGCCCGAAGTCCTCGACCCGCAGGGAGACGCGGTGCGCCGCGCGCTCGGCAAGCTCGGGTTCGAAGGCGTGAAGGGCGTGCGCGTCGGCAAGCTGATCGAGATCGAGCTGCCGGACTCGGCGGGCGCCGTGAAGGGGGAGCTCGAGAAGCGCCTCGCGAAGATGGCGGATGAGATGCTCGCGAATCCGGTCGTCGAGGACTTCGAGATTCGCCTCTAGCCACCTCCCGTAAGCGTGCAGTCTACATGCTCATCGGCGTGGGCATGAAGAGCAGGCCGAAGATGAGGAGCGTGACGATCGCGATCGCCGCGCGCCCGACGCCGAGCGGAGCCGCACCGGTCGGCGGGTGATCCAGGAGCGGGCTCGGGCGGAGCGCTCCGCTGCGGCGCTCCATCACGAGGAGCATCCCGAGGCCCACGAACCAGGCAATCCAGAGGAGCGCGCTGAAGTGCTCGCGGCCGTAGCTGGCGAGAAGGATGAGGCCCAGCGTCGCGATGGCGCGGGTGCGGGTGCCGAGCTCGTTGTCGTCGGTGCGATCCGAGCGCTGCTTTCCCAGCGCGCCGAGGATGGCGAGCATCTCGAACCAGACGAGCCAGAAGACCGAGTTGCCGATGTGGGTCCCGAGGCGGTAGATGCCGAGGCCTGCGCGGAGATCGCGCAGCATGTAGCCGCCGAGGCTGACGAAGAAGAACGCGAGCATCGCGCGATGCACGACGCGCGCGAAGCGATCCTGCCGCGTGCCGAAGAGCGCGTACGCGACGTGACCGCCGTCGAGCTGGCCGACGGGGACCAGGTTGATCATCGTGACGAACATGCCGGCCCACGCGGCGAAGGCGACCGGGTGGAGCATGAGCGTCATCCCCTCCGGCGGCGAGGTCACAGCGAGGTGATCGAGGACGCGGAGGGCGATCGACTCGCCGAGCTCGACCGAGCCCTTCTCGCCGAGGGTCGAGACCGAAACGAGCGTCGAGTGCGCGGCGCCCCAGAAATACATTGGGATCGCGAAGCAGAGGCCCGCGAGCGGTCCCGACGCGCCGATGTCGAGGAGCGCCGCGCGCGTGGGGATGCTGCCGCGCATGCGGATGACGGCGCCCATCGTCCCGAACGGCGAGAGCATCGGGATGGGGATGAAATAGGGGAGCGACGCGTCGACCTTGTGGATGCGCGCGGTGATGAAGTGCCCGAGCTCGTGCGCGACCAGGATGGTGAGGAGCGCGCCGGCGAACTGGAGGCCGTGCACTACCGCCTCGGGGACCAAGAACGCGCGCAAGATGCCGAGCCGGCCCGGCGCGCTGATCGCGGATTGTGCGGCGTTGTCGCTGAGCACCGCGGTGGAGAAGACGCTCGCGACCGTGACGAGGAAGAGGACGAGGTTGGTGCGCCACTCGACCGGCGGCAGCTCGCCCGAGGGCGGCGGCGCGCTGGAGTGGCGCTCAGGAGGGGGAACGGAGGGCATCGCGCAGGGTCTCGGCGAGGCGCGCGAGCTGCGGGGTAAGCCGCGCGTCGAGCGTGCCGAGATCGGTGTGGAGGACAAGGGAGCCGCGCGAGAGATCGTCGCGAGGAACGATCTCGACGGCGCCCGCGGGCACGCCGAGCGTCGCGATCAAGGTCTCGAGCGTCGCGGCGTCGGACGGGTGGGCTTCGATGCGTGCTCGCCGTGCGCCGCGCGCTTCGGCGAGGGCTTGCCGCGCGAGCATCGCGACCACCGCCGGATCGCGCTCGAGCGCGGCGCCCACCATGCGCTCGGCGAGGAGTGCCGCGAGCTCGACGGCGCGACCGAGATCGCGCTCCGTGCGCGCCTCCTCCGCAGCGTGAAGGGTCAGGTAGAGCGCGGCCACCTTCGCGTGCTCGGCGGCGCGCGCGTCAGCGGTCGCGCGCTCGACCGCATCGACGAGCACCGATTTCGCGCGGGCCTCCGCGTCCGCGAGGATCGCGCGTGCCCGTGCACGCGCGTCGAGATCTTCCCGCGCGATGCGCCTCCCGGCGTAGCCAGGATCGACGCGCGGGGTCGCGGGCACGCCGGTCGTTCCGCTGCCTCGGACCACACGCCCGCGAAGGGTCACGCTCACGCGTCGCCCTCCAGATCGACCGCGGCGATCTCGCGCGCGATCGGGCCGAGACCGAGCGCCATCGCCTGTGCGCGCTGCGTCTTGCTCGCGCTCTTCATGAGGCCGGCCAGTCTCGTCGCCTCCGGATCGCGCACCGAAGACACGCACGCGAGCGCGTCCTCGGGATCAACGCCGAGCGCGGCGCTCATCGCGACGAACGAGGTCTCCCAACTCACGACGTCGAGACTACCACGTAGCGGTCGTCGTCCTTCCGCGCCTCGCCGTCTCGGATGAGCTTCACGAGGTGCGCCTCGAGCGAGAGCGCCGCGAACGGCCACATCATGACCGGCGTGTCGGCGTACGCGACGGGAACGAGGTCTCCGAGCGTCGCTCCGGTCTTTGGAGCCGCACGCAGCGCCGCGCGCACCTTCTCTTCACGCATCAGGCGATGCTGCACGTATTTGTCGAAGAGCGCGCTCGGGTCCGTAATCGGATCGCCGTGCGCCGGAAGCGCGACCGTCCCCTTCAGCGCGGACAGACGGCGGAGCTGCGCGAGGTACTCGAGCATGTCGCCTTCGCCGGGAGCGATCAGGATCGTCCCGACGCTCGCCACCATGTCACCAACCACGAGCGCGCCGCTCTCCTCGTCGTGCAGGCACAAGTGCCCCGGCGCGTGCCCTGGCGTGAAGAGGACGCGCCATTTCTCCACGCGCGGCCCCTCGAGGACGATCTCGTCGCCGTCGTCGAGCAGGCGCGCGAACGGCACCTCGGGCACACGCTCCGCCGTCTTCGCGTGCCCCCACACCGGCAGCGCGAGCTCGCGCGAGAGGACGCCGATCCCTCCCACGTGATCGGGGTGATGGTGCGTCGCAAAGATCGCGAGCGGCTTTCGTCCCGCGCCTTCGAGCGCGCGCGCCCAGGCCAACCATTCGCGCTGCTCGTCGGCGTACGGCGTCGCCGGCTCGACGAGGAGCACCTCGCGCCCGCCCAGCGCGTAGCTGTTCGTGTGCGTCGCGGGAGGAAGGGTCGGGGTTCGCGCGTCGAAGATCGACACCGTGGCGGATGGTCCTCCCTGCCCCGCGTGTGCGTGACCGAGCTTCAGCTCGCGCGGTCTAAGCGGTGCGGCGGTGCTCGCGGTCACGGTGGAAATAGAACTAGCACCTGCGAATGCGCCTTGCGCGCCCCGGTGCCCGCGTTGCAGGATGCAGCGATTTTTCTCTTGGAGGAACGATGAACAAGCTTCTTTGCGGTGCGCTCGCAGTCTCTTCGCTCGTCGGCGTGGTCGTCGCGTGCAACGGCAACGACGGCGCGGTGGGCGCGGCGGGTCCGGCGGGCAACAACGCGACCGGTACCGGCGGCAACGGTGCGAACGGCACCGACGGCGTCAACGGCGTCAACGGCGAGGGCGGCGCCGCGGTGGTCGTCTCCGCGCTCGCGAAGCATGGCCTCGACATCTCCCCCGTCGCGCCCAACCTCGTCGGCCTCACGGGCGACCAGATCGAGCAGATCGGTCAGGGCAGCTACCTCGTCAACGCCGTCGCCGACTGCGCGGGATGCCACAACGATCCCGCCGGGACCGCGCCCGGCAATTTCCTCGCCGGCGGCAACGTGTTCCCCGTTGGCGCAGGCACCTTCGTCACGTCGCGCAACCTCACGTCGGACAAGACGACGGGCATGAAGCTCACCGAGGCGCAGTTCATCGAGGTCTTCCGCACCGGCAAAGACTTCGCGATCCCCGCCGACGCCGGCGCTGCAGAGGCGCTCCTCGTCATGCCGTGGGAGTCGTTCCGTTGGATGTCGACCGGCGACATCAAGGCGATTTACGCCTACCTCAAGGCGATCCCGGCCGCGGTGCCGACGCTGCCGATCAAAGACAACAAGGGGGTCTCTCCGCAGCCCGTCCCCTACACCGGTCAGTACGCCGACGGACAGATCGCGCGCACGCTTCCGCCGGAGGACGACGGGCAAGGCGGCGCCGTCCCGGATCCCGGGAGCGTTCTCCGCGGGCTCGCCGTCGACGCGATCGACAACACCAAGGCAATCCAGGCGCCGCCGCCCGGCGAGGTCGGTCAGTACGGCCGCGGCGCGTACCTCGTCAACGCCGTCGCCGATTGCAGCGGCTGCCACACCAACCCCGAGCGCGTGAGCGGCAAGGTCAACGTCGCGCAGTACATGACGGGCGGCCGCGTCTTCCCGACGCCCGGGCCTTTGCAGCCGCTGCTCAAGACCGCGCGCGTCATGTCGGCGAACCTCCTCGGCCCGAACGGCTTCTTCGTCACCGCCGATCTGCCCATTTTTCTCGCGTCGATCACGCAAGGCGTCCACGCCGACGATCCCCCTCCGCAGGCTCCGCTCGGCTTCCCGATGCCCGCGCGCGTCTTCCGGAACATGACGATCGGCGATCTCGAGGCCGTCTACACGTACATGCGCCAGGTCGCCACCGCGGTCCCGGGCGGACGAACGGACAAGCAAATCCGCCCAACCGCGCTCTACTGCGCGTCCGACGCGGATTGCGGCGGCGTGGCCGGCGCATGCGATCTGCCGAACAAGGAGTGCACGCAGAAGACGTGCGGCAGCAACGCCGACTGCCCCGTGTGCCAGACCTGCACGGGCTCCGGCGGCACGAAGTGTGAGGCACAGCACGACGCCGCCGGCGACGCGGGGCCGCCGGCGCTCTCGATCTGCATCGCCGCCGGACTCTGATTCGGACTCGGACCGCTTCGTTCGGCGCGGTGGAGGTTCAAGGGCTGACCGGAAAAGCCGCTCAGCCCTTTCCTTCAGGAGTCGTTTCGCTCCGCTGCGCTTCGCTCCACTCAGCGCTCGACGACGAGGGCCAGTGCTTCACCGCCGCCGATGCACAAGGTCGCGAGGCCGCGCTTCTTGTTCTGATCCTTCATCGCGTAGAGGAGGGTCGTCAGGATGCGCGCGCCGCTCGCGCCGATCGGATGACCGAGCGCCACCGCGCCGCCGCGCACGTTCACGCGGCCGAGATCGATGCCCGCGAGCTGCGCGCACACCATGCTGACGACCGCGAAGGCCTCGTTGATTTCATAGAGGTCCACGTCGCCCGGCTTGATGCCGAGGCGCGCGCACACCGCGTCGATCGCCTTGGCCGGCGCCGTCGTGAACCACTCGGGGGCCTGCGCGGCGCCCGCGTAGCCGGTGATGCGGCCGAGGACATCGAGCTTGTGCTCCTTCACGGCCTTCTCGCTCGCGAGGACGAGCGCGCTCGCGCCGTCGTTGATCGACGCGGCGTTCGCGGCGGTGATCGTCCCGTCCTTGCCGAACGCGGGGCGGAGGCCGGCCATCTTCGTGGGGTCGCCCTTGCTGGGGCCCTCGTCGAGCTTCACCTGGATCGGGTCGCCCTTCTTTTGCGCGACGGCGACGGGCGTGATCTCCGCGTCGAACATCCCTTCCTTCTGCGCGGCGAGGGCGCGACGGAAGCTCTCCTTCGCGTACTCGTCCTGCGCCTCGCGCGAGACCTTGTACTCGGCGGCGCACTTGTCGCCGCACGTGCCCATGTGGACGTTGCCGTACGGATCCCAGAGGCCGTCGTGGATCATCCCGTCGATGACCGTCGCGTTGCCCATGCGGTAACCCTGGCGCGCGCGGTCGAGGTAGTAGGGCGCGTTCGACATCGACTCCATGCCGCCCGCGACGACGATCTCCGCGTCGCCGAGCGCGATCGTCTTCGCGCCGAAGATGACGGCCTGGAGGCCCGAGCCGCAGACCTTGCTCACGGTCGTCGCCGGCGTCTTGTCGGGAATTCCGGCGCCCTTCATGGCCTGGCGGGCGGGGGCCTGGCCGAGGCCGGCCGAAAGCACGTTGCCCATGAAGACCTCGCCGATGAGGTCGGGGGACACCTTCGCGCGCTCGACGGCGGACCGGATCGCGGTCGCGCCGAGCTGAGGCGCGGTGAGGCTCGACAGGACGCCCTGGAAGGCGCCGACCGGCGTACGGGTCGCGGAAACGATGTAGACGGGCGGAAAGCTGGCCATTTCTGAGCTCCGGGTGGGATTCGAGGGAGGGCCTGGCGACATGACCAGCGCGGCCTCCGGGAGGCGACCTTATACCGCCGAAACATGGGTCGCGCGACCGCGCTTGCCTAGTCCATGCCTCTTCGCTAGGTTGCCCGCCCCGCATCCCACGCGACACCCACGACTCCAGAAAGAGCGCGAGAAGAGAACATGGCCGCCAAGAAGTCCGCCGCCGCCGCCGCCCCCAAGACGGGCGCCGCCGACGCGAAGAAGAAGCCCGCGAAGAAATCCGCCGCCACTTTTACCGGCGAGAGCAAGCTCGCGAAGTTCCTCACCACCCAGAAGCTCGACCCGCGCCGCGTGCTCGCGGCCTCGCACTCGCTCGAGTCGCTCCGTCACGAGGACCGCACCATCAAGCTCGCCCGCCGCCGCGCGCGGGTTGGCGAAGACGCAGAGAAGAAGGCGGAGGCGCTCAAGTCGAAGCCCCGCTCCGGTCGCGCGGTGACGCATCGCGCCATGACTGCGGCGATGACCGGCGGCAAGCTCCCCGGCCCGACCAAGACGCGCATTCTTCGCGCGGTGAACCACCTCCTCGAGACGAAGAAGCAGGACAAGGTCGAGCTGAAGGCGCTCTTCTAGAGGCCGCCGTCGTCGAGCTTACGCATGAAATGACCGGTTTTTTCGGTCTCGCGCCGGGGGGGCGTGAATGCTCGGTCGTTCCGTCGCATCCTATATTCCGTGGCCACTGCTGCGCTCTTTCCTCATCCGTTCCCGACCGCGTTCCCGGGAGGTTCGGGGTCCGTGGCGTCGTCGTACTCGGGCCACGGTCGCGCGGGGGCTTCCATGACTGAGGAGGACTCCCTCGTCGCGACGGCCGCCGCCGGCGACAAGGCTGCTTTCCGTGCACTCTACACGCGTCACCGCGCCGACGTCGCGCGCCTCGTCTACCGAATGCTCGGCGCGCGGAGCGATCTCGACGACGTCATCCAGGAGGTCTTCTTCCAGGTCTACAAGAGCCTGAAGGACTTCCGCGGCAAATCGAAGTTCTCGACCTGGCTCCACCGCGTGACCGTCAACGTCGTCCTCATGCACCGCCGCGCCGCGAAGAGCCGGCCGGTGTACGCGGAGGAGACGGCGCAGGACCTGACGCCGGACGACGACGCGGTCTTGCCGGACGAGGACGCCGATCGCCGCGCCCGCGTCCGTGCCTTCGCGCGTGTGCTCGCGCGTCTCGCCGACAAGAAGCGCGTCGTCTTCGTCCTGCACGAGCTCGAGGGCATGGCCCCGAGCGAGATCGCGGACGTCGTCGGCGCGCCGGTCCTCACCGTTCGCACGCGCCTCTTCTACGCGCGCCGCGAGATCGAGGAGATGCTTCGCGACGAGCCTTCGCTCGCGCCGCTTCGTGCTCGCTTCGCAAAACCCGGTGAGGCCGTGGCGCGCCGAGAGACCCCCGAGGAGGGCGAGGCATGAGCGACGACAAGCTGGATCGCGCGATCAAGGCGGCCCGGAAGGATCTCGCGCCCAAGCGGGAGCCGGACTGGGACGCGATCGACGAGAAGCTCTTCGCGCGGATCGACGCCGATGCCTCCTCCGAGGAGAGCGCACGCGCCGCGCGCCTCGGCGCCGGATCGCACGGGCGCGGGTGGAGCATCGTCGCGGGTGGGCTGGCCCTCGCGGCGGCCGTCGCCGTATACGCAGGTCACAAGCCGGGCGGCGCGCCGCTCGATCGCGCGTCGGCTGCCGCTGCGCCGGTCACGGCGAGCGCCCTCGTGCGCGCTGGCGGCGCCGCAGGATCGGACGTTCTCATCGCGGGGGCGCCTGCCGCTGCGGGCGCGACCCTTCACGCCGGTGAGGTCCTCGAGACGCACGGCGCGAGCGCGCTCCTCGAGCGTGAGGGGCCAGCTCCGGACGGCGCGCTGCTCGTCGCGTGGAGCGTCGAAGAAAACTCGCGCGTCGCCGTCGTGAAGGCGGTCGGGGCGCTCGTCGTGTCGCTCGAGCGCGGCGCCGTCGAGGCGCAGGTCACGCCGGTCGCGAGCGGCGAAGCGTTCGCGGTCGACGTTCCTGGCGCGGCCGGATCGATCACGCGCGTGGCCGTCCACGGGACGCACCTCCGCGTCTCGCGCGTCGAGGCCGCCGGTCACGTGAAGCTCGTGGTGGATTTGTCGGAGGGCGTCGTCTCGATCGGCGCGCCGCCGCGCTCGGGGTCGACGTACGGCGCGCTCGTGACGGCGCCTGCGCACGTCGAGCTCGACACGGCCGATCCGACCTCCCTCGTCGTCAGCCACCTCCCCGAGGACGTGCGCCTCCCGGTCGATCTCGCGTCGGCGGGCACTGGCGGCGCGGTTGCCGCCGGCTCTCCCGCGAGCCCCACCGCAGCCACGGCGACGCCTCCGCGCAATGCTCCCGCCGTCGCGCAGGTCGCGCCGCGTCCGGTCCCCGCTGCCCCGCGCCCGCCGGCCGCCGATCCGAACGCCGAGGCCACGGTCGCTGCCGCGGTGAAGGCCTGCATGACCGGCCGCACGAAGGCCGACGGCGAGGTCACCGTCACCGTCAGCTCCAGCCTCGAGGTCCGCCTGAGCGAGGACGGCGTCGTTGATCTCGCGCGCTTCAGCCCGCCGCTCCCGCCCGACGTCCAGCTCTGCGCCGCGAACGCGATCTACAAGACGCGCTTCCCGCGGTCGGGCACCGTGACGATCGACCTGAAATTCTAGGTCCCCACGTCGGCGATCTCGTTTGACCCGCAGCAGACCGGCGTCCACACTCGCCGTCGATGGACCTGCAACAAGCGAAGGCCTCTGGGAAGAAGTGGCTCATCCGCGTCGTGATCGGCGGTGTGCTGCTGACCGTGCTCGGCTTCACGCTCTACACCCTGTCGGCGCTCAACTACTCCTACTCGAAGGGAGAGCGCGTCGGCTTCGTTCAGAAGCTCTCGAAGCGCGGCTGGGTCTGCAACACGAACGAGGGAGAGCTCGCGATGGTAAACCTCGCCGGCCAACCCGCGGAGATTTTCCTCTTCTCGGTCCCCGACGACAAGATCGCCAAGCAGATCGAGTCCTTCGCCGGCCACCGGCTCGAGCTCCAGTACGAAGAGCACCGCGGCGTGCCGTCGAGCTGCTTCGGAGACACGAAGTACTTCATCGTCGGCGTGAAGAAGGTCGATTAGCTCAGCCGCCTAGCCTAGGCGGCCGGCTCGGCGTTCTTCACGATCTCCGTGATCGCGTGCGTTTCGCGGGCGCCGAGGAGGCCGAATTGGACGCCCATGCCGTCGGGGCGCTTCCAGCGGACGACGCCGGGGAGGCGTAGCTCTTTGCCGCCGCTCGCAAGCGTGACGTAGACGACGACCTCCGCGCCGAACGGCACGGGCACCTCGGTCTGGACGAACATGCCGCCGACAGAGATGTCCTTCGCGAGGCCTTTGCCGCGACCCTCCACGTTCTTCTGCACGAACTCGAGGGGTTGCTCCAAAGGAGCGCGCGTGAATCGACGGAATTCCACGGGGGTGACCTCTTGGGAAAGGACGATGCTACCATCGCCGCGTGCCGGAGGAACGCCCACAGAGCACCGAGCAGATCCGAATCGGAGGGGGCGGCGGCGGGCGGGCGTTGGCCCTCATCCCGGTCCTCGTGGCGGTCCTGGCGTTCGCGCTGATGATCCCGCGGGCGGCGGGGCCCGAGGCGATCCCGCTCCCTCTGGTCGATGGTCGCGTGATCGCGCGTGCGGCCGACGGCGATCGCACCCTCGCGGCGAAGGCGCAGAGCGAGCCGCTGTCGGGCGTCGTGCGCGCGCTCGGCTCGGCGATCCGCGACTTCAACACGAAGCAGGCAGAGGACGCCGACGAGCTCGCCCTCACCGCGCAGCGCGCCGCCCTCGACGCCGCGCTTCCCGCCGCCATCGCCGACGGGGTCGACAAGATCGTCGCCCTCCGCGCGGTGCAGGTCGAAGGCTTCCTCGCCGAGGTGCGCCGCTTCGAGCAGACCGGCAAGGAGAGCGAAGAGCTTCGAGCGCTCGGCGGGGGCTTCATTCGTCGCTTGCGCTTCTCGGGGTGGTGCGACGCCAAGAACCGCGTGCTCCTCGACGAGACGGAGCGTCGCGTGGCGTTCAAGGCCGCGTGGAACGGCGTCGTGCGCCTCGACGGCCACCCGTCCCTCGCCCTATCGCTCGACGAAATACGTGTACTTTACACGCTCTACCTCCGCCTGCCGCACGCCGCCGAATCGGTGCGCGATCAGATCGCGTCGTCGCGGCGCGCCAACCCCGACGAGAAGACGTGCGCGGAGCTCGCGATGCGAGAGCGCTTCGCGACCGAGACGTGGCGGCTCGAGAAGATCAAGAAGCTCTCCCTGGTCGATCCGACGTACCCCGCGCAGTACGCGATCGGCGTCGCAGAGTTTCGTCGCGGTCACTTTGCCGCTTCCTCCGCCGCGTTTCGTACCTGGATCGAGATCCACCCCGACGGACCGTGGAGCCTCCGCGCACGCAACCACCTGAAAGCCGCGATCGAGCTCGGCGGCTACTGAAGAAGCGCGGCTCGATTCAGTTCGAGCAGCCGAGGAACGAGACGTAGCAGCACGCGTGGGGCTCGCCGCGCCGGGCGTCGCGGGTCTCGCGTGGGCTGAACGCGGCGCGTGGACTGCCGAGCTCGGTGAGGCAGCGCTCGAAGGGCGGGGGATAGGCGACCGGCACGGCGGTGTCTTCCTCGGGGCGGCACGTGACCTCGCGCCGGCAGCCTCGCGCGCGCTCGGCGACGGGCTCGGTGGGGAGCGGTCGGAACGTGACGCGCACGGCGAGCGCGTCGCCGTCGTCGGGGGAGGCGTCGGGGATCGCAGGCGCGCGGCTCATGGGGACCGTCACGTAGGTCGCGCTGGCGCTGCATCCGCACACGGCCACGGCGAGCGCCGCGCGGCGAAACGACCGAAAATGCAGGCGCATCGCGCCAAGTTTACATTTCTTTGCACGACACCGGCCGCTCGTTTTCAGGTCCAAGCGCAAGGTGGAATAGACTCATGCTCGACATGCGCGCCCTCCTGGTCGATGACGATCGCGATCTCGCGCGTCTGCTCCAAGATTACCTCGGCCCTCACGGCGTCGAGCTCGAGCACGTCGAGACCGGCGCCATCGCCCTCGACCGGCTCGATTCACGCGCGTACGACGTCGTCCTCCTCGACGTGATGCTCCCCGGCGCCGACGGTTTCGAGGTGTGCCGCCGCATCCGCAGGAAGCACGAGGTGCCCATCGTGATGCTCACCGCGCGTGGGGAGGACACCGATCGCATCGTCGGGCTCGAGCTCGGCGCCGACGACTACGTGCCCAAGCCCTTCAACCCTCGCGAGCTCCTCGCGCGGGTCCGCGCCGTCATGCGCCGCGCGCGCCCCGGCGCGGTCAGCGAGCGCCTGGCCGTCGGCGATTTGGACATCGACGTGCCCGCCCACAAAGTCTCGCTCTCCGGCAAAGAGGTCACGCTCACCTCGTTCGAGTTCCGGCTCCTCGTCGCGCTCGCGCGCCGCGCCGGCGAGACCGTGCCGCGCGAAGAGCTCGCCAGCGCGCTCAAGGGCGGCGCGTACGATCCGACCGTCGACCGCTCGCTCGACGTCCACGTGAGCCATCTCCGCCAGAAGCTCGAGGACGACGCGCGCGAGCCCAAACGAATCCGCACGGTGCGCGGCGTCGGGTACGCGCTGGTCCGGCCGTCGTGAAACGGCGCGGCCGCCACGGTCAGCGGCCGAGGCTGCGGCGGCTCAAGACGCGCCTCTTCTTGTGGTTCCTCGGGGCGATCGTGATGGCGATCGCGTCGAGCGCGGCCGTCGTCTACCTCACGCGGCCCGAGCAGACCGAGGGTCCGGTGAAGATCGTCTCGCGCACCGTCGCCGCGCGCCTCTCCCGCGACTGGAACGATCCGCGCGCATGCGACGCATACGTCTCGCACCTGCGCGACGGGACGGGGCTCGATCTCAAGCTCGTGCGCGATCCGTCGACGTTGCCCCCGTTCATCAAGAAGCACCGCGGTCAGGGCGGCCCGGTCGTCTTCACGCACGACGGCCGCGGATTCATCCCGGTCGCGCGCGAAGGGACCTTGGTCGGCGCCGTCGAGTTCGACACCGGCATGCCGGCCGGGCCGCATCTCTGGCGCCTCGGCGCGGTGCTCGTCGTCGCGCTCATCGTCTTGGCGCTGGCGGCCGTGCGGGTGTCGCGGCAGTTCGCGCGTCCTCTCGAGCAAGTCGCGAGCGCCGCGGAGCGCTTTGGCGCAGGAGAGCTCTCGGCGCGCGCCGCCGTCGGGGACAAGCCGCGCCGCTGGGTCGCGAGCGAGGTCGCGGAGGTCGCCAGCGCGTTCGATCGCATGGCCGAGCGCATCGAAGGAGTCGTCCGCGATCAGCGCGAGCTCCTCGCCGCGATCAGCCACGAGCTCCGCTCCCCCCTCGGCCGCGCGCGCGTCGCGCTCGAAATCGCGCGCGAGAGCGCCGATCCGGAGAAACCCCTCGGCGACGTGGAGCGCCAGCTGGGCGAGGTCGACGCGATCCTCGGCGATCTCCTCGCCTCCGCGCGCGCCGGGCTCAGCGATCTCCGCGCCGAGAAGACGCGCCTCTTGCCGTGGCTCCGCGCGCGCGTGGTCGCCGAGCCGACGCCGCCGGCGATCGAGATCCTCGCTTCGGAAGAGGCGGAGGACGTCGAGCTCTCCCTCGATCCGGCGCTCATGGGCCGGGCCCTCCACAACCTCATCGCCAACGCCAAGAACCACGGCCACCCCGAGGCCGAGCCGATCGAGCTCCACGTCGAGCTCGACGACGCCAAGATCTCCCTGATCGTCCGCGATCGCGGGCCTGGGTTTTCATCCGACATGATCGACCGCGCCTTCGAGCCCTTCGTCCGGGGAGATGCGGCACGAAGTCCCGGCCGCGGCACCGGCTTGGGCCTCGCCCTCGTTCGGCGCATCGCCGAAGCCCACAAGGGCCGGGCCTTCGCGCGCAACGCGGTCGAAGGGAGCGGCGCCGAGGTCGGAATCGAGCTTCCGCTTCGCTGAAGGTGCTAGCGTTTCGCCCTAGGGGCGATGCGCGGTTTTCTGCGATTCATGCTGTGGACGTTGGGCATCCTGGGCGTCATTGGCCTGGTCCTGTACCTGCTCGTCTTCGACGCGTGGATCGTGCCTGGCGACGATCCCGTCGCGTCGGTCGCCATCGAGCCGACGCTACACCCCGGGGATCACCTCCTCCTCACGCGCGGCTCCGACGTGAGGCCCGGCCACCTCGTGCGGTGCATCGATCCCGACGCGCCCGGTCGCTTCGTCGTCGGTCGCGTCGTCGCGAAGGGCGGGGACACGGTGGCGGTCGACGAGATCGTCGTCATCAACGGCAAGCGCAACCCGTCGCCCCACGCGTGCGTCGAGTCGAAGCGCAGCATGCGTCACCCGGTGACGGGGGAGGACATCGTCCTCGACTGCGGCGTGGAGGACACCGACGGCAACGAGCACGAGGCACTCCGCTACAACCTCCACCCCGAGGCGACGCTCAAGACGAAGGTCGAGACCGACAAGATCTTCCTCGTCAGCGACAACCGCCACATCCACCTCGATTCGCGCGACTTCGGCCAGATCTCTGCGACGAGCTGCCAACACATCGTCTACCGCCCGTGGGGAGAGACGTATTTCGACGCCCGCAAGCGCTTCACGTTCCTCTGGTAGAGTGGCCTTTTCGTGAGTCCTTTAGTAGGCTTCGCCTGGGCCTGACCTAGATGGCGTCGATCGAAATCGGCATCGTTTGCGCGACTTGCGACACGTACAGCGTGATCGGCGCGCCGACGTGCGAGATTTGCAAGAACGAGCTCGCGCTGTTTCGCGCGGTGCCGGCCCCCGCGCCGATCGTGCCGGTGCTTGCCGGGCCGCCCTCGTCGGGGGGTCCTCAGTCGGTCCGTCGCCCCGGCGAGCCTTCCCTGTTCGACGATCCGCTCAGGCCTCGGAAACGACCCACCCCCGGCGGCCAGCGCGCGGTCACCGGTGGCATCGATGCACGCAGTACCGGACCAACGTCCGTGGAGGACCTCATGGAGCAAGCGAAGAACTTCATCTGCCGGTCGTGCTCGACGCCCGTGCCCATGGGCCACAAATTCTGCGGCCGCTGCGGCGCCGCCGTCCCGCCGGAGATCCTGAACGCCCGGACGCAGTTTTTCGGTCAGCTCCAGGCGCCCGGCAAGGCGAAGCTGATCCTGATCCGCGGCGAGGGCGTCGAGGGGCTCAGCTACCAGCTGAACGCCGAGCAGCACGTCGTCGGGCGCAACGGGCAACTCGTCTTTCCCGACGATCCGTTCGTCTCGCCGAAGCATGCGAACCTCTTCTACCGAAACGGCAAGCTCGTCGTGCGCGACGAGGGCTCGCTGAACGGCGTCTTCCTCCGCGTGCGCGGCACCATCGACGTCGCCGTGAACGACGCGTTCCTTGCGGGCGAGCAGCTGTTCCGTATCGACGCGACGCCCAAAGCGAGCGACGGCCCGGCGCCCGACGGCACGTACTTCTACTCGTCGCCCAAGCACCAGAGCCCGTTCCGCATCACGCAAATCCTGCAGGGCGGCTCGCCAGGGATGACCGTGTGCGCGCGCGCGAGCGGCCTTCAGATCGGCCGCGAGGGCGGGGACCTGAACTTTCCGAGCGATCTCTACATGAGCGCCTCGCACTGCAAGATCGAGGACGTGGGCGGCAAGATCTCGCTCACCGACTTGAACAGCCGCAACGGCACGTACATTCGCCTCAAGGCGGAGCGCGAGCTCGCTCACGGCGACTACCTCTTCATCGGCCGGAAGCTCCTGCGGGTCGAGATCACCGCGGCCTAGAAAATCAGCGCTTCTTCGCGATGTCGCCCACCGGCGGCGCGGACGTGAGGCCGAGCGCGTGCTTCGCCACGGCGGCGACCGCCTTGAGGACCGTGCTCGGCAGCGTGTCGATCAGCGCCTCGAGATCGATCGGACCCTCGCTCGCCGGCAAGAGCTCCGAGAAGATGACCGCGAAGCGATCGTATTTGCGCATGAGCGTGTTCAAGCGATCACGGAGGGCGTCGGCCTCGGGGCCCTGCGCGTCGCCGAGCATCTCGAGCGCGCGGCGCGAGAGCTGACGCTTGTCCGCGACGACGCGGCGGAGGCGCGTGAGGTACGCGCCGATGATCACGTCCGGGTATTTGCCGCGTAACGCGAAGGAGTCGTAGCGCGCGCCGCTCTCGCGACGGCGCTCGACGATGCCGGCCGCCTCGAGCCCGCGGAGGTTCGCGAAGATGTTGCTCTTGGAGCGGCCGAGCTCGGCGGACAGCTCGTCCATCGACCGCGGCTCGTCGGAGAGGTAGAGCGCGGCGACGACCTGACCGCCGAGACGCGTGATGCCAGGAAAGCTGTCGGCGATCTCCGCCCCGACCCCTTCGAGGAGCTCACGGCGCGCGGCCGCGACGGGTTCCGTCGGTTTCTGGTCCCTGGTCATTTCGGACAGCCACCGATGCACTATCACGGGTGGGGCGGCGGAAGAACGACTATGGCCCTTCGCGTGGAGGTGAGCGGAATCGGCGCGGCGCTGCGCAGCGTTTGCTCTCCCGCACGCGGTAGGACGCTGGATCTCGGGCAAAATAGCCCGGACCACTCTTTGCTAAGCCATGAGCATGAGCGTTTTCATGCGCGGCGCAGCGGCGTCGATGTGCGGCCTGCTTCTTTTCGCGTGCACGATCAAGAATACGGACACCAACGGCGGGACGGGCGGCACCGGTCAAGGAGACGCGGGCCCCGGGACCGGCGGCGATGGAGGGGCGGCGGGCGCGAGCAAGAGTCGCAACTGCCAAGCCGTCGTCCAGTGCGCCATCGCCTGCGCGGACGCGGACTCGGCGTGCCGGAACGCGTGCCTCGCGAGCGGGACCGACGATGGCCAGGCGAAGGCGATCGCTTTGTCGAATTGCCTCGGGGCCAACAGCTGCGCCGACTCGGCGTGCGTCCAGTCGAAATGCGCGACCGAGCTGAACGCGTGCCTCGTGACGCCGGCCCCCACCGGCGGGCAACCCATCACGGGCGCGCCGCCGCCTGGCTCGGTACCCTCGGACTTCGTCGGCACGTGGAAACGAACGACGTACACCGGCGCCGACGACTTCACGTTCAACGCCGACGGCACCGCGAGTCGAAAACAAATCGAGGTGAGCTCCTTCGCCGGGTGCTCCAACACGGTGGCGTTCGAGTACGCGGGCACGGTCGTGTTCACGCCCGCGCACGACGGCTTCACCTTTTACATCACCACCGCAACGAACACGTCGAGCGCGTGCGGCCAGTCGTCCAGCTCCGCGGGAACGACGGGCGCATTCGACTTCACCATCGAGCCGATCCCGGCGTTGGGACCCGGCAAGGATTGGTTTTTCAACGTCCAGGGTTGCCCGGTCACGGCGGAAGTGGACAAGCGCATTCAGTGCGGAGGCGAGTACGATCTGAAGTAACGAGAGAGAGACCGCCCATGAATCGACTGGCCAAGGAAGCCTCCCCGTACCTCGTCCAGCACGCGAACAATCCCGTCGATTGGTACCCGTGGGGCCCTGAGGCGCTCGAGCGGTCGCGGCGGGAGGACAAGCCGATCCTCCTCTCGATCGGCTACTCGGCCTGCCACTGGTGCCACGTCATGGAGCGCGAGAGCTTCGAGGACGAGGCGACGGCGAAGCTCATGAACGAGCTTTACGTCTCCATCAAGGTCGATCGCGAGGAGCGCCCCGATCTCGATCAAATCTACCAGCTCGTCGTGCAGATCATGGGACGCAGCGGCGGGTGGCCGCTCACCGTGTTCCTCACGCCGGCGCAGAAGCCCTTCTTCGCCGGGACGTACTATCCGCCCGAAGAGCGCTACGGCATGCCGAGCTTCCAGAAGGTGCTCCGCGCGGTCGCCGATGCGTACCAGGTCAAGCGCGGCGACGTGACCGCGCAGGCCGACGAGATCGCCGAGGCGATCGCGAAGGTGTCGCGCGTGGACGACACGCCGGGCTTTCGCATGGGCCCCGAGGTCCTCGAGCGCGCGGTCTTCACGCTGGGCCGAAGGTTCGACGACACGAACGGCGGCTTCGGTACGCGCCCGAAATTTCCGAACACGATGCCGCTCGAGGCGCTGCTGCGGCGCGGCGCGCTCGATGGCGACGCGGCATCGCTCGCGCGCGTGGTGATGGCGCTCGACGGCATGCGGGCGGGCGGCGTCTACGATCAGCTCGGCGGCGGTTTTCACCGCTACTCGACCGACGAGAAGTGGCTCGTCCCGCACTTCGAGAAGATGCTCTACGACAACGCGCTCCTCCTCCGCCTCAACGTCGACGCGTGGCGCGCGACGAAAGAAGAGCGCTTCGCGGCGACCGCGCGCGAGATCGTCGCGTACGTCGCGCGCGAGATGACGTCTCCGGACGGCGGACTTTACGCGACGCAAGACGCCGACAGCGAAGGCGAGGAAGGGAAGTTCTTCGTCTGGACGCCGGCGGACATCGACGGCCTTCTCGACGCCGACGAGTACCGCGCGGCGCGCGAGGCGTTCGGGATTACGGACCACGGCAATTTCGAGGAGGGCGGCGCGACCGTGCTCTCGCTCGTGCACGGCGCGGGCGACGCGGAGACTGCGGCGCTCGCGCGCGCGAAGGCGAAAATGCTCGCGGCGCGCGAGAAGAGGATCAAGCCGTTCCGCGACGAGAAGATCCTCGCGAGCTGGAACGGGCTCATGATCAAGTCGCTCGTCGACGCAGGGGCGGCGCTGGGCGATCCGGAGGCGATCGCGATGGCGCGGCGCGCGTTCGACTTCGTGACGCGCGCGCTCGTGAGGGACGGTCGCGTGCTGCGCCTCGTGAAGGACGGAGTCACGCGCGGGCCGGGATTTCTCGACGACTATTCGTTCGTGGCCGACGCCGCGCTGGAGCTGTACGAAGTGACCGGCGACGCGTCCTACGTGGCGATCGCGCGTGCCCTCGCCGACGCGATGCTCGCGCATTTCTGGGACGAGGCGTCGGGCGCGTTCTACTTCACGCCGTCCGACGGCGAGACGCTGATTCATCGCGCACAAGACCCCTACGATCACGCGATCCCGAGCGGCGCCGCGATCGCGCTCCAGGTAATGGCCCGCGTCGGCGCGATGGTCGACGAGAAGTACCTCCGCGTCGCCGAGCGCGGCACCGAGCGCCTGGCCCCTGCGGCGATGGAAAATCCATTCGGGATGGCGCAGACCCTCATGAACGTCGACCGGCTCGTGCGTGGCACGATCGACGTCGTGCTCGTAGGTGCGATCGACGATCCGGCGACGCGCGCGCTGGCGAAGGTCGCGTTCGAGGCCTACGTGCCGAACCGCGTCGTCGCGTGGAGCGAAGGGGCGCCGCTCCTCGCGGCCGACAAGCCGAAGAAAGAGCGACCGGTCGCCTACGTGTGCAAAGGTCGCGCGTGCTCTGCGCCGGTCGACACGGCCGAAGCCCTTCGTGCGCTCCTCGCCGCGCGCTGATCCGACGCGCGCAGATCAGCCGCGGCGCGCGGTGCGATTCTGGCGATAGTGCGAGCCGCCGCCGCGATGGCCGCCGCCGGTCCGCTGCGGCGCGGCAGGGGCGGCGAGATCGGCCTCGGCGCGCAGGCGCTCGATGACCTCGGTGCTCTTGCCGCGCGCGATGAGATCGATCTCGAGGGCTTCGATCGCCGGCGCCGCGAGATCGGTCTTCAGGAACCGCCCGGCGCGCCCCACCGCGAGGCGCGGGAGGATCGCCACGATGCGCCGCAGACCGTCGGCGATGCGCCTCGGCATGGCGATGCGCTCGATGATCGGCTCGAGGAACTCGTACGCGGCGGCGACCGGATCGCCCGCGCCGAGCATCGACTCGGCGAGCGGCTCGTGGAGGAGCGCCGTGAAGAGCACGCCGTCGTCGAGCGGGCCGCCGCGCTGCTTGGTCTTGCGATCGATCGCGTCCATGCGTCGGAAGAAGCGCGCGCCGCCGCCCTCGGTCGCGTCGTCGTCGTCGAGGTAGGCGGCGAGCTCGGGCAGGAGCACCGCCATCGCGCCGATTTCCCACATGAGCCACATCGAGCGATGGGCTGCGCCGCCGCGCATGAGGCGCAAGATCTCCTCGAACAGGCGAGGCCTCGCCGCGCGCGCGAGCTCTCCGCGCTGGCCGACCATCGCGTCGTACACGTCCGGCTCGATGCCGAGATCGAGGCGCCCCGCGAACTTGATCGCGCGGAGGATGCGCACCGGATCCTCGCGGAAGCGGACGATCGGATCGCCGATCGTGTGGATGGTGCGCCCCTTGATGTGCGCCATGCCGCCGCACCAGTCGAGGATCTGGCGGCGATCGAGATCGTAAAAGAGCGCGTTGATCGTAAAATCTCGGCGCAGCGCGTCCTCGTGCGCCTCGCCGAAGACGTTGTCGTTGCGGATGAGGATGTCCTCGTCGATCGCTTCGCCGTCGTCTTCGGGGGCCTCGGTCTGGGGGTTGCGGCGGAAGGTCGCGACCTCCACCACCTTGCCGCCTTGAAAGAGGATGTGCGCGAGGCGGAAGCGCCGGCCGATGACGCGGCAGTTGCGGAAGAGGCCCCTCACATCGTCCGGTCGCGCGCTCGTCGCGATGTCGAAGTCCTTCGGCTTGCTGCCGAGGAGGAGATCGCGGACGCAGCCGCCGACGAGGTAGGCTTGAAAGCCCGCGCGCTCGAGGCGCCTTACGACCTTCGCGGCGTCGGGATCGATGCCCGATTCCTCGAGCGCGACGTCGTGCCGCACGAGGGTGGTGCCGGCGTGTCGCTCGGCGATCACCTTGGCAGGGTCGGCGACGGCGGCGGCTAGGGTGTTCGCGTCGTCCTCGACGCGGAACGAGGGGAGATCAGGTAGCTCAGGAGGGGGACGGCGCATGTAAGGTGGCGAATTCGGCCAGGATTTGGCCCTCTCAACACCTGAGAGCTCGCCTCGCTTTTCTTCGGTCTTCACTGTACCAGCCGGGGGGCTACGCCGCAATCCATCAAAAAGAGCCCATCACGCGGCGAGGACGAAGAAGCGCGCAGGGAGCGCCAAAGTGCCCGGGTCGAGGCGTGGTATCCTTTTCGGTTGATGGCGCTCGAGCCGGCGCGACTTCAGGACTTCCAGGTGAATCAGTCGATCGGCGCCGGCTCTACGGCGAAGGTCTTCGACGCGGTGCACCTTGCGACCGGCAAACAGGTCGCGCTGAAGACGCTCGAGCAAGAGGCGGAGCAATCGGCGGAGCTGCGTGAGCGGCTCGCGCGCGAGGCGTTCATCCTCGCGGGCGTCGAGAGCAAGCACGTCGGGCGAATCCTCGGCTTCGGGTACGACAACGACATGCCGTTCCTCGTCTTGGAGCGGCTCCACGGCGAGACGCTCGACGCGCTCATCAAACGCGAGGGGCAGCTGAAGACGCGCGAGATCGTCCACTGGGTGGAGCAGCTCCTCGTCGGCGTCCGCGACTGCCACTCCGCCGGCATCGTGCACCGCGACATCAAGCCATCCAACGTCTTCCTCCAGCAGGAGGCCAGCGGCGCGCGCATCGTGAAGCTCATCGATTTCGGCGTCGCGCGCCTCCGCGAGCTCGCGCAGGTCGGCATCGGCCTCACGCAGACCAACCACCTCCTCGGGAGCATGGGCTACATGGCGCCCGAGCAGTTCCTGGACCCCAAGAACGCCGGGCCTCCCGCGGATCTCTACGCGGTCGGCGTCGTCGTCTTCCGCGTGATCGCCGGGCGCTTGCCGTTCGTGCACCGCTCGCTCGAGGCGGTCATTCGCATGAAGTGCGAGGGAGATCCGCCGGCACTCTCGTCGATGCCCAACGTCGTCTCGATCTCCGCGCTCGATCAGTTCTGCACGCGCGCGCTGGCCCGCGAACCGTCCATGCGCTTCCAGAGCGCGCGCGAGATGCTCGACGAGTGGTGGAACGTCGTCTCGTACATCGACGAGGAGGCGCCGCTCACGCTCGACTCGAACGCGCTCGACGTCGTCTTCGAGGACGAGCCCGATCCGGACCCCCTCAACCGGACCTGGTCGGAGGTCCTCACCGCGTCGCATCCCGGCGCGGCGACGCAGCGCGAGCCGAACCTCGAGGCGTCGCTCGTCGCGTCGAGCATGCAGACGGTGCCCGATACGATGCGCCCGCCGATGGCTACGCTCGTCGACGACGCGCAAGGCCCGCCGACCGAAGGCAACACGACCCCCGGTACGAGCAACATCAAGCGCCTCCTCGAGGAGGAGCTCGCGCTGCAGCAAAAGCCGCCGACCAAGCCGGGCGCCTGAACGGATCCGTCGAAAATCAAGCCCGTTCGTGCAGTCGCGCTCGCTTCGCGGTTTGTTACACGAATCGTGCCGTAGCCGTTGACGTCCATGGCCGTGTGATTAGCTTGGGCCACGAAGCCAGAAGGACGGAGTCAGAGCTATGGGTAAGATCATCGGAATCGACCTCGGCACCACCAACAGCGTGGTCGCGATCATGGAAGGGCGCGAGCCCAAGGTGATCGTCAACGAAGAGGGGTCGCGCATCACCCCGAGCGTGGTCGCGTGGGACGACAAGGGCGAGGTCCTCGTCGGTCAGATCGCCAAACGCCAGGCGGTGACGAATCCCGAGAACACCATCTACAGCTCGAAGCGCTTCATCGGGCGCCGGTTCGAGGAGGTCCAGGAAGAGACCAAGCGCGTGCCGTACAAGGTCGCGCGCGCGACGAACGGCGACAGCGCCTTCGACGTCCGCGGCAAAGTGCTGAGCCCCCAAGAGGTCAGCGCCAAGATTTTGCAGAAGCTGAAGAAGGCGGCCGAGGACTACATCGGCGACAAGGTGACGGAGGCCGTCATCACCGTCCCCGCGTACTTCAACGACGCGCAGCGCCAGGCGACCAAAGACGCCGGCCGCATCGCCGGGCTCGAGGTGAAGCGCATCGTCAACGAGCCGACCGCCGCGGCGCTCGCCTACGGCCTCGACAAGAAGAAGGACGAGATCATCGCGGTCTACGACTTCGGCGGCGGCACGTTCGACATTTCGATCCTCGAGGTCGGCGACAACGTTGTTCAGGTCATGGCGACCAACGGCGACACGCACCTCGGCGGAGACGACGTCGACAACCTGCTCATCGACTGGATGGTCGCGGAGTTCAAGAAGTCGAACGCCATCGACCTCGCCAAAGACAAGATGGCCCTCCAGCGCCTGAAGGAAGCGGCCGAGAAGGCGAAGATCGAGCTCTCGAGCGTGCAGGAGACGAGCATCAACCTGCCGTTCATCACCGTCGGCCCCAGCGGCCCGGTGCACATGGACATGAGGATGTCGCGCTCCAAGCTGGAGCAGATGATGGCGCCGCTCATCGAGCGAACGATGGAGCCGGTGAAGAAGGCCCTCGCCGACGCGAAGAAGACGCCGAAGGACATCCAGGAAGTCGTCCTCGTTGGCGGCTCGACCCGCATCCCGCTCGTGCAAGAGACGGTGAAGCGCTTCTTCGGCAAAGAGCCGCACAAGGGCGTGAACCCGGACGAGGTCGTCGCGATCGGCGCGGCGGTCCAGGCCGGCGTGCTCGCGGGCGACGTGAAGGACATGGTCCTCCTCGACGTGACCCCGCTGTCGCTCGGCGTCGAAACGCTCGGCGGCGTGATGACGGTCATGATCCAAAGGAACACGACCATCCCGACGCAGAAGAAAGAGATCTTCAGCACGGCAACGGACAGCCAGCCGTCGGTCGAGGTGCACGTCCTCCAGGGCGAACGCACCGAGGCGCGCTACAACCGCACGCTCGGCAAGTTCCACCTCGAGGGAATCATGCCCGCGCCGCGCGGCGTGCCGAAGGTGGAGGTCACGTTCGACATCGACGCGAACGGCATCTTGAGTGTCCACGCGAAGGACACGGCGACCGGCAAAGATCAGAAGATCACCATCACCGCAAACTCGGGCCTCGGCGAAGGCGACATCGAGCGCATGGTGAAGGAGGCGTCGGAGCACGAGGCCGAGGACAAGGAGCGCCGCGAGCAGATCGAGCGGCGCAACAAGCTCGACAACCTCTGCTACACGATGGAAAAGACCATCAACGAGAACAAAGAGAAGCTCGTCGCCACCGACGTAGCGACCCTCGAAGGTCTCATCAAGGAAGGCCGCACGGCAGTCGAAAAGCAAGACGACGACGCCGTGAAGAGCGTCAGCGAGCGCCTCGAAAAAGAAGCGCACCGCATCGCGACCCTCATGTACCAAGCCGGCGGCGGCGTAGCAGGCCAAGGCCCGAACGGCGGCCCCTCCGCCCCCAACGGTCCGACCGACGGCGACGGCGCTGCACCTCCCCCTGACGCAGGCGGCAAAAAGAAGGACGGCGGCGTCATCGACGCCGAGTTCGAAGAGACGCAGTAACCGCGCGTCCGCGGCAACGCGGCGACGAGCCAAAGACGGGGTGGAGCAGCTGCTTCACCCCGTTTTTTCATTTCAGGGCGTCGCCAAATACTGCTGCTCGTACCGCGCCATCAGCGTCGTCTGCTGATCGAACATGGAGAGATCCGCCATCATCTTCTGACTCCAGTAGACGCTGATCGTCGACACATCCATCGCGCTGATCTTGAACGCCTTGTCCAGCATCGCGCTGATGTCTTTGCCCTGTTTCGTCCACGCCTGCATCGCCCCGCTGATCTCGCAGTACCTGTCGAAGCTCACCGGCTCCGCGCCCGCCGCGGGCCCCGCGAGGCCCATCTGCCCCTGCGCCATCACGTCCGCCGACGCCTGACCCGCCGCCGCGAACTGCCCCTGCTGCCCGCTCATGAACGCCTTGCTGTACTCCGTCGCGATCGCGCCCGTCGTGTCGCGCGACATCCGATCGAGCCAGCCCTTCTGCACGCGCTCCCACTTGGCCTGATCCATCTGGTGCTGCGCGAGCATCTTCTGGAACTCCTCCGGCGCGATCCCGCTCCCCTGCTTCACCTGCAGCTGTCCGTACACCGCGATCGAAACCCCCTCGACCGGATCGAGCAACCCGCCCGCCGCCGCGCCCGCCACGGCGAGCTTCTGGTTCTCGTTCATCGCGCGCATGCCGGCCGTGTTCAAGACCGCCTGCCCCTCCGCCGTCGACATGAACTGGCTGAAATGCCGCGTGAACGTGCGCTCGACGAGCTGCCAGTGCAGCTCCTCTTTGTACCCGAGCTGCTTCAGGATCGCCGCGTGCTTCTCCGGCTCGCGCTCCGACCACTCGAGAAGCAGCTGATGCACCCAGTAGTTCTCCACGAATTTCGGATCGCGCGGATCGAGCGGCCCCCACTCGTCGACGTTCTCGAGGTGCTTCGGCACCTCCTGCTTCGCCGCCATCGTCTGCACGCCGTGCGCCGCTCGCCACACGTCATTCACGTTCATCTGCTGATAGAAGTGCGCCATCCGCGACTCGACGAGCGTCTTGACGTCTTCGGGCGTGCCGCCTTCGTTCTTCACGCGCTCCTCGGCGTACGCCTTCCAGTACGCGAGCTCGAGCTGCTCCCACTGCTTCAGCCGCTCGATCGGCTCCTCCGGCCACGGCCGCCCCGCCGCGTCCTCGCCCTCGCGAATGTCCTCCCACTGCGCGCGGAACTTCGCCGTGTCGAGCTTCTTCCCCATCGTCGCGTGCTCGGCAAAGGTGTGCGGCATCCCCCCGAAGTACGTCGCGACGACCGCGTCCGGCAGCGCCTGGTTCACGGTGTGGCACGCGGGGCAGCCGATCGACTCGCTCTTGTGCGGCGTCGTCCGCCGAAGCGGCCCACCGCACCGGCTGCACGGCAGCGGCTTGCTCATGCCTTGCTGCGCGGCGGGCCACATCGCGCGGTACTGCTCGACGCGCCAGTGGTTCTCGAAGCGCATCCACGACTCCTCGGCCCACAGCTCCCAATAGCGCAGCGCCCGCTTCATCTCGAAGTGCCCCGGCTCCGCCGGCCCGAGCGTGCACAGGTGATCGAAGTGCGGCCGAAACGCGTCGTTCGCCTGCTTGCGCATCGCCTTCACCTGCTGCTCGACGGCGACGAGCGCGTTGCCCAGCGGCGTCGGGTTCGTCGGGTTCTGCGCGATCATCTGCTGGCACCCGCCCGCCGCTTGCTGGAGGAGCCCGCCCAGCTGGCCGCCGGTCTGCTGGAGGAGTTGGTTGTATTGTGCAACGACGTTCTGCTGCGCGGGGTGCATGCGGCTCTCGTGGGATCAGGTGGTGGGCTTCAACGCGCCGGCGATCGGCCGCCGGCAATACTTGCACATGAAATCGAGCGGCTGCTCTTGCGGACCGCCGCAATGGACGCACGTGAGCGAGGCGACCTGCTTGTAGCTCTGGTTCGCCCACGGAACTTCTTTCGAGGTCTGCTGCGCGTTCGCGAAGATCGACCCGAGCGAAGGCCCTGCCGCGACCGGCGGCGCCGGACCGAGCCCCGCCGTCGCGACGGGCGCCGCCGGCAGCGGCGCGAGCCCGATCGCGAGCTCGTACCGCGGCGTCTCCACCGCGACGAGCGCCGTGAGCCGTTGCTCGAGCGGCCACGACGGCATCGGCTGCTCGACGCTCGCATCCTGCCGCATCCGCGCGAGCTCCCCGCCTGCCCACGCGCAAAGCCCCTCGAGCACCGCGCGCACCTCGCCCGGAAGCGCTCCGCGCGCCATCCGAAGATTCCGCACCGAAGCCCCGCGCTCGTCATGCCCGAACGCCGCGACGCGATAATGCGCGAGCACCCCGTCCCACGCCGGCCCGCCCCCCGGCGGCGACGACGCAGCGGTCTGGAGCACGTACTGCACGTGACTCTCGAGCGACGCAGCGAGTGACTCGACGGGATGCATCGGTGGCCCGCGAGGGTAGCAGCTACCCCACCATCGCGGGACCAGGCATCGCCGCGGCGAGGAGCGCCAAGGCGACCCACCCCAGCGCCGCGACGACGCCGAAAATCAAGCAGACCACCGCGCCGGGCGTGGTGCGTCGTCGAACCGAACGCACGCCGAACCCCACCGTCGCGAGCGCCGCGAAGCCAATGGCGAGAAACACGACGTGGCCCGCGCCCTCGAGCTGCGCGCGCCGCGCAGTGAGCGCGTCGATGGCCGACAGCACTCCGCCGGTGTGGGCATAGCCGTCGATCACGGCGTCGATCCGCATCGCGATCGCGACCTGCGTTGCGACGAGAAGGAGCAGCACCGCCGCTGCCCCCGCGTGTGCAGAGACCTTCACGCTCACGCCGACGTTTCTCCCACGAGACCGCCCTCCGCGCCTCTTCCACGCCGCCCCAGACCTTGCATGTCGCCCGACCACCCCGACTTTACGCGCGGTTCGCCCTGGTGTACGAACGCCGTGAAATTTCGCGACTGCGCCACTAGCTCAGCTGGATAGAGCATCGGCCTCCGGAGCCGAGGGTCAGAGGTTCGAATCCTCTGTGGCGCGCCACCACGATCGATCGAAGCCTCGCCATCAAGCGTGGCGCTTTGCCTTGAGGTTGAAGCGTCTCGACCACCGTGACCCGCGAGAAACGTCGCGCCGCGGGGGAATGAAGGGGACGCCTCGCCCGTAGAGGCGTCCGGGATGGACGCGGACCAACGGCTCATCGCGCGCTTCGCCGCCGTCTTCGCGGCCCTCGGCTGTGCCGGCGCCGCGCTCCTCGCGCAGTCGCTGGAGGTAGGATGCTTCGAGCACGACGGGCCGCTCGGCCCCGCGCTAAGCCTCCTCGTGCCGCTCGGGATGGCGGCCGTCGGCGCCACGCTCGGCGCGATCGCGCCGCGCGTCGCCGGGATCGCGTGGGGCCTGGCGAGCGCGTGTGTTCTGCTCGCAGGCGGCCTCCTCGTGGGCGGGCTCGTCGGCTTCGCGTACTGGCCGCCCGACGGGATCCTCATCGGCGCGCGCGACGGCATGGGCTTCGCGGCCGCGTCGATCGGGCCGCTGGTGCCGTTCCTCGCCGTGGCGCGCCGCGCGACCGGCGTGCGCGCTCGATCGGTAGCGGACCGATCGAGCCTCGTCGTCGTGTGGTCCGCCGCGAGCGCAGCCGCAGCCGCCGCGAGTGTGCTCGCCCTGCCGCGCTGGCACCATTTCCCGGTCTGCGTCGCGCCGCGAGGCGTTCCGATCGTTGCAAGCGTGGTCGTGGGCGTGGCGCTCGCCGCGGTCGTCGCGACCGCCGTCGCCGCGTGGAGGCTCCTCCGCCGCGCGCGGGCGGCGTGCGCGACAGTCTGCGAGGGCAGCGCCGCGGCGCGTCCGCACGAGCGCGTGGACCTCGGCGTAGGGGAGGGCCGCTCGTTCGCGACGAGCCAGCGCTCGGCCTACCGCGACGCCGCACAGGTCGACCTGCTCGTCGTCGGCGACCGCGAGGCGTCGCTCCGGGTTCTCGAGGGGAACGCACGCCGGGCGGCGGCGTGTGCGGCACTCGTCCTCGCCGCCGTCGCCGCCCTCGCTGCGCTCTACTGAGCCCGGCGAGGCACGCGCTATCCCCCTGATCGTCTGGCCGGCGTGCCACGGTCGAGCGACATGCGTGGTCGGTCCTCGTTGTAGAACTGCGCATGCCCTCGAACGCATCGGACGAGGTGCGGCTCGCTGAGCACGAGGAGGTGGCCCGTTCGAAAGACGGCAACGAAGAACCACCAGAGGTTCTACGCGGCTGCTTAGAAGAGGTCATTCGCCAAGGAGTGCGTACTGTCGCGCGGCTCCGAGCGCGGCGAGCGTGTAGCCGGCGATGAACCCCACGGTCTCCAGCGGGTCCAGCCAGGACATGCCTGCGAGATCGAAGTACGCGAACAGAATGTCCGCGGCGGCGAGGCTGACGAAGCCCGCCAGGATCGATCCCCACACCCTCCACACTCGCCCGCCCTGGAAACGAAACGTCAGGCGGACCAGCACTGTCGTCGGCACGAGGACGACGAAATCGAGGACGGGATAGGCGAGCGTCACGAGGGACTCGCCCGCGGCGTGATGCGTGTTCGCAACCGGCGAGAGCACGCGGAAGCCGATCACCGCGAAGACCACGGCGGCGACCAACCCGATGAGGAGCGGCTCCAACGGGCGTCCCAGCGGGAGCCCCGACGTCATGTACACCCGCACGAACGACACGAGCCCCAAGACGAGGAGCGCGTAGCCCGCCAGGAAGAACCCGTCTCCCGGCGACGGCACGGGCAACGCGACGCCGAGTACGTGTGGGTAGACGCCGAGGAGCGCTTCGCCGAGGGCGAAACAGGCGAGCCAGCCGCTGAGAAGTGTCCACGCGGGGCGCGCACGGTTGCCCGGCTCGAGCCGACGTGCCGCGCCGATCGCATACACCGCGCCGGTGACGAGCGGTCCCAACATGGCGAAGAAGCCGATGAGCTTGATGGCGTGGGACGCCGACGCATCGGTGTAGAGGAACGCTCCCGGCCAGAAGACCCCCGGAACGTGCAGCATGCACGCGACGACGGCGAAGATCACGAGCAGGCGTCTCACGGCTTTCCTCCGTCCGGCAACACTCGCGCACGGATGCGCGCGATGGTCTGCTCGGTGTTGCGCTTTCCCACGAACACGCGAAGGCCCGGTTCGAGCGCAGCGAGCACGCGATCGATGTCCGGGCCTTCGATGAACGGGCCCATGAGCCCGAGCTTCTCGAGGTGCATCCGGCCGGCGGCGCTGGCCAGGCTCTCGCCGATGTCGGGAGCGAGCTCCACGACGATCGCGGAGATGAGCACCTCCCGACGTGCGCCTGGCGTCACCCGACCACGGTATACGAAGTCAGTGACGAGGTGCCCCCGACCGGGACGTACTTTCGTCCGCGCGCTCGCAGTCTCCCGGCCAACCTGCCCGGGACCGCCCATCCCCGTGCGCCCTTTCGCAAGGGCTTTCCGGTACGCTTTGCTCTCGGGAGGAAGAAGTGGCCGACATCGGAGCTATGGCGGACGAACTCGAGGCCTTACGGCGTGAAGTAGAGCGCCTTCGGGTCCTCAGCCAGAACGAGCGTGGTCTGTTGGACGCGGTCATCAACCACAGCCCGCACGGAATCATCGTCTCCGATGCCAAGGGGCAGCTCACTCTCCACAACAAGGCGGCGGAACGAATCTGGGCCGGGAGCGCGACTGCGACGAATGTCGAGGGCTGGGGTAAGTACAGGGCATTCCACCCCGATGGTCGTCCCTTTGACCCAGACGATTGGTCCATGGCGCGATGTCTATCAACGGGGGAGACGACATTCGCAAGAGAAACCCACTTCCAGCGCTTCGATGACTCCCATGGAATCTTGCTCGGAAGTGCCGCACCAATCTACGACTCTCAGGGAACCCTCACGGGTGCCCTGTCCGTCTTCGCGGACATCACAGAGTTGGTTCACACTCGAAAACAAGCCGAGGACCTTGCACGCCGTCTCCGTGAACAAGAGGCGCTAGGGTCCGACATCGAACGTCGTCAAGCATCTATTCTAGAAGCAGCAATAGATTGCATTGTTCTCATCGACGAGAATGGCAGCATCCTCGACTTCAATCCGGCCGCGGAGGTGACCTTTCGACGAAGCCGGAAAGATGTTCTCGGGAAAGAGATGGCGGCCATCCTCATACCGGAAAGATATCGCGAGCAACATCGCATTGGCCTGAAACGATATGTCAAGACACGAAAGGGCACCGTAATTGGCAAGAGACTGGAGCTGTCCGCAATTCGATCGGATGGATCCGAGTTCCCTGCGGAGCTTTCAATCACTTCGATAGCCCTTGGTGGAGCCATCGCCTTCACCGGCTACCTACGTGACATCACCGAACGCCGAAAGGCTGAGGAGGAGCGGGCGGACCTCCTTGCACGCGAACAAGTTGCGCGCATCTCACTTGCCACCACCCTGAATAGCATTGGCGATGCGGTAATCGCTACCGATGCAACAGGACTCGTGACCTTCATGAATCCGGTGGCGGAATCGCTCACCGGCTGGCCGCTGCACGACGCCACAGGACAGCCTCTGCGAACGGTGTTTCGGATCATCAACGAACGGACACGACGAGACGTCGAGAGCCCCGCCGATAAGGTCATCCGGGACGGTGTCGTCGTCGGGCTGGCGAGTCACACGGTCCTACTCGCCAGGAATGGGAACCAGATCATCATCGAGGACAGTGGCGCCCCCATCCGCGACGAGAAGGGCGTCCTGACGGGCGTGGTTCTCGTTTTCAGAGATGTCACCTCGAAGAGGAAGGAAGAAAGCCGCAGGGAGTTCTTGACCGATGCGACTCCAGCGCTCGCAGCATCGCTGGATGTTCGGAAGACGCTCGCGAGCCTCGCTCGGTCGGCAGTCCCTGCGCTCGCCGACTGGTGTGCCATCGACATGATGGGTGACGACCCATCGAAGTTTCAGCAAATCGCGGTTGCTCACGTAGATCCGGCAAAAGTGCATATGGCGGAGGAGTTGGGGACGAGGTACCCACCCGATCCGAATGCCAAGACGGGGGCGCCAAACGTCCTTCGCACGGGCAAACCCGAGCTTTATGAAGAGATCCCCGAGGAGCTGCTGATAGAAGGGGCGGTGGACGCCGAACACCTCCGAATCATTCGCGAGCTTCATCTCAGGTCCGCAATGATTGTGCCCTTGATTGCACGGGGCCGTGTTCTGGGCGCAATGACGTTCGTTTTTGCCGAGTCGGACCGTCGATACACGCCTGATGACCTTCAGTTTGCCGAGGACTTCGCCCGCAGGGCAGCGATTGCGGTGGACAACGCTCGCCTCTACGAGTCGGAGCAGAATGCTCGACGAAACGCCGACCTGGCAAATCGGGCGAAGGATGACTTTCTCGCAACCGTTTCGCACGAACTCAGGACGCCGCTGAACGCGATGCTCGGGTGGACCCGCATGCTTCGCACGGGTGACCTCCCCAAAGAAAAGTATGACCGGGCGCTCGAAACAATCGAACGGAATGCGGTCACTCAGGCACAGCTCATCGAAGACCTTCTCGATGTCTCGCGCATCACCAGCGGCAAGCTGCGTCTCGACGTACAATCTGCCGAATTGGTCGATATCGTAGAACAGGCGGTAGACGCCCAGCGACTGGCGAGTGAGGCCAAAGCCATCCGTGTCGTGTCCGCCCTCGACCACCATACGGGGCCGATCATGGGCGACCCCCATCGGTTGCAGCAAGTGGTTTGGAACCTCTTGAGCAACGCCATCAAGTTCACACCGAAAGGTGGACGAATTCACATTGCACTAGAGCGAGTCGATTCGAATCTGCGCCTCACCGTGACGGACACTGGAACCGGCATCAATCCGGAGTTCTTGCCGCATGTGTTCGAGCGGTTCAAACAGGCGGATGGCGCCACCACTCGTGCGCATGGTGGACTGGGGCTGGGTCTTGCGATAGCGCGGCACATCGTTGAGCTGCACGGCGGCAGTATCCACGTGGACAGCAAGGGTGAGGGAAAAGGTTCCACCTTCACGGTTGTCCTCCCCATATCTCCCGTTCGTCAGGAAGCGCGGATAACATCCTCGCGCCTAGCAAGCGTCGCAGGCGGACTGGCCTTCGAGATTCGCCCTGAATTGAAGAACCTGAAAGTCTTGGTTGTCGATGACGAGGAGGACGCCAGAGGTCTCGTCGCTGCTGTGCTCGAACGATGCAGCGCAGTTGTTACGACCGCCGATAGTGTTGCCGATGCGCTGGAGAAGCTCAGTACGCAAAAGCCTGACATTCTCATCTCGGACATCGGCATGCCCGGTCAGGATGGGTATGATCTCATTCGTCAGGTTCGCGCGCTCACCAAGGACGAGGGCGGCAACATACCGGCCGCAGCACTCACGGCATATGCCCGCGCCGACGACCGGCGAAAAGCGCTGGATGCGGGATACATGATGCATGTCCCGAAGCCGGTCGAACCGGCGGAGCTAGTCGCGGTCATCGCGAATCTCACCCGGTTTGCAGTGCGGCGGTAGGCACGCCCGTCTCTGAAGCCGCGGGCATGAAGCGGCGGCCTCTCATTTGCGCCACGCGTCGTGCAAAAATGCCGGCGCAGCAACTGCGCGAGCTCTGGGAAGCGTTGTGCTGGCGCCTGTCGCGTTCGCCCTCCGCGGAAGCTGAATTGCGCTGGTTTCTCAGCTCGCCCGGAGCCTGGCAACGCTTGGCGCGCGCCTTGCTTTTGGAGTGGTTCAGTCAACGTCAACCACACGAAGGGTCATCCCATGTCCATCATCGCCTGGATCGTTCTCGGCCTCATCTCGGGTTTCATCGCCAGCAAGATCGTCAACAAGACCGGCGAAGGCACGCTGATCGACATCGTGCTCGGTGTCGTCGGAGCCGTCGTTGGAGGGTTCCTCTTCAACATGATCGGCGCCACCGGCGTCGACGGCTTCAACATCTGGAGCATGTTCGTGGCGGTGGTCGGCGCAGTCGTCGTCCTCGTCATCAAGCACGCCCTCATGGGCCGCGGCCGCGTGCACGCCTGACGTCGCCGACGCGCAGCGGCTCGAAGTGACCCGGTAGGGAGCGTCCTGCTTCCTACCGGGTCATTTGCTTTAGGCTCGAGCTCGACGGCGTCTAGAGTTGGGCCGTGCCGAAGGCTCCGAGTCTGTCACCCGCGGACAAGCGCCTTGGGTCGAGGTCGAAGACAACCCCCGCGGGTACCACGCGCAGGTGGTCCACGCGGCGTCCGAGGTTCACGAGCCGCTCCCGGTTACACAAGCAGTGCCGACTTACTTGGCGGCAGCCCCGGAGCTCACCATGTCTTTCGCGTTGCCGGCGGCTTTCTCGGCGAGCTCGCCCACGCGATGGCTCATGTCGCCGGCGGCCTCCTCGGCGCGCCGAAACAGCTTGTCGCGCGCGTCGCCCATGAGAAGATCTTCGCCGTGGGTGCGGGGTAGCGAATATCCAATCACCGCGCCGACCGCGACCGCAGCCGCGCCGAGCGCGAGAGGGTTCTCGTGAAGCGTCGTCGTGAACCCCTGTTCCAGGCGCCGCGCTTGCGACTGGGCGCCGCGTGCGACGTAGGACGCGGCGTCACTCGCGTTGTGTGCAAGGCTCGCCGAAGCGTCGCGCGCTCCGTGAACGAGTGCCGTGGCCGTATCGGACGTTTGGGAAGCGAGGCGACCTGCGAGATCAGTCGCTCCGTGAACGACATTACCGGCCGCGTCCGTCGCAGAATGAACGGCAGTCCCAACCGCGTCCGAAGCCTGGTTCAGCGTGCTGCCCGCCGCGTCCGTTGCGCGATGAAGGATGTTCCCCACGTTGTCGACCATGTGACCTGCCGCTTGTCCGGCACCACGGAATGCGACCTTGATCCCGTTCGATGAGCTGGTGTCGGCGCCCGCTCCGCCTGCGCGCGCTCGTTTGGCGGAGCTTCGGTTCATGAAGAGCCACGCGATGCCGATTCCGGCGAGCGCCGCGGGGATGGGATTGTTGCGAACCGTATCGACCAGCGTTTCACGGGTGTCGTTCATGGTGTCTCCGATTGTAGTGGCCAGGTTTTCGACCCTGCCCAAGGTGGCGGCGCGAATGGCGGTCTTCGCGTCAGTGACGGCTTCTCTGACCTCGCTCTTGACGCTGTCCTTCGCGTCGGCGAGCCCTCTGCGAATCTTTTCTTCCGTGCGATCGAGCTCCTCGGCGATGTCCTTTTTCACGGTGTCGTGAACATCGGCGAGCCCCTTCCTCAACTTGGACTCTGCTACTTCCATCTCCGCGTGGAGAAAGCCCTTGGCCTCGAGTAACTCCTCTTTGACCAAGGTTTTGGCTTCGGCCAAGTGCTCTCGCACGACCTCGCGGACCTTCTCCTCGACGTGGTGAAGCTCGCCGCGAATTTCTGCAGGGCTCAAGCGCGTTTCGAGCGCGGCAAGAGTTCCCGTCAGCTCGGCACGTGTCTTCTCGATCCCCTGCACGAGCCGAGTGGTTTCCGAATTTTGCTCCGCGCCATCTTTCGGCTTCTCAGTTGCGCTCATCGAGCTTCTCCTTTACCCACGCGCCGTCGTCCTTGAGCGTGTTCAGTGTTTGCCGGGGCACCAGATCAAGATTCCGGAGTGTGCCCAATCCCTTCGCGAGCATCATCGCGCCCGTGAGCGTCGCGAGCGCCCCGACGATGACCGCGGAGAGCCATGTCGGCACGACGGCAGCCAAGCCAAACACCAGCGCGACGGCGAGGACGAGTACTCCCGCATGAAGCACAGCCCCACCGAGGCCAACCATCCCGACGGCTCGCCCCGCGTGGGTGGCCTTCTGCGCCATCTCGGTCGTGACCAGACGGACCTCTTGCCGCATCAGCGACGCCGTCGAATTGGCGAGCGTTCCAAGCAGGTCGCCCACGGTCGGCTCGCTCTTCTCCGCGAGCATCACGACGCTCCGGGGCTCTTCTTCGACCGCTCCCCGTTGCCGCCGCCGTTCTCGCTCTTGAACGGCGCAGCGCCTGCGGCGGACGACGCGTTCTTTAAGCTCTGCGACGTGTGGTCACCAAGAGGGCGCGACTGGACGTCGCGGCGGTTCCCATCCGCGCTTTGTACATTCTTCGAAGCCTTGCGCGGCTCGCTCTCCCGGGCCCCGCCGCTGGTGCGTGGCGATTCCGGATGCGAGCTCTTCAGAAAGCGACCGCCGATCAGTCCAACGACGAGCGCGCCGCCCAAGAAGAGAGCCGGCTCCCGACGTGCGAACTGCTTCACGTCGCCGACGAGCTGGGAAAGGGATCGGTCCTTCAAATAGGAAGAAGCCGCATCCACTTTCTGCGCGGCTTGGTCGAGGTACGCGGGGAGCGCGCCATCGTCGTCCAGACGCATCTGGTCACCGGTCTTGCGAAGCGCATCCGCGACGCTGCCGAGCCCGTCTGCGGCCTTCGACTTTCCGAGCGTGATCTGCGATTCAGCTGCTTTCTTGGTCTGCCCGGCGACGTCCTCGGCCAGATGCTTCGCGCCCGCTGTGAAATCGTGCGCGCCCGTGACGACGGCGGTCTTCAGCGCCTTCGCCGCGGCGTCTCCTTCTTTCGGGGAGGACAGTTCAGGTGTTTTGGTTCCGCTTGTCGAGGTCTCGATGGCCATGTTCGTTCCTGCTCCTTGGACCGGGTTTCCACTCCGCGGTCGGCCCTCTTTGCGCAGATTGTGCCAGCGGCCACGCTCCTAAATTTTGTGCGCTCGGTATCGCGCAGCGCGCGCTGCATTTGCGTCATCCGAGGCGCAAATGAAGGCAGCGCGGTCCGTTCGATCGACAACGCGATTCGCAACCACCTCGAGTGGATCAGGCGACGAGCTTCGCGAGCACCGCGCCGTACACCCAGTGGGCGATCACCATCGACGCAGGTCGTCCCGAGCGATCATTTTTCGGAGACCGCATGATCCCGAGCGCCGGAACCCATCCCGCATAGCTCAGCGCCACCACATGGGCGATCCCAACCTGGTGTCCGCGTCCCGGTGAGCCCCACCTTCTGAGCTACGAGCATCACGACCGACATCGCGGCGGTGGCAGCGACGCCGGCGGCCAAGCCGCGCGCGCCACCTTCGGCTGCCAGTTGGAGAGCGGTGGGCCTAGTCGGCGATTCGAGCCTCATCCTGCGCTCAAGGGAGCAAACGGCGGGTCTGCAAGCGGCCGCCCCGCGGAGCTGCCTCGTCATTAGGTGGCCCGACCTTTGCTGATGACGCGAGTTCTGCTTCGGAACGGTCAATCTGGAAAATGAAGGATCAAGGAGAAGGACGATGAAGGTGTTCGTTGCAAGTCTCAGCGTGCTCGCGGCCATGATGGTGGGGTGGGGCTGCGGGGGCGGTACCCAGCAGACGACCGATCGCGCAGGCCAGGACATCAAGGACGGGGCGAAGACGACGGCGCACGACGTCGAGACGGTGGGCGCAGGCCATGGGGACGCTGGATCGCTGAACTCGCACTGAGACGAGTTCTCCGACACATCACGCCATGCGTACGACGCCGTCGGGACGTCCGGCGGCGTCGAGAATGCGCGCGAGGTAGGGCGCGGTCCGGCTTTCGTGTGCGCGCGCGATCGCCGCAGGGTGGCCGAATGCCACGACGCGCCCGCCTTCCTCGCCGGCGCCCGGGCCGATGTCGATCACGTGGTACCGCCCGCGTCGACACGCGTGCCACGCGGCGGAGGCGCGGCCGTAGGGAGTAGCCGCATGATCTCGTCGAGCCGCTCGCTACGGATGCCCACCCAGCACGGGAAGATCGGCGCGCGCTCGCGCGGCATGAGGCGAAGCTCGCGCACGCCCTTCTCGTCCACCTCGGTCGGCGGCAGCAGCGCGAAGCAGGGGTAGCCGTACTCGAGATCACTCGGCGGCTCGCCGCGACGGTACCCGACGTAGCGCACGACGCACGCCTCCGAGCCGAGCCCGTGCTGCGCCACGACGATGCGCCGATCCGTCACCCGCACCCGGCCGCGCTGGTAGACCATTGAGTTGATCAAGGCGCGCTGGAAGGGAAGGGCGGCGTAGCGGACCTCGAGCTCGAGGAGCGTCGTCTCCCCCTCGAGCGGCACCAGGCGATCGAGCATCGCCTTTCGGCCGTTTTTCACGCCGACCGCGATCACCGCGATCGCGACGACGGCGAACAGGCCGAGGAAGATCGGAAACGGGTTGTCCATCGCGGCGCTCATCGTCTCATGGATCGAAGCGGCGGCACCGGCAGGGTCTGCCGCCGATGGCGGCGCGCCGAGACATGCGGCATCATCTCCGCCTGTACAAGAAGGAGGACGCGATGGGGATAATGGGAGATCGCTACGAGGGGACCTTCGACGGGCACGCGATCGAGCTCGTTCGCAACAACCAGCACAAGACGCTGAACCTCGTCATCGACGGCGCGGTCGTCGCGTCCGAGCAACGGTGGGTGCCAAAGGAGCTCGAGCTCCACGCCGAGTTCGAGCACAAGGGCGCCAAGCACACGGTCGTAGCGCACCAGCATCTGAAGAAGATCCTCGGCCTGCCCATCGACACCGACGACAGCATCGAGATCGACGGTCGGCCCCTTCCGCTGAAGAAGACGAAGTGACGCCGGGCGCGACCCTCGCCGGAGGTCTCGCGCTCCTCGCCGGCTGCTGGTTCCCGGGCGACCCGATGCGCAACGCGGACAAGAGGCCCGTGGAGTCGAGCCCCTGCCCTCCGAATCCGGCGGGGAAGGCGTGTGACCTCCATCGTGGGCGACGCTGCGCCGGGGGGAAGGACTGGGACTACGTGTGCGAAGGGGGGACCTGGCGGCAGGACGGGACGTGAGTCTTGCGCGTGTGCGGCTGAGGTAAGGGCAGGTACCTGTTCGACGTCATGGTTCGCGCCCCACGCAACCTCCCCGAGGAAGAGCGGCGCGAGCTGGCGTCCGCGGACGCCGTCGACATCATCGTCTCCTTCGTCACGATCCAGAAGCCGCCCATCACCTTGCCCGTCGTCGTCGCGGCGGTGTTCGTCCTGCTCGTCGTCATCCCCGCCGCGGTGTCGCTCCTCAGCAACAAGGGCGCCGTGTGCCTGAAGGACTGCGACTGGTAGCGACGAGCTCGTCGAACGAGTGGGTCGCGCCTGCCGGCGACCGATGTCGGCCCCCGCCGAGGTGTCAGCCACTACGTTTGGATTTCACGGGCGCGTGGCGTTCTGGCGCTCCGAGCCGTTCTGCCACATCCCGCCGGGGAAAGACGCGAATGCTTTCGCGAGACGCGGTACGGCGATCGGCGGCCGGGCTCTTGCACTGCGACGTGCATGACGTCCAAGCTCGTGCACCGCCGTCCGCTGATCTCCTGTCTGTTCCTCTCGCTTGGCCTCGCGGCCGCCGGCTCCGCGTGCAGCAGCAGCTCGGCGGCGCCTGCGATCGTGGTGAGCAACGGCGACAGTGGCGGCGTCGGCGGCAACGCGAGCCTCACCGGCGCGTTCGGCGCCGATGCCATTCGTCCAATCGTAGCCGCGTATTGGATCGGACTGCCCGGCGATGCATCCGAGTCCGGCGGCGGCCCCTTTGTCTACCTCTTCTCCACCCCCGTCACGTGCAACGACCTGTCGAAGGGATCGGGCTGGGCACCGTCGCTTCCCGCGGACGCGCAAGCCATGGAGATGATCATCGGCGTTACGGCGTCAGGGGTCGCAGCGAATGCGTCACCGCACGCCGGCGCGAACCTCTCCGAGGTGAACTACTTCGGGCAGTCGAGCACGGAGGCACGCGCGACCGCGGGCAGCGTCACGCTCACGAAATACACCAAAGACGTGGCCGTCGACGGAACCGTCGACGTGACGTTCCCGACCGGTAGCGCGAAGGGGACCTTCCACGCCACGTGGTGCCCCGGCGGCCACGAGCGCTAGCGCGGCGCATCGTCGAGCGGCACGTCCGGCGGCAGCTCGTCCCCGAGCGCGCCGCGCGTCGCGACGCTACCCTCACTCAGCCCGTCTGAAACCAGAGCCTGGCCGCTCGAGGCGCGCGGCCGCCACATCGCCGTCCTTAATTAATCCGGAACGCGCTGTCCTGCGCGTCGCCGTCTCGGTAGTTCGTCCACACGATGTGGTACCGCGCGAGAGCGTCCGCGCCGAAAGAACGCAGGATCGTTGCTTCAACGGCGGATCGCCAGGCGGCATCTTCCTTCACTGAAACCTGTCGATGGACGGGCAACGCCGTGCGCGCCTCGTAGCCGAGCCCAACCTGCGCCTCGAGCCGGCGAACCATCTCCTCGCGCTGGGCGATTAGCTCTTCGAACTTGGCGGCCCAGCGACGCGGATGGCGAGTTCCCGTCGTGTCGCTCTCGCGTCCAACGCGACCCATGGGGCGTAAACGAGCGTGCGCGCGCGGAGTGCGAGCATCCCGTTTCAGCGCTGTCAGCGCAGCCCTACCTGAACCCGAGCCAGGAGAGTACAGCGAGGATGATGACAACCAGTCCGACGATATAGATGATCTTGTTCATGAGTTCTCCTGGGAGCAATCCGCACGCGGTGCGCTTCGGCCCCCGCCGATTCCTCTCTCTCCTCAGCAAGCCTCATGCCGGTCCTGACGCGTGCGGCCCAGGGCGGCGCGGACTCATGGTAAAGTGACAATCGACGAGGTGCGTCCTCGCGAGGACTCCGGGGAGGGCTTGGTCGCATGCGTCAGAGTTGGTTCTCGTCTGTCGGAGCGGCCGTCGCGCTCGTCGTGGCCTGCAAGGCGTCATCGACCGGACCCGTGTCAGGGACGTTTCCGCTCGCGGTGGGACCGGCGGGCGGCACGGTGGAGGGACTGCCGGGCACGGCGCTCGAGGGGGTGCGCCTCGAGATTCCGGCCGGCGCGCTCGATCGCACCGTCGTCCTCGACGCCTACCCTGCGACCGAGGACGTGCTTCTCGGCCCGACCGCGTCGTTCGTCGGTCCGAAGGTTGCGCTGCTCCCCGACTCCGCCCATTTCTCTGCGCCGATCCGCCTGACCGTTCCCTTCGTGCCCGCCTCGGTCGAAGACTTCGAGCAAACCGCCGCCGACTGCCGCGTGTGGTTCGAGCGCGACGGGGTTTGGTCGCAGGTTGCACGCGTCGCCTCGACCCTCGCCACCGTGACCGTAGAGGTCGACACGCTCGGCCACGCGGCGGCCGGGGTCGTGTTCGCGTCGAAGCCCGCGTCGGGGACCACGCCCGCGACGTGCGACAGCCCGACGGGCTTCTGCGTCGACCCGCTCGCGGGGCCGCTCGGCGCGGGCGCGCAGCCTTCCTCGCTGTCGTCGATCGTCGGCGGCCGCTTCGCGTACCACCGCGCCGATCCCGTGAAGGTGGACGCGTCCGGAGTCCGCACGCGCAGCTACGGCGTCGTCCAATACGACGTAGCCACGGGAAAGCCAGTGCTCGAGACGCCGAAGTTCGTGACGACGAGCGAGCCCGGCCGCGTGCTCTCCATCGCGAGCCGCGTCTCCGTGGCGCCCGACGGGACGTTCTGGTTCGCGGTTCCAGGGTACGGCGCAGTCCAGTATCTTCCGAAGAGCGCGGCAACGCAGGGGGTCGACGCGACCGGCGCGTTCGTACCGTCGCACGTGGCGGTCGCGCCCGACGGGCGACGGTTCCGCTTCGAGGTCACCGGCGGATTTGCCGGAAAGCCGGCTGCCTCGCTGGCGGTCACGACCGAGCTCGACGGAAAAGCGGACGCCCGCGTGGTGCTCGAGTCGTTCACGACGCTGGGATTTCTCGACGCCGTGCCCGTCGCCAGCGAAGACGCGCGGAAGGCCCTCGCGTACGTCGTGCCGCCCGCGCAAGGCTTGGCCATCGCGAAGGAGCTCGTGGCGAACACGCCGACGACCCCGCTGCCGCTTCCCCCCGAGGTCGCGAAGATCGACTTTGCGACGAACGCGCTCGACGAGCTCGCCGTGAGCGCCGACGGTGACCTGGTGGCGGTGTCGCTGGCGAAGCCCGACGCGCTCGGCGCGCGCGTGTACGTCCGCTCGCGCGACGGGAAGGTCTCCCGCAGCGTGAAGGGGTTACCGAACCTCGCGGGCATGGAGTTCGCGAGCGACAACGCGCTGTGGGCCTTCGGCGCGACCAACGCGGAGATTTACCGCATCGACCCGGGCTCGGGCGCCGTGCAAACCGTCGCGCTGACGACGGAGACGCCGGGCACGAAGGCCTACGCCGACCACATTCCGGTCGCTCTCCGCGGCGTCGGAGCCGGCGTGGTGCTCGTCGTCATCGGCTCATCCCCCTACGTGGTCGTCACCGTGCATCCGTCCGCGCCGAGCTGCACCGCGGCCGGCACGTGCAGCAGCCACGGGAGCTGCGCGGGCCCCGACACATGCGTGTGCAACGTCGGGTTCGCGGGCGCCAGCTGCAACCAGTGCGCGCTCGATTACTTCGGCTACCCGGCGTGCACCCAGTGCCTGGCCGCCACGACGTGCAACGGTCACGGGCTCTGCACCCCCAGCGGCGCGTGCGCGTGCAACTCGGAATTCGCCGGAGCGGGGTGCGCGCAGTGCGCGGCGAGCTTCTTCAACTACCCGACGTGCACGTTCTGCCAGGCGGCCGCGACCTGCAACGCCCACGGTACGTGCACTCTGCAAGGTTCCTGCGCCTGCACTGCCGGATTTGCGAGCGCGGGATGCGATCAGTGCGCGACCAATTTCTTCAACTACCCGACGTGCACGTTCTGCCAGCCGGCCACGACGTGCAACGGCCACGGCACGTGCAACCCGCAGGGTGGCTGCGCGTGCAACACGGGCTACGCCGGAGCGGCGTGCGACCAGTGCGCGGCAGGGTTCACCGGCTACCCCAACTGCGTGTAGCCCCGAACGGGACGCCCCCGGACCTCCGAGTGCTTTTGCCTAAGCAGCGGGCGGGTTCGTCGCGTTGTGCCCGACCGGCGGAACGCTGACGAACGCCGACCCGATGCACCTGCCTGCGTCGACCGACTAGACCCGCGTCCGGTTCGATCTCTCGAGTAGGTTCATGTCCCCGGTCGAGACTTCGAAACCGTTTCGCTAGCTCGGCCTGCACGTGGAGCAGGTCGGGTCCCAAAGCGCATCGACGTAGCCCGACGGCGCCTTCGACGTGCACCCGAGATCGCGGATGTTCATGTTGAGCGTCGTCATGTCATGCGTCGCCCGCGCGCTGTAGGGCGCGTTGCCGTACGAGGGATGCGCACTCAAGTAGGTCTCCACGCGGTTTCCGGTGTCGAGGCATCGCGACCAAAACCAATACTTCCCTGTGGACACGTTCGGCGAGAGCACTGTGGGCTTCGTGCATCCCCACGCCGAGAGCTGCGCTTGAAACGCGTCAGTCATGTCGAACGTCGTCACGCAACAGGACTTGGACGGGTCGCAAGTACCGAGCGATTCCGCTACCTGAGATGCGCTCTGTTCTTCGGACTGCGGAGGTGATCCACATCCCAGCCACAGCGCGCTCCCGATCACGGTCATTCCCAGAACCAACGACATCTCTCGCATGGCCATCATTCTTGTTTTCTCCCTGAGGCGGACTGAAGGGTCCGAGAAAGCCGAACGGTTCGCCGCCGCCGACCTTAAGAGCATTCTTCTCTGGCCGTCGCCCAGCCGATGCCGACGCGCTTGTCTGACGTTGAGGCGCCGTCGAACGCGGCAGCCGCCGGAGTAGCAACGCCCACGGCGGTCCCGCCCGCGCTCTCTGGACCACCGCGACGCACGTCCCGCGACACGGGCGACTTCGCCTCGGCAGGCCCGGCGGCCTCGGTCGACGAGCCCGGCAGGGCTATGCTGTCGGGGTGGACGTTCGCGCCATCCGCTTTGCCCGCGAGAAATACGGCGTCCCGCTTGCGGTGGACGTGGCCGACGTCCGGGACCTGCCGGGCTTCATCCAGACGGACGAACCCCACGCGCTGTCGTTCTACGAGCTCATGTTCGTGACCGGTGGCCGAGGGTCCTTGGATCTCGACGCGACGAGCGTGGAGGTCGCGCCCAGCGTGACCCTGGTGACGCGGCCGGGACAGGCGAGGCGCTGGCGCATGCGCGCGCCGCTCCGGGCGATCGCGCTGTTCTTCGAGCGGGAGTTCGTCGACGGATTGTTCGACGACCCCTCGTTCCTCGACGAGCGCGGTATGGACGCGCACGTCCGGATGGAGGACACGGGCTTTCGCCGATGCCTCGCCTCGCTGTCTCTCCTGACCGACGAGATGCGGCGCCTCCGCCCCGACAGCGCGCACGTCGTCCGCGCCGGGCTCCATCAGCTGCTCGTCTGGATGCGCAGGGCCGCGCAGCACGGCGCGACCACGCGCGCGCCGGCGGCTCCGCGCGGTCCCCTCGCGCGCGATCTGCGCCGCCTGGTGGAGCGGCACTACCGCGAGCAGCAGCGCGTGGGCGACTATGCGCGAATGCTCGGCGTCTCGGCCGAGCACCTGAGCCGCGCCGTCCGGCGGGAGACAGGTACGACGGCGCGCGACGTGATCCATCAGAGGGTTCTCCTCGAAGCAAAGCGGATGCTCCGCTATTCGGAGCGGTCGGTCGCCGCGATCGGCGAGGAGCTGGACTTCGCCGACGCGTCGCACTTCGTACGCTTCTTCAAGAACGCGGTGGGCACCACGCCGGCGGCGTTCCGAAGATCCCATTTCAGGTCATGAACGTTCCTTGTCGTCCGTGCCGCCCTGGCTAGAGTCGCGGGGGAGGACGTGGTGATGACATCCGGACGAACGATGGGCGCCGTTCTGGCGGTCGCGCTGCTCGGCGGAGCGTGCGGCGCGGCCCCGCCGAAGGCCACGGCCGCCCCCGCCACGAAGTCGGCCGCGTCGCCGGCCGCCGCCTCCGTCGACTCGGTCACGTCCCACGAGCGGAGCGCGGTGGAGATCGCGAGCGGCGTGTACGTGATCCGCCACGAGGACGCGCCAGACACGTTCCCGCAGGGAAATACCACGGTCATCGTCGGGGACCGCGACGTCCTCGTCGTGGACTCCTGCTACTTGCCGTCGAGCGCGAAGAAAGACATCGCGCAGATCGGAAAATGGACGAGCAAACCGGTGCGCTACCTGGTGAACACGCACTGGCACTACGACCACACGATGGGGAACGCGGCGTACCGCGACGCGTTCCCGTCGATTGCGATCATCGCGCACACGGAGACCCGCAAACAGATCGCCGGCTACAATCCGCAGTGGTTCGCGAAGTTTCCTGCGCGCGCCACCATGTTCAAGCAGCGTCTCGACGAAGGCAAAGGTGCCGACGGAAAGCCGTACTCGCAAGGAGAGATCGCCGAGCTTCGCACCGCCCTCGCCGGCACCGAGCCGGTGTGGAGCGAGCTCCGCGACCTCGCCGGTCGGCGTGACTTGGTGCCGACGCTGACGTTCGAGCGGGAGCTCGACGTCGATCTAGGAGGTCGTGACGTGCGCATCCTGCACCTGGGACGGGGAAACACGGCGGGCGACGCGGTGGTGGTGCTGCCGCGCGAGAAGATCGTCGTCGCCGGCGATCTGGTGGATCACCCGGTGCCGTATCTTGGCGGCGGCTATCCGCTGGAGTTGATCGGAACGCTGGAGAGTCTGGCGCGCCTCGAGCCCGCCACGATCGTCCCGGGGCACGGCAAGGTCCTGCGCGGCAACGCGTACCTGATGCAGGTCATCGAGCTGCTCCGTGTCGTGGTTGCGGCGGTCGACGGGGAGATTCACCGCGTCGGCAACGGCCCGCGAAATCTGGACGCCGTGAGGAAGGGCGTGGAGGCGAGCGTCGACGTGGCAGCGTGGCGCCAGCGCTTCACCGGGGACGACCGCGACAGTCGCGACTTCTTCGACGACTTCTCGTTCGCCGGCCTGGTGACCGCGGCCTACGCGGAGCTCTGGCCGCGGTAGCAGGTCGCGTCTCGCAAACGCCCGGCCGCCACTTGGCGCGCGCGGCGGCACGTCTGCTTGAAATGGCACACCAGGTGCTTCGGGACGGCCGCATGAAGCGGATCCTGTGCGGACTAGGCATGGCTTTGGTCGTGGCGGGCTGCGCGGCAACGCCCGAGCTCACCTATTCGTCGGACCTTGACGGAGGGTTGTCGCAGCTCCTCGAGGGGGACGCCTCTCCAGACGGGGGCACGGAAGAAGACGGAGGCACCACCGGTACCCAGTACGTCGACGCGGAGGCGCCGTGGATCGAGGCCGGACCGCGCGTCGATTCGAGCTCGTTGGATCACGACGCGGGCGCCGCCGCGCCTCCGCCTTCGGACAGCGGCGCCGGAGGGCCAACGTGTCCGTCCGTCATCTCACCAGGGGTTCAGTGTTGCACCTCCTCGCCGCCGACTTCGTCGCGCACGTGCGTGGGGCAATCGTGCAGCCACTGTGGCGATTGTTTGCAGGCCGGATGCGACGCCACGCAGTTTTGCTGCGCGGCCGTGAATGGCGGCGGCAAGTACAAGGGGACCTTCTGCTCCGACTCCATCGCGTGCCCCCGACCGAGCTGAGGCTCGCCTCGACTTCGAAAGCGCCACGTTCAGGGAGGGCAATTTGCCGATTTCCTCCCCTCCCTTGACAATATGTAGACCGATCTACATAGTTGAATGGATGGGTGCGACAAGAGAACGCTTCGTGCGGGCAACCGCGACGCTTCTGCAGGAGCGGGGGTACAGCGGCACGGGACTGAACGACATCCTCGCGGCGAGCGGCGCGCCGCGAGGGTCGCTCTACTTTCACTTCCCCGGGGGCAAGGCCGAGCTCGCGGCCGAGGCGGTGAAGCAATCGGCCGCAGAGATGTGCGACGTCTTGCGCGGTCTCCTCGAGGCGTCGGAGAACATCGAGCAGGGCATCCGGTCGATCACGCACCTGCTCGGACAGCAGCTCGTCGCGTCCGACTACAAGCTCGGCTGCCCCATCGCGCCGCTGGCGATCGAAGGCGTCGACGGTGCGCTCGCAGACCAGGTCGCCGGCGCGTTCGAAGCCTGGCACAAGGTCATCCGCGCGCGGTTGGTGCGCGCAGGGCACGCGCCGAAGCGGGCGACAGAGCTGGCGACGTTCGCGCTCTCGGCGATCGAGGGTGCGCTCCTCCTGTGCAAGGTGCGCCGAAGCGTGGCGCCCCTCGAGCGGGCGGCCATCGAGCTGGCGCGGATCGCCGAGCCGGCGAAAGGAACATGACGATGAGCGCGCATGCATTCGTAACGGGCGCCACGGGGTTGATCGGTCGGTGGCTCGTTCCCGCGCTGACGCGTCGCGGCTACGTCGTGACCGCCCTGGTACGCGACGCCGGCGCGCGCGAGGCGGAGTACCTCGCGTGGGTCGATGGGCACGGTGGCCACTCCGAACAGGTGCGCCTCGTCGACGGCGACCTCGGAGCGGAGGGCCTCGGGCTGAGCGAGGCGTCGCGATCGCGGGTCGGTGAGGCGGACATCGTCTACCACCTCGGCGCGGCGATGCAGCTGGGCCTCGATCCCGCGCGCACGCACGCCGTCAACGAGCTCGGCACCGAGCGCGTCCTCTCGCTCGCCGCCTCGTCGGATCGACGTCCACGTTTCGTGTTGCTCACGGGGTTTCGCATCGCCGCCGCGCGCCACAGGGACCCTGCCAAGATGGGCGCGTACGAGGCATCGAAGGTACGCGCCGACGCCCGCGCACGCGTCTTCGCGCGCGAGCGCGGAATGCCGCTCACCGTCGTGAACCCCGCGGTAGTCATCGGCGATTCACGGACCGGCGAGACGACGCTCTTCTGGGGATTCCCCGAGGTCGTGCGCGATCTGAAGCAAAGGAAGCTCCCGGCGGTACCCGGTAGCGCACGTCACTGGATGCCGCTGGTCACCGTCGACTACCTCGCCGAGTTTCTCGCGCACGTGCCCTCGCGCGATGAAGAGGCGCTGGCGGAGTATTTCCTGCTCGATGATCGCACCCCCAACCTCGGTGCGCTGTTCCGGCTCGTCGCCGATCAGCTCGGCGTCGCGGCGCCGCGCCTCCACGTGCCGATGGCGATCGCGCCGCTCCTCCTGCGGTTGATTGGGCAAGGCGCGAAGGTCGAGGGGCTGAACTTCATCAGCACCGATCGCTACGACACGACCTCGGCCACGCGCGCCGCGGCGAGGATCGGGCTGGAGCTGCCCGATCTCGATCGCGCCGTCAGGAAGAGCGTCGACTTCCTCGTCGCACACGATTTCGGCGCAACCGTGAGCGGATGAATCTCCCATGCCGTCGCGCGCCAGTTGCCGGCGTGCCCCGGCGCGATGTTCTTTTGTTCTCGTCGCGCCTTCACAAGTGTCCCGGAGCGGCATCAACCGTTTCACAGGCTTCCGTCATGCGGCGATCCCGAGCCGCCAATGGGCGAGTCTTCAAAGCAGGGGGTCAGGCGAAGGACCAATTCGAACTTCTCGGTCCTCGAGGAGCTCCCCGCCTCGCGCCCCGCTTCACCGGCGCGTGCTCGGCGCGCGTGCTCATGTACGCCATCGCGCGTCGCGAGCTTCGACGCCGCCGGGCTCGCCTTGGCGAGGCGGTGCGCCTCGACGTGCTGAGCCCGTACGTCTAGTCGACCTTCACGTCGAGCGCGCCGGCCGACTGCGCATCGAACATGAAGAGATCGTAGTCCCGGTGTACTTCGCGCCTTCGAAGCCCCCCGTGGAGAGCGTGCCGTTGATGATGAACGTCGTGGTGCCGGTCACAGCGCCGAGGCTCTGCGCGCCGGTGATCGCGGGGCCGTCGTTGGGTTCGACCTCCGCAACGATTGACGTCGTGCCCCCACCGCCGCCGTCCCCGCCGCCGCCTCCTCCGAAGAGCCCGCCGTCGGCGCCGGCTCCTCCGTCCCCGCCCCCACCGCCACTACTAGAGGAGGAGCTCGTGGTCGTGGAGCTGCAGGCGGCGGTGAGCGCGGCGCATAGGATGAAGGTGAACACGCTGATTTTCACCGAGATCGTCATGCGGCCGCCCTTCGCCGATAGCTCAGCCCTTCAGTGTGCACCGATCGCCGCGCTTGCCGAGAAGACCGCCTGATCCAGCGGCCGCATCAGGCGCGTTCAGGTTGCGTGGTCGGCGTGGCATGATGCGACCGTGAAGTCGGTCGTGCCTCGGAACGCGGTTGCGTCAGTGCTCCTTTCTTGTTTGGGGTTGCTCGCTGGGTGCGGAGGCGCCGGCGCTGAAGGGCCAGGCCCAACGACGGGTCCCGTGACGCCGCCCGCCTCCTCCATCGACGCGGCGGCGATCAACCAGTCCCACTGCGGCGCGTGCCACGCGCCGTTCGACGCAAAGAGCCATCCGCGAGCCCACCTCGAGCGCATCCTCAAGATTCACAAGGATCAGAAGCGCGCCACGCTCACCGACGAGGAGTGGACCAAGCTCATCGCGTTCCTGGCGAACGATTAGCTCGTCTCGCCGCACCCGAGTCCCGCGCGTTGGGCTACGTCTTCGGTGGCGGCGCGCCGATCGACAAGGGGGCGCTCCCGTTGCGATCGAGCCACGCGAGGCAGCCGCGAATGCTGCCGGTCGCGAGCGCGACGCACGTGTCGGCGCCGCCGTAGTACATGCGGATCGTGTCGCCATCGGGCGCGAGCGTCGTGCCGCAGGGGAACGCGACGTTGCCGACGTCCCCTTGGCGTTCGTAAATCGCCTCGGGGCCGAAGACCCATTCGTCGCCGCGCGCGAGGCAGACCTCGGGCTCGTTCGTCGCGAAGAGGGCGAGGCCGAGTCGGTACAAGCTGCCGGCCGCGGTGTGACGCACGCCGTGATAAATCATGAGCCACCCGCGCGGCGTCTCGATGAGCGGCGGGGACAGGCCGACCTTGTTCGCGTCCCACCACGCGCCCTTGCGCGCGAGCAGGATCGGCTTGTGGCCGCCCCAGTTGCGTAGATCGGGCGAGTAGGAGATCCAGATGTTCGCCGCGGCGTCGGTCACCGGGCGGTGAATCAGCGCGAACTGGCCGTTGATGCGGCGTGGGAAGAGCGCGGCGTCCTTGTCGTCGGGCTGCATAACGAGGCCGCACCGCTCGAACGTTCGAAAGTCCTTCGTCAGCGCGATCGCGACGCCAGGTCCGTCTTTGCTGAACGCCGTGTACGCGACGACGTATTGCGCGAGCTCCTCCACCCACGTGATGCGCGGGTCTTCGATGCCCCACAGCTCCTCGTGGTGGAGATCCGGCTGCGGCAGCATCGTCGGCGTCTCGTCGACGACCCATCCGTCGATGCCGTTCTTCGACCGCGCCGCGCAGAGGTGCGAGTGACCCCTGCGGTCTTCGACCCGGCAAAGGAGGAGCGTCGTGCCGTCGCGCAGGAGCGTCGCGCCCGCGTTGAAGACCGTGTGCGCGGGGTACGGCCAATCCTGCGCAGTGAGGATCGGGTTACCCTCGTGGCGATGGAAGAGCACGTCGTAGTCGCGCTTGCTCCCCTTGGTGGTCACGAAAGCCTCTCCTTCGCGGTGGGCAGCGAGGCGACGTGGTCGGGGCGCGTCTTCGCCACGGTGAGCGGCGTTGCGGATGCGAGGATCTTCGACGCGAGACGATCGGCGGCGCGCACCTCGGCGACTGCGATGAGGAACGAGAGCGTCGACTCCGCCCCCTGGTTCTCGTTCATGCGGTCTTCGTGGATGCCATCGCGGCAGCCTCCGGTCGCGGCGTCGAAGACCGGCGCGTGCAGCGCGTTCTGGCCGAAGAACCACTCGAACGCGTGACGCGCGTGCTCGGCCCATCGAGGCTGGCCGGTCAGACGATGCGCGTCGAGGCAGGCGGAGACCATCGCGCACGCCTCCACCGGTTGCTGATCGAAGACGGCGCGAGGCCCGCCGCGAACGTAGAAGCCGTTGGAGCCCACGGGAGCGAACGAGCCGGTGCCCGCGCCGCAGACCGTGGTGAGCCACTCGAGCGAGCGCTCGGCGGCCTGCTTCATCTCCTCATCGCCCATCCACGTGGCCGACAAGAGGAGGGACTGCGGGAGGCGAGCGTTGCAGTACGTGAGGCGATCCTCGAACCACGGCCAGTCCGGTGTGCGTGAGTGACGGAAGCGCTCGAAGAGCTTCTGCGCCAGCGCGGTGCCGACCGACTCGACGCCGCTGTCACCGTGGAACGCGCGGAGATACTCGTCGATGCCGAGCAGCGTGTACGCCCACGCGCGCGGACTCGTCAGGCTGGCCGTCGCCGGAAGCGCGGCGTAGAAGAGTTGGCGCCCGAGCGCTTTTCGCCCCGGATCTTCGGAGCGCCCGATCACGGCGCCGAGCGCCCAGAGTGCACGGCCGTGACAGTCGTCGGAGCCGGGCGCATCGACCCAGCGCCGATCGTACGTCATGAAATTCCGGAAGCGGCCGCTCTCCTCGTCGAACGCGTGGTTCACGAACGCGAGGTATCGCGCGGCGAGGGCACGCACGACGGCGGGCGTCTCGGTGCCCTGATCCTCGAGGAGCATCATGAGGAGGAGCCCGCGCGCGTTGTCGTCGGTGCAGTACCCGTCGCGGTAGCGCGGGACGTCGAACGTCGCGTGCTGGAGGATGCCGGTGTCGTCGGTCATCGCGCGCACGTGCGAGAGATCGACCTCGGGCGGTTCGGGCGGGCGCCGCGCCAGTGTCTTTGCCTGGAACACCGCGCGCCGGCGGGCGTCGTGGGCCGCGCGCGCGCGCTCGAAGGTCTCGAGGTAACTGCGCGCGACGATCGGCCAGCTCATTCCTCGCCCGAACTCGGCCGCGCGCTGCTGGAGCGCGAAGCGCTTGGCCGGATCGTCGAGCAGCGCGATCACCTCGCGCGCGATCGCCCCGGAGTCCCGCCACGGCACGAGCACGCCGCGACCGTCTGCGAGCAGCTCGCGCGCGTAACGGTACGGTGTGGAGACCACCGCCTTGCCGCAGCCCACCGCGTACGCCAGCGTGCCCGACGTGCTCTGCTCCTCCTTCAGGTACGGCGTCACGTAGATGTCGGCGGCGCCGAGGAACTCGACGAGCTCCTCGTGGCTGACGAAACGGTTGTGGAAGATGATGTTCGCAGTGACGCCGAGGCGCTGCGCGCGGCTCTCGAGCATGTGCCGGTACGTCTCGCCGTGCTGCTGCTTCACGTGAGGATGCGTCGCGCCGAGCACGATGTAGACGACGTCCGGATGCTGTTCGACGATCGCAGGCAATGCGTCGATCACGTGCTCGATGCCCTTGTCGGGGGAGAGAAGCCCGAAGGTGAGGATGACCATGCGCCCCTCGACGCCCAGGCGATCCTTGCTGCGCCGCTCCGCGGCAACGGGGATGCCGTGGGGGATCACGTCGATCTTGGCGAGGTCGACGCCGTGGACCTCGTGGAGCAGCGCCGCGCCGTCGCTGCTCATGACGACGACGCGCTCCGACAGCTTGACGATCGCGTCCATGACCGCGAGCTGCGAATGGTTCGGTGCGGCGATGATCGTGTGCAGCGTCGTCACGATCGGCATTCGCAGATCGCGGAGAAGCTCGAGCACGTTGGCGCCCGCCTTGGGGCCGAAGATGCCGTACTCGTGCTGCAGCGAGACCACGTCGACGGCGTTGACGTTGAGAAAATCCGCGGCGCGCCGGTACGCCGACACGTCTCCCTCCGCGATCTCGAAGCGAACACGCGGCGGGTACGCGTGGTGGACGCCCGGATCGTTCATCGCGAGGACGAAGCAGTCGATGTCGGGGACCTCCGAGGCGATGGCTTGGCTGAGATCGGTGGTGAACGTCGCGATGCCGCACTGCCGGGGCAGGTGGTTACCGAGCATCGCGACGGTACGGACAAACCCGTGCCCACGGCCGCTTTCGTCCATGATCCCCTCGAATTGACCGCGGATCGTGGCCGAAGTCTGAAGCTCGCGCGCGACCGTCGGGAGGACGGCGCATCACGGGCGGGGCGAAGCATGCGCCTACCGTGCGGCCGGCGCAAGCGATGCACGTCTTGCAGGTGAGGCGAGAGCCCGACCGTGGACTGGTCACGCCGGGGCAGGCAGCCAGCGCGCGACGAGCCAGTCGAGCGCGGCGTCCTTTGCGTCACGCATCGCGCGATCGATCCCGGCGACGCGCGCGTCGGGCGTGGAGGTCCCATACGCCCGCGCGTAGAGCACCCAGTTCGACAGCTCGTAGTGATGAAGGAGCGGCGCGAAGCGGTGGGCGTCGAGCATGCCGAGCGCGTTCATCGCGGCGTCGGCGCCGTCGGCCGCGTGCAGCGCCGTCGTCGCGTCGAAGAGCAACTCGCGCAGATCCTCGAACGCGCGCTCCGGCGCATCGGCCATCGACGTGAGCAGCGCCTCGAAGTCGGCCTCCGAGAGCCCGGCTTGCTCGGCGGCGTTCGCCATCGCCGGGACTTGCGTAGCGAGAAACGCCGCGTCCGGCGAGCTGACGAGGAGGCGACCGACCAAGTACACGTCGAACGCGCTGGCGATCGACTCGCCGAGGAAGAGCGACGCCGACGACGGTGCGTTGCCATTCCGGGGCAGCGCCTTCGCCGCGAGGTGATGCCATGCCGCATGCGCGAGGACGTCCGCGTCGAGCCCATCGACGAGCACGTCGCCGCCGCCCTCGGCTCCCCAGTACGTGAGGTTGAGGAGCACCGCGCGGTCCCAGCGCCCCGCGAGAGAGCGCGGGAGGAGTCGGAACGGGTACGCGTCGCGGCGCAGCACCTCTTTGAGATCGGCGTACAGACCGACCCCCCGAAGCGCGCGCTCGTCGGCGATCGTGAGGTCGTCGACGGTGTGGGTGTCGAAACGGAGGGCACCGCTCGGCTTCATGCGCCAAACCTATCACCGGTGCTGCTTCTGGATTCGCGCGCGCGCCGGGCCGATCTACCCTGGGGAATCCATGTCGCCGAGGAGGTCACGCATGCGCCGAGTCGTCACGATCGTCACCTTTGCACTCTGGGGCTGCGGTCCGCAGGAAAATCCGGGGCCTCCCGGCGCGCAAGGTCCGGCCGGCGCGCAAGGTTCGCCCGGCACCGTAGGCGCACCGGGCGAGCCCGGATCGGCGGGAACGGGCGGCGATGCGGGGCCTCCTGGTCCGCCGGGCCCCGCCGGTTCGCCCGGCGATGCAGGTTCCCCCGGTCCTTCCGTCGACGGCGGCGCGTACATCTGGAACGGTACGACGCCGCAGTCTGCGAGCTTCTGGGTCACTGGCGACGGCCGCGTCGGTGGCGGCATGCACGTCGGCGGCGCGAGCCTCTCGGCGACCCCTCCTCAGTACACGACGTTCGTGAGCGGGAACGGCGCGGGCGAGAACTACCACGTCGTGGACGACGGCACCCGCCAACTGGTCACCGGTGTGAGCGGAGCGCGCGGAGCGATCGTGAGCGCCGTCTCGTCGCCGCTGGTCCTCGAATCGGCGGTCGCCACCACGACCGTCAAGGGGATCGACGTCCTCGTCGAGGCGGCGTCGTCGCTTGCGCTGACCGGCAACACGATCAACTCACAGTCGACCGCGAACACAAAGATCGCCGCCGGCGCGCAGCTCCAGCTCCAGGGAAGCTCGAACGTGACGGTTACATCGCCGGGAAGCGTCAACGTCAACGCGACGCTCCTTCAGCTGAACGCGACGCTCACGAACGTCTCCGGCACCCTGGGCGTGGGCGTCATGCTCGTCACGAACGGTCCGAACTGCGTCCCGAACGGGGTCAACTTCGACTGCACGTGCCCGTCGGGTATGACGGTCCTCAGCGGCGGAGGGATCGCCCCGAATGGCGCGATGCTGCGCGCCTCGATGCCGCTCGGCACCACCGGCTGGCGCGTCAGCTGCGCGCAGACCATCTCCGGCACCACCATCGACATCCCGTGCGCGACCGCCTCCGCGATCTGCGCGCGCCTCGGACCGTGATGGGTCGCCAGAGTCGTTCCCGCGTCAGAGCCCCGCTTCGGTGGCCTTCGCGTCGATGTACGCGTGGCAGACGGGGCGCCCTACGAAATCCGAGTAATCCGGGATCGCGCTGGCGTTCGACGGATCGTGGGGGCGCGTCGTGATTAGCGTCACGTGCACGCACCACGTCGCGCCGGCGTTGCACCCCGACGCGCTCGCGTCGTTCTGGAAGTAGCCGCCGTACTCCGCGCCGAGCGACTGCATCGTGCCGGCGTTGGGCGAGCTCGTCGCGCCGTCGTGCGACGAGACGAAATACGCGCGCCGCAATCGCGCGACGGAGGCCGCGGTGAGCCCGCTCTGCCCGCCGTCGAGATCGAAGTACACGACGCGCTTGTCGGTGACGCCCCCCGGATCGAGCCCGCCGGCGAGCTGGCCGAGCAGCTCGTGCGCGACGAAGCTGCCGCTCGAGTGACCGAGCGCGAGGACGAACTTCGTCTTCGCCGTGACGCGCGGGACGATCGCCTCGGCGATCTTGGAGTTGCCGATTTCCTGGTTCGTGTATGTCGGCGTGTCGGGCCCTTGCACCGCGAAGACGTGACGCACGCCGCGCGGTCCGAGCGACGCGTGGTAGAGCGCCGTCACCCACGCCTCGGCGGCCGCGAGCGTGACGCCGTAGCCCGCGTACGCGATGACGACGCCGTCGCCGAGCGGGTTCAGCGTGTCCTTGCGCGCCACACCGAAGCCCACCGCTGCACCGGTCTCCCAAGGGATTTGCTCGATCGGCGGCGGAGGAGGCGGAGGAGGTGGTGGCGGCGTCGGCGGGGGATGGGATCCACCGTCGATCTTGGCGGCGTCGGCTCCAGCGTCGCTCGTGATCGGTGTGCTGCCCGCGGCGTCGACATCCGGGGTGGGGTCCGAAGTCGGCGTGGCGGTCCCACCGTCGCCCGTCGCCGAGGGGTCGCTGCCCGCGCCGTCGCTGCATCCGACGGTCGAGGCGCTCGACAACAAGAGGAGGAGAGACCCCTTCACGAGACACGTGGCGACCGCAGAACGCATGGCGTCCTCCGTTGCCTCGCAATGGCTGCGCCAACGAAAAAGGCGCCAAAATGCTGCAAAATCGTCGACGATCCAGGCGCGAGCAACCGCGAGATCGCGTGAGGCCGCGCATGTCCTCCCGCAAGGCCGGCAGGACGCTACGCTCGCCGAATGGGCCTCCCGCCTCGCGTCACCCCCGCCACGCGCGACGACTACGACGCGTGCGCGCGCCTCTTCGCCGAGCTCGCGGTGCCCGATCCGGTGTGGCCCCGTGAGCGCTTCGTCGAGAGCGTCGCGCCCGACACGATCGTGCTGCGCTCGGAGGGTGGTGAGGGCGGTGAGGACGAGGAGGTCGTCGGCTACGCTTGGGCGCGCCCACGCGGCGACGTCATGCACGTCGTCCACGTCGTCGTCGATCCGCGAGCACGGCGCAGCGGCGCAGGTGACCTACTCATGACGGCGCTGGCGGAGCGCGCGCGTGCGTCGGGTCTCGCGCGCTGGATGCTCAACGTGAAGCCCGACAACGTCGCCGCGCGCCGCCTCTACGAGAGGCACGGCATGCACGTCGCGTTCGAGTCGGCCTCGGTGCGCTTCTCATGGTCGGACGTCGAACGGCTCGACGAAGCTCCGGGAATGCGCGCTCGCCCATTGACGATCGCCGACGACGCTGCCTTCGAAGCCGCATGTGGCCTCGCGCGCGGCGAGATCGCGAGCCTGCGCGACGCCCAGGGCCGCGTGGCGCTCGGTGCGTGTGACATCGCAGGCACGCCCTTGGCCTTCGCGGCGTTCGACCGCGACTTCCCCGGACTCTCACCCGTTCGCGCCAGCGCCTCCGGCTCCGCCCGCGCCCTCCTCGCCGCGGCGCGCCCCTTCGTCCACGCCGGACAGACCTGGCTTCGCATCTTCGCGGAAGGAGATCCGGCGCTAGAGGAAGCGCTCACACGCGCCGGCGGCCAGGTTGTCCTCCGCGCGCTCCGTATGGAGGGCACCGTCCCCTAGCGTGTCACGCCCTCGATCACCTAACCGCTATCACCGCCCAAGCGCGCCTATTGAGTCCGTCAGTCGGCCGAGTCGACGCCGGCGTCGCCGCCAGCAACGGCCGGCTCACACCGCGCGCCGAGATCGAACCCGTGCGCCGGCGCGCGACGCAATCGAAGCTCGGTGGGCCGCGCGAAGACGCCGTCCTCGACGAGCAGGTCCTCCGGGTGGTTTCGGTTCCACAGCCTCTGGAACGCTTTGGTGCTGAGACCGGCGAGATCGACGTCGCCCCCCGCCGAGTAGTCGTGATGAACGGGATCGGCGCTCCCGAACCAGTGGAACCCTTGCGCGACGAGGAGTCGCGAGCGCCCGCCGACCGCGTCGACCGCCAGACCCTGCTCGTGATTGCTCGCCCCGACCGGCGCCGCCAGGCCGATGCCGCAGCGGCTCCCTGTGTACCAGCGATGGAGGAGGTACTGCTGCGGCGTGGTGCGGAGCGCGGAGTTGATCGTGATCGCGCCGCGCGCGCCCGCACGCCGGAGGGCGTCGGCCGCGGACTGCTGGAGGTAGGGGAACACGTCGGCGTCGAGCGTCACGCCGGCGAGACCGTCGATGCGGACGAGCGCGCCGGGCTGCATGCAGTCGACCTCGGCGACGAGCTGCTCGGCGAGCCCGCGCACGACGTCGGTGGAGCATCCGCCGCGCACCGCCGCCGCGTCCACGGTGCCGGCGACGACGTCGGCCTCGCTCGACCCGGGCGAGCCCTCCGAGTCAGCGCCGCACGCGCACGCGACGATCGCAGCGACGCTGGCGAGGAGGAAGCGAATCCGCATTTGGCGCAGGTCACTGCAAGGCACGTGCCGATGTCGCACATGTGCACACACGTAAAATTCTCAATGACTTCGCGTGGCAACCGCAGAAACCACCGCGGTCGCGCGATCCGGGGTGGTTCCACCGCGGCTCACCGGCACCGTTTCGTCGCGTCGCGATAGGCTCGCGCCCGTGAGTTGGCTCGGGGCTCGAAGCGCGCGCGCAATCGCCGTCGCCGTCGCGATCGGCGCGGGTGCGATGCTCGCCGGCACCGGCGCGTCCGCGTTCGTGCCCGCCGGGCACAAGGTGCTCGAGTCGGTCGCGTACCGTGAGATGGGATCGCGGCGCGACGGCGCGACGCCGGCCGATCTCGTCATCCTCGCCGACCTGACGCGCGACGGCGTCTTCGAGAAGCCGCTCTGCTTCGAGAACGCGACCGACGACTGCGCCGCGCGCTACGAGACCGATCCGCTCGCGTGGTGGCCGACGCCGCACACCGACGCGCCCGATCGCATCCTCGCGCGCCAGTTCGATCACGTCGGGCAGTGCTTCCACTTCATGGCGCAGTCGAGCGACGAGCGCGGCGACCACTACACGACCGCCGCCGCCGCCGGCCAGCCCCACGCATCGTACGGCCTCATCTGGGACGCGTACGATCGCTGCGTCGATCTCATGTCGTCGCTCGTCGGCAACGTGGTGGACGATCCGATCGCCGCCCGACGCGGCGCGGTGGGCATGTACGAGCTGATGCACGCCGTCATGGACTCGTACTCGCTCGCGCACGTCGAGCGCGACTTCGCGAGCTGGGCCCACGAGGACGCGCGCACCAACGATCCGCGCATCGTCTTCCTCAAGGTGTGGCAGCCGACGGTCCCCAACCCGTTCGGTGGCGCGCACCAGAACACGCGCCACGAGATCTTCGAGGCGCGCGACGACGCGTTCATCGACGCCACACGGGTCATAGACGGTCGGCCGTGCAGCTTCTACGTGCCGCGCCCGTACTCGATGCCGTCGGCGTGCCTGTCGCAGTCGGGTCGCCTCGCCGTGGAGGCGCTCAAGGACATGATGCGCCTCGTCCACGGGCTGCGCGCGCAGATGCCGAAGCCGACGTGGTCCACCTGCGATCGCTCGGCGTGGAATTGGTTCGTCGCGAAGCATTTCGCGCACGCCGCCGTTCCCGAGCGCGCGCTCGGCCACGGGAAGCCGAGCCCCGAGCGCGTGGAGATCCCGTACCTGTTCTTCGGGACGCGCGCGCTCTTCACGCCGTCGGAGTCGCGCACCGATCTCGGCATGTTCGGGCGCTACCTCCTCACCTCGGGCCGGTTCGATCCGGTCTCCCTGGGCGTGAGCCTCGAGCTCGGGAGTCGCCACGATTTTCGCGCGCGCCAGCAGGCGTTCATGGTCCGGCAAGACGTCGAGATGCTCTTCACGCTAGGGGACAACGTGATACTCGGCATCACGCCGTTCTCGGTGGGCTACTTCGCGGCGCCGAGCCGCGACGCGTCGCTCGAGGTCGTCACGCGCCTCGGCCGCCTCGAGTGGTTCGAGCCGTTCGGCGCGCGCCGCATCTCGCTCACCGCGTGGGGCCCGGCGGAGTATTCGTGGCTCGACGAGGAGGCGCACTGGACGTTCGGTCTCGGTATCTCGGGCGCCATGCTCGAGCACGCCGCCGGCGCCGCCGACATCTCGCTCCGTCCGCCGAAGCCGGAGCCCATCACCGGCTCGTGGCGACCGCCGGACCCGTGGGCGAGCGAGCTCCGGTCGACGAGCGGCCCGATCACGATGGGCGCGTACGTCGGCGCGACGACCGGCGAGCATGGGCTCGTGACGGGCGCCGACGGCCAGATCCACGAGGGCCTCGAGCTCGCGTTCTTCCGCCGGAACTGGTGGCAGGAGCTGAACCCGGTCTCGTTCAGCGTGCTCTTCGACGACGCGGTCCTCATCACGCCGGGCGCCGCGCCGCACACGTCGCTCGGCGGGTACGCGAGCGGAAGGCTCTATTTTTTAGGCTCCCTCGGCGCCATCGTGACCGCCGGCGCCGATACGGGCGATCTGTCGGGCGCGGACCTCCGCCCGCCGTCGGTGCATGGCCGGGGCGGGCTCGTCCTCACGATTGGGGATCTCGATCTCATCGTCGAGTCGCCGACGATTCCTCGTTTCAGCTTCCTCGATCGCGAGATCTTCAGCGCGAAGATTGCGCTGCAGCTGTTCTCGTTTCGCAGCCGCTGACCGTCCGCTGGCTTGACGATCGCGCGCGGCGTGGGATTGAGTAACGCGCATGTGGAGCCCGTCGCGCCCGTCACCCCCGCGCTTGCTCCTCGCGTTCGCGTGCGTCGCCGCGTGCTCGAGCGCGCGCGCTCCTGCGTCGCCGCCCCACGCGTGGCACGTCGCGGACGGGTTCATCCGCGACGCCGACGGACGCGCAGTGATCATGCACGGCGCGAACATCGCCGGCGCCGACAAGCAGGCCCCGTATTGGGACGGCAAAACCGAAGCCGACTGGCGTCGCGCGCGCGACGCGTGGGGCTTCAACGCCGCGCGCCTCGTCATCGTATGGGCAGCCGTCGAGCCGGCGCGCGGCGTGTACGACGACGCATTCCTCGACGCGGTCGCCGCGCGCGTCGAGTGGGCGGCGCGCGCGAACATGCTCGTCGTCATCGACATGCACCAGGACGTCTACGGCGAGGGCTTCGGCTTCGACGGCGCTCCACGTTGGACGTGCGACGAGAGCCACTACGCCCACTTCAAGCCGATCGAGCCGTGGTTCTTGAACAGCCTCGACGGAGACGTGACCGCCTGTGTGGACGGCTTCTGGGCGTCCGCCGATTTGCATGCACACTACAAGGAAGCGTGGCGTCGCCTCGCCGCGCGTCTTGTCGGGTACGACAACGTTGTCGGCTTCGACGCGATGAACGAGCCCTATTGGGGCAGCAAATCGATCCTGGATTTCGAAGGGGACCTCCTCGGGCCGTTCTACGAAGAGCTCGTCCCCGCCGTTCGCGCTGCGGCGCCGCACTGGGTCGCCTTCCTCGAGCCGTCCGCGTCGCGCAACCTCGGCGGGACGACGCGCTTGCCGACGTCGTTCTCGTTCGCCGACATCGCGTACGCGCCGCACTCGTACGATCGCGACGCCGAGAGCGGAAAAGGATTCGATCCTGCCCATCGCGTTGATCTCCTCGCCAACGTCGCCGCGCTCGCCAAAGAAGCGCGCGATCGATCGGCCGCGCTGTGGATCGGCGAATACGGCGCCCCCGGTGCCGCCCCGGGCATCGCCGAGTACATGACCGCGCAGTACGACGCGGCGGGCGCGGTGGCTGCGAGCAACATGGTCTGGGCCTACGACGCGAGCGTCAACTATGGCCTGCTCAACCCCGACGGTTCCGAGAAGCAGAGCCTCCTCGACGTCGTTGTCCGCCCGTATCCGGAGCGCATCGCCGGCGATCCGGTCTCATACGCGTTCGACGCGGCGACGAAGACGTTCACGCTCACCTACCGACCGACGCGATCGATCACCGCGCCGACCGTCGTCTCCGTCGCGCCGCGCCTCTACCCTGCGGGCTACACGGTGGAGTGCGGAGGCTGCGTGTTCGACAAGACCCCGGGCGGGTTCGTCGTCACGTCAGCGCCGCCCGGTGACACCGCGACGATCGTGCTTCACCCGTAAAAAAGGCTACTTCGCGACGATCGCGACGTCGTCGATGTGCCAGCCCGGCTTGGCGGCCGCGAGCGCGTTGTCGGCGGTGCTCTTGCCGGTCGAGTACGCGAAGCGGACCATGAACTGGTTGGTGCGGAGCGCGACCGGCACGTCGGCCTCGAACGCTTCCCAGCCGGTGCTCTTGTTGATGAAGCCGCTCTTCGCGTCGACGTGGAACGACGATGGGCCCGGGCACACGTACTGGCCGAGGAACCCGCGCGATGCTGCGATGCTGACGTTGCCGACGGAGGGCGGTGAGGTGATCGCCGTCGTCCACGTCGCGCCGCCGTCGCCCGAGAGCTCGACGATGCCGCCGTCGTAGTACGTGGTCCCCCCCGCGTCGGTGTAGCCGAGGAAGTCGTACGCGTGCCAGAAGGTGACTTGCACCGAGCCCGCGGCGGCGCACGACGCGAGGTCGATCACGGGCGAGCGCAGCTCTGCGCGCTGGCACTGGGCGTACGGGCCGGTGAGGCTCGTCGCGAAGCAGTTCGTGCTGGAGTGGCAGCCGAGCGCGCCGGCGGCCGCGCCGTAGGTCCATGCGTCGAAGGTGGCGCCGCTCGCGCCGTCGAGCGGCACGTGCGTGAACGCGCCGTCGCTCGACTCAAAGTCGAATGTCTTGCCGCACGCGAGGTTCACGGGGGCCGCGTCGGGCGGCGCCGCGGAGTCGACGGTCGCCGCGTCGAACCCCGGGGTCCCGCCGCCGGAGTCCGGGCTTGGGTGGGCAGCCGCTCCGGTGTCGGCCGACGCGTCCGTGTCCGTGGCGACGGTGCCGGGATCGACGGGGGCGTCGGTCACGCTGGTTCCGTCTGCGCATGCCGCGACGATGGCGGCGGTTCCGAGCACGAAAAGGCAGCTCCGAATCATGGGGGCGCGCACTCTACGACAAGATCCGCGTCGCGCAAGACACGACGCCCCATCCGTCGTGAGCGGAACGCTGCAGACGCGCGGAGGGCGTCCCGCGGCGCGTGGTGCGCTAAGCTTCGCACCCATGAATCGCCGCCATATCGTTGGGCTACTCGCCGTCGTTGGGGCCTGCGGCTCACCGCCGGCTCCCGCGCCGCCCACCGCGGCGAAGCTCACACCCGTCGACGCAACGCCGCCGACCCACGCCGAGTCGACCTTCGAAGCGCGCCTGCCGCCGGCGTGGCCGTACCGGGTCCCCGCCGTCGTGAAGGGCGCGCACGGGATGGTCGTGAGCGACAACGCAATCTCGTCGAAGGTCGGACGCGACGTGCTCGCGGCCGGTGGAAACGCGGTCGACGCGGCGGTCGCGACGGCGTTCGCGCTCGCGGTCGCCTACCCGACGGCGGGCAACCTCGGCGGCGGCGGCTTCGCGGTCGCGCGCATGGGCAACGACGTGCGCGCGCTCGACTTCCGTGAGACTGCGCCCGCCGCCGCTTCACGCGACATGTACCTCGACGCGAGCGGCAAGATGCTCCCGACCGCGCGCGAGGGCATCCGCTCGGCCGGGACGCCCGGCAGCGTGGCGGGCCTATGGGAGCTCCACCACACGCTCGGCTCGAAGAGGAAGAGCTGGGCCGACGTCCTCGCGCCGGCGATCGCGCTCGCCGAGCAAGGGTTCGTGATCGACGAAGGCTTCCTCGATACGTTCAAGTTCGCCGGCGAGCGCATGAAGAAGCACCCGGTCAGCGCCGCGCTCTTCTTCCCGAACGGCGAGCTTCCCGTGAAGGGATCGACGCTAAAGAATCCGGAGATCGCGATCGTCCTTCGCCGCATCGCCGAGAAGGGCGCGGCCGGATTCTACGAAGGGCCGACCGCCGCCGCGATCGTCGCGCAGATGCAGAGCGAGGGCGGCCTCATCACCGCCGCGGATTTGAAGGGCTACCAGGCGAAATGGCGGACGCCGCTGGAGCTGACGTACCGCGGCCACAAGATCACCGCGATGCCCCCGCCGTCGTCGGGCGGCGTCACGCTCGCGATGATCTGCCACATCCTGGAGGGATACGATCTGCGCGCGCTCGGGTGGCAGTCGCCGGAGGAGCTGCACGTCGTCTTCGAAGCGATGCGCCGCTCGTACGCCGCGCGCAACGCGAAGCTCGGCGATCCCGATTTCGTGAAGATGCCGCTCGACGAGCTCCTCTCCGACGGGTGGGCGAAGGCCCAGCGCGCGACGATCCTCCCCGACAAGGCCACGCCCTCCGCAGAAATCCCCAGCGCGGGACCCGCCAGCGCGAGCGGCCCGCACACCACGCACTTCTCCGTCGTCGACGACGCCGGCAACGCGGTCGCCCTCACGACGACGCTCAACTGGTTTTACGGCTCGGGCATCACGGTGAAGGGCGGCGGCTTCGTCCTCAACAACGAGATGGACGATTTTGCGGCGGTGCCGGGCACCGCGAACGGCTACGGCCTCGTGCAAGGTGAAGCGAACGCGATCGCGCCGGGAAAGCGCATGCTCTCCTCGATGGCGCCGACGATCGTGTCGGGGCCCGACGGCAAGATCGAGCTCGTCATCGGCGGCGCGGGCGGCCCCACGATCATCACGGCGGTGTTCGAGGAGATGTCGAACGTCCTCGACTTCGGAATGGATATCGGCGCCGCCGTCGCCGCGCCCCGGTTCCACATGCAGCACCTCCCCGACGTCGTCTCGTACGAGAAAGACGGGCTCGTGGAGGCAACGGGGAAGCGGCTCGAGGCGATGGGCTACGCGCTCAAAGAGCGTGGACACATCGCCACCGCGCCGGCGATCGGCCGTGTGGGAAGCGAGTGGATCGGCGCGCCCGAGCCTCGTCGCTTGGGCACCGGCGCCGCCGCGCCTTGATCGCGCCGCGCCTCGCGTCCCGCCTGCGCGAAGGGGATGTCGGGCGGCTGACGCGCGCTCAATAGTGCGGCGGAGGCTCGTTGCTCGGCTCGTCGGGGGCGAGCTCCGCCACGCGCGTGCGCAGCGAGAGGAGCTCCTTCGTCAGGCGATCGATCACGCGCCCTTGATCGGCGACGACGCCGCTCAGCTCCTCGAGCAGGCGCTGCTGGTGCGTGTAGCGGATCTCGAGCTCGATGATGCGCGCGTCCATGCCGCCCCCTACTTCGCGCGCGCGCGGTTGTTCTTCGGGAGGTGCTCGAGCTCGATGAGGCCGAGCGCCTCGAGCACCGGCGGCACGTAGACGCCGAAGCGGCCGCGAAGGCCCTTTTTCAGGCCGTACCAGCCCTTCACCGGGTTCTTTGCGCTGCGGCCCCACGACTCGATCGTCCCGCCCGCGGCCGGCTTCTGCTCGTCGGCGCCGCCGAGCGCCATCCAGTCGCCGTGCTTCTTCAGCATCGCCTGCAGATCCCCGATGCAGCGCAGGTGGTAACGAAGCTCGGTCTTGCCGACGCGGACGACGAGCGCAGGCGGATCGAGCGTGTCGTCGCGGAACGCCGTGAACGCGCTCGTGCCGGGCGGGGTCGTGAGCTCCCAAGGGCTGGCGCTCGTTCCGGCGGACGTCTTCTTCGCGGGGCTCTTCTTCGCGATCGTCTTCTTCGCGGGAACGGTCTTCTTGGCGGCCATGGCCCATGCCTAACACAGCCCGGCGTCGCGCCGCGCGAGCTACAGTCACGTTGCGCGTGAGGGAGGTCCGCAAAAGGATGCGAGGGATGATCTACGCCATTTCGCCAGAGGGGGTCATCGGTCTCGGCGGGCAGATCCCGTGGCATCACCCCGCCGATCAGCGGCGCTTCCAGCGGATCACGCGCGGGTGCGCGGTCATCATGGGGCGGGCGACGTTCGACGAGAACGGCGTCGCGCTCGCGGAGCGTCGCAACCTCGTCGTCACCTCGCGTCCCCTCCCCGTCCCGGGGGTCGAGACCGCGCCATCGCTCGCCGAAGCCCTCGCGCGCGTCGGCGACGCAGACGTTTGGCTCATCGGCGGCGCGCGCATCTTCGCGGAGGGTGCGTTCGTCGCCGACCTGATCGACGTCACGTACGTGCCCGACCACGTCCTCGATCAACGCGCCGTCCACGCGCCGCCGATCGATGCGAGCCGCTTCGACGCGGGGCCGCTCTTGCCCCATGAGGACGATCCGAGCCTGTCGCGCCGCGTCTACCGCCGTCGCCCCGTCGCGGGATAGAGTCGCGCTCATGTCCGCGATCGTCCTTCATCAGTGGGAAATGTCCCCGTTCTGCAACAAAATCCGCCGCGCGCTTCGGCACAAGGGTCTCGCGTTCGAGATGGTGAACTACAACGGCCTCCGCGCCCGCGACGCCGCGAAGCTCTCGCCCGTCGGAACGCTCCCGGTTCTCGAATGGGACGGCGAGCGAACCGTCGACTCGTCCGCGATCGCGCTCCTGCTCGATCGCAAGCGCCCCGACGCGCCGCTTTACCCGACGGATCCCGAGGCGCTCGCGATGGCGCGGTTCTGGGAGGACTGGGCGGGGCAGTCGCTCTACTTCTTCGAGATTCACCTGCGCATGCTCGATCCGGAGGCGCTCGAGAAGGCGCTGGATCTCATCTGCGATGGGCGTCCGTCGTTCGAGCGCACGCTCATGAAGATCGTGCTGAAGCGCCGCTACCCCAAGAAGCTGGGCGCGCAGGGGATCGGCAAGCTGTCGGCGGCGGAGGTCGAGCGTCGGCTCACCGCACACGTGGACGGCCTCGAGGTCCTGCTCGAGCGGCGCGCGTGGCTCGTCGGCGACGGCCCGACCATCGCGGATCTCTCGGTCGTCGCGCAGCTCGACGAGATCGTGCGCACGAGCCGCCTCGCAGGAATGATCCGCGGCCACGCGAAGGTCGCGGCGTGGATGGATCGGACGCCGGGGTAGACTCGCGATCATGTCCGCGTGCATGACCGACGAAGAGCTCGCCGCGTTCGTCGACGGCGAGCTCCAGGGCGATGCCCTCTCGGGCGCCGAGGCCCACGTCGCCGACTGCGCGCGGTGCCGTGAGGTCGTCGCCGCGCTGCTCGGCGGTGCCGACGATCTCGCGGTCCCGAGCGAGCGTCGCATCGGGCGCTACGTCGTCGTGGCACCGATCGGCGCGGGCGCGATGGGCGTCGTCTACACGGCGTACGATCCGGATCTCGATCGCAAGGTCGCCGTGAAGCTCCTCCGCGCCGATCACGGCGAGGGCGCCGAGGAGACTCGCGCGCGTTTGCTCCGCGAGGCAAAGGCGATGGCGCAGATCTCCCACGTCAACGTGGTCGCGGTGCACGACGCGGGGACGTTCGACGATCGCGTGTTCGTCGCGATGGAGCTGGTGCCTGGCGAGACGCTGCGCGCGTGGTCGGCGCGGCAGACGCGGTCGTGGCGGGAGGTGCTCGAGATCTTCGCGCAGTGCGGTCGAGGGCTCGCAGCGGCGCACGCGGCGGGGCTCGTTCACCGGGATTTCAAGCCCGACAACGTGCTCGTCACGCCCGACGGGCGCGCGAAGGTGACCGACTTCGGTTTGGCGCGCGTCGTCCTCGAGCGTGAAGAAGAACGCACGGCGACGGCAGGAGTCGACGACCCCGACGGGCCGCACCAGGCACCGCTCGTACGCACCGCGACGCGCACCGGCGCGCTCCGCGGCACGCCGGCGTACATGGCGCCCGAGCAGATCGCCGGTGAGCCGGCGGACGCGCGCGCGGATCAGTTCGGGTTCGGCGTCGCCCTCTACGAAGCGCTCGCCGGGACGCGACCCTTCGCGGGACGGACGCTCGACGAGCTGCGCGTCGCCGTGCTGGCCGGACACGTCGAGACGGCGCGCGCGCTGCGTGACGCGCCGAGCACGGTCCGCCGCGCGATCGAACGGATGCTCCGAACGAAGCCGGACGATCGGTTCCCGTCGATGGACGAGGTCGTCGTGGAGCTGGAGCGCCCGACGCGGCGCCGTCCGACGCGGTGGTTCTTGGCGGGCGTCGCCTGCGTTGCGGCCGCGGCGCTCTTCGCGGGGAGGGCGACGTCGTCACGCCCCGCGCCGTGCGCGGGCGTCGCGGAGAAGGCGTCGACGACCTGGGACGGCGCCACGCGCGAGCGCGTGCGTGCGGCGTTCATGGCGACCGGAGCGCCGTTCGCGGCGGATACGTTCCACACGGTCGACGCGCAGCTCGCGGGCTTCGTGACGGGGTGGGCACGCCAACGCACCCTCGCGTGCGAGGCGACGCGCGTGCGCGCGGAGCAGTCCGAGGAGCTCTTCGACTTGCGGATGCGGTGCCTCGACGGGAAGCTCGCGGAGGCCACCGCGCTCGTGGACGCCCTCGGTACCGCCGATCGCGAGCTCGTCGGAAGCGCCGCGCAGGCCGTCGTCTCGCTGTCGCCGCTCGACGCGTGCGAGAACGGCGAGTCCTTGCGCGCGCGCGTCAAGGCGCCGGCGAGCCCCGAGGCGAGGGCGCGCGTCGACGTGCTCACGCGAGATCTCGCCGCCGCGCGCGCCAGCTCCGAGCTCGGACGCTACGACGCCGCGCGCCAGAAGCTCGAGGGCGTCGTCGCGGGCGCGCGCGAGGTCGCGTACGCGCCGCTCGCCGGACAGGCGCTCCTCCTCCACGGCCAAGTCCTCGAGCATTTGAGCCGCTACAAGGAGTCTGCCGACACGCTGCGCGAGGCGGCGTGGACGAGCATCGCGGCGAAGGACGAGGACACGACGTTCGCGTCGAGCGCCGAGCTCGTCGTGGTCCTCAAGTACCGGCTCGCGCAGGACGCCGAGGGCCAGCTCTGGGATCGCACCGCCGCGGCGCTGCTCGACGCGCGCGGCAAGCCTCCGCGCGACGAGGCGCTCCTCGAGCAGAGCCGCGGCGCCGTCGATCGCGCGCAAGGCCGCTACGAGGACGCCCGCGCGCATACCGAGCGCGCCCTCTTGCTCGAGCGTCGCGCGCTCGGCGATCAGCACCTCGAGGTCGCCGCCACGCTCACCAACCTCGGCTACGCGCTCTCGATGCTCGCGCGCTACGACGACGCGAGGACCGCGCTGCTCGAGGCGATCGCCATTCGCGAGCGCGCCCTGGGCCGTGATCACCCGCTCGTCGCGCAAGCCGAGAGCCGCCTCGGAATGGCCTACGTGTGGAGCTCCCGCCTCGACGAAGGCCTCGCGTCGCTCCAGCGCGCGCTCGCCGTTCAAGAGGCGAGCCTCGGTCCCGATCACATCGAGACGGGCTACACGCTGAACCGCATCGGCAACGTCCATTTCGCGCGCGGCGATTTCGCCGAGTCTCTCGTGATGTTCACGCGCGTCCTGGCCCTCGGCATCAAAGTGCTCGGTCCCGATCACCCCGAGGTGGGCCTCGCGCACATGAATTTGAACCAGCCGTACCGCGAGCTCGGGCGGCGCGCGGAGGCCGAGCACGAGATCGCCGAGGCGCAGCGCATCCTCGAGGCGTCCCTCGGCAAGAGCTACGCGTACCTCGCGACCGTGAAGTCCGATCTCGGGGCCGTGCGCTTCGACGAAGGCAAGCTCGCCGAGGCCGAGCAGCTCCAGCGCGAGGCGCTCGCGATCGCGGAAAAGGCGCTGGGGGCCGAGCATCCCGAGCTCGTGACGCCCCGCCGGCGGCTCGCAGAGGCCGTGCTCGCCCGAGGTCGCGCGGAGGAGGCCGAGAAGATCCTCGAGGACGCGCTCGCGCGCTGCCCGACGGCCAAGATGCTCTATCCCGACGGGCCGGCGACCTCCTTCGCTCTCGCCCAGGCGCTCCGCGCCGCAAAAAAGGACCCCGAGCGCGCGCGCGTCCTCGCCGATCAGGCGCGTCTCGGCTACCGCTACGACTCCCCCCGCGATCGCCGCGTCCGCGCGCGCATCGACGCCTGGCTCAAGACCTGACCGGAAAAGCCGGTCAGGCCTTTCCGGCAGGAGCGTTTCGCTCCGCTGCGCTTCGCTCCACGCTCAGCGGCGCAAACTAAGTCTCCTTTTCCGTCAGCGGGGGGGGCGCGGCTTCGATATCCTGGGCGTTGCCCCGATGTCCGAGAAGCTTGAGGAGCTCATCGACCTGCTCAAGACAGGTCTCCTCGTAAAACCCAACGACGCCTACAAGCGCTTCCAGCTCGGGCAGGCCTACCAGAAGGTCGGCAAGCTGGACGACGCGATCAAAGCGCTCTCGCGCGCGTCGGAGATCAAGGCGGACTACTTCGACGCGCACTACCAGCTCGGGCTCGCCTACCTCGAGAAGGACATCCCTCACAGCGCCTGCGACGCCTTCGCGAAGGCCGCGGATTTGCGGCCGGGTCACTTCGACGTGCAGTTCGCGCTCGCCGAGCTCGCGATGAAGCTCGAGCGCTTCGATCTCGCCGGCAAGGCTTACGACAACGTCGCGATGCTGCGGCCCGACGACTTGCAAGCGCTCCAGCGCGCCGGCAACGCGTACCTGCGCTTCGAAAAATGGGAGCAGGCCGCGAGCTGTTACGAGCGCGCGGTGAAGCTCCTGCCCGACGGCGCGGACAACTACCTGCGCTGGGGCATCGCGCTCGTGAAGCTCGAGCGCTTCGAGGACGCCGGTCGTGCGCTGCGCGACGCCGTTCGACTCGAAGCGCAGGCGCCGGTCGCCGAGGTCTACAAGCTCCTCGGCGAAGCGTGCGCGCGCCTCGGCGAGCCGAAGGACGCGATCGCCGCGTACACCCGCGCGATCGCTCTCGAGCCGAAGTTCGCGCGAGGACACGTCGCCATCGCCGAGCAATACGAGGTGCTCGGGCAGGACGAGGACGCGGTCGACGCCTACAAAATCGCGCTTCGCTACCTCGCGCAGGAGGCGAGCGTCCACGCGCAGCTCGGCCATCCGCTGCGCCGCCTCGGTCGGCACGACGAATCGGTCGACAGCTTCACGAAGGCGGTCGGCCTCGCGCCCGACGCGCCGGAGTATCTCTATCAGCTCGGCGTCTCCCACCTCTCCGCGAAGGGCCACGAAGAGGCGCGGAAATACCTCAAAGAAAGCGTGCACTATGCACCGGATCGCGCGGACGCCTACAAGGCGCTCGGCGAGGCGTGCGGCGCGCTCGGCAAGACCGACGAGGCGATCGCGGCGTACGAGAAGGCACTCGCGCTCGATCCTTCGTACCTCGCGGGGCGAGTGGCGGTGGGCAAGCTCCTCGTGGTCGTCGGAAAGGACGCGCAGGCGGTGCCGATGCTCGAGGCGGCCCTCGGCGCGATGCCCGACGACGCGTCGACGCTCGGCGTCCTCGGCGGCGCGCTGTTGCGCCTCCAAAAAAACGAAGAGGCCGCGCTGGCGCTCGAGCGCGCGGTGAAGCTGGTCCCCGACGATCCGGAGCTCCGCCTGCAGCTTGGCGTCGCGCTGGTGCGGCGGAAGCGGTGGGAGCCGGCGCGCGTCGCGCTTCAAGCGAGCGTGCGCGCGCGGCCCGGCTCGGCGGCGGCGCAGAAGCTCCTCGGCGAGGCGTGCGCGGAGCTCGGCGACAAAGAAGAATCGCTCGGGGCATACGCACGGGCCCTCGCGCTCGACGCGACGTTCCTCGAAGCGCACGCGCTCCTCGGCGGGCTCTACGAGGCGCTCGGCAAGGACGACGAGGCCGTGCTCGCCTACAAAGAGGCGGCGCAGGCGTTCCCGAAGGACGCACGCGTGTGCTCGCGCCTCGGCGCCGCGATGCAGCGCATGGGGCGAAAGCAGGACGCGGCGGAGTGGTTCGCCAAGGCCGCCGAGATTCGCCCCGACGATCCGGACTGCCTCCAGGATCTCGGCGTCGCCTACAACCACGTCGGCAAGTACAAGGAGGCGCGCGACGCGCTGGTCGAGTCGGCGCGCGTTCGTCCGCCGCCCGAGCAGGAGTCGGACGCGCAGAAAGTCGGCGACACGCAGCGCGCGCTCGGAGAGGCGTGCCTCGAGCTCGGACGGAACGACGAGGCCACCGTCGCGTACAAGCGCGCGGTCGAGATCGATCCGAAGTTCGTGCAAGGGTACCTCGCGCTGGGGCGCCTCTACGAGGCGAGCGCGCAGCCGGCGCTGGCGGCGGCGGCGCTTCGAGAGGCCGTGCGCCTCGCGCCCGACGATCCGGCGCTCCATGCGCGGCTCGGCGAAGCGCTCTTGTCGACGTCCAAGTTCGAGGAGGCGGGCGACAGCTTCGCGCGGGCGTTCAAGAAGCGCGCAGACGATCCGAGCTTGGCGTACAAGCTCGGCCTGTCGCACGCGAAGGCTTCACGCTGGGAGCTCGCGGCGCCGCCGCTCGAGCGCGGAGTCGAGCTCGCTCCTGAGCGCGTCGACCTCTGGAAGCTGCTCGCCCAAGTGGCCCTCGCACTCGGCCTCCATGAGCGCGCTGCGGTCGCGTACCAGAAGGTGCTCGCGCTCGATCCCGCGTTCGATCAGGCGTACGCGCCGCTCGCCAAGGCGCTCGAGGCGCTTGGTCGCGACGCCGAGTGTGTCGACGCGCTGCGCCTCGCCGTGAAGGCCGACCCCGACGACGGCGCGCTCTACGCGAGCCTCGGCGCCGTGCTCCTCCGGATGCGTGATCTGGACGCCTCGGCCGCGGCGTTCGCGGAGGCGGCGAAGCGCGGCGCGGGAAATCCCGACATCCTCTATCGCCTCGGCACGACCTACGCGACGCTCGAGCGATGGGCCCTCGCGAAGCAGGCGCTCACCGAGTGCGTCGCGGCGGCGCCGAGCCACGCAGAAGCGTTCCTTCGCCTCGGCGAGGTGTGCGCGAAACTCGGCGAGCACCTCGCGGCGGTGGATGCCTACAAAAAGGCGCTCGAGCTCGATCCGACGAGCCCGGCGCCAAACCGCGCGCTCGCGGCGTCGTACGCGGTGCTGGGGCGCGACAAGGAGGCGGTCGACGCGCTGCGGGCGACGATGAAGACGTCGGGCGTGACCGGTGACTTGCTCCTCGAGGTGGCAAAGCCGCTCCTTCGCCTCGATCGGAACGACGAGGCGTTCGAAGCCCTCGAGCGCGCCGCCGAGAAGAAGCAGGGCGATCCCGAAATCATGATGTGGCTCGGCATCGCCTACGGGAAGATGAACCGCGCCGAGCAGGCGATGGGGGCCCTCCGCGAGAGTGTCCGCGTGCGCCCCGACTCGGCCGCCGCGCAACGCGCCCTCGGAGACGCGTGCGTGCGGACGCAAAAATTCGAGGCTGCGATCAAGGCGTACGCGCGTGCGAGCGAGCTCGAGCCGGGCGACGACGATCTCCACGTGGTCCTCGCGCGCCTGTACGAGAAGACGGAGCGCTTCGGAGAGGCCGTCGATTCGCTGCGCCGCGCGGTGAAGGCGTTCCCACGCAACGCGGCGCACCACGCGGCGCTCGCGGAGGCGCTCCTCCGCGAGGGACGGGTAGCCGAGGCGGCGCCGAGCCTCGAGGAAGCGGTGGCGCTCGAGCCCGACGATCCTGACCTCGTCCTCCGCCTGGGAGGCGTGTACACACAGCTCGGAATGCTCGGGTAGGCGCGAGAGCTGGTGAAGCGTTGCGTGCGCGTGCGTCCGGACTCGGCGCCGGCGCAGCGCGCGCTCGGCGAGCTGGCGGCGGCGGAGGGGAAGCTCGACGAGGCGCTCGAGGCGTACAAGAACGCGACGCGCCTCGAGCCGCGTTACGCCGATGCGCAGATCGAGCTCGCGCGGCTCTACGAGAAGACCGGCAAAGACGCCGAGGCTTCGTCAGCGTTTACGATCGCCACGAGCCTCGTGGCCGAGCGCGCGGACTTGTGGACGTCGCTCGGCGCGGCGCTCGTGCGGCTCGGCAAGACCGTCGAAGCGACGACGGCGTATGCGCGGGCGCGAGCGCTCTCGCCGGAGGATCCGGCGGTCCTCTTCGAACTCGGCAGGCTGCACTCCGGCGCGCGCCTGTGGCGTGACGCGAAGGACGTGCTGGCCGACGTCGTCAAGCGACGGCCCGAGCACGCCGAGGCCTGGAAGCTTCTGGCGGGATCGAACGAGGCGCTCGGGCTCTCGGGAGACGCTGCGGACGCATACGAGTGCGCGCTGGAGCTCGATCCGGAGTTTACCGAGGGACGCCTCGCGCTGACGAGCCTCCTTACAACGCTGGGACGCGACGCGGACGCCGTGCGCCATCTCGACGACGCCCTCGCTTCGTCTCCCGACGACGCCGAGCTCCACTCGCGCAAGGGGCTGGCGCTGTCGCGCCTCGGCCGCCACGAAGAAGCGCTCGCGGCGCTGCGTCGCGCGTCGGAGCTGGCCGCACCGCCGCCTGACGCGCTCCTCGCGCGCGGTTTTTCGGCGGCGCAGATCGGTCAGTGGACCGAGGCGAAGATCTCGCTCGCCGCAGGGCTCGAGCAGAAGCCGGATGCGCGCGGCGCGCACAGGTGGCTCGGAAAAGCGTCGCTCTCGCTGGGCGAGACCGACGCGGCGCTCGCGTCCTACCGCCGCGCGCTCGGCGAGGACCCCGATCTCGTCGAGGCGCACGCCGCCGTGGGGCGCATCTTGGCGGCGGCGGGGCACCACGGCGACTCCCTGCCATCCCTCGCGCGCGCGGCGTCGATGCTCCCCACCGACGCGGCCATCCTCGCGGCGCTCGGCGGCGCGCAGCTGCGGACGGGGAACGTCGACCAGGCGATCGCGCCGCTCCAGACGGCCAGCGAGCTGTCGCCGGACGCGCCGACGCTGTTCGATCTCGGCGTCGCGCTCGCCGAGAAGGAGCGCTGGAAGGAAGCACGCGACGCGCTCGAACGCGCGACGTTGCTGTCGGACCACGCGGGAGCGTTCAAGCGCCTCGGCGACGTGCGCGTGAAGCTCGGCGAGAAGGGGCAGGCGATCGCGGAGTATCGGCGCGCGCTCGATCTCGATCCGACGCTGCACGAGCTCCACGGCGTGCTCGGCGCGCTCCTCGAGGCGACGGGTCACGACGAGGAGGCGACCGTGGCCTACGAGGCGGCGACCGCCGCGGTCCCGAACGACGGGGCGTCGCTGCTCCGCCTCGGGCTCGTGGCGCGTCGCGCGGGGCGTACCGACGAGGCCGTCGCCGCCTTCTCGAAGGCAGCGCCCCTGCTGCCGAACGACCCGACTCCGACGCGCGAGCTCGGCAGGATCTTCGCGGCGCGCCGCGAGTGGCCGGAGGCGAGGGAAGCGCTGAAGAAGAGCGTCGCGATCGACGCCACCTCGGCGGAGGTCTGGAAAGATCTTGGCGACGCGTGGCGCGCGCTCGACGAGAGCGAGCACGCCGTGCACGCGTACCACCAGGCAGTGACGATCGAACCTGGTCTCGGAGACGTGCACCTCGAGCTCGGCCGCCTTTACGCCAAGCTCGGGAGGGATGGCGCCGCGGCGAGCGCATACGAGAGCGCGCTGGCGTCGCGGCCCACCGATCAGGCGCTCCTCCAGGGTCTCGCGGAGCTGCTCCAGAAGCTCGGACGTCACGCCGACGCCGCGGTGTTGCTCGAGCGCGCGAGCAAGCTCCGTCCTGATGACGCTGATCTCGCGCTCTCGCTCGCCGCCGTTCGCGTGCGCCTGGAACGATGGCCAGCCGCGAGGGAGGTGCTCGACCGATGCGTCGCCCTCCGCCCCGAGCACGCCGAATCGCACAAGCTTCGCGCGTCCGTCGTCGCGCGCCTCGGCGACGTCGACCTCGCGCTCGATGCATACGCGAAGGCGGTCGCGCTCGATCCGGCGTTCGCCGAAGGCCACGTCGCGCGCGCGGGCCTCTTCACGAAGAAGGGGCTTCCGGTGGAGGCCGCCGCGGCGTACCGGAGCGCGCTCGCCGCGAGGCCTCGCGACGCCGAGCTCCAGATCGCGTTCGCGCGGACGCTGCGCGCCGCGGGCAACCACAAGGAAGCCGCGGTCGCGTTCGAGGCGGCGACGAAGCTGAAGGACGACTGGGCCGACGCCTACGCAGAGCTCGGCGCCGAGCACGTCGCCCTCGCGCGATTCGCGGACGCCGTCGACGCGCTCGAGCACGCGCGCGGGATCGATTCGGCGAACGGCGCGCTCATCGGCCCACTCGCGATCGCGTACGAGAAGCTCGGTCGCAAGGTCGAGGCCGTCACCATCCTTAAGCGCGCAGTCGAGAAGGACGCCAAGGACGGCGACGCGTGGTTCCGACTCGGCTCGCTCCAGGAGCAGCTGGGCAAGATCGATGACGCGCTCGCGTCGCTCGCGCAGGCGACCACACTCCGGCCCGCGCACGCAGCGTCGCACGTTGCGCTGGGCGTCGTGCGCGCCGCGAAGGGCCTCGGCGCAGAGGCGATCGCGTCGTTCCGCGCGGCATTGAAGATCCAACCGAACCTCACGCGCGCGCACCTCGGGATCGCGGAGGCCGAGAAGGCGGCGGGGCGGCACCACGAGGCGCTCCAATCGTACGGCGAGGTCGCGCGCGCGCAGGTCGGGCAGGTCGAGGCCAATGTCCTCCGCGCCATCGCGGAGTGCCACGCCGCGCTCGGGCAGCATGACGGGGCGCTCTCGCATGCCGATCGCGTCCTGAAGAGCGCCGTCGACGACGCCGCGATGCACGCGCTGCGAGGGCGTTCACTGCAAGCGCTCGGGCGCCTCGACGAGGCCGCCGCCGCGTTCGCGAAGGCCGCCGCGCTCACGCCGGAGGACGCGGACGCGCAGTACCGTCAAGCGGAGGCGTTCTTCGCGTCGGGCAAGCTCGACGGCGCGCGGTCGCTCCTCCAAGCCGCCGTGAAGAGCAAGCCGGGGGACGCGAAGAGCCAGCGTCTGCTCGGCCTCGTCGCCGCGAAGCTCGGGGATCACGGGCAGGCCATCGAGGCGCTGGAGCAAGCGGTGTGGCTCGCTCCGGGCGATCGCGAGGTCGAGCGCACCCTCGGCATCTCGCTCGCGCGCGCGGGGCGCCGCGACGAAGCACGCGCGGCGCTCGAGAAGGCCGTGGCGCACGGTGAGAAGGACGTGGAGGCGCACCTCGAGCTGGCGTCGCTGCTGCGCGAGCTGAAGCACCCCGACGAGGCCCGCGCGCAGCTCGAAAAGGCGCTCGCTCTCGATCCGTCGCTTTCCGACGCGCACTACCAGCTGGGCCTCCTCCTCGAACAGGCGGGGAAGACCGAGGGTGCGGTGAAGTCTTTCCGCGAGGCGTCGCGCCTGCGGCCTGAGCACGTCGACGCGCTCGAGCGCGCCGCGAAGGGCTACGCCAAGCTCGGGCAGCACCACGAAGCGTCGCTCGCCTACAAGCAGCTGACGAAGACGAAGAAGGACGACGCCGACGCGCTCTACGCGCTCGGCCGCGCGTACGAAGCGCTCCAGCGCGATCACGACGCGGCGGAGGCGTACAAATCCGCGGCGGTCACGCGTCGCGCGCCTGCGGACGTCCACAAGCGGCTCGCCGCCGCGTACGCGCGCCTCGAACGTGTCGAGGACGCTGTCGCCGCGTTCGCCGACGCGCTCGCGGAGGATCCGGCGGTCGAGACGCTCGACGCGCTCGGTCACCTCGTCGCCGCGCACGGAAAGACCGGTGCCCTCGTCGGCGCGCTCGCCACGGCGCGCGCCGCGCATCCGAAGCACGCCGAGGTCGCGAAGCGCCTGGGCCTCGCGCTGCTCGAGACCGGCAAGATCGCGGAAGCAACCGAGGCGCTCGAGGTCGCGACGCGCGAAAATCCGAAGCTCGGCGACGCGTGGCGTGCGCTCGCGGGCATCTACAAGAAGGAAGAGCGCTGGGAGGATGCGGCAGGCGCGCTCGAGAAGAGCTTCGCCACGGTCACACCGACGGCGACGGAGTACCTCGATCTCGCGGCCTCGTACCGGGCGCTCGGACGCGTGCGCCAAGCGCGCGACGTCGCCACGAAGGGCCTCGCCCTCGCGCCCGATCATTTCGCGCTGCACCTCTTGCTCGGCGATCTCGGCGCCGAGATCGGCCGCGACGAGGACGCGCTCACCGCCTACCAGGCCGCCCGTAAGAAGGAGCCCGCGTCGCGCGACGCGCTCTACGGAATCGCGCGCTCGCAAGCGAAGCTCGATCGACACGCCGAGGCGCGCGATGCCTACCGCCTCATCTTGAAGTCCGCGCCCGGCGAGGCCGACGCGTGGGTGGAGCTCGGCGCCGCGTGCGAGGCGCTCGGCGAGCAAGAAGACGCGATCCTCGCGTGGAAAGAAGTCGTGCGCCTCCGCCCGAAGGAGAGCCTCGCGTACTACAAGCTCGGCGTCGCCTACCAGAGCGCGCAGCACTGGGACGAGAGCGCCGCGGCCCTGCAGCGCGCGCTCCGCATCCAGCCGGATCTCGCCAAGGCGGACTACTTCCTCGCCGTCTCCCTCCTCAAGCTCGATCGCACCGAAGAGGCCGTCGCGGCATTCGAGACGGCAGTGAAGAAGGCCCCGAACGACGCGGCGCTCCAGACCGCGCTCGCCTTCGGGTACCAGAAGCTCGATCGCCTCGAGGACGCCGCCGCCGCGTACACGCAGGCCGTGAAGCTCGGCGCGAAGGACGTCCAAGTGCACACGAGCCGCGCGCGCGTCTTCGAGAAGCTGAAGCGCCACGCCGACGTCGCGGACGCCTACCTCGAGCTCGGCAAGCTCGAGCCCGATCGCATCGAGCACCACCGCAAGGCCGCCGCCGCGCTCGTCGAGCTGCATCGGTACAAGGAGGCCATCCTGCCGTACCAGCAGGCCGTCATGCTTGCCCCGAAGGATCCGGCGCTCAGGTACGACCTCGGCGCCTGCTACGTGAAGCTCGGCAACCACGCCGCCGCGAAGAAGCAGCACGAGGTCCTCGTGACGCTCGACAAGCCACGCGCCGAGCTCCTCCTCTTCATCATCGGTCCTTAGAGAAGCCGCCAGCGGCCCGACGTTTTCGAGCAACTTTCCGCCGCCCGTGCCGATGGGGCCAGCGGAGGGTGAGTCATGGCGTCATTCGCGAAGATCGTCTTCGGTCCCGGCTGCCCAGAGGCGCTCCGTGTCGCGATCCACCACGCCGAGCGGCTCGCCGCCGCGACTGTGCGCGCGCACGCAGAGCTCCGCAGGTTCGTGCCCGCGCAGCAAGTCGAGCCGGGCGCGCGCGAGGCGTGGCTCATCGGCCGCTCCGACGAGATCGAAGCCTTCGTCCTCGACGTCCTCGACGACTGGCGCGGCCGCGCGATGAAGACACACGAGGCCGTCCACGCGCTCGAGCGCTACCTCGACGCGATGCACCGAGGCATGGCCACGCGCGTCACCTTCGGCGCACGGCCTCCGTGCTGCTCGCTCGACGATCTCATCACGCGCGAGGCCCCGCCGCTCAGCGACGGCTACACGGGCGGCTTCGACAACGCCGCCACCCTCGTCTCCACATCTTCTATTGCATGCACTGTGCAGACACCGCAGGTGAGAACACCTCGCTGGCCTGCACGTCTTGGACGTAGCTCTTGAGCTTCTTCTTGTCGTCGAGGAGATCGCTCGTGAACTGCTTCAAATCGATCCCGAGCTGCGGGATGTCGGAGCCTTCCCACGGCTTCTGCAGCACCTTGGTGGTGTCGGTCGGCTCGATCGGCGGGTTGCCGATCGGCGGGATCGAGACGCAGTGGCTGCAGTTGTCCGAGCGGAAGTACGGCAGGTAGTACGCCATGTTCGGGTAGCCGTCGTACGTCTTCATCAGGTCCGTCATGTCCTGCCACCACATCGTGTGGATCTGGGTCTCGGTCGAGCCAGGGAAGAAGCGCTGGTACGAGTAGAGCGAGTAGTTCAGGTCCTGGTGGTAGGCGACGAGGCTCAAGCGATCCTTCGGGTACTTCTGCGCGAGCGCCGCGTTCATGAGACCGAAGTCGGCCTTCAGATCGGCGGCCTTCACCGGCAGCTGCCCTTCGAGGCTGTCGAGGATCGGATCGATGTTCCACGCCGATCGGATCTTGTCGTGAAGCTGCTTCGAGGGGCCGGTCGAGTGGAAGATCGGGCCCGAGTCGTCGAGCAAGTACGAACACTGCACGCCGGTGCCCATGCCCGAGCGGATGAAGTGGTAGTTGATGAAGCCGCCCGCGCCGCCTGCGCTGCACCCGGTGACGAGCATCTTCGGGACGGTGACCTTGGTCGCGAACGTCGTCTTGAGCCAGTCGATGACCTTGAGCGTGTTCGCGTGGCCGGCGTGGTGGAAGAGGATTTGATCCGCGCCTCCATCGCCGCCGTCCGAGCCGCCGTCGCCCGCGCCCGCGTCGCCGGCCGGCGTGCCCGTGTACGTGATGGTGTTGTTGCCCGTGTGGATGTCCCCGGTGCAATACGAGACGAAGACCATGTTGTAGGCCTGCGCCGGGTTGTCGTTCGAGCGGCGCAGCAGGTTCAGGTACTGGTAGTTCGACATGTGGTCGTCGGGGATGCCGTGCGGGTTGGCCGCGCCGCGCGTTCCGCCGTTGCCGGTGCAGCTGTCGTAGTCCCAGCACGCGCCGCCGGGCTCGAAGCTGACGACGAGATCGTTGCTCGTGTTCGAGTAGTTCACGAAGAACTTGAACTGGCTGCCGTCGCCGCAGACGGTGCCGGGGAGCTCCACCTTCAGCCACGTGCCGCACTGCGGGAGCGTGGTGTTGTTCGCGTCGGTGGTGCAGCGATCGGCCGGCACCGCCGCCGATTCGTCGGGAGCGCATGCGGTGGCCGAGGCCTCGGAGCCTCCGTCGGTCGTGCTCTGCCCGTCGCCGCCGCCGCCGCCGCCGGTGTCGGTCGTGCCTCCGTCGGTCGTGGTCCCGCCGTTGGGGGTCGTCGTGGTGCTGCAGGCCTGGGCTGCGAATGCGCCGCAGGCGAGGACCCCCGAGAGAATGAGTCCGGTGGCGGAGAGCTTCATGGGGCTGCAAGCTACCTGACGCGCACGCGAGCGCAAATCCGAACCACGTCGGTGTACTCTGATCGTGATGACCGACGCGCCTGCGCCGCCCGCCGCGGAGACGGCATCGCCGCACGAGCCGGCGGACGAGCCGCCGCACGAGCCCGACCGGGAGACGCTCGGGCGCAAGCTCGCCGAGGCCGGGACGCTCAGCCTGCGCGAGCTCGCCGAGACGATTCGTCGCGCGTGCGTCGCGCTTCAGACGGAGCACGACGCGGGCCGCGTCCATGGGGACCTGCGCCCCGCCAACGTGCTCTTGCATGGGCCCGCCGGCGACGTGAAAATCCTCGGTTTTCCCGGCGTGGACGCGCCTTCGGCCGTCGACGGCGAGACCACAGGCTCGCCGTTTTATCGCGCCCCCGAGCAGGTGAACGACGAGCACGTCGACGCTCGAACGGACGTCTACGCGCTCGGCGTCATCCTCTATGAGGCGGCGTCGGGCGAGCGTCCGTTCGTCGCCGACACGCTGCCACGGATCGCGAACCTCATCCGGGAGGGAGAGCCGGTGCCCCTCGGCGCACGACGCTCCGAGCTTCCCGAGACCTTCGTCGACGTCGTCCGCAAGGCCATGTCCGCTCGCCGAGACGATCGCTACGCATCCGCTCTCGACCTCGCCGAAGCCCTCGCTCCCTTCGCCGCCGCCGATGCCGCGCCCGTCGCCGCGCCCGAGCCCGAGCACGTCCGCGAGCCCGAGCCCGAGCACGTCCGCGAGCCCGAGCCCGTCCGCGACCCCGACCCCGTCCGCGACCCCGAGCCCGTCCGCGACCCCGAGCCCGTCCGCGAGCCCGACCCCGTCCGCGAGCCCGACCCCGTCCGCGACCCCGACCCCGTCCGCGAGCCCGACCCCGTCCGCGAGCCTGACCCTCTCCCCGAGCCCGTCCGCGAGCCTGACCCGCTCCCCGAGCCTGTCCACGAGCCTGACCCTGCTCCGGGTCCTGTTCGCGAGCCCACTCCGGTTCCGCCGCCCCCGCCTTCGCCGCCGCCCCCGGTTTCCGCACCCGCGCCGCCTTCTCCTCCCGCGCCAGTCGCTGCGACGGCGATCACGCTCCCCCGCGCGCTCTCTCGCCCGCCGCGCCCCACGCCCATCCCGGTGCGCCCGCATCTCGAAGGCGTCGCTGCGTGGAAGCTCCTCCTCTTTCTCGTCGCCGCGTCCGGGGTCCTCGGGTACCTGCTCATGTGGAACGGGCCGAGCACGGCTGCGCCGACGCACACCCCGATCCGAGCGGAGATCCCGCCCTCGCTGCCGTCGCCTTCGTCGCCCGCCGTCGCGGTGCCCGCTCCGCCGCCGCCGGCTCCCGCGGCGCCACCGACGCCGCCGGCGGCCACTCCCTCAGCCCCGTCGCGACCGGCGCCGACTCCGACTGCGCCGCGGCCGCCGCCGACGCCGACCGCGACTCCGACCGCGACTCCGACTCCGACTCCGACTCCGAGCGCCTCGACGCCCTTGTCGTCGTCGCCGCCCGCGTGGCTCACGTCTGCGCCGACGGCGTCCGCGCCAGCGAAGCCGAAGCCGAAGCCGAAGCCCAAGGTCGAGGACGCCGGGGCGAAGCAGCCTTAGCGCGCGCCGTCAGCCTCGCGCTCAGCCCGCGCGCAGCAGCGCGATGACGTGCGCGCCGACGGTGACGGCGATCGCGACCGCCGTGATCTGATGCGCGCGTCGCTTGTCCTTTCGCTTTCGCAGGCGCGGGTTCCGAAGCTGAAGGCCGACCCCGACGTGCGCGACGATGACGAAGAACGCGAGCCCGCCGGCCGCGAGCGCGGTCATCCCGCCGCCGAGGGCGCGTGACGTGCCGAGCACCGGCACGGCGGTGAGCGTGTGCCCGAAGGCGAGCGCAGCGGTGGCCATGCCGAGCGAGGCGTGGATGCGCGTGGGCGCGGAGTCCGGCGCCGCCCGTCGCTTCTGCCGCAGCCACTGAATTAGCGGCAGGCTCGCGGTGACGAGGATGAACGCGATCGCGATCCACCCGCTGATGAGCGCCATGGTTCGGTCGTATAGCGCAATCTCTGGCGCGCGCGCGCGCGTCGTGTCTCTACAATGGCGGGCATGCGGAGGCCGTTCGCGCTGCTCGTCCTATTCCTCGCCGCAGCGCCGTCCGCGCGCGCGGACGAGGAGCCGGAACCGTTCGGCCCGTCGTCACCCGCGCGTGCGCACCTCCTCGTCGGCGTCGAGCGCCTCGCGGGCGTCGCCTTCGCAACGGTGCGGGACGAGCGCGTGTATGGCGCGGAGCACTACTACCCGAAGCAGTCGTTCGACGCGGTCGGTCCGTGGGGACTCGGTCGCGAGCCAGGCGCCTACGTGTTCCAGGCGCCGCGCCTCGCGGTCGATTGGGTCAATCGAGGGACGACGCTGGGCGCTTCGGCGACGATCTGGCCCGCCTCCACGTCGCGCACCGGCGCGGGTGACATCCGCGCGCTCGACACGCGCGTCGTCGTCGTCGCGTTCGCGCCGCGGTTAGGCTGGCTCTTCTGCGATTCCGCGCGCGTGTGCTTTTGGCCGAAGGCAGGCGTGACGCTCGCCTACCAGCACGCGACACAGACCCTCGTGGGGGCCGATCCCGCGTCGTCGACGTTCACCGTGACCGGCACCGCCCAGGACTCTCTCGTCACGATCGATCTCGAGCCGACCCTCCTCGTCGGCCTCGCGCCGCACGTCGCGCTTGCCGCCCAGGGGGCGCTCGACGTTCCGCTCGTCGCGTCTCGCCAATTGAGTGGGGTCTCCGCGCCGACCAGCGATCCCTCGCCGTGGAGCCTTGGCGCCTGGTTGGCGGTTCACGTGTGGTTCTAATGCGATCCGCCAGGCCGCCCGGGGCGACCTCGGAATTGCGTGAAATTCGAGAGGAATTTGACGCAAACACGCAACGTGGGTGGAAATGTTCAATGTGACTACACGGTAGGACATTGGTACACCATGTGCGTTGAGCTCCTTCCGATGCTCAAGCACGCTGTCGCTCTCCTTGCGCTCGCCGTCGCCGTCTCTGCCACCGCCATCGCGTGTGGCGGCGCCTCCTCCTCGTCGGATACGAGCTCCGACGAAGGCGCGCTCAAGGTCTGCGCGACCGGCACCACGCTGAAGGGGATCGACGTTTCGTACTACCAGCAGAAGGTCGACTGGGCGGCCGTGAAGAGCTCCGGCCGCGCCTTCGCGTTCATCCGCGTCAGCGACGGCACCAAGTTCGAGGACCCGCGCTTCGACGCGAACTGGAGCGGCGCTCGAGAGGCCGGCGTCGTTCGCGGCGCATATCAGTACTTCCGGCCGTCCGAAGATCCGGTCGCACAGGCAAACCTGCTCGTCCAGAAGATGGGCGCGCTCGAGGCGGACGATCTGCCGCCCGTCCTCGACGTCGAGGTCAGCGAAGGCGTCAGCGCGCTTCGCCTCCAGGGGAAAGTGCGCACGTGGCTGCAGACCGTCGAGGCCGCGACCGGCCGCAAACCGATGGTCTACACGATGGCCGGCATGAGCGGCAGCATCGGCTCGTCCTTCACCGACTACCCGCTGTGGGTCGCCAACTGGGGCGTGTCGTGCCCGCGCATGCCGTCGAAGTGGGGAGGGTGGAAGTTCTGGCAGCGCTCCGATCGCGGGAGCGTCCCCGGCATCCACGAGAAGGTCGATCTCGACGAGTTCAACGGGACGATGGCCGACTTGCAGGCGTTCATCGCCGAGACCGGCGGCGGCGCGCCCGACGCGGGCACCGACGACGATGGATCGAGCCCCGATCTCGGCGACGGCGGCGTCGATCCGACCGCCGACGACGCGAGCGCCGCTACCGACTGAGGAACGGTCCTCGCTCTAGACGCGCTCGACGATCGTGGCGATGCCCTGGCCGCCGCCGATGCAGAGCGTGACGAGGCCGGTCGTGAGGTTCCTGCGCTCGAGCTCGTCGACGAGGGTGCCGAACAGCATCGCGCCGGTCGCGCCGAGCGGGTGACCGAGGGCGATCGCGCCGCCGTTCACGTTGACGCGCTCCGGATCGATGCCGAGCGTGCGCGTGGCCTGGAGGACCACGGCGGCGAAGGCCTCGTTGATCTCCCAGAGATCGATGTCCTTCGCGGTCATCCCCGCCTTCTTCAGCGCCTTCAGCGACACCGGCGCGGGGGCGGTGAGCATGATGACCGGCTCGCTGCCGATCGTCGCCATGGCGCGGATCTTCGCGCGCGGCTTGAGCCCGCGCTCTTTCACGAACGCCTCCGACGCGAGCGCGACGACTGCGGCGCCGTCGGCGATCCCGCTCGAGTTGCCGGCGGTGTGCACGTGGACGATCGCCTTGGCCTTCGGGTAGCCGTGGAGCGCGATCTGATCGAACGTCCTGCCCGCCTCGTCGGCCGGTGACGCGCCGAACGCGGCGAACGAGGCCTCGAGCTTCGCGAGACCCTCGGGCGTCGTCGCGCGCGGGAGCTCGTCGGCGGCGAGGAGCGCCTTGCCCGCGTCGTCGACGACAGGCGCGAGGCTCCCCTTGAAGAAACCCGCAGCGATCGCCTTGGCGGCGCGCTCCTGCGACCGAAGCGCGAACGCGTCGACCTCAGCGCGCGTGAAGCCCTCGAGGGTCGCGATGAGATCCGCGCTGATGCCCTGGGGCACCTGGAAGATGCGCTTGCGGAGCGCCATGTTGTTGCCGTCGAGGCCGCCGCCGTCGGAGCCCATCGGCGCGCGCGACATGCTCTCGACGCCGCCTGCGACCACGAGATCCTGCGCGCCCGAGGCGACCCCCATCGCCGCGAAGTTCACGGCCTGAAGACCCGAGCCGCAAAAGCGGTTCAGCGTGGTCCCGCCGACCTCTTCCGGCCAACCTGCGGCGAGCACGGCGTTGCGTGCGAGGTTCGCGCCCTGCTCACCGGCCTGGGAAACACACCCGAGCACGACGTCGTCGACGTCCTTCTCCGCGATCTTCCCGCGAGCGGCGAGCGCCTTCAGCGTCTGCGCGACGAGTTCTTGCGGGTGCGTTCCGGAGAGCGATCCCTTGCCGGCCTTCCCGCGCCCTCGGGGCGTGCGGACGGCGTCGATGACGTAGGCGATTCCCATTCCGGCAACATGGGGCCTCGACGGCCGGGACGTCAATGCGCCCGGCGTAACACACCCATTGGGGCGGTTTGGAACGCTTTTTGTTCCCTCTAGGGCAAAGCTCAGTTACCCCCGTACATCCGTTTGCGGTCCTCCCGAATTGAATCGGTCGCGGTCGAGCTTCGTCCGACCCGGGCCCCAAAAGCAGCTTTCTCTCGCAGCACCCCTTCCCAATCCGACGTTCACTAAGGAGCCTATGATGAAATTTCGAGCCCTCGCACTGTCCGCTGCCGTTCTCTCGCTGGTCGGCGTGTCCCTCTTCGCCTGTTCGTCCTCGAGCAGCGCGGGCGCCGCGGCTGCTGCCGGCAATTGCCCGGCCGTCGGCTCGAAGGCCTGCCCGAACGACAACGCGATCACCCAGGCGGACGCCGACGAGTGCGCGAAGTCGAAGGCGGACGCGACGTGCGGCGGCAAGTACGTCGACTACCTGAAGTGCGCGGGCAGCAACGTCGCGTGTGACTCGGGTGGCAAGTACGACCAGACGGCCGGCCAGAAGGCGTGCGGCACGCAGCTCACAGCGTACACGCAGTGCGTGATCGGCGGCTCGGGCGACGCCGGCGGCGGCGGCTGATCTCCCACGCGTAGAATCTCTCTCGGGAGGAAGCTCGTCGGCTGTCGGTCCGACGAGCTTTTTCCTTTTGTGGGGCCTGCGCGGTGCGCGTTGACCGGCTGAGGTCGGTACGGATACCGTCGTGCCCATGCTGCTGAAGAGCCGATTCGCCGCCCTCTCCGTCCTGGGTCTCCTCGCCGCGTGCGGCGGCAACCCGCCCACGCCGGTCACCGCCGAGAACAGCGTGCCGACCGCGCCGAGCACGCCGACGCCGCCGACCGTGCCGACGGACACCCCCGCCACGTCGGCCACCGCCGCCGCGAAGGATCCGCCGACGCCCGCGAAGCCGAAGGACTACGACGATCCCCACGAGACCGAGCACGGCGCGACCATCACGATGGCGCCGCTCCTCAAGAAGGGCCTGAAGACCGGCTTCCCGAAGAAGACGATCGGCGACAAGGAGTGCTGGCAGGGCACGTCGCTCCAAGGCGACGCGAAGGCCGACTTCGACACCATCATCAAGAAGTGCGGCGGCCCGACCGGCCTGCAGGAGTACGCGAAGCCGATGCTCGGCAAGCTCCACCACATTCACGACAAGCGCGACACCTACAAGCTGAAGCTGTCGGGCGGCATGTGCTACCGCTACTTCGCCGTCGCAGACGCCGGGATCAAGGATCTCGACATCCTCGTGACGAAGCCCGGCGGCGCGCTCGTCGCCGACGACAAGACGTCGCACCCGGTCGCCATCATCGAGTTCGACAAGAGCTGGTGCATGGACGACGACGCCGACTACGAGTTTCACATCGAGGTCGACGGCGAGGGCACCGGCAACTACATGTTCGGCGTCTGGGCCAAGCCGAAGGGCTGATCGCTCGCGCGGATCACTCGACCGCTTCGACGACGACGGCGAGCGAGGTCTTCGGGACCTCGCCGGTGATCGACGCGAAGACGCCGCCCTGTGCCTGCTTCGCGCACGCGCCCGTTGCGTCGACGGTGTAGTAGCTCGGTAGCGTCTGCGGCGTGGCGTCGAGCTTCACGATGTTCGTTGCCGCCACGTCCGTGGAGCACGCCGGTCCGGCGGTGACGCGCACCGCGTAGACGGGCGCCGCGGTGCAGCCGGGCGACTGCGGGACGCCGACCACCTCGGCGCTGCAGGCATCATCGGAGAACGATGGGGTCGCGATCGGCACCGCGTCGCGCGGGACGCAGCGCTTCACGCCGTCGGGAAAGACGTACGCCCTGCACAGGACGCCGAGCGTCGTATCGAAGAAGACGTCGGGACGCGGCGGCGTGAGCTCGGTGCCATCGGCGGCGGCGAGAATTGGCACGGCGAGGCGCCCCAACCCCGTCGTCTGGCTCCGCATGGGCGCGAACGTCGTGGCTGCGACCGGCGCGCCGACTTGGTAAAAGACGTGGTCGCGCTGCAGCTCGCCGAAGAGCGCCGGCTGCTTCCGCACGAGCGTGCACACCGGGGCGGCGCCCGTGAAGACGTCCGTGATGTCGACGGTGTCGGCCGGCGCGAAAAACGACGCGTGCACGTCGCAGCCCTTGAACCCGTACGACACGACGACGCCCGCGGACGGGCACGTCGACGTCGGGCGAACCTGGTAGGCGACGGGCGTGGCGCACGCGGGGTCGGCGGCGTACGTGGCCCACGCGACCTCGTTGGGGATGCAGCGATCGTCGCCACCCCCGATGGCGCCTGCGATCGAGAAGCAGCGCCCTTTGGTCGCGACGTCGTAGAGCCCGCGGTGCTGCTGCGCGCCGTCCTCCGCGACGATGACCTCGACGCCGAGGCGATCGCTCTTCGGCGCGCGCGCGAGCGTGCCTTTGACGAGATCGGCCGGGTCGATCGGATCCAGCGCGTAGGCGGTGGCGTCCTTTTCGAGCTGCGCGGTGCGGAGGCACCCGCCGCTCGCGCCGGCGCCGACGTATGCGTGGCTATTGGGCACGTCGACGGCGTCGCCGAGACGGAACGCGCGCGTCACGCCGCCGCACGTCTCCTCGGACAAGACCGTGGTGCTCGCGAACGCCGGGGGCCCGCTGCCGCCGCACGCGGCGCTGACGACCGCGATCGGTTTTTGACAGAGCTCGTCGAGGAACAGGACCTCGGTCCCGCCTGGGATGCAGCGCAGCGCGCCGTCCTCGGCCGTCGTGAACGTGCAGTCGACGCCGAGCTTCGTGTCGCACCACCCCACGAGTTGCCGGGCGCCGGGCGCGCTCGATCGAACGCGCGCGCGGAGGCGGGATCCCGACGCGTACCCGATCGGCGGTCCGGGGACCGGGTTGATCGGCCCCTCGGCGGTGCACGACGAGAGCGCGAGGACGACGACGACGGCGGCGGACGCCCTTCGCATGGGCACGAGCCTACCATGCGCTCCCGGCGGGTGGCTCGGGCTTGACTCAGACCTGAGTTACGGTCATTCCATTGGCCGCCATGCGCGCCTTCGTCGTCACCGTGCTCCTCGCCGCCGTCGCGGCCGCGTGCTCGTCGTCGTCCTCCGGCGCAACGGCGTCGTCGGGGGCTTCCGGGCAGCTGCCGCCCGGCGCTCCTCCCGGCGCGGACGGCGGCGGAGCGAACGGCGGCGACGCGGCGCTCGGGGCCGACGGCGCGCCCGCGCCCGATGGCGGCACGAACCGCGACGCGGGAGCCGGCGATGCGGGCCCCACCGTCACGACGATCCGCGTCCACTACCCGGCCGGCGCGCACGCGATCGCTCTGCGCGGCTCGGGCGGATCGCTCACGTGGGACAAGGGCGTCGCCGCGACATCGGGCGCCGACGACACATGGGTCCTCGCGCTCCCGTCCCTCTCGACGCCGATCGAGCTCAAGCCCCTCCTCGACGACGCGACCTGGTCGCGCGGCCCTAACTACAAGCTCTCCCCCGGCCAGGTGCTCGACCTCTACCCGCACTTCACGGTGCAGCAGGGCACCTACTCGGTGCACTGGACGAACTTCACGTCGACGGTGCTCCCGAGCACGCGCGGCATCTGGCTCTACGTGCCGCCGACGTACATCGAGAACACGCGCGCGCGCATGCCGGTCGTCTACATGCACGACGGCCAGAACCTCTTCGATCCGAGCACGGCGTTCGGCGGCAACGAGTGGAAGGTCGACGAGACGATGGACGCCGCCGCCGAGGACGGCACGATCCGCGAGGCGATCGTCATCGGCGTGGAGAACACCGCCGATCGCATGAACGAGTACACGATGCCGCCGTCGCCGGGGAAAGGCGACCAGTACATCAAGATGATCGCCGACGAGATCAAGCCGATGGTCGACGCCGAGCTCCGCACGCTCGCGACGCGCGACGCGACTGCGCTCATGGGCTCGTCGCTCGGCGGCCTCATCTCATCGTACGGCGGCGTCTACCGCTCCGACGTCTTCGGCCTGGTCGGCGCAATGAGCCCGTCGACATGGTGGAATAGCCGCCAAATCCTCGGCGACGTCGCCGCCATCCCGCAGCAGCCCCAGCGCGCCCTCAAGGTGTACGTGGACAGCGGCGACTCGGGCCCCAGCAACGACGACGTCACCAACACCGCCGATCTCGCGAAGGCCTACACGACCGACGGCTACGTCGAGGGCACGACGCTCCACTACGTGGTCCAGCCCGGCGGCCAGCACAACGAGACGTACTGGGCGCAGCGCCTCCCCGGCGGGCTCGCGTTCTTGCTCGGCCCCGGTCGCTAGCTCACGGCGTCGCGAAGCACTGCGGGACCTGCGCGCCGCCGTCGCCCGGCGGGGCGAGGATGGCCTGGTCCTTCGGGTTCGGCCCGGTCTTGTGACAGTACTGGCTGGTCTGGCACTGGGAGCCGATCGAGATCTGCTGGTTGTCGTCGCAGAGGTACGACGAATAGGCCTGGAGCGTGCTGCAATACCAGCCGGCCTTCTTGAACTGACAGGTGTCGGGATCCGCGCACGTCTTGGTGGTGCAGTACTCGTCGACCTCGCGCTTGCAGAGCGCGTCCCACCCGCCGTTCGTCTTGTCGCAGCAGAACTGATCGTGCGCGCACACGTCGGCGGTGCACTGCTCGCACTGGGTGCCGAGCGGGCCGCCGGGCGTGCACACGTCGTGATCGCACGGCGCGCCGCCGGCGGGAGGAGGCTCGCCGCCGCACGAGCGCAGGATGTTCGAGCACGGCGCGCACACGCCGTAGCCGTCGACCACCGGCTCGCAATACATGTGCATCTTGTGGTCGTTGGGCCCGAAGATCTTGTCGAGCAAGATCGCGGCCGCGATGCTGCCGAGCGGGCCGAACGCGTCGCCGGCGATCTTGGTGATGTCGATGTCCGTGCAGTCCGCATCTTGTTTGCACGGAACGCAGATGCCGCAGCTTGCCTTGATGATCGGGATGTTGACGTTCGCGCAGGCGTGCATCGGGTAGAGGAGGCTCGCGTCGTGGATGATGCTGAGCCCGGTGATGTCGCGGAGCAGCTTGCCGACGTTGATGTTGGCGTTGACGCTCGAGCAGTCCTGGTCGGTCGAGCACGTGTTGGTGACGCTGCTGAACGGCTCCGGCAGCGTGACGACGCCCTTGCCGAGGTCGCTGCAGCCGGGCGCGTTGATGGCGCACTGCCCCTTGCCGCCGTTGACCGGGAGGTTGCAGTGCGTCGCGCCGCCTTTGCAGCCGGCGCAGTCGGTGTCGCTGTTGCAGACCTCGGGCTCGCCGGCCAGGCCGCAGAGCGGGAGGCAGACGCCGTGCTTTGTGTCGCACGTCCCGCCGTTCGGGCACTTCGACGTCGGCGAGCACTGCGCGCAGCGGTGGTTATTGCACGCGTGCGCTTCTTTGCCGGTCGCGCCGCACTGGCCGCAGTCGCCGTCGACGGTGCACTGGCCCGGGCACTTGGGGACGCACGTGTCCGCGACGCAGACGTCGGTCGACTGGCAGTTGGTCACGTTCGTCGTCAAGCAGCCGACGCACTTGTGGGCCCCCGCGTCGCAGACCTTGTGGTGCGGATCGCACGCGGCGCAGTCGGTGTCGGCGTTGCAGCTGATCGTGGGTGTGCCCTTCGCGTCGGCCGCGCAGGCGACGCCGTTCGGCACGCAGTCGCCGTACTTGGTGCAGTACTGCCCCTGCTTGCACGTGCCGGTCGAGCCCGGCTGACACGCGATGCAGCGGTGCTCGGCCTGGAGGCACGTCGTACGGCCGCCGGTGCAGTTGCCGCAGTCGCGATCGATGTCGCAGTTGTTGAGGAGACAGATGGTGTCGCCCCCGCCGCCCGCGCCGTCCTTCCCGCCATCGGCGCCCGTCGTCGGGTCAAAGCCCGGAGAGTCGCCGCTGCTGGAGCACGCGGAGACCGAGGAGATGAGGATGGCGGCGAAGAGAACAACCGTGAGGGCACACTTTTGAAGCGTCACCCGATGAGAGTGGCAAGAAACCGAGGGGTCGGCCAGTCTCCGGAGCGATTCATTGAAGAGACAGGTGGGGGCTCGAAGATCCACACGCGCGCTCGAATCGAGACCAACGAGAGACCGCTCGCGTGTGCCGCTCGCGTCGTATCGTAGGGAATCTGTTCTGTTTCGTACGGCAATGTTTCGTACGAGAAAGAATTGGGGCACGCCCGAACAACCGGGGTAGAGTGCCGGCCCTCGGGAGGTTTCCATGGTCATCCGGAACGTCGCGCTCGTCTCTCTCTTCGCGGTGGCCATGTCGTGCAGCAGCAAGAGCACCGCGCCGGCGCCGTCGGATGGGATCGAGCGCCTGCCCGAGCTGAAGCTGCCGGCTCCGTCGGCCAACGGGTTCCAGGTCGTGATGCCGATCGTCCGCGGGATTCCCGCGAGCAGCAGCACCGAGATCTGCACGTGGTCGGACAAGATCCTCGACACGCCGCTCGACGTGAAGTCAGCGACCGGATTCCAGACCAAGACCGGTCACCACATCATCGTCTACTACACGACCAAGGTCATGCCGGCTGGCACGACCCGCGCGTGCAAGGACGAGGACATGGCGAGCTTCCGCTACGTCATCGGCACCGGCGGCGAAGGCGCGGCGGCGCTGCTGCCGGCCGATCTCGCTGCCCCCATCCCGGCGGGCGCGCAGATCGTCTTGAACCACCACTACCTGAACCCCGGGACCACCGCCGTCGACGCGCAGTCCGCCGTCAACGTCGAGATGGTGACGCCCGGCGCGAAGGTCACGCGGTCCGGCAACGTCGCGTTCCTCGACACGTCGCTGCGCGCGAAGCCCGGGGCGAGCGCAATGGACATCAAGTGCAAGATGGCGAAAGACCTGCGGCTGTGGGTCATGAGGCCGCACATGCACGAGTGGGGGACCCGCATCACCGTCGACCACGCGAAGGCGAGCGACAGCGCCTCGACGCGCCTCTTCGATGTCCAGTGGGATCCGGACTTCACCTTCCATCCGCCGGCGGTGGAGCGCGATCCGAACGAGCCCTACCTCCTCAAGGCGGGGGACACCCTGAGCGTCCACTGCGACTTCAACAACACGACCTCGAACGATCTGACCTTCGGCTTGGAGATGTGCGTCCTGTTCGGTCAGACGGTGGACGTCGACGGGCAGGGAAACATCGACTGCGACGGCGGCAGCTGGGGAGCATTCTAGAAATGATGAAGACTCGGATCTCGGGAGCGCTGGCGCTCGTCACTCTTCTCGCGACAGCCGCCGCATGCTCGTCGTCGTCGAGCGGCACCACGACCTCCGGCGGCGACGCGGGCAAGGTCAAGGACACCGGGGTCGACGCCGTGTCGCTCTCCGAGTGCGGTCACCCGGGCGACAAGGGAAACGAGCTCGGCGTCGGCAAGTTCTGCCAGACCGTCGCCGACTGCTCGTCCAACAGCAAGGCGACGCTCTGCACCACGATCGCCGACAACGTGAACTTCTTCTGCACGGCCTCGTGCTCCGCCGGCGGGGCGGCCGACCAGTGCGGGACGGCCGCGTCGTGCGCATGCCAGGGCGGGCAGTGCGGGTGCCATCCGGACGCGTGCGGCGGCGCGATCGACTCCGGTGCGTCGCAGGACTCCGGCGGGGATTGAGTCCCAACCGAGGCTCTCGGGGGCTCGTGGCTTCGGACGAAAGGCTCACACGATGAAAGCGCTCTTGGCCCTCGCAGTCTCGCTGTTCGCGGGCTCAATGGTCTCGTGCTCGTCGAAGTCGCAGGGGACGACCGCGGATACGGCGGCGAACACCCTCGTCATCGCCTCCGACGCGTACACGCTCCAGCCCGGCGAGGAGAAGTACTTCTGCTACGCGACGACGCTCCAGGAGGACACCGTCTTCAACGGCTTCGCGCCCACGTACGGGAAGGCCACGCATCACATCCTGCTCGCGGAGGCCATCGCCGGCGAGAAGGAGGGCTTCTCGGAGTGCAACGTGCTGTTCAAGAACACGTGGATTCCGCTCTTCGTCGGCGGCAAAGGCACCACGCCCGTCGCCTTGCCGCAGGGCAGCGGCATGAAGGTGCCGCGAGGGACGCAGATCCTCCTGCAGCTTCATCTCCAAAATCCCGGCGCGACCGCCGTGACCGACACGACGAGCGTCGCGATGCAGAAGATCGCCGCCAACGAGTCGTTCACGCCTGCCGGCATCTTCGGGATGGATAACCGCGCGATCGCGGTCGCCCCGAACCAGATGGGCTACTCGACCGAGATGAGCTGCGCCCCCGAGAGCAAGACGCTCAACGTCTTCTCGACGTTCGCGCACATGCACAAGCATGGGCAGCACATCACCGTGACCCGCAACGACTCCGACGTCGTCTACGACTCGAACTGGAACTTCGACTACCAGTCGACCATCGCGAAGACGCTGACGGTCTCGCCGAAGGACAACATCAAGCTGAAGTGCACCTTCGACAACGTCTCGTCGAAGGCGATTGGGTACGGCGAGAGCTCGGACGACGAGATGTGCGCGTTCGTCTTCTATTACACACCGTTCGACAAGCTCGACGGGTGCATTCGCGACAAGTGATCGCGGCGCCGGATCGTTTGCCGTCTCCGGCTGGTCAAATGCCGGCGGCGGCGCTAGATCCGGCGTGATGCCGCTCTCCCGCTTCGCCCGCTTCACCTGGGGCGTGCTCGTTTACAACCTCGGCGTGATCGCCTGGGGCGCGTACGTGCGCGCGAGCGGGTCGGGCGCCGGGTGCGGGAGCCATTGGCCGCTGTGCGATGGGCAGGTCCTCCCGCGTGCAAAGAGCACGCAGCTAATCGTCGAGCTGTCGCACCGCCTCTCCAGCGGCGTCGCGCTCCTCCTCACCGTCGCGCTCGTCGTCGCGGCGTTTCGTTCGTATCCGAGGGGGAGCCTCGTGCGGCGCGGGGCGGTGGCGACGATGGGCTTCATGCTCGCCGAGGCGCTCGTCGGCGCGGGGCTCGTGCTGTTCGAGCTCGTCGCGCACGACGCGTCGATGAAGCGCGCGCTGTCGATGTCGATCCACCTCACCAATACGTTCATGCTCCTCGCGGCGATGACGCTGACGGCGCTCTGGGCGTCGGGTGCGCCGCGCGTACGCGTCAAAGGCCAAGGCCTCGTCGCGTGGCTGATCGGCGGCGCGATGGCGTCGATGTTCGTCCTCGGCACGAGCGGCGCCATCGCCGCGCTGGGGGACACGCTCTTTCCGTCGCGCTCCTTCGCGGAGGGTCTCGCGGCTGACATGTCGAGCGCCGGCCACGTGTTCTTGCGGCTTCGCGTGTGGCACCCGTTCATCGCGACGCTCGCGGCGATGCTCGTTCTGGGCGCCGCATACGCCGCGCGCGCGCTCAGGCCCGGCCCGCGCGTGCGATGGGCGTCGCGTGCGGTGATGATCGCGTTCGGCGCGCAGTACGCGCTGGGCCTCGCGAACGTGATGCTCCTTGCGCCGATCCCGATGCAGCTCGCGCACCTCGTGATGGCGGATCTCGTCTGGATCTCGCTCGTCGTGCTGGCGGCGACGGCGCTCGCTGAAGCGCCCGATCAGCCGCCCATCATGTCGAGGAACGGGCCCGGGCCGAGCAGCGACGTGCCGCCGTCGACGAGCAGCGTCGCGCCCGTCACGTAAGCGCCCGCCGGCGAGACGAGGAACGTCACCGCTTCGCAGATCTCTTCGACCGTCCCCCAGCGGCGCAGCGGGACGAGCTTCTTCAGCGTGTCTTCGGCGGCGCCGGGCGGCGCGAGCCGGCTCATTCCTTCTGTTCCTTCGATGGGCCCCGGCGCCACGGCGTTCACGCGGATGCCCATGCGCGCCCACTCGAGCGCGAGATCGCGGGTGAGCTTCTCGATGCCGGCCTTCGCCGCGCCGGCGTGGCATTGGAGCGGCGTCGGCACGTCGGCCTGCGTCGCGGTGATGTTGACGATCGATCCGCCTTGCTTGGCGAGGTGCTGGAACGCCGCGCGTGATGCGTTGAACGTGCCGCAAAGATCGATGTCGATCACCGTGCGAAACCCGTTCGCCGAGAGCGACGCCGCGGGCGCGAGAAAATTCCCCGCCGCGCTGTTGACGAGGATGTCGAGCCGGCCGAACGCGTCCGCGGCGTCGTTCACTGCTTTTTCGAGAGCCGCGTAGTCGCGCACGTCCGCGGGGAACGCGCGCGCCACTCCGCCGTCGCCCGTGATTTCCTTGGCGATCGCGTCGAGCTTTTCGATTTTGCGACCGAGGAGCGCCACCTTCGCGCCCTGCTTCGCGAGGCGCTTGGCGATGCCGGCGCCGATGCCGCTGCCTCCTCCGGTGATGAACGCCGCCTTGCCCGCGAGGAGATTCGAAACGAACACGCTCATGCGCGGTCTTGTACGCCGGCCGCCGCGGGAGCGAAAGGCGCCGCGAAGACACGCCGCCAGAGCGGGTAGCTCCAGCAGAGGAAGACGAGGTGGCTCGTCACGAGGCGCACCGCCCAGTACGCGTGCGCGGTGACGGGCGCGTTGCGGAGGACCAGCTCATAGAGGAGGCCGTTCAGGACGAGCGCGACGATCTCGACGACGGTGTAGCCGACGGCTTGGCGCGCGAGCGAGCCGTGCGCGGCGCGGAAGGCGAAGTGACGGTTGCCGAGGAAGTTCGCGACGCCGCCGGCGAGGAGCGCGGGGATGCTCGCGGCGCGAGGGTCCCAATGGAAGACGGAGACGAGGAGCGAGAGGACGGCGAGATCGGTGAGGGTCGCGGCGATGCCCGCGGCGCCGGCACGGAGGAGCTCGAGGAGGCGGGGGAGGGAAGGCCGCATCCTGGGGAGGGGTGCAAGGGCGAGGCCAGATTGTTGAATGGTTCAACCAGTTGCGGCGGGGCGCAAATTCGGGGGTTTGGACGCAAATGCGTCAGGGAGCAAAGGCGTTTGCGTAGGTGGCTTCGCTTGGCGACAGCGAACGGCGGTTCGCGGTCCGAGCCCGCCCGCTGACGGTCAGCGAGGCGGCCGCCCCGCGCGTGCGTCCTCTTCGGCAACGTCCGCCAGCCCCGCGAGATCCGCCAACCGCAACGGATGAAACGGTGGCCGCGGGGTGATCGGCATCGTGGCCGAGCCGCCCTTCTCCGTCAGGAGCCGCGCGCACAAGGCGACGCACGACTTGCCCTGGCACCAGCCTGTGCCGAAGCCCGTGTACCGCTTGAGCGACTCGAGATCGTCGTGCCCCCGCTCGATCGCGTGCTCCAGCTCCTGGAGCGTCACGTCCTCGCAGCGGCACACGAGCGTCTTGCTCATCCGCGGTACTCGCAGCGCGCGTCGCTCGTCTCCCAAAGCGTGACCTGCTCGAGGCTCGGGAGCTTCGGCTTCATCTTGTCCCAGATCCACTTCGCGAGGACTTCGCTCGTCGGGTTCTCGAGGCCAGGGATTTCGTTCAAGAGGTGGTGATCGAGCTGTGCGTTCAGCGGCGCCCAGATCTCGTAGAGCTCCCCGAAATCGATGAACCAGCCGGTCTCCGGGTTCACGGGGCCGCTGACGGCGAGCTCCACCTTGAACGAATGCCCGTGCATCCTCGCGCACTTGTGGCCGGGCGGGACCTTCGGCAGCTGGTGGGCGGCTTCGAACTTGAACTCGTGGACGAGACGAACGTGGCTACTAGAAGTCATGACGCTCCGGGGGTCACAGCTTGCACAAAGCCGCGCAGTCGGCTACCAATTCCGCCCCCCGAAGAAGGAACGCAGGAACCGCCATGTACCTCATGCTCTCGAAGAAGCCGCGCAAGGCGAACCGCACGAAGACCGGCCGCTACCGCGCCAAGCTCAAGGCGAAGGATCGCAACCGCCGCAACCGCGTCTACCAGGCTGGCAAGCGTTAGAGCCGGCGAGCGCGCGCGGCGCCGCGAAGATGCCGCGCGCTCAGCCGCCCTTGCGAAGCTCGGTCAGGACGAGCTTCGCGACGGCCTTCAGCGTATCGAACACGCCGACGCCGGTGCGTGCGACCGCTTCGAACTCGGGAACGTTCGTCGGGTTGAGCATCTGACGAAGCTCCTCCATGCTGGCGACGTTCGGCAGATCGCGCTTGTTGTACTGGACGACGTACGGGAGCTTGTCGAGCGAGTAGCCCTGCTCCGCGAGGTTCGTGCGCAGGTTCTCGACGCTCTCGAGGTTCGCTTCCGTGCGCTCGATCTGCGAGTCGGCCACGAAGATGACGCCGTCGACGCCCTTCAGGATTAGCTTGCGGGACGCGTCGTAGAAGACCTGGCCGGGCACCGTGTAGAGGTGGAAGCGGGTCTTGAAGCCGCGGATTTCTCCGAGCGAGAGCGGGAGGAAGTCGAAGAAGAGCGTGCGCTCGGTCTCCGTCGCGAGGCTGATCATCTTGCCCTTCGCTTCGGGGTTCGTGCGCTCATAGATGTACTGCAGGTTCGTCGTCTTCCCGCAGAGGCCAGGCCCGTAGTAGACCAACTTGCAGTTGATCTCTCGCGCCATGTAGTTGATGAAGCTCATCGATTCGGCCCTACCACTTGTCCTCGTCCCTCAGTCGTTGAAGAGGTTGTCGATGTCTTCGTCGGTGATCTCGGCGAACGGAGAGTCCGCACCCGGCTCGGCGACCTTCTTCAGCAGCGACTCGAAGATGTGATTGAGCTCCTCGCTCGCCTTCTTCACGCGCAGGCGAACGAGCCCGAGGCTCGAGCGCGAGTCGAAGATGACGACGAGGATGACGCGGTTCCCCACGAGCTGAATGTGGATGTTGGCCTTCTCGCCCTCGTGGAACTGAGTGGCAAACTCGTTCTCTTTCAAGAGCTTCGCCATGCCACCCGTCGCGGCGATGTTGCCGGCGGTGAGCGACGCGAGGCTCGTCGTATCGACGTGGTCGATGTCGCCGCTGGCGGCGATGAGTTGACCGTTCTTGTCGACGATGAAGACGACCTTGGCGTTCGCGTCCTTCACCAGACGGTCTACGACCGCTTGGATCTGGTTGAACTCCTCCTCGTACATCACCATCTGCGGATTGACCATTCGACCCTCGCCTACTAGCTCGCGGTACTGGGGCGCGACGGCTGCACTTCATTTCCGATGGGCGCCAGGCCAGGCCGAGCAACCCAAAGGCTTGTAAACGGTTTTATCCGATCGGAGGCCCATTCAGCAAGGAGACCGCAACGAAGCGAAAAATGAGGCAAAAGGCGGCACCCTCGCGGACCTCATGCGCAGAAGCGGGTGACGGCGTCGTAGAGCACGCGAACGCCCCATTTCAGGCCGTCGACATGCACCCGCTCGTCGTCGCCGTGGTACATGCGCGTGAAGCTGACGCCGTCGTCCGGTAGGCGAATCGGGCTGTAGCCGTAGCATTTGGTGCCGAGCCGGCTGTACGCCTTCGAGTCGGTGAAGCCCGGGATCATGTAGGGAAGTGGGTGTCCGGACGGATCGTGCTCCCGCAGCGTTCGCGCGAGCTCTTCGAAGAGCGGCGTGGTGCTCGTCGTCTCGGTCGCCGGCATCGCGCGGATGACTTCGAGCTTCGCGTCCTCGCCGAGGACCTGACGCAGCTCCTCGAGGAAGCCGCTCTCGGTCTGGCCCGGCAATGTGCGGCCATCGAGCTCCACCGACGCGCGCCCCGGAATGACATTCACCTTGCTGCCCGCGCGCAGGACGGTGGGCGACGCGGTGTTCGACAGCATCGCGCCGAAGCTCCTCTTTTGCCCGTCGTCCTTCACGAGCCAGTCGAGGATGTGCGGCGCGATCTGAGGAACCGTCAGGCGCTTCAGCACGGTGCTCTGCGGCTGCGGCAGGTTCGCCGCGAGCTCGTGGATGAAGCGCGTCACCACGGTGGTCGGGTGCATCGGCAGGCGCGTCTTGCCGAGCCGGGCGATCGCGGCGGCGAGGCGGATGACCGCGCTGTTCGGATCGGGCATCGAGCCGTGACCGGGCGATCCCTCGAACGACGCGCGCACCCAGCAGATGCCCTTCTCCGCGACTTGGATCGGATAGAACGTGCGCCCGAACATGTGGAGCGAGAACGCGCCGATCTCACCGAGCATGTACTCTGCACGCACCAGATCGGCGTGATCGTCGACGAGGAAGAGGCTCCCGTTCTCGCAGCCGGCCTCCTCGTCGGCGACGGCCGCGAAGATGACGTCGCGCGAGAGCTTGCGACCGCTGCGCGCGACGAGGGAGAGGACGCACGCGCTCATCGCCGCCATGTGCTTCATGTCGATGGCGCCGCGGCCCCAGAGGTAGCCCTCGTGGATTTCCCCGGAGAACGGGCCGTGCTTCCAGCGTGACGCGTCGGCCTCCACGACATCCACGTGCGCGTTCAAGAGGAGCGGCGGCTTCTCACCGGTCCCCTTCACGCGCGCGACCATGCACGCGCGCGCCTTCTTCTTCGCGACCATGACCGGCTCGACCTTCGCCTCGCGGAGGAAGTCCGCGAGCGCCTCGGACGCGGGCTTCTCGTTGCCGTCGTCGTCGGCGCCGTTGCCGCGGTTCACGGTGGGGATGCGGATGAGCGCGGAGAGGAGCTTCACGCACGCGTCGCCCTCGGCCTGCCAATCGAAGTCGGTCATCTACTCGATCCGGATCTGGATGCCCGCGCCGAAGCCGAACTCGCGGCCGCCGGCGGGCTGATTGATTTGGGGGAAGAGGAACTGCGTCTTGAAATCGAGGAAGCTCGTGATCTGGTAGCCGAGGCCGACGCCCATGCGAAGATCGGTGCCGGCCTTGCGGAAGCGGAGACCGGTCATGGGGCCCAGCCAGAGGCGCGAGGTCGCGGCGAACCAGACGTCGACCGGGGCCGAGACGCCGCTCTGGAAGGGCGTCGTGAAGATGACCGGCACGTAGGCGCCCATGTCGATGCGCGCGACGTCGCCGAGGTGGAACATGACCGGCATGCCGAAGAGAAAGCCGGGGCGCGAGCCCGCTTCGAAGGGGAGGTACGCGCGTCCTTGGAGGGCGAGCTCGGCGACGCGAACGCGGACGATGGTGCCGGTGATGCTGAATTCGGGGTTGGCGAACGGGTCGGCGCCGACGCCGAAGGTCTGCGCGTCGTAGAGGCGGCCGTACGCGTCGGCGCCGAGAGCTCGGCCCTCGCTGCCGCCGCGCACGCCGGTGCGGAGACCGAGCTGGAGGTGCGACGTGACGCCCACGGCCCCCTCCAGGTTGACGCCCACGCCCGTGACGTTCGCGTCGCCGACGCCGACGTGCGCGACGCCGAGGCCCGCGTCGAACGCCCAGTCGTGAACGAGGTAGCGTGATCGGACGGAGGACCCAAGGCTCCGCGGCGCGCGCGTCGCGCGGATCGTTGGCCAGGGCAAGCGCGCCGACGATCACACCCGCCGCGATCCCCGCGCGCTTCACGGCGTGAACCTCACACTTACCTCGACCTCCGCGTCGGGATCCTTCCCGCGCGACACCGGCACCGCGACGAACGCCGGGTCCGCACGAAGCGCGGTCATGACTGCCGTCAGGAGGCGCGGCCGCACGCTGGCCTTCCACGCCTCGAGCCACGCGTAGCCGTCGGCGTCGCCTTCGTACTCGTCGCCGAACTCGGCCTGGAGATCGACCGAGATGACGAAGCGCCCTTCTTCGCGGTAAGCCGGCATGTGGTACGAAACGTACCATGCCGACGGCGGGTCTCGCGGTTCCCGGAGCGCTGCCGCCGGCGGAGATCGCCGCGCGCTCGCGGGAGGCGCTCGACCGACCGCTCGCGCACGACGTGGAGCTGACGATCGCGCACGCCACGGGGGAGGCGGTGCTCCTCGGCGCGTTTCAGCGGGTCGGCGCACGTGACGGAAAAGATGTAAAATACACATTTCACCGCCGAGGCTCGGGTGGCGCCGCGTTCTTCGTCGGACCAGGGACGCTGTGGGTGTCGCTGGCGCTCGCCACGCTCGACGCGCTGGGGCCGTGCCCGCCAGACAAGATCCTGAACCGCCACGTTCGCCCGCTCCTCCGCGCGCTCCGGCGATGCGGCGCGCTCGCGCACTACTTCGGCCGTGACTGGGTCTCCGTCGCGCACCGTCCGGCGGCGGCGATCGGCTTCGCGCATGACCGCGCGTCGGGGCGGACGCACGTGGAGGCGTTCGTCGCGGTCTCGACGCCGTTCGTCCGCACGGAGGACGCGGGTCGCGCGTCCTTCCTCGGCAAGGCCCCCGGGACGCTCGAGGAGCTGACGGGGAAGCCCCTCGCGATGGACCGTCTCTCGAGCGCCGTCGCCGAAGCCTTCGTGCCCGACGCGATCCCGTTCACGCTCGCGCAGCTCGTGGACGCCGGCACCGATCCGCGCGACGATGCCCGGGCCGATCCCGCATGGACCGTGACCGCAGAAGAGGCGATCGGTGAAATCGGGGTGGCCATCGACGCGTCCGGTCGCCTCACCGTCGGCGGAGATCTCATGGTCTCACGTGACGCGCTGACGGATCTCCACGGGCGCTTGGCCAGCGGCGAGGACGCCGATCACGCACTCGACGCGTCGCTCGCCGCACAGGGGGTGGCTCTCGAAGGCGTTCGCTCGCTCCGGTCGTTCGCCGAGCTAATCGTGCGCGCGCGCGCATCGTCTCCGTCGAGCTGAATTAGAACCGGGCCTGGAGCACGCCGGAGACCGTCTCGATCTGCTTCGACGGCGGCGTCTTGCCGGGGGTATGCACGTTGTCGATCGCGTGATCGATCTCCGCCATGAGCTGTAGCCCGCGCGTGAAGTGCACGACTGCGACGAACGCGTAGGTGTCGCGCGCGTTGTTCGCTTGTGCGGTGTCCGGCGAATAAAAATCGTAGCGCGCGCACAACGTCACCCAGTGCGAGACGTCCTGCTCGACGCGGAAAAACAGGCTCCGCTCGTCTTTGCCGTCCACGTCGTCGCCGATGTTCGCCGGCATCGCGGGGAGACCGATTCCGGGGCCGTACTTGGTCCCGCGGTCCATGTTGTGGCCGAGGATGACCTCGCCGAACGCCTTGGTGGCGCCGAGCTTCTTCGAGAACGTGTGGTGGAAGCCCGCCTCGAGCTGCCCGGCGGCGCGTGGGTACTGTTTGAACTTGAGCGCGGTCGTGTCGATGATCTGGCCCTGGCCGTAGTACGCGCCGAGCCCGACGTCCGCGATGCCGAAGTCGTAGTTGACCCGCCCGACGACGTCCTTGCCGCGGTTCAAGTCGGGGATCACGGCGAAGGTCTTCTCGCCGATCATCTGTCCGTTCACGACGGCGAACTGCCCGGTCAGCTTCTCTTTGAACTTCGCCGATGCGCGCGCGCCGGTGTCGTACTCGCCGGGGAAGAGGTTCTGCTCGCCCCAGCTCCGCTCGATGAAGGGGCGGTCCGCGTCGCCCTGGAGGACCTCGTAGCTGAACGGGACTTTGAAGATGCCGGCGCCGTACTCCGCGACGAAGTCCTTGGTCCAGCGCACGATGCCGACCGCCTCGACGTTGCGCGCGATGGTGCCGGTCCCGCTGGTGGGCCCGCCGGACGGTGTCGGATCGATCTCGAAGACGAAGCGAGCGCTCTCGGACGGCATGAACTCGGTCTTGAGGCGCGCGCGGCGGAGGCGGAAGAACGTTCCGTTGGTGGTCGTTCCGTCGGTCTTGGCGGTGATGTCGTTCGCGGAGATCGAGTGCGGGAGGGTGCCGCCGTTCGAGTTGGGCGACGACGCGGCGTTGTAGACTTGCCACAAGAACTGCGGCTGCACGAAGCCGGTCAGCTTGAACATGCGGAGCCAGCGGATGCTCTCGGCCTGATCCTTCTCGATCTCCTCGTCCTTGTTGAGGCGGGCCTCGAGCATCTTGAAGCGGTTGTCGATCGTGGTGTCGCGGTTCGGATCGGAGGGGCCGCCAATCGCGGGCGTGACGGCGTGGACCGGCTCGGGGGCCGGCGGGGTCAGCGGCATCAGCGCGCTTCCGGACGTCGACGCCGGCGTCTGCGGCGGACCGGCGCTCGCGGCGGCCGCTCCCGAATTTGCGGGCAGCGGCGCGGGATCGGCGGCAGCGCGCGGCGAGGGCCACGGCGGCGGTGGCGACGGCTGCTGCGCGCGCGCGGATGCCGACAAGAGCGAGAGCGGAAGGAGCGCGAGGAGGAGGTGCGGTCGCATGGCAGCGTTGGCGCCCAACGTACCATCCTTTCGCGCGTGTCCTCAGCGCGACGGAGGCACTTCCCAGACGCGCGCCTCGCGGAAGATCCGAACGAGCTCGCCGTCGACGTGGCCGTCTTTCACGCTGAAATCCAGGATGTCGAGCGCGCGCTCCACCGGCACCGCCTTCTTGTACGGGCGATCGCTGGCGGTGAGCGCGTCGTAGATGTCCGCGATCGACATCATCTTGCTCTGCACCGGGATCTCCTCGGCGCGCCACCGGTTCGGATAGCCCGTCCCGTTGAGGCGCTCGTGGTGCGCGCCGGCGATGATCGGGACGCGGCGGAATTTCTTTCCCCACGGGATCTGCGTGAGGAACTTGAACGTGTGCGACACGTGCGAGCGGATCTCGTCGAACTCGCCGCTCGTGAGGCTCCCCTTCTTCACGCTGAGCGACACCGTCTCGCGCTCGGTCAGGAGCGGCCGCATGACGCCGGCGCTGTCGGTGAACGACTCGCGCGCGAGCGTCTCGATCTTCTGGAAATCGCCGGCCGCCAGCACCGTCGGCTCGTTGGCGGCGCAGATGGACTGGAACGCCGCCTCGAGCTCGATGCGCTTGTCCTCGAGCTCCTTGTCGAGCGCGTCGAGCTCCGCCTTCGGCGCGTGCCGCTCGAGCGCTCGAACCTTTCGACGTAGCACGTCGGACTCGGTCGACTTGATGACGTAGTCGAAGCGCGCGCGCACCAGCTCGAGCTCCTCGTCGTAGAGCTTCTTCGCCTTGACGAGCACCTTCTCGCGGACGCCGATCTTTCCGAAGTCGTGGAGCAGGCTCGCGTACTCGAGCTCGCGGATGTCCTCGCGCGAAAAAATCGCGTCCTTGTACGGACCGATCGCGACGCCGTCGACGACCTTCGCGAGCCCCACGGTGTAGTCGGCGACGCGGCGCGAGTGACCGCTCGTCGTCGGATCGCGCGACTCGATCGCCTCGACGCTGGCGCTCACGAAGCCCTCGAAGAGGCGGCGGATCTCGTCGTAGAGGAGCGCGTTCTCGAGGCTCGCGCCTGCTTGCGCGGCGACCATGCCGAGGAGCTCCTCGCTGCGCGCGTCGAAGGGGATCACCTGGGCCTGCAGGTCCTCCTTCTCGAAGAGCTTCTTCGCGGGATCCTTCTTCTTGTTGATCAGCTGGAGGACGCCGATGACCTCGTCGCGTTGCGAGATGAGCGGCGCGGCGAGGACGCTCTGCGTGCGGTAGCCGGTGCGATCGTCGAAGCGGCGGTCGAAGCCGAACGGTGAGCCGGCGGGCAGATCGTAGACGTCGGCGATGTTGATCATCTTGCGATCGATGGCGGCGCTCCCCGCGATCGAGCGGTTATTGAGCGGCATCGTGAACTCGCGCGAGTCGAAGCTCACCGAGTCGTTCTGCGCGAGCTTGAAGCGGAGCTGCGGGCTCTTCTCGTCGCCCTCGACCACGTAGATGCTTCCCGCGTCGGCGCCGGTCACGAAGCGGCTCTTTTCGAGGATGATCGAGAGGAGCTTGTCGACGTCGCGCTCGGTCGTCATCGCGCGCGCGATGTTGATCAGCTCGCCGAGCTCGTACTGGTAGCGGTTCAGCCACTGCCCTCGCATCTCTGCGCGCGCCTTCGCCTCCATGAGCTCGAACGCGCGCGCCGCGGCGACGTAGAGCTCGTCCTTCGTGGGCGCAGCCGGGATGATGCACGCGAGGCCGGTGTTGATGGCGTGCTCGAGCTTCGTGTCCTTCGGGTGACCGAGGAGGATGAGGAGGGCGCGCGACTCGGCGAAGCGCGCCGCGAACGGCTTCAAGAGCTCGCGACCGTTGTCCCATACCGCGCTCGGCGCGATCACGAGCGCCACCTCTTCGCGCGTCGCGAGCACGAGGAGCGGATGCGGGCGGGTGACGCGACCCTCGGCGAGTCGCGATTCCTGCGCGAGCGTCGTCTCGACGAAGGTCATCGCGGCCTTCATCATGTCGGCGCCGCCGACCCATCGCGAGTTGGGGGCCGCGTCGCTCGATTCCGGATCGAAGTGAGATTCCGTCATGCGCGACGCCCTCCTCGCTCTCCGCGCAAGTGTACACTACCGGCCGATGCCGGAGCTCCCCGAGGTCGAGCACGCACGAAGAGGCCTGGTCACCTGGACCAAAGGGCGCACCATCACGCGCGTGGTCGTCGCGGACGCGCGTGTCGTCCACGGAGGGGCGAAGGCGAAGGTGCCCGCACGCCTCGCGGGGCGACGGGTCATGGCCGTCGTTCGCCGCGGAAAATGGCTCGAAATGCAGCTCGACGAGGGGCCGCGCCTCTACTCGCACCTGGGGATGACCGGCAAATGGGTCACGCGCCCGCTCGACGCGCCGGCCGAGCGCTTCGAGAAGGCGCGCTTCGATCTCCTGAAGGGCGGTGTCGCGACGAGCGTGCGTTACATCGATCCGCGCGTCCTTGGGAGGATGCGCCTCGAGGATCCCGAGCCGGCGTTCTGGCGCAAGCTCGGGCCCGATCCGCTTCACGACGGCGTCGATCCGAAGGCGCTCGCAGCGAAGCTCGCGAAGAAGGCCCTCGCGATCAAGGAAGCCATCATGGACCAGGCGATCCTCGCCGGGGTCGGCAACATCCTCGCGACCGAGGCGCTCTTCCTCGCGCGCATGGACCCACGGACGCGCGCCGATCGCTTGGGCGCCGCCGCTGTGAAGCGCCTCGCGCGCGCCATCGTTCAGGCGATCGAGCGCTCGCTCGCACTCGAGGCGGGACCCGAGATCACCTACGTGTCGGAGTCCCGCAAGACCAACCCGTTCGCGGTCTATGGTCGCGGCGGGGAGCCTTGCCCGCGCTGCAAGCAGGCGCTCACCCGGATCGTCCTCGGGGGCCGCGGCACCGTCTTCTGTTCGAAGTGCCAGCCCCGCCCCGTCTGAGCTCCTTGTCGGTCGCGAAGTCGTTTGCCCGTTCCGGTCAAGCGACGTTCGCTCTAGTGTCTCCTCGTGGCCGATCCCTCCGTGACGCTCCTCGAGTCCGACGTCGATCCGCATCCGATGCGGCAGTTCAAGCTCTGGTGGGACGACGCGCAGTCGCGCGGCTTTCCGGAGTCCGACGCCGTCACCCTCGCGACCGCCACCCGCGACGGCATCCCGTCGGCGCGCATGGTGCTGCTCAAGGGCCACGACGAGCGCGGCCTCGTCTTCTACACGAACTACGGCAGCCAGAAGGCGCGCGAGCTCACCGGCAACCCGCGCGCGTGCATCGTCCTCTTCTGGGCGCAGCTCAAACGCCAGATCCGCGTCATCGGCACGGTGGCGAAGACCACGCGCGAGGAGAGCGAGGTGTACTTTCGCACGCGCGCGCGCGGAAGCCAGATCGGCGCATGGGCGTCGCGCCAATCGGCCGTGATCGAGAGCCGCGCGGCGCTCGAGGAATCGGTCTCCGAGCTCGAGCGCGTCTACGAAGGGAAAGACGTCCCCATCCCGCCCGAGTGGGGCGGCTTCCGCCTGACGCCGACCAGCGTCGAGCTCTGGCAGGGCCGCGACAGCCGCCTCCACGATCGCCTCCGTTACACGCGCCGCGCCGACGCGACCTGGCGCATCGAGAGATTGTCGCCCTGAAGTCACGGGATCGAGTGGACATCCAACTCGTTCCGCCCACGGGGAGGGTTCGAGAGAGCTTTCTGAGTGGGCTTCGTGAGTTCCGAGACGAAGGCCTCCCTTGGTGGGTCGGCGGCGACGTCGAGGCCGTCGAGGTGGATTTCGCGGCGTTCGTGGCGACGAAATTGGCCGACGCCACGCGGAGAACCGAAACGTTCGTTCCCGCGACCCACCTGTGGGCCCTGATGGACGAACGGTTCGTAGGGCGTATCTCCATCCGCCACGAGCTGAACGACGCGCTTCGCGCCTTCGGTGGCCACATCGGGTACGACACCGTGCCGTCGTTTCGAGGCCGAGGCGTCGCGACGGAGATGTTGCGTCAGGCGCTGCCCGTGGCCCGCGGGCTCGGGCTGACGGAGGTGCTCGTTACCTGCGACGAGACGAACGCCGCCTCCATCCGCGTCATCGAAAAAAACGGCGGCACGCTGCGCGAAACGAGGGACCTCGGCGCGAGCCAACCTCGAAAGCGTCACTACGCGTTCATCCTGCCCTAGCGCCGATCGCCTCCGTGCCTTCTGGTGGCCGCGACCGGGCCCACGGGTGCATTTTGAAGACACCTGGTGGCGCGGCAAGGACTGGACAAACTGTTCAGAGCAAGTCTCCCGCTGTACAGATTGTTCAGCGCGGCTTCGCGCGGGCAGATTGTACAACGCCTGGAAACGCGGGAAATCTGGGCGCAACGAAGCGATCTCGCCGCGGCACGGGCTCTGCAAAGAGTCAGGTCATGAACACCCGCTCCCTCGTGGTCGGCCTCGTCGGTGTCGTCGGCGCTCTCGTCGTGGGATGTGGGAGCAACGCGGGGGAATCCCAGTCGTCGTCGTCGGACGACTCGCTGACGAAGTGCACGGACTACCCGTGCGGCTCATCGTCGTCGTCGGGGGGCTCGTCGGGGACCCCCCCCCGGGCTCCTGCTACTCGGGCTCGTACCAGGGCGACACGCTGCAGACGTTGTCGTCGCAGGGGACGATGCCGGGGAGCGTCGGCGTGTGCGCGAGCGCGCTTCTCGCCGCCGGCTGCACGAAGATCGGCGACCCGACGTCGACCCTCGCCGTGCCCTATTACATGGCGTCGGCGGGCACGGCGTTCCTGGCGATTCAGTGCCCGACTGGGACGATGGCCCGCCTCAACCGCGACAACAAGTGGGTCTACGGCGCGTACCCGAACTACGGCGGCTACGTCTGGTACAACGGCAACTGGGCGTTCTTGGAGTCGAACTACAACACGCAGCTCGGCACTCTCTACGCCGTCGCTTCGGGCACCGGCGGCGCGATCCCGGTCTCCAAGACCAACGTCATCGCCTACAACGTCAGCACGAATTGGAACGGTTGGGCGTACGCCGCGTCCTGCGCCTCGCACCCGGCGTGGGGCTCGACGAACCCCGGCGGGACGCTCTACTTGAACGACGCCCCGTGCCTCACCGCGACCTCGGGGTGGGAAGCGGACGAGTTCGACCCGACGTGCGGCAGCAAGTGCGAGTGAAGCGTTCGAGCTAGGGACACGAGAAACGCCCGTTCAGCGTCTTTGTCGCCGCGACGTACACCAAGCCCGATTCGATGCTCTCCGGTCGTGCTCCGCCGCTGAGGCAAAGGATGACGTCGTCGATGGGCGCATCACCTGTCGTGAGGTCGAAGTCGAGCTCGCTCGTCGATCCGACGAGGTCGATCGTCTTGCCGTCCCTCAGCTCACCGTACCCCTCGAAGATGTGCGTCGGCCCGACTTCCACGCGTCGGCCGGGTGGCAGCAGTCGCGGCAGGCTTCGCGCCAGCGCCAGGCCGGTGATCGGGCCTTCGCCGTGGGCATAGACCGCGTAGGCGAGGACGTAGAACGCGTCGTACGCAGTGTTCGGCGATACCGTTCGGCTCACGTGCGTCCCGAACATTTGGTTGAATCGCATCACGAACCGCGCATTCGCCTGGGTGTTCGACGCCGTCGCGAGCCCGAAGATTCGTCGGCGTCGGTCGTCGTTGCTGCCTACGAACTTGAGCTCGTCCGCCGAGATAGCATCGGCGGTCACGTAGAAGGGGCGCGTCTGGCGCGGCCCGCGCCATCCGGCTTCGATGGATTCCAGAACCTCGAGGATGTCGACGCCCAAGTAAGTGACGACGTTCGGAGCAAAGTCGACGATCGACCGAGTGAGATCGGGCGAGCCCCCAGCCCGCTCGGTGACGAACTCCTTGTAGAGAGGGCCATTGTCGAGCGCCGGCTTGCCGTTGAACGAGAGGGCCTGGAAGAACGCCTCCGAGAATGCCAACGCTCCGGAGGCATCGGCGCGCACGAGCGCAACGCGTAGGGGCTGTCGCACGCCGGTAGCGCGCAACTTTGGCTCGAGGACGCCAGGAATGAATGCCGCGATGGGCAGCGCCATCCGAGCGAGGTTGAACGTCGTGCGCCAAACGAGGCGTGGTTGATCGTTCGGATGCGGTAGGGTCGCGAGGAGGGGGCTTGTGTTCAAGGCGCTCATGGCGAGCACGCCGTTGCGCGCAAAGAGCGTCTCCGAGAGCTCGATCACTTCTTTGCCGGAGCGAAAGCCGATCACGGCGGGGGTGCCGATATCCTCGACCAGGTGTCGCGCCGCTCGCGCCGGCGCTTGGCTGTCGTCGCACGCGACGACGCCGAGAGGGCGCGGTCGCGCCGCGGTGAGAGTCTCGGTGCCCTCCGCGAAGTCTCTCCGCGCCAGATCTACGGCGCGATCGTTCCAGTCCCCATGGTTGTCCGGGTCCACGGTCAGCGGGAACATCGTCCCGATCCAGACCGTGTCGTCGCTCTTCAGCGCGCGCGCGTCGGCGAGGACCTTGCAATCTTCCGACGCCAGCTCGACGCATCGGTGCGACGGCGAGCAGATCCCCTGCTTCCCTCCGAGCTTGGCGGCGCAGTCCGCGAGCTTCGTGCACTCGCCGGGCGGCGCCGCGTCGATCACCGCCGCCGGCTTCGCCGTGCTCCGCGTGAGCGCGCGACCCCCCACGATCGCGGACGCGACCAGGACCGCCGCCGCCAGGAGCAGTAGACCGCGACGACGGGCGCGCGCCGGAGTCGGCGAACCTTCGGGGGTCGATCCGCTCGCCGGGGCCAGCGCCTCCGTCGCCGCAAGGGCGAGCGGTTGCGGCTTCGAGAGCACGCTCTCCATCGCGGCGACGAGCTCGTCGGTCGACTCGAAGCGGTCGGTCCGTTTCTTCGCCATGGCGCGCCCCACCGCCGCGACGACGTTCGGCGGGACGTCTGGCGCGACGTCCGCGAGCGGGCGCGGGTGATCGCTCAGCACCTTGGACACGAGCTCGAGCGCGTCGATGTCGCGGCCCCACGGCGGCGTCCCGGAGAGCAGCTCGTACGCCATTACTCCCCACGCGAACTGATCGGCGCGCCCGTCGAGCGCCTCGTTCCGCATCTGCTCGGGCGCCATGTAGTGCGGCGTTCCGATCGCGATCCCCTTCGCGGTGATGCTCGGCAGCACCTGCGCCTCGGTCGACGACGTCGTGCTGATGCTCGAGCGCGCCGCGCGCTTGGCGAGGCCGAAATCGAGCACTTTGATGACGCCGTCGTCGCGAAGCATCACGTTCTCGGGCTTGATGTCGCGGTGCACGAGCCCGGCCTTGTGCGCCGCGCCGAGCGCGCGGGCCACGTCGACGAGCCACCGGATGCGCGTCTTCAGCGGAATAGTCACGTCGCCGACGTAGGCGCGGAGGTTCCGTCCTTTGACGAGCTCCATCGCGATGAACGGGACCTTCTCGCCGTCCTCGTCGACCTCACCGACCTCGTAGATCGTGACGACGTTGGCGTGCTCGAGCGCGGCGGCCGACTGCGCTTCGCGGAGCAGGCGCGCGGCTCCTTCGCTGCGCCGGTCGTCGCTGGCCGGTGAGCCCCGAGTCTGCTCGTCCTCGGGGTGCAAGACCTTGAGCGCGACCTGGCGGTTCAAGCGCGTGTCGCGCGCCAGATAGACCTGCCCCATCCCGCCCTCTCCCAATGGAGAGACGATGACGAAGCTCTGGACCTGGTCCCCAGCCTTCAGCACGACGAAGGAGCATACCCCGCCGCGAATGTCTTCTCGGCGGGGCGGTACTTGACAGTAATTACTGTCACAGTTATAACTGAATCACCATACAGGGTCGCGCTGCAAGCACGCGCGCCCCCCACCGGAGGTGTTTTCTCATGCACACCGATGCACTCGTCCGCCCCGTCGCGGCCGCCGAAGATCGACTCCACGCGTTTGGCGCCGAGATCGACGCCCTCAAAGAACGAACCTTCGCCAAGCTCGGCGACGAGGACGTCCGCTACGTCCGACGCCTGAACGTCTTCTCGCGGACGATGGAGATCGTTGGCCGCGTCCTCATTCATTTCAGCCCCGAGCCCATCTCGTTCGCCCTCGGCGTCGGCGCCTTGTGGCTCCACAAGCAGCTTCAAGCCACCGAGATCGGCCACTCCGCGCTCCACGGCGCGTACGACCGGTTGCCCGGCGCCGAGGGCTTCGCGAGCAAGACGTACCGCTGGGACATCCCCATCGACGAAGAGTCCTGGCGCTACGGCCACAACATCCGCCACCACGGCAACACGAACGTCGCTGGCCGCGACGCCGACATCCACTTCGGCCCCGTGCGTCTCACCGAGCAGACGCCGTGGGCGCCGCGCCACCGCTGGCAGCTGCCGTTCACGCTCCTCTTCCTCGTCCCCAACTTCACGCTCCTCATGAACGCGCACTTCACCGGCGTGAGCGACGCGATCTACGGCATCGGCCGCGAAGAGCGCCTCGACTTTCTCCCCGACACGTCCAAGGAGAGCCGCCGCAAGGCCTGGTGGAAAGCGCTCCGCAAATACGTGCCGTACTACGCGAAGAACTACGTCTTCTTTCCGCTCCTCGCCGGCCCCTTCTTCTGGAAGGTGCTCCTCGGCAACTGGCTCGCCGAGACGATGCGTGACGTCTACTCCGCGGCGACGATCTACTGCGGCCACGTCGGCGAGGACGTGAAGAGCTACCCGCTGGGCACCAAGGCCAAGAGCCGCGGCCACTGGTACGCGATGCAGATCGAGGCGACCAACGACTTCGAGGTCAGCTTCCCGATATCGGTCCTGTGCGGCGGCCTCGATCGGCAGATCGAGCATCACCTCTTTCCCACGCTCCCGCCGCAGCGCCTTCGCGAGATCGCGCCGGAGGTCCGCGAGATCTGCGCGCGCCACGGCGTCGAGTACCGAACGGACACGTGGGGACGGACCTTGCGGAAGGCGTTGGCGTGGGTCGCCGAGCTCTCACGCGCAGGAGGGTCGCGCGCCGTGATTCGTGCGATGGCCTGACACCATGACCCTCGCTTTTGCTACAAACGAGGCGGACGTCACGATGCCCGAAGGCGCCGCCACCTACACGATCGACGAGCTCGCCGTGCAGGCGCAGGTGCCGAGCCGCACCATCCGCTTCTACCAGTCGAAGGGCGCGCTCATGGCGCCGGAGATCCGCGGGCGCGTGGCGTTCTACGGCCCCGCGCACGTCGAGCGCCTAAAGCTCATCGCGCAGCTCCAAGACCGCGGGCTCCGCATCGACGCGATCCGCGATGTGATGGGGAGCATCGACAAGGGCGAGCTCGATCTCGCGGAGTGGCTCGGCGTCGAGCAGCAGGTGCAGGCGCCGTGGGCCAACGATCAACCGCGCACCGTGACCGAGGCGGAGCTTTATGAGCTCGTGGGCTCGAAGCGCCCTGGTCTCCTCGCCGATCTCACGCGCACCAAGCTCGCGGAGCGTCACGGTGACGTGTACCTCGTGCGGAGCCCCGCGCTCCTCGTCGCTGCCATGAAGCTCGAGGCGGCGGGCCTGGATTTCTCGGCGTCGAGCGCCGCCGCAGAGATTCTGCGCAAGCACATGAAGCGGATGACGACCGACTTGCTCGACTTCTTCGTCAAACACGTCTCGGATGGGCACGTGGCGACCGACGACTACGCGGCGCTCTTCCAGGCGCTGCGCCCGACGGCCATGGATTCGATCCGCGTCGTCTTCGGGCGCGAAATGGAGCGCGGTCTCCGCAAGCTCGTCGAGTCGGGCACTTTGGCCCAGCTCCCGGCGCGCGCCCGCAAGGCGAAGAAGAAGCGGTGATTACCGATACGCGCCGGGCGCGTGGGGGTGCGCCAACGCGCGGTGCCGCTTCGCGCAGTCCTTGCGGTGAAGCACCGCATCGCACTTCTTGCAGACGCGGCCCTCCGTCTCGAGCGTGATCTTCAGGTTGCAGTCGGCGCACAGCTTTCCGGTCAGCTGCGCGCCCGCGCTGCCTTGCCACCGAGGATCCGACGGGTCAGGGGCCGTCAGAGCGGCGCGCTCTTGCTCGCGACTCTTCAGCCGGATGAGCATGAACGCAACGCGGATGGCGACGACGATGAAGAACCCGGCGAGGTAGAGCCCCGACACCTGCCGCTACTCGTCGGCGGGATTCGACAGCTTGCGCGACCAGATCGTCGCGTCTTTGCGCTCGCCGCCGATGGCCATGTGGTTCTGAAGAAGTCCGGTGCGCCGGAAGCCGTTGAAGACGTACGCGGTCGCGAGGGCCACGTCGTCGCTCGGGGCGAGCGAGAAGCAGCTGACCACGCCCTCGTCGATCAGTCGATCGCACATCGCGCGCAGCGACGACACGGTCGCGAGGCGCTCGGCCTCCGTCTTCGGCCCGGTCAAGAGCTCGAGGAACGCGTTGCCGAAGCACGCCTGCGACTCGACCGACGCGACGAGCTCGAACCCGCCGCGGCTCGTGATCGAGAAATAACGGCGCTGCACGTCCCGCCCGAACGGCTCGAACGCGGTCAGCGCACGCCCGGCCCGGAGCGCGGTCGCGAGCGGCTTCTTCACGTCGTTCTCGCGGAGGGGGACGACCTTCGCGATCGGGAGCGACTTGTCGGCGAGCTCCTTCGCGAGCTTCTTTGCGTGAACGACCGTCTTTTCGGCGAAGTGGTGCGCCGCCGACGTGGCGGGAACCTCGAACCGCTCCTCTTCTACGTCCGCGATCTGCTGCACCGGCCGACCGAGCGCGATCCGCATCTCGCTCTGGATGGGGATGTGGTGCGGCGCGCCGTGGACCGAGCAGCCGAGGAGAAATGCGTCGCTCCGCTTGTAGAAGCCGGGGATGTTCCCCTCTTTGGCAAAGCCGAGCTTCACCCAGGTGGAGACCTCGTCGCGCTCGACCAAGGTGTAGACCTTTTCCACACCTTCACGCTGAGCCAACGACAGTACGAACATCCGTTTGGATGGGGTCGGCCCCGCGCGGAAGTCGATCACGCGCATGATCTTGGCGCGGCGATGGATGAGGAGGCAGAGCGATACCTGGTCGTTTTGAAAGAAGATCTCGTCGACCGGCTTCTGGGTCTGCTGTGACTTCTGCTGAGCTGTGCTCCAAGCTTTCGCGGCCATTCAAATCACCCTTCTTCGACTGCAAAGGCGATAGGCGGCGCCCGTTTGATGAGCACTCACACCCACAACTACGCCTATTCAACCCCCGACCCGATTCCCCAGGGGTCGAAGGGAATTCCCCCCGCCCCACCTTGCAACTGTGAAAGGCGTTAGCACGGTGGGAAAACTGGGGTCAACGAAAATGGGCGTGCATCCGCGCCGTTACAATCTGGTGACCAACCAGGTGGACGAAGGGTGAGTCGGAAGCGTTTTGTTTCGTTGAAGGAACCGGCGCGCACGATCACTCGCGCGATCAAACGTCGATCTCAAACGCGGATCTTTGCCGCGTCGCCGGATGTGATGCCGAGGACCGTCGCGATGTCCTTCATCCGCTCCTTCGGCACCGACACGAGCGTCGGCATTCCTCCCGAGAGGCCGAGGAGCGCGAGGAAGCTGATGCCGCTGTCGAACTTCGCGGCCAGGCTCAGCGTGTCCATGTCGAGGACGAGGGCCATCGCGGCGCGCTCTTGGCCCGCGAGGAGGAGCGTCGTCTTGTCGTACGTGGCGTGCTCGGCGGTGGCGTCGACGAAGGCGAGCGTGTCGGCCCCGGGCGGCAAGAGCGGCGAGCGCTCTTTGGCGAGCGAGAACACCTGGTAGCGCTGCACGATCGCGCGCGTGGCGGCCTCGATCGCCTCGAGCTGCGCCGCGGCCACGTCGATCGGCTCCCAGAGGGACGCGTCGGCGAGGCCGGTGGAGAGGTGACGCACGACGAGGCCGAAGAGTGCGGTGTCGCGTGGCCGGGCGCGAAGGGCGCGATCGAGTCTGCGTCCGGTGGCGCTCGGGGTCCCGATGCGCGTGTCGATCGCGCGCGCGTCGTCGTCGGCGCCCGGGTACGGCTCGATCCCCTCGCGCAGCCATTTCGCCGCGCTGCACAGGCCGTCGAAGTCGGTGTGGCACACGACCGTGTCGACCGGACCGATGCGCTGGACGAGCTCGGGCGTCACCATCTCGGGGCAGGCCCCGTGCTCGCGCTTCGTCCGGAGCACGAAGCGCGGATCCTTGTTGTACTCGGCGTGGAGCACGTGATCGTGATGGTCGATCCAGCCGACGAGGCGTGGCCCCAGCTTGTCGATGAAGGGCTTGGTGAGCTTCGCGAACCCGCCGCCGGACGCCTCGGACGCGAAGGCCACGTCGAGCACGACGACCCGCCCCTTCAGCTCCGCCGGCTTCGGGAGCTTGCGAGGCGAAGCAAACGCGAGCTCGGCGCGGATCATCGTCAACGTGGCTACCATTTCCCGTAGGATTTTCGCAGGGTATCTTCGGAGGATGAGCGAGCCTCTCCCCTTGGTTTTCGATGCCGCCGGCCTCATGCCCGTCGTGGTCCAAGACCACCTCACCGGCGAGATTCGCATGCTCGCCCACGCGACGGCAGAGGCGATCCGCACGACGCAAGAGACCGGGCGCGCGACGTTCTGGAGCCGGTCGCGCGGCGAGCTGTGGGAGAAGGGGCGGACGAGCGGCAACGACATCGTGGTCACGCAGATCCTGACCGACTGCGACGCCGACTGCCTCGTCTACCTCGCGGAGCCCCACGGTCCGAGCTGCCACACCGGCGCGCCGAGCTGCTTCTTTTCAGCGTTGGACGGAGACGGGCTCGTCACGAAGGCCGAGCAGCCGCAGACGACGATCGCCCGCCTCGAAGCGACGCTGGAGGCTCGAAAGGCCAGCACCGCCGAGAACAGCTACACGAAGACGCTCCTCGACGGCGGCGCGCCCGCGATCGGCAAAAAGCTCCGCGAAGAGGCGGGGGAGCTCGCCGAGGCGCTCGCCAACGAGACCGACGACCGCGTCGCCAGCGAGGCCGCCGATGTCGTCTACCACCTCCTCGTCGGCCTCCAGCACCGGGGCCTGGCCTGGCGCGACGTCCTCGCCAAGCTCCAGGCGCGGGCGGAAACCAGCGGACACGCCGAAAAAGCCGCTCGTGTTTGACACCCTTCGATCGCCGCCGCTATCCTCGAAAACTCACGGAGTTTTTAGCCCTTCGTGTGATCCACGGAACGGAGCATGAGCCATAAGGTCCTCGTCTTCGAGAGCGACGCCGCATTCGCCGGCGAGCTCCGAAATGAGCTGGGCAAGCTGGGGTGCAGTACGTCCGTCGTCGACGACGGAAACCTCGGGCTCCAGCAGGCCTCGAGCGACAGGCCGGACTTGATCCTGCTGTCGATCGAGCTGCCGCGCATGAACGGGTTCTCGGTCTGCAACAAGCTGAAGAAGGACCCTTCGCTCAAGGACGTGCCGCTCATCATCATGTCGAGCGAGTCGAGCGACGAGACGTTCGAGCAGCACCGAAAGCTCCGGACGCGCGCCGAGGACTACGTCCACAAGCCGATCGCGTTCGGAGAGCTGCTTCAGCACATCCAGACGTTCGTGAAGCTCGGGGCAGGCGAGGCCCCCGGCGCGGAGGATCCGATCATCATCGACGAGGAGATCGCCGTCGAGGAGACGGACGCCTCGATGAAGGTCTCCGCGCCCCCGCAGCAGCAGCAGCAGCACCAGCACCACCAGCACCACCAGCAGCGCAACAACGACGTCGATCCCGAGGTGGACTCGTTCGCCGACGCCGCGTTCGGGCGCATTCAGGCCGAGGCGCCCAAGCGCAGGAACGGTGCGCCGCTGGCGGCGGTGACCGACGAGGTCCAAGCCGTGCACGCTCCGGATCCCGAGCCCATGGCCGCGCCACGGAGCGTCTCGCCGCGCAGCGGTGGCGCCGACCCGGCCGAGCTCGAACGCGCGCGCGGGGACGCCGATCGCGCCCGCGCTCGGTCCGCGGAGCTGGAGAAGGAGCTCGCCTCCGCCCGTGAGGAGGTGATTCGCCTCCGCGACGAGGCCGACGGCAAGGCGAACGAGCTCGAGCAAAAGTTCGGGCGGGAGATCGAGGAGCTGAAGACGAAGCTCGCGAGCTCCGGCGGCAAGGCCGGCGGCGGCGTCTCGAGCCGGGAATTTCTGGACCTCCGCGAGGCGCTCAACAAGAAGGACAAGGAGATCCTGTCCATCAAGGAGGCGCTGACCAAGAAGGACAAGGAGATCTACGAGTCTCGCGACAAGTCGCTCGCCCTGGAGCGCGCGAAGAGCGATCTCGACGACAAGATCCTCGCCGCCGATCGCGACGTTGCCGACGCGCGCGAGAAGATCGAAGCGCTGACGGCCGACAAGGACAACGCGAAGAAGGTCGGCGAGGACCTGAAGGCGCGCCTCGGGCGATCGCAGGCCGACGTCGAGGCGAAGCTCAAGGAGATCGCCGAGCTCAAGGCAAAGGCGCAAGACGACGCGGGCGCCCACGACGCGCACGTCGCGCGACTCGGCGAAGCGCACGCCGGAGCGCTCGAGCAGGCGGCCGACGAGAAATCGCAGGCGCTCGCAGAGGCCGAGTCGCAAAAGGCGAAGGCGCTCGAAGATCAGGCGCGCGCCGGCGATCGCTCCAAGGCCGAGGCCATCGCCGCGCGCGAGGCCGAGCTCAAGGCCGAGTCGGACCACAAGCTGGCGTCGCTCCATCGCGCGCAGCAGGACGAGCTCGCCAAGCAGCGCGGTGAGCACGATCGCGTCCTCAACGACTTCACCACCAAGTACGATCGGCAGCTCTCGGACGCGCTCGCTCGTCACGAAGCGGAGCTGGCGGCGGCGGAGGCGAGGCGCGCAGAGGACGTCGCGAACGCCGAGCGCACGGGCGCCGAGGCGCTGAGCCAACGCGAGCGCGAGCTCACCGGCGCCCACGACGAGCGCGTGTCGAAGCTCGAGTCCGATCGCGACGGTCGAATCGCGCTGCTCGAGGCGGACCGCGCGCAGAGGATCTCGTCCCTCGAGGCGGAGCGCGACGCCAAGATCGCGGCGCTCGAGGCGGAGCGCGACGCCAAGATCGCGGCGCTCGAGGCCGATCGCGACGCGCGCATCGCCGCGCTCGAGAACGATCGGGATGCCCGCATCGCGCAGCTGGAGACGCGCTCGGCGAACCAGCTCGCGGAGATGAGGGAGGACGCGGAGGCCCAGAAGGCCGAGGCGGACGGAAAGATCGCGGAGCTCACGCGCAACCTCACGCAGACGACGGAGCGACGCGATCAGCTCGACACGCAGCTCGGACGCGCGCGGGAGACGATCGCGACGCTCGAGGCCAACCTCGCGGCGACCAAGGAGTCGCTCGACGACACCGCGCGACGCCTGGCGCAGGAGACGGATCGCGCGAACCGCGCCGTCGCCAAGTGGGACGCCGACAAGGGCTCGCTCGACCGCGCGAAGGACGCGCTCGCCGTCGCGCTCGCGCAGATCGAAGAAGCCGAAGCGCGCAGCTGAGGAGCCCGCCCGGCCGCCTCAGATTCCAGCGCGGAGGACGACCTTGCGCGCCTCGGTCCGCGCGCGCGCGGCGATCGCGGTGGGATCGTGACGCACGGGCTCGCCGTTCTTGACGAGGATTTCCCCGTCGACGACGACGTGGACGACGTCGGCCGACGTGCACGCGTACACGAGCTTCGAGAAGACGTCGGTGCCTGGCTCGGCGTGAACGGCGTCGAGGCGCACGACCACGAAATCGGCGCGCTTGCCCACCTCCAGCGAGCCGATGTCGTCGCCGAGCCCCAGCGCGCGTGCGCCGTCGATCGTCGCGAGGCGAAGCGCACGTCGCGCAGGGAGCGAGGTCGTGCCCGTGCGCACCTTCGCGAGGAGGGCGGCGTGACGGAGCTCGGTCCACGGGTCCATGTTGTTGTTGCACGGCGCACCGTCAGCCCCCAGCGCGAGCTGCACGCCGAGGGCGTCGAGCTCCGCGACGCGCGCGATTCCGGAGCCGAGCTTCAGGTTGGCGCTGGGGCAGTGCACGACGCGCGTTCCGTCGGCGGCGAGGATGCGCGCTTCGTCGTCGGTGAGCTGAACTCCATGCGCGAGGATCGCGCGCGGACCTTTGACGCCCCAGGAACGAAGGACCTCGATGTCGTCGCGGCCGAGCGCGGCGCGCACGGCTTCTCGCTCGCTCGGGTGCTCGGCGGCGTGGGTATGCACGAGCGCGCCCGACGCGGCGGCACGCTCGCACGCGCCGCGAACGAGCGCTTCGGTGCACGAGAGGATGAAGCGCGGCGCGTAGCCGTAGCCGATGCGCCCGTCCCCCTTGCCTTGCCAGGCGGCGCAGAGGCGCTCGCTCTCGTCGAGGCTGGCCCGCGTGGACTCGCGGAGGCCGGCCGGGACGCCGTCGCCCTGGTCCATCATCGTCTTGCCGCTCTTCGCGCGGATGCCGCTCCGCGCGCACGCGTCCATCACCGCGTCGTGCGCGCGCACCGTCCCCATGTCGAGGATGGTCGTGGTGCCTGCGCGGATCATCTCGGCGAGCCCGAGCTCCGCGCTCGCCGCCAGCGACCGCTCGTCGTGCGCCGCCTCGAGCGGCCAGATGCGCGTCTTCAGCCACTCGAGGAGCGGCATGTCGTCGGCCATCCCGCGGAAGAGGGCCTGGCAGAGGTGCACGTGGGCCTGCACGAAGCCCGGAATCACCGCGCAGCCACCGGCGTCGAGGACGCGCGTGATCTCCGCAGGCTCGCGCCCGCGCCGCGCTGCGCCTCCGACCTGGGTCAGCGCGCCGTCCCGAACGACCAGGTCTCCTATGGCGATCCGGTCCTCGGGATCGCACGTCACGAGGGTGCCCCCGCGCACTGTGAGCTGCATCTGCCGGGAGAATACCGGTTTTCTGCTAAGCTCCCGCCTCCAAAAGATGCCTTCGCGGATCCTCGTCGTCGATGACAGCGCCACGATTCGTCGCGTCGTGGGCGGCATCCTCGAGAGAGGTGGCTACGAGGTCGTGCTCGCCGCCGACGGCCAGGCGGCGCTCGAGGTGCTCACCGGCGAAGGCAAGGTCGCGATCGATCTCGTGCTGGTCGACTTCGTGATGCCGAAGCTCAACGGCTTCCAGCTTTGCCGGATGATCCGACAGAACGCGGATCTGGCGCAGCTGCCGGTCGTCTTGATGAGCGCGAAGAGCGACAAAATTCGCGATCAATTCGTGCAGCAGACCGGCGCGCTCGACGCGATCTCCAAGCCGTTCGACGCGCAGGCCCTGGTCGCGGTGATCGATCACGCCCTCCGGCGCGTGGAGACGGGACGGGCCAGCGCGGCGCAGTTGCCCGAGCTCGACGACGACGAGTTGCCCGAGCCCGTCCTCACCGGAATCGACGAAGCGATGCGCCGCACGCGCGTGACGTCCGAGGTGAGCGCCCGGGTCGCGCGGTGGGTGGCCCCGGCGCTTGCCCGCGTCGACGGCGCGCCGAGCCCCGACGCGCTCGCGACCGAGCTCGAGACCTCGCTCGACGACGCGGCGCTCCAGGATTTGCGCGACGCGCTGGGGCCACTCGACGACGGCGCGGGCAGCGGCTCGGTCCTCGGCGGCGAGTTCGGGGCGCTCCCCCTCGGCGCCGTCCTCCAACTTCTCCAGGTCGAAGGGCAATCCGGCGAGCTCACCGTGAGGAGCGACGCTCGCGAAGTGATCCTCACGCTGCGGGGCGGCCTGATCGATCTCGTGCAGTCGCGAGGGACGACCGACGAGTTTCGGCTTGGGCGCTTCTTCGTGGAAGAAGGCCTCCTCACGCCGGCCGAGCTGGCGGCGTTCGTCGAGATCGATGCCCCAGCGAGCAGGCATGTGCCGCCCCGCTCGGGGAAGTTCGACCGCGCGACCATGAAGCAGCTCGCCGAGGGGCCGGTGAGCGTCACGTCGGACACGAACCCCGAAGGGTTCCACGCCGCCGATCTCGAGGCAGAGACGATGCGCCTCGCTCCTGGTGAGGCCCAGGAGCTGATCAAGAAGGCGGAGGCCGACGCGATCGCGAGCGGAGCGATCTCGCCGACGGCGCCCGATGGGGTGAACGCCGCGCCGCCGCGCCTCCTCGGCGATCGATTGCTCGCCGGGGGCCGGATCACCGCCGAGCAGCTGCGCGCCGCGCTCGTGCGTCAGTCGAGCGAGCTCGTCTACGAGCTCTTGCGCTGGAACAAGGGGCGCTTCGCGTTCCGTCGCCGTCCCCCGTCCGCCGCCGCCGCCGCCGCGAAGCTCGGCCTCACGGTGCCGGCCGTCGTCATGGAGGGGTTCCGCCGCGTCGACGAATGGCGGGGCCTCGAAGGCGCGGTCGGCGACTTCGACGGCGTGCTCGCGCAGGACGCCTTCGCACTCGCGTCGCTCCCCCCCGAAAGGCTCACCCCGAAGGAGCGCGCCGTCCTCGACGCGATCGACGGCGAGCGGACCTTGCGCGAGGTCATCGCCGCGAGCCACATGTCGAGCTTCGACGCGTGCCGCGTCCTCGCCGAGCTCCTTGCCGCGCGCCTGGTTCGCCGTCACGTCGGCTGACTCCGCGCGACCTCCACGGCCGTCCACTCCTCTAGTACCGGCGGGGCCGAAACTATCGGTGCGACGTTTCGGGTCCAAGTGTGTCTTGAGATTGGTCTGAGACGACCGGGGAAGAATGCCAGCTGGGCTCCGTATGACGGACCGTGCAGGCGTAAACATCCGCCGAAAACGCAGAGAAATCATCATGAGCCAACCCGACGCATCCCCCCTAATCGACGCCCCCGCGCTCGCTCCGTCTCCTGCCGGCACCGGCAGCGAGGCCGACGTCCAGGTCGGGCCCCTCGAGCGGGCCCAGGCGCGCGTCGGCCACGTCGTGCGCGGCAAGTGGCGTCTCGACACGCTCCTCGGCGCAGGCGGGACCGCGGCGGTCTACTCCGCGACCCACCGCAACCGCAGCCACGCGTCCGTGAAGATGCTCCACCCGGAGCTCTCGGCAGAACCGTCGGTGCGCGCGTCCTTCCTGCGCGAAGGCTACGCGGCGAACGGCGTTCCCCACGAGGGCGTGGTCCGCGTCATCGACGACGACGTCGCCGAGGACGGCTCGGTGTTCCTCGTGATGGAGCTGCTCGAGGGGCAGACGCTCGAGGATCGCCTCGATCAGACCGCGGCGCCGCTCGCGATGGACGAGGCGTGCAAAATCACCGATCGCGTCCTCGACATCCTCGCGACCGCGCACGCGCAAGGCATCCAGCACCGCGACGTGACGCCGAAGAACGTATTTCTCCTCCGCGACGGCAAGGTCAAGCTGATCGACTTCGGCAGCGCGTTCGTCTCCGAGCTGAGCCAGCAGAGCGGCGACACGCTCGTGTGCGCGCCGATGGGGACGCCGCCGTACATGGCGCCCGAGCTCGCGCGCGGACGCTTTGCCGAAGTGGACCCCCGCGCCGACGTCTATGCGACCGGCGCGCTCCTCTACGCGATGCTGACCGGCAAGGCGCCGCGCCGCGCCGACACGGTGAACGAAGCGCTCCTTGCCGCGATGACCGAGCCGCTCCCGTCGATCGCGACGGTCCGGCCCGAGCTCCCCAAGTGCATCGTCGAGCTCGTCGATCGCGCGATCGCGTTCGAGAAGACCGATCGATGGCCCGGCGCGCGCGCCATGCACGACGCGCTCATCCTCGCGCGTGAGGGCATCTCGTCGACGCCGGATCTCGTCGCCGAGGTCGTGGGCCTCGAGGCGTCCGGCGATCCGTATGCGTGGAACGCCGCACGCACCGAGCAGGCGATCGCGCCGTACGTGGGCGAGCTCGTCTCGACGCCCGATGCGGCAGGGATGAACCCGCTCTTCGTCCGCGCAGACGGTTCGATGGCGCCGGTCGCGCGCCCCGCTCCCGCGCCGTCGTACTATCCGTCGTACGGGCCGCCCCGCAAGCAGCTGAACGTCGCCGCGGTCCTGGTGGTGGCGATCCTCGTATTCGGCGTGCTCGCCACGGCGGCGCTCCTCCTGGTCGATCGCACCCTACTACCCGGTCAGGCCAACGCCGCGACGCCCCCCAGGGTCGCCGTTCTGCCTCCTCCTCCTCCGTCGCCCCTGCGCGCCGATGATCCGATCCCGCCGCCGGCCCCGGCCGCCGATCCGCCCGTCGCCGTCGCCGCCGCTGCGCCGGTGCCCGCTCCCGCGAAGGCGGATCCTCTCCCGCCGCCGCCGCCCGCCGCGACGACCCCGCCCCCGTCGCCCCAAACGCCTCCGGCGCCCGCCGCGTCGCAGGTCGCCGCCCCGAAGTCGTCCGCGCGCGGCCCCCGCCGCCCGACGCCGCCGGTCCCGACGACCGATCCGCTCGTGCGTACGAACCCCTTCGACAAGTGAATCAAACGTCTCTAGCGTAGACGATCCATGCAGAATCCAGGTGGATACGGGCCCCCCGGTGGACCGCCGGGGTACGGACAACCTCCTCAGGGCTACGGCCCGCCGCCACAGCAGCAGCAGCAGCAGCAGCAGGGCGGATACCCGATGCAGCCGCAAGGGCAGCAAGGCTACGGGCCGGCTCCCATGGGCGCCGCCGGACCTGGTGGGCCGACAGTGATGGGTGTGCCGCTCGAGCCGGGCGAGCATGTCATCTTCTTCCGCCGCCACGACTACACGATGGAGATGATCATCAACCTCGTCGTCGGGGCGCTCCTCCTGATCATCCTCATCGGGATCATCTTCATCATCCTCGGCCTCACTGTGAACAGCAGAAATCCGAAGGCGCACATCCTCACCAACCGGCGGCTCATCGTCGTGGGCGGCAAGGGGCAGGTGCAGCAGTACTACCTGAACCAGATCGCCAACATCGAGGCAGAGCGCCAACGCTCCAGCGGCGGCGGCGGGCTCCTGGGCGCGGCGATCGGCGCGGCGGTCAGCGCGGGCATGAACCACTTCGCCAATCAGAATCACAAGATGGATCCGAGCTACTGGAAGCGAACGATCGCGCTCAACCTGGTCTTCGGGAACGGCGCCCGCGCGCGCGTGCCCGCGGCGATGGGCTACGGCGGCGAGCTCGGCCTCATCACGACGCGCGCCGTCTTCAACCGCGAAGCCGACACGCTCCCGCCGGTCCAGCAGTACCAGCCCTGAGTCGAGGCCCGACCTCTCAGGGGCCCGGGTTCGCGAAGGTGTCGCACTCGTCGACCTTGCCGGTGTCGAAGCCGCGCTTGAACCAGTACGCGCGCTGGCGCGACGATCCGTGCGTCCAGCGCTCGGGGTTCACGTGACCGGAGGCCTGCTTTTGTAGGCGATCGTCGCCGACCGCCGCCGCCGCGCCGAGCGCCGATTCGAGATCGCCCGTCTCGAGCAGGTGACGCTGGCGCGTCGAGTGACCCCAGATGCCGGCGAAGCAGTCGGCCTGGAGCTCCATGCGCACCGACAGCGCGTTCTTCGTGTCCGGCGTGACGCGCTGCTTGCGACGGACGCTCTCCTCGATGCCGAGGATGTCCTGCACGTGATGGCCGACCTCGTGCGCGATGACGTACGCCTTCGCGAAATCCCCAGGCGCGCCGAAGCGCGACTCGAGCTCGCGGTAAAAACCGAGATCGATGTAGACCTTCTGATCGGCGGGGCAATAGAAGGGGCCCATCGCGGTCTCGGCGTAGCCGCACCCGGAGCGGACGCCGTCGGTGAAGAGGACGAGGCGCGCGTGGCTGTAGGTGGCGCCGGCCTTCGGGAGCTCTCGCGTCCAGGTCTCCTGCACGTCGTCGAGGACGAACGACACGAAGTGGACGAGCTTGTCGTCGGCGGGCGTGTGCGGCGCGGGTGAGCCGGGCGCGCTAGGCGCAGCGGATCGCGGCGGCGCGGGATCGCCTCCGTCGCCGAGCGCCGCGAAGAGGTTGGTCTTGAACAGCAGCGACAGGATCGCGACCACGACGAAGCCGCCGCAGCCGAGGCGAGGACCCGCCCCGAAGCCGCCGCCCCCGCCCCCGCCTTCGCCGCGCCGATCTTCGATGTCCGCGCTGACTTGCCCGTCTTCGTTCCACCGCATGGCGGCGAACTTAGCCGAAGTCGCCGAGCGCCGCTCTTGGTACCCTGCACGGGATGACGCTCGAGCCTCGACGCGGCGGGATCGTGCTCGACGACGGCACGCACCTTTACTTCGTCGCCGCGCACGTCGCCGAGCGCGTCGCGCCGCTGCCCGAGGTCACGCGCGTCCCCGGCACGCACCCCGATCTCGTTGGGATCGCGCTTTACGAGGGGACGATCCTCCCGGTCGTCTCGATCGGCCTCGCGCGATCGTCGATGCTCGTCATCTCGTACCTCGGCGAGCCGATCGGGATCGTCGGCGCCGAGGTCGTCTCGAGCGGAACGTTCGACGCGGCGGGCGACGGCGCGAGCGTTCGGTACGACGGGCGCATCGCGAAACCGCTGGATTTGGCGGGAATCTACGGGCGCCTGCAGGCGGGCTCGTGGGCCGGGCGACCGCGCGCGTAGAGCCGCCGGATCGGAGTATCATCAGCGCCCCATGCCCAGCGAGCCCAAGCGGCGCCTCTTCAGGCTCCTGCGCAGAACCACCAAAGGTGCCCAGGGCGGGCGGACTGCGGAGGAGGAGAACAGCCTCTGGACCGCGCACGCGCGCGCGCTCAGCGGATCGCGTGACGCCGCCGAGGCCGCGCAGCGCATCGCGTCGAGCCTCGCCAAGCAGCGCGCCTCGGTGGACGCCGCGCAGGATCGCGCGCGCGCCGTCAGCGTTCGTGCGGGTGAGGTGGCGGCCGCGACCAGGAAGCTCGTCGAGCTGTTCGATCGCCTCGGCCTCGCCGCGCTCAACGCAGGCCTCGAGGGGGCCCGCCTCGGGGAGGGCCCGGGCAAATCGCTGACCCTGGTAGCCGACGAGGTGCGCGATCACGCGACGCGCGGTGGCGACGGCGCGCGCGAGATCTCCGGCGCCCTCGTCGAGTGCGTGGGCGAGCTCACGCAGGTCAGCGCGCAAATCGATCGGGTGCGCGAGGCCTCCACCGAGGCGACGCAGGACGCGGCGCGCGCGGCGTCGCTGGCCGTCGAGGGAGAGCGCGCGCTCGTCGAGATGGGCGAGCGCATGAAGAAGGCGACGGGGAGCGATCCGGAGACGGCGCGCGCCATCTCGCAGGCCGCCGAACACGCGCGCGCGCTGGTCCTCGCGCTGTCGCAGATCAGCGGCAAGGTGCCGCGCGGCATCGTCGTGGGCGCGCTACGGCCGATGCTCGAGCCGCTTGGCCGGCTCCTCGACGCCGAGGGGGACGAGGACGACGACGAGACGGGGCGCGGGTGACGACGCGTGACCCCGAGCTCGTTCGCCTCCTGACGCAGGAGCTCCTGCGCCACCTCCCGAGCGTCGAGGCCACCGAGCTCGACGGCGCGCGGCGCGCGGTGCACGCGCTCAAGGGATCGGCCGGTTTGGCCGGGGAGCGCGAGCTGGCGGCGGCGCTCCAGCGCCTCGAGCGCCGCATGCTCGGGGGCGACAAGACCGCCATCCCCGACGCAACCGCGATCGTGAAGACGGCGATCGAGCGCCTCGAGAACGGACTCGCCGGCGTCTCGGCGGAGTGGCCCAGCCCGCCCGAAGATCTGGCGCCGGTGTCGCTCGATCCACTCGTGCGCACGCAGTACGTCGCCGAGCTCGCCGATCGCCTCGCGCGCATCGACCAGGCGCTCGGGCTCAAGGGCGAAGCGCAGGATGCGGTACACGACATCTACCGCCACGTGCACACGATCAAGGGAGCGGCGAGCGCCGTCGGTGACGAGCCGATGAGCTGGTTCTGCCACGGCCTCGAAGAGTGGCTCAAGGCGGGCACCGGCGGCGCCGAGGCGGCCAGCGCGGCGCTCGTCGAGGTCGCGAAATGGCGCAGCGTCCTCGGCGGGCTGCTCGACGAGCCGGAGACCACGCTGGGCACGCTCCGTGGAGGCCGTCCCCGCCCGCGCGCGAGCTCCATCCCTGCTGCGCCCGCCACGCGCTCGAACGCGCCCGGCGACGACGGCCTCCGCTCGGTGACCATCGAAGAGGCCACGATCCGCGTCGACGCGCAGTCGGTCGATCGCGTGCTCGATCGCGTCGCGCAGGTGGGCCTCGTGCAGGAGCAGATCGCGTCGAGCGGCGAGCGCGCGAAGCTGGAGGCGCGCGAGCTTCGACGGCTGCGCGCCGAGCTGTCGGAGGCGCTGCGACTCATTGGTCCTCCGCGTCCGTGGGGAGCGCCGGCGGCCGCGCTCCGGAAGATCGAGCGCGCGGGCGCGGCGCTCTCGGCGATCGGCGAATCGGTGGAGGCCCAGGCCAACGAGATGCGCGCGCGTGGTCAGTCGCTCAAGGGGGCGATGCGCGAGGCACGCCAGCACCTCTCGGCGATGCGCCAATCGTCGCTCAAACGCATGTTCGCGCGCCTCGCGACGGCGGTGGAGTCGGAGGCGCGCCGATCGCAGCGCATCGTCGTCGTCCGCACGCACGGCGCCGACGAGACGATCGATCGCCGCCTGTCCGACGCGCTCGTCGAGGCGTGCATGACGCTCGCGCGCAACGCGGTGGCCCACGGCGTCGAGACACCTCAGGTGCGTGAGAGCCTGGGAAAACCCGCGGTCGGCACGATCACGCTCTCCGCGCGCAAGACCGCCAACCGCCTCCTCCTCACCATCGCCGACGACGGCGCCGGCGTCGACGTCGACGCGATAAGGCGGCGCGCGGTCGAGACCGGCGCGGTCACCGACGCCATCGCCGAGGCCGCCGACGACAACACGCTGCTCGCGCTCCTCTTCTTGCCCGGCTTCTCGACGCGCGAGAGCACCGATCTCCTCGCGGGCCGCGGCATCGGCCTCGAGATCGCGCAGAGCGCCGTGCAGCGCATGGGCGGCGTCATTCGCCTCTCGAGCCGCCACGGCCTGGGCTTCGAGGCGCGCGTCGAGGTGCCGATCGAGACCGGCATCACGCACGTCCTCTGGGTCACCGCCGCCGGCGCCACGCACGCGATCGCCGCCTCCAACGCGCGCCGCGTGCGACCCAACGACGGCGCCGACGCCGAGCGCGTGCCGCACCTCGCCGCGTGCCTCGAAGCGCGCCCCAACGAACGCGCCCGCTACGCGCTGGAGATCGTCCTCGAGGACGGCGAAGAGGGCGCACCCACCGAGATCACGATCGGCGTCGACGCGGTCGGCCTCACCGAGGAGGTCCTCGTTCGCCCGCTCACGCCGCTGGTGGCCGCGCTCGGCCCGTTCGCGGGCGCGATCGTCCGCGGCGATGGCTCGCTGAGCCTCGCCCTCGACGTGCACGCGCTCGCGCCGCGCGCACGCGCGCTGGGGCGCGTCCCCGAGGGGCGCACGAGCGATTTTCCGCTGAGCCGCCCGCCGCCCAGCCGCCCGTCGTCGGCGCCGTCGTGAGGCCAATGGTCCACGACGTGCCTGACGTGACGATCGCCGAAATGACGCTGGCGGACATCCCCGCCGTCGTCTCCCTCGCGAGCGGCGCCACACCCGCGCAGCTCGAGGAAGAAATCACCCGCCCCTGGTCGTTGCCGTTCGTGGCGCGCATCGCGGGGACTGGCACGGTCATCGGCTTCATCCTCACGTGGCACGTCACGGACGAGGTGCACATCCTCGACGTCGTGGTCGAGGAGTCGCTGCGCCGGAAAGGCCTCGGACGCGCCCTCATGAACCACGCGCTGAAGCGCGCCAAGGAGCGCTCGGCCGTCCACGTGTACCTCGAGGTGCGACGCGGAAATTCCCCGGCGATCCGGCTCTACCGTGCGCTGGGGTTTTTCACGCTCGGGGTGCGCAAGAAATATTATCCCGACGGCGAGGACGCGATCGAGATGGCCGCACGTATGGATCCCGAGACGGGCGAAATCATGCCCGGCAAAGACGAGGTGAACGTCGAGCGGCTCTGAAGCACAATGACGAGGGCGCGAGCCGCTATTGCCGTCACCTGCCCGCCACCCAAGCGGGCCCGCGCGAGAGGGTTGTCCAAGGTGCGAAGGATGCATATTCGAAGGGTCACCGTCCTGGCCGCGCTCGCCGCGTCGCTCGCCGTCGGAGCGACGTCGCACGCGCAGCCCCAGCCGCGCGCGGCGTCTTCCTCTCAGGCGCCCGCGCCGACCGGACCGCTCGCGTCCGGTCTCGAGGCCGCGCGCACCTCGGACTACCCGCGCGCGGAGCGTGAGCTCGCCGCCATTCGGGGCGCCGATCAAGCGGCGGCGCAGGTCGCCCTCGCGCGCGTCTACTACGAGCAGGGAAAATTCGCCGAGGCCGAGCGCACCGGACGCGCGCAGGTGGGCGGGGCGCAGGCCGGCTTCGCGGCCGCCGTCGTCGCGCAGGTCCTCTTCGCGCAGGGCAAGGTTCAGGACGCGATCAAGCTCCTCGAGCCGCTCAAGGGCACGACGGGCCCCGCCGGCCGCCGCGTGAAGCTGCTCCTCGGCGAGTACCGCCTCGCGATCGGAAAGCGCTCCGACGCCGAGGAGCCGCTGATGAAGATCATCGAGGAGTACAACGATCAGACGATCGCCTCGAACGACGCCGAGGGTCTCGCCACCGTCGGCCGCACCGCGCACCTGCTCCGCAGCGCGAAGGACGCCAACACGGCCTTCAACGAGAGCGAACGCGCCGACAAGAAGCGCTTCGAGACACTCATGTGGCGCGGCGAGCTCTTCCTCGAGAAGTACGATCCCGGCCACGCGGAGGAGGTCGTCAAAGAGGCGCTCGTGATCGCCCCCAAGAGCGCGGCCGCGATGATCCTGATGGCGCGCGTGAAGCTCGACCAAGCGCTCGACTTCGACGCCGCCGAAAAGCTCGTGAACGACGCGCTCGCGATCAACCCGAAGCTGACGAGCGCCTTCGCCGTGCGCGCCGGCCTCGCGCTCCGCGACATGGATCTCGCCATTGCGGACAAGGCGATCGCCGCCGGCCTCGCGATCAACCCGAACGATCTGGAGCTCCTCAGCCTCAAGGCCACCTCGCGTTTCCTCGCCGACGATCGCGCGGGCTACGAGCAAGGCAAGAAGGAGGTCCTGTCGCGCAACGCCGAGTACGCGCGCTTCTTCCAGATCGCCGCGGAGTATGCCGAGTGGGAGCACCGCTACGACGACATCGTCGCGATGATGAAGGAGGCGACGAAGATCGACGCCGACGACGGCCGCGCGTGGGGCGAGCTGGGCCTCACCCAGATGCGCGCCGGCGACGAGACGGCCGGCTTCGAGTCGATCAAGAAAGCGTTCGGAAAGGACGGCTTCAACGTCCGCGTCTTCAACACGCTGAACCTCTACGAGAAGACGATCCCGAACGACTACGAGACCGCGACCGAGGGGCCCTTCAAAATCCGCTACGCGAAGGACGAGAAGAAGGTCCTCGAGCGCTACGTGCCCAAGCTCCTCGCGGAGGCCTTCGGGTCGATGAAGGGGCGCTACAATTTCGTGCCGCAGACGCCGGTGCAAGTGGAGCTCTACGAAACGCGCGAGCAGTTCAGCGTGCGGACGAGCGGCCTGCCCAACATCGGCATTCAGGGCGTGTGCTTCGGGCGCGTGCTCGCGGCGATGAGCCCCAAGAGCGAGAGCTTCAACTGGGGCAACGTCGTGTGGCACGAGCTCGGGCACGTCTTCGCGATCCAGCTGTCGAAGAACCACGTGCCGCGCTGGTTCACCGAAGGCCTCAGCGAGTACGAGACGATCGCGCGCCGTCCCGAGTGGCAGCGCGAGCTCGATCCGGAACTCTACACCGCGCTCATCAAGAACGCGCTCCCCAGCGCGGTCGACATGAACCGCGCGTTCACGCACGCCTCCGACGGCCTCGACGTCACGGTCGCGTACTACGCCGCGAGCCAGATGCTCGTCTTCACCGTCGAGACCTTCGGCACCGCGAAGGTGACCCAGGCGCTCAAGCTATGGGGCGAAGGTCTACGTACGCCCGACGTGCTCCAAAAAGCGTTCGGCGTCCCCGCGAGCGAGTACGACGCGAAGTTCCGCGCGTGGGCGTTGAAGCGCCTGTCGCGGTACCAGGGCCAGTTCGTCTGGAAGGAGCGGAGCAAATCGCTCGAAGAGGCGCAGAAAGCGCTGCTCGCCGCGCCGAACGATCCGAACGCGCACCTCGGCGTCGCGCTCGCCTACCTGCACGCGCGCAAGATCGCCGACGCGACGAAGGAGATCGACGCGGCGCTCAAGATCGATCCGAACCACATGCCGTCGCACTACATCGCCGCGAAGATCGGCGAGGCGCAGAAGGACGTCCCGGCGCAGGAGCTTCACCTCAAGGCCATCCAGAAGGCGGGCGGCGACGGCTACCAGGTGCAAATGGCGCTCGCTGACGTCGCCGAGGCGAAGAAGGACAAGCCCGGCATGAAAGCGGCGCTGACCGCGGCCGCGAAATTCGATCCGGTCCAGTCCGAGCCTCTGAAGGGGCTCTTCGATCTCGCAAAAGAAGAGAACCGCGACGCGGATCAAATCGACATCCTGAAGAAGCTGGCGCCGCTCGAGCAGCACGATCGCAAGATCTGGCGCCTCCTTCTCGGGAAGCTGGTCGCCGCCAAGCGCTGGGACGAAGCAAAAAAGGTCGGCGAGAGCACGCTCTTCGTCGACGTCGAGACCGCGAGTGTGCACGCCGAGTACGCGCGCGCGCTCGGCGCGACCGGCGCGCACGACGCGGCGATGTTCGAGCTCGAGAGCGCGATCCTGTGTGGCCCGCCTCCGAAGGAAGCCGCGGCGATTCACGCGCAGTGGGCGGCGGAAGCCGTGGCGGTGAAGAACGGGGCGCTCGCGAAGAAGCACAAGGACGAGGCGCTTCGGTTGGATCCGACGAACGCCGAGGCGAAGGCGATTCCGTAGACTCGGCCGCGTCGGCGCGAGAGGGCACGGTCGCGCACGCGCACGCGCACGCCGCTCGGCCCGAGGCCGCCCCTCCTTTGCCCCTGGCGGGGTGAGTCCTCGCGCCGGCGACGCCATGGGTGCGGGTGAAGACGAGGCGCCGGCGCGTGGTGTCCTTACGGGGCAAAGGAGGGGCGGCCTCGGGCCGAGCGGCTTTGGTTAGGGGGGGGTGGGCCGATGGCGCCGTGCGATGAAGAGGAGCCAGAGTGCGGCGGCGATGGAGAGGATGACGGCGAGCGCGCTGCAGTTCATGGCTTCCGAGATGCCTTCGGCAAGCGCGCGTGCTCGGTCGACCGGGGTGTTGGCACCGGCCAGGGCCGTGATTAGGGGTCGCTCTGCAGCGACGGCGCCAAGCAAGGTGATTACGACACCCAACGCGAGCGCCGCGTAGGCGATCGCGATCGCCACGCGCGGCGCGCTTCGCCCTCGGAGAGAACGTGCCCAGAGGGCGAGGGGAACGATCGCCGCCAATGGAACCATCGCGATCGCCAAAACCATCAGGCCCATAACGGCTTCATCCTTCCACGCTCCGCGCCTCGCGCCAAAAGCCGCCCGGCTCGCGGCCCTGCCCTAGGGCGTTTTGTGGTATCCTTCAGCATGCCGCTCCGGATCGTCCCGCTCGATATCATCGAAAAACTCCCCAAGACGGACCTGCACGTTCACCTGGACGGCAGCCTACGGCTCTCGACGATCCTGGACCTCGCGCAGCGCCAACGCGTCGAGCTGCCCGCCGATTCCGAGGACGGCCTCCGCAAGGCGATGAACCTCGGGCAGAACTGCGGCTCGCTCGTCGAGTACCTCAAGGCGTTCGACGTCACGCTGCGCGTGCTGCAGACCGAAGATTCGCTCACGCGGGCCGCCTACGAGCTCGCCGAGGACGCCGCGAAAGAGAACGTCCGCTACATGGAGGTCCGCTACTCGCCGATGCTCCATACGCGTCGCGGGCTCAAGCTCACCAGCGTCGTCGAAGCGGTCCTCGCCGGCCTCCGCGCCGCGCAGCAGTCGTTCGGGATCGAATCGAACGTGATCATCTGCGGAATCCGCAACGTGTCGGCCGAGAGCTCGCTCGAGATGGCGGAGCTCGCCGTCGCGTACAAGAACCGCGGCGTCGTCGGCTACGACCTCGCAGGCGCCGAGTACGATCACCCCGCGAAGCACCACAAGCACGCGTTCCAGCTCGTTCGCGACAACAACATCAACGTCACCATCCACGCCGGCGAAGCGTACGGCCCCGAGTCGATCGCGCAGGCGGTCCACACGTGCGGCGCGCATCGCATCGGCCACGGCTGCCGCCTCCGCGAGGACGGCGATCTCCTCCACTACATCAACGACCACCGCATCCCGCTCGAGTGCTGCCCGTCGTCGAACGTGCAGACCGGCGCGATCCGCGATCTGGCCAGCCACCCGCTCAAGCTCTATTTCAACCTCGGCCTGCGCACGACGGTGAACACCGACAACCGCCTCGTCACCGACACCACGGTCTCGAAGGAGCTGTACCTCTGCCAGACGCAGATGGGCCTGTCCTTCCAGGATTTGAAGCAGATCGTGCTGAGCGGCTTCAAGAGCGCGTTTTTGCCGTTCCACGTGAAGCAGCAGTACCTGCGCAAGGTGAGCGACGAGCTGCGCACGTTCGACGACCAGCACCTGTCGCAGCCGCCGATGTCGATGCCGACGTCGACGAAGGAAGCGGCGCGCGCCTAGACCGTCAGGGCGACGCGCGTCGTTACTTGCAGACCGAGAAGCCGACCAGCGAGCCGGACGGCTGGCAGGTCGTTCCGATCGTGCACGTGTCGGGCTTTACGTTTCGATCGCAGAGCTCGACGTAGAGGTCGCCGTTCGGCGCGCTGCCGGCGCACGACGCTTGGCACGCGACGCTCGCGTAGCCGGTCGTGGAGTTGTACTGGCCGCAGCACTTCTGCGCGCCGCAGTCGGCGGAGTCGTCGCACGCGATGGGGACGCCGTCGCACGGTGCGGTGGAGACCTTGCACGCGTAGACCGGAGGCACCGTGCCGTTTACGCCGGTCGCGCAGCAAATTTGCGCGCCGACGCTGCAGTACGAGCTCGGCGTGGTGCTGCCGCAATAAATGCCCGGATCGGTGGGCGCGGCGTCCTTCTTGCCGGCGTCGGTCCCGCCGGTCGACGAGGACGAGGACGACGAGGACGACGAGGACGACGAGGAGCTCGACGTGGACCCGCCGCTCGACGACGAGCCGCCGTTCGACGATCCGCCGCTCGTTCCGCCGTTCGAGGAGCCGCTGCTCGACGAGGACCCGCCGCTCGTCCCCGAGCTCGATCCCGGATCGAAGGACGATCCGCCGAACAAGTCGTCGGAGCCCTTGGCGCCGCTGCACGCGGCGATGGCGAAAGAGACGGCTGTGAAGACGATCAGGGTACGGCGCATGGGGGTTCTCAGGGCGATCGCGGGGGGCGATCCTTTAGGGGTGGACGATCTACTCCCCAAGACGCCGACGCGCAAACCCCGGTCGTGCGAACTTGGGGCAGCGTCCGTTCTGGCGTGCTAAGAGCGCGTCCCCCCGATGGGAATCGTCGTCCCCCCCAACGTCGATCTGGCCATGGACGCCCTGGAGCTCGCCGCCCAGACCGCCGAGCGCGGCCAGGCGCCCAGCAGCTACCTGCGCGCCGGGGTCGACGATTTCAGGGCCGCGGCGACCAAGGACGGTGCCGCCGTGCGCGCGCGCCTCGACCGCGTCGTGATGGGGACCGATCCAGAGCTCGGCCTCGACGCGCTGCTCGCTGCTGGGGCGCTCGACGCGATCTTCCCCGAGGTCCACGCCATGGTCGGATTCGGCGACGGCGAGTGGCGCCACAAGGACGTGTGGAAGCACACCAAGCAGGTCGTGCGTCAGGCGGTGCCGCGCCTCGAGGTGCGGTGGGCCGCGCTCTTCCACGACATCGGCAAGACGAAGACGCGCAGCATCTCGCCCGACGGCAAGGTCCACTTCCTCGGCCACGCCGAGGTCGGCACGCGCATGTTCGACAAGCTCGAGCGCCGCATGCCGCTCTTCTCGCCGGAGCCCGCGCTGCGCGACACGGTGCGCTTCCTCGTCCTGCATCACCTGCGCGCCAACCAGTACGAGCAGTCATGGACGGACAGCGCGGTGCGTCGCTTCGCGCGCGAGCTCGGCGACCACCTGGAGGATCTGCTGTGCCTCGCGCGCGCGGACATCACCACCAAGCGACCCGAGAAGAAGCGGCGCGGCCTCTCGCAAATCGAGGAGCTCGCCGCGCGCGTGCAGACGCTCAAAGAAGAGGACGCGAAGGTGCCGCCGCTCCCGGGCGGCGTCGGCGACGCGATCATGAAGGCGTTCGACCTCCGGCCCTCGCGCCAGGTCGGTGAGATCAAGCGCGCGCTCGAGGCGGCGATCGAGACGGGCGAGATCGCCGGGCATCAGGAGAGCGAGGCGTACGTCGAGTTCGTCGGCCAGAACCGCGCGCGCTTCGGCATCTGATCGCCGCTCATCGCGAGAGCGAGGGCGTGCTCGGCTACGGCGCCTTTTCCTTCGCGCGCTCGTCGATCGCTTTGATGGTCTTGGTGAGCGAGCCGTCGCCGTGCAGGCACGGCCAGCAGTCGCGGCGGTTGAGGAAGCCGCAACCCGAGGAGGCCTGGTACCCCTTCAGGATCGCGCCGGTGCGAAAGTCGCCGATCTCTGCCGCGTGATCGAGCATCTTGCGGATCTCGCACGGCGATTTCTCCGACGCGGCTCGCACTTCGAGTGCGAGCTTGAGCTCGTCGCTGGAACGGCCGCGCACGTCCGGCTTTTTGAGGAGCGCGCGCGCGCGGGCTTGCCCCTTCGGGTAGTCCTTCACGAGGTACGCGATGTCGTAGAGGACGTCCGGCCCGTCGGGGCCCATCTGCGAGTCGAGCAGATCGAACGCCTTGTCCTCGGCCTCTTTGCCGCCGGTGAGCGCGGCGTTGCGAACGTGGAGGCGCAGCGCCTTGTCGCGCGAAAATCCCGCGTCGATCTTGAGCACGCGCGCCACTTCATCCATCGCGTCGCTCGGGCGCTTCGTCGCCATGTACGCGTCGAGCAGCGCGCGGTGGATGTCGGTGCGACCCTCGTTCGTCTTCTCGAGCTCGGAGAGCTGCGTGATCGCAGTGCCGTAGTCCCCTTTGTCGACCAGCGCGATGGCGGTGAGGATGCGCGCCTCCACGTCAGGGCGAATCGGCGGCGGCGGCGGCACCGACGCAGTGGGCTTCGCCGTCGAGCCGAGGGCGATCACGCCTCCGTCGGCGCTCGTTTGGCCGCCGGTCTTGCCGCCGGTCATGAGCACCACGAGGAAGATCGCGACGAGCACCACGACGCCGCCCGCCGCCGCGAGGATGGCCCTCGGCGAGATGCTCACGCGCGGTGTCGGGATCTGTTCGACGAGCTGCGTCGGTCCGGTCCCGCCCGCGCCCTCTGCTCCGACGCCGCGCGCGGTGATGACGGCGCTGCCGGCGGCGCCCATCTGGCTCAGCGGAGCCATGCCGATCTGGCTCGACGTGGGCGGCCGCGAGCCCGCGTATTTCGCGTCGACCAGGCCCTGCGCGGCGAGGTTGGCGAGGACCGTCAGCGTCGCGTCCATCGCCTCGCGCGCGTCCTGGTACCGCTCGCTCGCCTCTTTCGCGAGCAGCTTCTTGATGAGGGCGTCGACCTCCGGCGGGATGTGCGCCTCCGGGCATCGCTCGCTCGGGAGCGGGATCGGCGCCGTCACGTGCATGCCGAGCAGCGCGACCTTGCTCTCGTGATCGTACGGTCGCGAGCCGGTGAGCATCTCGAAGCCCATCACGCCGATCGCATAGACGTCGGCGCGCGGATCGACTTCCTGCCCGAGCGCTTGCTCGGGGGCCATGTACTCGGGCGTGCCGTAGACCATACCCATCCGCGTGAGCACGGCCCCCTTCTCGCCGTCGCCGCTCGCCGTAACGGTGCTCGATTTGTGTGCGAGCTCTCCGACCGGGACCTTCGCGATGCCGAAGTCGAGCACCTTCACGAAGTCGCTTTCGCCTTCGCGCTCGACGAGCATGACGTTCTCGGGCTTCAGATCTCGGTGCACGATGCCGAGCGCGTGCGCGCGCGTGAGGCCCGCGGCGATCTGTCGGAAGATGTGGAGCGCGCGGCCGAGCTCGAGCCGCCCCGTGTTGATGAGGTCACGGAGGCTCCGCCCTTCGAGCAGCTCCATGACGAGGAAGAACGAGCCGTCATCGAGCTTGCCGAAGTCGGTCGTCGTCGCGACGTTCGGGTGATCGATGTGCGCCGCCGCCATCGCCTCACGCTCGAAGCGCTGCACCACCTCCGTGAGGCGGCTCATCTCCGGATGCAGCACCTTCACGGCGAGGCGCTTTCGCATGTGGGTGTGCTCGGCCTGGTAGACCGCGCCCATGCCGCCCTCGCCCAACAGCTTCTCGATTTTGTACCGTCCGCTCAGCACGCTGCCGATGAGCGACGCCGCCCCGCCCGCGCGCACGCTGGGACGGTGATCCCGGCCGCTCGACGGCGGTTCTAGGGACGCGCCTGCCTCGGACTTCGTGGGCTCTTCGGCGGACATGAACGGAATTCCTGAAGTATCACACACGGGCCCGCGGAGCACCCGGCGCCGCGCCGACAACGCCACGCCATTTCCGCGTCCATTTTACATGTCGAGGAGCACCCCGACCATGAGCCCGAGCGCGAAGACCGGCGCCCCCGGGTTGGACAGCAGCAGCTGCGGCTGACCGTCCGCGAAGCCTGCGCGCCCATTGTCGACGTCGAAGACGCTGCCCGAATATCCGAACGTCGCCCGACCGGACAGCTCGGCCGTGAGGTGCCAAGGCCGTCGAATCTTGTAGGATGCACCCACTCCAAAGGGCAGCTCGAAGAAGCCGCCGCCCGCGCCGGTCGCCAGCGTGGGCGTGCGCGTCCCAGCGGTGTCGATCGAGGTGTGGAAGCTCGGTCCGTACACGCCTGCGTAGCCGAAGCCGACGAAGAGCCACACGCGCCAGGGATCGACGGGCAGCGGCGACGAGACCTTCGCGCGAACGCCGAACGACGTGATCTGGAGCGCGGACGTGTCGCCCGGCTGCGGAGAAATGTCGTGCCCGAGGTACGCGCCGACGCGCAGGAGCGGCAGCAGCGCGACGTGCCCGTGGAGCTCGCCCGCCGGACCGATGCCCGCGTCGGAGGCGCCGCGCGGTCGTTTGCCGAGGAAACGCTTCATCGCGCCCGCCTCGGCCGTCGCGTCCCAATGGAGCTGCGCGCGCGCGGGTGCCGCGACGGCCACGAGCGCGAGGAAGAGCGCGCCTGCCACGAGGAGCCTAGCGATGCGCGCCACGATGCCGGCACGGTAGCACGAAGGAAGGTACGCGCTCCGCGACGACGCTTGCCCCACGAGCACGATCGCGATCGACCGCGATCAGGGGAAGCAGCGATCGGGATGGCTCGGCAACGGGTCGCAGCTCGCCACGCATCCGTTCCCGTCGCACACGGGGCAGCCCGTGTAGTCCCCGAAGCAGCGATCGGCGCACGGCTTTTGCGTCGCCGCCTCTCCCACGCACGCGCCGTTGCGGCACGACGACTCGCCGGAGAGAAAGATCCCACTGCACGTCGTCCCGCATGCCGTGCCGTCGACGGCAGGGAGCGGTGTGCTGCAGCTCCCGGCGCCGTCGCACGTCGAGCGGAGGCACGCGCTGCCCGCGTCGCACGCGTGCCGCGGATCGTTGCCGGGCGTGATGGGGATGCAGCATTTGAGGAGGCACTGCCAGCACGAGGCGAGCGTCCCAGGCCGCACGCAGTCGTTCACGACGGTGCACGAGAGCGCGCTCACGCAGGTGTTGCCCGCCTCGAACGTCCCGCCGTCGCCTCCCTCGGGCCCGGCGTCGGCCGAAACCGCGGCAGGCCCCGTCGCGCACCCCATCGCGGCCAGCGCGCAACAAAGGGTGAGGCCAGCCGCGCGCATCGGCTCGTCGTACCCGGGACCCCAGGAAACGCAAGGAAGCCCGCCCCTTGCCGTGATCGCGCGCAAAAATGCGCATTTTGGCCGCGCCTCGCGTACCCTCGCCCGCGTCGCTCGTCCAAACCGCCGTGTTTCCGGCCTCCAAGGGGGCCAGGCAGCTAAGACGACCGACCTCGTGACGTCCTTGACGTAAGCGAGCCCAATGCTCTACGAGTCGTGTGTTGTTTTCCTGAGCCCGGCAGTTCGTGGGCTGGAAGCACTTTCGCAGTAAGTCGCTGTACCAAGGGCCCTCTGGGCTTTGATTCTGGGAGGAAATGACATGAAGAAGGGACTCGCCTCTCTGCTCGCTGTGGCTGCCGTGGCCGGCGCGCTCACCGGCTGCGCCTACGGCGGCGTCGGGGCCTCCGCTGACAAGGCCGTCGTTGCTCGCAACGACGCGTTCCTGTTCGGCATCCTGCGCAAGGTCTACGTCTGCAAGATCACCGACGGTGGTCTCAGCAGCTGCCAGGATAACGACAGCCCGTGATCTGATTTCGGCGCACGGTCCAGTCGGTTCGCGTGCGCTTTTTCCAAACTCTCTTTTTCCAAATTCTATGGAGGATAAAATGCGTAAGGGTATCTCGATGCTTCTCGCGGCCGCGGCTCTCGCCGGGGCGATCTCGGGCTGTGCGTACGCCGGTGTTGGCGCCTCGGGCGACAAGGCCGTCGTCGCGCGTAACGATGCCTTCCTGTTCGGCATCCTGCGCAAGACGTTCGTCTGCAAGATCACCGACGGTGGTCTCTCGAACTGCCAGTCGAACGACAACCCGTGATCACGGGCCCGCGACCTCTCGGAGGGCGCGGGCAAATCGTCACGAGCAGGCAAGCGTGAGCTCGCCGGGCCAGGGCTGAGGAAACTCAGCCCTTTGCCTTTAAAGAGTACAGATGAGCCGATGAAGCCTTCCTTGTTGCTTGGTCTCTTCCTCCTTTGCTGCGCGGCGTGCAGCAAGTCTGGCGACGCGCCGACGTCGTACGGCGATCCGATCGGCATCCGGGTCTCGTCCGCGAGCGACGCGGGCGGGGGCGTGGACCTCGACGTCGCCGTCGCGGCATCGAAGGGCAAAGACTTGAGCGGCGCGGTGAACAAGCTCGCCGTGGCGCTGCACGGCGCGTCGAAGGCGTGCCCCGACCTCGCGAGCCTCGGCACCGACAAGACGCTGCAGGTGCGCATCGGCGTCGTCGCGGGGAAGCTGAAGGGGCCGGACAACAAGCCGGAGAACAAGCTCGCCGCGTGCGTGGTCGACGCGCTCTCGGGCAAAGAGGTGCTCCCCGCGACCGAGAGCCTCGAGCTCCTCGCCGAGTTCCGCCTCCACACGGCGAAGGGCACGTGATGCGCCGCACCGGCTTCGCTGCGCTTCTCGTCGCGGCAACCTTCGCGTTTCCAATGCGAGCGCTCGCCGACGAGCCGGCGCCGACTCCGAATCCGACTCCAAGTCCGACGCCGATGCCGACGCCGACGCCGATGCCGACGCCGACGCCGACGCCGACTCCGACTCCGACTCCGACGCCGACGCCGACTCCGACTCCGACTCCGATGACCGATGCGGCACCGGTCGCCGAGCCTCCGGTCATTCCGGAGGGCCCGCGGAAGCCGCGTCGCAAGATCTACGGCAGCGGGCCTGACGATCTCGGCGAGCGCGCGACCACGTGGGATCTGAACATCGAGGGCGCCTACGGCCGCGCGTACGCCGATGTCGACAAGCCGGCTGGTTTTGCGCGCATCCGCGGGGGCATCCTTCGCATTCGTGAGCCGCTCTTCTTTGCGCTCGGCGCGACGTACGAGTGGTCACCGTTCACACCTGCGACGTTCGGCGTGCAGGGCGAGGTGATGCATCTGTCGACGGGCCTGTGGCTCCAGGTCGGTGGCCTCATCGACGTCCAGCCGCACCCGGGCTTCATGGCGAGCCTCGGCTGGAGCCTCTTCGGCGCGGAGCTGCAGGTGCGCGACTACGACAAGTTCAACATGGGAACGACGACGGCGATCTACGCCAAGATTCGCATCCCGATCAGCATCATCTCTTGGGCGTTCCGAGAGCACCCTACGGAGTGACGAGGACCACCCGCGGCGGATCGGGCGGGAGCCAGGCCTGGACCTCGGTTGGACCACGAAGCGCCGACTAGTGCTTGATATGCCATAGGAAAATCAGTGTAGGACGATATCCTACACTGGTGCGGTTCACCCGGCGACGATCGAGCCCCACGCGCGCACGCGGCGAGCTTCGCTAGGCGTCAGAACGAACGCGAGAAGAGCGGGATCTCCGTCGTGCGCGGCGCGCCGAGCGCAGCGGGGGTCGGCGCGTTCCACGTCGGCGAGCGGGCCCACGTGCGGTCGTCGCGCGGGCGATCGAGCGACGCGCGCGCAGTGCCCTTCGGGACCTGCAGCTCCTGCGTCTGGCCAGTCTTCCAGTTGATGATGGCGATGATCCCGCCGATCGCCATCGCCGCGACGCCGCCGAGCGTGATGACGAGCCCGACACCCACGCCGCCGCTCTTCGAGGAGCAACTGCCGGTGCTGGTGGTCGTCGTGGCGCAGTCGATGTTGTTCACGGCGGCCGCCGTCGCGAGCACCTCGAGGCCGACGATGGTGACGAGGAGGCCGACGCCCGCGACGATGAGGCCACCCGTGAGGCCCGCGGTCGAGCCGACGTTCGCGGTGATGACGACACGCTGCCCGGGCTTTCCTTCGAGCTCGAACTCGCCGGACTGCGTCACGCCGCTGCCGGCGAGGCGGTACTCGTTGTTCAGGGGGAGCTGCTGATCGCAGGGGCTCTCGCACGCCGTGATCCACTCGCCGTTGTCCGGCTCGCGACGCATGAGCGACACTCTCCGTGACGCCTCGACGTGCACGAGGATGAGCGGCCCGCTCGGCGGTTTGGGCGGCGGTGACGACGGCAAGGGCTGCGGCGCGGTCGGCGACACTGGGGTCGGCGCGGGCCCAGCAGCGCGCTCGATGTGATGGATCTCCGCCCACTGGACGATCGCGCTTTGCCCGTTGGGCATCTGAATCGTGGCGTGGTCGTTGGGCAGGAGCTCGATCAACGTGCCGCGGATCATCCCGCCGTTCTTGAGGACCACCGTGTCGCCGCCGGCGCCGACGGCCGTGGGCGCGGTGTACGTTGGCGGCTGCGCGGGCGGAGGCGGCGTGGTCGGCGCGGCGCCGTAGGGCACCGGCTGGCTCGTCGAATACGGAACCGGCTGCACCGGCGCCTGCTGCGCGCGCGCCGGCACGCTCACGAGGACGAGGTGCATGCACGCGGCCCAACCAGTCACGAGGGAGACGCTCCGCATCGATTCTCCAGGCCTCACAGGAGGAAGAGGGAAGTCGCGAGTCTACAACGGAAGCGGCGCGATTTGCGCGCGCGCGCGATCAGAAGCTGCCCGAGAGAATGGGAAGCGAGAGCGCGGGCGCGCTGCCATGGCCCGCGACGGGGGTGCTTGCGGTGGCCCACATGGGGTCGCGCCGGTACGCGTCGATCGGCCTTGCGGAGCCGGTCTTCGCTGTGGACTCGTTTTGCGAGACGCCGGTGCTGCCGTTCGCGATCATGATGATCACGCCGCCGACGATCGCCGCGGTGCCGCCGGCAAGCATCGCAAGGCCGACCGCCGTCGTGCCCTTGCCGTCGTTGCTGCACGAGCCGCTTTGGTAGCTGCCACTGTAGTAGCCCGAGGAGCAAGAGGACTGCGCGGCGCCCGCGAGGAGCACCCACAGCGAGATGTAGTCGACGATGCCGCCGACCGCGGCGAGGACGCCGCCCAGGAGCATGCCGTTGCGCGTCCCCGGATCGATGTTGAGGACGACTTGGCTGCCGGGCGCGCCTTCGAGGCGAAAATCGCTGCTCTGGAAGATACCTGCGCCCGCGATGCGGTAGTCGTCGCCGATCGGCATGTCCTCGTCGCACGGAGAGGTGCACGCCTCGACCCATCCGCTGCCGCCGGTCGCCGGTTGGCGATAGAGCTGCACGCCGCGTTTCGACTGGATGTGCACGCGCACGAGTGGGCCGACCTTCGCGGGCTTCGCCGCCGCGAGGGGCGCGGTGGCAGGTAGGGGAACGGCCGCCGGGGCCGCCGGTCCGAGCGCTCCAGGGGTCGGATCGGCGAAGACGACGCGCTCGACGTCCGCCCAGCGGACGACCTTCGCCGCGCCGTTGAAGTCGAGGAGGCCGACGTGATCGTTCGGCGCCATCTCGTAGACGGAGCCGCGGATCATGCCGCCGCCCCTCAAGTACACCGTGTCGGGCACCGCGCCGGGGCGGACGATGCGAACGGGACCCTGCGTCACCACGGCGGGCGGGGGAGCCGTCGCGGCGGTCGCCTCGTCCTGCGCGCGCGCCTCGCCGACGCTCACGCACACGAGCGCCGCGCCGAGCGCCCCGCCAAGTTTCGATGTCCAACTGCGCTTCATAAGGAATCCTCCGGAGACCTCGCCTCTCTGCACGTCCCGCTCCATCGTGAGCAGGGGATCGCCGCTCGGGCGGACCCCCGCCGAACCCCTACCGAACCCCTACCGAACCCCTACCGAACCCTTGCAGCGTTCGCGCGTCTCTACCCGACGTCAAGTCGGGTTCGCGGGGGACTGTGGCACTTCGTTCACAGTCGAAGCGCCACAGGCGCCTCGATTTCGATTCAATTCAACGACGAATGGCGGTCGCGGAGCTTCAGGAGCTGCCTGCGAACCGCGGCGGCGTCGGCGGCGTCCGGCTCCAGCTCCAACGCGCGCGCCAGGTCGGCCCGGGCCACCTCGTGGGCGCCCAACTTGGTCGCCAAGAGCGCCCGCCCCTTCAGCGCGGCGGCCGACGTCGGAGTGAGTGACACGATGCGATCGAGCATCAAGAGCGCCCGCGCGTCGTCCCCGCGCGACACGTGGATCGATTTGAGGTTCACGAGCATGCGCACGAGGATCGCGCGCGCGGAGGCCGGCGCGGTGTGCTCCGGTCGCAGGCCCCCTTCGCGCTCGCCGGGGATGCGCTGGATCATCCGCACGAGGTCCTCTTCCGCGAGCACGCGGCCCGCGTAGAACGGATCGACCAAGATCGCCCCCGGCTCTTCGCCCGCGCGCGCGCTCCTTTCGATGCGCACCAAGAAATGCCCGGGGAAGCACACGCCGGTCGCGTCGACGTCGGCGCGCTTCGCGATCTCCGTGTAGACGAGCGCCAGCGATATCGGGATGCCGACACGCCGCTCGATCACGTCCGGCAGGAGGCTGTTCTTCGGATCGTAATAGTCGGCCTCGTTGCCCTTGAACCCGAGCTCCTCGAAGATGTGCCGCGCGAGGTGCTTCGCCTGCTCGGTCGCCGGCAAAGGCCCGAGTCCCGCGCCGACCAGCGGTGCCGCGAGCTCGTCCAGCTTCGCGACGAGGCTCGCCGGCTCGAGCGTCGGATACTCGTCCCTCGCGATGAGCGCCGCGCCGAGGACGAGGTCGAGCGACGCATCCGGCCGCCGCGCGAGCTCGTCGAAGCTGTTCGCTCCCTGCACCATGGATCTCCTCTGCCAGGGTGGGGGCCGTCGCGCAAGGACTTGCAAGGTGTTGATGGGGCGACCCAGGCATGAGAAAAGCGCGGGTCCCCATGCCGAAGACCCCGCAATCCTCCCCGCCCGAGAAGTCGCTCCGCAAGGACTTCGAGCGCGCGCGCCGTGTCCATCCCATCGGCATCACCGGGCGCGAGAGCCCGACCGACATCATCGCCAACATGTTCAGCGCGTACGTCGGCCGTCAGGAGCGCACCGCCTTCGAGCTGATGCGCAGGAGCTCGAAGGGCGACACCTGCACCTTCTTGACGATGAGCGGCGCGATGACGCCGGCGGGCCTCCACCAGTCGTGCATCATCCCGCTCATCGAGCGCGGCCTCGTCGACTGCCTCACGACGACGGGCGCGAACCTCTACCACGACGCGCACCGCATCATCGGCCACCGCATCCGCGAGATCGACCCGAACGCCGGCGACCTCCAGTACCGCCTCGCGCGCATCATCCGCATCTACGATCTCGGCTTTTGGGAGGAGACACTCCTCGAGACCGACAAGCTCTTCAGCGCGATCCTCCGCGCGCCCGAGTTTCAGAAACGAATGACGACGGTGGAGCTCCACTACCTCCTCGGCAAAGCGGTCGCCGACATCGAAGAGGCGCTCGGCATCGAATCGCCCTCCTTGCTCGCCACCGCGTACCGCTACGGCGTGCCGATCTTCGTCGGCGCGGTGCAGGACGGCTCGATCTTTCTCAACATCGTCAAGTTGAAGCGTCTCCTCGGCGACAAGTTCAAGCTCGAGATCGACGTGAACGACGACGTCTTCGAGATGGGCGCGATGCAGCACCACTGCTTCGGCACGCTGAAGCAGAAGATGGCGATCTGGATCCTCGGCGGCGGCGTCCCCAAGAACTACACGCTGCAAGGCGAGCCGCTCCTCGACCAGATCCTCGGCGTGCCGACGCACGGGTTCGACTACGACGTTCAGTTCTGCGTCGATCCGGTCGACAACGGCGCGCTCTCGTCGTGCCCGGCCGGCGAGGGGCACACATGGGGCAAGGTCAGCGCGGAGAGCGTCCAGTACGGCTCGATGTACGTGCACTGCGACGTCACCGCCGTCTTCCCGTGGCTGACGTACGCGCTGCTCAGCGATCCCGGCATCCACCGAAAGCCCCGAAGGTTGTATGATGCACGTACCCTCGCGGTGAAGACCCTGCAGGCCGAGGTCGACAAGCGCCGCAAGAAGCTCGTGCCGACGATCGAGTACGATCTGCCGAAGCCAAAGAAGCAGCCCAAGAAGAAGGGCAAGCGGTAGGTGACGGACGGCGACAGGACGTGAGGACGTGAGCCTCTTCGATCTCACCGTCGAGCAGTGCCGGCGCACGATCCGCGAGAAGAACGCGGAGTATGCGGCGGTGCTCCATGTCGTCGACGCGCCGGCGGTGGACGAGGAAGCTCCGGACGACGCGCCGCTCCGAGGGGTGCCATTCGTCCTCAAGGACACGTGGGAGGTGACCGGCCTGCCGACGACCGGCGGCTCGTGGAGACACCGCCGGAGAATCAGCACGCGGTCGTCGCGCGTGTACGTCGCGCTGCGAAAATGCGGCGCGGTGTTCCTCGGAAAGTCGAGCTGCCCGGACATGGCGTTCTCGGCGGAGTGCGACAACCACTTGATCGGCGCGGCCAAGAACCCGTTCGATCGCACGCGCACGTCGGGGGGGAGCACCGGCGGAGGCGCGGTCGCGGTGGCGCTCGGCATGGCGGCGTTCGATTGGGGCGGCGATTTCGGCGGCTCGATCCGGATGCCCGCGGGGTTTTGTGGCGTGACCGGCGTGCGCCTCTCGTGCGAGGCGTGGCCGACGACGGGCGAGCACTTCCCGTTCATGCCGCCGTTCTTCACGCACCTCCTCGGGTGGGGACCGGTGGCGAAGACGGCCTCGGATTGCCGCGACGTGATCCGCGCGATGAGGCCGCACTTGCGCGCGCACGTGATGGCGCCGCGCGTCGAGAAGGACGACGTGGTCGTGTACGCGCCCGACGCCGCGTCGGCAGGGGAGTGGCCGACGTTCTACGGCGACGCGGCGCGCGCGCTCATGGCCGCCGGTGTGCGCTTCGAGCCGGAGCGGCGTTTGCCCTCCGCGACCAAAGCGAACGCGATCTACAACGCGTACGTGTGCGCGAACTTCGATCACTTCGTCGCGGGCGGCGAGTTGCCCGTCGCGAAGGCGTTGCCCGCGGTGCTCCTCGGCCTCATGACCGGCGGTCGACTCGACAAGCGCGTGCACCCGAACACGGGCATCCTCCTCGCGGGCACTCATCTCGCGGGTGCGCTTCGTTACGACGATCCTGCCCGTGTCGGGCGCTCGCTCCAGCGACTCGTCGACGCCGCGCGCGCGATCTGGGCCGAGGGTCGGCTCATCGTCGCGCCGATGGCGACCGTCCCGGCGCCGCGCCACGGACGCGCCGCGTTCGACTACGACCTGCAGGCGTTCTGCAAGCTCGGGAACCTCATCGACGCCACAGCCGCCGCGATCCCCTTCGGCACGTTCGAAGACGGCTTGCCGCGCTCGCTCCAAATCCTCGGGCCGCCCGGCTCGGAGGAGTCCGTCCTGGCGCTCGCGGCGCGCCTCGAAGCGGTCGCGGGCGCCGCCTAGGGTTCCCCCAGGGTCGTCACTCGAAGGCGAGCGTGCCCACGAGCTCGAAGAGCGCCAAGATCGCCACGTCGCCCACGTGATCGAAGGCCACGCCGGCGCGCGCCTGTTCGAGCCCGCGGCCCGGCTGCAGCCACGCGATCCGCGCGGGGATGAGGAGAGGATCCCAGAGGGACGGCGCCACGAACCCGATGCTCACGCGGTCCCCCTCGGCGAGCGGCTCGCTGGCACTTATGCAAGCGCCGCCAAGACCGATGTCGAAGACGTCGGCGTCGCGCTCCCAGCCCGAGCGTGGATGCGACACCGTGGCCTTGAGACGCACAGGGCGCCGCGCATGGGCTCGAAAATGCGGCCCGTCAGGGGCCTTCAGGCGCACGGTACCGGGCACGGTTCCCTCGAAACCACGAGCGTAGCACCGGGTCGCGCGCCACTCGTTGGCGTTTGTGAGGCGGCCTTTGGTACCATCAGGCAAGCTAGATGTTGCTTAGGTACGGAGAGCCCTGAGATGAGCCAAGATACGCGCAAGGACAAGCGGGCGAAGATCGTCAGCTTGAACGTCCGGTACAAGAGCGCGACGGTCGACGAGTTCATCGAGAACCACTCGCACGACGTGAGCAAGGGCGGCATCTTCATCAAGACGCCCACGCCGTTTCCGCCGGGCACGCTGCTCAAATTCGAGATCCGGATCGCGGGCGACAAGGCCGTCATCGCAGGGGTCGGACGCGTCGTGTGGAAGCGCGAGCCTACGCAGGCGGCGGGCGAGCGGCCCGCCGGCATGGGCGTCAAGTTCATCAAGATCGACGACAGCTCGCGGGTCGTCATCGACAAGCTGATCGGGACGAAGCCGGCGGATGCGGGGAGCATGTACGACGAAGCGGAGCCCACGCTCGTCGGCAACTCGGCGGAGCTGGCGGCATCGATGGTCGATCCGCCGAGGCCCGCCGCTGGCGCAGGACCCGCCGCTGGCGCGGCACCGGCGGCGAGCGCGGCGCCGCGGCCGGAGCTCAAACAGAAAGCGACGATGATGGGGCTCGCGCCGGCGTCGACGCCGCCTCCGCCGATGGCGAAGACGGCAGGGATGTTCGGCGCGGCGAGCGCGGCGCGTGGCTACGAGGACCCGGTCCACGAGCCGACCATCATGAAGCAGACGGCGGAGCTCCTCGAGGAGGCGCTCAAAGAGGCCGGCGGATCGTTCGACGAGATCGGGCAGAACCCGCTCTTCGAGAAGCCGGCCGCCCCGACCTCGAAGAAGGAGGAGGAGCCCGCGGCCACGGTGCCCGCCGCGCCGACCACGCTCAAGGGGTTGCCGGTCGCCGCGCCGATCGACGATTTCGGGGCCACGCTCCGTCAGGAAATATCGCCGGCGTCGCACCCCGTGCAGACGTCGCGTGAGTCGCCCGTCGCGAAGGCCACGCCGGTGCCTCCGATGCCTGCGCCGGCAACGCAGGGGCTGCGTCGCACCGATCCTCCGGCGCGCGCGATGCCGCAGGCTGCTGCGCCCGCGCGCTCGATCACCGACGAGCCGAAGAAGGGGGGCTCGGCCGGGCTCCTCGTTGGGTTGCTGCTCGCGCTCGTCGTGGCCGGCGGTGTGGTCGTCGCGCTGAAGCCCGAGCTCGTGGGGCTTGGCAACCCAGGGCCGTCGCCCACGAGCACCGTGCCGCCGCCGGCGAGCACACCGGTCATGATTACGCCGAGCGCGACGACGTCGGCGAGCGCGATGCCGAGCGCGAGCACGACCGCGGCGGTGGACGCGGCGGCTCCGACGACGGCGAAGGATGCGGGGACGACCGCGGCGGCGACCACGACGGCGACCGCGACCACACGACCGGTTCCCACGACGCGACCGACGGCGCGACCGACGGCGACGGCCACGGCCACGACGGAGCCGACGGCGACGGCGACCGCGACGGCGACGGCGACCGCGACGGCGACGGCGACCGCGACGGCGACGGCGACCGCGACCGCGACCGATACGCCGCCGCCGCCGAAGCCCAAGCCGGCCGATACGAGCGACAATCCCTACTGAGCCGGCGGTGAAGGTCACGCTGGACGAGGTTCGGGACGCGGCGGTGCGCCTTCGGCCGCATCTCTCCGCGACCGCTCTCCGGAGCTACCCGACGCTCGACGCGGCGGTTGGCCACGGGGTTCGCGTCTTCGTGAAACACGAGAACCACCTGCCCACGGGCGCGTTCAAGGCGCGGAACGCGATGAGCGCGCTGACGCGGCTCGGCGAGGACGCGCGAGGTCGCGGCGTGATCGCGGCGACGCGTGGAAATCACGGGCAGGGGCTCGCGTGGGCAGGGGCGCGGCTCGGGATTCCGGTGACCATCTGCGTCCCGCTCGGGAACAACCCCGAGAAGAACGACGCGATCCGCGGCTTCGGTGCGCGCCTCGTCGAAGAGGGGCGTGACTACGACGAGTCGGCGGTCGTCGCGGCGCGCATCGTCGGCGAGCAGGGGCTCACCCTCGTCCACTCCACGAACAACCACGACGTCATCGCCGGCGCCGGCACGCTGGCCCTCGAGATGCTCGAAGAGCGACCGAGCCTCGACGCCATCGTCGTCGCGGTCGGCGGTGGCTCGCAGGCCGTCGGCTGCATCACCGTCGCGCGAGAGCTCGCGCCACGCGTGGGCGTCTTCGGCGTGCAGGCGGAGAAGGCGTCGGCGATCTTCCAATCGTGGACGCGCGGAGAGTCCGTGACGACCGCGAGCGCCGACACGTTCGCCGATGGGCTCGCGACGCGCTCGACCTACGAAGCGACGTTCGGCGCGCTGCGTGAGGGGCTGGCGGGATTCGTCACGGCCACCGAGCGCGAGATCGCCTCGGCGATTCGCCTCCTGTTGGGTACGACGCACAACCTGGTGGAGGGCGCGGGGGCCGCGGGTCTCGCAGGCCTCGTGAAGCTCGCGCCGTCGCTCGCGGGGAAAGAGGTCGCGATCGTCTTGAGCGGCGGCAACATCGATCAGGCGACGCTGGTGCGCGTGCTCACCGGCGATCTCTCGACGTAACGAGATTCGCGGAGGCGCGTTCGGTTCGCCCCTACGGACGGCAGACGCCGATCGTCGGGTGACCGACGTTGATGCAGTCGGCGATCGCGCCGCAGTTGTACGTCCCGAGCTGGCAGAAGTTGGTGCAGGTGCCGGCGTAGCATTCGAAGAGGATGTCGCAGTCTTTGCCCGTCGTGCACGCCGCCTTCAAGTTGCCGCAGCCGCCTTGGTCGCACGACTCGCAGCGACCGCCGGTCGGCGACGCGAGACGGCACACGCTCAGCTGCGGGCAGCCGATCTCGGAGGCGAGCCCGGGCACGCACGGAACGCCGTTCGGATCCGGGAGGCTGAGGAGCGGGTCCATCCACCCGGCGTCGTTCGGGGGAGGCGCGCCGTCGTGCCCGGCGTCGGTGGCGCTGGAGGCATCGCCTCCGCCGTTCCCGCCGTCGCCTCCGCCGTTCCCGCTGCTACTGCCACCGTTCCCGCTGCTGCTGCCGCCGTTCCCGCTGGTTCCGCCGCTGGTTCCGCCGCTGGTTCCGCCGCTGCTCGTCGCTCCGCCGCCGTCACCTTGCGCCGCGGCGCCGACGCCGGGCAATGCGTAGCCGGGCTCGCCGACGTAGTCGCTCTGGCCTCGCGCGCACGCGGCGGCGAAGAGCGTGGCGAGGAGGACGAAAGAGAGCGGGCGCATCGCGACGGAACGTCATACGCATCTGCGCAACGAACCTTCCCCACGCCGCCGCGAACCGCTCAGCGCGGCTGGCTCTGGCTCACGAGCATGGCGGCGAGCAGCCCGCCCACGAGGAGAAGCAGCAGCAACGTCACGAGCCACCCGTTGCGGCGTCGGCGTCGTGCGCCATCGAGCATGCCGGGCAAATCGGTGTAAAGCCCGACAGTGTCGAAGACGAGCTCCGGCGCCTGCGGCGCGATCGAGACGTGAATTGGCGGCCCGGAGGATGGCATCACGCGCGGCACGGTCGGCGTCGTCACGAGCTCCGCGACCACGGAGGGGGCAGGGGTCGACGTCACGGCGACCGACGGAGGTGGCGGCGTCGGTGGGAGCGGCGCTGCGACGAGCGCAGCGGCGGCGGGCGCTTCGGCGACCCCCGGCAGCGTGGTCTTCTTCGCGACCGCCGCGGCCGATTGGATCGCGCGCGCGTCTCCCTCCGCGCGCTCACGCTTCTCGCGCTCGAGCGCGGAGGTCAGCTCGCGGATCTCTTTCACGAGAGGAGCCAGCGCCTCTTCGACGGCGACGCGCGCGATGGCCCGCGCCTCGCCGCGCATCTCCTCAGTCAGGCGGTGCGGGCGATGCTCGGCGGTGGTCGCGTCGGTCCAGCCGTCTTCGGGCGGCGGCCGATCGCTCGGGCGGCGCGGCACGACAGGGGGAAGCGGCGGTGAGGCGCCGCCCGGTCCAGGCGGTGGCGGCCGCGACGCGGGACGCGCGAGAGGGACCGGCGGCGCGGCGCGAACCGGGCTCACCGCTTGGGTGGCGGGCGGTCGCGGCTGTTGCGGCCGGGGTCCTCGCGTCGGTTCGCTCACGAGAACCAGGGTGCACCATTCGGCGCCGTCGGTCGAGCGGCATGATGCCGAGCCGCGGTGAGGTCAGGCGCGTTACCTGTCGGGTGATCGCGCTCAGATTTTCGGGGGCTCTTCCGGCTCGGGTGGGCCCTGAGGCGGAGCGGCTTGCGGCGGCGCTTGGGGCGGCGCCGGCGGACCATGCGGCGGTCCGTAAGGAGGCGGCCCATACGGCGGCGGCGGCCCGTAGCCCGCGACCGGCGCCATCGGCGGGCGGGGAGGCGGCTTCGGCAGAGCCTTCCATGCGCCGTCGGTCGTGAACGCGGTCCACCCCCAGCGCAGCCACCGGAGCACCGCGAGCGCCACCCACAGCGCCCACAACAGCATCACGCCGCGGTAGACGAGGATCGGCACCGACACGACCCACGCGGCCTGCGGCACGTTCCCCGCGCGATCTTGGTACCAGGCGAGGTGGCTGCCCGAGCACCCGTTGCCCTGGATCTGCATCTCCGGCGCGCCCAGCAGTCCCTGGTGCACCGAGATGACGAGCACGACCAGCGCGACCGCCGTCCAGAGCACGAGCCCGACCTGGCGGAGATCGAACGTGAGCGCGCCGCCCGGCAGGGTCGTCTTCTTCTCCCGCCATCCGAGCGCGAGCAGCCACCCCACGACGATCGCGCCGGCCGCCACGTCCACCTGCGACAGACCGATCGCCAAGAGCATCCAGTGCCACGTCTTCAGCGGCGTCCATGTCACCCGCCCGAGCGCCGCGGCGACGACGAGCAGCACCAAGAGCAAGCTCCAGAAGAGGACCGCCGGGCCCATGCGCGGCCCCCCGAGGAGCAAGATCCATCGGCCGCCCTGCGGCGCGATCGTCGTCTCCACGTTGACGCTCGGCGCGCCGAGATCGAGCTCGGGCGCGCGGAACATCGGCGCGATGCCGTCGGGCTGTCGCCACGCGAGGCGGATCGTCTGCGTGCCGGGCACGATCGGCACGGTCACCTTGCGGCCTTCTTGCCGTATCGGCTGCACCGCGCCGTTGATCGCGAGCGACTCGAGCTGCGCGCCGTCCGGCAAGGTGACGGTGTGAGGGAGACCGCGGCTCGCCCGGATCGTCAACGTCGCGCTCGCGTCGGTCGCGCGGAGGCCGGGGCTGACGTCGTAGGCGACGTGATCGATCGTGAGCGATTGCCCGGCGACGCCTTCGGGGCGCGAGATCTCGACGACCGCCTCCTCGCCGGGCCACGGCCTCCACTCCGGCAGCGCCGTCGCCGCCGTGTGCACGAACGGGATCCCCTTCGGGCTCGCGTGCCAGATCGGACCCACGTCGATGCGCCACGACTCGGTTGCCGCGAGCGACTTGGGGGCGACGAGCTTGATCGGCGATTTTTGCTCGAGGACCGAGCGCCACGACACGTCCGTCGCGCTCGGCGCCATGTTGACGAGCGCCTTGCCCCCGACGACGCGCACGTCCGCCGTGGTCACCGACTCGCCGGGCAGAAGCGGGACCTCGAGGACGATGGCGGCGCCCAGCGGCGTCGCCCGCACCACGCGCGTCTCCACCTGCCAGTTGAGCCCCAGGCGCAGGGTCCGCTCGATCCGCACGAACGGCGGGAGCACGCCCGGCTGCAGCGACGCGCCTGCGCCCGCCGCGCCCGCGCCATGAATGCGTGTAAACTGCAAGTTGTCGTCGGAGAGGCCGTCTTCGTGCAGACCCGCGACGGTCCATCCTTCGGCGATCGCCTCTACGCGATGTGGCTTCGTCGTCAGGGCGAGCTGGACGATCTCGCGGTCGGGCATCGGGCCTTCGACGAGGACCTGGTGGCTCCCGGCGTCGACCGCCAGCCACAGCTTCCCGCCGTCGGTGCGGAGGAGCGCCTTGGCCGGTTGTCCGTCGAGGGTGACGGAGTCCGGCGTCCACTGCTCGGGGCTCCCAGGGAGGACGAACGCGGTGCGCGCTAGCGCGTCGACGTCCATGCGCGCGCGCAGCGTCTTGCCGCGCACCTCGAGGAGCATGCGGCCGCTCGACACGCACGTCGGCTGGCAGGTCGGCGGCGCGAGCGTTCGATCGCGCAGATCGTCGAGCAGATCTTTAGGCGGGAAGCCCTGGGCGCCGGCGATGCGCGGCGCGAGCAACACCACGAGCGCGACGGCGACGGTCGCGCCGATCGCGACGCCCCTGCGGCGAAGCGCCGGCGGCAAGAAGCGATCGACGAACGGGAACATCCGCAGCACGAGCAGAACGACGAGCGCCGCGCGCAGGAAGGCGAGCGCGAGGTTCACGGCAGGCGAGAGGAGCATGAGCTTGATGCGCTGCGTGCTCTCGACCGGTCCGCTCCACTTCAGCGACACGGTCGTCCAGTTCCACTTCGGCAGGCCAGGCCCCGTCTGGACGATCGCGTTCGGATCGTAGGTCTCGGCGTTCAGCTGGAGGTAGCCGTAGGACGATCCGCGGCCGCCCTTCGACTTCTGCGCGTCAGAGCCCTGCCCTTGCGCCCACGCCTGGCGGGTCGGCGCGAGCTGCGCGGCCTGCGCGGGGACATCGCCAGCTTTCGCGGCCGGCGGCGCCGCGGGCTCGTCGTTCGCTTCGGCCTCGGCGGCCTTTGCACCGAGGTCCGCCTTCTTCGCGAGCTCGATGGGCGCCGGCTCGTTCTTGCCGTCCTGGTCGATGCTGCTTCGCGTCGCGGACACGTCGCCCACGGCGAGCGCGTCCACGGTCGTCATCATCGCGCCGGGGTTGGCGAGGGCGGGGTACATCCCCTCACGCACGTGGTGGACGAGGAAGGGGAGGCTCACGATCACGAGCACGGCCAACGCGCCGATGCGCCCGACGCGCAGCAGCTTCGACACGGCGCCGTTTGGGAGCACACGCACCAGCGCCTCGAACGCGAGCACGGCGACCCACGCCCACTTCGGCGCGTTCGCCTCGGGGAAGGTGAGCCCGAGCATCACGAGCGCGAGGCCGCCCCACGCGACGCCGTACAGACGCCCGATCGCGAGCGCGAGGACCAGCGCGAGGAACAGCTCGAACAGCGACCAGTGGCGCACCCACGTGCCGGGGACGTCGTCGACGCCCGAAGCGTGCAAGAGGCGCCAGCCCGGCGGCAAATGCAGCTCGCCGCTGACCTGATGGAAGTCGTGCTTCCACCCGACCGCCGGCACGTCGCTCGGATCTCCGGTGAGCCGGCTGTCCGCGCTCACGTCGAGCGCGCCCTGGCGGATCTCGACGCCGCGAAAATTCGCGTCGCCGAGGTGCGTGATGAACTGGTTCGCGTTCCGCGTGGATACGCGTCCGAGGACCGTGGGCGGCGCCATCTCGAGGCGCGAGTCGCGCGTGAGGGAGCCGTGGACGCTGTCCGAGATCGTGTAGCCGGAGCCGTCGAAATCGAGCCAGAGGTTTCGGACGAGCGTGAGCTGGTTCGGCGGAGGATCGGCGTCGCCACGCCGCCTCTCGACGAAGCGCATCACGTCGCCGAGCTTCATAGGGTACGCGGGCAGGCGCTTCCAGTCCGCGGGCAACGTCGTCTGCTGGGGATCGATCGCCGGCACGCCCTCGACGTCGACCACGCGCAGATCGTTCTTCGCCTCGAAGACCCACACCTCGTCGCCCTCGCGCCACGGGCCTTCGGGCTTGGGCCGTGCGAGCTCCTTCTTCACGCCCTCGCCGCGGGCGATCAGCATGATCTGCCACGTCCCCGGCCGGAGCTGCACGCGCAAGCGACCGTCCGCCTCGACGCGCGCGGGCAGCGGCGTCTCGAGCGACATCGGCACGAAGCCGTCGGGGAGCGTCTTGCCGAGGAGGACCTCGCGGCTCTTGCCGGCCACGTCGACCTCGATGCGCGTCGTAAGGACGAGCGGGATCTCGTCGGTCACCTTGCGGTGCACGGTGATCTCGAGCTTCTCGCCCTCCTCTTTCTCTGCGCTCTTGTGAAGCCACACGACGCCGCTCGCGTCGCGGCTCGGTGCGTCGACGCGCGCGCCGCGCAGGGTGAGCGCGAGGAGGCCGGTGCTCGGGGGGATCTGGAGCGACTCGGGAGGCGAGTCCCAGAGGAACGATCCGGTGACGGTCTGATCGCCCTTGTCGAGCTCGACCTGCGGCACACCGTCACGCGCGACGACCACGCCGCGCGCGGCGCCGATCTTCACGTCGAGCGGCCAGCGCTTCTCGTCACCGGGGAGGCGCACGAGCTGCTTCGCCTCGACGTGCCACGTCTGCGTGAAGCGCCCGCCCTTCGCGTCGATGGCGAGCGCGAGCTTGCCGGGCCACGCGCACTCGCGCGCGTTCGCGTCGCCGGAGCGGAACGCGGTGCACGACTCTGCTTCGTGACCGCGCATCGCCCATGGCAACCACGGCTTGAGCTCGCCGGGTACGTCCTTGGCGTCGAGCGGCGCGGCTTCCGCGATTTGCGGAGCGCAGAAAAAAGTGAACAGCAGCGCGACCACGAGCGCGCACCATGTCTGAGTCGGGATCCGCATGGCTCCTCCGCGCTGTGGGACGGCCGGAGGCTAGCTTGGATCTCGAGAGCGCATCCTTTTTCCCCAGAATCGTGCTGCGCAGCTCGAGCAGATTGTTCCTTCGCGTTGCTCAACCTGCGCAATCCATGGCGCGTTGGCGACGCGAACCGCGCCGTTAGCGACCGCCGCGGGATGGCACGCCTCGTGTAGATAGGATGTACAAGCGCGCTCGTTGCGCCCCCTTTGTCCCACGGAGACCGACATGGCCCTGCGATTCGATGCACCGTTCTGGGGAGTTCTGATCGCCTGCGTCTTCGCGGGCGCCTGCGCTGCGCTCATCGGCGTCGCGGCGCACGCCGCGGGCATGGGAGGCTGAGGTCGGGGCTGAGGTCGTGGCTGAGGTCGGGCTGAGGTCGGACGAGTCAGCGACGCCGCACGACGCCGCGCGAGAGGAGCCGCGTCGCGATCGGCATCAGCTGCGCGGACGGGATCTTCAGCGCCTCGGCGATCGCCGCCAGGGTCGCGAAGCCATCGATGCGCGACAGTACGATGCCCTCGCGGGCTTCGAGCTTGAGCGTCGCGAGGTGGGCCTTGTTGACGGTGATCTCGAGAACCGAGTCGATCCCAAGCGCGCCCAATCGCCCTCGCGGCGCCGGCGCGGGGGCGGGCGCAGCGGGACGGACGCTCGCGGGGCGGCGCGGCGCGTCGAGCGACTCGCTTCGCGGTGGCTCCGCACCGTCCTCCACCCGAGGATCGCGGCGCTTCGCAAGCGGCCTCTCCGAGACGCGTCCGCGCGGAGGTGATGAGATCGGCGCGGGCCGCGCCTTTTCTGCCGCCTTTCGCCTCGCCGTCGCGGCGGCCGGCATCGTCGAGCGCCTGGACCTCGGAACGGCCTCCGGCGGCGCGGGTGGTGGATGGGACGTGGGCGCGCGCGCCCTCAGCAGGAGCGGCGGCGGGATCGCCCGAACGATCGACGACACGTAGCGCCGCTCCGCTGTGTCCACCTCGGCGAGGTCGAGGCGTCGGCCCGCGTTGGTGCCGCTGAGGACGATCACCCGAGGGCGTAGCGGCTCCTTCGCGTTGGCGCGAACGACGAGCGCCGGGTCGCGGCTCGAGAGCTCCACGGTCGTCCCCGGCGGGAACACGCCGAGCGCCCGCATGAACCTCGCGACCAGGCCGACCTCGAAATATTTGCCCTCGAGCGACAGCGCGGTCGCCAGCACCTGCTCGGGCTCGTCGCAGCGCCCGTCGATCGACGCTCGCTTGCGATCCACGAAGCTCGCAAGCGAGACGAGCCGCACCAGCGACGTCGGCGCCTCGTTCGACGCGAGCTCGGGATAACCCTTTCCGTCGACGCCGCGATGATGCTCGAGGGCCGTCGCGATCCACAGCGGCGGGCAACTCGCGGCGAGCAGGCCTCGCGCGCCGAGGACGGAGTGCTGGCGAAACACCGCCCGACCCGCCTCGTCGAGGAGAGGCTCCGGCACACCGGACAGCTCCTTGGGAAGGAGGAGATGCCCGACGTCGTGGAGCAAGGCAGCGGCGGTGATCTCGACGCAGATCTCTTGCGCGTGCTCGGCCTCGAGGGCGAGCGCCGCGGTCACGAACGCGGTGTTCGTCGCGTGCGCGGCGTGGTCGGGGAGGCCCTTCGCGTAGCTGCGGGGGTCGAGCGTGAAGGAGCGCGCGGCGACGCGGGCGACGATCTCACGGGCCTGCGCGCGCACCGTATTTTGGTTCACCTCGGCGCCGCGCTCGATCGCGCGCCCGGCGTCGGCGAGGAGCTCGTCGACCTGAGGGACGAGGAATGTCGCGGCGTCGCCCGTCACGAGCCCCCCTCCGCGCGCTCGCACGAGCGCCGGACGCGCCGCACGGACGACGCGAGGCCCTCGGCGAACAGACGCTTCCCTGCCTCGCTCGGCGACGCGTACAGCGCGGCCGCCGCGACGTCGCGCATCGCCGTGACGGCGTTCGACTCGATGAGCTTCCCCGGCTGCATGAAGCGAAAGAGGGCCTCGGCGGCTTCGTCGATCGTGCCCTGCCCCAGCGCTCCGAGCGCCGCGTGCCGGAGATTGTCGTCCTGCTTCTCGTCCTTCGCGATCCGCTCGAGGCGCGGGACGGCGGCGCTCCCGACGACCAGATCGGTCCCGTCCAGCATCGCGCGCGCGAGCGGTCGCACCTCGAGCGACGGATCGTTCAGGTATCCGATGACGATGTCGAGCGTGACCTCGTCGGCGGGCATCGTGCGGAGCGCGCGGAGGATCTCTGCGCGAATGCGCTCGTCGGCGTGACGCGCGATCGGCATCAGATCGCGCGGCGTCGCGCCCACCCGCGCGGCGAGCTGGACGAAGCTCCGCACCACCTCCCACTTGGTCGACTTGAGGCGCGGCCGCACGAGCGGGACGACCGCTGGCCCGACGGCGGGAAGCGCGTTCGAGAGGAGGAGGCGGAGCTTGCGGTTCTCCGTCTCCTCCATGAGCGTGCACGCCGCTTCGGCGTTCTGGCGCACCAGGCACTGCGCCAGCGCCCCGAGCTCGGCGAGCGCGCGCTCGTCGGCGTTGGCCACCGCGACGTCGAGCGCAGGGAGGAGCCGCGCGCCCGACTCGCCCTGCGCGATCGCCTCGAGCGCGCGCACCGCGTACGGCTCGGACGGCCCACCGACCGCGCCGAGACCGCGCAAGAGCCCCAGCGTCGCCGCCGCACCTCCCTGCTCCTCGATCGCGCGCGCGGCCGCCGGCAGTCGCTCGCACAGCTCCGGGAATCCCGGCACCGCGGCGCTCGCGGTCACGAGATCGGTCATTACGCGCCCATAGTCGGGCTCCCCTTTGGTGACCGGGCTCGCCGTCGCTCCGCCACGAAGCGCAAATAACGGCCTCCGTGTCACGAGCGCCCGTCGCGCCGCGTCCCCCAGCAGCTCGCGCTCGGCGCGGAACGAGTCGAAGTCCGGCGCGGGGGCGCCGAGGTCCCCGAGCACGCGCGGCGCCTCGTCGTCCGGCACGTCGTAGAGGTGGAGGGCCATGCGCCGCACGATCGCGAGGCGCGCGCGCGGACGCGGCACGACGAGGCTGAGCGCATAGAGCACCGCGGTCGGCTCCGTCGCCTCCGCGCGAATCGCCGGAAACGCGAACGACGCGAGCTGGTCCTCGGTGAGCGCGCCGAGCGCCCACATGAGAGCTCCGCGCAGCTCGAACGCGAGCGCGGGGAAGCCGAGCAACACGCGCGACTTCGATTCGGGCGAAAGCGCGCGAAGCACGTCGCCCATCGCATCGGACGGCTCGCGTCGCCGCCGGCTCCCATGGTTCTGCGCCAGCTGCGCGAGCGCCGCTGCTCCTTCGGCGACGCCGCCTCGCGACTCGTCCTCGACGATGCTCGCCGCGACGTCTGCGCGTTCGAGCAGCTCGCCGAGCTTTCCCACGTCCACGTCGATCGGGAGCTGCGCGATGATCGCGCGCGAGGAGTCGGCGAAGAATCGCTTCAGCTCTTCGCGATCGCGTCCCTCCTGTCGCTCGTCATCCGCCAGCGCGCCGTCCACCTCCTCGACCTCGACCCGTGAGACACCCCGCTCGCGCGCGATCTGCGCGAGGCCGCCCGCTTCGGCGATCTTGTGCGGCAGGGGGAGGAGGAGATCGACGAACGTCGCCAGCTCGGCCCGAGAGATCCCGGGGGCGAAGCGCACGAGGCGCGCGCCGCGCGCGTAGAGGAACGGCGCCATGCGCGTGCGCACCGTCGGATGCACCGCCGGCACGCCGCCCACGAAGGCGTCGTCCCGCGTGATCGCGTACTCCACCGGTGTGCCGTGCACCAGCGCGCGCGCCAGACTCTTGTGCGTCTCGTCCGCCAGCGCCGCGCAGCTCGGGTGGCCCGCCGAATACTGCCGCGCGCGCGCGAGCCAGCGAGCAAGGTCCAGGAGAACCTGCTCCTGAACGCTCACGCTCAGGCTGCTCGACTTGTCGCTCACCCCGTCAGGATACTAATGCAGAAGGCGGACCGGCAGCTTCGATGCATTTACCAGCTGCCAGGGCGGGCGGCGCCTCACGGGCCTCGGTTCCAGCGCATGGATTCGAACCATGATAAGCGGAATCAAAATCCGCTGTCCTGCCATTAGACGACGCCGGAGGGACGCATCAAACGGTAGCCGCTGGGCCCCCCCCTTCGCAAGCCCCCGCCGGCGCGTCCGCGCCTCACTTGCACTTGCTCGTGGCCGTGAGGCAGTCGCCCGAGCAGCACTGCGTGCTCGATTGGCAACCCTGCCCGCTCTTGCCGCAGCCGAGCGCGTCGCCGTTGGCGTCCGCTGGCGGAGGCGCGGCGTCGATGGCGCCGTCGCCCAGGCTCGTGTCGGCGAGCGCGTCGGACGAAAACCCATCACCTGCACCGTCGGTTGTCACGACCGCATCCTGTCCGGCGTCGAAAGACGTGGGCGCGTCCGTGACCGCAGCCGCGTCGCGCGGGGGATAGTCGCTCGGCCCTTCGAACAGGACGCACGCCGAGGCGGGGCCGAGCGCGATCGCCGCCACCATTCCGGCTCGCCACCCCCGCATTCCTCCAAAGTACCACGCTTTGCGCGGCAGTTACGCGGCGTTCCGAGGATGCGCGCGCCGCGGGAACTTCTCGAACGCGCCCCTGTCCCTTCTGCGAGATGGCGCGACGGTCGGCGTTGATCGGAGGCGCGCCCGAAGGAGACGCAGAAAAAGACGCAGAAGAATCGCACGACGAAACGGACGACGACGAAGACGAGTTTGCTCTCCGTGTCCATAGTTTGGCACCATGGCGCGACGTGGCGCTCCCCGAAGAGATCGAAGCAAAGCTGATCGAGCGCCTCATCGCGCGGGACGAGCGCGCATTCAACGAGCTCGTACGCGCGTACGAGCGCCGCGTGTTCGCGCTCGTCCTCCGCATGCTCGGCAATCGCGCGGAGGCAGAGGATCTCGCGCAAGAGGTCTTCGTCCAGGTCTTCAAGGCCATCGGCACGTTTCGCGGCGAGTCGAAGCTCTCCACGTGGGTCTACCGAATCGCCATCAACCTCTGCAAAAATAGGGCGAAATACCTCCGCGTCCGCCACACCGACGATCAGCAGGAGCTCGAGCTCGTCGCGGAGCGCGTGCCTCTCGGCGAGGCGCGGCGCGCCAACGTCGGCCAGGTCGAGCGCCCCGACGAGGCGCTCGCCGGTCGCCAGGTCGAGTACATCGTGCAGCAAGCCATCCTCGAGATCGACGAGAGCTTCCGCGAGTGCCTCGTCCTGCGCGACGTCGAGGAGATGAGCTACGAGGAGATCGAGGAGATCACAGGCCTCGCGGCGGGTACAGTGAAGAGCAGAATCCACCGTGCGCGCGCGATGCTCCGCGAGATCGTCGAGAAGCGGCTGGGGGAGAAGATCGGATGAGCGCCGAAGAGGAAAAGACCGACGAGCAGGATCGCGACTCCAAGGACGACGACGCGATCCGCGCGCTCCTCAAGCGGTCCTCCGACGCGGGGCCTGCCGGGGCGCCGCAGCCGGATCTTCTCCGCGGCGTGCAGAAGAAGATTCGCACGCGCTCGAAGGGGAAGTTCTACGCGGACGGCTGGAGCACCTCGCAGTCGCGCATCAACTACGGCCTCGTCGCGGTCGCGATGCTCGTCGTGATCGCGATCGCCTATTTCGCGCTCGGCCCGATGGGGATCACCGCACACTGAGTTGACCCATTCGAAGGACTCGTGGTGCCTGCAGGTTGCGTGCGAAGCGTCAGCCCACGCGCGCGCTGGCAGGAGGGGGCGTCGAGATCGTTCGGCCGACCGCGCTGGCGCCTTCGTTGCGGACGCTGGTGTCGTACGCCGGCAGGCCCATCCGCGCGGTGAGCGCCGCGGCGCAGAGCGCAAAGAGGGCGAAGATCGTCACGGTGCTCGCCACACCCGCCGACGTCGCGATCGATCCGGCCACCGTCGCGCCGATCGACCACGCCCCGAGAAACGCGACCTGGTAGAGCGCGAGGACCCGTGACTTTACCCACGCGCCGGCGTTCAGCTGGACGAGCGCGTTCATCGTCGTGAACGAAGAGAGCCACCCGACGCCCGCGGGGACCAGGAGCAGCGCGGCGACGGCGAGCGAGTGCGTGCGGCTGAACGCGAGGAGGCACACGCCGTACGTCGCCATCGCGCAGGCCACGAGCGTTCGCGCATGAACGGTCGCACGCAAGCGCTTGAGCACGAACGCCGCGAGGACCGCGCCCGCGCCGAGGCCTCCGACGACGACACCGTACCCACGCGCGTCGGTGCCGAGTTCGTGCTTCGCGAAGCTGGGGAGGAGCGCCGTCACGCCCGACGTCGCGAAGCCGAACGCCGCGACCGCGATGTAGCACCGCGACAGCTCGCGCGACCGACGCACCTCACGAAATGCCGCGAGCACCGCTTGGCGGAGTGGCTCGCGTCGACGGACGGTCTCGGCGCGCTCCGACGCTTGCCGGATGTGCGTGAACCCGTGGAGGACGGCGATGACGGCGAGGAAGCTCACCGCGTTCAAAAAGAACGCGACACCCGCGCCGAGGGCGCCAAGCAGCACGCCGCCCAGCGCCGGCCCGACCGCGCGCGCGAGGTTGAACGCGACGGAGTTGAGCGTGACCGCTTCGCCGGTCTGCGCGCGCGGAACCATGTCGGGGATGAGGGTCTGCCACGGCGGCGACGTCAGCGCCGAGCCAACGCCGAGCGCCGCGCTCGCGACGAGGAGCGCCTCCGGCGTGGCCCAGCCCGCCCACGTCCACACCGCCAGGCCGAGCGCCACCAGCGCCAGCCACGCCTGCGCCACGATGAGCAAGCGCCGCCGGTCCACGCGATCCGCGAGAACACCCGCTGGCAGGGTCAACGCAAACGCGGGCAGCGTCATGCACGTCGACAGGAGCGCGACCGGCAGCGGGCTCTGCGTCAAGGACAGCATGAGCCAGCTCTCGCCGACGTCTTGAACCCACGTGCCGACGTACGAGAAAATCGAGGCGATCCAGAGAGCCCGGAACGCAGGGTGATTCAGCGGGGAACCGGACGTACTTGGTGGCAAAGCAAAAGCTCCTCCGAGCTTTACTCTAGGGTCGTACGGCCGCTTCGCAAGAGCGCATAAGGGTCGCGCAGGTGGGCAGCAGGTGGCCAGCAGGTGGGGCAGGAGCGCCCTCGCGCACCGCTCGCAGCTCTACTGGACCCAGCGCGCCAGGACGACCGTGATGTTGTCGGGTCCACCGGCCTTGTTCGCCTGCTCGATCATCCGCGACGCCGCGCCCTTGAGGTCGGGCACGCTCGTCGTGATCTGGAGCATCTCGTCGTCGGTGACCGGCCCCGAGAGACCGTCCGAGCACAAGAGGTACACGTCGCCCGCGCGCGGCTGCTCGTAGCGCGTGTCGACCTTGACCGTGTCCTTCATCCCGAGCGCGCGCACGATGACGTTCTTGTGCGGGAAGTTCGCGATCTCTTCCGCCGTGAGGCGCTTCATCTTGATGTAGTCGTTCAGCAGCGAGTGGTCCTCGGTGAGCTGCTCGATCTTGCCGTCGCGGACGCGGTAGACGCGGCTGTCTCCGACGTGGGCGACGTACACGCCGTCCTCGACGGCGAACATCGACACGATCGTCGTGCCCATTCCGCGCTGCCGGGCGTCGCGCTGCGCGCTCTCGTAGATGCGGAGGTTAGCGAGCTTGATGCCGGTGATGAGGCGGTTCTCTTCGTAGCCCTTGGAGCGATCCATCTTGTACGGCCAGGTGCGCTCGGGATCTTGCGCCGTTGCGGCGAAGAAGTCCTTGAGCGCGTCGACCGCCATCTTGCTCGCGACCTCACCGGACGCGTGACCGCCCATGCCGTCCGCGACGATGTAGAGGCCGCTCTCCTCGAGGATCGAGAAGTTGTCCTCGTTGTGATTGCGCTTCATGCCGACGTTGGTTTCGCCGGCAACCTCGATTCGTAGCGCCACGGAGCTCCTTCGGTCCCGCGCAAACGTCGCGCAAGTACGGATAATCTTCTCGGTACCGTAACCGAAGTCAACGAGGAAAGGGAGGGGTTACGGCGCGGCGCGAAGGACGACCGTGAGCTCGCGAAATTTGTCGTTTCCGAAGACAAGGAGCTTCACGCTCTCGCCCACAGCGTGCTTTCCGATGACGTCGGCGAGGCTTTCGGGGGAGTCGACGGGCTGGCCGTCGACGGCGGCGATGAGGTCGGACAGGACGCGCTCGTTGCTCGTCTTGAGGCCGCCTTTTTCGGCGGGGCTCTGCGGGGCGACGGCCATCACGCGCACGCCGCGGACGTTGCCGGACGTATCGGGCGCGCCCACGATGCCGAGCCACGGAGCAGGCGCGACGGCGTTGAGCGGCGTGCGCACCAAGAAATTCCGGAGCGCGGCGACAGGGGCGCCCATCATCGTGGGCACGCAGGTCGACGCGTCGGTGGTCTTGCACGCGTGGATGACGACGCCCACGACGCTGCCCGCCGCGTCGACGATTGGAGCGCCGACGAGGGCACCCTTCGCGTCGATGTCGAGCGCGCCTTCGAGCGGATCGCCCGTCTTGGAGTGCGCGTCGGTGCGGCCTTTCAGGGTGGCGCTCAGGGCTCCCTTTGGTGCGCGCGGGGACATGACGCGCAGCTCGAGGCCGGCCGGATCGGCTTCGCTGGCCATGAGCCCCTCGACCCAGCGCCCCGAGAGCGGGACGAGGAGCGCGAGGTCCCACGCGCTGTCGCGATGACCGACGCGCGCGCGAACGACGTGGCCGTCGGCGTAGCGGATGTCGGCCAGATCGCTCGCGCCGAGCGGGGAGAGCGCCGTGAGGACGCGCCCGTCGTTGGCGAGGACGGTTCCGACGCCGAGCCCCTTTCCGTCGCGCTCGACGCCGACGACGCCGCGCTTCGTGCGATCGGCGAGGGCACCTGCGTCACCAGTTGGCCCGGCGCCGCTCGAGTACGCGCCAGGTGGTCCTTGCGGCCCTCCGTTCGCGCCGGGCAGCGAAGGGAGTGGAGGGGTGGATGGAGCGCCATTGCCGGCAGCGCCTGCGAAGGCGGCGGTGAACCCGATGGTGAAAAAGAGCGCGGCGAGGCTGCCGCGAAGAAGCGTCGTGGACGTCACACCAGGATGATAGCGCGTCTTCGCGAGAAGGCCGCTTGACAGCGCGGCCGTTTTTCAGGCCTTATCCGCGAAGAGCGCGCTTGCCATGACCGACCACACCCCCCCGCCGGATGAGCCGAAGACGCCGATGTGGCTTCCTGCCCTCGGCGCGGCGCTCTTCTTGATCGTTGGAATCTGGTTCGCCACGCGCCCGACCGAGGCGCCGAAGGCCGACGCCGCGCCCGTCCCCAGCGCGAGCGCCCCACCGGCGACCTCTGCCGCGATCGTCCGCCCGGCGATTCCCGGGCACTGACCGAGTGGAGCGAAGCGCAGCGGAGCGAAGCGCAGCGGAACGCTCCTGAGGTTTTCAGTAGCCCGGGGGCGGGCCGTATCCACCGCCACCGCCGGCGCCGCCACCGCCGCCACCTGCCGGAGGTCCATATCCGCCGCCACCTGCCGGAGGCCCATATCCGCCACCGCCTGCCGGAGGCCCATACCCGCCACCGCCTGCCGGAGGTCCGTATCCTCCGCCACCAGGCGGACCGTAGCCGCCCGCGGGAGGTCCGTATCCGCCCGGCGGTCCGTACGAGGCTCCCATTCCAGTGCCCCATTGTCCGGAGAGGCGCAGGTAAATTGTGGCCATGCCCACCGTGAAGACCGGGAGCGCCACGAAGATGCCGACGTAGCACGCGACGCAGCCGCCGATGATGAGCAATCCGCCGACGAGCCCATAGAGGAAGAGACCGCCCTTGTGCCCGGTCGTCGCCGCCCAGCTCGCCTGCATCGCCTGGATCGGGCCCATGTTCTGATCGACGACGAAGTACGCCGTGAGCGACAGGCCGAGCATGAGGATGACGCCGGGTACGATGAAGAGCAGCACGCCGAAGAACGCCGCGAGCGTCAAGAGGAGCGTCGCGCCGAGCAGCGAGAAGTAGCGGCTCCCGCCCCCGAAGAGATCGCCGAACTGCGCCGATTGCTGGCGCGCGGCGGCGAGCGCGATCTTCGTCAGACCGACCTGGAAGAAGGTGCTCACGATGATTCCGGCGATGAGGCAGACCGAATAGATGATCCAATACTCCGCCGACGCGTTCTCGATCGCCCGCGTCGCGACGAGGACCGACGGGATGTAATTGGGAATGCTGCCGAGAATGAGCGCCAAGAGCTGCGAGAAGACCAGCGTGGCCCAGTTGGCCTTGAAGCCGGTCCACGCGTGGCCGAGGACCTCGCCGATTTCCCAGGGTTGAGGGCCGGACCCTCCCGGGCCAGGCGCGCCCGGGAGCATGGGGGGACCGGCTTGAGGTGCAGCGTAGGGGTTGTACTGGCTCATGGCGGGGTCGCAGTCTTGCACGGCACGACTGGCGCCAGGGAAATACGTGGCCTAGAACCTTTTCCTACCTGCTTCCCGGGGAGGAACCTCACATGAGCCCGATTCGAACGCTCGCATGTCTTTCGCTTTTCGTCGCCGCGTGTGGCGACGCGCCGCCGCCCAAAGTACCGAACGCCAAACCCGTCGAGACGAACGCTGCAAAACCGGAGGTCACGCGGGGCGCCACGACGCCCGAGCCGGGCGCCACCACGATCGCGACGCCGCCCGCGGCCGAGCCCACCGTCCTCTCCGAGGACGACAAGAAGCGCGATCAAGCGCTCGTCGCGAAGCTCGCGCCGTACGTCGACGCGTACTCGAACGTCGACGCGCAGCTCTCGAAGGACAAGAAGAAGCTCCTCTTCCGCTCCAATCGCGACGGCCTGTGGAAGCCGTACGTCGGCGAGACCGGCAAGCCGGGGGCCGAGCCGAAGAAGCTCGTCGAGAGCAATGAGCGCGTGAGCTACGCCGCGTTCACGCCGGACTCCAAGTTCGTGCTCTTCACGAGCGACACTGGCGCCGACGAGCAGTTCGCGCTCTTCAAGGTGGCGCCCGACGGCACGGGCCTCACGAACCTCACACCGGGCGAGAAGCTTCGCCGCGATCCGCCGGTGTTCCCGCGCACGCGGCCGAACCTCGTCACCTACAGCGCGCGCGCGCTCAAGGAGAGCGGCTCGCGCGTGTACACGCAGGACATCGCCACCACCGAGCCGAAGCTAGTCTACAAAGACGACGGTCAGGTCTTCGCGGTGAGCGCGTCGCCCGACGGGCAGCACGTGCTGCTCCTCCGCCAGAAGTCGGCGTCGGAGACGGCGCTGCTCCGCCTCGACGTCGACAGCGGCAAGACGGCGCGCCTCTACCCGCGCGACGGTGGCAAACCGGTCGCGATCGCGTCCGCCGTGTACTCGGCGGACGGCAAGCGCGTGTACGTGTCGACCGACGACGGCGGGGAGGGCTCGAGCGTCGTTCTCATCGAGCCGGGCTCCGGCGTCATCTCGGGGCGCTACAAGGAGGAGGTCGCGCCGACCGCCGAGATCGACAACATGGTCGTGTCGCCGAAGGACGACCGCCTCGCGATCGCGGTCAACGCCGGCAACCACAGCGAGGTGCGCATCCTCGACGCCAAGTCGCTCAAGCTCCAGCGCACCGTGAAGACGCCGGTGGGGTTCATCCAGGTTGGCGAGTACGCCGACGACGGCGCGAGCTTCACGATTCGCATGGGCACGCCCGACAAGCCGAACGACGTGTACGACGTCGACGCCGCGTCCGGCACGCTGAAGCCCCTTCGCGCGGACGTGAGGCCGGGCCTGAAGGACGCGATCGCGATCGACGCCTCCATCGACAAGGTCGCCGCGTTCGACGGCCTCTCGATCCCGCTCAACGTGTATCTGCCCAAAAATCGCGGCAAATCGCAACTCCCCGTCATCGTCGACGTCCACGGCGGCCCGAGCGCGAGCTCCGTCGCGGGGTGGAACCCGATCGCCGCGTTCTTCGCGTCGCAGGGGTACGCGTGGATTCAGCCGAACATCCGCGGCTCGACCGGCTTCGGGCGCGCGTACGAGATGGCCGACAACAAGGACAAGCGCGGCGACGCGATGAAGGACTTGGAGTCGGTCAACACGTGGGTGAAGGCCCAGACGTGGTGCGACGACAACCGCGTCTTCATCGAGGGCGGCAGCTACGGCGGCTACATCGTGCTCATGGCCCTCACGCGGCAGCCCACGCTCTGGCGCGCGGGCATCGACTACGTCGGCGTGTCGAGCCTCACGACGTTGATGCAGAACACCAGCGGCATCATCCGCGCCGTCCTCACCGACGAGTTCGGCGATCTCGACAAGGAGCGCGAGCTTCTCGACAAGTGGAGCCCGCTGAAGGACATCGAGAAGATCAGCGCGCCGCTCTTCGTCTACCAGGGGCAGAACGATCCGCGCGTTCCCCGCAGCGAGGCCGACCAGGTCGTCAACGCGCTGCGCACGCGGAAGGTGCCCGTCGAGTACATGGTGGCGATGAACGAGGGGCACTCGATCGATCGCCGCGAGAACAAGCTCGAGCTTTACACGCGCATCGTGCGATTCATCGGCGACCAGACGAAGACGGCGCCCGCCCCCAAGTGAAGGGCCGCGGGTGAGGACTCGCTTCGCGCCATCTCCCACGGGAGATCTTCACGTCGGCGGCGCCTGGACCGCGCTGGCGTCGTGGGAGGTGGCACGTCGCGCGGGCGGCGCACTCGTCGTGCGCGTGGAGGACATCGATCCTCCGCGCGTCGTGCGGGGCGCGGCAAAGACGATCCTCGAGGATTTGCAGTGGCTCGGCCTGTCATGGGACGAAGGGCCCGACGTCGGCGGTTCGTGTGCGCCCTACACGCAATCGGCGCGGGCGCCGCTGTACGAGGCGACGCTGGAGTGGCTGGAGGCGCGGGGCCTCACCTACCCGTGCGACTGCTCCCGCGCCGAGATCGCGCGCGTCGCCAGCGCCCCGCACGCGGGAGAGGAGCTGGTCTATCCAGGGACCTGCCGCGACGCCGATCCTTCGCGCGAGATGAAGCGCGCGCCGGCGATCCGTCTGCGGGTGCCGCCGGGCGTCGTCGGGTTCGAGGACGGCGTGATCGGGCCGTACGCGCACGACGTCCACGAGGTCGTCGGCGATTTCGTGCTCCGGCGCGGCGACGGCGTCTTCGCGTACCAGCTCGCGGTGACCGTCGACGACGTCGCGATGCGCATCACCGACGTCGTGCGCGGCGCCGACTTGCTCGCGTCGACGCCGCGTCAGATCTTGCTCGCGCGCCTCCTCGGTGCCGATGCGCCGCGTTACTGGCACGTGCCGCTCGTGGTGGCGACCGACGGCGCGCGCCTCGCCAAGCGGACGCCGGGCGGGACGATCAAGGAGCTCAGAGAAGCGGGCTTCGCCCCAGAAGAGATCGTCCGGACCCTGCGCGGAGGCCTCGGCGCAGACGGGCGGTGGCGGACCGATCCGTGGCCGATCCCGGCGGCGTGGTGTCGAACTCCCAGCCAACGATGAGCTTCAAGACGATCTTGTTGCTTCCCGACGTGAGCCCCTCGCCGACGCCGACGTTGAGCTCCAGCGCGTCGACGGCGAGCAAGTTCGCGACCTCGTACAGGTAGTGCTCCTGCGCCGCGACCGGCGAGAAGCTCGAGAACGGGCCGAGGCCGCTGTAGTACTCGACGCCGACGCCGACGACGTCCGCGAGCTTCGCGATCGCCATCGCCGCCGGCTCGAACGCAGGACCGTGCCGGAAGCCGTCGCCCCCCAGCGGCGTCGACACGTTCGCGTTGAGCGCGAAGAGCCACGACGCGTTCTCCCACGCGACGATCGGACGCACCTCGGTGCTCCACCTGTCGCCGTCGAAGCGCTCGGGGATGAGCGCGATCTCGACGTTCGCGCCGAGGCGCAGGTTCGGGTGCCATTTCGGCGGCGTCACGAACTTCGAGCGCAGCTTCGCGCCGGCGTACTCGAAGCCGGCGCCGGGCACGATCGCGTTTTGGAAATACGCGCCGAGCTCCCACCACGGCGTGAGGCCCAACGACGGCTCGAGCGTCATGTGCGACTCGTGGTGCTTTGCCACCGTGACGCCCTCGGCCTCCTTGAGCCCGTTGACCACGGTGTTGAGGTGGAGCTCGAGCCCCGGCTGCATCGGCGCGTTGGCGGTGCCGTCGTAGACCTGAATCTCGAACGGATCGGTCGCGCGCGCGGGACGCGTCACGACGAGGGTCGCGGTCGCAGCGAACAGGGTCGCAAGAAGCTGCAGCCGGCCGCGTCGCATGGCGTCAGTTGCCGAGGCCGAGCAGCGAGAGCACGACGCCGAGCCCGATGCTCACGACGGCGACCGCCGCGATGAGGAGCCACATCCGCGCGCCCGACGGAGCTGCGGGCGGGATCGTTGCCATTTGGCTCTGCTTCGGCGGCGGGCTCGACCCTGGATGGGCCGGCGGCGCGGGCGTCGGGAACGGAGCGGGGATCGTCGCGGCGTGCGCGTCTTCGTTCTCGGTGTTTCCGGCGGGCGAGAAGGTCGCCGGCCGGACGGCGTCGGCGTCGTCGGGCGCCGCGCGCGCGTGCACGAGCGCGGCGGAGAGCGCGGCGGCGCTCGCGTAGCGATCCCCCGGATCCTTGGCGATGGCGTGCAGCACGACGGCCTCGAGCGCGGGCGTGATGCCCCGCTCGTTCGCGCGCGCGCGCGGGGGCTCCGGTACCGACGTGAGGTGCGCCGTGAGCACGTTCAGCGGCGACGGCCCCGCGAAAGGAACCTCGCCCGTCAGGAGCTCGTAAAGGATGACCCCGGCGGCGTACACGTCGCACCGCGCGTCGAGCTCGTCGCCGCGCGCCTGCTCGGGCGACATGTACTCCGGCGTTCCGAACACCATGTTGTGCGTCGTCAGCGCGGTCGTGCCGCTGCCGCCGCCGGTGACGATCTTCGCCATCCCGAAGTCGACGACGATCGCGTGCGTCTCACCGCGCATGATCACGTTGGCGGGCTTCAAATCCCGGTGGATCACGCCCTGGATGTGCGCCGACTTCAGGCCCGTCAGGATCTGGTGCATCACGTCGAGCGCGCGCTCGAGCGGGAGCGGCCCGTCGCGCTTCAGGAGGACGTCGAGCGCCGGCCCGTCGATCTTGGGGAGCGCCATGTAGAGGAGGCCCATCCCCGGATGGCGCGGATCGGGCAGCTCGCCGAACTCCAGGATCGCCGACAGGTGCGGCCCCTCGAGGCGACGCAAAATCGCCGCCTCGCGCGTGAAGCGCCCGCGGATCTGAGTGTCGGTCAAGAGGTGGTTGTGGATGACTTTGAGCGCCACCGGCTCGCGCTCCGGGAGCGTGCGCGCGTCGTAGACCACGCCGGTCCCGCCCTCGCCGAGGACGCCCGCGATCTCGAACTTGTCGCCGATGACGCGGCCCGCGCTGATCGGCGGCGTCGATGGGATCGGGTGGCGCGTCATCCGCCCGTCAGCGTACCGTCACTTCGCACCGCACGCCGCGCGGATCTTCGGCGAGACCGTTCGCGCGTCGAGTTTCACGTCGGCGGTGTTCGCCCGCCACGCCGCGCACGCGCCGGCTGCCGCGCCGGGAGCATCGAGTGCGACGTAGGCCTCGACGAGCGCGCGATGCACGAGCGCGAGCTGCGGGCGCGTCAGCTCGCCGGCGCCGAGGAGGCGGCTCCCGAGCGTGACGGCGTCCACGTACCTCCCCGCGGCGACGTGCCCTAGGAGCAGGGGAATCTCCGCGTCGGCGTGCCGCTGCGCTTCGTGTGCCGCGCCCGCGCCCTCCGTCACCGCGCGATCGCGTGCGCGCCGTGCCTCCTGCTTGCCGAGCTCCGTCAGAGTGAGATCGACCAGCGGCACCAGGATGACCTCGCCGCGCCGCAGCGTCCCCGGCTTGCGCGCGTTGTACTGATCGAGCTCCCACGAGCGGTTCGCGTCCGAGTAATAGCGGCGCGCGAGCGACGTCGTCGACTCGCCGTCGTTCGCGATGTGCGCGATGACGGCCGGCAGCACCACCTCTTGTCCGGGCACCGGCGGCACCCACGACACCGCGCCGTTCGCGCGCGCGAGGACGTCCTGACGCTTCGTGTCGCCGAGCCACGATAGCGAGAGCGCCGCCCACGTCTCCTTCTCTTCGACGCGATGGTGGCCGGGCGCGGGGATCTCGATGCGCATCCCCGGCACGATTGGGCTGCCTCCCTGCACGTCCAGCGCGTTTGCGCCGACGAGCACCGTCTCGAGACGCGCGTCGCCGTACGTCACGTGCGCGATCTGCGCGAGCGTCTCTCCAGGAAGGACGATGTGCGTGTACGCGCGCGCGTACGGCGCGACACCGACGACGCCGAGGAGCGTCGACAGCGCGAGAGTCATGGTGCGCGCGCGGCTCACGAGGGGCGTCACGAGCCGCCTCCGTCGAGGCGCATCGTCACGTCGAGAAGGATCGTCTCGCCGGCCACGATCGCAACCTCGCGCTGCTCCTTGGGCGCCTCGGGGTGCGTGAGGGTGACCCAGTGCTTGCCGGCGGCGAGCGGGATCGCGCGTGCGAAGGGCGTCGTGTCGACGTGCTGTCCGTCGACGCGGACCTCCGCCCACGGGCTCGCGACGACGCGGAGACTGCCGCCCTTCTCGGGCGCGAGCGGCAACGGCGCAGCCCCAACCTGCGCGCTCGCTCCGCGCGACGGCGACGACAGCTGCACCGCGGCGCCCCCGATCGCGAACGCCGCGCCGATCGCCGCGAGCACCGCCACGCTGCTGCGAAGGTTGTCGCGCGCCGAGAGCGCCAGGAGTGGAGCCGGCGCGGCGCCGCGCTTCGCAGGGACCAGGCCCGCGTCCCCGAGCGCGCGTGCCACGACGGCCGGCAAGCTCTCGCGCGTGCGCCCGTGGACGATCTCCGACAGCGTGTCGGCCACCTCCTCGGCCGACGCGGCGCGATCGTCGGGGAGCTTCTCCAGCAGGCGCATCGTGATCTTCTCGAGCGCGCGCGGTACGTCTGGAGCCCGCGCGCGCATCGGCGGCGGCGGATCGCGCCGGGTGCGCTGCGACGTCGCGCGCTTGTCTTTCGTCGCCGGTCCGTCGAAGGGGCGCACGCCGGTGAGGAGCTGGTAGAGGACCACGCCGAGCGAGAAGAGATCGCTCCGCGCGTCCACGTCCTCGCCGAGGATCTGCTCGGGCGACATGTACGCCGGAGTCCCGAACGCCGCGTTCTCGCTGGACGGCGGCCCGTCGCTCGGGAGCGGCGCGAGCGGGATGTCGGCGCTCGGGAGCCGCTCGCGCTGCGCGATGCCGAAGTCGCAGAGCTTGATCTCGCCGCGACGCGACACGAGGAGGTTCGCGGGCTTCAAATCGCGGTGCACGACGCCGCGCTCGTGCACGTGCCCGAGCCCCCGCGCCGTCTGCGCGCCGATCGCCGCGACCGCCTCGTACGGTAGCCTCAGCTTGCGCGCCTCTTGCTTCTTCAAGAGATCGCCGAGGCTGAAGCCGTCGACGTGCTCGAGCACGAGATACATCTCGCGCTCGTTCTTCACGAAGTCGAACAAGAGGACGACGTTCGGGTGCCCGAGCTCGGCGAGCACGCGCGCCTCCCGTTCGAGCTGGGCCGCGAACGGCGAGCTGGGCCCGACCGTGGATTTCAGCGCCTTGATCGCGACGACGCGGCCCAGCGGCTCCTGCACGGCCTTGTACACCGTCGCCAGCGCGCCCGAGCCGAGCTGTTCCTGCGCGCGGTAGGCGCCGAACGTCGGCAGGCTCACGGCGACGGCGGCGCGAAGAGCGAGAGTCCGGTCATCACCTGTGGCCTCGCGATGCCGAGCAGCTCCAGCATCGTCGGCGCGACGTCGCAAATGCGCCCGTGGCCTCGCAGCGCGCGCCCGCGATCCGCCTCGTTGACGTACACGAGGGGGACGGGATTGGTCGTGTGCGCGGTGTGCGGCGCGCCGGTGGCTGGGTCCTTCATCAGCTCGCAATTCCCGTGGTCGGCGGTGATGAAGACGCAGCCGCCTCGCTTGGTGGCGGCGTCGACGATCCGCCCGATGCCCTCGTCCACCGCTTCCACGGCGTGGATCGCCGCGTCGAGGACGCCCGTGTGGCCGACCATGTCGGGGTTGGCGAAGTTGACGAGCACGAAGTCGAAGGTGCCGCCCTCGATCGCGCGAACCGTCTCGTCGGCGACGCCGCGCGCGCTCATTTCGGGCTTCTGGTCGTAGGTCGCGACCTCCTTGGGGCTCGGCACCATCTTGCGCTCTTCGCCGGTGAACGCCTCCTCGCGCCCGCCGTTGAAGAAATACGTGACGTGCGCGTACTTCTCCGTCTCCGCGCAACGGAACTGCGTAAGCCCATGCTTCGCGAGGACCTCGGGGAAAATGTCGCCGAAGCGCTCTTTGGGGAACGCGATGGGGAGGCGGAGCTTCGTGTCGTAGAGCGTCATGCACGCGTAGTGCGTGAACGGAGGGCCGCCGGCGCGCGCGAAGTCGGTGAACTCCGCGGCGGTGAGGGCGCGTGAGAGCTCGCGCGCGCGGTCGGGGCGGAAATTGAAATGGAGCGCCGCGTCCTTCTTCGGATCGACGCCAGCGTACCCTTCGATGACGAACGGCTCGACGAACTCGTCGGTCTTCTTCGCGGCGTAGCTCGCCTCGATGCCCGCGAGCGCCGTCTTCGCGGGCGCCTCGTGCGGCGCGTCGGCGTGCACGATCGCTTTGAATGCCTTCTCGACGCGATCCCATCGGTTGTCGCGGTCCATCGCCCAGTAGCGACCGCTCACCGTTCCGATCGTGCCTTTGCCCGCGAGCTTCTCCTCTAGTGCGTGCACGTAGCCGACGGCGGTGCCTGGCTGCACGTCGCGCCCGTCGAGGAACGCGTGCACGACCACGGCCACGCCGGCCGCGTGCGCGGCGTCGACGAGCGCGTAGAGGTGCGTGTTCATGCTGTGCACACCGCCGTCCGAGAGGAGACCGAGGAGGTGCAGTCGCCCGCCGCTCTTCTTCGCGTGCGAGACGACGTCGCCGATGACGGCGTTGGTGCCGAGGGAGCCGTCGTGCATGGCGTTGTCGATGCGCGAGATGTCCATCATCGCGATCCGCCCCGCGCCGAAATTCAGATGACCGACCTCGCTGTTGCCCATCTGCCCGGGCGGCAGCCCGACGTCGGGCCCGCTCGTCCCGATGAGCGTGTGCGGGTAGCGCGCGACGATCTCCGTGTAGCGCGGCATCTTCGCGAGGCGGATCGCGTTGTCCTCTCGCTCGGCGCGCTCGCCGAAACCGTCGAGAATCATGAGCACGATGGGCTTGGGACGCATGGCAGCGGAACGATAGCGCAAAAAACACGCTTCCGCGGCGGCGTCGCGAGGAGCGATCACCGTGAAGGTTTGCGTTTCAGAAGACGCCGCCGAGCGTCGCGCCTCGCGGGCCGAGCGACGCGTGCAGCGTGGCGTGCGGCGCCGTTAGATACAGGATCGCGCCCGTCAGCACCATCGCCGCGCCGGCGCCGAAGCCGATCGTCGAGACGAGCCCGTACTTCTGCGCGTCGTCGTGCGCCTGAGCACCCGTCGCGTCGCACGCGCTGCCCGCGCAGTGCGTGGACTGGTCGTCGCGCTTCTGGAGCGTCAGCACGCCGAACACCACACCGGCGGCGATCCCTGCGATGCCGACGCCGCCGACGACGAGGCCCACCGTTCGCTGCGTCGCGCCCGCCGCGGGAGCGTCCGTGACCGGCGCCCGCGCCTTTTGTGACGGGAGCTCGGAGAGCGGCGCGTCCTGGAGCGTCGGGATCGGAATGAGCTGCGCGCTCGGCTCGCGCGGCACCACGACCTTGACCGTCCGCCGCTGCTTTCCCGGCGCGGACACGGCGATCGCGTGCTCTCCCGGATCGAGGTAGAGCGGCAAATACCAGCGCGGCTCGGGCAGCGGCTCGCCGTCGATCTCGACGCTCGAGAGCTCGCGCGCAGGCGGAAGCTGGAGGAGCATCCGCGAGAGCTGGCCTTCGAGCGTCAGCGCGTGGCCGTTGGCGAACTCGCGGCGATCCTTCTGCCCGTTCTGCGTCGCCCACGCGGCGCCGGTGTTGTACTCGAGCCACGCCGTCGCGATCTTGCCCTGCTTCTCGTGGCAGAGCGCGAGGTTCAAGAGCGTCCCGAGCTTCGGATCGAGGCGCAGGCTCTCGGTGAACGCCGCGCACCCTGCGGCGACCTGACCGGTGTCGAACTTCTGCATCCCGTCGCGGAAGAGCGCCTCGGCGCGCACCTCGTCGGCCGTGGCGGCGCCGGCGAGACGCGAGCACGTGAGCGCGGCGGCGAGGGCCACGCAGCCGAGGGCGGAGCGAGCTCGGGTCACTACTCTCGAATGTACCTCACTCGCGCGAGTTCAAGAACTCCGGCCTTCCGGACGTCGCGCCCTTGGGCGGCGGAGCGCCGGGACGTCGCTTGCCGGCAGCCGGGCTGGAGGGCCCGCTCGTGGCCGCGGCGGTGGCGGTTTTCGCGCCCCCGTCCGTGACGGCGCTCGGCACAGGAGCCGCCATCGGAGTCGTCACGGTCGGCGCGAACGCGGTCTCGGCAGGCGCGGGATCGGCCATCACCGGCGTCGCGGCGATCGCAGGCGTCGCGATCCTGGGCCGGAGCAATCCGCGCATCGCGACGCCGGCGCCGCCGACGATGACGAGCGCGGTCGCGACGATGAGGAGCCCGCTGCGGCTTCGCTTCGGCGGCACCGAGTCGAGCGTCAGCTCGCGCCCGCGCAGGCTCGACGTCGGCGGGAACTCTCCGGTCCGCGTGAAGGCGACCTTGGCCGACGGCGGCGAGCTAGCCTCGTCGAGCGCCGGGCGCACGAGCATTCGGTTGCTCGACGGCGACGAGATCGCGACCGGCCGCATTTCCGGCGGCGTCTGCATGCTCCGCAGCTGCTGAGAGCGCGCGAGGGTCGAGCCGATCGCCTCGGTGAGCTGTGACCATTTCCCGCTCCCGAACGGCGCGAGCGCCAGCGCGAAATCGGAGACGTCTGCCCAGCGATCCTCGGCCTTGCGCTCGAGGCACTTGAAGATCACGGCCTCGAGCTCGGGCGGAACGTCAGGGCGCTTCTCACGGATGGAAGTCGGATCCTTCTCGAGAATGGCGGCGAAGATTTCTCCCACCCCCTCGGCGTCGAACGGCGTCACACCGGTCAGCATCTCGTAGAGGACGATGCCGAGCGCCCAGATGTCCGCGCGGAAGTCGACGGACTTGGCGTTGCGCAGCTGCTCCGGCGGCATGTACGCCGGCGAGCCGAGGACAGCCCGTCCGGTGAGCGCCTTCTCGCGCCCCGCCGACGCCGTCTGCTTCGAGATGCCGAAGTCGAGGATCTTGATCACGTTCGAACCGTCGGGACGGAGCGCGAGGAACAAGTTCGCCGGCTTCAGATCGCGATGGATGATCCCGACGGCGTGCGCCTGCGCGATCGCGGCGAGCGCTTGCAGGACGTAGTCGCACGCGTCGGCGACGGCGAGAGGCCCATTCAGCTTGAGGAGCTCCTCGAGGTCGCACCCTTCGAGGTACTCCATGACGAGGAACGGCACATGGTTCTCGAGCGAGCCCGCGTCGAACACGCGCGCGACGTGCTCGCTCTGGAGGCGGGCGGCGGCCTGCGCCTCGCGAACGAACCGCTCGATGACGCCCTCGCCCTTTGCGGCATCCGCGAGGAGCACCTTCACGGCGACCAGCTGGTCGAGCGCCTCGTGACGGGCCGCAAAGACGACGCCCATGCCGCCCTCACCGACCTGTTTTTCGATGCGGTACTTCCCGACGAGGAGGTCCCCGATCTTGGGGAGCGCCGCCGCCTGCTCAGTCGCTAGGTTGTCCCCCGCGGCTTCTTCCCGCATTCGTGCAGAACTAGTCTATCACATGGCCCATGCCCTGGACCTACGCCATCCTTCGGGGAAATCGTGTGTTTGCGCGTGTAAGAGAGGATGGCACCTTTGACGCGAAAGAGGGCCGCGTCGAGGTTCGGTACAAGGCAAACGACGGAAAAGCTTACTTTGCGGCGGCCCCCAACCTGACGCGCGAAGCCGGCGCCGAGCTGCTGGACGATGCGACATGTGGGGGTGCGGACCCGGTCGCCAAAGAGTCCGGATCCAAGGATGCCTCCGCCGCCTCTGGCAAGGCAGGCACGAAGAGCAAGACGAAGGCGCCGATGACGCCGGCCGCCGCGCGCGCAGGCGAATGGATCGCGTACACGGACGGCGCGTGCTCGGGCAACCCCGGACCGGCGGGGCTCGGCGTCGTCGTGATCTCGCCCGACGGAAAGATGCGCGAGGGGTACGAGTACCTCGGCACCGGGACGAACAACATCGCCGAGCTCACCGCGGTCCTTCGCGCCGTCGAGCAGACGCCGGCGGAGGCGCCCGGCATCTTGATCCACACCGACAGCCAGTACGCGATCGGCGTGCTCACGAAGGGATGGAAGGCGAAGGCGAACCAGGAGCTGATCGCGAAGATCAAGCTCGCGCTGAAAGAGCGCGCCGGCATCCGCCTCTCCTACGTACCGGGACACGCTGGCGTCCCGATGAACGAGCGCGCCGACGCCCTCGCGCGCGAGGCCATCAAGACGGGCAAAACCGTCGCGATTCACTCTTGAAGTGCTAATCTCGCGCGTCGCATGGCGAGCATTTTCAAGCCAGGATTGTTCGAAGGGCACACCGCCCTCATCACCGGCGGCGGAAGCGGCATCGGCCTCGCGACGGCGTTCACGATGGGCGAGCTCGGCGCGAAGGTCGCGATCTGCGGACGCAAGCAGGAGCGCCTCGACGACGCCGTGAAGGCGCTCGCCGATCGCAAGATCGCTGCGTTCGCGACGACGTGCGACATCCGCGAGCCCGAGCAGATCGCCGCGATGGTCGACGCGGTCGTCGCGAAGCTCGGGCCCATCTCGGTCCTCGTCAACAACGCGGGCGGTCAGTTCCCGACGACCGCCGAGCAAGTCTCGACGCGCGGGTGGGAAGCGGTCATCCGCAACAACCTGAACGGGACGTTCTTCGTCACGCAGGCGGTCGGCACGAAATGCATGATCCCGCAGAAACGCGGGCGGATCGTGAACGTCATCGCCAACATCGCACGCGGCTTTCCCGGCATGGTGCACACCGGCGCCGCGCGCGCGGGCGTCGACAACCTCACCAAGACACTCGCCGTCGAGTGGGCGCAGTTCAACGTGCAGGTGAACGCGATCGCGCCGGGCATCATCAAGTCGACCGGCACCGAGCAGTACCCGCCGCACCTCGTCGAGATGAGCCGCCAGCGCACGCCGATGAAGCGCCTCGGCACGCCGGCCGAGTGCGCCGAGCTCATCGCGTACATGGCGAGCGACGCGGCGTACTTCGTCACCGGCGAGACCTGGTACATCGACGGTGGCGCGCACCTCTGGGGCGACACATGGACGATGCCGGACGACGCGCTCGCCGTGCCGCCCATCATCGCGAAGCTCGCGGAGAGGTAGGCCTTGGATCCGGCCTCGCCGACGAGCGCGCACGAGGGCGGCGCGATGCCTGGGGCAACGAGCCCGACGGACGCCGTCGTGCCCGACCTGGGCTACGACGAGCGGCTGCTCGCGCGCCCCTCCATCTTCGGCCAGCTGCGCGGGTGGCTTCGGGATTACTTCGTCGGTGAGGAGCCGACGTTCGGCATCGCGCTCGTGCCGATGTGCTTCTTGTCGATGATCCTCTTCACGCGGCACCCGCTGAAGACGAACTTCATCTTCGACGAGCAAGAGGCGCTCCTCGCCAACCCTTTCGTGCGCAGCGTCGCCGATCCGACGAGCAAGCTGCGCTGGATCGATGCATTTTACAGGGATTTTTGGGGCCTCACTGCCGAACGCAGCATTGGCTCGTACCGCCCGATTCCTGATCTCGTGTGGCGCGCGCTGTGGGCGATCGGCGCGCGCGAGTCGCCGTTCCTTCATCACTGGGTCAACGTCCTCCTCCACGGCGTGAACGGCGCGCTCGTGGTCGTGCTCGTCGTGAAGCTCACGCAGAACCGTCGCGCGTCGTGGCTGTGCGGGACGCTCTTCGTCGCGAGCGCGATCGTGACCGAGGCGGTGAGCGGCGTCGTCGGGATCGCAGACGTCCTCGGCGGCCTCGGCGCTCTCCTCGCGCTGCTCGCCTTGCGCCTTCCGCTGTGGGGGATGCCCGTCGCGGTCTTCGCGGCGACGCTCTTCGGTTTGTATTCGAAGGAGAGCGCGCTCTGCTGCGTTCCGCTCGTCCCGATGGCCGCGCTCTTGGCCGCGCCGAGCCTTCACCCCGAGCGGCCGCTCCGATGGCTCCGCGCGACGGTGGCCCTCGTGGCGACGTCGGCGGCGTTCGTCTTCTACGTCGAGGCGCGTCGACGCTGCTTCCCCGCGCCGCTCGCCGCCGAGCTCAGCATCCAAGCGAACGCCAACAAGCCCCTCATGGCGCGCACGTTCGCGGCGATGCTGCGCTGGTACGCGCAGCCGTCGTTGCCGAAGGACCCGCTCAACAACCCGCTGATCGACGCGACGCCGATGCTCCGCGTCGCTGGAGGCCTTCGCGTGTACGCGCGCGGCCTCGCCCAGGTCGTCTTCCCGTGGACGCTCTCGGGCGACTACTCGTCGCCGCAGGAGCCGATCCCGTCGCGCGTGTGGTTCCCGGAGAGCGTCCTCGGGCTCGCCGCGATGATCGTCCCTCCCATCGCCGCCGCCGTGCTCGGCGTGCGCGCGTGGCTGCGTGCCTACCGATTTCCCTACCCGCGCGTCGACGCGTCGCTCCTCGTCGCGATAGGCCTCGTGTGGGTGTGCGTCTCGTACTTTCCCGTGTCGAACATCCCGGTGGTGCTGCCGACGGTGCGCGCCGAGCGCTTCTGGTACTTCCCGGTCATCGGCACCTGCGTGTTCCTAGGCCTCGCGTTCGACAAGCTCATCACGCGCGCGCGCGGCGTCGGCATCGCGCTATTTCTCGCGTACCTCGCGCTGCAAGGCGTGAGCGCGCGACGGCACGCCAACGACTACACCGACGATCTCGTCTTCTGGGACGCGACGCGCAAGGCCGTCCCGAACAGCGCGAAGGCGCACCTCAACTACTCGGTCATGCAGGGCGCGCGCGGTCACCTCGACATCCGCCTCGCGTCGAACGAGCGCGCGCTCCAGCTCGCGCCGGAGTGGCCGATGGCGAGCGTCTACCTCGGCGACACGCTCTGCCGCCTCGGGCGGACGAGCGAGGCGTGGCCGCACTACGCGAAGGGCTTCGGCCTCGCGCCGAACGACATCAACCTCATCGCTCTCGGCGTGCAGTGCTTGTGGGATCAGCAGGGCCTCGTCGAAGGCTCGCCGCTGCGGGATACCCTGAAAAACGCGGGCGAGGCGCACCCCGGGTCGTGGCTCGAGTACATCGCCCACGACACGCTCGACAACGGCGAGGAGCACAAGGGCGTCGATCCGAAGTACCGTCCACGCGGGTACAACGAGGGGCCGAAGCAGGAGTAACGGCGCGTGCAATCTCCGTACACCTACGCTCCTTTGGACGCGATCATGGCCGCGCAGTCGGCCGTCGGCGCGACCTTGACCGCCGTGGCGCTCCATCGCCCGCGTCGCCCCGCGGTCGCGACGGCGGCGCTCATCGTGGCGATCTGGCTCGCGGTGCTCGTGCTGATGCTCGGCGATTTCATTCGATCGTTCGGGATCACGCTCGAGACGACGTTCGACATCACGGTGCTCCATACGTCGTGCGTCCTCGCGGCGCTGTCGATGTTCACCATTCGCCGGAAGATCTTCCTCCTCTACGTGGGCACGGGCGCGGCGGCCGTGTACCGCCTGACCGGGTACATCGAGCAGAGCCCGAGCGAGCTCGCTGCGCTTCACTTGCTCTTCTGCGGGGGTCTCCTCGGGCTCGAATGGGCCGCCGAAGACCGAGGTGCTTCCGGATCGCCCGACGTCGACGTCGTCGATCTCGGGAGCCGTCGCTTCGTCGTGCACGATCTGCTCCTCGCCGCGCTCGCGATAGCGATGGCCGCGCTCGTGAGCACGATCGTCCTCGAGCGCGCCGTCGATAGCGCGGACGAGTGGGGGTACACGTACCAAGCCGCCGTCATGGCGAAGGGGCATGCCTACGGCCGCGTGCCGCGGTGCGATCGCGCGTTCCAGAATTTCTGGGTGTTCTGGGCCGAGGGGCGCGAGTTCTCGCAGTACACGCCGGGCTGGCCGTATTTCATGGTGCCGTTCGTGTGGATTCGCGCGATTTGGCTGGCGGGGCCGTTCAGCTTCGGGCTCCTCGTGGCGGGCGTCGCGCGCGTGACGCGTCGTGCGTTCGCGGCAGGAGGTGCGCGCGGTGTCGGGGCGGCCGGCGTCTTTGGCGCGCTCTCGCTCATCGGAAGCTCCACGATGCTCATCAACGGCGGCTCTCGCTTCCCCCACATCTTCGTCGCCGCGATGCTCGCGTGGTCGATCGAGGCGGTGTGCGTCGTCACGGAGAAGGATCTCCTCGTCGAGCGGCAATGGCGCTGGGGGGTCATCCTCGGCTGCGCGACCGGCCTCGCCGTCTCCGCGCGTCCGCCCGACGGCGCGTTGCTCGGCCTCGGCCCGTTCCTCTTCCTCGCGTTCTCTCTCATCATCCGCCGTCGCGTCGGCTGGCGCGCGCTCGCCGGCGCCGCGCTCGGGTTTCTCTTCTGGACCGGCCTCACGACCGTGATCCTGCGTCTCCAGCTCGGCGTCTGGTTCAAGACGGGCTACGCGCTCACGACCGAGTTCCATCCATGGAACATCTTCGGCTTCAGCATGCCCGGCCCGCACGAGCTTCGCTGGTCGTTCCCCCTCGGGACGGGCGCGTTTTGTTGGTGGCCGTGCGCGCCGGCGCTCGGTCTGCTCGGGCTCCTCGCCATCCCGGCGCGCGGCCGCCACATCGCCTTCATGCTCTTCGCGAGCTCGGGACCGCTCGTCCTCTTCTACATGGTCTCGGAGATCGGCCGGAACGTCGACTTCGGCTACGGCCCGCGTTACCAGCTCCACACGATCGTCCCGATGGCGATCGGCGGCGGGCTCCTCTTCGGGAAAATGTGGAAGGACGCGACCGCCCGCTTCTCGTCGCTCCGGCCGGTCGTCCGCGCCGGCCCGATCGCGGTCGCGATCGCCGCGGCCCTATGCGGCGTCGTCCGAATCGCACCGCTCGTGTATCCGTTCAACCACCAGGACGTCGACAACCGGAACGTCATCTTCCGCGCGGCGAAGCGCGATCAGCTGCACCACGCGGTGGTGTTCATCGCGCCTGGCGTGGGGATGGCGAGTCATTTGGACATGACGCAGAACATGCCGCTCGAGCTCTACCCGGCCGACGTGCTCTACGCGGTGGAGTACGGGCCGCAGGACGCGAAGTGCGTGCGTGCCAGCCACCCCGGATGGGATCTCTACCGCGCGCAGGGGCGGAGCGAGATCACGTTCGCGCGGGTGCCGTGACCGGGATGACGGAGCGCGGAACGCCGTGGTATGTGCAGGCGACGATGGCTCCCTGGCGGCTCGTTCGTGAGCGCACCGCGGCTGTGAGATCTAGCCTCGCCGTCGTGGCGGCGCTCGTGTCGTCCACATTCCGGGCCGCGGGAGCGTCGCCGCCCGTGCGGCGCACGGTTTCGCTGTTGACGCTCGGCCTCACGCTCGGCCTATCGGCATACGTCTTCCTGCTCTTCAACGATCGGTTTTTGCACGGCGGCGTGGACTTCGACGAAAGCCACTTCGTTTGGGGCGGCTGGTGCATCACGAAAGGGCTCGTCCCCTACAAGGAGTTCCTCGAGTTCAAGCCGCCGTTCGTCTTCCTGACCCACGCGCTCGCGATCAAGCTCCATGGGTACGACGCCTTCGGCTACCGAAAGCTCTTCGCGTACCTGCCCCTCAGCTCCTTGCTCGCGCTGCAGCTCTCGATGATCTCACGGGGGATCGACAAGTGGCTCGCGCTCGGCGTCGTCCTCGCAATCATCCAGCTCTGGGTGAACCCCGTCTACCACGACGTATCGCTCGGCGACTCAGAGTCGATCGGCCTCACGTATTACTTCTTCGCCGTCGCGTGCCTCCTCGCGAAGACACGCATGCGCAACGTGATGACCGCCGTCGGTGGTGCGTTCATCGTCGCCTGCATCCAATCCAAAGAGCCCTTCTTGCCGTGCGCCGGCCTGACGTGGATCAGCTGCTTTCTGCTCGGCGAGCGCACGTCGACGTTTCGCAAGGACGCGCTCCGTTACCTGAAGTGGTGCGCGGTCGGTGGTGGCGCCGTCGTCGTTGCGCTCGTGATCTATATGGTTCCGACCGGATCCATGCGCGCCTATCTCGGGATGATGCGCGGCTATTTTCACTTCTACCGCGATCCGATGCAGTCCTACTGCGTCGTGCTCGGCCGCTTCCACCCGACGACGCCGCTCAACGATCTGCTCGTCCAGTTCAAGCAAGCGCGCCGCGAGTTCCTGAATAGGACCATGCTGGGATTCCTGGTCCCGTTCGGCGCGATCTCGCTCGTCTTCATCGGTCGCACGTCGCGCGCGCTCCTGGCGCTCACGGTCGCGGGTTGCTTCTTCGCGCTCATGGCGGTGACGGCCAGCAACTGCCAGTGGCTGCACTACTACAACATGACGATGAGCGGCCTCTTCTTCTTCCTCGTGGTCGGGCTCGATGCGGTCACGCCGTCATTCAAGAAGCTCGAGCCCGCGATGCGCGTGTTCGTTCGCGTCGCGCTCCTGGCGAGCGTCCTCGTGCACATCTGGCCGCGCATCGAGGTCGAGCGTGAGGCGTACGGAACGCGGACGTACCCGAATGCCTACGCCGAGCCGATTCCCGGCATCCTGAGCTTCATCGAGGCGCACACCGGGCCCGCGGATCGAATCTTCACCACCGGCCAGCCGGCGCTCTACGTCCAGTCGAACCGCATCAGCGCGATACGAGAGAGTGCGATCATCGACGAGGCGCTCGGATACTACGAGGGCGACACGGACGAGAAGAAGCTCGCCGGGCTGCGCGCCGAGCTCGAAGAGCATCGACCGAAGGTCGTGATCCTCGATCCGGTCTACGGCAATCGCAAAGGCCGGACGAACCGTGCCCTCATGTTCCCGTTTCTCGAGGCGAACGGCTATCGCAAGGTGACCGAGTACGCGTGGCTGAGGCCGGACGTGACGCCGTGATGCGGGCGCATCGATGAGCGAGGGCGGCGCGGCGCCTGCGAGCGTGAGGCTCGCGTCACTTGACGGACTTCGCGGCCTCGCGGCGCTGGGGGTGGCGTTTTTCCACTTTCAGCATTTCGGCGGGGACGCCAAGAGCTACCCCGGGGCCACCGTCGAGCCGGCGACCTGGCTCTACACGCGCGGCTGGATGCTCGTCGACTTCTTCTTCCTCCTGAGCGGCGTCGTCTTCACTTACAAGTACCTGGAGCCGATCGCCGCGCGACGTCTGGGAGCTCGCGAGTTCTTCTTCCTGCGTCTTTCGCGCATCTATCCCCTTCACGTCGCGACGCTCCTCGTCTGCGCGATGATTCAGTGGCGACTCCTTCTGAAGGGCGAAGCGCCGCTCATCTACCCGCACGCGGATCTCTATCACTTCGTCCTGAATCTCTTCTTCTTCCAAAACGGAGCGTTCGAGGAGGGGTACTCGTACAACGGCGCGTCGTGGAGCATCGCCACGGAGGTCTACGCGTACGTCGTCTTCTTCGCGCTCGCGTCGCGTCTGCGCGGGCGGTATGTCGTCGGCGCGGTCGGCGCGGTGGCGGCGGCGCTGGCGGTGTACAAGGCGCGGCTCGCGCTGCCCTTCTTGAACGAGACGGTCGCGCGCGCGATCGTCGGGTTCTTCGTCGGATCGCTGCTTTTCTCGGGCGTTTCGCACGCCCAGCGCCTGGGACGCGCGCGCGCCGTCGGTCTCGCGGCGCTCGTCGCGCTCGCGTTCGTCGCGGCCATGGCGAGCGTCATCGGGTACGACGCATTCATCGGAGGGACGGGATACCGCACCGCCGTGCCCCACGTGCTCGGCGTCTTCCCGCTCGTGATCGCCGTCGCGCTCTCTGTCACGCCGGTCGCGCGAATCCTCGGAGCGAGGCCGCTGACGTACCTCGGCGAGATCTCGTACGCCGTGTACATGCTGCACGTCCCGCTCCAGATGATCGTCCTCAGCTTCGTGCGTGCGCGCAACATCACGTTGCCAACCGGCCATCCGGCGATGCTCGCGATGTTCCTCGGCGCGCTGCTCCTGCTGTCCGCGCTGGTGCACCGAACGTTCGAGGTTCCCGCACGCTCCTGGCTTCGGCGGCGCCTCTTGCCGCCCGCCGCCTAGGCTACCAAGCCCCTTCGCTCAGCTCTTGCGGGTGGCGACGGCGATGGCTTGCACGTAGAGGTCCTTCGGGCCGAAGTAGTACGACGAGAGATCGAAGCCTCCCGCCTCGAGCAGCTCGCGTGCCTCCTTCGAGGAGTGCACGAGCGAATACTCCGGCGGGTGCAGGCGGACACCCTTGTGCATCACGTCGTTCAGAACGTAGTGCACCGAGTTCAGCACCATCACGCTCGTCGCGTATGCGTGCGGCCAGAAGATGACGTACTTCCCCCCGGGCTTCAGGACGCGCCGGATCTCGGTGAACGCCTTGACCAGCTCGTCGTGGTGGAAATGCTCGACTACGCCGAGGTTGTACGCTCCATCGAACGTGCCGTCCGCGAAGGGGAGCTCGAAGATGCTGGCGTGGCGGACCTCGTGCGCGCGCGGGTTCTCCCGCTGGTAGATCTGCAAGGCCGAAGGCGAGATGTCCGCGGCGGTGATCTTCAGGTGATCGTGCAGACCCACGTCGACCTGGCCGCTCCCGCACCCGGCGTGGAGGACGTTCGCGCCCTCACCGAACTCGCGCGTGAGCGTCGCCTCGAGGCGCCGGCGGATGACGGCGTTGCGGTAGACGGTCGCGATGATGTCGTACGCGGCAGCGGTCTTCTTCTGCTTCTTGTCCCAGTACTCGTTCCAGTTCTGGGGATCGACGAGGTCGGGGTCCAGGTTCGCCGCGCTCTTCGGGAGCCGAAACCGTGCGGGGTTGGTCTGCTGCGCGACGAAGAGGGAGCCCAACGTCTGCACGCTGCGCTGCACTTCGCCGAAGCTCATCTTCGAGCTTCCGTAGGTGCGCGCCGGCAGCGTGATCGGGACCTCGGCGATGCGGAAGCCGTTCTTGCTGAGGACGAGCAGGCTCTCGAAAAAAAACGCGTAGCCGCGCGACTGCACGAGATCGAATGCGGCGCGCGGGATCTTCTGGAGGTCGTAGACGCGGAACGCGCCGGTCGCATCCTCGGAGATGCCGAGCATCGTCTCGGTCAAGAGGTGTCCGAGCTTGGTCAGCGACTTGCGGAGGAGCGTCCACCCGGGGAGGCTTCCCTGCTCCAGGTAACGGGAGCCGACGACGACGGGCGCGCGCGCTCCCGCCTCGAGAAACGTCGGGATGAGCGATGGTGAGTGCGTGAAGTCACAGTCCATCGTGACGAGGCGCTCGTAGCCCTTGTCGTAGGCGTACGCGATCCCGTCGAGGTGAGCGCTTCCGATGCCCGACTTGCCGGCGCGGTGGATGACGGAGACGCGCGAGCTCTTGGCGGCGAGATCGTCCAGGACTCGGCCGGTTCCGTCCGGCGAGTTGTCGTCCATGAAGACGAGATCCGCGTCGAGGCCGAGCGCGAGGATCTCTGCGCAGATCGGGCCGACGTTCTCGCGCTCGTCGTAGGTCGGGATGAAAATGAGGGTTTTGGGCACGGCGCTCATGCTTCTAGTCGGACGCTTCGACCAGAACTCTTACCATTTGTTCGAAGCCGACCGAAGGCTTCCATCCCGTCGCCTCCCGGACCTTGCTCGCGTCGCCGATCAGCGTGATTTTCTCGCCCTTTACGAGCTTCGGGTCTTCCGTCACGAACGCGCGCCAGTCGAGACCCAGGTGTCCGAACGCCGCGCGCGCGAAATCCTCCACGGTGTGAGGCTCGCCGGTCGCGATGATGTAATCGTCCGGCGTCGGATGCCGAACGATGCGGATCATCGCATCCACGTAGTCGGGAGCCCACCCCCAGTCGACGACGGCGTCAAGCGCGCCGAGGGTGAGTCGATGAGTCGCGTCCGCCGCCGCCGCGCGCGCGCCTCGCACGATGCGCTGCGGGACGAACTGCGGCCCGCGGCGCGGTGACTCGTGGTTGTAGAGGATGCCGACCGAGACATGCATCCTCGCGCGCTGGCGGTAGAGCGCGCAAGTGTGCGCGCCGGCGACCTTCGTGATCGCGTACGGGTTGCGCGGCGAGAACGGCGTCGCCTCGCTCTGCACCTCGGTCGTCGCGCCGCCGAACATGTGCGATGACCCTGCATAGAAGACGCGGCACGTGGGCGCGTGCGCCTTGAGCGCGTCGAGCACGTGGACGAGGCCGATCACGTTCACCGCGAGGCACGCCTCGAGCTCGGTGCCGTCGTCGGGGCGCTGCTCCGCGGAGTGATGGTGCGCGGCGAGGTAGTAGAGCTCGTCGGGGAGCGCTGCTGCGACGAAGCGCGCGACGGCGTCGCGATCGCCGAGATCCACCGCGTCGGGCAGCGCGAGATCGACGCCGTGCGTCTCGACGAGCCCACGATCGAGCCCGATGACTGCGCGATCCTGCGCGAGTCGCTCGACGAGGTACGACCCGTCCTGGCCGCGGCACCCCACCACGACCGTGCGTTTCATCCCGACCCGGGCGCGCCGACGAGCTCGATCTTGGGGAGCGGGAAGAGGAGCTTGGCCCCCTTGTCGAAGATCGGCGTCGCGCGCTTCAGGATGTTCGCGCGGAAGTGCCACGGCAGCACCAAGAACACGTCGGGGCCGCGCGACAGCGCCTCTTGCTCGGAGACGATGGGGATCTCCGTCCCCGGCGTGAAGCAGCCGAACTTGTCTTCGTTCACTTCGGCGACGCAGCCGAGGAGGCGCGCGTCGATGCCGCAGAACTGGAGCATGACGTTGCCCTTCGTCGACGCGCCGTAGCCGAAGACCTTCTTGCCGTCCTTGGCGAGCTTCTCGAGGAGCGCGACGAGATCCGTTTTGTGCGCGCGGACGGCGGCGTCGAAGCGCGCGTAGGGGGCGAGCGTGTGGTAGCCCTCCGCGCGCTCCTTCGCGAGCATGTCGAGGGCGACCTTGGCGTGGTCCTTCGCGCTCGCGCTGGCCTTCTTGGCGGTGACCGCGAAGCTGCCGCCGTTAATGTCGTTGAGCGACACGTCGACGACGCGGAAGCCTGCTTTTTCGGCCATCCAGACGATTTGCTCGAGCGCGTAGTACTCGATGTGCTCGTGGCAGATCGTGTCGTACGACGTGGCCGCGAGCATCGACGGGAGGTAGCTCTGCTCGAAGTGCCACACGCCGTCGTCGGCGAGCGCAGCGTGCACCTGGCGCACGAAGTCGAGCGGGCGCTCGAGATCGTAGAACATCGAGATCGAGGTGATGATCTTCGCCTTCTGGCCGCCGCTCATCTTCAAGAACGCGTCGGCCGAGAAGAAGTCGGCGACGACCTTGATGTGGCTCTTGTAGTACTTGGCGAATTTCGACGCCGTCGGATCGATGCCGATGAGCGTCGCGCTCTCCGGGTAGAAGCCGAGGGTGGTGCCGTCGTTGCTGCCGATGTCGAGGACGACGTCTCCCGCGCCGATCGGCGTGTCGGCGAGGAGCGACTTCACCTTGGCGCCGAGGTGCTCGACCATCGAGCGGTTCAGGCCCGAGCGGTAGCCGTAGTTGTCGCCGTACATTTCGGTCGGCTCGTAGGTGTGCCGGAGCTGCACGAGTCCGCACGGATCCTTGGCGGAGGTGCACTTGACGATCTCGAGCGGGCCGACCGTCACGTCGGCGCCGCGCGTCGCCGGGAAGACTCCGGTCAGCGCTTGACGCCCGAGGTCGACGACGCTCGTGAGCTCCGCGCCTCCGCAGATGCGGCACACCTTCGTCTCGCGAAACGGAACGGGACGGCTCACTGCTTGATTTCCCCTTCGTCGGGATGCCACTGGCCGCTCTTCAGCGACGCGATGTCTGCGTCGACCATGAGCTTCACGAGCTCCTCGTACCGTGTCGTCGGCTCCCATCCGAGGATGCGCTTGGCCTTGCTCGCGTCGCCGAGGAGCAGATCGACCTCGGTTGGACGGAAGTACTTCGGATCGACGACGACGTGCTGCTTCCAGTCGAGCCCGGCATGCCCGAACGCGACCTCGCAGAACTCACGGACGGTGTGCGTCTCGCCCGTCGCCACGACGTAGTCGTCGGGCGTGTCGACCTGGAGCATCTTCCACATCGCGACGACGTAGTCCTTGGCGAAGCCCCAGTCGCGCTTCGCGTCCAGGTTGCCGAGCGCGAGCTGCTTGGCGAACCCGAGCTTGATCGCGGCGACGCCGCGGCTGATTTTGCGGGAGACGAAGTTCTCTCCCCGGCGCGGCGACTCGTGGTTGAAGAGGATGCCATTGCAGATGAACATGCCGTACGCCTCGCGGTAGTTCACCGCGAGCCAGTGGGCGTAGACCTTCGCGGCCGCGTAGGGCGAGCGCGGGTAGAAGGGCGTCGTCTCGGTCTGCGGCGTCTCGCGCACCAAGCCGAACATCTCCGATGAGCCGGCCTGGTAGAAGCGCGGCTTCGCGCCGGCCTCGCGGATGCCTTCGAGGATGCGCAGCGTGCCGACGCCCGCCGTCTCCGCGGTGTACTCGGGGATGTCGAAGCTCACCTTGACGTGGCTCTGCGCGCCGAGGTTGTAGATCTCCTCGGGCTTCGTCTCTCGCAAGATGCGGTTGATCGACGACGCGTCGGTCAAATCTCCGTAGTGGAGAAAGATCGGCATGTGCTCGGCGCGCAGGTGGTCGATGCGCGCGCGGTTGAGCGAGCTCGAGCGACGGACGACGCCGTGGACCTCGTAGCCCTTCTCGAGGAGAAGCTCCGCAAGGTAGGAGCCGTCTTGGCCCGTGATGCCGGTGATGAGGGCCCGCTTTGCCATCGCGAAGAGCGCGGACTGTAGGGCGAAAACCGGCGTCTCGCAAGCCGAGTCGGTGCTACGTTTCGGCCGAAATGCGAGCATTCGTCATCGGCGGAGCGGGCTTCATCGGCAGCCACCTGGTCGACCTCCTCGTCGAGCGCGGGCCGGTGACGGTTTACGACAACATGACGGTCGGCAAGCGCGAGTTCATCGGCGGCCACCTCGACGCCGGCAAGGTCACGCTGGTGCAGAAGGACGCGCTCGATCTCGACGCGCTCGGCGCCGCGATGAAGGGGCACGACGTCGTCTTCCACCTCGCTGCGAACCCAGAGGCGCGCTGGGGCCTCGAGCGCACGCGCCTCGATCTCGAGCAAGGCACGATCGCGACGTACAACGCGCTCGAGGCCGCGCGCCTCGCCGGCATCACGAAGTTCGTCTTCGCGTCGAGCGGGACGGTGTACGGCAACCTCGCAACGGCGTGCAAAGAGGGCGATCTCGGGCATCTCCCGATTTCGTTGTATGGTGCAAGCAAGTTCGCCGGCGAATCCTTGCTGAGCGCGTACTGCGAGTGCTTCGGCTTCTCGGGATGGATCACGCGCTTCGGCAACGTCGTCGGCAAGCGCGGCACGCACGGCGCCATCCTCGACTTTTGCAAGAAGCTGAAGGCGCATCCCGAATACCTCGACGTGCTCGGCGACGGTCGGCAAGCGAAGCCCTACCTGCACGTGACGGAGTGCGCGAAGGGCATCCTCTTCGTCTTCGACAACGCCAAGGGCGAGAAACCGAACGTCTACAACCTCGCGCCCGAGGGGTACACGTCGGTGAAGAAGATCGCCGAGTGGGTCGTGGCCGCGTCGCCGCACAAGGCCGCGCGTGTCGAGTTCGGCGCGGGCGCGCAGGGGTGGCCGGGCGATGTGCCGCTGTCGCTGCTCGACTCGGGGAAGTTGAACGCGCTCGGGTACAAGTTGGAGCGAAGCTCGGACGAGGCGGTGCAGCAGGCGATCCGCGAGGTGGCGAGCGAGGTGTTCGGCGCCGCGGCCTCGGGCGGGTGAGGCTGCGAGGTTTGCGGTCAGCGTCGCGCCACTTCGCGCCACTGCCGGCACACGACCGGTCTGCCATATGAGTCGGCGATCATATGAGTCGGCGATCATATGAGTCGGCGATCATATGAGTCGGCGATCATAGTCTCCTCGATGATGCGTCTTCTCTGCGTTGCTCGTTGCCTGCCGGCGCTTGGCCCATCAAGATGTCTGCCGGGCTTTCTTCTATGGCGGACGACGAGTGCTGGGCGATTCGTGCGCAGGCGGAGGAGCTGCGCTCGGAAGTGTCGATGCTTCGCGGCGTCGTCGCGGCGTTGCGCGCGCGCGCGTCCACGTCGTCCAATGGTGTCGCCCGTCCGGCCTGGCACCTCCATCTGGCCGCGTTCGGTCTTGGCGTGGCTCTGACGATGTTGGCCGCGCTGGCTTGTCGTGCGGTGCTGTGCCCGTGAGCGCCAAGCCGCTCGAGCGCCGGCCCAACGGCGTGTTCGCGTCCCCCGTTCGGGCGACTTGTTTCGGCGCAGCACGTTGCTAAATTGGAATGCGATGAACCCGTCCCGCGCGCTCGGTGCCGTCCTCTTGGCCGGCTGCGTTTCCACCAGCGCAACACCGACGGCGTCGTCGCTCGACGGCGGTCCTGGTGTCGATTCGTCCGTCCCGCACGACGCGTCGACGGGCGACGTCGTTGTGGACGCGGTCGCCGACGTCGCCGCTGCGGATGTCGCCGATGTCGTCGACGCGGCGGCGGCGTGTCCGTTCCCGCTCGACAGCACCCTCGCTGCGACGATTCGCTTCAGCGCGGACAACGAGCGCCTCGTCTATCTGAACGGCGTCTTGGTCGAAGACAACTCGGCGCTCGGATGGCAGTCGGTGTCCTCGCTGCCGGTGAATCTTCATCGCAACCCGACGGTCGCGAACGTCATCGCCATTCGCGGCCGCAACACGTCGTCCCAACCCGGCGCCGATCGCGGGATCATCGTCGAGCTGTCCGGCGACCCCAGCGACGCGGGCGCAGGCGATGGCGGCACCGCCGTGCTGCTCGTGTCGGACGCGAAGTGGCGCGTCTCGAGCGCTGCGCAGGCAGACCTCGCGTGGACGGGCATCGCCTACGCCGACGCTTCGTGGGGTGCCGCCACCGATCAAGGCGGAAACGGCATCGCGCCGTGGGGCGCGCTCCTCGGGACGTCGACGGCGCCGCGCTGGCTCTGGTTTTACGACTCGGCCGCGACGAGCACGAAGCCGGACCTGGAAGACGCCTACTTCCGCCGCACGTTCTACCTGTCGATGGACGGGCAAGCCGTCGACGCGCCGGGCGCCTGCCCCTGAGCGGTGCGCGCGCGGCTCACTTCTTTGTCGCGATCACCACGTACCCCAGCGTCTCCGTCGGCACGTTCGCCGCGCGGTCGAGCACGCGCGCCATCGCGCCGATCCCGAACATCGCCGGCGCCACGAACGGGAGCGTCCAAAGCCGCGTCTTCCCCGCCTCGCTCTTCTCCTGACGCCCCGATCCCGCGTCCATCGCCGCCGCCCGCGCGCCCGCGACGTCGTACGCGAGGAACGTGTTCAGCTTGTGCCCGATGAGGCTCCACAAGCTCCCGCGCGCCGTCACCGTGCGCACGTCGTAGCCGACCTTCTCGCAGAGGAACCGCAGGCCGTGCGGCGTGAAGCGGAAGTAGTCGTGCGGCTCTTCGTGGAGCCGAAACGAGAACGGCGCCGTCAAGATGAGGAGGCCGCCCTTCTTCGACACGCGCGCCATCTCGCGCAGCAGCCCTTCGGGATCCGGCGTGTGCTCGAGCACCTGGAAGCTCACGACCGTGTCGAACGCGCCGTCCTCGAACGGCATGCGTTTGCCGTCGTAGTAGTGATCAGGGCCCTTGCCGTTCGTGGTCGTCGTCGACGCCGCGGTCTCCGCGAACGTGTCGCGGTACTCGACGCCCACGTACTCGGTCACGTGCGCGCGAAAAATTTCTTCGTACGGCTTCTCGCCGCAGCCGACGTCGAGCAGGCGTCCATGCGCCATCGGCGCCACCTCACGCAGGGCATCTCGGAGGAGCGCCGACTCGAGATCGACCCAGCCCGCCGCGGCGGTCTTCAGCCGGGCGAGGGTCGTGCTCATGCGTCGAGGTGCGTGTAGTGGTCGCGCCCGTGCACGCGCTCGCCTTGGCCTACGCATCCGGCGAGGCGGATGAACGTCCACACCGTGCCGCGCACCTTTGCGAGCTTCGACACGCCGAGGCGCTCGAGGTACTCGATCGGGAGCTCCACGACGTTGTAGTTGGAGCGCGCCGGCAGGACGAGCGTGTCGATCGGCAGCGCGTCGCCCTCGCCGCTGAAATCGAACGCGCGCGTCATCGACGATCGGTACGCGCGCATGCCGCTGTGCACGTCGGTCGTCGGCACGCCGTGCATCGCGTGGCACGTCGCCGCGAAGAAGCGGTTCGCGAGGAAATTCGGGACCGGCATGGTCTTCGGGTAGTGGTGCGTGCGCGACGCGTTGACGAGATCCGCGCCGTCCTCGAGCAGCGCGCGCAGGCGCGGGATCATGTGCGCGGGGTAGGTGCCGTCGCAGTCGAGGTAGATGAGCGCGTCGGTCTGCTTGGCCGCCGCGTACATGAGCGCCTCCATCGCGGGGCCGTGGCCGCGCGGCGGGAGCTGGCGGATGACCGTCGCCCCTTTGGCGCGCGCCATGTCCGGCGTGCGATCGCTGGAGCTGTCGACGACGAGGATCTGCGCGTCGGGCGCGTACTTCCGGATCTCGTCCATCATCGAGTCGACGCTCGGCTCCTCGTTCATCGAGAGCATGCCGACGGTGAGCGACAGCTTGCCCTTCTTGGGCGCGACGCGCGCGACGACCGCGAAGCCGCGCGTGGTCTCGTCGATGCGCATCACGTCGAGACCGGCGCCGCGTAGCACTCCCTCGGCGCGCGCGATCGCTCCGAAGTCGGGCACCGGCACGATCACGTGACCGCCATCCGACAGCTGGTCTTTGATCGCCGCAAACATCTGCGCCGAGTCGCCCTGGACGTTCCCGGCGATCGCGAGATCGAACTTCTTCCCCGCTGCGGCGCTTCGGATGCCGTCCGCGCCTTTCGCGGGATCCGCCAAGACGAGCTCCGCGCCGCGCTCGGTCGCCGATGAGCCGTACGCGCCGTCGCCGATCTCGAGAACGTTTCGCGGCCGCCCGAGCTTGATCGACTTCGGGCTGATCATGGAGAGGAGCATGTCCGCGGGGATATACACCGTGACCTCGGGGTCGTCATTTCGTCATTTGCCTTGCCGGGCACGAGGCAGGGTGGAATATCAGCGTAGAAATGAGCCAAAACCAGGGGACGGGGACGGGCACGGACCGCGACCACGCCTACGGGCAAGGGCACGAGCTCACCTTCGCCGACAAATTCGGCAACTGGCTCTCCGCCGTGCAGATGCGCCGCGCCATCGGCCGCTTCGACGGGAAAGACGTCGCGAATTTCGGCTGCGGCTACAACGCGACGTTCGAGCGCTCGATCAAGGACCAGGTCCGCTCGCTCACGCTCGTCGACATCGCGCTGGCCGACGACTTGAAGCGCGATCCGAAGATCCGCGCCGTCGAGGGCGTCTTGCCGGACGTCATCGAGCAGGTGGCGGACAAGAGCCTCGACATCGTCTTGTGCGTGAACGTGCTCGAGCACCTCTGGGAGCCGCGCCGCGCGCTCGAGGGCTTCCGCCGCGTTCTCCGTCCCGGTGGCCTGTGCTTTTTGAACGTCCCGTCGTGGAGCGGCAAGGTGGTGCTCGAGACGCTCGCCTTCCGCATGAACCTCGCGCCCAAGGCCGAGATGGACGACCACAAGGACTACTACGACCGCAAAGACCTCTGGCGCCTCGTCGTCGCGAGCGGCTTCAAGCCGAGCAACATCGTGTGCCGCCGCCACAAGTTCGGGCTGAACACGTTCGCGGTCTGCCGAAACGAGGCGACGTGAGCGCTACTTCTTCTTGCCACGGTTGCGCCACGCGGAGTTGAACTCCTCGATCGTGGTCTCGGTGCGCGGGTTCCAGACCATCTTGCGCAGGATCGGCGGCGTGATCGTCGGGACGTGCGCGCCGCACTCGAGGGCTTCGTTGACGTCCATGATGTGGCGCATCGAGCCGACGATGATCTTGGACGGAAGGTTCTCGCGATCGAGGACGTCGCGCGTCGCGGCGATGACCGGCTTTACGTCGTAGCCCATGTCGCGCACGCGGCCGGAGAAGATGCTCACGTACGTCGCGCCGGCGAGCGCGGCCAGGTAGGCCTGGTTCATCGCCATGAGGCACGTCACGTTCGTCTTCACGTTCTTCTTCGTGAGCTGGTGCACGACGCGGAGGCCGTGCTCGCTCATCGGCACCTTGATGCAGATGCGCGCCGGATCCCACGCGTGGTAGACGGCGGCCTCCTCGAGCATCTCCTTCTCGGTCTCGGTCGTCAGCTCGACCGACACGTCGCCCCAGCTGACCGCGATGATCTCTTTGATGCGCTCGCCGAGGTCCGCGTCGGGGGCCTCCTTCGCGATGATCAGCGGGTTCGTGGTGACGCCGGAGAGGACGCCCCAGCCGAAGAGATCCTTGATTTCCTTGGGGTCCGAGCTGTCGATGAAGATGGCCATTTCGCCCAGTGAATAGCACGGATCTCCGCGCGTTGCTCAGCCTGCGGCGAGGACCGCGGCGGCCACTTCGCCGAACGATTTACCGACCACGTCGGGCGCCCCGGCGGGGCCGCCGCGAAGCGGACAAAGCTCGCAGCGATCGGTTCGGAACACGAGCGCCGTGCGCATTTTTGCGGCGCGTCCGGCGTCGAGGTCCGCGCGCGCGTCGCCGATCATCCAGCTCTTACTGCGGTCGGCGTCGAAGGCCTTCACGATCGCGTCGAGCATCCCCGGCGCGGGCTTTCGGCAATCGCACGGGCCGACCGACGGGTGGTGCATGCACACCTCCACGCGCGCGATCGTGATCCCCTCGGCAGCGAGCATCGCGACGAGCGCGTCGTTGGTGCGCGTCACCGCCGCCGCCGTGAGCTGCCCCTTCGCCGGGCCCGGTTGGTTCGTCGCCATCGCCAGGATGAAACCTGCACTCTGCAATGATTTGAGGCCAGAAATCACGCCGTCCAGGAGCTTCAGCTGGCTTGGATGGAACGCCGTCGAGACCGTGCCGGTCTCTTCGTCGCGGTAGACGTCGATGAGGGTGCCGTCGCGATCGAGGATCGCCACACGCGCGGCCCCGGCCCCGCCGCCGACACCACCACCAGAAACTATTTCACGCTCTCCCACTTCGTCTTCGCCTTCTGGAGCTTGGGGTGGCTCACGAGCAAGTGCCAGATGACCGCGCAGAAGCCCTCGGTGTGCGGCGTGACGCGCGCGTCGTTCACGGTCGGGATGACCACGCAGGCGTCGCCTTCCTTCTTGGTGAAGCCGCCGTCGCGCCCGACGATGCCGAACACCTTCGCGCCGACCTCCTTCGCGAGCTCGATGGAGCGCACGAGGTTCACGCTCACGTTCTTCTCGCGGTTGCCGCCGCCGACGGAGAAGACGAGGATCGCGTCGCCCGACCGCAAGCGCGACACCTTAAGCCACTCGCTGAAGCATGTGTCCCACCCTTCGTCGTTCACGCGCGCGGTGAGTTCGCTCACGTTGTCGGTCGGCGCGTACGCCTCGAAGCCGCAGATTTTCCGAAAATCGTTCACCGCGTGCCCGGCGTGCCCGGCCGATCCGCCGACGCCGAGGAGAAACAGCCGGCCGCCGTGATCGCGCACGTCGGCGAGGCCGGTGGCGAGCTTCTCGATTTCGGCGACGTCGAGCGCGTGAATGAGCTTGATGGATTCGTCGAGGAAGGTCTTGGCGAAGTCGGTCATCGGGGGGAAGGGAGTGTAGCGGAAAGGCTACGCGTTGTCGGTCAGCTCTTGCAGCGCGACGCGAAGGAGCGCCCCGAGATCTCGACGGGCCGCTACCTCGGCCAAGGCACGACCTTCAGATCGCGGTCGGTTGGCGGAGGACCCTCGATCCAGGCCGCGAGTCGCGCGACGATCTCCTCCCCGCTCTCGTTCGGAAAGCGCTTCCGCAGGTTCTCGCGCATCAGCGCGATTCCGAAGTCGGCCATCTGAAACGCCAGCAAAAACCGGCCGGCGGGCGTGCTATTCGGTTCAACGTCCACGCGTCCATTCTAGCGCACTACGCCGTGCCTTGCCGCGAGGCGAGCGCCCATTGGAGCGCCTACGACCGATGAAAGTTCGCCACGATGCGCGCGCCGTCGAGATCGAAGCGGAAGCGCAAGGGCTTGAGGCCGCGCGAAATCATCGCGTCGTACAGCCGCCGCTTGTCGGTCGGGCGCGCGTAGAACATGAAGAAGCCGCCGCCGCCTGCGCCCATCAGCTTGCCGCCGATCGCGCCGGCGTTGCGCGCGGCGTCGTAGTGCTCGTCGATCGAGCTGTCGGTCATGTTGCTCGCGAGCTTGCGCTTGTTCGTCCAGTGCTCGTGGAGGAGCTCGCCGTATTTGTCGATCTCGCCGGACAGGAGAATGCGGCGCGTCTCGTAGCCGAGCTCTTTGATGCGGTGCATCTTCTGGACGGCGTCGTCTTTGTTGGCGGCGATGGTCTTGCCTTGCTCTTTGAGGACGCTCGACGCCGCGCGCTCGACGCCCGAATAAAAGATGAGGAGGTTCGACTCGAGCTCGTCGCGGACCTCCGCCTTCATCGGGACCGGCTCCACCGTGACTGTGCCGTCGGTGTTAAACGTGAACGCCGTCACGCCGCCGTACGCCGCGATGTACTGGTCCTGCTTGCCGATCGGCTCCTTGAGGACGTCGATCTCGATTTTGCACGCGGTCCGCGCGAGCTCCTCGGTCGAGACGTACTGGCGGCGGTAGGCGTGGAGGCCGTTCAAGAGCGCGACGCTGAAGGTGCTCGACGAGCCGAGACCGGAATTCGCTGGCACGTCGGCCATGCTGAAGAGCTCGACGCCCTTGTTCACGCCGACCTCGCGCATGCACTCGCGGAAGAGGCGGTGCTGCACCTCGTCGACCGTGTCGACCAGCTCGGTGTGCGAGTAGCCGAGGCGGATCTTGTCGTCGAAGCGCTCGTGGATGGCGATGAAGATGTACTTGTCGACCGCGGCCGCGACGAGGAAGCCGCCGTGCGCGTTCGCGTAGCTCGGCAAGTCGGTGCCGCCTCCGCCGAGGGAGAAGCGAACGGGAGCGCGGGAGAGGATCACATCAAGCCTTCGTCAGGTGCCATTCGAGTGCAGGGAGCCGGCCGCCATGGCCGAGCGGGAGCCCACCTCGAAGAACCTGTCATGGGCCAAATGGGCTCGCAAGCGCTTCTTTTCGGCGACGGCGCGCGGATCCACTTCCCGTCGTTCTCGAAGACGCTCATGACGCCGCCGCGGTCGTGACTATTTGCCGCGGCCGCTCGGGCGGTTACTTGGGCGCGCGGACGATCGCGGACGTGTATGCGACGTAGACGCAGGAGGCGTCGAACGCGATGTCCGCCACTTGCCCGTACGCCGGGACGAGACCCATCGACGGTCCCGGGTGCATTCCGTCGTCGTGGGTCGTGCTGTCGATGACGGTCGAGCGCGATCCGTCGGGCGCGACCTTCACGATCGAGAAACCATCGTCGTCGAAGTAGACGGCGCCGTCGGCGACGCCGAGGACCCATCCTCGAACGTTGCTGGCGAGCGTGGTGGGCGCGTCGCCTCCGGCAAGAAGTGCGCGCTGGATGGTGTGCTCCGACTTCGTCGCGTCGAGCCAGTACGCGCTCGCGTCGTCGGCGACGATCACCCATGGCGAGACGCCGCGCGCGAGCACGTTCGTCGTCCCGTCGGCGAGCGAGGCGGTGGCGACGGTGTCGGTGGTCGCGAGCACGAGCGACGAGCCGTTGAACGCCGTCCGGCTTCGGCTGAGCGGCTTGTCGCCGGTGACACCAACGATGGGGACCGCCTGAACGGTGCCGTCCGCCGCGCGCCGCTGGAGACCGTACGAGTACGGCCCGCTCCCGCCCGCCGCAGGCGTCGACGTGACCCACGCGAGCGCGCCGCCTGCCGCCGAGAGGAGGACGGGGCTATCGAGCTTCTGGAGGAGAACCGACGGCGCGCCTCCCGGCGTGACGGCGCGAATCCAGCCGCCCTTGCCGCCGGACCAATCGAAGCTTTGCGCGTCGCCGGACCAGAGGACGTCTCCGTCGCGAAAGAGGACGCGACCGTCGAAGCCGGGATCGTCCGGCCCGGTGCCGATCTTCCGCGCGTCGCCGCCGGTCAGCGGCGCGGTGTAGAGCGCGCCGTCGATGGAGTTCCACCAGGACGCGTGCGTCGCGCCGATCGCGAGGTTCCCCCAGAGGACGAAGTTGGCGCGGGCGAGGACGGTGGGCGGATCGCCCGGTCGACAGAGGAGCGGCTGGCCGTTCGCGGCGACGCGCTCGGCCGGAAGATCATCGACACCCAAGTTGGAGCGGGAGCACGCCATGACCGCGCCAAGCGCGATACACACGATCACCGAAGCCTTCATCTTGGAACCCCTTCCGAGCGGCGAGCCTAGAACAACCGTCCTTCGGAGGGAACGATCGTCCCGGTGAGGAGTGGTGACGCGCGACGAGCCCATCAAGGAGCCTTGGTCAGGTGCCGTTCGAGCGTCGCCAGGCCCTCGGGGGAGCCGACCTCGAAGAACCGGTCGTGGGCCAAATGGGCTCGCAAGCGCTTCCTTTCGGCGAGGTCGCGCTGGACGGCGTCGAAGCCGAGCGCCTTGCCCTCCGGGAGCGCGGCGATGACGCTACGACGGATCGCGACCGCGCCGTAGTCGATGTGATCGAACGCGGGATCCTTGGTCCCCTTCTCGTACGCGAGGAGCCACGCGCCGTCGGTGCGCACGTTCGACGGATCCCACTTTCCCTCGTTCTTGAAGACGCTCATCACGCCGTCGCAGTCGTCATGCACGCCCAGCTCGCGGAGCGGCGCGGCGTAGTCGAAGGGGAGGTAGCTGTCGCCGTACGTCACGAGGAACGTCGGCGCGAGGAGCGCGAGGGCGAGGCGGATCGCGCCGGCGGTGCCGAGGAGGTTCGGTCCCTCGCTCGAATACCGCACGCGCAGGTCGAAGCGCGCGCCGTCGCCGACGTGCTCCTCGATCTGCTCGCCGAGGTGCGCGATGCACATCACCACGTCGTCGTAACCGCACGCGGCGAGCTTCTCGAGCTGCCAGTCGACGAACGGCCGCCCCGCGACCGGGAGCATCGACTTCGGCGTGGTCAATGTGCGCGGCCGCATCCGCGTCGCGAGCCCGCCTGCGAGAATAACGGCCTGCATTCGGGGGGCTACGTTACTCCACCTTGACACGCGGAGCGGTACCCACTAAGTCCCGGCTCCGCTCTGGGCCAATAGCTCAATTGGTAGAGCAGCGGACTCTTAATCCGTTGGCTGACAGTTCAAGTCTGTCTTGGCCCACAAATCGCCGGAGAAAACGCACCGTGGCTTCTTTACGGTGCGTTGCTCTCCGTCCTCCTTGGCGGCGCAGCAGATCGTCGAGACCATCGGCCTCGACCCGCCACCCGCCCGCATGATTCGCGACCGCGACGGCATCTTCGGCAAGCTGTTCGACGCACGTGTCGAGAATCTGGGCATCGAGCCGCTGCGGATCGCGCCGCGCTCTCCCTGGCAGAACGGGTACGCGGAGCGATTCGTGGGAACGCTGCGTCGCGAGCTGCTCGACCACGTCATCGTGATCGGCGAGCGTCATCTGCTCCGGCTGCTGCGCGAGTACATCGCCTACTGCAACGGTGACCGACCTCATCTTTTACTCGACGCGGACACTCCCGCCGGGCGCGGCGTCGAACCACCCACGCTCGGCAAGGTCGTCGCTCTTCCCCGCGCCGGAGGACTCCATCATCGATACGCGAGGGCGGCCTGAGCTCGCCCGCACGAGTTTTTCGCCACCACAGGCGCTCCTCACCAACGCGAATTGGAGCGCGCTGATGATCACGCGCCGACGAGACCGGCACTCATTCGTGCGCCGCGCGGCTGTCCGCGGGCGCTTCGTCGCGGTCGTTCATCCCGTAGTCGCGCACGACCGTCGCGATCCGCAGACGATAGTCGGCGAAGATCCGCGCGCGTCCCACGCTCTGAGCGTGGCGATGCGCTTCGACCGAGCGCCATGACTTCACGGCTTCCTCGTCGCGCCAGAACGACAACGAGAGAATCTTCTCCGGATCGCTCATGCTCTGGAACCGCTCGATTGACACGAACCCGTCGATCGCTTCGAGTCGCGTCCTCAGAGCCGCTGCGATGTCGAGATATTCCTGGCGTCCCCCGGGGTGGGGCTGCACCTCGAACACGACCGCGATCACGACGCTTCCTTCACCGCGGGGAGTCCGAACGTGCCCTCCGCGACTTCGACGAAGGTGCGTTCTTCGCGGAAGATGAAGCGACCGCTTGCCGCGGCCGCGAAGTTTCGGCGGCCCTCGTCATCGGCGCGAAGACGCGCGCGGTACGACTCGTAGGCCGCGAGGCTCTCGAACGCGATCACGCCCCACGCCACGTCGTTCGTCCCTTCGTGCGGCAGGAAGTAGCCGACGAGGTGCCCTCCACACCGCGGGATGACGCGGCCCCACGTTTCGGCGTAGCGCGCGAACGCCTCGCGCTGGCACGGATCGATCTGGTAGCGAATGAAGACGGCGATGGTCATGAGCAAACCTTAGCGCCGCAGATGCCCGCGATGCTTTTGCGCGGGCTTGAGCGTCATCGCCTGAAGGTCGCTACACTTCACCGCATGACGAAGTACGCCATCGCCGATGCCGCCGCGCTCGTCGGCGAGCCGACGCGTGCCGCCATCCTCCTCGCGCTGCTCGACGGAAGGGCGCTTCCCGCCGGCGAGCTCGCGGGCGCAGCGAATCTGTCGCTGGCGGCGACCAGTCTTCACCTTGGCAAGCTCACGCGCGGCGGGCTCCTCGTCGTTCGTCAGCAGGGTCGACATCGGTACTATCGGCTCGCGAGCGAAGACGTCGCGCACGCGCTCGAAGCGCTCGGCGTGATCGCGTCGCAACGTCCGCGCGCGCCGCCAGCGCTTTCGCACTCGCCGCTGCCCGAGAGAGCGGCCTTGCGTGCGGCGCGCACTTGCTACGATCACGTGGCGGGAGCTCTTGGCGTTGCGCTCGCGACGAAGATGGAGCGCGAGGGAGCCCTGCGCGTCGAGGACGACCGCACGTACGCTATTACCCAGCACGGCTCGACATGGTTGTCAGACGTGCTCGGCGTCGACGTCGCGTTGATCGTCGCCGGCCGGCGGCCAATTGCGCGTCGATGTCTCGATTGGACGGAGCGGCGCGCGCACGTCGCAGGCGCACTCGGTGCCGCGGTACTCGAGCGCCTCTTGGCGATGCGGTGGGTCGCAAAAACCTCCTCGCGTGCACTGCGTATTACGACGCGGGGCCGCGAATCGTTCGCGCGGCTCGCCGTCGACGGATGCTGAGCGTGGCACGAGGCGAGGGTTCATATTCGTCGGCGATGACCATCATGGACGGCGTAGGACAGCGGCCCTCTGCAAGCGTCGATGTCGGCTATGGCGACGGCAGCGAGGACGGCGGCGACTTCATCGCGCCGTCGGCGGACCACGCCGCCATCCGCTGGTACGAGAAGTTGCTCGGCCGCGTTCGATGATCGGGGAATGAACGAGGCCGCCGAGTGGAGGCGCCCCGGCGGCGGAGGAACTCAACTCGTCCTCGACGCGACGCGCGCGGGCCACTCGATGTGGGGACCCAATTTGGTCCACCGACATCCACTCGACCCGAGCTCCCGCCTTGTCGCGTGTAACGGGTTTTAGGTAAACCCCGCCGTTACCGCCCGCATGGCTTTGCATTTCCTACCCCCCCAGGAGGGCCACGAGGAGCAGGCGCCGGAACGCCGCGGCGCGCGCGCCGGAGACGCGCCCCGATCGATCGGTGCGCGCGTGTGGGGTCGGGTCGAAAGCCACGTCGGCCACGTACCCTTTCCCGACGCCGTTCGCATTCGTACGGGCGCCAGTGTGCAAGCTCTCGCCCGACAGCCCACGAGCCGAGGGGGCCGCATCGCCGACGACGAGGCTCACCGAAACGCCCAGCCCACCCAGAAACGCGCACGCGGACGCAAGCCCGGGCCCTGCGAGATCGCCCAGCCATAGGGCATCCCGCCGTCGTCGATCCTCCCGATGATGGGCGCCC
>JBBRLQ010000002.1:0-661646 GCA_038231275.1 Polyangiales bacterium
CGAACTCCCACGCGACGCCTGGTGTCGTGGTGATGAACGAGGTCGACCCGTCCGGATTCCTTCGCGACGCGACCTCGCTCTTCCACTCCCCAAAATCGAACACGGTTGCCGCGCCCATCTGGATCACGGTCAGCTCCCCGAGGGTGTCGCTCACGTAGCGTTTGGCCAGCTTGGCTACCTCCGTCGCGTCAGCCGGCGAGACGAGTTGCTTCCGGTCCGCGGCGAGGCCGTCGTATAGCTTCTGCGCGTGCGCGGCGACGTCGGCGTCCGCCTCGGGCTTGCCGTCGAAAAGCACCTCGAGAAGCTTTCGCGAGAAGACAGCGCGGAGGTCCTCGCCGCTGTCCGAATTCGTCAGAACGACGGCCCCGACGCCATGCTCAGGGAGCCACATCATGGCGCTCTGGAAGCCTATTTGCCCCCCGTTGTGCCAGATCAGCGGTGTTCCGTACGTGGTCTCGACAATGAGCCCCATTCCGTAGGAGTGGTCCCCGTCGATCACGACCTGGGGGGCGCGGCGCGCGAGCAGTGCATCTCTGGCGATGTAGCGCTTGCCGCCTGGCAACACCCCCTCGGCGAGCTCGCCGGCGACGAATGCCAGGACGTCACGCACGCTGCTCCAGGCGCCGCCCGACGGCCGCATGGGAACCTGGGCGGGGTTGTAGCCCGCGATCGCCTTCCTTGGCGTGCCGTCGATGTCCGGTGCATGCGGCGATGCGTGGTTGCCCTTCTGCGCCTTTACGACGTCGAACGTCGTCTCCTTCATGCCGAGCGGCTCGAAGACGCGCGTCCGCATCGCTTCGTCGTAGGCGGCTCCGAGCTCGAGGTTAGGGTACAGCGCGTGGCCCCCCACGAAGCCCCCCGCGGCCGCGAGAAGGTTCGAGTACTGGAACAGCTCGCCGAACTTGCTCGTCGGCTGCATCGTGCCGACCATCGCCACGACCCCCGTCGGCGTCAGGCCCTCGAACTGGAGCTTCCATTCCAGGTCTTGGCGCGGCACACCGGTACATGCACAGACGAGGTGTCGCACGTGCATCTGCCGAGTGGTTTCGGCGTCACCCAGCTTGAATGTCGGCAGCACGCTCGTCACGGGCGTGTCCCACGTGAGCTTCTTCTCGTCTACCGCCTTGGCGAGCATCAACGTCGTCATCGCTTTGGTGTTGGAGGCGATCATGAAGAGCGTGTCCGCGTCGGGCTTCTCCTTCCTGCCAAGCTCGCGCACCCCGAACCCATCGGCGAACACCACCTTGCCATCCTGCACCACCCCAACGGCGACGCCTGGTACGCGGAGCTCCTTCATCGCGGTCTCCACCCACGCGCTGAGCCGCGCGATGCGTGCCGCGTCGAGTCGGTTCGCCCTCTTGCCCGCGAACGATTCGCGTACATAGCCCTTCGGGAGCAGGCGGCCGAAGATCGCCAACACCGCGCCGAGACGCTTCTCGCCAACGGCCTGGCTCATGTCGTAGATGGCAACAGTCCACGTGTCGCCGGCACGGCGCGCGCGGGCGGCGACCTCGCGATTCTCGTGCGGCGACGTTTGGTACTCGTAGACACGAATGTCGGTCCACCCGTCCTTGTCCGGGGCCGGGGCCGTCACCTTGAGCGGCCACCTCGCGTCGGGCCGGTACGCCGCCCACGCCGCGGCGACGGCCGCGTCTGCGTCTCCCGCGCGGACGTCCACGAGGGCGATATGTGAATCGGCTTCAGGCGGCTCGAGCACAGTCGCCCGGCCGCGCACCACGACGGTCCAGCCGGCCGGGGCGATGAACGTCGCGCCCTCCACCGTGCTCATCGGCGTGTCCGCGGCGAGCCGCGGGGGGGCCAGGGCCGTGTTCGGTGTCTCGACCGAGGCCGAGGAGGGTGGCCCTCCCGCCGGCGCTGCAATCCGCTGAACCGCCGGTGTCGCACAAGCGCTGAGAGCGACGATGAAGCCGAGGGCGATGCGCATGTTAGGGACAGTCTGCGGCCAGAGCACGCCGATGTCAGCGGTCATCGCGCCCGGGCGCGCCTTCCGCGCGGACGGTGCAGCGACCGATGGATTGACCGCACCTCGCGACCGAGGAAGGATGAGGCGCATGACGAACAAGCGCGCCCTCATCCGAACTGGGCCCGACGCTCCGGCGCCGCTCGAGCAGCTCCTCGAGACCGCGCGCGGGTACGCGGCGGACTCGCGTGCGAGCTCGACGCGGAAGGCGTACCTCACTCAAATTGGTCCGCATTCCGCCCGCATAGCCCGCATCGAAACGCGCGGTCTGGGCGTTACGTAAACCTGCCCCGGTCTCGCGCCGAGATGCCTACGAGTTCCTTTTTCCAAATTTCGAGGCATCGAATGGCGGTCACGTCCACCGCGGCTCGGGGAGGTCCGGACGAAGGAGCCCGGGGAGTGCCATCATAGCGGTTTCGAATAGGCGCCCCTGCCCTCCTTCCGGGTCGTCCTCTGGCAAGCACGACCGCCAGAGGCTGAGATCGATCTCCGGAAACACGCAGGTCATCGGATACTCCCAGTGTGTTGTATCGACTTTGGCAAAGCGCCCAACGTGGGCTAGCGCGGCGTCCGCAGGCACGGTCAGCAGGTCGATTCCCTCGAAGAACGCTTCCCGTCATCTCGTACTTCCACCTGGTCACCCACTTGGTTTTCGCCTCGGAGGAACGCATCGAGCTTGTCTCGGCGCCACATATAGCACCCAGTCCCGCCGCGTCGTCCCTCGGGTTCGATTTTTCCAGCGCGCCGCGCAGAGTGCAAACCGTGAGTGCTCTCGAATCGGCAATACGCTGCGGCTTCGGCGGTCGTCAGGAGGTCGGAGTCGGGCTTCGGCATGGGGTGCGGAGCCGGGGAAATTCCCGACGAGACCCGCATTTCCCCATCGGCACCTCGATAGCCGAGTTGCTCGATGTCCCGTCACCCAAACGAAGGACGCAGGTACCTGCGTACATGCATAGGGTAATGGCTGACGACTACGATTGCCTCAGTCGCTCACGTCGGAGAGATCGGCCGTCCTCGACGTGCACGTTGGCCGTCGCTGGCGCGCCGCTCCCCGACGGTCCGGGTCGCGCTTGCCCCGACGAGAAGCGCTCGAGTAGCTCGGCGGCGCGCAGGAGGCGGACGCGAAGCTCTGTGTTGGGTATGCCGCCCGCGAGGAGGACAACGACGAGCAGATCCCAGTGTCCGACAGGGGCCGCGAGGACGTGCATGCCATCCGCGCATGCACCGACGCAGATCGTGTCGGGCGCCGAGCCTTGGCTTGGCGAATGTGCGGGGGCTCGACCCAGGTGGGGCGACGGTTCTGCGAGAGAATGCGCACGCCACGCGGCGGCGATTCCTTCGACCGCGGCGTGGAGCGCAGGGTGCTCTCGCGACGCGAGCTTGATATGCCCTGCGCGCGAAGCGAGCACGCCGACACCGCTGATGCCCACGTACTCGACGACGCGCCGCGCGCGCTCACGAGCTCGGTCATCCTCGAAGTCGTCCCTCACGCCGTGATCGTGCCACGCCCCGGGGATTGTGCACATCAGGCGCGCTTAGTGGACGATCGCCATGCGGAGCTCGTAGCCGGCGTCGCCCGTGACCGACAACAAGGGAGCGGGGCACTCGCAGCGGCAGACGTGCTCGGTGCCACCGTAGATGACCTCGACCGGTGGCGGGGTCGATGCACATGCGGCGGCGAGCGCAGCGAGAAGTGCGACGGCGATCGTTCGAGAGAGGAGCAGCTTCATGCCGCCCTATCGGCACGAGGTGACCGGAAGTTGTGTCGGGCGTCGCGAATTTCCGAATGGCGTCGAAGTGACTTCGCCGCGGGGAGGCGTCAGTTGTTCGCCCTCGCGCGTGATCGATCTCAGATTCGGAAATTAGAGCTCATAGCGTGGCGACGTCCCGTATGTCGGCCTTCACGCCGGGCTTGCCGGCTGATCCTGGTCCCGTCCCGGCAGGCCCTGGCACGCTAGTGGACACCGTGGAGCTTCCTAGAGATGGAGCAGTCCCTTGATACACGACCCCAATCGAGTGCCCGCCAGTACCGCCGCCACCGACACCTCCGGCACCTCCCATTCCTCCAGCAGCGCCATTGCACCCGTTTCCTGAACCGCCTCCGCGAATGCCGCCCGCCGCTCCGCTCGCACCGCTTGCGCCGCTGCCACCGAGTCCTCCAGTGCTTGTCGTGATCGCGCAGTTTGAAAGCTGCACAGGGGAGGCGAGAGTGGCAAGTGCGATACTCGAACCGCCCGCCGTGCCGAAACCGCCGCCTCCACCGCCGCATCCACCGCACGCGCCACCACCGCCACCGCCCGTAGCCTGTCCGCCACCACCTCCGCCGCCTTGGCCTGGAAGTCCATTGCTGCCCACCGTCCCGTCTCCACCGTGGAAGCCCGTGGCGTCGAGCGTGCCTCCGCCTGCGCCAGGGCCGTTCCCCGCCGCGGGCAGACCAGAGCCGGGACGCGCGCTGTTCGTGCCCGCGAGGCAATCCGCGGCCGTCTGTCCCGCCCCCGTCGCTGTAGACGGCATCGGCGTTCCTTGCACGACCTTGCCAGTGTCCCCGTCGCCAGGCACCGCTCCACCGATCCCACCCTTCCCACCGGTGCTCGTGCCCCCAGTCGTGCAGGCACAAGTCTTCTCACCGCCGGCATTGTTGCCGCTCGCGGGATTGCCATTGAGGTCCCCCGAAACCGGCGACCCGGTGGTTCCCGCGGCGCCATTCGCACCCGCATAACCTGCCCCAGCAACTAGCGCGACGCGCGAAAGGGTCACGGACGGGGAGGCCTTCACGAATGCGGCGATGCTATCGCGCGAAACAATGGTGCCGGGCTTTGCATCGAATTCCAAATCCTCGACGGTTACCGCGCCCGCCACATTGGCCACCTGCAGCGCGACACCCAACGCCGTCGGCGCCACTTTCCCCTTCGTGCCGGAGTAGCTCCAGTCCGCGCAAGACCAACCGCCGTAGATCGAGGTGGCATTGGTCAGCGTAATCGCTTCCGCGTAGGTGCCGGCGCATACGTAGATGCGCTTCTGCGACGCGCTTGCTGCTGCGGTGACTGCCGCGCCGATAGAGTTGAACGGGTTTGCCTTCGTGCCGGTGCCGCCAGCCGGCTTGCTGGCGTCGACGAAGAGGCCGTAAACATCAGACACGCAGGGAGTCGAGTCCTTCGGGTCCTTCGCGGGCTCGCATCCCGGCGGCGCGTTGTCGGGCAACGCATCCGCGGGTCCGTCGTCGGTGCTGCCGTCGCTCCCGCCGTCGTCCGTCACGGGGGAGTCGGGCTTCCCCGGGCCGTCCGTCGTCGTGACGTCCGGGCTCCCATCCAGCGGCGCGTCACATGCGCCGTTGTCGCAGAGCTTCACGTCGGAACCACAGCCTTCGACGAGAATCGCCGAGTACCCCACCGCGCCGAGCGCGAGCAACGAGACGAACGAGATCGGTTTCATAAGTTCCTCCATCCCCTAAAGTCGAAGAGTCCAGCTTGCGCCCGCGCCTTGCGGGCCGAACCACGGCGTGATGGCGCCGACGCGCGACGTCGTCTCGGTGCGCGGCCAAACGAGCCACGTGACGACAGCGCCCGCCAGCGCCACGCCGCCGATGCCGAACGAGACCGCCGAGAGCGTCTTGCTCGTGCTGCGGCCGTCGATCGTGCTTTGTCGCGCCTGGCACGCTGCGCTGCTCGCGTTCGCGCAGACACCGGCGGGCTGCGAATTGAGATCGCTCGACTTGCTCGACGCGTCGAGCGCGAAGCCGGTTCCCACGCCGATGCCTACGATACCCACGGCTCCAAGGATGATGGCAGACGTGGGCGGAGGCCAGTACGTCGGGGTGGTTGTCGGAGCGCCGAAGCCGCTGGGAGGAAGGGCCACCGCGTCGTCCGTGCGAAATTTCACGGAGGTTGTCGCGCCGACGGCGGCGTCGATTTCGAGCCGCTCGATTTCCTCGCCGACGCGCGACTCCAGCACGTGCTTGCCGGGCGTGACCGCGACGGGCTCGTCGAGCGCGTCGTCCACGGGCTTGCCATCGATCGAGATCTTCGCGGCCTTCCGCGCGTCGATTTTCACTTGCGCGACGCTCCGTGTGACCTCCGCGAGCCACCCGCGTGCCTTCGTACGCATGTCCGCCGTGACCTTCGGATGCTCGGGCTCGCGCAAGAAGCGACGATAGTGCGACGCGGCCTCGACGTTCTTCCCAGAGAGCTGCTCGCTGCGCGCGAGGTTGAAGAGGATCGCCGGGCTCGGAAACATCGAGTACGCCTGCGTGAACTTCAGGCGCGCCTGCTCGTCGTTCCCTTTGTCGTGTAGCGCGAGGCCTTCCGTGAAACGTGCTTCAGCCTCTTTGCGCGCGCCGTCGTCTTGCGCAAACGCAGGGAGCGCGAACGCGAGGGCGCCCACGAGCGGGAGAGTTCGAAGAAGGAGCAAGCGCATGGGATCCTAAAAAGTGCGGGAGACGTCGTCTTTGGGTTTGGCGGTCGACGCGGGCGCGGGTGCGGGCGCGGGGACCGTCGGAGAAGGCGCGGGGACGGGAGACGACGGAGGCGCCGCCGTGACCGGCGGGGTCACGACGGTCGTAGGACGAGCGGGCGGTGTCACGATAGGCCGAACGACGGGAGGCGGCGCGGATGCCGTCGTCGTCGAACTTGGCACCGCCATCGCCGTGGCCGGTGTGGGCGACGCAAACGATGTGGGCGGCGCCGTGGCGATCGCCGGCGCGCTCATCACCGACGCGGCGACCGTGGGCGCGGTGATCATTGCGGCGGTCCCGGCGGTCGGCGTTTGCGCGGCCGGCGTCACCGACTCGATCGTCCGCCATCGCACGACGAGACCGAACGCGAAAAGCCCGACGAGGACCACCGCGGCGGCGACCACCTTGCCGCGACGCTGGCGGGTCCGTCGCTCGGGAATCGGAAACGTGAGGTTGTCTTCATAGGATCGCGACGGACCTTCCGTCGGCGGCGGCTCGGCCTCGACGATGCGCGGCAGCACGGTGAGCGGCTGCGTGATGTTCAGCACCACCGGCGGATCCTGATTCGGAGGAAGCGTGTCGACGAGATGCTTCGGCGCGCGCGGCCCATGCGTGTAGGCGGCCTCCGCCGCGCCGCTCGACTCAGGCAATGCCTGAGGCTTCACGCGGTAGCCCGCGACGAGCTCGTCGAAGAGCTCCTCTTCGGAGCCCTCGAGCGGCACTCCCGGCTTTTCCGGCTCGTCGGCGCTCATGGCTAGCACTTCGTCCTACCTCTTTCTCGCGGGACGGTCCAAGGTCTCAGCCCCCCATCGACACGGCACGGCATTTGTTTCTCGATAAATGCGCGGGACGAAAAATACTTCGCAACAACCGCCCGGTCGTGCCGACGGGAGATAGAGTAAGGGGACGTCCATGTCGGGGTCGGACGAGCAATACACGTATGCGCCGGGCGACCTGTTGCCAGGGACGCCCTACAAGGTCCAGCGCGCGCTCGGCGCGGGTGGAATGGGCGTCGTATACGCGGTGCAGCACACGTTCCTGAAACGGAACGAGGCGCTCAAGACGATTCACCCGGAGCTCATCGACCGGCGCGACATCGCGCAGCGAATGGCGCGCGAGGCGTCGGTCGTCGGAAACCTGCGGCACCCGAACATCGTGCAGGTGACGGGCGGCGGCATCATCGACGACAAGTGGAAGCTTCCCTACTTCGCGATGGAGATGCTGCGCGGGAAGAATCTGCGGCAGGTCCTCTCGAAGCGAACGCTCGCCGACTTCACGAGCGTCTACAACATCGCGTACGAGGTGCTGTCTGCGCTGGCGGAGGCGCACGCGCATAGCGTCGTGCATCGCGATGTGAAGCCGGAGAACATCTTCCTGCACTTCGACTCGACGCGCTCGGCGGGGCCGCAGGTGACGGCGAAGCTGCTCGACTTCGGCGTCATGGCGGTCCTCGGCGGCAAGCAGTCGATGAGCTTTCGCGGAACGTACAAGTACGCCGCGCCCGAGCAGCTCCGCGGCGACAAGGTCAGCCCCCAGACGGACATCTACGCGATGGCGCTCGTCGTCTACGAAATGATCGCCGGCCGCGGTCCGTTCGACGACATGCGCGACGTGAAGTCGCTCGTGAAGGCGCACCTCGAGTCCGAAGCGCCGCGCATCTCGCAGTTCGCGCGCGTGCACCCGTCGATCGACGAGCTCCTCGCGCGCGCGCTCGCGAAGGATCCGAAGACGCGGCCCCAGACGGCGATGGGGTTCGCCATGGACCTGCGACCGCTGAAGCGTGCTCCGGATGCGCCGGCAGTGTTTGCAGCGAACACCGAGGAGTCGCTCCTCACGACGGTGACCGGCGCAGTGACCGACGGTGGAAAGGCGCTGCCCGATTCGGCGCGCAACGTGCCGACGGCGAAGGATCAAGCGATCGGCTTCGCAAAGACGAAGCGCGCGGAGGGCGAGGAGCCACGCGAAGAGGACACCACACAAGAGGAGCCGATCCCGGCGTGGGCGCGAGGAGGCGGCACGGTCGAGGACGCGAGCGGACCGCTGTTGTCGTCCGAGCAGCCCCCGTCGCCGGTCGCGGCGCGAATTGGACTCGAGAGGACGGACGTCGACCGGCGAGCCGTCACGCGAACCGCGGACCCGATACCGCGCGGCGTTCCAACGCATGGAACGGAGCCGATCTCCGAGCCGAAGCTCGAGGCGCCGCCGGACAGCACGCGGCGGTACATGGAGCTCGAGGCGTTCTTGCTCGAGGAGACATCGGACGCGACCGCGGGTGTTCGCTCGACGCCATCGCGCCGTGACGCGACGCCGCCGCCCGTGTCACCGATGGTGGCGACGGGATCGCTCGTGTCTGGTGCAGCTCCGCGCGATCATCTGCGCCGCCGTATCGGTATCGCCGTGGTCGCCGGGCTCGTGGTCGCCGGTGCCGCGCTCCTCTGGACGACGTCGACCCGCACTCCCTCGCGGCCGCTCCCGTCGGCGATGCCAGCGGCGGAGCAGCCGCTCGCGCCGGTCCGGCCGCCGGCCGTCCTCCCGATCGCGACTGCGAGTGCGACCGCGAGCACACTGCCAGCGACCGCTCCCAGCGCCCAGCCGATCGTCGTCGCCTCGCCACCCGCGACTACGCGGCCCGGGCGCACGAATCCCTCGTCGCGAGGTACACCGTTGTCGGCGTCGACCATGCCTGCGAAGCCCTCCCCTCCCCCGCCGGTCGCGACCGTCGCATCGGCCGAGCCACCGACGCCGCCCGTGGCATCCGCTCCCGCGCCTCCGCCCGCGCCGAAGGCAACGGGCGATTCGGAGTTGAAGCGTTCCGTGGTGCACTGAGGCCTGCGGAGGCCGCGGCACCACGCCGCGCGCGCACGAACAAAGTGCGCAACGTTCCGCGCGTCGTGCCGATGGGGACGTAGAGGCTGCGAATGACCGAGACGAACCTTGCGGTCCGGACCGACCGCGATCCCTACGCGTACCCTGATGCCGCCCACCTCGACGAGGCGCGCCGCGCACAGCAAGCGAATGCACCCGCGATCGCCCTCGTGCCCGGGCGGCCCGAGAAGGACGCAACGGCGCATCTCGCAGACGTGCCGTCGATTCAATTGAGCGACGCGACGTTCACGAACCCGGCACTCGTCCGGAGCGCGACGCCTGGCGTAACGCCTGCCGACGCGTGTGCGACTGCGCAGCCCACGAGGATCGTCGTCGGGCCAAAACGACGAGGCGAGGAGATCCCAACCGGAGTCGACGTCTCGTGCACGAAGAAGGGCGGCTTCTGCCTGACGAAAGAGGAGGCCGCGCAGCTCGAGGGCGCTCGCCAAGCCGCGTGCATGGCGACGGGGATTGATCCGTTACGATTCCAGGCCGTTCCCCCGCTGGGGCCTGCGATCGATCGCGATCGCGCGGGCGAGGGAGCGGAGCACCATGCAGCTGCGCTTCGCAATCTCGAGCTCGTGGCGCACAATGCGTTCGCGGCCGCCGCATACAGCGGCGCGCGAGTTGGCGGCGTGGACGAGCGGACGGCGCAGAACGTCGGGCAACTGGCGGGTGTCGCGGGGGACGTCGTGCTGACGGCCGGTGTCGTCTACGCCGGTGGCCGCGCGGCAAGGGCGCCAGCGATCGCGAAGCCGGACCTTCGGCCGCTCAGCCAAGCCGAGACCGCGACCGGCCGCCAGTTCCTCGCGGCCAACGGCACGCCTCCCCATCTCGTCGACAAGACGCTCGAGGGATTCGCGTCAGGTGTGCACGTGGAGACTCTGCATGAGGACGTCCACGTCTTTCGGTACTACGGCGGTGACGCCAATCCCCGCGGCCGTTGGGTGACCGAACAGCCTGCCACGCGTCCCGTCGCCGAGCTCGCGCTCGACCGCGAGCAGAACCCCGCGACGACGCTCGCCGAGTGGGTTATCCCGAAGGGCACGACGGTCTTGCGCGGCCCCGTCGGCCAGCTTAACAACCAGCCCGGCGGATCCTCGCAGATCTTCATTCCCGACCCCCGCGTGCTGAGGGAGCCATGACCGACAACGCTGCGTTTCTTTCCGAGTTGGCCCGCGTTCGCGCGCTCGTCGAGGCGCGGCTCGATGCCGTGCGACGGCGCGAGGCCGTCTACGGTACGGAGACCGAGCTGCAGATGTTCCTCCGCGACCTCGCGCATGTGGACCGCGAGGCACGCGCCGGCGCATTCGACATGAGCGGCGATCAGCGGACGCTCTCGAGCGCGAACCAAGTGCTCGATTCGTGGCCGTTCGAGGATCCGCTCGGGCTCGAGCTGGTTGGCCTGGAGCGTGCGTACCGCAAGCTCTAGGTCCCGCGGCAGATCGGGCACGGGCTACACCCATCAGAAAAGTGAACGCGAACCACCCGGGCTTTCTTGGCCGGTCCGAGCGTCATGAGGGAGCGATGCGCGAAGACTTCTTGAAGCAGCTCGAGATCACCCGAAAGCTCACCGAAGAGCGGATTGAGGCCGTCCGGCGCGGCGAGGCGGTGCAAGGCAACGAAGGTGAGCTACGCATGTTCCTCGAAGACTTCGCGAGAGCTGAGGCGGAGGTGCGCACGGCAAGGTTCGAGATGACCGCCGATCAGCGCTCCCTCGTGAGCGCACGACGCGTGCTCGACACGTGGCCGTTTCACGATCCGCTCGCGAGCGCGATCATGGACCTCGAGAACATCTACACGAGGCTGTGACACGCGTGCCGGGGCAGCAGCGCGCTCCTCAGACACCGCCATCACTGCTATCCATTCCATCCACACGGAGGAAGCGCAGCGGTGCGGGGAGCGCGCCAAGAGTCAGCTCGACCGCGAGGCGACTCGCTTCCAAGCGCTGCTCGCTTTCGATTTGACTGCTGGTGACCGAGATGCTGACCCGCCCGCCCGAAATTTTCGCCTTCACGACGGGAGCGCTATCGACCACGCCGTCGACGACGATCGCCAATCGGCGTTGGAGGTTCGTGGCCGTGAGCTCCTCGAAGCGCTGCGCCCCCTGCGGCGACAGGGTGACGGCGACGTAGTAGCTCTGATTCGGTTGGTTCGTGTCTTGCGCGACTTCGGCGTCTTGGAGGTCTTTGCTCGTCAGGCCCGGCGGGCGTGCGACGTAGAAAGTTCGCCAGCCCCGATCGATACGGGTCGTCGACGGCGACGGACTGGCCTCGCGCACGGGCTGAAGCAGGATCTGGCGGTCTTGCGGAACGGAAAAGGTCTGGAGCCAACGAAGCAACCGCTGACGGCATTCTTCCATCGACTCTCCGCGATGCTGCTCGGGAGCAAGCGCGGCATACGCGTATGTTGATTGCACGAGCTTCGTCTGGCCGTCGGGTCCCGGCCCATCGGGCACGTCCTCGTGGGAAAGTGCGATGCCCTCGTCGGCCGGAGGCGGAAGGGACCCCGTCGCGCCGCCGAAGAGCTCCGGGGTGTCGATGACGCGGTCAACTTCGACACGACCACTCCGTTGGATGATCGATTCGACGTCGCGAAGCGCAGCAGCGTCGAGGCGCGGCAGCCCCACCACGACTTCGCGACCGCGGACCCCGACCGTCACGTTGCGGCCGAAGAACGGACGAAGACGCGTCTCGAGCGCCAGCCGGGTGGCTTCTAACACCGATGCCGGCTCGCTCGGTGCGGCGTCATACGCGGCGGTCACGTCGACCTCGTACGCGAGCCAGACCTTTGGCTCTTTGCGCAGCGGGGACAAGAGTTTCTGAAAGTCGAACGGCAGCTGGAAGACCACCCACCAGCCCGCGAGCAGTGCGGCAACGACCATCAGAATCTTGGGGACGCAGCCTCGGCTCCGGCGCCTGCGCTCGTCGAAATCGGCGGTGGGTTCCGACGGCACCCGGCGAGCCTAGCGCGTTGCGCGCGCTCCGCGACAGCGCGCACGTTCGACCCGGCCTGCACACCGACCGAAAAGTTTCACTTCAGGGCCTGGTGGCGACGGTTGATCCGTGCACCTTGGTTGGACGCGAGCGGTCGCTGATGTCGCCAGCGCAGCCCCCTTCGCCGTCGCGGTGCGAATCGGGCTCGAGAGGACCGATCGTCGCGCCGTCACGCGTACCGCTGATCCGAAGCGATGGATGAGGCCATCGTCTTGTGGTCGAGGTGGGGCCGTGCGTCGTTCCCGCTGCGCAACGAGAAAGCCGGTGGTTGACCGCTTCACCACCTCGGCGAAAGTTGCTGCGTTCGAGCGGCGCGGCAAGGAGGTCGGCGTCCAAGCTTCGTGAATTGGATCATCAGTACCTGGGCGGGGGGCGCAGCGCGTTGCGCAGTATCCGACTGTTACACCATCAGGCGGCGCCCCTCACTCATGAGGTCCTCGAGCGTCGGCACCATCGGAACACCGTAGCGGTTGCATGTGATCTCGACATTCCCTTTGCGCCAGAAGCCCTCCGCACAGCACACGACCACCTTTCCCGTGCGCGCGAACAGGCCGAGCTCCAGTAGCGAGATCGGAGCCTTCGTCGTCGGCGAGAAGTACATCACGATCGCGGTCGCCATCTCCTGCGCGGCGAGCTCCCACTCGACCTATTCGCGGAGGTTCGCATCCTCGATCGATTGGCGCCACGTAGGCTCCCAGGCATCTCGCCGTGGATTCAGCACCACCCCGGGCACGTCCGCGAGCGCTTCTTCGAATCGGCGTTGCCAGTCGTCCGCGGCTCCCATGTCGATCGAGCCCGCGAGGAAGACGCTCGGGAGCGCGCGGTCGAACACAAGCGGCGCGGGTGGCCTAAGGACGATCTCCATACCCTACCTTTGCATGCCGAACATGGGCCGTCATTAGCTCGAGCCGGCGCGCCGCAATCGGAATTGGTACCTGTTGTCGAACGTGTAGCACCACGCGAGAGCGCGCACCGCGTCAGTGGGAAGCGACGGACGCTTCTTCACGAACTGTCCCATCGACGACGCTTCCATCTCCTTCAAATCTGCCGCCGTGTAGCGAGCGTCCGACGCGTAGAACTCCTCGACCATGAGACGCAGCATCGGCATGAGCTCGGCGGCTTGGTGTTCGCCAAATCGGTCAACGACCGGCTTCTCGTTGCGGAGTGGAAACGACGCACTGCCCCACCCCGACCACAAGACGATGGCTTCACCGAGTCGGTCCCAGTCGTCGGTCGTCATCGCGACCGTAGCAGGCCACGGCTCCTTTCTTTGGATTCACCGAGGTTCATGGCCGTTGCTCCTCGGCGAATGCGCGAATCGCGTGCAACGTCGTGGCCCATTCAGAGATCGGCTCGCCCTCCTCCGACATGCCCTGCCTCGGACGGACTGCGCGCTCCGCGTGCACCGAGGTAACGAACGCCGCCTTCGCGGCAATCGTGATGAGCGACGCCGCGGCGAGCCACTGACGTTGGCATTCTTCCTCCGTCCAGACGCGGTCCGATGAAAAACGTTCTCGGAACTCGCCGATGCATATCTCGCCGCAGCGGCTCCCGGGTGCCGTCGAGCTGATGTCCTGATCGACGAACCGAATGGCGAAGTAGTCCATCACTTCCCGATCTTCCTGAGGTCCACGTCGAAGGTGCCAAGGCGATTTCCACATCCGTCGAACATCTTCCGCGTGCCACCACTGGGGGCGTCGACGCGAGGGGGACACTGGAAGCACGCCGTCGAAGACGAGCGACGTCGCTCACTGCGCGAGCGAGCCGCCGCTGTAGCCCCGATCGACCCGGTCCTTCATTCTACGATACCGATCAAGAGCATCACCGCGCCGCTCTTGCACGTCGTCGCAGAAGAACTCGTCGTCGAGCTCGAGCGGCTGCAAGGCGATGCCACCGTCTCGTGCTCGCACATTCCAACAGGATGGAACGCGCCCATCGATGATGTCGAAAAGCGCCAATGGTGCCGAGACCGGCATCTCGCGCTCATGGTGTTCGAAGGTCGCGTACCAAGTGCCCTCGGACTGTGCCAGTGCGAGTACAACATATTCGGCTCCGACTGCGACGGGCCATCGGCCAGGAAGCGTCGCCAAGCGAGGCGACGTGAACTGCGGGGGAAGGTCAACAAGAACACAGCGAATCCTCATGTTATCGCCTCCCAAATATGTCGATGACGACCTTCGGCTCGACCTTTTCACCCGTGACGAGGTTCTCGACCCAGTGGGTGGCGAACGTCGTGCCGTCGGCGGCCTTGAAGCCGGTGCTGCTCATCTTTGCCCAGTCGGCGGCAGAGCCACCGTACGTTTGCGCGATCCGGTCCGCGTCGCGGAACGGGGCGCGAGCGCCCGCTCCCGCGATGCGCTCACCGGATCCAGCGTCCAGCTCGCCCAGCTGCGCGTCACTGGCAAGCTGCTTGGAGAGTGCCGTCGCCGATTGCGGCGATGAAGCTTCGTCTCGCGCTGCGCTCGGGTCGTCGTTGCACGTCAGGCCGAGAACGTCGGTCTGAATCAGGGGGTCGGGGACGTACCCAAACAGTCGCACGCCACCGACCAGCCGGAGGGGATCCTGGGAAATGTACGCGCCGCTCTCTGCGTCGTAGTACCTGAAGCGATTGTAGTAGAGCCCCGTCTCCTCATCCTCGTACTGCCCCGGCCAGCGCCACGGGCAGTCCTCGGCCGCTCCGGTCTCGACGTGCGCAACGCCGTAGACGTCGAGCTGCGCTTTCCACGCGACCTTGCCCGCTTCGTCGACCATCTCCCGCGGCGTCCCGAGGTAGTCGCTGACGATGCTGTACGCCTTCGTCGCCCCGCCCCGGCGTACCACCTTGGCCATTGGCGCGAAGCTCTCTGGCTCGAACAACCACGTCGTGAGCTCGTCGCCGCCGCCAGGACCGCCTCCGTCGGCCCATTCATGCACCGGCACGTTCCCGTTCCAGAGCCATCGCGTCGTCCGAGCGCCCGCATGCTTCGCGACCCGGCGGCCGAGCGCGTCGTACTCGAAGCGAACGTCGCGTCCGTCCGCCGTCGTGACTTGGAGCAGTCGGCCCGCCGCGCTCCACGCGTAGCGCCACGCGCGCCCATCCGCGAGGCGCTTCTCCACGACGCTTCCGTTCGCGTCGTACGTGTACACCGTGCCCGCGTCCTCGAGCAGGACGCCGCCCTTGCCGTAGCGACGGTCCGTCCGTTCCGCCGTCTTGAACAAATTCCCCGTCGCGCTCGGCGCGCGCCACGTCGTACGACCATCGACCTTCGAACGCGAACCTGCCAGGCGCCCCCACGCGTCATGTAGGTAGTCCTCGCCGTCGCCCCCGATGACATCGCTCTTGGACTGAAGCGTGTCGAGCCCGCTCCAGCCGTACTGCGTCTCCGCAAGGACATCCCCCTGCCGACGCAATACCAGACCGCGAGGGCGCCCGGCCTCATCCCACGAGGTGCGCGTCTCGACGCCTCCTGGCAGCTGGCGCCGGGTCTCCGCTCCAACCGCGTCGCGGTCGAAATGCGCATTCCAGCCCGAACGAAGCGCGACCGAGGTCACCGCGCCCATGACGTCGCGTCGAATGGTCTCGTTCGCACCCATCGACGTGCTTAGCTGCACACCGCGACCAAGTGAATCGCGCTCCGTTTCGATCCACGCGTCGCCGAACGCCTCGCGGACGATGCGCCCGCGGGCGTCGCGCGTGAGGGCGACGGTCCCCGTCGCGTTCGTCGCCGAAACGAGGCGGCCGAGGAGGTCGTACTTGAACGACTCTTCGGTGCCGTCCGCGCACTTCACGCGCGTGACGTTCGACACGGCATCAAGCTCGACCTCCTGCCCGCCCTTGTCGGGCGCGAACTCCCGAATCACACGCCCCAGTCGGTCGCGCACGAACGTGCGGCGGCGCCCTTCGTACGTCGTCTCCTCGACCACGCGCCCGCACGCGTCTCGAACGAATTGGTAACGCTCGCCGGCTTCGTTATCGAGATGCACGAGCTCCCCTTCGGCGTCCCGCCCGAGGGCAATGCGCTCCCCCGCCTCTAGGCAGTGGGCGATCCGGTGGTAGTGCGAGTAACCGAACTCGCGGCGGCGTCCGGAACGGACCTCCTCGATCACATCGCCTTCACCGGAGTGGCGAAACGCCTGCGGGATCCCTCCCGCGTGCTCGAGGTGAACCAGACGCCCCTCCAAGTCGTATTGCGCGCGGCGCACGCGCCCGGCCGCGTCGCGAACTTTGATCACGCGCCCCTGGCGGTCGCACTTGCGCTGCTCCTCGGTGCCATCAGGGAATACCGTGCGTGCGATCTGCCCGTACTCGTCGCGCTCGAAGCGTGTCTTCGCACCGTCCGAGCGCGTGATCTGCGACGGGAAGCCGCGGTCGTACTCCACATGCAGCGACTCGCCGGCGGAGCTCTTGTACGTGATGAGACGGGAGGTCGTGTCGTAGTCGAACTGCGAGACGAGCCCGAGAGGGTCCGTCGTGCGGACCGGCAGGTCTTCGTCGCTGTACTCGGTCTTCCACGCCGCACCATTCGGCAGCTTGCGCGCGATCTGGTTGCCGCGCGCGTCGTAGCGAAACTCGGTCCGGTGTCCTTCAGCGTTCGTTTCGGAGAGGAGCCACAAATTCTCGTCGAACTCGCGAACAGTCGGCGCGCCGTGCGGATCCACGGTCTTGATGACCATGTTGGCGACGTTCATCTCGTAGACGGTCGTCTGCTTGCGCGAGTCCTCGACGAACGTGCGGCGATTCGCCAGGTCGTACGTGATCGTCCGGAAGTAGAGGTCGGCGCACCCCTTCTTGTCGTCACCCCAGGTGCGGACGCAGCGCGCCTTGGAGTCCCTGCCGTCGTACTGAAAGTAGAAGACGACGCCGTCGCGATCGGTCTCGGCCACAAGCAGGTGCGCGTCGTACTCGTACGTTCGCGCGCGGCCCGCCGAGTCGCTCGCCGCAACGAGATCGCCTTCGGGCGAGTACTTGAACGAAACCTTGTCGTACCAGCCCGCGTCGTTGCCGCCGGACGGCGACGGAACGATGAGGCGTCGCAACTTGCCGCGGGCGTCGTGCTCGAGACGAATCCAGCGCCCCTCGCTGGTCCGAACGGACTCGAGGTGACCCGCAGCGCCGTACTCGAACGACACAAACTGCTTGGACCGATTGCCAATGCGCGTGAGACGCGAAACCTCGGAGGTGCTGCCAGGAAGACGCTCGAACTCGCGCGTGAGGCCGTCCGCCGAGCGGATCGTGTAGCGCCCGCCGCCGAGGCAACGGAGCCAGAGGCGATCGATCGGGTAGAACAGCTCCTGCCCTTCGCGCATCGCGCGCCCGGGCAGCTTGTGCGTGTGGAACTCGAGCTCCCGCCCGTCTCCCGCCTTGTAAACGACGCGACCGCGCTCGACCCAGACTCGCTCGTCGAACGTGTGGCTCCAACCGTGGCCGAGCGACGAATCGCGCTCCGCCCAGCCGGTCGAGTAGAAGCGCTCGAACGCGAGGGGGATCGGGCCACGAAGGACGTAGTCCTCCGACCTCGTTAGAAGGCGCCCCGTCGCGACGTCGACGGGATGTCCGGTGAGGACACACGCGGCCCAGCCGAGAAGATCCTGTAGGCGGCCCGGTGCGAGGAGCGAGACCAGTTGTTGGAGGAGGCCGGCCGTCCATTTATTGCGAAGAAAGAACGCCTTCGCGGCCGCCATGTAGTCGATCGCCGGCGGTCCGCCGACGAGCACGGGCAGGCCCTTGGGGACCGCAATCAACGTCGACAGTGGGAGGCGCACTGGATCACCGCAGCTCATCGCCAGCGAGCCGAGTCGACATGCGTTCGAGCGCTCGAAGAGGACGGTCTTCGAGCCGGTGATGAACACGGCATCGCCCGGCGGTGCCGCAGGGGGATCCGGCGCCGCAGGTGGCGGGCTGACCTTGAGCTTGAGGGGTTTCGGCAGCGGCGTCCATGCCACCCCGGGCGGCATCACGATGTGCGGGAGCGTCTTCGTGTTCTTCGACTCGTCGCCGGTCTTCGTCGCATGGAGCGAATTGACCAGGACAGGTCCCGTGGGCGGCGTGCTGAAGGCCCAGGAGAGCACGGCTGACACGCCGATTGAGATCAGGAGTCCGCCCGGCGTGAACTCGATCATCCCGACGTATGGCATGGGAAACGGCGTCGGCGTGGGTACGCCCACGATCGGAACCATCTCCATGTGGATGTCGAGGCCGACGACCACGTCGAGCTGCGAGCTGGCGAACATCAGGCGGTCTCCGGAAGCTGCTTGGTGCTCGGGACTTGTTCGGTGTGCGGCGAAGGCTCCAGCGCCTCGGGAGCGCCGCGCTCCATCTCGTCGGCCTGGTCGAGCAACGCCTTCGCGGCGGCGTGCGAGCCCTGTGCTTGGAGCACCGTCGCCAGCGCGCGTGCAGCGAGCGGAGCGCTGGAGAGCGCGGCGACTTCGGGGGCCGCGGTCGCCGCGACGGCGAGGGCGCGTTTCCACGCGGTCATTGCGCCGTTTTCGGCCTTCATGCGCGCGGCGAGTTGCCCGGCCATCCGATGGCTCTCGATGGCGAGCATCGGCTCGCCGTTTCGCTCGGCGAGCTCGCCGGCGCGCGTGTAGCATCCGACCGCGTCGCGCGTGTCGTTGCGTGACTCGCTCGCCGCGAGCACAGCGCCCATGCCCGCGAACGCAAGCGCGGCGATGTCGAGGAGCGCGAGCTTCTCTGCGCGCGCGGCCACACCTTCGAAGGTCTTCGTAGCAGCCGCGTTGTTCTTGGCGCTCAAATGGTAGGTGGCCAAGATCAGCTCGAGGAGGCACCACAAGCGCGGCAAGCCGGCGCACGCGCGAACCGCCTTCGTTTGGAGCTCGACAGCCCGCGCCCCCTTCCCTTCTTGAACGGCGACGGCGGCTCCGAGGATGTCCTGTCGAAGCGCCACGCCCGCGGCGCCCATCAACGCCGCGGCCGCACCGAGCTCCTTCTCGAGGAGCTTCTGATCGAGCGTGGGACCACCGGTCTTCTGATCGGGTGGGACGACTCCCTTCGGCGCGGCGCCGCCGGCGAGCTGCTCGGGGGCAGCGCCGAGCGGAGCGTTCGCCGCCGCGGCCATCGCCGCGAGGTGCTCACGCCGGTACACGTCGGGATCGACCTCGCAGCGCGCGCGAAGCACGGCATCGGAGCCGAGGCCCTTCTCGATGCCAGCGGCGAGCGTGTCACCGAGCTCGAGCACGATGAACCGCACCTCCGCGAGCTCGGGTTCTTCGGCGAGAGCCACGATGGAGGTCGCGAGCCCCGCGCTCTCCTCGACGACACCCGGCGCCAGCACGACGACGAGCCCGTGGAGCTCCTTCGCGCTGCGTTGCGCGGCGAGGCATTGCCGAAGCTGCCCTCCAAACGTCGCGAGCTCGTTCGGTCGGTGCACGAGCGCCGGAATCGCGCCGAGCGACATGCCCTCTTTCGCGAGAAGCTCCCGGCGCGCGGCGTGAATCACCGCCATGCGCTCGGCGCGCGCCAGCCAGCCCGATTCGATCGCGAGGTGCGCGTCCTCGAGCACGAAGAACGGACTCCGATTGTGTGGGTGCCCTTCGCTCAGCGTGAGCTGGTGAAGCGCCACCGGGCGTTCGCTGCCCGAGGTCGCGACGTGCAGCACGCGAATCTCCGGCGCCACGAAGAACCACGTGACGTCCGCGGCGAGTGCCGAAAACGCTGCGTGGGACGGGCCCGAGGGGGTCGCGACGGGCGGGCTCAATTTAGCTTCACCAACAGGCCGGAGATTTCATTCGTGCCCGTCAGCGCCGTCGATTTCACGGTCGGCCCCGAGATCTCGACGCCCGCCGCGCTAATCTTCAGGCCGCTCTGCCCCACGCCGAGAACGATCTCGCTCGGCGCTTGGATCGAAACCTTCCCCCCTGTCATGCTCACCTGCGCACCCTGGCAATTGATCTCGATCTGCGGCTCGGCGGTGACCGTGACCTTGCCTGCCTCGTCCACCAGGATCGTGGTCCCCTTGTGGTGAATCTTCACGTGACCCGCGGCCTCGAGCTCCACGTTGCCGCCCTCGAACGTCGCGAGGGTCGCCCCCTGTTTGAGCTCGATTTTACGGTCGCCCGTGACGTGCACGTCGTAGCGCGCGTGCGCCTCGTACGCGTCCGTCTCGAGCTTCGTGAGGAGCTTGACGTTGGTGGTGTGGTTTCCAGTGTCGACGTTCACGGTGCGATCGCCGGCCGCGACGTGGAGCGAGTCGCCGCCGCTCGTGATGGTGTGCGTCCGCCCCATCGCCACGACGACGTCTTGTGTGTCGTCGTGAATGACGCGAACGCGTCCCTTCACGTGTTCGAGCTTTTCGCCGTCGGTCGCAAGCTGGATTCCGAGGGCCGGATCGCTGATGCCGTCGCCACCCGGCGCGCCGAGCGAGATCGTCGTCAACGGCGTGCGCGCCGTCATGTGCACGTGGTTGTCCGTCGCCATGCGGATGCCCGGCGTCTTGCCGGAACCGAAGTCGAGCTCCGTCTGCTCCGCCGGCACGTGAAACCGGAGGAGGCTCTTCTCGCCCGACATAGGCGCTGCTGCCGCCGGCGGCGGCTCCCACGTGAGCGCGCTGTCCCCGGTGAGGGCTTCGGCGTACGGGTCGATCGGACGAGGCTTGGACTTGCCGGCCATGAGGTGGATTCCTTCTGCGGGGTCTTCGGAGGATCAGTGCACGCCGCGCGAGGACGGCGGGCCGTTGTTGTCTTCCATCACGAAGCGTATGCCAGCCGCGGACTGCACGACCGACTGAGACGCGTTCTTGCTCGCCGACGGGCTTGGCGTGTGGGCGTTCGGAACCGCGCCGACGATGATGGGGCGGTCCGGGTTGCCTCCGACGAATGCGAGGACGACCTCGGTCCCCTTGTGCAGCGGAAAGTGCGAGCCATAGCCGGCGCCGGCGTACGACTGCGCCATCCGGACCCAGTTTGAAGCGCGCTCGCCCTGGTTGCCCGTGCTGTCGAACGGAAGGCGCACCCGGTACCGGCCCTGCCCGTTGATGGTGGAGAACTTCCCTGCGGTGTCCGAGTCGATGTGGGCGTGCATTACGCCGTCGATGGTCGGCCAGGGGGTCGTGCGCGCGGGACGGTACTGCACGGCGACGGGAAGCGCCTCGAACGACGCGCGGTAGCCGAAGTGCTTTTCGTCGGTCGCAGGGCGACCATCCTCCGACGGGTCAATCTGGCCCACGAAGTGATCGATGACGGCGAGGAGGTACTTGCCGTTCTCGTCGGTCGCGAAGTGCTCGTCGAGCTCGAACGTGTGGCCGACGCGGAAGCGGGTGCAGTCCGTCCGCCCGCGCTGTGTCGCCTGCTCCGTGCGGCACCGCTCGGCGCGCTTCTGTGCGAGGGCCTTGCCGGCGTCTGCGTTCTCGAAGTGCTCACCGTAGGCGAAGAGGACGCCAAAGCCATGCGCGCGGTCCGCATCGGCGTGCGCGACCATCGGCATATTGGGGTTCAGCTCGTTGTAGTCCTTGAGGATCACGCGCGCCGCCGTCCGGCGCTTGCTGCCGCTCCAAGCGAAGACGCTATCGCACGTGCGCACCATGTTCCCGAGCTCGCGGTACGGGAGGGTCGCGTCGCCCGCGATCCTGCTCGCGCCATGGGCCGAGTCCGAGATGACGAGCTTCTCGCCCTCGGCGCCGTGCTCGAACCAGTAGTAGAGCCCCTCGTGCTCGAACCAGCGCTGCAGGAAGCCCCAGTCGCTCTCCTCGTACTGCACGCAGAACTCACGCTTCTCGAGCTTGCCGAAGACGCGGATCGCGAAGTCTCGCTCTCCCGACAGGCCGAACCGCGTCAGGATCTCCGACGCCATGTCCGTCACCGTAATGTTCTGGAAGACGCGGCTGACGCGCGAGAGCGTGAGGAGCCACACCGAAGGAACCACGCTGGCGACGTAGACGGCGCACTGGCCCTCGCGCGACTCGAGGAGCTCCACTTCACGAACGACACCGTGGACGACGTCGTCCGCGCCGCGACCGAACGTGAACGAGCACGGCGACGCGAGGAGCTTGTCGATCTCGGCGCCCACGAGCCGGCCCGTGGTCACGGCGAAGCGGACGCGGAACTCGTAGAGGCCCCCGAGCTGCTCGCGACCGGCGATCTCCTGCACGCGGACGGTCTCGGGATCGAGCGCCGCAGAGGTGAGGACAACGCCGAGGTGCCAAAGTTCGTTCATGTCCGGGCTCCTGAAAGGCGCAGGGGAAGTCGCGCCCTGCCCTCCCCCCTCGGCACGGGGCCGAGGGAGTTGCTGAAAAGGAGCTCGGCTCGAAAATGACTACGTAACCGCATAGAATTGCTGGCAACGCTGCCGCCGTCATCCGGACTTCGCTGCCCGGTGCGCCAGCTCGAGAAACTGGGGGTCGTCCTCGAGTCTGTCGCTGAGCGTCCCCTGAATCATCCGCAGCTCGCCTTTCGCCAAGTCCTCGGAGGTGACGGGTGGATTCAACGACGCGCTCCGACAGCGGGGACGCCTCGACGACGCTAGTCGCCGCCGCGACGGACGCGATCGGCGGCGCAACGGCTCACACCCCCGATGCACAGTCGAGATCCTCGGGAGGGGCGCGGTCCGGCAAACAGCGACGCAGGGGTACGGGTGCGCGTGCGACGCCAAGAAGTCTGCGGTCGCATACTCCCCTTCCCTCGCGCAGCAGGTCGGCCGTCCAAACGTGCTGACGTCGTCCATATCGCGATGGACCGAGCGCAGGTAGGACTCGATCGCTGCGGCGGCACGCTTGGCGGACAGCACGCCGGCGCGCCACTCGTAGACGACGTCCTCGACGAACGTTTCAACCTCCGCGGCGCGACCGATGATCCACGTCGCCGCGAGATCCTCGGTACGGGCCGCCGCAACGAGGCGACGGTGATCCGCCTCGGACAGGCCGAGCGCCGCCGAGAAGCGCTCGGCGTGGTTCACGACGGCCTGCAGCGGTTCGGGAAAACCGGGCCCGAAGGGGTTCATCGCCCGCGCTCCGCGGCGGCGGCGGCGGCGGTCGGCTGGGCCGCGAGGTTAGCGCGGCAGGCGGTGCAGTCGCACGCGAGCTCCGGCGGCTTGGCTTGGAGCGAGACGACGACGCGGTCTCCGAACTCGTCGCGAACGGGCCTTATGACGGCGACCGGGGTAACTGTCGATGTGCTCATGCCTCCCCGTCGGCGCGAGCGCCCGGAAGTTGCTGAAAAAGTGACGTTCGGAGAAATGAGCCGCCGACCGCGCGAAAACAGGCAACCGCGGCGGGCTCGGTGCCGATGAGGGGGCAGACCTCCGAAAGGCAGGACCACATGAGCGACCTCCTCGGCACGATCGCCACCACCCTCAGGACCGTTCTCGGCACCGTCATCTGCATGGGCGGCACAACATTCCTTTTCAAGCTCGGAGCCTTCGGACCGTGCGGGAAGCCCGTCGCCTCCGGCGACGAGTGCGGCGCGGTGCCAATCACGCTCGAGCATCCGCTCCTCTCGCTCGAGGAGTCGTCGCCGGCGACCACTGCCCGCGTCGAAGAGGAAGACGATTCGCCGGTTCTCACCAAAGTCGCCGTGGCCCTGCGATAGCCTGCCCCTCCGATGGCACGATCAGGTCAAACCATCTGGCTGAGCGGCGGCATCGGCACGCTCCGCATCTTCCTGGGCACGCCACCGCGTGGCACCGCCGGGAGGCCGGTTGCGCCCCAACGCTTCGCCGCGGAGCTGCGCGCATGGATCGCGGGCGGCGTTGGCGCAAACCATGCCGTCTGGGTCGACATCTACGAGTGGCTCGGCACGCCGCTGCCGAAGCCTCCACTGCGACGCGACCTCACGCGCATGGCCGACGAGCTCGTGGCGGCATTCGAGAATAGTCGGCTCTGCGCGCTGCGAAGTGAGACAGGAGACGGAGGGCCGCGGGAAGCGTTCGGACCGAACACCATCCGCGACGCGACGCCACCAGGCCCGCACGAACCTGGCGAAGACCCGGACTTCATCCGGATACTCCTCTTCGATTCGACGGGTGCGCCAGTGCCAAGCGACTTGGACCCGCTCGATGTGACCGTGGACATTCAGGTGGGAGGGGGCGGCCCCGTCTTCAGGGGACTGCCCCTCGTTGGCGGAATGGCCGACGTCGCAGCGATCGATCCGGGGAACCCATCGCAGTGCACCGTCCGATTCGTCGGCGTCGCGGCCTCTGCGGAGCCGGTCCCGCGGGAAGCGCCCCCCGCCGCACCCGTCGTCGATGTGAGCGCGCTCGTGCGAGGGTCGCTCGAAGGTCCTCGCCTGGTGACGCGCCGCGAATTAGCGCTCGTTCAGGCCGCGACGCTGCGCGCGACGACCGTGTTTCAACTCCGACGACGCGACGTGGACGCTGTGGAGCTCGAGCACTTTCCGGAGGGGGGTGCAGTGCTGTGGCCGGGAGCGGTGCCGAACGATTTGCCCCTTGCCAGTAGCGCGGCGCAGGTTCGAGGCATCGACACGCTACGGGCCTGTATCTCCTACGGAGAGGGCTACGATCCCCGTCAGATTCTCGTTACGGGCCACGGACGTCATTCGCAAGAACGAGCCGACGGCATCAAGGCTCTGCTCGCCGGTGACGCGCCCGCGCGTCGGAAGTGGGTGTCTCTTGCCCAGAAGCATGCCGATGTCGCGGATCAACAGGCCATCCTCAAGTGGGTCGCCACCGAGTTTGGATGGTGGTGCGACCCGGGAGAAGTCGACGGCGAGCTTGGTCCGCTGACGCGCTCCGCGCTCCGCGGATTTCAGGAGTCGTTCAACGTGGATCGCGCCGCCGGCCTTTTGCCCTTCGCCCCGGTGTCCGAGCCGATCTGGGTCGACGGAATCGTCGGGCCGCAGACCTTCGGCGCAATGTACGACTGTTACCAACGTGCGCTCGGCGACCCCGCGGCGAGGCAGGCGAACTTCACGACGAATGACCTACGCGCGGTCGGCTGCGGCAGTCATCACACCGAGACGCCTTTCAAGGCGCACCCGCAGCGTCGCTCCGAACGACGTCGTGTCGAGGTGCTTCTCTTCGACGACGGTGAACAGCCGGCCGCCGTCTGTACCGCGCACTCCGCATCGCCGTGCAACGCCGCGACGTGTGAGCTCTACGACCCACGCGAGTACACCTTCGAGTATCTGCCCGTCACCCGTCACCGGGCCGTCGCGCCCTTCCGACTGAGCCTCACGGTCGGCGGCGATACTCCGTGGACGACGAACGACAAGCTGGTCATCGTCGACTCGAGTGGAACGACGGTGTTCGAGCGACGCCTCGGGGAAGGTGTCCTCGTGGGCCCCCGACGGATCTTCACGTTCGCGGACTACGAAGCGAGCAAGCAATACCGCGGCGAGATCCGCTTCGGAGAGAGCAGGTTCGTTCTCTTCGGGCCGTCCGATGTCGGCTCGGTCCAAGACCCCGACTCCGCGACAGTCGCGGTCGCCGACGTGTCCGTCCTCGACGGAGAAGAACCAGGGAGCAAGTCATGAGCGACCATTTTTGCACGCTCCAAGGGTTCGACGTTCTGCAAGAGGCCGTGCCCGATGCCGTTCACGAGATCTCGCTCGATGGCGGGGCATCGTTCCGAACCATCGTTGGCAAGGAGAGAACCGACGGCGTCAAGCTCCGCGAGGATCAGAAGTTCGTCGCGCGCGTCTCGAAGGCAGGTCTCTTCACGGTGACGCAACCCCTCGTCGTCCAAGGCGGGAATCATCTGGCCTTCGACGGCGAACCCGACTTCGGAGCGAGACCCGTGTTCAGCCACAGCACGAGCCCCGTCGTCCAATGGCGCCACGTTCTTCACACGTCACTCACGCTCCTCCGCGACGCAACGCCGGATCGTAAGGCGCACGGCTGCGCCGACTTGCCCAGCTACGCTCACAACATGCTTTCGTTCGGGGGCGCCGCCGTGCTGGCTTCAGGAGGCTGGGGTTGGGCGCGCTTCGCGGGCGGCCTCGCTCCCGAGGTGCCTTCGCTGCCGAGCGGGAAGCTGCTCTTCTTCAAGACGGTCGTTGGTGCAAAGCTGCCCGGTGGAGCGAAGCGCGTGCCGGAGCTGACCGCGGTCTACGTGCCAAGCAGCGTCGATCTCGCGAAGCCGCTGCCGATGCACGTCTTCTTTTCGCCCTTCACGCACCCAAAGAAGGGCGACTACCCCTACTCGACCGACTTCAACGCGATGATCGACAACTACCTGGTGTCCGGCGGGAAGCGCCTCGTGAACCAGATCAACGCCGCGAAGAAGAAGTGCATCTTGGTCTTTCCGGTGGCGCCGCGGGAGGAACACTTCGCGGGCGTTCTCCCCGCAGCTCAGTTGCGGCGGTTCTTGTTGGAGGTCGCGTGCTGCGTGCGGCGAACGGCTGGCGGAGAGACATTCCAGTTCGAGAGACCAACGCTCGGACTCTGCTCAGCCTCGGCCTTCAGCTCTGGCGCCGAGCCTCTCATCGCATTGATGCAATCCTCGATGGCGAACGAGTTCCCGGAGTTGCGCGAGATCTACTCGCTCGACGGATTTCCGGGTGGCTCGACGAAAGCGTTTGGCGGCATGGCGGCGACGGCCACAGCTTGGTGGGGCAACGGCGCCAAAGGCAGGCGCCTTCGAATGTACAGCCACTATGGGGAGGGCGCGGGTCCGGCCGAGCTTCCGGCGTTTGCAAAGACACCGACGAGTCGGAACGGCGACGCGTTTGCAACGGAGCTCGAGAAGGCGACGTACGTCCATGCGCCGACGACCTTTTGGCAGCGACTCTTCGACGAACAGGCCGACACGTCGAGTCCCCTGTCGGGCTACTTCTGGGCGTGGGCCTTGGACCGCGACAAGACGAAGGACGGGGATCGGGTTCACCAGCTCATGCCGTCCGTCTTCCTGGAGCACGCCTTTCGGAACTCGGCGTATGAAGACGCGTAGCCGACTGAAGCCGCCCATCCTCGTATGGGTGAGCATCTTCGCGGCGGCAGCGTGCACACGCTCTCGCGTCGTACCGTCGGCGGACCGCGGTGACACCGCCGCCCTCGAAGTCGACTCGGGCCCGCTCAGCAAGCAAGGCGATCCCACGGCACCGCGTGCCGTCGCCCCGCTGTCGGGAGGCGTCGTCACCTCACCGCACGTCCTCTTTCGATGGACACCACGAACTTCGGCGCGCGTAGAACTCGCGTCGACGCCGACGTCCCCACCCCAAGCCATTGGGTCGGGGATCGGAGAGCTCGATGTGCCGGCGGTAGCAGCGGGACGCTGGTTCTGGCGGGTGGTCGATGCGACCGGGCGCGGCAGCCCCTTCGCACGGCTGAGAGTGATCCCCGCGGCCACGCGCCTAATGCGGCAGGGCACCCGAGGCGGAACGGATCTCAACGGGGACGGCTTCGACGACGTCGTCCTGAGACAAGACGTGTTCCTGGGACGCGCGAGGATCGACGGCAGCGATCGCACGAACGATGCGACCATTCCCCTTCTTCCCGACCCGGGGTCGCGCTGCGACGAGCGACCGAAGGATGTCCCGCCTGTCGGGCCTCGCTGTCGCAACATGGGCGACTTGTTCGCCATCGGGGACGTCGACGGCGACGGGTTCGACGACCTACTCGCGTATACTGACGCGCGCTGCGTCGTCCTGTTTCGCGGAGCACCGTTAATCCCGTCGCCCTGGCGCGCTACGGCGCGCTCCTGCCCGGATGGTGTGGAGGCGCTCGGCCCCGTAAGGATCGTTCGCGTGGGCGACGTCAACGGCGACGGCTTTGCCGACGTAGGGCTCGCCGTCTCTGGGGGCGGGCTCGGAGTCTTCCTCGGCAGCACGGCGGGGCTCTCGGATCGACCGCACCTCGTTCTTCCGCCTGCGTACCAGTGGGCAGAAGGCGGTGACTTGAACGGCGACGGGTTCTACGACGGGGCCGCGCTCTCGGACGCCGGCGAGTTGGCCTTCTTCTGGGGGAGTGCGGGCGGCCTGACAAGCACGCCCGGTGCGCGTGCGACGGTACCGTTTGCGGCTCCAACCGGATCGAACGGCTTCGTCGCGGCACCGCTCACGCGTGTCGTCGACTGGGACGGCGACGGCTTCGCAGATGTGCTCGGCCTGAGTCCGAGCGCTTCGCCCAAGCTCTGGGTCGTCTTGGGCGGTGCGGTCGCGATCTCACCCGGCCCAAAGCTCACGCGCCGCTGGCCGTTCAAGAGCGAGCACAGCGAGAGCATCTTCGCTTGGGACGCCTTCTCGGGGGCGGGACGCTCGACCGCCGCGATGTTTCTCGGCGGCTGGGGGAGCCAAGGCAGATGGGATTTCGCACGTGTCTTGGTCGCGGACGCGGGTGGCTTCGCCGCCCCCAAACTTCCCGAGCGCCTTGAGAGCGCGACGGTTGCCAAGCCCGAGGCGATCGCCGGCGTTGGAGACGTCAACGGCGATGGTCTCGAGGACGCTCTCGTCGTCACGGTGGACGACACCGACGGGAGCCGGGTTGGCGAGCTCACCTTGGGCACCCCTACCGGCATCGACCTCGGCGGCGCTTCGTACATGCTCCGCTACGACGGGGAACGCGAAGGGGGCGGGCGGCTCGGATCCCTCCCCGCAAGGCGCGGACCCAAGATGCACGCACCGTGAGCCCCGCGACACTCGTTTGCTTAGCGAGACTCACGTCGTGCCGGCTGGGCTAGCAAGCCCATCATCGCATTGCCGAACGCCGCCGCATGGCGAGCTCCTCGTCGAGCGCGCGCATCTGCTCCTCGTGCTCCCGTTGGACGCGGGTCTCGGCGCTCTCCTCGCGCACGCTTCCGAAGTCGAACCCCGCGTCGTACCGCTGGCGCAGCGCGAGGATCACATCGGGCTCCTGCTTCGTCTCGATCACGATGTCCTCGAAGCTCCGCCTCGCCTTGAACATGAAGAGGCTCATCCCGGTCTTCGGAAAGATCCGCGTCGATGAGCTCCGCTCGACAGATCTCTTCCCCTGGCGCGAGCAGGTCGCCCGGTGGCTTCGGGACGGCATGCCGTCAACGCGTAAGCGCGACGAAGGCAAGCTCGTGAAGCTCTCTCCGGCGACCGCGAACGGGTGGCTCTCCATCCTCAAGGTGATCTGCACGGCCATGGCGACGCAGCACGAACTCGGGCGCGACCCGGGTAAGCCGCTCAAGTATTTCCGAACAGGCCGCACCTACACACACGAACAGCCCAACGCGATGACCGCCGCGCAGATGCCTGTCTTCCTCGCCAAGTTGAGGGAGGAGTCCCCGCAGCACTTCGCAATGACCTTCCTCGGCTTCGCGATCGGTGCGCGACCGTCGACACTCCGCCCCCTTCGTCGACGCGGCCCCGAAGCCGACATTCTATGGGACAAGAAGGTCATCCTACTGCGCCGCTCGAACCCCCTCGCGCAGGAGATCGTCGACGAGACGAAGACGGGGCTCGACCAGGAGATTCCTCTCCCGGACTTCGTCATGCAGGTGCTCGACGCGCACGTCGCGATGCTGCCGGAGGGCCCGATGCGCGACTCCGATCTTCTCTTCCCAGCAACGACCGGAGGGATGCGATCGCGATCGGTGCTCGACAAGCCCTTCCGGCACGTCCTAAAGGAGCTCGGCTGGAGCCTGCGCCTCACGCCGCGAGGCATGCGTCGCACGTTCCAGGACCTCGCGCGCCAGGCCAACGTGCACGACTTCGTCACGCGCGCGATCTCGGGGCACCTGACAGACAGGATGCAGCGCCACTACTCGACGGCGCAGCAGGAGGAGATGCGAGACGCGGTCGGAAAGGTAGCCTCGCTCGCGACGTCGCAAGGCGGACAGGGGACCTGAGACCGTCTTCGAGGCGCCTTCAGCCGGGTCCGTTGCTACTTCTTCGCGCGCTCTCCAGGGAACACCGAGAGGCGAGCGTTCTGATGGATCCCCTGAACGCGATCGTAGTTCGTCACGACGTCGCCGGCTCGAAACACGCGGGCGCCGAAGCGAACGTCTTTGCAGACGATCTGCATGCGTCTGCGCACCCAGTCTTCCGGCAGCTTCGCGATCTCGCCGCCGCACGCGATGAGCAACGCGTCGCTCGGCCAACCACGGCGCGCGTAGACCTTGCCATCTGGACCGTCGCGCCAACCCTCCGAGGTGACCAGCGAGTCTGGAAGCGCGACCACGCGCTCGGCGCTCGCCTCACCGCGCTCGTAGTCCTCGACGGCCTCGTGAAATCGTCGCGCCACCGCGGCCGACTCCGCGACGACAAACCAGTCCTCGTCGCCGTCCGGCGTCGAGCACCAGTACAACGCGAACCGCTTCGTCCGTCGTCGCGTCTGTCGCGCCACAGGTCTCCCCGCTGAACAACGTGCTGGACAGCCGACCAGCGATCCCGCTTAATGCCGACTGGGGAGCGCCTCGTGGCGCGCTCCGTCACCGGTGTGAAGAACGGTGTGATCGGCAGACGGATGAAGAAAAAGTGGAGCGGGAGAAGGGATTTGAACCCTCGACGTCCACCTTGGCAAGGTGGCACTCTACCACTGAGTTACTCCCGCAAAATCGCGGTCCTGTGAGTAGCCGGGCCCCCCTTCCCTGTCAACACCTCGCTTCGCTTCAGTGAAAGCTCCAGTTCACGGCAGCGAGTGAGGCGAAGACCAACATCTCCGCCGTGCGCCGCGTCGCCGGGGTGACTCCCTCCACGCGCCAGGGCATCGGATGACTTGCACCGCGTGACAGCGCCGCGTCCACCGCGCCGTTGTCGGCCACGAAGATTCGCATTCCGCCGCCGTCGACGAGCGCGCCGTCGGCCTCGAAGCGCATCGTCATCTGCGTGCCTTCGATGCGCACCACACCATCGGGGCCGCACGTCATGCTCGGGCCGCTGCTGCCGACCAGGCGATCGCCCTCGATGCGGAAGCGCGGCGGGGTGCGCTTCGAAAAATGCGTCGTGATGGTGCCGTCGGCGGCGAGCGTCGACATCGGCTCCCACTCGCTGCCGTGCTCGAGCGCGACCAAGCGCAGTGGCGCGATCGGAAGGCATGCGCCACCGGACGCGGTGCGACTTCCTCCTGCGCCACCGCCACCGCTAGCGCCGCCACCTCCGCCGCACCCGGCGAGGCCGCACGCGGCGAGAACGAGCGAGATCACGAAGATCGGCAGACGCATCGCTCCTCATCCTACCCGTGCCACACGCGGCGGTTCGCACAATGAGACGATGGAGAGACTGCCTTGCACCCTTTTCGGAAGCCGCGCGAGCGTGGCACGATGTCTGTGAAATGTCCGAGCGTGAAGAGGATCGCGACACAGTGCCGGTTGCCGACGGGCTCGGCAGCGTCGGAGGAAGCGGCGTCGGAGCGAGCGCGCGAGCGAGCGAACCGCCGACGAGCTCGACGACGCGACAGATGACGCAAGCGTTCCTCGACAGCGACTACCCGCGCGCGCTCGTGCTCGCCGAGACGGTGCTCTCGAGTCAGCCCGGCGACGTCATGGCAACGGCGATCGCGAAGGAGTGCCGCGCGATGCGCGATCTCACCTCCTCCATCCCGGTGCGCGCGGTGATGTGGGACGATCGCGTGGACGCGAATGCCGACGGTGTCGCGGCGAGCATCCTCTCTCTCGTCGATGGCCGCTCGAGCGTCGCGGAGATCGCCGATCTCGCGGAGTCGAGCGGGCTCGGCCCCGGCGAGGCGTTGCGCCGCATCGAAGAGTTCATCGAAACCGGCGTGCTGCGGCTCGTCCCGGCCGACGAAGCCGTCTTCTGACCGTGTGCTAGGTTGAAGCGGAGAATGCTCCGCGCGCGGTACCTCTTCCTCCTCGGCGTGATGGGCGCGTGCTCGTCGTCGAGCAGCGGAGACGCCGTACCGACGGGCTCTTCCTCGGGCAGCGCCGGAGACGGCGGCGGCGGTGGTGGGGGAGACGCGACGACGACGACCGACGGCGGCGGCGGCGGCGGCGCGGACGGAGGCCTCGGCGACACGGGAGGCACGGGCGATGGCGTCGCTCCCCTTCCCGACGGAGGCGTGTCGTTGCCGCCGATCACACCGTCGCCGTGCGGCGGCAAGATCCATTGCGTGAAGCCGGGGGACGATCTGAAAGGCGTCCTCGCCTCGGCCGCGAGCGGCGACACGGTGCAGGTCGCGGCCGGAACGTTCAAGGGCAACTTCGCCATCAACGGGAAATCCCTGCTCGTCGCCGGCGGCTTCGACCTCTCGTTCGCCGCGCGCGATCCGAAGACGCTCGAGACCAAGCTCGACGGAGGCGGCAGCGGGACCGTCCTGGCCGTGATTGCCGACGGCTTCACCGTGCGCGTGGACGGCTTCACGATCACGAACGGCGGCGGCGATCCCGGCAACGCGTACAGCGGCGCGGGCGTCGCGTGCGGGCTCGGCAAGGTCACCATCTCCACCAACCGCATCGTCTCCAACGTCGTCGCCTCCGCCAACATCGGGCTTACCGACACGCGCGGCGGCGGTGTGCTCGCGAACGGCAACGGGCAGAGCGTCATCCAGATCGTCGGCAACCTCATCCAGGACAACGTGTCGGGGCGCGGCGCGGGCATCGCGAGCTCCGACGTCGGCACGCTGCTCATCGACGGGAACGTCATCAAGAACAACCGCGCGTACAGCGATCACGGCGGCGGCGTCTTCATCAACTCGCCGAACGCCACGGTTCGCGGCAACTGGATCGAGGGCAACGAGATCGGCCCCGCGGTGAATCCGTACGGGCTGGCCGGCGGCGTCTACATCCATCAGCAAGGCACCGTCGCGCACCTCTCGTACAACACGTACACGAAGAACAAGGCCCCCTCGGCAGGCTCCGGATTCTTCGTCGACAACGCCGCGACGGCGACGCTCGATCACGAGCTTTTCTACGAGAACGCGTGCAACCAGAAGAGCGGCGCCGCGATCCTCGTCGACGCGACGGACAGCCCGCCGGTGATCGGCTCCACGCTGACCGTGACGTACACGACCGTCGCCGATCACGTCTGCGCGTCGACATACGATGGCAACGGCGTGATGGTCGTCGGCCTCGGCTCCACCGCGACCGTCTCGCACAGCCTCTTCTGGAACAATGGGCCGAACCAATTCCAGTCCGCCGACAACGGGACGCCGCCGACCGTCGCGACGACGTTCACCGGGCCCGATCCGCTCTTCGTGGACGCGGCAAGCGGCGATTTCCACCTCAAGGCGGGCAGCCCGGCGGCGGGATTTGGTCGCTACTAGTCGTTACTCGACGGTACTAGAGGAGCGCGGCGTCAGGAGATCGCGCGCGCGAGGAAGTACGCCGTCGCAGCGGCGAGCGCGCCGATCACGAGCGTCTGGACCGCGCTGCGGACGGGCGCGGAGCCCGTGAAGCGACCTTTCACGTATCCGAGCACGCCGAGCGCGACCGACGTGACGACGACGCTCCACTTGAGCCCCTCCGACGGACCGGCGGTCACGAAATACGGCGCGAGCGGGACGAGGCCGCCGATCGCGTACGCGACGCCGATCGTCAGCGCCGCCGTCCACGCGCGCCGCGGGTTCGGCTCGTCGAGGCCGAGCTCGAAGCGCATCATGAAATCCACCCACGCTTCGGGACGCGCGCGAAGGGCGGTCAGGACCGGCGCGACGTCCTCGCGCGTGAGGCCGTACCCCGCGAAGACCGCGGCGACCTCGTTCTCCTCTTCTTCCGGGATCTCCTTCACCTCGCGCGCCTCACGACGTCGCTCGCTCGCGTAGTGCTCGATCTCGCCGCGGCCGGCGAGGTAGCCGCCGAGGCCCATCGAGATCGCCCCCGCCACGATCTCGGCGAGGCCGGCGGTCACGACGACATGCGACGAGCCGATCGCGCCCGACAGGCCCGCGGCGAGCGCGAAGGGGACGGTGAGCCCGTCGCTCATTCCCAGTACGGCGTCGCGGACCATGAGCGAGCCGCCGAAGTGACGCTCGGCGTGCTCGTGCGAGTGAGGCTCTGACATCCCCCTCTAGTAGAGCGAACGTCGCTTGCACGGAACGGGCAAACGACGGTAGCGACCCACCAGACGTAGGGGGAACCGGCGCCGACTCACTAGCCGCAGTTGCGCGGCCTCAGGCCGGAGCTTTGAGGCGCCGATGCGCGAGGGGAATGCGGAGCTTGCGCAGGGCCTTCGTCTCGATCTGACGAATGCGCTCGCGCGTGAGCGAGAAGACCTTGCCGACCTCTTCGAGCGTGTGGTCGCGCGACTCGTCGATGCCGAAGCGCATGCGCAGGACCTTCTGCTCCCGCGCGTCGAGCGTGTGGAGGAGCGCGTGCGCCTGCTCGCGCGAGCGGCTATCCTGGAGCGCGTCGTCGGGCGCCGTGACGAGCTCGTCCTTCACGAAGTCGCCCACGTGGCCGTCGCCTTCTCCGCCGAGCGGCGTCTCGAGGCTGATCGGCTCCTTCGCGATGCGAAGCATGGCGTCGATCTTGTCGAGCGGCATGTCGGTCATCTTCGCGAGCTCTTCGGGCGTCGCGTCGCGACCGAGCTGCTGGACGACCTGCGCCTGCGCGCGCGAGAGGCGCCGCAAGCTCTCCACCATGTGGACCGGCACGCGGATGGTGCGGCCCTGGTCGGCGATCGCGCGCGAGAGCGACTGGCGCACCCACCACGTCGCGTACGTGCTGAAGCGGTAGCCCTTGCGGTAGTCGAACTTGTCGACGGCGCGCATGAGGCCGATGTTCCCCTCCTGGATGAGGTCGAGGAGCTGCAGGCCGTGGTTCACGTGCTTCTTCGCGAACGCGACGACGAGGCGCAAATTCGCCTCGACGAACTCCGCCTTCGCGCGATCGGCGATGCGGCGCTGCTGCTCGATGGAGGCGACGATCGGCCTCTCGCCGGCGTTGACGAGGGCGTGCAGCACGCGCTCCACGACCTTGCGCTGGAGGCGCACGTCCTCGAGGGCGCGCAGCACCTGGGCGAGGGCGCGCTTGTGGCCGGGAGTCTTGCGCTCCTTCTGGGTCGGGGCGCCGGCGAGCTTCGCCGCGCGCTCGATGACGCGGACCAGACGCGCGACCATGGCCTCGTCGTGGACCTCTTCCTCGTTGACGTTGCGGGCGAGCTCCTGAACGCCGAGCTTCCCGGCGCGCAGCTCTTTCGCCACGGCGGTGAGCTCGGGCGCGGCCGCCTTCGACGACAGCAGCGCGGCCACGATGGTCCGCTCTGCTTCCTCGATGCGACGCGCGAGCTCGATCTCACCCTCGCGGGTGAGGAGCGGCACCCGCGCCATCTTCTGGAAGTAGAACTGGACGGTGTCGAGGCTCGGAGCCTTTTCGGTATTGTTCGCCGCCTGACCGGGGGGCGGCACGTTGAACTTCTTCACGACAGTTACTGCGATGCTCGTGACGTCGAAGTGAGCGCGCTGACGTCGACGGCTACGGGTAAGCGCTCGGGCATATTATTAAGCACGAACGGCTCCTGTGCCCGTCCATTCAGGACAAACCCGCTGGAAAATGCCAGACGGACGAGCTGTGTAGGGGGCACACCTTCCCTGCCGCTCGGCGGGACCAGCGCGAAATCCTTCGTCGTGGCGCGCTATTGCCCGAGGAGGCGGCTGACCGAGCCCACCAGGATCAGGCGGTCGTCGTTGGTGTCCGCGACGTACAGCCGAGAGGTGAACAATGGCGTCGGCTCCACGGCCACTCCTGCGGGCCCGGCCATGGTCAGCCCGCCGCTCGCGCCGAGGAGCGACTGGGCGCTCACGCCGGTGCCGTCGGCCGGAAGCGAAAAGACCGCGACGCGAGGCTGGTCGCGGTCGACGACGTAGATGTTGGCGCCGTCGTGGGCGAGCGCGACGGGCCCGGCAAGGCGCCCCCGATCGGCGGCGGACGACGCGGCGCCGCGGCTCGTCAGGTCGAGCTGACCGAGGACCGACGAGGCCGCCGCGCCGCTGGCCGTCGGGATCGTCGCGAAGCGGAGGACGCGGTTGTTGCCCGCGTCGGCGATGAAGAGAGCGCCGCCCGCGACGTCCACCGCCGTCGGGTTCGCGAGCGTGTCGGCGCCCGCGACGCCGGCGCCGTGGTTGGGTAAGGCGTCGCCACCGCCGGCCTGGCCGAGGACGAGGTCGGCCGGCTGGCCGCTCGTGGTCGGGAACGCGTTCCACACGAGCACGCGGCTGTTGCCCGTGTCGGCGACGAAGAGGCGCGTGCCGTCGGAGTAGACACCTTCGGGCGCGCGCAGTGTCGCGAGCGCAGGAGCGCCTCCCGCGTTCGGCGCGTTCTTGTCGAAGCCGGTCTGCCCGAGCACGACAACGGCGTCGGGGCTCGGGCTCGTGGCGTCGAAGACGAGGACGCGATGGTTGCCGGTGTCGGCGATGACCACGTGCGCCGCGTCGACGTGAACGCCGCGCGGGAGCTGGAGGGACCGCGCCGACGGAGCGCCGCCCGAGTTGGGGAGGATGAGGTTGGCGTCCGGCTGTCCAATCACGCGCGTCGGGAGATCGCCCGCCTTGGGCGGCGTCGACAGGACGACGACGCGGTGATGGCCCGTATCGGCGACGTAGAGGTTGGTCCCGAATCGCGCGAGGCCGTGCGGACGTCCCGATACTCCACCGCTCGCCGCGCTCGCTTGGTTGAATCCATTCGACACGGGCGAGGGCTGTCCGACGAACGTCGTCGCTGGCGCGCCCGTCGGAGGCGCAGTCGCGACGTTCCACCCGAGCACGCGATGGTTCGCGGCGTCGGCGACGAAGAGCGTCGCGCCGTCGGTAGCGAGGCCGCTCGGCTCGGACAACGATCCCGCGCCGAGCCCTGGCCCGTTCGCGGTCGCGCCGCTCACCGTGGTTTGCCCCAGCACCGCGACGTGCGCGAGCGTCGTCGGATCGAAGACGTGCACGCGGTTGGAGTCACGCTCCGAGACGTAGATGCCCGAATCGGTCGCCACGACGCCGAGCGGGCGAAGGACCGTCGCGGCGTTCGTGGGGGGAGACACCCACACGCCGACGTTGACGCTGGACTGCGGAAAGTAGTTGAGGTCCGAGATCGTCGTTGCGTTCGGCTGCCCCACCCACGCGTCGGCGACGGGCGCGGTGAAGGCGTTGACGACGCGGACGGCGCGGTTGTTCTCGGTGTCGGCGACCCAGAGCGACGTCCCGCGAATGGATACGGCGCTCGGGAGATCGAAGCCGTCGGCGCTCGCGGAGTACGCTCCTCCGCCGCGGTTCGGCTGGTTGGCCGTGAACGACGCTTGGCCGAGGACGGCGTCCGCCGGCGCATCGTTTGTCGTCGGGATCGTGTTCCACACGAGGACGCGGTGGTTCAACCGATCGGCGACAACGAGGTGAGTCCCGTCGGTCGCGACGCCCTCCGGGTAGAACATCCCGTTCGCCGCAGCGTCCGAGAATCCGTCGGCCGGCGCGACGTCGCCGCGTCCGTGATTGGGCCGGCGACCCGCGAAATCGGCCTGGCCGAGCACGACGTTGGCGGGAGCGCCGGAGGTCGTGGGCACGGGGCTCCAGATCAAGACGCGGTGGTTCTCGCTGTCGGCGACGACGAGGTGGGTCGCGTCGAGGGCCACGCCTCCGGGCCCGGACATCCGCGAGGCCGTCGCGCTGACGATGTCCCCGTTGGCCACGTAGCCCCTCGCGTCGGTCTGACCGAGGACCACCTTCGCCGCGGCGGGCGGCGCGCCGAGGTCGGCTTGATCGTAAATCGTCACGCGGTTGTTGCCGCGATCGGCGACGGCCACCTTGCCCCCGGAGACGGCGACTGCCCCCGGCGACGCCAGCGTGGTGGCACCGATTCCGCGGTAGTCGACGGGCAGGTTGGTCGAGAACCCAGCCTGTCCGAAGACGAACGACGCCGGCTCGTAGTTGTACGTGGGCCCGTCGAATACGAGGAGACGATTGCCGTCGGGGACGAGAAGGCGGTTACCTGCGCCGCTCAGCTTCGTGACACCCGAGCATGACGAGGCGTTCACGAAGCCGGTGACGGTGCGCGTCGAATCGGGCTGTCCGAGCACGAAGTCGTAGACGGGATTGGCCGCGGTCGGGATGGCCTTGAAGACCCCGATGCGCTGCGAGCTGTTGTCGCGCACCGCGAGGCCGCCGCCGATCTGCGCGAGCGACGCGGGCGTGTACGTCGTGTCCGGTTGGACGCGGCTGAAGCTGTACGTCGCGAAATCGGGCGTCGGGTTCATCGCGACGGCCGAAGGGACGTGCATCACCCCCGTGAAGCCGAACTGGCTGCTCACGAACGCGCCCTGCGCCGACAGCGACACGCCCCACGCCTGGTAAATCGGCGCCGCGCCTTGGTCGATGCCGTTCGACGTGAACGACGGCTGCCCGATCACGCTCGTCGCGGCTTGCCCGAGCGACACCGGGAAGGTGTCCCAAAGGAGCACGCGATGGTTCAACAGATCGGCGACCGCCAGGCGCGTGCCATCCGAGTCGACCTGCGCCGCGTTATGGAGCGAGCTCGCCGAGACGCCTCCGTTGTTCGTGATGTCGGTCGAAAAATCTTGCTGGCCCAGCACGAGGTCGGCGGGCGCGAACGTCGCCGTCGGGAGCGTGCTCCACACGAGGATGCGGCTGCCGGTGCCGACGACGAGCTTCGTCCCGTTCGACCACACCGCGCCGACGCCGCCTCGGAAGACCGACGACGAGGCCGTGGTCGACGTCGTGTTGAGATCGGCCTGGCCGAGGATCATGTCGGGCGCTTGACCGGGCGACGTGGGCAGGCCCTTGTAGACGAGGAGGCGCGCGCCATTCCCCACGTAGAGGCGAGTCCCGTCCCAATATGCAGCGCCGACGCCGTTCGTCGCGATGCTGCGAAGAATGCTCGCGGGATCCTTCGTCGAGTTGACGTCGATGCCTGCGTAGCCGTCCACAGTCCATCCTCCCGAGCGCTTCGTCACGCCGAAGGTGCCGCTGTCCGTGACGATGCCTGCGACCCCCGAGGGCTGCGCCGAGGACGTGCCCACGAGCGCCGAGCCTCCTTGCGGCTTGTAGACGAAGAGCGCGGAGGCGGCGTCGACCGCGCCGTCGAGCGCGATCGCGAGGCTCAGCTCCTGCTTGAGCGCGCCGCCTTGGGGAAGCGCCACCTCGCACAAAAACGCGCCGACCGCGTCGCCCACGATCTCGGCGGGGACCGGCTTTTCGGCGAGCCCGACGGCCGTGCCGAGCGGAAGGGTGCCGCGCGGCGCCGTGAGCCTGCAGTGCCCCTCGACGCAGCCCCCGGCGAGCCGCTCTTCGGTGCACTGCGCTCCGGGCGGTGCGGTGTCCGGCCCCGCATCGACCACCACGTCCGGCGACGCGTCGGGCAGCCCGTTGTCGGCGCTCGAGTCCGTTCCGCACCCGAGCGCCCCCATCCCTGAGAGCGCGCCCGCCAAGGCGATCCCCGACACCACCCCAATTCGCATGGCAAACCTCATCAGTCTTGCTCCGATAAGCGAACTTTCAACTCTAGCACGGCGCGTCTGCCGCACCGCACATGGGCGGCCCGCGCCTTTTCGATCATTGCGTCGAACGAATTCGTGCGGCCGCGCTCCCAAGGTGCTGCATGCGCGTCCCGATCCGCGCCTCGATCCCGCTCGCCGCGGCCCTCGGGGCCATCGCCGTCCTCGTCCCGTCGGGCGACCTCGCCGCGTTCGAGCTCGCGACCACCAAGGGCGGGCACGAGCTTCGGTGGGAGACCGACGCGATCGAGCTGGTCCTCGATCCGAGCTTCATCGGCTCGGCGTACGGTGCCGCAGACGCAGCGAGGGATGCGGCGCGGGCGTGGAGCGGCGTCGCGGGCGCCCCGGAGATCCGCGTGACGAACGGGGCGGGCGGAGACGAGATCGGCGCGATCGGCCGGAACGTCGTGTTCTTCGTGCCGGGTGGGTACCCAAAGGCCAATGGTGCCCTCGCCGTCACGGTCGTCACGTTCGACGCCAACGGACGGATCGTGGACGCCGACATCGTCGTCAGCGGCGCGTACCGCTTCGGCGTGCTCGACGCGGCGGCCCGATCGACGGACGAGCGGGCCGCCCAGGCCGACGCGCCTGGGCCCCTCGCGACGAGCGCGGCCCTTGCCTTTGATGAGAACGACCGCTTCGACCTCGTGCACGTCCTCGCGCACGAGACGGGGCACCTCCTCGGCCTCGCCGACGCGAAGGGCGACTCCACTGCCGTCATGTTCCGGACGACGGCGCCCAACGACGCGTCGCGACGCGCCCCGAACGCCGACGATCTCGGCGGGATACGTGCACTCTACACTCCTGCGTCCCACGGCTGCGCGGGCGCGTCGGTGTCGCCGGTGCCGCCGGCGCCCGGCGTCCCGCTCGGCTCCGTCGCCCTCCTCGTCGCTGGCGCGCTCGTCCTCGCGGCGCGCTCGCAGCGGGTCAGGTCAGGGCGCGGTCCAGCGTCCGTTGCAGCTCGATGAGATCGACCAGATCCTCGACGTAGTCCATCTTCGTGGTGTCGATCCTGACGATCGGCGACAGATCGTAGGACCCGAACCATCGCCCATAGAGCCGATGAAGGCGCCGCAGGTACGCGTCGGGGATCGTCTGCTCCATCGCGCGGCCTCGCGTCTGGATCCGCTTCTTCGTCGCGCCGAGCGAGCAGGTGATCGCGATGAGCACATCCGGCGGGCGCAGCATCCGGCGGATGCCAGTGTAGAGGCGCTGGTAGACCTCCCAGTCGCGCTTCGTCATCATCTTTTGCTCGAAGAGGTTGCGCGCGAAGATCTCCGCGTCCTCGTAGATCGTGCGATCGATGACCGCCGGCTTTCCGCCGCGCTCGAGCTCCTGGTGCAGCTCCAACTTGTGCGCGAGGAAGTAGCACTGCGACGCGAGCGCCCAGCGCTTCATGTCGCGGTAGAAATCCTCGAGGTACGGGTTCGTCTCGTTCGGCTCGAAGAACGGCGTGTAGCCGTAGCGTTTGACGAGCCACGCGACGAGCGACGTCTTGCCCGCGCCGATCGTCCCGGCGACCGCGACGTACCGCTTCATCGCTTGGCGGGGGTCTCGCCGCTCGCGCGCCTTGCTTCGCAGAAGGCGCGCAGGCTCTTGGCGTGCTCTTCGATCCGTCGGAGCTGCTCGTCGTCGGTAGCGTCTTTCGCGTCGAGGAGGAGCTCGCTGAGCTGCGCGAGGTCCCGGGGCTGCGCGACGGTACGCAGCTCGACCAGCGCAATTTCGATGAGGTCGACGACGGAGTCTCGCAGCTCGGTCATGCGCCCTTCAGCCTACCATGTCGACACGCGGCGCGGCCGCCACGAGCCGCGGATCGGCGCAGTTCTTCGCAGCAGGATCACGCTGTGGGGGACCAGCGCGCGGTTGTCGCCGGGTTCGAGGATGGTGACCTTTGCGAGGGGCGGGAACGTCTCCTCCTTGGTGTCGAACACGATCTCCCAGGATTCGCCCCACTCCGCGGCGGGGACCCTGAACACGATCTCCGCCGCCGACGCGTTCATGACGAGGAGGAACGAGTCGCCCACGACCTCGTGCCCCGCGTCGTCCATCCACCCGAGCGCGTCGCCTGCCAAGAGGAGCGCGATCGCCGCCCGCTCCGGCTTCTGCCAGTCGGTCAACGACATCTCCGCCCCGTCGCACCGGAACCAGGCGATGTCCTTCGAGAGGCTGCCCGCCACTCTCTCTCCGCGCAGGAACTGGCGGCGCCGGAACACGGGCTCGCGCGCGCGCAGGGCCACGAGATCGCTCGTCCATGCCAGCTGCGCGCGTCGCGCATCGTCGAGCCGCCAGTCGAGCCACGAGATCTCGTTGTCCTGGCAGTAGGGGTTGTTGTTGCCGCCCTGCGTCTTTCCCATCTCGTCGCCGCTCGTGATCATCGGCACGCCTTGCGAGAGGAGCAGCGTCGCGAGCAGGTTGCGCTGCTGGCGCCTGCGGAGCTCGTTCACGGCCGGATCGGCGGTCTCGCCCTCGACGCCGCAGTTCCAGCTCGCGTTGTCGTCCGACCCGTCGCGGTTGTCCTCGCCGTTCGACTGGTTCCGCTTCTTCTGGTAGCTGACCAGATCGCGAATGGTGAAGCCATCGTGCGCCGTGATGAAGTTGATGCTCGCGTGCGGATGGCGTCCGTCGTCCTCGTAGAGATCGCTCGAGCCGGTGAGCCGGAATCCGAGGTCGCCGATCTGACCGGCGTCCGCGCACCAGAAGCGGCGCGTCGTGTCGCGGTAGCGACCGTTCCATTCGGTCCACAAAATGGGGAAATTTCCCACCTGGTAGCCGCCTTCACCGAGATCCCACGGCTCGGCGATGAGCTTCACGTTCGAGAGGATCGGATCCTGATGGACGATGTCGAAGAACGCGCTCAGCTTGTCCACGCTCGCCGCCTCGCGCGCGAGAGTCGACGCGAGATCGAAGCGAAAGCCGTCTACGCCCATCACGGTCACCCAATACCGGAGGCTGTCCATGATGAGCTTGAGCACCTGCGGGTGCAGCATGTTGAGCGCGTTGCCGCAGCCCGAGTAATCCTCGTAGAGGAGCGGGTTCTGCGGCTTGAGGCGGTAGTAGGTCCGGTTGTCGATGCCGCGCAGGCTAATCGACGGGCCCAGCAGATCGCCTTCGCAGGTGTGGTTGTAGACGACGTCGAGCACGACCTCGATGCCCGCCGCGTGGAGCGCGCGGACCATCTGCTTCCACTCGGTGACCTGCTCGCCGGGGCGCGACGCGAACCGCTGATCGGGCGCGAAGAAGCCGAGCGTGGAGTAGCCCCAGTAGTTCGTCATGCCGCGCAAGGCGACGGGCGCCTCGGTCGCGCACTCGTGGACGGGCAAGAGCTCGAGGGTCGTGACGCCGAGGCCCTTCAGGTGCGCGATCGCGGCGGGGTGCGCGAGGCCGAGGTAGGTGCCGCGGATCGCCTCCGGGATGTCGGGGTGCGTCTTGGTGAACCCCTTCACGTGCGCTTCGTAGACGACCGCGTCGGGCCACGGCACGTCGGGACGCGGGACGTTCCCCCAGTCGAAGTCGTCCTGGACGACGATCGCGCGCGGGACGAAAGGAGCGTCGTCGTGCTCGTCCTTTCGCTGCTCTTCGGGGCGACCCGCGAAGGCGCGCACCGGGCCGCGGTGATCGACCTTGCCAAGGACGGCGCGTGCGTACGGGTCGAGCACCAGCTTCTGCGGGTTGAACCAGTGACCGGCGGCGGGCTCATACCGTCCATCGACGCGGTAGCCGTAGCGCTGTCCGGGCAAGATGCCGGGGACGTATCCGTGAAACACGTAGGCCGTGCGCTCGCGGAGCAGGATGCGTTCTTCACGCCCTTCGGCGTCGAAGAGGCACAGCGTGACGGCGCGCGCGTTCTCGGAGAAGAGGGCGAAGTTCACGCCGTGGCCGTCGAACGTGGCTCCGAGCGGACCGGGACGCCCCGGCCTGAGGGAGAAGCTCATCGAAGCTCTTATATCAGGTCAGCGCGCGCGGCCGGTCCGCTGCGCGATGCGGCGAAGGCGGGCCATGCGGGCCTCGACGTCCGTGTCGCAGGCGAGCTCTTCGAGCGGGCGCGGCAAGCGGTACATCCAGTTGTCGCCTCCGACGGTGCCGGGCGTGTTGATGCGCGCGCCCTCCCCGAGGATCTCCTGCGGAAGCATCAGCGCGAGGTCGGCGCCGCTCCCGAGGAGCGTGTCGGTCAGCGCGAGGAGCCTCGCGTCGTCGGTCATGGTCGGCTTCACGCCGGCGATCTCGGAGAGCGCGTCGCGATCCTTCTTCGGCAGCTCGGCCCACCACGACGTGATCGGCGCGGTGTCGTGGGTGCTGAGCGACGCGACGCTCGACGCCGGAAAGCCGGCGGGGTCGCGGAAGCCGGTCTCGTCCTGCTCCCACGGGATGACGCGGTAGCCCGGGAGACCCAGCTCTTTCATCGTCGCGCGCACGAACGGTGGGATGACTCCGAGATCCTCTGCGATCACTCTGGCAGGCGCCGCCTCGGCGAGGATCACCGACAGCACGCGTGCGCCGCGGGCGATTTGCGCCTCTTCGTTCGCGGGATCGAAGCGCCCGGGGCCGCGTCCGTCGCCGGCGGTTCGTGGACGGACCCATTGGCGGAAGTAACCCACGACGTGATCGAGGCGGAAGCGATCGTAGAGGCGCGCCGCATGACGAGTGCGCGCCCGGTGCCACGAGAGATCGTCCTCGTCCATCGCAGCCCAGTCGTAGGCGGGCAGACCCCAGTCTTGCCCGTCCGGGCTGAACGCGTCGGGCGGCGCGCCGAGCGACACGTCCTGGCGGAACTGGGTCGCGTGCCCCCAGACGTCCGCGCTCTCGCCGCCGACGATGAAGGGGACGTCTCCCATCAGCTCGACGCTGAGCCCGCGAAGCTCGCCGCGCGCGCGGTCCCATTGCACGTGGGCGCACCACTGCAGGTACTGGTGCTCCAGAATCGCGAGCTTCGATTTCTCCCGCGCGGCCGCGAGAGCATCGGCCTTGCGCGTGCGCTCGCCGTCGGGCCACGTCTCCCAGCCGTATCCACCGTGCGCGTCGCGGAGGGCGACGTAGAGCGCGAGATCGTCGCACCACGACGCCTCGCGCGCGACGAAGGCACGAAAGACCTTCGCGCGCGGCGTGCCCTTCAGCCAGTGCTCGCGGTGAAAGCGCTCGAACGCGGCGTGGAGGACGCGAGACTTGAGCGTGCGGACGGCGGCGTAGTCGACCCGCGCGGCGGCACGAACGCGCGCGAGCTCGCGCTCTCCTTCCCGACCGAGCGCGGCGCGGATCGCGTCTTCGTCGAGATCCTCGACGTCACGCACGGCGATGTAGACGGGGTCCAGACCGAAGGACGTGCGCGCGCCGTAAGGGCTCGACTCCCCCGCCGCCAGCTCGTACGGCGGAAGGAGCTGGACGAGCCCCATCCCTGCGCGCTCGAGCCATGCGGCGCAAAGCGGCAGATCGGCGATCTCGCCGATGCCCCAGTCCCGCGTGGAGCGGATGGAAAAGAGCGGGATCGTGCAGCCTGCGACGCGGGAGCGAGACATGCGTTCCCGGGCATGTCGCACACCCGCTAGGCCCGCGCAAGGAGAACGTCACGCAGGTATGAGTTGCGAGCGCTCGACCCAAGGAAGCCCGGCAGATGGCACACTAATGGAGGTGCGCATCTCCGGCTTCTCCGGCTTCGCCGTCGCTTCCCTCGCGGTCCACGTCGCGCTTGCGGTGGTGCTCGCGCGCGGCGCCGCGAAACCCGTGACTGAAGCTCCCCCGAGCACCGCGACGTTGGCGGGCGACACCTTCGAGGTGAACGAGCCGGGGGATGGAGAGGACATCGACGAGCTGGATCCGACGCCGACGCCGACGCCAACTCCGGCGCCGACTCCGACGCCGGATCCGGATCCGGATCCGACTCTCACTCCGTCTCCGCGCGCCCAGGCGCGTAGCAAGAGCAAAGCGGCGCGGGCGGCCGCGGCGAATCCTGGTCCCGTGGCCCCGCCGGTCACTGCGTTCGGCGCGGTCGGCGAGCGCGGCGCAGTCGATCTGCCTACCGCCTTCACGCGCGCGTTTCCGCAAGCCGCGAGCGCCGACCCCGCGTGGTCGCGCGTGCCGTTCGGCGCGGCGGGGGACTGCGATCTCACGCTGACCCTCGACGAGAATGGCAAGCTCATGTCAACGACGGTCTCCCCCGGCGCGCCCGCTGCGCTGAAGACGGGGATCTCCCGCACTGTGGCCCTCATCCGCGGGAGGGCGTTCACCGCCGCCGGCGCGCGCACGCGGCTCCACGTCACCGCGAGCGTCGCGCCCGATCAAGTCCACGACGGCCTCCACGGCGACGTCTTCGCACTGGGCGGCAGCTTCACCGGCGGCCAGGGCAACGCCTTCTTCGCGCTCGCCATCGGTCGCCGCATCGACGTCCGAATCGTCGGCCGCTGACGCGACAGGCGGCTTTGCCCCGCGATCGAGCTCTGCTACGAACGCGCAGATGACGGAGAAGCGGCGTCTCGCGATCGCGTCGGGCGCGCTGGCGCTGGCGACCGTGCTCTACGCCCTCCTCGTCGTGAAGGACTTCTCGGGGCCGCTCATCGGCACCGACGACACGCCGCTCTACGAGTACCTCGGATACCACCTCCGGGATCACTACCGCTTCGGCCTCCCGCCCGACCTCGGCCTCCTGACGAACGACGTCGGCTACTGGCACGGGACGAGCGCGGCGTATTTGCCGTGGTGCGCCGAGCGCGATCTCGGCGCGGCGGCTCTCTTGCGCGCGTTCGGCCCGGGCCCGTGGCTTCAGCTCTACGCCGCCGCGTCGCCGGCGATCGGAGCGTTCGGGACGCTCTTCTTGCTCCGGCGCGAGGTCGGCGTGACGCGCGCCGCGCTCGTGGCGTTCGCCGGCAATTTCATGGCCTTCTACGCGGCCTACAAATTCCCCTACCACGTGAACATCGCGTGCCTTCACTGGTGCGTCCTGTCGATCGTCTGCGATTTCGTGATCACACGGCGCATCCTCGAGGATCGCCCCATCGACGCATTGCTGCTCCTCGTCCGCGCTGCGCTGATGACGTTGCTCATCGGGCTCGATCTCCCTTACGTCGCCGGCTATCCGCTCACGTTCTTCACCGTGTCGCTCGCGTTCTGGATCGGGCGCTGGGTCTTCGTCGCGCGGCGCTGCGGAGTGAACCTGCGCTCCTATTTTCCGAAGGCGCCGCTCGCCGATCTCGCGAAGACGCCCATCCTCACCGCGCTCGCCGCCGCCGGGTTCCTCTTCGGCGCCATCGTGTACGTCCCCTTCGCGTTCGCGATCGTCCGCGGCTCGCGTGTCTATTCGTTCGACGACGCCGGCGGAAATTTTTGGGCGAGCTGGCCGCGCCTCCTCTTGCCGTTTCTTCCCGGCGCGAACCCGTCCTCGGGCTGGGTGACGGGCATCTTCGGCGACGTCGAGGGCGTCGCCGAGTACTGCGTCGGGTGGGCGCTGCTCGGCTTCGCGGCGCTCGGTGTCCACGCGGCGGCCCGACGGCGGGCGTGGCTCACTGTGGGTCCGCTCCTCGTCACGTTCCTCCTCTGCTACGCGTTTCACCCGAAGCGTTTCCCTACCCTCCACCTGTTCCCGTGGTTCTTCTTCAACCGGGTCGCGGGTCGATCGACCGTGGTCTTTCCGCTCCTCCTCGCGCTGATGGCCCTCCAGTGGGAGCCGCGCGGAAAGCGTGTACTCTACATTCTCTTCGGCCTGGCCCTCGCCGAGACCGCGACGGCGTACACGCTCGTGAACCACTACACGCCGATGCACTTCGACGCGCAGGTCCGCGCGTACTTCGCGGCCGTGCGAGGCAGCGACGGCGAGGCGATCCTCGAGTGGCCCTTCTGCGTCGCGGGCGGCAACGGCGTCGGCACGAGCGAGCTCTGTCCGTACTACGGCGTCCAGTCGACGGCGTTCACGAACAGGCGGTTCTTCGACAAGAAGGTCGTCAGCTTCTACTTCAGCCGGCTCCACCCGAGCCAGGTCACGCCGCGCGCCGAGCTCGCCGCGCTCTTCAACCCCGATGACCCCGACGTCCACAAGGCGCGCCGCGAGACGCGGTGCTTCGACGACGGGCAGTGGGCGCTCTTCGATCGGACCTACCACCAGCACGATTTCGGCGGGATCCAGCTCTACGTCGACCGCCTGCCCGCGTCGTGCGTCGAGCAGTTCCACGCGCGCTACGGGGCGCCTGCGGCGAGCGCGATCATGCCGGGGCTAGGTCGCGTCGAGCTCCTCCGCCGCGCGCCGCGGCCGCGGACGGTGGAGTGACGCGCGCGACTGCACGGCGGCTGTCGCTGCTCGGCGCCGCATTGCTCGGCGCGTCGAGCTGCGTTCGTGCGCCTGCGCCGCCCGTTCCATCCATCGATCCGCCGCGAGCGCGCGTGCTCCACGTGGTCGCCGTCGGCGCGCACCCCGACGATCCGGAGTCGGGCTGCGGTGGCACCCTCGCGCGCTACGCGGAGGCCGGGCACGCCGTGACGATCGTCTACCTCACGCGCGGCGAGCTCGGCATCGAGGGCCGGCCGCCGGAAGAAGTGGCGAAGACACGCAGCCGCGAAGCGCTCGAGGCCTCGAGGATCCTCGGCGCGAAGGCCATCTTCGCGGGCCAGACGAACGGGAACATGGAGGCCACCGACGCGCGGGCAGCGGAGCTCACCCGAATTCTAGAGGACGCAACGCCGGACGTCCTCCTCGCGCCGTGGCCGCTCGACACCGATCCCGAGCATCAGATCGCGTCCGCGCTCACGATGCGGGCGAAGTCCTCGTTGCGCTACGCCGTCGCGCTCTACTTCTACGAGCTCGACACGGGCACCGACACAATCGGTTACGCGCCGACCTCCTACGTCGACATCTCGAGGGTGCGCGCTCGAAAAATCCTCGCCCTGCGCGCGCACGCCAGCCAGAGCTTCGCGAACTTGTACGAGCGCCACGACGCGAAGATCGAGGAGTTCCGAGGCCGCGCGATCGGCGCTACCGCGGCCGAGGCCTTCGTCGTCTTTTCGGCGTCCGCCGGCCGCGGCGCGACCGGTTCGTTACCGGGGCTGTGACGCCGGCGGCGACGATCGACGTTGTCCGTCACAGATCCGCGTGCTACCGGGTCGTGCCGGAACGGCGATGCAGACTTCGTGGCAGAGCACGCTCGACCCCCACGAACGCGACGCCTACTCCGCGTTCCTCGAGGGCGCGTCGGACGGGCACTTCACGCAAGATCCGGCGTTCGCGGCGGTCGCCGTGGCCGGCAAACGTCGCGCGACCCGCTTCTTCGTGGCGCGTGAGGGGAAAGAGATCGTGGGGGTCGCGGCGGTGCTTCGCGTGCGCGCGCTCGGACCGCTCCTCGCGCCGGTCGGCATCGTGCAGCGTGGCCCCGCCTGCGGTGATCCCTCGAAGCTCGAGGCGGTCCTGCGCGCGCTCGTTCGTACCTCTCGCTTTCACGGAATCGCGCGCCTCGCGGTGATGCCGTATTGGGCGGGCGCGCAGGTGGAGCAGGCGACCGCGGCGCTCGTCGCGGCAGGCTTCCACAGCGTGCAGGAGGTCGACGGCGCCCACGCCTTCACGCTGCGCCTCGACATCGGCGGCAAATCGGACGAACAAATCCTCTCGGGCAGCGATCACAAGAAGCTCCGCTACGAGCTCAAGAGCGCGGAGCGCGCCGGCGTCGTCGTCCGCCGCGGAGAGGCCGCCGACTTCGCCGTCGTCGAGAAGCTGGAGCGCGAGCTCGCCCTCGCGCAGGGACGCCGCGTCCAATCCCCGGAGTGGTTCGCGGCGCTCGCGTCCTACATGACGAAGGACGACCGCCGCGGCGCGTTCTTCGTCAGCTCCCACGACGGCGAGCCGATCGCCGCCGCGCTCGTCCTTCGCCACGCAAAGACCACCGTGTACCTCGCCGGCGCATCGATCGTCGCGCCGCGCCCCTATTCGAAGATGGCGCTGCCGCTCTTCGCCGCCGTCAAATGGGCGCGCGACGTCGGCTGCGACGTGTTCGATCTCGGCGGCGTCCCCGCCGAAGGCGACACCGATCCGAAGCGCGCGGCGATCGCCCAGTTCAAGCGCGACTTCTCGAAGACGCCAGTGCCCCTCGTCCCCGAGCACGCGCGCTGGTTCTAGACGAAGCGGACTACGGAGCGTCGACGCGCTCGTAGATCGTCAACCGGTCCTGGTGGAACTTCACGTGGTACGCCGCGGGCACCAGCGACGCGGCCTCGGCCGGCGCGTCCCACATGAGCACGTGATCGTAGAGCGGCAACGCGGCCGCCCAGAACTCCGCCCAGTGCTTGAGCCACGGCTCGTGGCACTCCGAGTAGACGCCGGACTGACGCAGCATGGTGCACGTCGCGAGATCCGACCCCATCGTCGGCGCGAACGACTCGAGCATGAGGTGGTTGAACTGAACCTGCGGCGGCGGGTCCGAGTACATGACCGGGAACGATCGCGAGTGCGCGAAGAGGAGCGGCGCGCTCGTCTGCTTCTCCATCACGTAGAAGCCCCACCCGTGGATGAGGCTGCGTGTGTTCTCGCTCGTGATCTGACGCGAGAAGAGGAGCGGCAGCAGCTTCGCCCCTTGCGGCACGTAAGGGATGCCGGCCACGAACTTCTGGCGGTCCGCTTCCAAGCGGACGAAGTCGACGCCGAGTCCGAGCGAATAGAGGACCGCCGAGAGCCCCAGGAGGCCCAGGATCTTCTTCGGATGCGGCAACCGATCGGGCACGCGCACGAGCGCGAAGAGCCAGAGGTATGGGATGAGCCGCGAATTCACGTGGAACCAGTTCGTCGCCGTGTACGGCATCACGAGATACAGCGCACCGACGACGAAGAAGGCGACGGGCCCGAAGAACGGCACCTTGTCCTTGCGGTAGACCCACGCGAACACCGCGAGGCCCACCGCCGGAACGAAGCTCGAGATCTCGAGCTTCGTGAAGCTCCAGAGGTACTCGGCCCAAAGATGGTAGAAGAGCTCCCAGACCGGCAGCGTCCGCGACAGGTTGAGGAACCCCTGGACGGCCCCCTGCGGCTCCGTCCAGTGATCGTAGAGCGACACGGCGAGCATCACGGTCGCCGGCGCGATCGGCACGAGGAGCCGCATCGCGCGCTGCATGCGGGCACGCCACGACGGCTGCGTCGCCGCCTCGACGACGATCAAGAGGTGAACGGCCAGGAGCGCGAACGCGTGCGCGTACCACGTGGCGCAGGCCAGCGCGACGAGCCCCGCGCTGCGCGGAAGCGAGAAGGTCGGCGCGCGCGCGTGACGATGCAGCGCGAGCAGCAAGAGGAGCGAGAGCGGGACGCCGAGCGCGAAGTCGAGCATCCCCATGCTCACGAACCAGTTGTGGACCATCGGCCAGGCGAAGAACGCCGCGACGACCATCTTCCGCCGGCTGCTCGTCAGATCGAGGACCACGCGCGGCAGCACCATTGCGTTCAGCGCGAGGACCGCCAGCGTGAAGATCTTCGCGCCGAGCGCGACCGGCATGAGCCTGCTGCTGAGGTGCAGCCACGTGAAGAGCGCGGCGTTCGTCTTGAGGAAGCCGTTCGACACGAACTCCGGGTACGCGCTCGGGTGATCGATGACGGTGACCGCCGCGAGGTGATTCGCCAGATCCTGGTACGGCGGCACCGGCGTCAGCGCGAGCGGCCACGCCGAGATCGCGAAGAGGACCCCGCCAATCGCCGCCGCGAGCTGCCGATCGCTGAGCAAACCAAGCTCCCGACGCGCACGCCCGAGCAACCCTCCCGTCCCGAGATCGACGAACGGCGCCGTTCCCGTCCCGAGAGGGGCGAGCGACTGCGGTGAGCCAACGGCAGACGTCTCGAACGCCGTCCGGCTGTCGACCTTTTGCATCACCACGGGGACGAGGAGCTCCTGAGCTGCGACATGGAGAAGGTCATGAAGATAAGTGGCCGGAACCGGTCCGACCCGTGGATGTCCCTAGCAAAGCCTGGCCCAGCGGGGAACCCAAGAAAAAGGCCAAAAACCGCCACGCCGGACCTTAGCCGAACTGGCGCAGGGCTCGCCAGACTGACGTGACGATCATGGTTTTCCGTGGTGAGACAGATCGCCCCTATTTTCGTCATGCATTCAACACTTACTTAGGCACACATCCCGCAAAGGACGCGTCGGGAGAGCCGACGAGTGCCTACGGGAGCCAATCATTCCAGCGATCTACCGCGCAGCAGCGCGGTCGGGGTGCGACGCGCGACCCCCAGGGGCTGGATCAAGGGTGCCCTGCAAAGCCCCCTCGCCCTCCTCTTGTTGTCGTCGCTGGCAGGCGCCGCCGCCGGCTGCAGCGCGCCGTCCGACGGTCATCCTCTCGAGGTCGGCACGGAGCGAGAGGCGATTTTCTCCGGGACCGTCGACGACGACGACCACGCGAGTGATGGGGTCGTGTCGATCAAGATCGGCAACGGCACGTCGTTCGAGCTCTGCTCGGGGTCCCTCTTGGCGCCGAACGTGGTCCTTACCGCGCGCCACTGCGTGAGCAAATCGGTGACGAGCACGGTGTCGTGCAACGAGCTCGGCCAGAGCGGCAACGGCGACCACGTCGGCGAGGACGAGGAGCTCGGCCGTGTGCACGTCTACAGCGGGACGAAGCCCTCGTACGCCGGAGCCGCCGCGGCGGGCGTCCGCGCCATCGTCCACCCCCAGGGCGGCATCCTCTGCAACGCCGACATCGCGCTCCTCGTCCTCGACTCCGACGTGCACGACGTGGCCCCCATGCGCGTTCGCCTCGGCAGCACGCCGCACTCCGACGAAGCCGTGCGCGCGGTGGGCTATGGGCAGAACGATCGCGCCGTCCCCGTGGGGACGCGCCTCCGCAAGGACGCCGTGAAGGTCCTCGCGGTCGGCCAGCGCGTGTCGGAGAGCCAGACGCCCCTCGGTTCGCACGAGTTCGAGGTCGGCCTCTCGATCTGCCAGGGCGACTCCGGAGGTCCTGCGATCAGCGAAGCGACCGGCGCGGTCATCGGCGTCGTCTCGCGCGGCGGCGGCTGCGGCGACGACTTCGGGCACATCTACACGACGACCAGCGGCTGCACGGACCTGATTTACCAGGCCTTCGCGCTGGCGGGCGGCGCGCCGCTCGATGAAGGCACCGACCCGCGCGCCGGCGAGACCAAGCCCACGCCCTCCGACGATACGGAGGCGCCGCGCACCGCATCTCCGAGCGCGCACGGCTGCGCGATCGGCGCGCCCGGCAATGGCGGGAGCGGCGCCCACGACGACGGAGTCTTCGCATGGCTGGCGGCGCTCGCGTTCGCGGCGAGCGTCGTGCAGCGCCGCCGTCAGGGCGTGAAGTCGTAGAGCCCGCCGACGCACGGATAGCCCGCGTCGCCAGGACCGCTGGGATTCACGCCGCCCACGCAGCCGCTGTTCCCATCGTCGACGTAGACGCCGATCGACTTGGCGCCCTTGCGCACGACCTCGAGCGTCGCGCCGTTGTCTCCGTTTGCACGCGGCATGAACGCGTCGCCGATCGCGAGGAAGTAGATGCCGTCGTTGTCGTACGCGTCGAACGTCATCCCCGTGAGCTCGCTGGCCGTGTACGCGCGATCGAGCGGCAGCGCGAGGCGCTTCCAGCCTGGGTTGCCGGTGAAATAGTCCGCGGTCATCTGCGGCCCGCTCAAGACCTGGCCCCCCTGCGTCTTCACCCGGAGGACGAATCCCCCGCTCACCGCGAGCGCGCAGACCCGATCGCCGGAGCCGTTCACGTCGGCGGCCTGCACGTCGACGAAGAGGTAACGATCCATCGGCAAGCACTTGGCGCCGTCGACCTTGCCTTCGCGTTTCAGCTCGCCGTCGGTCACGCGGTAGAGCCACGGCGCGTAGACGTCGAGCAAGGCCTCGCGACGACCGAACGCCTTCGCGTAGCCGATCGCGTCGAGATCGACGGGAAGCGGGCGGATCGTCACCACGAAGGGCCCGTCGTTCGCCGCATCGTTGCCGGGGTTCTTGGTGTTCCAGCCGTCGAGATCGCCGTCGGCTTTGGCGTCGCTGCCGGTGCCGCACGTCTGCCCGTAGCCGCCGCGGCTCTCGAAGAGGCGGTTGTGGCCGTCGCCGTAATAGAGGATGGGATGCGCGGCCTCCATGCGCGGCGCGCCGGCGGTCACCGGCAACGTTCCGGTGCAGCGCTCCCATTGGGGCGTGCCGGAATACGTGTAGATTCCCTCGATGTCGGCGCCGCGTCCCCAGCGCGCGATCTCGGCTTGCATGCCCGACGCGCCGCCGCCGCAGAGCGCGACGGTGCCGCCGTTCTCGTTCGTGTAGACGAGCTCGTAGTGCTTTCGTGACTTGGACCAGCCGAGGACGATCGGGAGATCGTCGAAGCGCTTGGTGACCGGCCACGTCAGGATCGGCGCGTTCGCGACGCCCTCGTCACCCGCCGCGAGCACTGCGCCGCCCACGCACGCGCGCTTGGTCGCAGAGGCGGCCGAGAGCGCCGAGACCTTCACGGACACGATGTCCCCCGCCGCGAGCGCGCCGGCGTGCATTCCGTACGTGAAGTCGATCGCGCCTTGGTGCATCACGACGTGACCGAGCAGCGACGCGCCGCGGTACACCTCGAGGACGAGCGCCTCGTTGCCTTTCTGCTCCCACGACGTCTTGCTGGTGCTCCTCGCCGTGAAGGTCAACGTCGCCTCGCCTGCTTGCAACGCGGTGGCGATCGGGACCTTGACCTGATCGGTCACGTCGATGCATGTCGCACCGTCGACCGCGTTGCCGTCGCCCGCGTCGTCGGTCGCGCTGCCGTCGGCCGTGCCCTCGCCACCGCCGTCGGGCGGCGCGCTGGCGTCCGGTAGGGTTGCTCCGTCCGCGCCGCCGTCGTCGAGGGACGACACCGCTCCGGTCGTCGCGCATGCGGCGCAGGTCACGACGACGGCGAGGGCGATCCGGGCGCGCACCCGTTCACGATAGCAGGGCGTCGCCGCAGTGCCTCAGTGCGCGTCCGCCCAGCTAGGGCCTTCGCCGACCTCGACGACGAGCGGCACCGAGAGCTTCATCGCCGACTCCATCTGCTCCTTGATGCGCCCCATCGCCGATTTGACGTGCGCCTCGGGGACCTCGAACACGAGCTCGTCGTGCACCGTCAGGATCATGCGCGCGCCGGGCACGACGTCGCCGGCGCCGAGCGTGACCATCGCGACCTTGAGGATGTCGGCGGCGGTCCCCTGGATCGGGGTGTTCTTGGCGATGCGCTCCGCCTCGAAGCGAAGCCCGCGGTTCGGCGAGTGCAGGTTGGGCAAGAAGCGACGGCGCCCGAGGAGCGTGCGCACCGCCTCGCCGCGCTTCGCCTGCTCGACCGTCTTCTCGAGGAAGCGCGCGACGCCGCGGTAGCGATCGAAATACGCCTCGATGAATTTCGCCGCCTCGTCGCGTGAGGTGCCGATCTGCTTGGCGAGCGCGGAGTCCCCCATCCCGTAGATGACGCCGAAGTTGATCGCCTTCACCTTCCCGCGCATCTCGCGCGTCACTGCGGTCTTGGGGACGTTGAAGACGAGCGACGCGGTGTGCGTGTGCACGTCGTCGCCGGTGGTGAACGCCTCGATGAGCTGCGCGTCGCCCGCCAGATGCGCGAGGATCCTCAGCTCGATCTGCGAATAATCGGCGCTCACGATGCGGTGCCCCGGCGGCGCGACGAACGCCGCGCGGATCTCGCGGCCGACCTCGGTGCGAATGGGGATGTTCTGGAGGTTGGGGTCGCTCGACGACAGGCGCCCGGTCGCCGCGACCGCCTGATCGTAGCGCGTGTGGATCCGGCCGGTCCTCGGGTTCACGCAGCGCGGGAGCGCGTCGAGGTACGTGCCCTTCAGCTTGTCGAGCTCGCGGTACTGGACGATGACCTTCGGAAGCGGGTGCTCGTCGGCCAGCACCTCGAGGACCTCGGCGTCGGTGGAGCGACCTCCCTTGGGTGTGCGCTTCACGACGCGCAGCTTGAGCTCGTCGAACAGGAGTTGCTCCAGCTGATCGCGCGAGCGGATCGCGAAGTCACGCCCCGCGTGCTTCTTCGCCTCGGCCTCCAGATCGCGCAGCTCGATCTCGAGGCGCTTGCTCACGGTCTCGAGGACCTTCACGTCCACGAGCACGCCCGCTTCTTCCATCTTGGCGAGCACGCGCAAGAGCGGCAGCTCCACGTCGCGGAAAAGCAGCCCGAGCCCGTCGTTGTCGATGCGCGGCCCGAAGCGCCCCGCCAACGTGACCGCGATCTCGGCGTCGGCGGAGGCGAGCTGCGTGGCGCGCTCGACGTCGAGCTCCTCGAACGGCCCCTGCGCCGCGCGCACCTTCGCGGTTCCGTCGTCGAAGCGATCGATGGTCAGGTTCAGCTCGCGCCGCGCCAGCTCCTTCAGCGCGATCGGCGAGTCGGGGTCGAGGAGGTAGTTCGCGAGCGTCGTGTCGAAGATCGGCCCCGCGATCGGCGCGCCGTGCAAATCGAGGACGATCTCCGAATATTTGAGGCCATGGCCGACCTTGGTGACCTTGGCGTCGGCGAGCACCGGCGCGAGCGCATCCTTTACCGTGGCCCAATCGAGCTGCTTCGGCGCGCCGAGGTAACGGTGCGAGAGCGGAACATAGAGCCCCTCGCCGGACACGGTCGACAGCGCGACGCCGAGGATCTCCGCGCGCGACGCCTCGGTGCTCGTGCCCATCACGGCGACGCCGAGGGTCCCTGTGGTGCGCGCCCGGTCCATCGCCGCGTCGAGCGCCGCCGCGTCGAGGATCGTGGTGGTCGTGCGCGTGACCTTCACCTCGGGCTTCACCGTGTCGAGCAGGCGCGTGAACTCGAGCTCGGTGAAGAGGCGCCGCAGCTCGTCGACGTTCGCGCCGCCGTATTTCAGGTGCGACAGATCGAACGCGACGTCGAGATCGCGCCGCAGCGTGACGAGCCTCTGCGAGACGCGCGCGTCCGCCTCGTGGGCCGCCAGCGTCTCGCGGAGCTTGGGGCGCTTCACCTTGGCGATGTTCGCGAGGATCTCCTCGAGCGTCCCGAACTCGTTCAGCAGATCCGCGGCGGTCTTAGGCCCCACGCTTGGCACGCCGGGCACGTTGTCGGACGTGTCGCCGGTGAGCGCGAGTAGATCGCGCAACTTGCTCGGCGCCACTCCGAACTTCGCGCGCACTTCTTCGGGCCCGTAGACTTTGTCGCGCATGGAGTCCCAAAGGACGACGTCGTCGTCGTCGTCGTGGACCAGCTGCATCAAGTCCTTGTCGGCGCTGACGATGACGACCTTGAGCGCGTTCTTCTCTGCGAGCGCGACGGCGCACGCGATGAGATCGTCCGCCTCCACGGCGTCCATCTTGTGGATAGGGATGTTGTAGGCGCGCACGATCTCCTCCGCGCGCGCCATCTGCGGGCTCAGATCCGGCGGCGGCGCAGGGCGGGTCGCCTTGTACCGCGCGTCGATCTCTTTCCGGAAGCTCTGCCCGCGCGAGTCCATCGCCACCGCGAGCATGTGCGGCTTCCGCTCGTTCACCACCTTCTGGAGCATGTTCACGGTGCCCAGGACGGCGTGCGTCGGCTCACCTTTGGATGAGGAGAGCGGCGCGATGGCGTGGTACGCGCGGAACACGTAACCCGACAGATCGATCAGGTAGAGGACGTTCTCGGCGCCTGCGGGGGGGAGGGACGCTGCCATCGGAGACGGTCCTAGTCCGATCGCTCGGGCCTGTCGACGCCGCGCGTGACCCCGCGAAGCCGTTCCGGTTTTCCGCCTTTTACCGCAGCTTGCCGGGGGCCCTCCCCCACGATACGCTCGTGAGGATAGTTTCTTGGAATGCGCGGGGCTCTCCCTGCGTCGAACGGTCCGACGAAGGCCTAGGGTCTTCGGGGGTAATTTCTAGTGATGCAGAACGAGCCGCCGCCGAGCCTGGGCCTGATCGCTGGCAAGTACCAGCTGGTCGGGATGATCGGCCGCGGCGGCATGGGCAGCGTGTGGGAAGGCCGCCACGCGAGCCTCGGCACGCGCGTCGCGATCAAATTCATCGAGAGCGACTACGCGAACAGCCAAGAGGCGCGCCAGCGCTTCGACAACGAGGCGCACGCGGCCGCGCGCATCCAGAGCAAGCACGCGATCCAGATCTTCGATCACGGCGTCACCGACGACGGCAAGCCGTACATCGTCATGGAGTTTCTCTCGGGCGAGCCGCTCGACAAGCGCGTCGATCGCCTCGGCCGTCTCTCGCTGCAGGAGACGGCGCGCATCCTCCAGCAAGTGTGCCGCGGCCTCGCGCGCGCGCACGAGCAGGGCGTCATCCACCGCGACTTGAAGCCCGAGAACATCTTCCTCGTCCGCTCGATGGACGACGACGAGGAGATCGCGAAGGTCCTCGACTTCGGCATCGCGAAGATGAAGGGGCCGCCGGGATCGACGCCAGGCGGGAGCGGCGGCGTCTCGTCGAGCACGAAGACCGGCTCGGTCCTCGGCACCCCGTTCTACATGTCGCCCGAGCAAGCGCGCGGCCTCAAGATCGTCGATCACCGCACGGACGTCTGGTCGCTCGGGATCATCGCCTACAAATGCGTGACCGGCGTCCTCCCGTTCGAAGGGGAGAGCGTCGGCGATCTGCTCGTGAAGATCTGCACGTCGCCGCTGCCGGTGCCGTCGCAGTTCCTTCCGGGGCTCCCGCAGGCCTTCGATCAATGGTTCTCGCGCGCGCTCGATCGTGATCCGGAGCGTCGGTTCGCGTCCGTGCAAGAGCTGTCGGACGCGCTCGCCTACGCCGCCGGGATCACCGTGCGCCGCGGCGCCGGCGCGGCAGAAGCTCCGGCCGCACCGACCGCGTACGCCGCGACCGCGGCGGGGGCGGCGCCGGATTTCCTCGGTCGTCCTGGCTACACGCCGGGCGGCAACGGCACGCCTCGCCCGCGCTCCCAGCCACCGGGCGCGATGAACGCCGGCAGCGGGAGCGGAAACGGCGCGCTGGCGCAAGCGAGCTCGGGCCCCTACGCGCAGCAACCGGGCTCCGCAACGAGCGCGCCGTTCACGGCGTCCGCGCACGCGCCCGCGTCGTCGGGCCGTGGCGCGACGATCATGTGGTCCATCCTCGCCGCGGTCGTCGCGCTCGGCGTGAGCGGCGTCATCGTGCTCAAGGTGATGCCCGCGCGCGGCGGCGCGAGCAGCGGTGGTGCGACGCCTCCAGTGAGCGCGATCGCGACTTCGGGCGTGCAGCAGATTCCGCCGGTGCCGACGACGCCGGCCGTTCCGGTAGTACCAACCTCCGCCGCGGTCGCCGACGCCGATGGCGGATCGCTCGCCGCGATCGTGTCGCCTCCCCCTCCGATCCCGAAGCCCGGCGGTCACGGCCGCGGCAAGCCGCCCCCGCCGATTCCGCCGAAGCCCGGCGGCGGGTCGGTCGCGCCTCCTCCCCTTCCTCCGCCGCCCGCGCCGGGCACCGCGAAGCCCCCGACGGATCCGGGACCTGGCTACTGACCCGGCGGATGTCGGCCTTCCGCGGCCGACGACTTCCGCGCGAAGAATGATGTAGGCTCGGGCCTCGTCCATTGGATCGAGGGCTGGATATGCGGAACCTTCTCTTCTCGTATGGCGTCGGGCTTCTTCTCCTCACGGCCTCTCCTTTCGTCACGGAGGTCGCGCACGCGCAGGTCTCGGACGGCGATCGCGCCGCGGCGCGCGAGCTGTTCTTCGACGGCGTGAAGCTGCAGCAGGACGGGAAATTCCCGGACGCGCTCGATCGCTTCACGCGCGCCCAGCGTGTCTTCAGCGCGCCAACGCACCTCCTCCACATCGCCGAATGCCAAGTCGCCACCGGCCAGCTCGTCGAAGGCGCGGAGACGTACCGTACGCTCGTGCGAACCGCGCTCCCCCAGGGCTCGCCGGCCGCGTTCACACAGGCGCGCGATCAGGGCGCGGCCGAGCTCGCGCAGGTCGAGCCGCGCATCCCGTCGGTGAAGATCGACGTCACGCCGCAGAACGTCGCCAACCTCCAGGTCCAGATCGACGGCGCCGCCATGAACACCGCGCTCGTCGGCGTGTCGCGCCCGATCAACCCGGGCACGCACAAGATCGCCGTCTTCGCCCCCGGCTACGCGAAGCAGGAAGCGACCGTCGCGGTGAAGGAGCGCGAGGCGAAGTCCGTCCCGATCTCGCTCCAAGCGCAGGGAGGCGTCGTGTATGCGCCCGCGCCGGTGCCTCCGCCGGTGACGACCGGCGAGCCGCCGCCCGCCAACCCGCCGCCGCCGACGCCGCCCGGCCAAGACGCCACGTGGCAGACCGAGCAGAAGCCGTCGCAGATGGGCCTCATGCTCGGCGTGCGCCTCGGCGTGATGTTCCCCACCGGGACGCTCCTCAAGCAAAACACCGTGAGCTCGACCTCGGTCGGCACGAGCGACGTCGCCATGAGCGACGTCGCCACCACGGGAGGCGCCGGCGCGATCGAAGGCGGCCTCCGCTTCGCGCGAAGGTTCTACATCGGCATCGGCTTCGAGCACGGCTTCTACGGCAAGGGCGACAAGGTCGGCGACTTCAACGGGACCGCGGGCGCGGCCGGCACGTCGTCGACGACGGTGGCGAGCAACCTCGTCGATCTCCGCGTCGCCCTCATCACCAACCCCGAAGGCGTCGGCTTCTACGGAGAGCTCGGCCTCGGATACCGGTGGCTCAGCCTCAGCAACGACTTCACCAGCGGCGCGCTCAGCGCGTCGACGACGCAGGTCGCCAGCGGAGGAGAGTTCGAGGCCGGCGCCGGCATCCACATCCGCGCCGGAAAATCGCTCCGCATCATCCCGAAGGTGAGCTTCGGCCTCGGCGCCTTCAACAAGCTCTCGCAGACCTGCACCGCGAGCGGCGGCGCCGTGTGCAATGGCGGCGACACGACGACCGACATCCAGAACACCGGCTTTCACACGTTCGTGTTCCTCGGCCTCGGCGGCTACTTCAACATCGACTTCGATAAGAAATGACGCCCTACGAGCGCGGCCCTATCCGCGACCTTCGGAACAAGTTGGTGCAACGAATTACAAGTAGGTGACAATGGTGGGAGAGGTGGGTGCCAACCTCTCTCGTCATGCACGTCGCCCTTTGCGTGGCCTACTTCGCAGTCCTCCTCTTGCTCGCGATGTACGGCCTGCACCGGTCGCACCTCGTCTTCACGTGCTGGCGCCTCTCGCGCCGCCTGAAGGCAATGCAAGACAGCGCGCCACCACTCGCCGAAGGGGAGATGCGTGAGGATCTGCCGATCGTCACGATCCAGCTCCCCCTCTACAACGAGGCGACGGTCGCGACCCGCCTCATCGACTACGTCGCTCGCATCGAGTACCCGCGCACGCGCCTCGAGATTCAGGTGCTCGACGACTCGACCGACGAGACCGGCTCGATCGTCCGCGCGCACCTCGCCAAGATCCACGAGACGATGCCCGAGGTCGACATCGTCTACATCCACCGCACCGATCGCACGGGCTACAAGGCCGGCGCGCTCGACGCGGGCCTGAAGGTCGCCAAGGGTGAGCTCCTCGCCGTCTTCGACGCGGACTTCCTCCCGCAGCCGGATTTCCTCCGCAAGCTCGTCCCGCACTTCGTCGGCGACTCGAGCATCGGCATGGTGCAAGCGCGCTGGGGCCACCTGAACCGCGAGCACTCGCTGCTCACGCGCACGCAGGCCCTCATGCTCGATGGTCACCACCTCGTCGAGAACCGCGCGCGCGCGGCGGCCGGCTGGCTCTTCAACTTCTCGGGCACCGGCGGCATGTGGCGCAAGAAGGCGATCGAGACGAGCGGCGGCTGGCAGCACGACACGCTCACGGAAGATCTGGATCTCTCCTACCGCGCGCAAATGGCCGGCTGGAAGTTCATCTACCGCGAGGACGTCGTCACCCCGGCCGAGCTGCCGGAGGACGTGAGCGCCTTCCGCGCGCAGCAGTACCGCTGGGCGAAGGGCACCGTGCAGACGTCGCGCAAGCTGATGAAGCGCGTGATGCTGTCGCCGCTCTCGCTGTCGCAGCGCCTCGAGGCGTTCTTCCACCTGACGCCGCACTTCGCGTACCCGCTCATGGTCATCCTGAGCGTGCTGCTCTTGCCGGCGCTCATCCTCATGCCGGCGACGAATCCGCAGACGATGCTGCTCATCGATCTCCCGCTCTGCATCGGCACGACCGGCTCGCTCGCCGCGTTCTACGCGATGGCCGAGGCCGCGCAGGGCCGCAGCCGCATGGGCGCGATTCGCCAGCTCCCCGCGCTCCTCGCGCTCGGCGCCGGGCTCGCGCCGCACCTGACCCGCGCGGTGTTCGACGGCCTCGGCTCGATGGCGGGCGAGTTCGTGCGCACCCCGAAGGCGGGTGTCCTCTCCTCGGCCGGCGGCGGCATCCAGCGGTACCGCGCGCGCGCCGACCTGCCGATGACTGAGATCGCACTCTGCCTCGTGTCGTTTGCGAGCACCGTCGCGTCGCTCGAGACGGGCCATTGGTTCGCCACGCCGTTCGCGATGCTCTTCACGTTCGGCTACGGGTACGTCGCCTCGCTCGTCGCGAGCGAGCAGTTCGCGCGCCGCCGCGCTGCAGAGGCCGCGCTGGCCCCCGCCGCAGACAGCGTTCCCCCGCCCGCGCCGAGCGCCGAGGACGTCGAGAACCTGGCCGCCTGAAAGCCGGCCTGACACCCGGCCCGACAGGCGGCCCGACAGCCCCCCTAACAAAAGTGCACATTTTGGGTGCATCGTTCCCAAATAGGCGTTTACTATCGGCTTCATGCGGGCGCACTAGGGGTGCGCGCGCACCTGAGGGAGGCGGCGGGCGCTCATGACCAAGGCAGAGATCGTCCAGGCGCTCTACACGCGTGTAGGGGGCTTCTCGAAGAAGGAGTCCGCGGACATCGTCGATCTCGTCTTCGAGATGATGAAAGAGACGCTCGGACGCGGCGAGAAGATCAAGATCAGCGGGTTCGGCAACTTCGTCCTGCGGGACAAGCGCCAGCGCCCGGGACGGAACCCGCAGACGGGCGATCCGATCAAGATCAGCGAGCGCCGCGTGCTCACCTTCAAGGCGAGTCAGATCCTGAAGCAGGCGCTCAATCCGCGAAACGGCCAAGCTGCCGCGGGCGCCACGGCAACCCCGAACGGACAGCAGGCGGCGGCACCGGCCGCAGCCGCCGGCTCGCCCGGCGCGCCGGCCGGCGATCCTCTCACCGGCGTCAAAGAGTAGTCCTCCGGCGCGATGACCTCGTCGGGTGGATCAGGGCGCGGAAGTCTCCCGCCCAAGCTGTATTTTCGGATCGGTGAGGTCGCGGGCCTCGTCGGCGTGGAGCCTCACGTCCTCAGGTACTGGGAGCGGGAGTTTCGGAGCATCCGCCCCACGAAGAGCGCGAAGGGGCAGCGCGTCTATTCGCGCCGCGACGTCGAGAACCTGCTGCGCGTCCGCGATCTCCTCTATTCGGAGGGGTTCACGATCGCCGGTGCCAAGAAGCGCCTGCTCCGCTCGGGAGTGGAGCCGAGCGCGCAGGGATCCGCCGCCGGCGCGTCGGTGCAAACGAGCGCGGCTCCCAGCGCGGTGACGAGCATGACGAGCGCGCCGAGCCCGACGTCGACCACCGCCACCAAGCCCAGCACCGCTCCGGCGTCGGGGCCGGTGGGGCCAGGCGACGGGCGCGTGCACGAGAAGCTGAGCGCGCTGCGCTCCGAGGTCGAGGCGTTCCTGAAGGAGCTCGGCGGCTGACCGAGGCGGGCGGAGCTGCAGGAGCCGCCGGATCCGCGCCGGGCCCCGACTTCATCACCGAGGGGGCGATCGCGCCGCCCGACATTTCAGCGTCGCCTCGGCTCTCGATCCCGATCTGGTCGTCGTGGCGCACGAAGGACGGCGACGCCGCGTTCGTAGTCGCATGCTTCGACACGAAGACGGGCGGTTGGTCGCCCGACGCCGACGAGCTCGCGATGGACAAGCTGGCGGAGACGATCGCCGGCACGTCGACGCGCGCGATCGGCGCCGGCGATCTGGCCGTGAAGTCGACTGCCCGAGAGGCGGCGACCATCGCGCGAACGTACGAGGGGCGGTCGGGCGCGGCGCGGTCCGAGCAGGGGTTCGTCGCGGCGGGCGACCCTACGCTCGCGTCGTGCTTTGTCTTGTGCGCGGACAAGAGAGGTCCGCCGCGCTGCGCGAACCAGGTTGCGACGACGACGACTTCGCGCTCCTTCGTGCCGGCGCCCACGCCCGGCGCCGCGCTCCGCGCGCTCTCGTTCTTGGTCCATCACCCGACCGAGACCGCGTGGGGAGGCGCCGCGCTCCTCACCACCCTCGCCGCGCTCGCGATCGCGACACGCAAGCGCCCGAAACGCCGACGCTTAAGGTGAATCGAGCGCTTCCCTTTCCCCCCATCATCCGTGTTACAAGAGCGCCCGATGCTTTCGCGTTCACGACGCCCTGCACTTCGACTTGGACTTGGGCTCGGTCTCGTCGCCGCCGCGATCGCGTGGGCGCCGCGTGCATCCGCGCAGCAACCTGCGGATCCGAACGCGCAGCCCTCGTCGCAGCCTTCGCCGCAGCCTTCGCCGCAGCCGCAGCCCCCGCCGCAGCCCCCCTCCGTGCAACCGGCCGCTCCGGCGCCGGGTCCCGCGCCCGCGACGCGCGAGCCGCTCATGCCCGCGCCCCAACCGTCCACCGGCGTCGCGGGCGGCGCCGGCGGTGGCCCCGGGGTCGTCGCCGATCCGGCGGCCGACAGCAAATCGCTCGCGACCCAAGGCGCGCGTCGCCCTTCGCTCGGCAGCGCCGGCGAAGTCGGCGCGCACCCGAGCGACGTGTACAGCGAAGACTGGTGGGGCCACACGCGCCCGATCCTCGAGCTGCACGGCTACTTCCGCACGCGCGCCGAGCTCTTTCACAACTTCGCGCTCGGCCGACACAACGCTCCGGGCGACATCCAGCAGCTCTGGGCGCAGCCCCTCGATCAGTCGTACTCGGACTCGAGCGGCACCATCCGCAACGTGAATCTGTGCGGTCCGTCAAACGCCGTCCAGCTCCAGCCCTGCTACGACAAGACCCAGTCGGGCGCGAACGTGCGCTTCCGGATCAACCCGGAGCTGCACATCTCCGACAACCTGCGGATCATGTCGCAGATCGACGCGCTCGATAACCTCGTGCTCGGCTCGACCGGCGACTCGTACACGATCAAGCCCGGCAACAGCGGCAACATCAAGGCGGCCGGCAACGGCTACGGACCCGGGGGGTACAGCGGCTACGCGCCGCTCGGTGTATTCACGACGACGCAAGGTCCACCCACCGCCGGCGTGAACAGCTACAGGAACTCGATCGACGTGAAGCGCGTCTGGGCCGAATACATGACGCCCGTAGGCCAGGTCCGCTTCGGCCGCATGCCCAGCCACTGGGGTCTCGGCATGCTCGCCAACTCCGGCGACGGCCTCGACAGCGATTACCAGACGACGACCGACCGCATCATGTTCGTCACCGGCCTCAAGTCGCTCGACTTGTACTTCGGCGGCGCGTGGGACTTCATCTCGACGGGCCCGACGAGCGCGTCGGCGTTCGACGTCTACGGCGGCCAGCCCTACAACACCGCGAACCTCACGAACGCGAACGAGTGGGTCGCCTTCGCGGCGCGCCGCACGAACCCCGACATGCAGCGCCTCGCCCTCTCCCGCGGCGATCTCGTCGTCAACGGCGGCACGTACTGGGTCTACCGCTCGCAGCTCCTCGACGTGGCGGCGACGCAGACGCCCCTCACCTTCGCCGGCGACGACGGCGCGACGACCGACCGCGGTCTCGAGCGGCGCAGCGCGTGGGCGATCATCCCGGACTTGTGGGTCCAGGTCCTCTGGCGCAAGCTCCGCATCGAGGCGGAGGCGGCGGTCATCTACGGCGACGTGGAGCAGCTCCCCGGCCAGACCGATCGCGCGAGCCCCTACAAAATTCGCCAAATGGGCCTCACGACCCAGAGCGAGTACAAGGCGATCGAAGACAAGCTCCGCCTCGGCTTCGGCTTCGGCTGGGCGAGCGGCGACCCCTGGGTCAGCGGCCTCTCGCCCGGCAACTCCGGCCTTCAGCCCGAGCAGAATGGCGGCCGCGGCCCGATCTCGACCTTCCACTTCCACCCCGACTACCGCGTCGACCTCATCTTCTTCCGCCACATCCTGTCGCGGGTCGAAGGTGCCTACTACTTCCGCCCGAGCGTCGACTACGATTTCCTCCGCAACGCGAACGGCCAGAAGTTCGGCGGCGGCGCGGCGATCATCTGGAGCCGCGCGAGCGAGTTCATCCAGACGCCCGGCCACAAGCGCGACCTCGGGGTCGAGCTCGATCTCAGCATCTACTACCAGGCGAAGGACGGCTCGCTGAACGACGACTCCGAGAAGATCGGCGGCTTCTACACGATGCTGCAATACGGCGTGTTCTTCCCGCTCGGGGGCCTGTCGTACCTGCCCGGGGAGCAGACGAACCTCCTCCCTAACTGGGACACGTCCACCGCTCAAACACTGCGCCTCTTCCTAGGCGTCGTATACTGAACGGCGATGCGGCGCGCCCTCGCAGGTTTGGTGGTCACGAGTCTGTTCGGCGTCGGCGCTGCGTGCAGTGCTACCGGCGGCGCGCAGGGCGGTGACGATCGCTTCGACGCTGGACCCGCGCCCATCCCTCAGGTGTCGACCGCCAGCGGATGCGGCGCCGCTGGCGGCCCCGACGGCGGAATCACGTGGACGGATCTGTACCGCGACTTCTTCGGCAACCTCAGCGCCGGCGGACCAGGCTGCAAGGGAACCGGCTCTTGCCACGCCTCGGCCGATCAAGGCGGCGGCGGCACGTGGGTGTGCGGAGCTACACAGCAAAGCTGCTGGGAAGGAATGACCGGCGCGAGCCCGCCGATCATCGACAAGGCAGACCCGGCCAGCAGCGTGCTCATCTCGGTCGCGCTGCGCAGCAAGCAGGGCGGGAACATGCCCCTCTCGCCTGCGAGCTGCGTTTTCACCGCCGACTCCCTCAAGCGGATCCAGGACTGGATGGCGGCGGGAGCACAGAACAACTAGGTTCCCCCCATGCCGAAGATCCTCATCGTGGACGATCAGCGCAACATGCGCACGACGCTCGCGATGATGCTCCGCGGCGCCGGGTACGAGGTCGACGAGGCGCCCGACGGCGAGCTGGGCTCGGAGCGCGGCGCCACCGGCGCGTTCGACGTGGTGCTCACCGATCTGCGCATGGGCTCGAAGGACGGCATCGAGGTCCTCCGCGCGGTGAAAGAAGCACAGCCGATGACCGAGGTCATCGTCATGACCGCGTACGGCACCATCGAGAGCGCCGTCGAAGCGATGCGCCTCGGCGCGTTCGACTACATCCAGAAGCCGTTCACCGAGCAAGAGCTGCTCGTGAAGGTGCAAAAGGCGCTCGACAACCGGCGCCTCGCCGGCGAGGTCGCCTTCCTCGCGACGGAGTTCAAGGACCGGTACAAGTTCGAGAACATCGTCGGCCGATCGCGATCGGTGCGCGAGGTGCTCGGTCGCATCGTCCGCATCGCGCCGACCGACGCGATCGTCCTCATCACCGGCGAGAGCGGCACCGGCAAGGAGCTCGTCGCCAAGGCGATTCACGCCAACAGCAAGCGCGCCGATCGCTCGTTCGTGCCGGTGAACTGCGCGGCGGTCACCGAGACGCTCCTCGAGAGCGAGCTCTTCGGCCACGCGAAGGGCGCGTTCACCGGCGCCATGAGCGCGCGCCGAGGCATGTTCGAGGAGGCGGATGGCGGCACCATCTTCTTCGACGAGATCGCGGAGACCCCGATCTCGTTCCAGGCGAAGCTGCTCCGCGCGATCCAGGAGAACGAGATCCGTCGCGTCGGGGAGAGCAAGGCGGTGCACGTCAACGTCCGCATCATCGCGGCCACCAACCAGGACTTGCTCTTGGCGATCGCCGAGAAGCGCTTCCGGCAGGACCTCTACTACCGCCTCAACGTCGCGCGCTTCCAGCTGCCGGCGCTCCGCGATCGACGCGAGGACCTCGCCGATCTCGTGAGCTTCTTCCTCGACAAGTACAACCGGAAGATGGGCGTCCACGCGAAGCTCCACGACCGTGCGATGGAAGCGCTCACCCACTACGACTTCCCCGGCAACATCCGCGAGCTCGAGCACATGCTCGAGCAAGCGGTCGCGCTCGCGCAGAACGGCGTCATCAACACCGACGACCTCATCACGAGGCAAGCCACCGCCGCGCAGGTGACGACGGGCGGCCGCTCCCTGTCCGACGTCGTCGACTCGGCAGAGCGCAGCGCGATCGAAGCGGCCCTCCGCGAATGCGACGGGAGCCGAGAGCGCGCTGCCGAAGTGCTCAACATCTCGCCGACCACGCTCTGGAGAAAGATGACGCGACTGGGCATCATCTTCGAAACCCGGGGGTCGATGTAACTTCGCGCTCACGCGCCGCAGGCTTCCACCACGGACGCCCAACGGCGCGTTCATCTCTGAACACCGGTCCTTCAAATCTGCAATGGAAGGGTGGCCAACCGCATGACCGCACGCGCCCCCAACTAGCCGGGATCGTGGGGTTGTGGCTCATGGGTGGAAGTCGGCCCGACCTTTGCTCTCGGGGCTTCGGGTATTGGGGGGTAGCGGAGGCAGTTTTGGCACGCGTCCTCGTTGTGGATGACGAAGAGAATCAGATTCGGGTCCTGTCGATGGGGCTCTCGATCGAAGGCTTCGACGTGGCGACCGCCAAGTCCGCCGAGGAGGCGATGGCCGCGCTCGAAAAGCACGACGACATCCTCCTCGGGCTGTTCGATCTCATGATGCCCGGGATGAACGGGCTCGAGCTCGCGCGGCTCGTCCGCACGCGTCACCCTCACGTCCGCGTGGTGCTGACGAGCGCGTACCACCTCTCCGAGCGCCAGCTCGAACGCGCCGACTGCGGCGTCGTCGGCTTCGTTCCCAAGCCGTACGAGCTCGGCGAGCTCGCGTCGTTCCTCCGCGCGAAGCTCGCGCCGCCGAGCTCGCGGACGACGCTTATCGGCGCCCCCGCGCGCGAGCACCTGGCCTAAGCCGACACACCACTTTCGCCGCTCGGGCAAAACGATCCTGCTATAGCCGCTCGGGTGAAGGTCGAACTCTTCGACTACGAGCTGCCGCCCGAGCGCATCGCGCAAGAGCCCGCGAAGGAGCGCGAAGGAGCGCGCCTCATGGTGCTCCCGGCGGGCGGCGGTGCGCCGCAACACACGACCGTCGCGGCATTGCCCGAGCTCGTGCCTCCGCGGGCGCTCGTCGTCCTCAACGACACGCGCGTCGTGCCGGCGCGCCTCCTCGGCGTGAAGGCGGAGACGGGCGGCAAGGTCGAGATCTTCCTCGTCCAGAAGATGGGCGCGCGCGAGATCGACGGGCGCACGCTCGACGTGTGGCGCGCGCTCGGCAAATCAAGCAAGGGGCTGAAGTTCGGGACGCGCGTGATCGTGGGCCCGCTCGTCATTCTGCTGCTCGGTCGCGCGGAAGACGACGGCCTCCTCGAGGTGGGGCTCGAGACGACCGACGGGACGCCGGTCGACGACGCGATCAGAGTCACAGGTCACGTGCCGCTCCCGCCGTACATCAAGCGCGACGATGAGGGCGTCGATCGCGAGCGCTACCAGACCGTCTTCGCGCGCGTCGATGGCGCGATCGCCGCGCCGACCGCCGGACTCCACCTCACGCGCGCGATGCTGGGGCGCTTCGCTGTGCGGGGCGCCGAGGTCGCGTCGGTGACCCTCCACGTCGGGCTCGGGACGTTTCAGCCGGTGACCGTCCCGGACTTCGACCAGCACCCGATGCACGAGGAGCGGTTCGAGGTCTCGAAGACCGCGCAGACGGCCGTCGCCAGCGCCCGTGATCGCGGCGCGAGCGTCGTCGCGGTGGGCACGACGGTCGTACGAACGCTCGAGAGCAACGCCGATCCCGCGCGCGATGGCCTCGTCGTGGCCGGCAGCGGAGCGACGCGCCTCCTCATTCAACCGGGGTACGCCTTTCGCGTCGTCGACGTGCTCGTCACCAACTTCCACCTCCCGAAGTCGACGTTGCTCGCCCTGGTGTGCGCGTTCGGCGGGACCGAGCGCGTGCTCGACGCGTACCGCGCGGCGGTGAGGGAGCAGTACCGGTTCTTCTCCTACGGCGACGCGATGCTCCTGTGGAGGACGCGATGAAGCCGCGCGCGCACGGCTTCGTGTTTCGCGAGGAGGCGAAGGACGGCCATGCGCGCGCGAGCCTGCTCACGACGCCGCACGGGGACGTCGAGCTCCCAACGTTCATGCCGGTGGGGACGCAGGGCAGCGTGAAGACGCTGACGCCGGGCGAGGTCGCGAGCACCGGCGCACGGATCGTCCTCGGCAACACGTACCACCTGATGCTGCGACCCGGGGGCGACGCGATCGCCGCGCACGGCGGCCTTCACGAATTCACGCGCTGGCCGCACGCGATGCTCACGGACTCGGGGGGCTTCCAGGCGTTCTCGCTCACCGAGAAGGTGAAGGCGACCGAGGACGGCTTCACCTTCCAGTCGCACCTCGACGGCACCAAGTACCACCTCTCACCGGAGGAGGCGGTGCGCGTGCAGGGGCTCATCGGCGCCGACATCCAGATGCAGCTCGACGTGTGCCCGCCCGGCCAATCGGAGCGCGCGGCCGTAGAGCGCGCGATCGCCACGACCACCCGCTGGGCGAAGCGCGCCCTCGCCGCGCCGCGCCCCGAAGGGCAGGCGCTCTTCGGAATCGTGCAGGGTGCATGCTTTCCCGATCTTCGCCGCGCGCACGCCGAGGAGCTCGCGGCGCTCGAGCCCGGTTTCGACGGCCTCGCGCTCGGCGGCTTCTCGGTCGGCGAGCCCATCGAGAAGATGCACGAGACGCTCGCAGAGGTCGCGCACCTCCTCGATCCGGAGCGCCCGCGCTACCTGATGGGCGTCGGCACGCCGTACGATCTATGGTGCGCGATCGGCGAGGGCGTCGACATGTTCGACTGCGTGCTGCCGACGCGCAACGCGCGCAACGGCCAGGCGCTGACCCGCCACGGCAGGATCGTCATCAAGCAAGCGCGCTACAAAGACGACCGCGCGCCGATCGACGCCTCCTGCGACTGCGCATGTTGCGCAGGCGGGTACTCCCGCGCGTACCTCCGCCACCTCTTCCTCGCCGGCGAGATCCTCGTTCTTCGCCTCTTTTCGCTCCACAACCTCCACTACTACGGTCAAATCGTCCGAGAGGCCCGGGAGGCGATCCGAGCCGGGAATTTCGCGGAAACCAAGCGCCGCGCGCTTCAAGATTTGTCCTCGGCGATGCCTGCGCGTACCCTTGACTGAAGCCTCTGACATGACGGAGAAAAAGCAGCTCGGCAAGATTCTGCTCAAGCAGAAGCTGATCTCGCAGGCGGACCTCGACGCCGCCCTGCGCGAGCAGAAGCGTGCGCCGCTCGACGGCGGGAGGCCGCTCGCGTCGCAGCTCACCCAGTCCGGCCTCGTCAGCGAAACCGACGCGCTGCGCGCCCTCTCCGAGCAGTTCGGGATGCCGGGGATCGATCTGAACCAGGTCGCCATCCTCCTCGAGCACCTCGACGTGGTGCCCCGCGAGGTCGCGAACGCCCAGCGCATGCTGCCGGTGCTCGTGCGCGACGATCGCATCTTCTTGGCGATGGCCAACCCGCTCGACAAGCGCACGATCGACGAGCTCGAGTTCGTGACCGGTCGCAAGGTCTATCCGTACATCGCCATCACGCACACGCTCGAGAAGGCGACCGCCGCGGCGTACGACGCCAAAGAGAAGGGCGAGATCTACTTCCTCGGACCCAAGGTCCCGCTCGAGACGCTCCAGCAGCTCGGCCTCGAGCCGAACGCGAACGCGTCGCCCGCGAAGGACGCCGCCAAGCCGTCGGCGAGGGACGAGGGTCTCCCGATCACCTCGCCGCCGTCGAGTCAGCGCCCTACGCCGGTGCCGAGCATCCCTCCGCCGCCGCCGACCGGCGCCGCGCTCGTCAAAGAGGCGAGCGTCGAGCGCGCGGCGATCGAGTCGGAGCTGAGCGACGAAGAGTTCGGCAACATGGGCTCGGAGGTCTCCACGGTCGCGACGCTGCCCGACGAGCTGCGCGTCCCGGCAACGGCGAAGGGCGATGGGACGACCGGGGAAGGAAAGCTGATCCTGGTCGTCGACGACGAGGAGGACATCCGCAAGCTCCTTAAGCGCCTGCTCACCGATCGAGGCCACCGCGTGCTCGAGGCCGACCGCGGTCTGCTCGCGCTCCGCATGGTGAAGGAGCACACGCCGGATCTCATCGTCCTAGACGCCATGCTGCCCGAGCTCCACGGCTTCGACATCGCGCGACGCATCAAGGGCAGCGAGAAGTACGGCGCGATCCCGATCGTGATGATCAGCGCCGTCTACCGCGGCTGGCGCATCGCCGAGGACCTGAAGGCGAACTACGGCATCGAGGAGTACATCGAGAAGCCGTTCCGAATCGGCGACGTCGTCGCCATCGTCACCAAGCTCCTGACGCGCCACACGTCGCCGACGGTTCCTCCGCCCCGCGATCCCGACAACATCAACAGCGAAGCCGAGAGGGCGCTCGAAGAGGGCATCGCCGCGTTCCGCCGAGGAGAGATCGACGTCGCGATCGACCACCTGAAGCGCGGCACGAAGATCGATCCCCTCGCCTACCGCCTCCGCTACCATCTGGCGCTCTTGTACGGGAAAAAGGGGCAGATCTACGACGGGGTGGGAGAGCTAGAACGCGCCGTCGAGCTGAACCCCAAGCATTTCCCGGCCCTGAAGAACTTGGCGGTCCTCTACGAAAAGGCGGGCTTCAAGAACAAGGCGATCGAAATGTGGGAGAGGTGTGTCCACAACGCGCCGGACCCCGAGACGAAGGCGCAGATCAAAGAGCACCTCGTCCAACTCTTGTAGGGCGGGCATCGACCGTTCGCGGGTTGCACGTGCGCGACGATCAAAGAATTTCGTGTGTGGTGCGTCGAACGAAGGTCCGCCCGGTCCGCGGCCTTGCCAGGGTGCTTTGCCGCACCCGTCACGGCCGCTTGTCGGGTAGAGTGGAGGCCGAGGCCGCGTGAAGTTCCTCTGTGATCAGTGCAAGGCGAAGTACCAGATTGCCGACGAGAAGGTCGCCGGCAAGACGGTGCGAATGAAGTGCCGCAAATGCGGCCACATGATCGAGGTCCGCGCGGCGGTCACCGAGACGAGCGTCTCCGTAGACATCCCGCGCGAGGACAACCCGGCCGCCGCCGGCGCCCCGCCGCGACCGCCCGCCAAGCCCGCCGTGCCCAAGCCGACCGGTGGCGCGCTCGCGACGAGCTTCGCGTCGGCGCGTCCGGTCGGGTCGCGCCCGCCGCTCTCTGCGCAGACCGGGCATCCGCACCACGCGCCCCCGCACGCCAGCCTGTCCAACGCCTTCAACAAATCCGTTCAGAAGGATGACGACGCGGCGCTCGAGATGCTCGAGATGCACGCCGCGGACGAGTGGTACGTCGCGATCAACGGGGTGCCCGTCGGTCCCGTGCGCATGGCGGAGCTTCGCCGCAAGGCCGCGACCGGCGCAGTGACCGAGGACTCGCTCGTGTGGCAGGAGGGGCTCGAGGAGTGGCGCCCTGTCAAAGCGATAAGCGAGCTCGCGGCGGTCGTCCGCGAGGCGATGGCCGGCGGGCGCGTGTCGCTCGCGACGCCGCCGCCGCCGGAAGCGCGCAGCAGCTCTTTGCCTCCCGCGCCCCGTCCGATGCCGGGTCCCGCGCCGCGTCCCCCGACGGCGCCTGCCTTCCTCCCTCAGCGCGCGACGCCGAGCCCACCGGCGGCGATGTCGGCGGCGGCGCGCAGCAACGTCGTCCCGATCACGGGCCGCGGCGGCAACGCGGGCCTCGCCACCGCAGAGCGCTTGGATGCGCCGCCGGCGTCGGGGCCGTCGCCGTTCAGCATGCCGGCCCCTGTCGCCGATCCGTTCGCGATGCCGCCGCCGGCCGCGTCGATGGCGCCGCCGATGGTCGCGCCCGCGACGCCGTCGATGGTCCCGCCGCCCGCGAAGAAGGCGCCGCCGTGGATCGCGATCGCGATGGTGGTCCTCGCGGGCGCGTTCGGCATCACCGCGGCCATCATCGTCCTGACACGCCCCACGCAGCAGCCCGTCGTCATCCAGATGCCGTCGGCGCAGCCGACCGCCGCGCAGATCACGCCGCCTCCCGGAGACGACGTCCCCGCGCCCGATCCGAACGCGCCGACCGCCGCGAACGGCGCCGACGCAGGGGGCGGACGCACCGCCGCGATGCACCCCGGTGGCGGAGGAACCAGGCCGGGAGCCAACGGCGGCAACGCGAACCCCGCGCCGCCAAACTCGGCGATCGCCGCGCTCCTCGGTGGCACCAACAACGGCCCGACCCCCGGCGGTCCGACGCCCGGCGGCGCGGGTGGCGGCGGTGGAAGCCAGCTCACGAGCGATCAGATCGAGGCCGTTGTCCGCTCGCACCAGAGCGGCGTGAAGCGCACGTGCTTCGAGCGCATCGCGACTGACAAGACCGGCACCGTGCAGGTCACGGTCAACGCGACGGTCGGCGGCAGCGGCGCAGTTCAGAGCGTGACGGCGACCGGAAACGATCCGACGATCGCCAAGTGCATCGAAGGTGCGGTCCGCGGCTGGCAATTCCCGCCGACCGGCGCGACGAGCCAGATTCAGATCCCGTTCAAATTCGTCCGGCAATAGCGCGGACGTCGTCTGCAGCGACCCCAAGAAGGCGCTCGAATACGCTGAATCCCAGGGTGAAGACGTCCGTCGAACGGGCGTAGCTTCGCGTATCGTGGGGTTCTCGAAATGAATGGAAGACCGCTAGCACTGCTGTTCGCACTTGGCGTAGCTACGCTCGCGGTCGCGGCCAACGCCGGTGCCGACGCGCCGCCGCCGGCTCCCGTCGCTCCGAACCTGTCGCTCCAGGCGGCGCGCGCGTCCACGGGCGAAGCGCTGAAGGTCGTCGTCCAAAAGCTCCCTGCGGCTTCGCAGCAGAAGATCACCGGCGTGTACGTGGCGTTCGCGCCCGATCCGAAGGCCCCGCTCGCGCTGGCCGCGTGCGACGACGACGGCGACTACGTCGTCGTGCTGAGCGACGCGATGCTCACGCTGGTGGACGCCGTCGCGCGCGCGAAGGCGACCGACGACGCGCTGGGCTCGGGCAAGCTCGACGCGTACGCGCGCTTGCTCGCGAAGGGACAGCGTCCGGGCGAGCGCTTGCTGACGCCGCCCGCAGGATTTTACGACGCGGCGCAGACGACTCCGGAGCTCGCGCGCGCGCAGAACAAGCAGTTTCGCGCGATCGCGACGTACCTCGTGGCGACCGAGGTGAGCCACATGACCGCAGGCGATCTCGTCTGCGGGCACCCGACCGCGACGCACGAGCGCGGCGACGACGAGTGGACGCCGTCGGAGCACGAGGCCGCGCTCGCCGCGACACGCATCGTCCACGAAGCGCGACACGTCGCGACCGCCGACGCGCACGGCGCGAGCCTCGCGGCCGAGACCGGCGAGCGCGACGGCGGGTACGTCGCGCTCCTCATGCCGCTCATGGCAGCGATCGAGGCGAGCGCCACCGGGCGGGCGAGCGTGCCTTACGTGGAGCACCACCAGAACCAAGCGGTGCGCGCGCAGATCGTCCAGACCGTCACGGGCAAGGCGCGAACGCGCGCGGCGCCGTAAGGACGCGCATGCCGGCGCGTTGATCGAGGGAATGTCCTAAAAACAGCCGCGAAAACCTTTGCACAACCCCGGGCCATCCTCTTGTAAAGTACCGCCCGCGTGACATGCGCCCCGTAACGGCGCGCTTCTCTGGAGGCGTTTCATGAAAAATCGTGACCTAGTCCGAAACTGCTCGTTTGCGGCGCTCGGCGTCGCCTGCCTTCTGCCGCTCGCGTGCGGCTCGAAGGACAAGCCGGCCGACAACCCGACGAACGCGAGCGGTAGCGTCGCGATGGGTCAGCCGCCGCCGGGCGGATACCCGCCGGGCGCCTACCCGCAACAGCAGCCGGCCGGCTATCCGCAGCAGCAGCCGGGTGGCTACCCGCAGCAGCAGCCGGGTGGCTATCCGCAGCAGCAGCCGCCGGGTGGACAGCCGCCGGGTGGACAGCCGCCGCCGGGCGGACAGCCGGCCCCCGCGGGCAGCCAGCCGGGCCCGCTCGGCAACGTCAACCTCCAGGACCCGAACGCGCTCGCGGCGCTCTTCGCCCAGGCCGCGGCCGCCGGCGGCGCGCTCCTCCAGCAGCCCGGCGCCATCCCCGGCGATCCGGTCGAGGCGGGCCTCAAGATCTCCGCCGCGAAGAACGCCGCCGGCATGCAGCCGGAAGGGCAGATCGCGAAGGGCAACCTGAAGGAGGGTGAGCACCTGACCTTCCTCGTCCCGATGACCGCGGGCAAGTGCTACACGATCCTCGGCTTCTCGCCGCCTGGTCAGGTGAAAAACCTCGACCTCAACCTGCTCGCGCCGCCCTTCTACAACATGCTCTCGGGGCAGGACACGACCGACAACAACATGCCGGTCGTCGGCAAGGGCAACCAGCCGATGTGCCCGCTCATCCCGGGCCTCCAGTACAAGGTCGACATCGTCGCCCGCGCGGGCACCGGCCAGGTCGGCGCGCAGGTGTACTCGAAGAACAAGTAAGTCGCCGCGCCGCGCCGCCAGAGGCGCGACGAACAACCGCTACCTACGAGAAGAGGCCTTCCGCATGCCGACGTGTCGCTCGCACCTCATCGCGCTGTTCCTCGTTTCCACCGCAACCTCCGCGCTCGCGGCCGGGTGTGGCGGAGACAAGAAGCCCGCGGATGGACCGCCGGTGCCGACGGCCTCTTCTCCCCTTCCCCCGCTGCCGCCACCCGCCGAGGACGCGGGCCCGACGACGGCCGCGACACCTGACGCGGGCCCGCCGTCGCCGCTCTCCACGATCCTCACCACCGATCCGAACGTCCTCAATCCTCTCCTCCAAGCGGCGCAGACCGCGGCTGCCGCGCTGATGCAGAACCCCGGCGCCGTCCCCGGCGATCCGATCGAGGCCGGCATCAAAGCGTCGGCCGCTGCCCACGCGAAGGGCATGAAGGGCGAAGGCCAGATCGCGAAGGCGGACCTGAAGGAGGGCGACCACGCCTCGATGATGGTCACGCTCCAAGCGGGCAAGTGCTACGCGATCGTCGGCTTCGCGGCGAAGGCGTCCGTGCAAGATCTCGATCTGCGCCTGCTCGCGCCGCCGTTCTTCAACATGCTCTCGGGCGAGGACACGACGGACGATCACATGCCGGTCATCGGCAAGGATCCGACGCCCATGTGCCCGCTCATCTCGAGCCCGCTGCCGTACAAGGTCGACATCCACGCGCAGAAGGGCGCGGGCAAGGTCGGCGTGCAGCTCTTCTCGAAGCCGGCGAAGTAAACGCCATACGCGTGCACTTTGCACGCAACCGGCGGCGCGCGGTGCCGATGGGGGATCGTGAATACGATCTACCGTCACGACGCCGAGTATCCGATCCGCCTCACCAAGCTCGAGAAGCCCCCGCCCGAGATCACGATCTCCGCGCCGCTCGAGCCAGGTATCGTGGTCGCCATCGTCGGCACGCGCAAGCCGTGCAAGGAGGCCGCCGCCTTCGCACGCCTGCTCGCGGCGAAGGTTGTGGAAGCCGGCGGCATCATCGCGTCGGGCGCCGCGCTCGGGATCGACACCGCCGCGCACCTAGGTGCGCTCGACGCTGGAGGTCGAACGTGGGCGGTCGCGCCATCGGGGAGCGACCACGAGGTCCCCTCCTCCAACGCGCCGCTCTATTCGCGCATCCGTTCGAGCGCCGGCTCGGCCGTGATCTGGCCCTTCCCCGCCGACGTGTGCGGCCGCCATTGGCCATTCCTCCAGCGCAACGGCGTCCTCGCGGCGCTCTCCGACGCGCTCGTCATCGTGCAGGCAGGCTTCAAGTCCGGCGCCCGAAACGCCGCGAGCTGGGCGCGCATGGTGAAGTGCCCGGTCTGGGTCGTCGCCCCCGCGCCGTGGGAGCCGACGGGCAACCTAGGCGTACCAGAGGAGGAGCGTCCCGACTTCCGCGGCTGCATCTTGGAGCTCGAGGGTGGCGCCTGCCTCCTGACTCGCCCAGCTCGACTGCTCGACGCGCTCGGACTGAATCGTCCTCATCAAAAAACGAACGCGACCTTGCCCCTGTTTACGCGCCCCCTCAGCGAGGCGGAAGCCCGCGTAGTCAAAGGCCTCTCTGGGTCACCTCAGCACGCCGACGAAGTGGCCCTCCGCGTGGGGCTGGACGCCCCCACGGTCGCTACGGCGCTCTTGACGCTTGCTTTAGAGGACGTAGTAGTAGAAGGCCCAGGAGGGTTCTTTCGTCGTGCCTAACGGGCTAAGGCATCGGAACCGTTTTGGATTGTCCACTCGTTCACGTGATATCTCGTCCGAAGGGCTCGTTTGATGGCTAAGACGTTGGTGGTCGTGGAGTCGCCGGCAAAGGCGAAGACGATCAAGAAATACCTCGGGTCCGAGTACGAGGTCTTGGCCTCCAAGGGGCACATCAAGGACCTCCCCAAGAAGATGGGGATCGACATCGAGGGGGGCACCTTCAAGGAGACCTACGAGGTCGTCGTCGGCAAAGAGAAGGTCGTCGAGGAGCTGAAGGCTGCCGCCGCGAAGGCGAAGGACATCCTGTTCGCGACCGACCCCGATCGCGAAGGCGAGGCGATCGCGTTCCATCTGGCGGAAGAGCTGACCGGCTCGTCGAAGGGCGCAAAGCGCGTCGAGTTCCACGAGATCACGAAGAACGGCGTCAAGAAGGGCGTCGAGCATCCCCGCGCCCTCAACGCGGACCTCTACGATGCGCAGCGCTGCCGCCGCGTCCTCGATCGCATCGTCGGCTACGACGTGTCGGCGCTCGTGTGGAGCAAGCTCGCCTTTGGTCTCTCGGCCGGACGCGTGCAGTCGGTCGCCTTGCGCCTCATCGTCGATCGCGAGCGCGAAATCGAAGCGTTCGTTCCCGAGGAGTACTGGAACATCGGCTGCGGTTTGTCGCAGGTGAACGGCGGCGGGAAGCGCCCGACGTTCCACGCGCGCCTCACGCAGAAGAACAAAGAGCGCCTCTCGGTCACCAACGGCGAGACCGCCGCGCAGATCAAGGCCGATCTCCAAGGTGCGACGTACAAGGTCGCGAAGATCACCAAGAGCGAGCGCAGGCGAAAGGCCCCGAGCCCGTACACGACGAGCAAGCTCCAGCAGGACGCCGTCAACCGCATGGGCTTCACCGCCAAGCGCACGATGCAGGTCGCGCAGGGGCTCTACGAGGGCGTCGATCTCGGCAAGGACGACGGCGGTCCGGTCGGTCTGATCACGTACATGCGTACCGACTCGACGCGAACGGCGCCCGAGGCGATCGAGGCGGTGCGCGGAATCATCGAGAGCACCTACGGCGCGCAATACCTGCCGAAGGAGCCGAACGCCTTCAAGAGCAAGAAGGGCGCGCAGGACGCGCACGAGGCGATCCGCCCGACGATGCTCGATCATCCGCCGGAGGCCGTGCGAAAGCACCTCAAGGAGGAGCAGTACAAGCTCTACAAGATGATCTGGGAGCGCTTCGTCGCCAGCCAGATGAAGGAAGCCGTCTACGACCAGACCGGCGTCGACATCGAGGCGAAGATCGCGTCGGGCGACGTCTACGCCCTGCGCGTCGGCGGTCGCGTGCTGAAGTTCGCAGGTTGGCTCGATGCGTACGGCACCGGCGACAGCAAGCTCGCAGGTGAAGAAGAGGGCGACGCGAAGGACGCGGCGGCCGAAGGGACCAAGGTCCCGACCGAGGCGGCCGAGGACGCGACGCTGCCGGAGATGACCGAGGGCGAGGCGCTCAAGCTGACCGATCCCCCCGGCGTGCTCGCGGAGCAGAAGTTCACGCAGCCGCCGCCGCGCTACAGCGAAGGCTCGCTCGTGCGCGAGCTCGAGGAGCGCGGCATCGGTCGACCGTCCACCTACGCCGAGATCATCAGCAAGGTGCAGGCGCGCGACTACGTCGAGAAGATGGAGGGCGGGCGGCAGTTCCGGCCGACCTTGCTCGGCAAGTTCGTCGTGGACGGTCTCGTCGCCGCGAAGCTCGATTTCATGGATCCGGCGTTCACCTCCGCGATGGAAGAGGAGCTCGACGAGGTCGAGGCCGGCAACGAGAAGCGCGTCGAGCTCTTGAAGCGCTTCTACAAAAAATTCCGCGAGCAGCTCGACCTCGGCAAGAAGGGCAAGCGCTGGAACCCCGAGCCGGTGGCGACGGGCGAGAAGTGCGACGTGTGCGGCGAAGGCGAGATGTTCAAGCGCTGGAGCAAGAACGGCTGGTTCCTCGGCTGCAACAACTACCCGAAGTGCAAGAACACGCGCGACCTCGGGCCCGACGGGACCGGCGCGGCGGCGCTGCGCGAGACGGGGATCGACTGCAACGTGTGCGGCAAGCCCATGGTGATCCGAAGCGGTCGCTACGGGGAGTTCTTGTCGTGCACGGGGTATCCGGCGTGCAAGAACGCGCGACCGGTACCGCTCGGAGTGCCATGCCCGAAGTGCGGCGGCGACATCATCGAGGTCCGTCCGAAGAAGCGCGGCGGCAAGACGTTCTACGGATGCAGCAACTACAACGCCGAGACAATCAAGTGCGACTTCAAGGTCTGGCAGAAGCCGATCAAGGAAGCGTGCCCGGATTGCGGCGCGAAGTTCCTCGTCTACGGCGGCACGAAGGCGAAGCCGATGATCGCGTGCGCCAACAAGGAGTGCGGCTACAAGAGGCCGCTTCCCACCGAAGAAGAGGTCGCGGCGGCAGCGGCAGCGGCAGCGGCAGCCGCGGCGACAGCAACCGATGCAGGGGCGACGCCCGTAAGTTAGCGGCGGCGCGACGACGGAATTGGGGTGGTGCGGACATTCGTGGGGATGGATCTGCGCTCGGGGATCGTCGGCGCCGCGCTGTTCGCGGGGGCGTGTGGATCGGTAGCGGGCACGGAGGTCGACGCGGCGGCGCCGGATGCAGGCGACGCGGAGGCGCGAGATGGCGCGGGCGGCACGTTCGGTGGCTCGGACGCGGGAAGCGACGTCGCGTGGGCGACCGATTCCGCGTGCGGCGACGGCGGGCTAGATGGCGACGCGGGAGCGACGTTTGCGTGTGGCACGGCGACGTGCGCGGCCGAGAGCGAGTATTGCGGACGGTTCGCGGCGGGGCTCCGGCCGTTCTTGGAGCCTCAGCGCGGGTGCCAGCCCTTGCCGTGCGGCTGTGTGCCAGAGCGGAGCTGCGCGTGCTTGGGGGTGCTGCCGGACTATTGCCAGTGCAGCACCGTTGCCGGCGCGATCACGGTGACGTGCAGCTTGCCGTGAACGGTTAGGCGGTCTTTACGGCGTATGCGAGGCCGTCGCCGAGCGGAAGGACGACGGCGCGCAGATCCTTGTGGCTGACCATCGCGAGGTTGAAGGCGCGGATGGCTTCGACGCGGGGGCGCTCGGTGGCGGGGACGGACTCGCGGGCGACCATGCCGCGCCACAGGACGTTGTCCGCGATGAGGACGCCGCCCTTCACGAGGCGCGGGATCGCGAGCTCGAGGTAGCGCGGATATTCTTCTTTGACGCAGTCGATGTAGACGAGGTCGATGGGCTGGGTGATCTTTTCGAGCTCGGCGGTAGCGGAGCCTTGGAGGACCTCGATGCGTGAGGCGAGGCCGGCCTCGGCGACGTAGGCGCGCGCGGTCGCGCAGAGATCGTGGGACAGCTCGATGGTAAGGACCTTCGCGTCGGGGCCTGCGGCACGCGCGAGGACGATCGCGCCGTAGCCGATGTTGGTGCCCAGCTCGACGACGAAGCGTGGACGGGCGGCGCGCGCGGTGACGGCGAGGAAGGACGCCACCTCAGGATCGCTGATGGGCATGCCACGCTCTTGGGCGTGGACCTCCATGCGATGGAGGAGCGCGTCGCGCGGGGGCTCGAGCGCTTCGAGGTAGAGCGCTTGCTCCCGTCGTAGGATGGCGTCGGCGGACTCCTTCATCTTCTACTTCTACTTCTTCTGCTTCTACTTCTTCTTCTTCTCGACGATGTCCTCTTTGAGGGGCGCGAGCTTCTCGACGACCTCGGCTTGCTCGGCGTCCGCGACCTTGAGCTCGCCCATCGCGAGCTTGAGGTCCATGACGATGGCGTCGAACTGCGCGTCCGTGATCTTCATGCCCTTGTGCGCCAGCTTCATGTCCTTGCCGGCGTACTTGCAGGGGCCGCCGGTGACCTCGCAGATTTGGTCGGTGAGGTTCTTCTTGAAGGCGTCGAGCTTGGGGCCTTTGGTGGCCTTGAAGGACTTGTTGACCGCCGGGTCCTGGGTGACGTTCTCGACGAACTTGTCGACCACGGCCTTCACGCCTTCGGCGCCACCGAGGCGATCGAAGAGGGATTTGGGCGGCGGCGTAGCGTCCTCAACGGGCGGGCCGGCGTCTGCCACGACCTCGGAGACCGGCGGCTCGGGGGTCACGGGCGGCTTCTTCTTGCCGCACGCCGCGAAGGCGACGAGCGCGAGGATCGGGAAAAGGGCGACGAGGAGGCGGGCTCTCATGACTCAGCTGGACTATAGAGCGAACGTCGTTTGACCGGAACCGGCAAAACTTCGCGGCCGTGAAACGAAATCCAGGTGCGGCAGGGGTCCCGGTGGCCCTCGTTTCGCGGTAGAAGATCGGCGTGGCGGGATCGCGGCTCGACATTGCAGGACGGACGATCGCGCGCTGCGAAGCGGGGGCGCTCGACGCCGAGTATTCGCTCTTCGAGGCCGGCGATCTCGAGCTGAAGGCGAGCGAGCCGGGCAACGTGCGCGAGATCGGGTATCGAACGACCGTCGCTCGCGCACGCGCGCGCCTCGAGGCGCAGGGAGTGACCGCGGAGCTCGTGCGCAAAGCAGCGGAGGCGTTCGCCCCGCTCACCGGTGTCTATGCCCGCGGCGGCACGGCGCGAAAGGTCGCGGCGAAGCTCGGCCCCGCGGAGCTCTTCGAAGGGCGCGAGCTCGACGCGGCGCGCCGGGTGTACGTCGGCGCGTGGATGGACATGGCGTCGCTTGCGCAGGACGTCGTCGTCTCGCGCGCGGCCGCCGGGCTCCAGGCGCTGCACCTCGCCGCCGTGCTCGCTGAGATGGAGGACGGGGCCACGGTGATGCTCCACACCATGGACCTCACGCGCGCGCGGCGAATGGGCGAGCGCACGTTCCAGAGAATCGAGCTCGACGCCGCCCCCCAGCTGCCTGAGGCGCTGGAGATCCTCGCCGAGACGAGCCCGACGTCCCCGGCGGAGCGCGAGGCCGGACCGACACGGATCGAGCTCGTGAGCGAGATGACCGAGCGCAGCAAGCTTTGCGCGACGGAGGAAGGGCGAACCCGGCTGGCTCAGATCGTCGCGGCGGCGTCGACGCGGGAGCAGCCGTCGCGCGGTCCGCTCGCAGAGCCGGAGCTTTGGGCGCTCGAGCGGCACATGAGCGCCGGGAGCGCCGAGGGCGTCCTCGAGAGGCTCGACGCCCTCGAGCGCACGCGCGGCAAGACGCCGGCGACGACGTACCTCCGCGCGCGCGCGCTCCTCATGGGCGGCCTCGAGTCTCCGGAGATCATCGCGGGGCGCGTGTCGACGCTGGCGCTGAGCCTCTCGTCCTTCGTCGAGCTGCAGCTGCTCGCGGCGCAGGCGTGGCTGCTCGCGGGCGATCCGAAGCGCGCCGCCGCGTACGCGAAGGATCTGACGACGGCCCCTTCGCTCGATCCGGATTTGCGCCAGCGCGCCGAGACGATTTTCCGAACCGCGAGCGCGCCGCCGCCTCCGGCCGCGCCGCCGACCAGGCCTTCGGCGATCGATCCGAAGCGCATCCTCTCGGTGGACGGAGAGCCGCCGCCGGACACCGCGATCGATCCCACGCCGGTGGTGACCGTCCATCCGCCGCCGCTCGAGGCGAAGTCCATTCCGGACTCCAGCCCGCCCGCGCCGAAGCCGCAGAGCTCCGCGCCGCGCGCGTCCGGGTACTCGCAGCGGCCGGGCGTCCCCTACTCGGAGATCACGGGCGACCGGCCCGCGCGGACCTCGGCGCGACCCAAGAAGGGGTCGAGCGAGCCGCCGCCGCCGGGTGAGATGCCACCGCGCGGCGCCATCGGGCAGCCGCTCGTGCCGACGATCCCCGAGGCGGCGCCGACGCCAGTGCGCGTGCCCAGCGATCCGCCGCGCGACCACGTGCCCCGACGACCGAGCTCGCCTGCGGGGCTCGTCGAGGTGCGCGGCGAGCGGTCGGCAGGCAGCGATGCAGTCCCGACGATCGGGAGGGGCGGCCCGACCGGGTACATGAAGGGGGCATCCCAGCCGCCGTTCCGCGTCGAGGAGATGGACGGCGCCCGCGGGCACGAAAAGGAGCGACGCCTCGAGCCGCTCCACTCGGAGGGAGCGGAGTTCCTGAGCCTGCCGCGCATGGCCACCGGGGAGCCGCCGAACCCCGACTCCATTCCCCACAGCCCGACCGAGGCGCGCGTCCTCTTCACGTACTTGTCGCGCGAGCTCGGCGAGGAGTACCGCGTGAAGCGCGGCGTCGAGCTGCGCACGGACATCGCGGCAATCGAGTCGATGCAGGCGCACCTCTTCGAGGCCTACCACGGCAAAGACGTGCACTCGCTCGAGGACTGGCTCGACGTCCGGCGTCACGGCGCGTTCCTGAGCGAGATCCTCGTGCGCACGCTCAGCGCGGAGTGGAGCGACGTAACGCCGCGCGAGCTCGGGTACTGGGCCATGTCGGTCCCGTCGGGGACGCGAATCTGGCCGTTCGCGCGCGTCCTCCGCTTCGTGGCGATGGGCCCGAAGGAGCGCGATCTCGTCAGCTACTATTTGGAATTGAAGTGGCGTTCGCGCTGAGGCTGCCCCATTGAGCAACCCCAACTACATCACCGCCGAGGGCGCGCGGCGCCTCCAAGACGAGCTCGGGCACCTCCGCTCGAAGGAGCGCCCCAAGGTCGTGCAAGAGGTGTCCGACGCCGCCGCGCAGGGCGATCGCAGCGAGAACGCCGAGTACATCTATGGCAAGAAGCGCCTGCGCGAGATCGATCGCCGCATGCACTACCTCACGAGGCGCCTCGAGTCCGCGGTCGTGGTCACGCCCGAAGCCCGCCCCGATGGCCGCATCTTCTTCGGCGCGACGGTCGACGTCGAGGACGAGGAAGGCGAGAGCACGACCTACGTCATCGTCGGCGAGGACGAGACGGAGCCCAAGAGCGGCCGTATCTCCTGGAGATCGCCGATCGGCCGCTCGCTCCTCAACAAGAAGGAGGGCGACACGGTCACCTTCCGCAAGCCGGTCCCTACCGTTGCGGGCATGACGGTGCGCTCGACCGAGACGATCGAGGTGGAGCTCTCGATCGTCGCCGTGCGCTACTGCTGAAGGATCAGCTTGCCGGTGACGAGCGCGGCGTTCTGGTCGTGCAGGTACCAGTTGTAGGTCGTCATCGCGGTGAGCGTGCGCACGCTGTCCGCCGCGCCGGTGGCGAGCGGGTTGTTGGTGTTGCCGTGCGCGAATCCGTTTTTGCCGTCGGCGTGGATGATGTGCCCGGTCGAGTCCTTGTTCACGATCGTGAGCTTCACGGGCGCGCCGTGGATGATCGTCCCGGCGGCGGGGCCGAAGCCGGTGTTGTAGGGCGCGCCCGTCGTGCCCTTGTTCGACTCCGCGTCGGCCGGGATGTAGAGCGTGAGGTTCGAGGTCGCCGAGAAGGTCACGTTCGTCGTGATCGGCGTCACCGACGTCGCGGTCGCGGTGACCGTGAAGGGGACGTCGCCGATCTTCGAGGACTTCACCGTCAGCATCGCCGAGGCGGCCGCGCCTCCGGTGATCGTGAGCGACGTCTTGTCGAGCTTCGCGTCGAGCTCCGCGGGGGCGGTCAGCGTGAGGGTGACCGCGCCGGTGAACCCGTTCGCGGGCGCGACCGTCACGACCGTCGTCTGATCGGCGAGGAGATCGCCCTTCAACGCGACCGATCCGAGCGAGACCGTGACGGCAGGCGCGGCGGTGCCGCTGGAGCCGCTCGATCCGCTGGTTCCGCTCGTGCCGCTGCTGCTGCCTCCGCTGCTGCTGCCTCCGGAAGAAGAGGAGCCGCCGCCGCTGGAGGTCGATCCGCCGCCACTGGACGTCGACCCGCCGCTGGACGACGAGGCGCCGGAGTTGTTCCCGCTCGACGACGCGTTGCCGCCGTTCGAGTGCCACGTCGAGCTCGTGTTGTCGCTCGCGTCGCCGCACGCGACGGCGAACGAGCACGCGCCCGCGAGGAGCGCCACGAAGCCGACACGACCCAGGTTTCCAGCGTGCGTAAACGGCATGACCGCAAACAAGTGCAAGCGAGGAGCCAAAGCGGGTCGCCGAGGCCGCTTGTCTCGAACGCGGAGACGCGCGCGTCACCGTTCCGCTGATAGGCGATAAATTGCCTATTTTTCGCGTCTCAACGACGTGGATCGCACATGCACCATGCGCACGCGAACGGTGCGCGAGTGGACGAGCGCGCGACCGGGTGAGTCAGCTTCGATCCAGTTTTCGGGCTGCAGCCGCGAGCGCGAGGAGGAGCGCGAAGCCGATCGCCGATGCACCACCCCTACCCGTCGCGCCACACCCGCACGCGCGCTTGGCGGGGAGAGCCGCCCCGGCCGACGGCGCTTCGGTCGCCGCGTCCTTCGGTGGCGCGGCGTCGATCGCCATGGACGGCACGGCGCGAGGCGGCGCAACGACGGCCGCGCGGACCTCGCCCCAGAGCGAGGCGCACGTCGCCCCCGCGCCCGCCTCACACGCGAGCGGCCCCTTCACGTCGTCGAACGCCGCGAGCGGGCGAAACGTCGTCGCCGCGTCGGTCGAGACGGCGACTGCCCAGCCCCCGCGTGTGTACGGGTTCGAGCACGCAAAGACACGCGGGCCGTCGGCAAACATGCAGAGCACGCTCGTCTTGGACGCCGCCTCCCACGTCGCGCCGCGATCGCGCGAGCGGAACACCCCCTCGATCGGATCGCCCGCGCCGGCGAAATAGGACGCCCCGTCGACGGCGGCGGCGAAGCCGAACATCGAGCTCTTCGTCTTGAGCACGGAGACGAAGGTCTTGCCTCCGTCGGCGGACAAGAGGAGATCGGTCCCCGACTCGTTCGTGTGGCGAACGAACAGGCGATCGGGATCTTTCGGATCGATCGCCGAGAGGAAGAGGCGGCCGTCCTTCTCGAGCTTCACGTCGAGCTCGTCGAGCGTCGCGCCGCCGTCGTCGGATCGGAACAGGTGCGCGCGCTTCCCTCCCCCGACCGGCGCCGCGGTCGCGTACACGCGCGTCGGCTTCGAAGGCGCGACGTCCACGGTGTCGAAGCTCACGCCGGTGACGCCGGCGCCGAGGCGTGCGAACGGCGCCTTCGCGTTCGGACGACGCCACACGAACGCGGGCTTACCGGGCGTCGACGTGACCACGACCACGCGGTCGCCGCCCGGCTCGGTCGTCAGATCGACGACGCTCTCTCCGGTGAGCTCCGGCACGCGAATCACGTCGCACCCGTCTTGCGTCGACGAGAGCCCGTCCGGAAGGCCGCTCCACAATCGCCCGTCGCGCGTCGCGGCGATGGGCGGGTCCCACGTGCCGGAGAAGCCCATCGCCTGCTCGCAGATCCAGCTCCACGTCGCGCCGGCGTCGCGCGAGACGAGCACGCCGAACGTGGCGCGCAGAAACACGGTCTTCCCGTCGCTGCCCGGCACCGTGACGATCTGCTGCGCCTTGGGAAAGCGACCGTTCGCGCGTGCCGGCATCGAGAAGAAGAGGAGGAAGCAGACGAGGAGCACGTGCTGCGCGAGCGCGGCGAACGTCGGACCGAGGCGAGGGCTCACGGTCTCTTTCTACCTCGGACGGGATATGCTCGTCACCGGATGACGGCAATGACGGCGATGACGGAGACGAGCCGTGCCGTGGCGTTCTTGCTCGCCTGCCTCGTTGCGCCGGCATGCAAGCGCCCCGCCGACCCCGGACCGCTCACCAAAGGCGAGAAGGTCGACGTCCCGCGCGCGCGCCGCGTACGTGACCAACAACGGCTCCGATTCGCTGAGCGTCCTCGATCGCGACGGCGATCGCGTGCAGACGATCTCCGTCGACGTCGATCCGAAGGCGCACGAGGCGCCACATCACCTCGCGATCGACGCCGCGTCGGGCGCGGTCTACGTCGCGCTCGCCTTCCCTGCCCCGCCCACGGCCTCGAAGGATCCGCACAAGGCGCACGGGAACGGCGACGATCCCGGGAAGCTCGCGTGGCTCGATTTGTCGACGCTCGCCGTGATCGCGACGCGCGACGTCGACGAGAACCCCGGCGACATCGTCCTGACGCACGATCGCACGCGTCTCCTCGTCACGCACTACGACATGAAGCGCGCGATGGATGTCGCGATGGCCGGCGGCAACGCGGGGGCGATGGCGGCGACGCTGCAGGTCTGGGACGCGAAGACCAAGACCAAGCTCGCCGAGCGCGCGGTGTGCGTCGCCCCCCACGGCGTCGCGGTCACCGCCGACGATCGCACCGCGATGGTCGCGTGCTACGGCTCCGACGAGCTCGCGGTCGTCGATTTGTCGTCGCCTGGGCTCCCCACCGCGCGCTATCCGCTCGGCGCGCAGCAGGGCCTGCCGGGAGTCCCGCACTTCGGTCCTTACTCGGCCACGCTCTCCCCCGACGGCGCGCGCGTCGTCGTCGCGAGCCTCGAGGGCGCCGACGTCCGTGTCTTCGATCGCGCGAAAAAAGCCTTTCTGCCCGAGCGAACGATGACGTTGGGCGCGCGCGTGATGATGCCCGATTTCCTCGACGGGGCGACGCTCGTGGCGCCGCTGCAGGGTCCCGATGGCGTCGCACGCCTCGACGTGGAGACCGGCGCGGTCGTCGCGCGCGTTCCGTTCGGCGACACGGTCTGCCAAAACCCTCACGCGGCGCGGCGTGCGAAGGACGGGCGCGTGTACGTCGTCTGCGAAGGGGATCACAAAGCGCCGGGCGCCGTGGTGGAGATCGATCCTAAGTCTCTCGCCGTGAAGCGTCGCTGGGTCGTCGGTGTGTACCCCGACGGGATCGCCTTCGCGGACGATTGAAGAAGCCTCGGCTACAGATCCGTGCGGATTTTGCGACCGTGCACCGAGCCGGCGGGGGCCGTGGTGGGCGCGCTGCTTGGCGGCGGGGTCGCGGCGGTCTGGGGAGCCGACGTCGAGGGCGGAGCAACGGGTCGAGGTGTGCCTAGCGGACGCGGCGCGGGCGTCGCGGCTTTCGCCGTCCCCGAGGGGACGTCGGAGGGAACAGGGGACGACGCCACGACGGAAGGTGACGGGTCAGTGGTGTCGGGCGGCAGCGGTGTCGGCGTCGCGACCGTCGGTGGCGGCGTCACAGGCACGTCCACTTGCGTGGTCGGCAGCGACGGGCCCGCGGTGTTGGGCGTCGAACGAGCCTTGAGCGCGAGGACGACGCCACCCACGACGACGAGCCCAAGGACGACCGCGACCAGGCCCGCGGGCGATCGCTTCTTCTCCGGGGATCGCTCGGCCGCCGAGGTCTGTCGGCTCGGAGACGACTGCGCGTCCACCGACGCGGCTACCGGTTCGACGCCCGCGACCAGCGTGCCGCCTTTGAAGGACGGTCGTCCTTTCCCCGCGTCGCTCTCGCTCCAGGCGGTCGGCGTGGTCTTGCCCTCGGTCGCCGCTTTGAGGCGCTCGCTCTGGGACGACGGGTTCACCGACACGACAACCTGTGACGCCGGCACCATTCGCCCGCTCGTCCGCATCGTCCGCTCGAACGCGAGGCTCGGCCGCCCCTGCGCGCGGCCCCACTGCTCGATGGCGCCGCGCATCTCTTCGGCGCTCTGGTAGCGCGCCGTGGGATCGCGCGACATCGCGCGCATCACGATCTCGACGAACGCCGGGTCGACGTCGGGGACGAGCGTCTCGAGCGGCGCGGGCGTCTCCAGCGCGATCTTGAAGAGGAGCTCGTGGAAATTCTCGCCGTCGAACGGCAAGGCGCCGGATACCGCGCGGTACAAGATGACGCCGAGCGCGTAGAGATCGGTCCTCTGATCGACCTCCTTGTTGTTCCCGCGCGCCTGCTCGGGCGACATGTAATGCGGCGTTCCCATCACGGCGCCGCTGCGGGTCATCATCTCGGGATCGTCGGGTAGCGAGGTGAACTTGGAGACGCCGAAGTCGAGGATCTTCACGATCTCCCCCTTCGGCGTCCGCGCAAGGAAGACGTTCCCGGGCTTCAGGTCGCGGTGGATGATGCCGGCGCAGTGCATCGCGCCGAGCCCGTCGAGGAGCTGATGGGCGATGAGTGCTGCGTCGCTCGCGGTGAGGCGTCCCGCGCCGAGGCGCGCGCCGAGGCTCTCGCCCTCCAGGTACTCCATCACCATGAACGACTCGCCGTTCGGCAGATCGCCGAGGTCGAGCACGTCGACGATGTGCCCCGAGCCGATCTTCGCCGCCGCCTGCGCCTCGCGCTGGAAGCGCCGCAAGAGGTCGGTGTTGGCGACCGCCTCGGCGTGCATCACCTTGATGGCGACGCGCCGCCCGATGCGGAGGTTCTCGCCTTCGTAGACGGCCCCCATTCCCCCCTCGCCGATCATCCGAACGACGCGGTACTTGCCGTCGACGATTTGTCCGGGCGAAAGAGCCATTGTCCCTCTTACTTCGATATCACGATTCGATCACGGGGGCCCGACGTCCTCGTGCGCCGGCGGTGAGGCCCCGTCGAACGTGAAGGCGAGTCCCTGCGCGGTCGCCGTCGCGGACATTTTCCAGCCCAGATCGCCCGCATTTTTGGCCGGATCATCGAAGACGTTGTTCCCGTTCGCGTCGAGGTAGACGTACACGTCGTACGTCACCTCCGGGTCGATCACGCCGCCCACCGTTCCGTCGACGGCGCCGGCCGGCAACGCCGGAATGCGAAAGAGCGCGGCGGTGTGGCCCGACGTCGCGTCGGCGATGCGGACCTGGAGGAATTTCCCCTGGAACGCGTCGAGGTTCACGAAATGCAGCGTCGCGCCGACGCCGGGATCCTTCGGCGGGTTCGGCGTTCCGGCGGGCCAGTCGTTGATCTCGGCGAACGACGTGTTGTGGTCGTAGACGATCGTGATGGTGTTCGGATCGTCGGAGGCGGTCGACACGAGCGGCTCGATCCGCCAGCCGTGATCGTGATCGGCGGCCGCGGTGAGGCCGTCCCATCCGCCCGAGTGGTTCTTGTCCGCGTAGAAATCGAGCCGGTAGGGGCCGTTCACGCGGGGGACTGCCTTGGGCACGTGCACCGTCGTGTCCGGCGTCCCCATGACTTTGTAGGCGCCGCGCATCTGGACGATGTTGTTTCGATCGATGACGCGGAACTCGAACAGGTTCGTCGGGTGTGCGACGGCGCCGCGGAACGTGAACGAGAGATCCTGGTAGTCGCCGGTGCCGCCGGCGGCGCCGTGGAAGCGATCGAGGTTCGTCACGGCGAAGCACGACGAGGTCACGGCGCCCGCGAGTACAAGAAGGCCGAGGAGCGCGGAGGCGGCCAGGGGGCGGCGGCGCATCAGAACCTCACCCGAAATCCGTCGGCGGCGGCCGCGGTCGCCTTGCTGCTGCCGCCGGACAAGAGGAGCCAGGTGAGACCACCCGCGGCCAGGATCCCGCCACCAATGAGCAGGAAATCGGTGGCGCGCACGAGGCCGCGCGCCGACGAGCGGTTGCCGTCGAGATCGTAGCTCGCGGGGCAGGTGTTGTTCGGGCACGCGGTCGCGATGTCGCCCGTCTTGCCGAGGGCGAGGATGCCGGTGATGGTGCCCGCGGCGAGGAGCGCGCCGCCGATGCCGACCGTGATCCACGCGCCGATCGGCGCCGGTCGCGACGCAGGCTCGCCAGGCGCCATGGAGATCGGCGCGGCTTGCTTCTTCTTCATGTCGAACACGCGCGACTCTCGCGAGCCGGCCTGCGCATCGAGCTCCCACACGGAGTCGTCGAACCCTTCGACCTTCACCGTGACGATATGGTGCCCTGGGCGGACGCCGATTTCGAGGCGGCCGCGCACCGGTCCGTAGGCGTTGGTGATGGGCCCGCCCTTCACGGGGACGCGGACGTCGGTGACGCGCGCCTCGATCTCGCTGACTTTGATCTCGAGCTTCGCGAGGCCGACTTGGAGCGTCTGCAGGTCGCGCGTGATCTGCACGCGCTCCTCGGCGTCGATGTCTTTCACGTCGCGGAGGTAGCGCGTGTACGCATCGATCGCCTCGGCGTCGCGCTCGAGGCGCATCGCGCAGTAGCCGATGTTGCCGAGGATCTTCGCCGACGCCGAGATGCCGTACGCGGCCTTGAACTCGCGATACGCGTCCTCGACGCGCTCGCCGTCCGGATCCTGGAGGAGGTTCACGCCGGCCTTGAAGTGGGCGCGCGCGTCGTCGCTGATCGGCGCGTCGTCACCACGGGCCGATCCGTGCACGAGCGCGCCACCGATCGCGAGCGCCAGAACCAGGGGGATGGATGCACGCATCGGCGCGCATTATGCGCTCATTCGGCGGCGTCGGGGGCGTCTTTGCAGCAGCGAACGCCCATCTGCGGGCCTTCGTACATCTCGCCGTGGCCGGTCGTCGCCGCGCGGCAGTTGTTCTTGCCGGGGAGCCACCACGCGCCCTTCATCGTGGAGCGATCGACGATCCTCCCCGGACCGGGCTCCGCGTGCGCCAGCGCGTCCTGCGTCGCCCACTCCTCGACGTTGCCGCTCATCCCGTGGACGCCAAACGAGCTCAGGCACCGCGGATGCTCGCTCGCCGCCGCGCGCAGATCGTTGAGCCCGCCCTGCATCTTGCCGAGGTTCGTGCGATCGATGTTGCACGCCGTCGCGTCGCGAACGAACCCATACGGGTATGGCCGCATCTCCTCCCCTTCGCACGCGAACTGCCACTCGCTCTCGAGACAAAGGCGCCGATCCTGCCCCTCGCAGATCGCCTTCGCGCTCGTATACGACTGGTTCGCGATCGGCAGCGAGTCCCCCGCCTTCACGTACTCGAACCGGTCGATGCAAAACCGCTTGCTCTCACGCTTCCCAGCGCACGTGGCCGGCTCGGCATACTCGGCGCAGCGGTAGTATTGATACGGCCCCGACGCATCGACCCACCGCTTGCAGATCTGCGTCGGAGTCGGGCAGTAGCTCCCCTCGACCAAGATCATCCCTTCCGGACACGTCACAGCGACCTCCGGAGTCGGAGTCGGAGTCGGAATCAGAGTCGGAGTCGGAGTCGGAATCAGAGTCGGCGTCGGCAGCGGAACCCCATCGGGCGCCGCCGCCCGCGTCCCGCACTCCGCCATCGAAAGCACCGACAGCCCAAAACAAACCCAAAGGCGAAGGCCCACGCTGCACCTTCCTGACCCCAGAAGTGTGCCCCCCGCCGCCCACCAGAGCCAATTTTCCGACCCCGAGCTCAGCTGGCTCTTCTCTCCTCCCGCTGGGGGCCTGGGGGAGTGGCGCCACTCCCCCGGGCGTCCCTCACGTCCCCCGGACTCCGCCAGGAGCGGAGCGCCGACGAGGCGCGGAGTCGACGCAGCGGTGCATTGCCCCCTGTGCCCCAAACAAAAAAGAGGCGCCGTCCCGGGGGATCAGCCGGGACGGCGCGTCAGAGAAGGAAGGCGAGGCAGTGTGGTGTGGGTCGAGGAGGAGAAGAAACGCGGATGTTCAGTAGGTCGCGGCGCCGGTCGAGACCGGCAGGAAGAAGTTCGTGGCGAGGAGGGTCGTGGTGGGCTGCGCGTTGTGGTTCGACACGAGGGTGACGTCGTGGCCGAGGACGAGGAGGCCTTCGGCGCCGATCTTCATCTCGTCTTCGCCCTTCGCGGCGTCGTCCTTGGTGCCGACGCCGTCGAGCGAGACGTCCTTGATGACGAGCTCCGCGTTCTTGGTCGTGTTGACGGCGACCTGGTTGTAACGGGGGCCGCTGCAATCGGCGCCCTGGATGCACATCTCGGTCTGAATGTGGAAGCTGACGACGTAGAGCTGGTCGATGTCCTGCGCGTCCGTCGCGCCGGCGCCCATCCAGACCTTCTCGGCGACGAGCATCGCGGACTTCGCGTCGATGTGGCCCTTGACGACGACGTGGCCGGCCTTGAACGCGTCGCCGACGCTGCTCTCGATGGCCGAGCCGAGGTGGAGGCCGCCGAAGTCGACGCCGAGGACGGCGCAGACGCTCGACTTCTTGCCGTTCACGCAGGTGGTGCTCTTCGCGTTGGCGAGGCGAACACCGACGCCGCCCGTGATGCCCGGGCCCATGCCCACGAAGTAGCCGCCCGCCTTCGCGCTGAGCGCGTCGTCGGTGGAGTCGGGACCCGTGGCGCCATCGGGCGAGCCCGAGCAGCCGACGGTCAGGGCGAAGAGCGAAGCAACCGAAGCAAGAGCGAGCGAGCGGAACATGATGGGCATTCCTTCTTTGGAGAGGAGTTCGTCGTTTCGCTCTCCTGACACCGCGTTGGTGACCATGTCGCATAAAAACCTTCACTCTTTATTTTCCTCCCACGCCGACGCCGACTCCGAACAAAAGAAGAGCGCCGTCCCGATCCGAGGACCGAGACGGCGAAAGAGGAAGAGTCGAGAAGCGAGCTCAGTTCTGGATGCAGACGGGGACCGCGCCGCCGTTGATGCCCTTCATCTCGCAGTGCATCCCCTGGGCGCAGTCGACCGACGCGCAGGTCAGGTTCGAGGTGCCCGGCGTGACCGGCAGGAAGAAGTTCGTCGCGAGGAGCGTGCGCGTCGTCTCCGCGTTGTGGTTCGAGACGAGGGCGACGTCGTGGCCGAGGACGAGGAGGCCTTCGGCGCCGAGCTTCATTTCGTCCTCACCCTTGGCGACTTCGGCCTTGCTGCCGGGGCCGTCGAGGGAGACGTCGTTGATCTCGAGGACCGACTTGGCGCTCGTCTGGTTGGCGGTCGCCTGGCGGTAGTGCGCGTCGTTGCAGGGGCCGGCGACGATGCACTCGCGCTGGGCCTCGAGGTTGACGAGGAAGAGCTGGTCGAAGTCCTGCGTGGTCGCCTTCGACGCGCCCATCCAGGCCTTGTCGGCCACGAGGGTCGACGACTTCGTGTCGATCTTGCCCTTCACGACCACGTAGCCGGACTGGAAGCCCGCCGAGAGCTTGGTCTCGGTGGCGGAGTCGAGGTTCAGCTTGCCGAAGTCGACGCCGAGGACGGCGCAGACGCTCTTCTTCGAGCCGTCGGCGCAGCCGGTGGTCTTCGCGTTCGCGAGGGCGACGCTGACGCCGCCGGTGAGGCCCGGGCCCTTGCCGAGGAAGAGTCCGCCACCCTTGGTGCTGAGCGCGTCGTCGGTCGAGTCGGCGGAGTTGTTGTCGGTGGCGCCGTCGGGCGAGCCCGAGCAGCCGACCGTGAGCGCGAAGAGTGAGGCGACCGAAGCGAGGAGCATCGAGCGAAACATGGCGGGGAATCCTTCTTTTTGATTTTCGAGGAAGTCGGGGGGTTCGCTCGCCTGACACCGGAATGGATCTGATGTCGCACAAACACCTTCAGTTTGCGCAAACTTATGGAACTGCTCATATTTGGTTGGCACGCTTAACCATTTGCGGGCATTGCGGCGCTTTCAGGGTTGGTCGAGCTGCGATCCTCGATTATCCCCGGGGATTCCTGCGAGGGACCCCCACCGGATGCGCCGTACCCTTCCCCTCCTGTTCTTGGCCCTAGGCCTCGCCGGGCTCGTGCCTGCGTGCACCGAAGCGTCTGCGCAGACGCGCGGTACGGCCCCCGCCGACGCCGGGGTTGCGGTCACCGGTGCCCTCCTCGCGAGCACGAGCCTGGCTGGCGGTGGTGGTAGTGCGGACGCCGGCCTCGCGCGCGCCGCGGCCGGGTCCGCGGACGCCTGCCCGCAGGGCATGGTCCTGGTCGAAGGCGAGTACTGCCCGAATGTCGAGCAGACGTGCCTGCGCTACCGCGATCCGCCCGTTGGCCCCTACGCGTACTTCCGTTGCGACGAGTACCAGAAGCCCGCGAAGTGCGCCGGCAAGCGCGTGCACAAGCGCTTCTGCATCGACGCGGTCGAGCACCTCGAGCCGGGCACCGATCTGCCGATGAACGGCAAATCGTGGACGGACGCCACGCGTGTGTGCGAGTCCGAGGGCGCGCGCCTCTGCATGACGAGCGAGTGGCAGTTCGCGTGCGAGGGCGAAGAGATGCGGCCGTACCCCTACGGCTGGGACCGTGACTCGACGGCGTGCAACGTCGACATCGAGCGCGGGCTCGGGCGCGTTGGGAAGCTCGTCGATCACCGCACCCCCGCGAGCGCGCACCCCAAGTGCGTGAGCCCGTTCGGCGTCCACGACATGAGCGGCAACGTCGACGAGTGGGCGACAGTCGACGGCGCGCCGCGCGGCGTTCGCGAGGTCATGAAGGGCTCGTGGTGGATGCCTGGGCGTCACGCGTGCCGGCAGTTCCAGGGCGGCCACGGTGCGGGCTACGGCGGCACCGAGAGCGGCGTCCGCTGCTGCAAGGACGCGCCGGCGAACCACCTCGCGACGCGCTGATCGCGACCCGTCGCGACGCCTCTTACTGCTCGAAGCCGAGGAGGACGAGGTGCGTCGCGTCGCCCATGTTCCCGAAATCAGGGCGCAGCGTGTAGCCGATCTGAAGGCCCACCGCGTGGACGCTGACGCCGGCGGCCATGCGCACCGACCGAAGGCGAACCGTGTCGTCGATGAGCTGCACCTGCCCGGCGTTCAGCGCAAAGTGCGTATTTTTGCGACGGATCAGCGTGTTCGAGAGACCTAGCTCCGGGACGACGTAGATGGGGACGGGGCCTGCGAGGAAGAGGAATCGGTAGCCGCCGTTGAGCTCGATAATCTCCGCGAGGTGAGAGGAGGTCGTGGTCGACGCGTCGGGGTTCGACGTGTCGCCGAACGCCAGCGCGAGGCGCGCCGTCAGCGAGATGCGATCGAACGCGATGAGGCTGCCGGCGAGGTAGGCGCCGTAATACGTGTCCGGCGACGTGATGTGCATCGCGAAGCCGAGACCGAAGTCGCCGAACGTGATGCGACCCAGGTACGGCGTCTGGCGCCCCATCTCCTGGCGCAGCGTGGCGAGGCGGTGCGACGGGATGCCGAACGCGATCCCCTGCGAGTCCTTGAGCTGCGACGAGACCACCGCGAGGACGCGCCCGTCGCACGCGAGGAGCGGGCCGCCGGAGTTGCCGGGGTTGAGCGGCGCGTCGGTCTGGATGAAGGCGTCGTTCTTCGCACTGACGACGCCTTGCGAGACGCTCCACTCGAGGAGGCCGCGCATGCTCGACGGCAGGAGCGGTGAGTATTGCGGGTGACCGATGGCGGCGACAGGCGTGCCGAGATCGACGTGATCGCTGTCGGCGAGCTCCAATGGCGTCGCCTCGACCGGCGCCTCGAGCTCGAGGATCGCCAGATCGTGCTCGCCGCTGACCGCGACGACGTGCGCGTCGAGCGCGGGGCCGGTCGCGAACTGCACCTTCGCGGCGCGGCCGAGCGCGACGACGTGGAGCGCCGTGGCGACGTGACGGTTGTCGAAGACGAGGAAGCCCGCGCCGAACGAGCCCGGCACCTCGATGCGCGCGACCGAGCCGTGCGCGAGGCGGTACACGCGGCTCGTCCATCCCCCTTCGCACGCCGGCGACGCCGCCACCGCCTGCGCGCGCGCGACGCGAGGCGCCAGAAGAAGAATCGCGAGCGCGAAGAGCGCGAAGAGACGCCGCACGCTCAAGGCCTGACCGGAAAAGCCGGACAGGCCTTTCCCCCAGGAGCGTTTCGCTCCGCTGCGCTTCGCTCCACTCATCAGCTCCCGAAGCGCGCGACCAGCGCCTTCGCGCGCTCGGTGAACTCCGCCAGCTTGAAGCGATCGAAATCGGTCCAGGTGCAGAGCGATCGGGTGTCGACGACGCGATCGACGAAGAGCTTGCCGTCGAGGTGATCGACCTCGTGCTGGTAGGTGCCCGCCGTGAGCCCCGCCGCCTCGAAATCGAGCTCGGCCCCCGCGCGGTCCCAGGCCTTCACGTGGATCTTCACGCTCCGCGGGACTTCGCCGCGCAGGTTCGGCACGCTGAGGCAGCCCTCGTAGTTGAGGAACGTCTCGCTCGACACGAGCTCGATCGTCGGGTTGACGAGGATCGTGAGGGGGATGTTCGGCTTGTAGGGGTAGCGCGGGTTGTCCTTGACGTGCAGCGCGCAGATGCGAACCGGCTCGTAGACCTGGTTGGCGGCGATCCCAGCGCCGTTCGCGTCGAACATCGTCTCGACCAGATCGTCGATGAACCCTTGCATCTTCGGGGATGCGAGCTCGTCCTTGGACACGGCGCGCGTGGGCTGCCGGAGGATCGGGTTGCCGATCGTCGCGATCTTGCGAAGGGCCATCGCGGGCACCCTAGCAGCTTTTCAGAGCCACTTCTTGTGACGGAACCACCCGAGGATGACGAGCGTAGTCAAGGCCATGAGGCCGAGCGCGTACGGGTAGCCAAACTCCCACTTGAGCTCGGGCATCCGCTCGAAGTTCATCCCGTAGACGCCGGCGATGAACGTTATGGGGAGCATGACCGTGCTCATCAGCGTGAGCGTCTTCATGACCTCGTTCATGCGGTTGCCCTGGACGCTCAGGTACGCCTCCAGCGTGTTCGAGAGGAGCTCGCGGTTGCTCTCCGCCAGATCGGTGATGCGCGAGAAGGCGTCGTACACGTCGCGGAAGAAGGGCGAGGCCTCGGGCGGGATCAGCTCGAACTCGCCGCGACCCAGGCGCAAGAGCATCTCGCGCTGGTGGAGCGACGTGCGGCGCAGACGCTGGAGCGAGCGTTTCAGCGTGAAAATTTGGCGCAAGAGCGCGGGGCCGCGCGGCGTACCGGCCGCGTCCAGGATCTTCTCCTCGAGCACCGCGATCTCCTGATCGAAGCGATCGACGAGCGGGAGAAAGTCGTCGACCATGTGATCGAGCAGCGCGTGCGCCACCCACGGCGCCCCCTTCGCGAGCGGGCGCGCGCAGCGGGCGAGCCCGTCGGCGACCGCCTTCACCGCCGCCGAATCGCGGTTGTGCGTGAGCACGAAATTCTTGCCGAGGACGACGTCGAGCTCCATCGTCTCGAGCTTCTCGGTGCTGGAGCCGACGCGCACGCTGTGGCCGACGACGTAGAGGTACGTCGTGAAGTCCTCGACCTTCGGGGACTCGGTGTCGTTCCAGATGTCCTCTTGCGTGAGCGGATGGATGCCGAACGTCTTCGTGAGGAGGCCGTCGGTTTCCTTGGTGCGCTTCTCCAGGTCCACCCAGAGCTGCTTGTTCGCCTTGTGCGCGGCGTCGACCTCGTCGGCGCTCGTCGTCTCGACGATCGCGCCATCGGGGCCGAGGATGTGCGCGCGCATGGTCCGCCGTCGTCAGCGCTTGGCGGCGAGGATGAGCGTGCGCGGCGAGTCGCAGCCGAAGAAGACGCCGGGGGTCGCCGTGCGGCCGCTCACCTCGGCGACGCGGAAGCCCTGCTCGTGAAGGACCCGCCCGAGCTCGTGGAGGGCGTACACGCGGATCGAGTACTCGATCTCCTTCGTACGGCCGTCGTCCATCATCATCGTGCGCTTGACCTTCATGCGGCTGGTGATCCAGTCGATCTGCATCTCGTCCATGCAGATGCAGCCCTCGCCCTCGAACCACGCGAGCGACGGGGACTGCTTCATGATGTAGTCGCGGTTCACGACGTCGAGCAGGAACACGCCACCCGGCCGCAGCGCCTTGTGAACCCGCGAGATGACCTGGGCGTTCTTCTCCTCGTCGAAGTAGCCGAAGCTCGTGCCCCAGCAATAGACGCCGTCGAACTGCTCGTCGAACGTCATGTCGCGCATGTCGCCTTGCACGAAGTTGAGGCGTGCCTCGCGGTCGTAGGCCTCGTCGGCGGCGCGCGCGAGCATGGCGAGGGAGAGATCGAAGCCGACGACGTGGTAGCCGCGCTGGGTGAGCTCGATCGCGTGGAGGCCGGTGCCGCATCCGAGATCGAGCAGGACGCCGTCGCGCGCGACGCCGAGGCTCTCTTCGATGAACGTGCTCTCGGCGCCGATTTGGCCGTCGGTGACCTTGGCCGACGCGCGGATGAAGTCGTCGTTGAAGAGCTCCTCCCACCAAGGACGGATGCGCTTGCGGGCGGCGGCGGCCTCGGTGAGCGGCGGCGGCGCGAGCGCACCGGACGATGGAGGTGAGATGACGCGCGCGCGGTTGTCGGTGCGCGCGTCGGCGCCGCCTGGCGGAGACGGTGCCGCTACGGCGCTCGAGGCAGCCACGGCGCCGGCAGGAGGCGAAGGCGCGACGGCGGCGGCCGGGGGCGACGGAGAGCTCGACGAGACCGCGGACGCCTGCGGTACTCCCGCCTGAACCGAGACCGCGGGAGGAAGCGGAGGCTTCGCGGCGGGCGGCGGCGGGTTGCTGGGCGGCGGCGGCGGGATCGACTTCGCCTTCGGCCGCATCGGCGGAATTCCAGGTGGCACGGGCGCGGCCTTCGGCAACGACTCGACGCTCACGAGATCGTCGACCGAGATCTCCGGCGCGTCCCCCGGCTCCGACGGGCGCGGACGCGGATACGCGTGCGCGTTCGGGTTCGGCTCGCTCTGCGTTGGCGTCGGCTCTTCTTCTTCGAAGCGGACGTCCTCGCCTTCCGGATCGGCGTTGATCATCGCGCGCATCGGCGCGCGCGCGGGCGGCAAGGGCCCAAACGGCGGGCTCGAGCGCGACGCTCCGTGCGTGGGCGGACTCGAGGCGTGCGCGGGCGGTGTCGACGCGTGGGTCGCCGACGGTCCGGCGGGGCGTGAAGGCACGCGCCCTGCAGCGGGCCCTGCGGGGACGCTCGACGGACCGCCTCCCACGTCGAGCTGCGTCTCCGGCGCATCGCCGAGGCCGTCCATCACCGGGATCTCTTCGGAGATCGGCCTCACGTATTCCATCGTCGCATCAGGATCGAGATCATGCGTGCGCGGGGTGTTCGGCGCGGCGTCCGCACCGTCGGCGGCGGTCGGTTGGTAGGGCGTCCAGCTGTCCTCACGCTCCACCTTCGGGACCCCGAGCGGGAGCGGCGCCGGGCTATCGTCGCCGTCGTCCTCCATCGGCGGCGGGCCTACCGAAATGATGCGCGTGCCCTGGATCGGCTGCCCTTCCTCGATCGGCTCGCCGGAGTCGATCGGCTCGGCGACCGGCATCGCGCGCGGCGTCGGGCGCGAGACCTCGTCGTCGGGGATGCGCAGGGTCATGCGCGCACGGACGCGGCGGGCGCTCGGAGTGTCCCCGCTGGCCCGGCGTTGCGAGGGGCGATCGTGGGGGAGCGCCTTCTCCGGCTTCGGCTCCACGGGAGGCGGCTTCGCGGTGATCTCGTCCTCTTGCGGGGCGGCGACCTCGGTCTCCGAGTCGGCCGGCGCCGTGACCCGATTGTCGTCGGTCATGCGCCGCCTCCGTGTCGCGACGCGCCGTTCCCGGCACGTGCGTGCATAGCGGTGGCGACGGCGCGCGCGAGCGGCTCGCCGTAGAGGATGGGGCCCTCGCCGGCGCACCACTTCTCGACGGCTTTGGGCTCGAGGAAGACGACCGCGGTCGAGCCGAGGTGGAACATCCCGAGCTCCTCGCCGCGCGCGACCGGGCGCGGCGCGTCCTCGAAGCGGTGATCGCCGAGCGGCACGTCGTGACCGGGGACGCAGGTGAGCGTGATTCGCCCGACGATCATCGCGACCACCATCACGACCGTCACGCGCCCCAAATCCGGCGTGTCGATTACGATGGCAACGCGGCGGTTGCGCGCGAAGAGGTTCTTGACGTGACGCATGCCGATCGAGTTGACCGGGAAGTAGTCGCCCGGTAGCGACCGGACGAGGGTGATCTGACCACTCACCGGCGAGTGGACGCGGTGGTAGTCCCGCGGCGACAGGTACACGACGCAGCCGCCGCCGCCTTCGTAGCGCCCGACGTCCTTGGCGTCGCCGATGAGCTCCTCGACCGCGTAGTCGGTGCCCTTCACGCGGAAGCGCCGGCCGTCCACGCGCCCCATCGACTCGACGCGGCCGTCCGCCGGGCTCACGACGACGCGCGGGTCGTCGTCGATCGGGCGCGCGCCATGAACGAGATCGCGGGTGAAGAAATCGTCGAAGCTCTCCCACCCGCCCTGACGAACGCACTCGGCGAAGCTCACGTCGTAGGCCTTCGAATACACGCCTACGACGGCGCGGCCGACGGCGGGGCTCCAGGAGTGGTCGGCCAAGCGACCGATCGCCCGCCCGATGCCCGCACGCGGCAAGACGCGAAGGAGCTGGGCGGTGGCGTACGTAAGTGCGCTCATACGGGATTTCGGTGTGGGCGTGGTTGAGACCACACCTTTTTTGGATGCTATCGCCCGCCCGACAACGGGGTCAACGCGTCGTTCTAGCGCGGTTCTCTTTTGCATTGGCCGGACCGCGTTGGCCTTCTCGTGGGTCGCCCTCAATCTTTGCCGAGGGGGGGCTCTCCCATCTTTCGGGCCGCCTCGCACAAGAGGCGCCCCGCCGCGTTCTCCGGCGCTTTCGCGGGGTCCAGCGTCTCGCAGGCCGCCTCCTCGTCGTACGGATTGGCCGAAATCGCCTCGACGAACGCTGGATCGGCGACCGCCATATCGTCGCGATCGCGGGCCCATCGCCCTCGGATGGCCCACCATCCGGAGAACGACGCGGAGACCTCTTTCGGGTCGGCGAGGAGCGTCTCCCCTTCCTTACGCCGGCCCAGCGCCTCGAGCGTGCGCGCCTTCATGTGACGAACGCTCGGATCGAGCCCGAAATCCTTGGGCGGGATGTGACCGAGCTCGGTGAGCGCCTGCTCGGGGTGCTCGCGTCCGTAGAGGAGCTCCGCGAGGCGCATGCGCTCGCGCGTCTCGCGCATGTTCGTGGGCGCGTTGCCGAGGCCCATCAGCTCGAGCACGGTCATGTCCTTCTTCGTCCCGACGAGGCTCGCCCGCCAGCGAACGTCCCAGGTCTTCATGTCCGCGCCGGTGGCGAGCACGAGCGACTCGTCGACGGTCTTGCCCTTCCGAAGCGCGGCGAGGAGGCCCTGCATCGCGTCGGGCTTCGACGTCTGCGCGACGTAGCGGACGAAGCTCGTCACCTCGGCGAACGCCACGAGCGCGGCGTCGGCGCTGGGGAGCATCGCGATGGATGGCCCGAGCTTGTCGAGCGGGATGTCCATCTTCATCTCGACGCCGCGCACCACGATCGAGTCGACCGGCGGGCGATCGTCGAACGGTCCGGGCGCGCGCCATCGGACCTCCTCGCGCTTGGCCATCCCCTCTTGCAGCCACAATGGCGCGCGATCGGCGGTCGCGCGGGTGACGGCGAGGTGCGTGAGCTCGTGGGCGATCGTATCGCGCCACGAATACCCGTGCCGGCTCGCGCGCGGCGAGAGGAGCGTCACCCTCCCCCATTTCGCGACCGCCACCGTCCCCGTCGTCGTCGCCGCCTCGTACGGGAGGCCGGTCATCGCCGCGAGGCTCAGCAAATCGCGCACGATCGTGATGCGGGTGGGCTTGGGCCACGTCACGCCGAGATCGCGCGTGAGGGCGTCGCGCGAGGCCACGATCGTCTCGGTGACGAGCGGCCCGAGCGCGCGATCGTTCTCGTCCTGGTAACGGATCTCGATCGCGTGCGTGTCGTCCCGCTCGACGACGGTGGCGGCGGTGGCGCGCGCGCAGCCACGGGCGATGTCGGCGAAGACGGCCCCCTGCTCGGTCTTCGCGAGCTCGGGGCGCGCGAGGATCACAGCGGCGCCGTCGCAGTCGCCTTCGTAGATCGCGAGGCGCGCGCGCTCGAGGCCGAGGAGAGGGCTGTCGAGATCGCCCCCCTCGAGCTCCTTCCGCGCGTCCGCGTAGTCGAGGGCCAGAGTGGCTTCTGCGGCGCGTGACGCGCGCCCGGGCGAGTCGTCGAACGCGGCGTGCGACGGCGCAGCGGACGCGAGCCCTACGAGCGCGGCGACGTAGAAGAGGACGCGCTTCATCGCAAGAGGCCCTCCGCGTAGCGACGTACCGCGTCTTTGTGACGACCGCCCGACGGCTGACCGAGCCCCTTGATGACGCGCTTGCGGAACTCCTCGGGTCCCTTGTGCTGATCGGCCTTTGGGATGTCGATCGCCTCGAGCGAGTCGCGCTCGCCGTTGTCGCCGCGATCTTGGTCGCTCGACTTTCCCATCGCCTCTTTCGCCTGCTCGAGCTGACGCTGCGTCTCGCGCTGGAGCTCGAGGGCACGATCGATCTGGCCTTGTTTGAGCGCGCGCGCCGCTTCGTGGCCGCTCCGCTCGGCGCCGTCGAGCGCCTCCAGCGCCGGCTGCGGGAGCGAGCCCTGGCCGCCCTTGTCTTTGATCTGCCCGGCACGTTGCGCCATTTTCTCCTCGTCGTCGCCGTGCTTGGATAGGTCCTTGCCGGCGCGATCGGCGGCCTTCTTGCGGAGCTTGTCGAGCTCCTGCTCGGCCCAGCGCACCTCGGGCTCGAGCTTCTTCTTCGCGTCCTCGATCTTGCGCTCGGCGTCGCGCGGGTCGCCGAAGCCCATCCACCTCTCGCGCGCTGCGGTGCGCTTTGCTTCGTCGAGGGCTTGCAGCGCGTTCTTGCCGCTCGACACCGCGTCCGAGGGGTTTCCCTGCTCGAGTGAGCGCGCCATCTGCTCGCCGTGCTCGCGCGCCGCGGCGCCTTTGCTCGTCCAGGAGTCGCTGCCGGCGCCGATGGAGGGCATCCCCTTGGTGGCCTCTCGAATCGCCTGCGCGTGCTTCTTCGCCTCTTCGGCGACCTCCTTCACGTCCTCCTCGCTGCCGGCCTGGCTGAGGGCGCGTTCGGTCTCGCCCATGCCGGCGGCGTGATCGTTGGCGAGGCGGTCGATGTCGCCGGCCGCCTCGTTGAAGGCCTGCTCGGCGTCGCTCGGCGTGCTCTCGTCGTCGCCGGGCATGCCGCGACCTCCGCCCGACTCGCCGCCAGCGTGCCCGGACTTGCCGCGCGCGCCGAACGAGGGATCGGGCTGGTGAAGGCGCGCCGCGAGATCGCGCGCGGCGAGCTCGGCGTGCATGACGTCTTCGCCGCCGCGCCCTCGCGCCACGCGGAGCAGATCGGTCTCGATGATCTCGCCGATGTCGCGCCCGAGCGACCCCATGCGGACCATCGATTTTCCACCGCCCGTGAGGACGGTCACCGCCGCGTCCGCGCGCGCGATCCCTCGATCCTTCTCTTTGCCGCGCTGCATCTGCGCCGCACCGAGCGCCAGATCATCGGCGACCTCGGCGAGCTTGTGGGCGGAGGCCTTCGCGTCGGCGATCCCGAGGCCCTGCATGGCGGCGTCGACGACGAGGACGATGCGCTCGCTCGCCTTCACGAGCGCGGCGTGCGTCGTCTGGCTCGCGCCGTGCGCTTCCTTGTCCATCGCCTCGCGGACCTTGCGCATGTTGCCGCGGAACATCGCCTGGAGGCGCCCCGACACGCGGACGCCAGCGTACGAGGAGGTGATCGTCGCGTCGAGGAGCTCGGCGTCCTCGTCCACACCCTTGGCCTCTTCGGCGATGAAGCGGCGAAGCGCGAACGTCTCTTTCGGCATCACCGCGGCCATGCGCCACGCGAGCGCGTCGACGAGCGCGTCGCGGAGCTTGCGGAGGCCTTCGATGCGCTGCGCCTCGGGCTCGCCGACGTCGGGCGGCACGATCGTGATCGCCTCGCTCTCGCCCCACTTGGGGCCGGTGAGCGGATCGTTGTCCTTCGCCTCGACGCGCACCTCGACCGGCGCGTGGCTCTTCTTGATGAAGGGGTCGCCGAGGCGCAGTGAGTGGCCTCCTCGATCGCGGCGCGTCTCGCCATCGAGGCGCGCGAGGACGCGCCGCTCTTCACGCGCCCCGGAGCGCAGCACGAGGTGGACCTCACGGAGACCGTGGTCGTCGGTGGCTTCGTAGCGGATGGGGATGTCGCCGGCGTCGACCTGGACCGCGAGCATGATCTTGCGCGGCGCCTCCTCGAGGACGACGACCGGGGCCTTGTCGGCGATGCTCGTCACCTTCGTCGAGACCGGCTCCGGGATGATCACGTCGCCGAAGCGCGCGACCGTGCGAAGCTCCACCGTCGCGCTGAGCGGCCAGCGCGCGACGACGTGACCAGCGCCGTCGTCCACAAAGGGGACCTCGCTCGTGCCGTCGGTGAGGGCGAGGCGGCGTCCACGATGCGACGGGACGCCGCGCACGGTGAGGAGGGTGCCGTACGGGAGCGCGGTGGCGACGTACGGCGCGTGACGCCGCTCCTCTTGGTGAAGGTAGTCCGGCGGACGGGCGCGCACGTCGATGTCGTCGAGCCAGACCATACCGACCGGCGCGACGCCACCACGCGCGAACAGGACGTCCGCTCCCTCCGCCGGCGCCCACGGCTCGTAGGCGAGCAGCGCGAAGGCGATCGCCGTCGTCGCGAGCGCCACCGCGCCGAGCACGAACGCGAGATGGCGCGCGCCGTCCTCGACCCGATCGTGGGGAAGCGCGCGGAGCATGCGCTCGAGGTGGAGCGCCGCAAGCTCTGGCGACGTCCCGTCGGCGTTGCGATCCAACGTGAGCGCGCGAAGAGCACGCGCGGCGCGTTCCGGATCGACTCCGCCGACGAGGCGCGTGATCGCGCGCGCAGGATCCGCGAGGGCGCGGCGTTCGTTCCAACGCCACGCCCACATCGCGATCGCGAAGGCCGCGAGGGCGAGCGCCGCGCCGATGCGGGACGCGAGCGTGCCGTGACGCGCGACGACGAGGGAACCGAGGACGACGAGGGCCGACAGCGCGACCGTGACCCGCCGCCTCGGCGCCCGGATCGTCTCGGTCCAGGCCTCCACCAGCGGTCTGAGCGCGTCGAGCCTCACGCTAGAAGAACGTAGCACTTCGCCGCGGCGCGAGCGTCAGTAGCCTCTGTCAGTAGCCGGTCAGTAGCCCGCGGACGATGTCGGCGCCGGCGGTCCAGGGATGAGGTTGGGGAACGGAATCGGGAACGACGGGAGCGTCGTCGGGAATGGGAACGCCGAGCCCGACGGCATGGGGAACGGCAGGCCGCTGGGGAACGGGTTGGGGAACGGGTTGGGGACCGGCGGCGGCGTGTCGGGCGATCCGCTCGCCGAGCCGGAGGGATGCGGCTTTGGGCCTGGTCCGGGGCCTGGACCCGGGCCCGGCGGCGTCACCTTCGGCGTGCCGAGCGGCGTGAGCGAGCCTGGCGGCGCGGGCGCGGTGGCTGGCGTGGTCGGAGGTGTCGTCGGCGGTGGCGGCGCGGGCACCGGCGTCGTCGCCGTCGGCACGTCCCCGCTACTTCCGTTGCTTCCGCTGCTGCCTCCTTCGAGGCGGCTCAGGAGATCGGTCTGGCTCGCGACGATCGCGCCGATCGCGACGACGCCGAGCAGCACGATCCCGACCACCGCGCCGGTCCGCGAGCGACGCGGCGGCTCGGCGTCGTGGTCGCTCGGATACGGAGCGTGCGGGACGTGCGGGGCGTGCGCGATCGCGGGGGCGACCGGCGTCGCCTGCGCGCGACCCAGCGCCGTCTCGTGCTTCTGCCGCGACGCGCCGTTCGCCGCGGGCGCCGAGGCACCACCGCCGAGGAGCGACTGCGCCGGCGCGCCCATCACCGTCCCCGTTCCAGCCTCGATCTTCGACAGATCGATCGCGCCGGCCAAGGCTTGCAACGGGACGGTCGGTGGTCGCTTGCCCTGGAGCGCTCCTTCCAGCGCCGCCCGCATCTCCGCCGCGGTCGCGAAGCGAAGCTCCGGGCGCGCCGCCATCGCGCGGTGCGCGAGGCCCGCGATCTCCCGCGGCACCGACGGCTCCGCGTGCACGAGCGGCCGAACCTCGCCGCGCTCGACCTTCATCGCGATGACGCGCGCGTCCTCACCCGACACCGGCCGCACTCCCGCGATCATCTCGTAGAGCATGACGCCGACCGAATACACGTCGCTGCGCGCGTCGACACGATCGGCCGAGAACGCCTGCTCCGGCGCCATGTACTCGGCGGTCCCCATGAGGACGCCGGCGACCGTCAGGTTCTTCTGCGTGGCGCCGTCCCGCTTCAGCTTCGCGATGCCGAAGTCGATGAGCTTGAGGAACGGCTTGCCGGCGAGCCTCGTGACGAACACATTCTCCGGCTTCAGGTCACGGTGCACGACGCCGAGAGCGTGCGCGGCTTCGAGGGCCGCGAGGATCTGGAGGGTGTAGTCGCACGCGACCGCGACCGGGAGCTTGTGATCGCGCTCAAGCACCGCCGACAGCGGCTCGCCTTCGAGGAGATCCATGACGATGTACGCGTTGCCCTCGGGCGTCTGATCGATGTCCGTCACGTGCACGACGTGCGGGCTCCGGATCTGCGCCGCCACGCGCGCCTCCTGGAGGAACCGGTCGACGAGGCCCGAGTGCCGCACGAGCTCGGCGTGGAGGAACTTGATCGCGACGCGCGTGCCGAGCTTCTCGTGGTGCGCCTCGTACACCGAGCCCATCCCTCCGTCCCCGAGGAGACGGACGAGCCGGTACTTGCCGCTGATGACCTGCCCGACCTGCATTGCGAAACGGGACTGTAGACCATTCATGGGAAAAACAGGCGAATTGCCGCACCGCGTCGTTCGTTGGCCGTTGCGCGTCCAGGCGCCCCGGGAGAAAAAGGGCGGCCATGAAGAGCTCCACGATCCTGGGCGTCGGCCACTACGTTCCCACGAAGGTCGTCACCAACGACGATCTCTCCAAGCTCATGACGACCACCGACGAGTGGATCGTCCAGCGCTCCGGGATCAAGGAGCGACGCTTCATCGAGCACTCCGGCATCGGCGCGAGCGATTTGGCGGTGCCGGCGACGACGATGGCCTTGGAGCACGCGGGGCTCGAGGCCAAGCAGATTGACGCCATCATCTTTGCAACCCTCTCCCCCGACCACAACTTCCCCGGCTCGGGCTGCTTCCTCGGCCACAAGCTCGGCCTTCCGGGCGTCCCGGCGCTCGACGTGCGAAACCAGTGCTCGGGCTTCCTCTACGGGCTTTCGATCGCCGACGCGTGGATCCGCGCGGGCGTCTACAAGAAGGTGCTCCTCGTCGGCGCAGAGGTTCACTCCACCGGGATCGAGCTGACCGATCGCGGGCGCGACGTCGCGGTGCTGTTCGGCGACGGCGCCGGCGCGGCGATCATCGGCGAGTCGGACGACGACGCGCGTGGCATCAAGGGCATCAAGCTCCACGCCGACGGCGCGGGCGCCAAGGACCTCTGGCTCGAAGCGCCGGCGAGCGCGTACGAGCCGCGCCTCACGAAGGAGATGCTCGACGAGGGGAAGCACTTCCCCGCCATGAACGGCAAGCAGGTCTTCCGCTGGGCGACCGAGAAGATGCCGGAGGTCGCGCGCGAGGTGCTCGCCGAGTCGAAGCTCACGCCCGCCGACGTCGATCTCTTCGTGCCACACCAGGCGAACATGCGCATCAACCAGATGGTGTGCGCCAAGCTCGGGATCCCCGAGGACAAGACGGTTCACAACATCCAGAAGTACGGAAATACGACCGCCGCGACGATTCCGCTCGGCCTCTCGGAGGCGTGGCGCGAGGGCCGATGCGCGCGCGGATCAAACGTGCTCTTCGCGGCGTTCGGCTCCGGCTACACGTGGGGCGCTGCGGTCGTTCGACTCTGAGACGCGAGCGCATGACCGTCACGCCGTCACGCCGCGTCGCGGATCTCGCGCGGCTCGGGCGGCTCGGGTCGAAGCAGCGCGCCCACGGTCTCGGCGTCGTCGATCGATGCGAAGACGGGCACGAGGCTCGTGCGATCTTGCCCGCCGAACGCGCCCATCGGCGCGAGCGCGCGCGCGCGGGGGCCGTCGAGCACCAAGAAGAGATCGTGGAGCGCGCCGACCTTGTCCTTCTGCGGCGCGGCGATGACGTAGGCGATCCGCGAGCGATCGAGGTGCAGCTCTTCGAGGCCGCGGTGGATGAGCACGCGCCGATCGGTGACGAAATAACGTGTGACGCGGGCGAGCCTCGACGGCCGCACGAGCGCGCTGTAGCCAACGCCGACGGCGACCGCGACGAGGAGCAGCGCACCGAGCGCGACGCCGAGGACGAGCAGCGCGATGGCGCCGGGAGGCAGCGCGTGGAGTCGGAGGATCTTCGCGAGCGGCGGGATCGCCTTGGCCACAGTGCGAATCGCGGCGAGCGCGAGGACGGTCGCGAGCGCCATCGAGACGACGCGGCGCACGGTCCACGGTGACGCCATCGGCACGGCGGTCCACACGACGCGTTCACCGTCGTCGAGTCGCTGCGCGAGCGCACGCGATCCGTCACCGAGCGAAGCGCCGGGAGCGACGCCGCGTACGATCGACCAGATACGATCGGGGGCCTCGACGTCCGACAGCGTCAAGCTGAGCGTTCGCCGCAGCGCGCCGGTGGGAACGGCGCGGACGAGCACGAGATCGCCGCTCGTGGAGTCGGCGGCGCTCCAGCGGATGAGCGCGTAGCTCACGGCGTCGCGATCGATCATGCGGCGGATGCGGCCGCGGCGCCAGATGACGTGCTTGTCGGTGACCAGGTACTCGACGCCCGAGCGCCACACGAGAGGCAGCCGCCACGCCGCGAGGGCGAGGCTCGCGCACCACCCGGCGAACGCCACCATTCCGCCGACGTGGACGTGGAGCGTGCGCCCCAGCACCGCGGCGAAGCAGAGCGTGCTCAAGGCGAACACCACCAGGCACGCCGCGGCGAGCCGGTAAAACAGCGGGACGCTAACGACCTTCGGCCGCCCGCTCCAGATGATCTGCTCTCCAAACAGCGAGTCGCGCGCCATACGTCCTCTAAGCGTGCGCCCGCCGACCCGAAGTGACAAGGGCACCAGGCCGACGAGCTCACCGCGAACGTCCGCGGCGGGCCGCGGCCGATGGTGGGTAAGGGAACGACCCGCAGAACGCGCCGATCTTGGGTCGGCCGATTACCGCGGCAGCGGACGGGCGGCGACGCGGCGCGACGGCCCACGGGCGCGCGCGCTCTCGACGAAGGCGGCGCAGAGCGCGGGGAAGTCCATGCCTGCCGCCGCCGCCTCCTCTGGATAGAGGCTCGTCGCGGTCATCCCGGGCATCGTGTTCACCTCGAGCAGCGTGATCCTCGAAGGGGAGTCGGCGTCGCCCACCACGAAGTCCGCGCGCGACAGGTCACGGCAGCCGAGCGCGCGGTGGGCGGCGAGCGCCACGCGCAGGACCTCGCCGGTGAGCTCGCCGAGTTCGGCTGGGCACGTGTGGACGCTGCGCCCCGGCGCGTAGCGCGCTTCGTACGTGTAGAATGCATCTTTCGGCGAGGCGATCTCGGTCGGCGGAAGCGCGCGTGGCTCCTGGCCATGGAGATCCAGAATGCCGCACGTGATCTCCCGCCCCATCGCGAAGTGCTCGACGATCGCGACGTCGTCGAGCTCCCACACCGCGTCGAGCGCGCGGGCGACGTCAGCGTCGGGCGCATCCTCGGCCAGCCGCGTCACGCCGATCTCCGAGCCGTGCGACGCCGGCTTCACGACGAGGCGCGCGCCGATCTCGCGACGCGCTCTGGCTGCGCCGACGGCTGCATCTCCCCGCGAAAGCGCGAGGCCCTTGGCCACCGGCAGCCCCTCTTCGGCGAAGACGCGGCGCGCGAGCCGCTTGTCCATCGCCAGCGCGCTCGCGAGCACGTTGGAGCCAACGTACGGGATCTCGAGCACCTCGAGCAAACCTTGAAGCGCGCCGTCCTCCCCGACCGCGCCGTGGACCACCGGAAACACGACCTCGTAGCCGCCGCCGCGAAGCGACTCGGCGAGGAACGCGTCGAGCTCCAGGCGCGCCGCTTGATGCCCCGCCGCCACGAGCGCCCTCGCCACCGCCGCCGCTCCCGCCCGGCTGACCTCCGCCTCGCTCGACGGCCCGCCCTGCACGACCGCGACCGAAAGGCGCCGCGCCGCCCCTTTCTTCTCCGCGCTCGCCTCGCTCATGCGCTCTTGGAGAGATCGACGAGCTCGATGCCGATCTTCTGCGAGAACTCGTAGATCTTCTGATCGCGGTAGAATTCGCCGAAGTAGATGCGCCCGATCCCGGCGTTCGCGATGAGGCGGAAGCACCCCCAGCACGGCGACGCGGTCACGTAGATGCCCGCCTGGTCGATCCTCACGCCGTTCTTGGCGGCCTGCACGATCGCGTTGGCCTCGGCGTGCACCGTGCGAACGCAGTGCCCTTCTTCCATCAAGTGCCCCTCCTCGTCGCAGTGCGGGAGGCCGCGAATCGAGCCGTTGTAGCCCGTCGCGAGGATCGACTTGTCGCGGACGATGACGGCGCCCACGTGCTTGCGATCGCAGGTCGAGCGCGTGCCGACCTCACGCGCGATGTTCATGAAGTACTGGTCCCAGGAGGCACGGGGCGTCTCGCGCGGCATGGTGCGGATTGCTACCACGCGGCCCCCACCTCTACTATCCTGAAGGGCGATGCGGCATTCGTCCCTCGTGGCAGCGGTCGTCGCGTGCGTGCTGGTCGGCGTTCAGGGAACGCCGGTCGCACGCGCCGCCGAGCCGTGGACGCCGCCGATCTTCGCCGCGCCGAAGACGCCGAAGCCGCCGCCGCCCGCCGTGCCCGCCTTCGCCGACGTGGAGACCGCCGAGCAGCTGTACGGAAAGCTCGAGTTCGAGGACGCGAACAAGGTCGCCGAGCGCGTCGTCAAGCAGCGGGGCCTGTCGCACGACCAGCTCGTGCGCGCGTACAAGATCCTCGCCGTCACGCACGGCTTCCTCGATCACGAAGATCCGGCGCGTGAGGCGTTCATCCTCCTCATGACCTACGAGCCGGAGTACCAGGTCGATCCGAACCAAGGCCCCAAGGTGACGACGCCGTTCTTCGAGGCGCGCGGTTTCTGGCGCGCCCAGCCGATGAAGCCGGGCATCGAGGTCGCGGCCACCGTGCGCGCGCAGGAAGCCGGCGTCCTCCGCGTGACGACGCGCGATCCGACCCACATCGTGAAGAAGGTCACCGTCGGCTACCGCTGGTCGACGTCCGGCGACTACGCAACGGCGCAGGCGAACGTCGGCCAAAGCGTCGCGGTCGATCTCCCCGCTCCTCCCGCCGGCAAGACTCGCGTCGAGTACTACGCGCAGGCGCTCGACGATCGCGACGACGTCGCCTTCGAGGTCGGCAACCCTCAAGCCCCCAAGTCGGCCGTGGCCGATGCGCAGCCGACCGTCGCGACGCCCCCCGTCACCGGCGGGGGCGGGAAAGACGGCGACAAGGGGGGCGGCGGCGGCGTCTTCTCGAGCCCCGTCTTCTGGACGATCGCGGGCATCGTCGTGGTCGGCGGCGCGGCCGGCGCGTTCTTCCTCTTCCGTCAGAAGGACGTCGCGGCCCCCACGCAGGCGGCCCTCACGCCGTCGCTCCAGTGCGGCATCGCGAAATGCAACTGACGCGCTACTGACGCGCTACTGACAGCGCGCGGCGCAGTGATCGCCGAGGGTCGCGCACTTGGTGGCCGGCACGTCGAGAGTCGTCGACGCGAGCGCGAGCTGCACCGGCACCTGCGTGCTCCCTTCGCCGACGTTCTGGATGGCGCACCCGATCAGGAAATCGGCGTTGTTCTTCTGCGCCACCGCGAGCACCGCGCGGGCGCCGTACGAGATCGTGACCTGGCCCTTGCCGGCGGACAGCTCGCACGTCGGCACGAGCGCGGCCTCGACGAGCGGCGTCGGCAGCGCCTGGTTGCTCTTGCGCGCGAGGACGAGGGACGGGCACAGCTGCGCGCCTCCATCCGCCGCGTCGAAGACGTAGACCTTCACCCCATCGCTCGCGACCGCCGCGGCGGTGGACGGAAACGTGATGGTGTACGTCCCGGTGGACGGCGGCGCGGCGTCCTTGGCCGAGCACGCGACGAACACGACGCTGGACACGACGGGGACGAGCGCGAGGAGCGCGGTGCCGACGACGAAGCGGATCATTGGAGCTCTGTGGCCTTGATGCGATCGATGGGCGGCTCGGCGTACGCGCCGGCCACGACCTTCCAGACGATGTAGTCGGAGATCGTGTTCCCGTTGTCGTCGAGATCGACGTTGCCGGACGCCCCCTTGTAGTCGATGTCCTGCCCGCTGAGGATCGCCTGGATCGCGTCGCCGAGCTGCGCGGGGCCGTAGGCGATGCCGCCCTTCGAGACCTGGTAAAGCGCGTCGCGGATCTTGGCGCCGTCGGTCACCGTCCCCGCCTGCACGATGGCGAGGATGGCGAGGATCGCGGCGTCGTACGTATTCGCGGTGTACGCGTCGGGCTGTTTCCCTGCGCCGAGCGGGAAGTATGCATTATACAAATTTCTGAAATCCGAGAACTCGCCGGTCGGGGGGTTCGTGTCGGGGTTGGTGCCATAGACGCCTTCGGCCACCGTGGGCGACGACGGGTTCGTCTTGTCGGCGCGGCCGTTGGTGATGAAGCCGGACGTGTAGACGCCGTCGGTACCGATGACGATGAAGTCCGGTCCGAGCTCGGCGATGCGCGACTTCAGGTCGACCATGTACTGATCGCCGACGTCGTCGTAAGCGATCAGGGCCTGGCACTGCGGGGTCGACTTGATGACCTGATCGACCTCCGCCTTGTAGTTGTCGGCGCGCTTCACCGGCACCTTCACGTTCGCGGTGATGGTGCCCCCTTTGCCCCGGAGGTAGTCGCCGACGACCTTCGACATCGCGTTGCCGTACGAATTGTCGATGTAGACCATCGCCATCTTCGTGCAGAAGGAGGTGCCCACGGTGCCGCCGTCCACGCCGCCGTCGGTGCCCCCGGTGCGCGGCGGCCCCTTCAGGGCGAAGAGGGCGACGGCCTTGCCTTGCAGATCGTCGGGCGGCGTCGTTCGGAAAAAGTAGCGATCGTGCGACGGCTGGATCGTGGACAGATCCGGCGAGGTCGCGCTCGGCGAGATCATGATCACGTGCTTGTCGGCCGCGAGCTTCTGCGTGGCCACGACCTGCGAGCTGCCGACGGGGCCGATGAGGGCTACGGCGCCGAGATCGAGCAGGCTCTGAACGGCCTTCGCGGCGACCGCGCCCTCGTCGCTCGTGTCGTCGACGACCTTGAAGGAGACGGGCCGGCCGGAGATGCCGCCGAGCGAGTTGATCTGACCCTCGGCGACGCGGATCGCGTTTTGAAGAGGCGCGCTGAACGAGTCGAGCGAGCCCGTCAGGCCGAGCGAGACGCCGATGATGATCGGCTGGGCGGCGGGCGGCGTCGGCGAGTGCTCCTTTTGCCCGCACGCGCCGCCGGTCATCGGCAAGAGCGGGAGTAGCGACAGCGCCGCGACCTGCGCGAGGCGTCGCCCGAAGAAGCGACTTCTGATCATTTCAATCCAAGGCTCCTGCTGAAGTTCTCCCCGCTCTTGATGGTCACAGTATACGTCTGCTTGATGCCCTGGTCAGGGTTCTCGAGCGTGAGGACGTGGGTGCCGGCGGGGAGGGAGAGCTTGTAGAGGGGCGTCGTCCCGAGAGACCGCCCACCCTCGGACACCTTCGTGAAGGGGTAGGTCTGGAGGGTGAGGAAGCCCGGATCGTCCGACGCGGCGGGCTGCCCCGAGGGCGGCGGGGGCGGAGGCGGAGGCTTGTGGGTCGGACCCGGGTGCGGGTTCGGGTTCGGCTTTCTTCCGCTCGGCGAGAGGGGCGGTGTGTCGTTCGTCGCGAGCGCGGACGCCGTCGGCGATGTGGAGAGCGGCGAAGACGCGGACGGCGCGGTCGGATCCACCGTCACGAGCGCGCTCGGTGTCGGTGCGGAGCCAACCGTCGCGGCCGCGTCGATCCCCGCGATGGGACCCGTCTTGACGTGCGGCCTCAAGAGGAGCGCCAGCGTGACGAGGAACCCGAGGCCCAAAAGGAGCGCGACGACCAGCAGCGCGACGCGCCCTCCCCCGCTCGGCTGCGGCTGCGGGTTCAGGTACTGCGAGGGGTGCGTCTGCACCGACGGCATCGGCGGCATGACGCTCTGCACTTGCCCCGAGTGCGCCATCGAGGGCGGGGGAGGCGCGGCCTGCTGCTGCGACTCCGGCGCGGGCGGCGGGTACGCGGAGATGACGCCGCTGCCGCTCCCGCTCCCGCCGAGCCGCAGGAGTTTCGTCGAGCCGTTCTGCTCGAGGCGCTTGAGCGAGTCCGCCGTCAGCGCCTGCAGCTCGCCCGTCGAGCTCGCCGCCGAGACCGCCGCCATGTGCGTCTGAATCTGGCGCTGCACCTCTTCGCGGAGGCGCAGGAACATGTTGCCGATGACGCGCCCGACGTCGTCCTGCTTCACGAGGCGGCCGGTGCTGCCGATCCACCCCTCGAGCGCGTCGCGCATCTCGGCGCCGCTCTGGAAGCGTCTGTCCGGCTCCTTCTCCAAGGCCTTCGCGACGATCGCGTCGAGGTGCGGATCGATCCCCGGCATCACGCTCGAGACGCGCGGGATCGAGAGGTTCATCAGGCGGTGGAGCGTGTTGGCCGCGCTGTCGCCGGTCATCAAGCGCTGCTGGGTCAAGAGCTCCCACAGCACGATGCCCATCGCGAAGAGATCGGCGCGCGCGTCGATGGGGCCGCCCATGGCCTGCTCGGGCGCCATGTACGCGACCTTGCCCTTGAGGACGCCGACCTCGGTCTCCGTCGAGCTCAGCGCCGCCTTGGCGATGCCGAAGTCGACGAGTTTCACGTGGCCGTCGTACGTCGCGAAGATGTTGTGAGGGCTGACGTCGCGATGGATGATGTTGAGAGGTCGCCCGTCGTAGTCGCGGAGCTCGTGCGCGTGGTGCAGGCCGGCCACCGCGTCGGCCACGATGCGTGCACAATACATGGGGTCGATGCGGTCGCCCCGCTTGACGGCTTCCTTGATGACCTTGTTGAGGGACTGCCCCTCCAGGTACTCCATCGCGATAAAGTAGATCCCGTGGTGCTCGCCGACCTCGTACGTGTGGACGACGTTGGGGTGGTTCAGGCGGGCGGCGAGGCGGGCCTCGTCGAGGAACATCTGCCGGAACGCGGCCTCTTCGGCGAGCGCGGGGCGGAGGCGCTTGATGACGACGAGCTTGTTGAAACCCATGGGCCCGCGCGAGACGGCGAGGAACACGTCCGCCATGCCGCCACGGCCGAGGGAGGCGAAGAGCTGGTATTTGCCAAACGAAAACGCGGCGGCGGCGTTGGAGCCGGACCGCAGCCCTTCGACGATCGTGCCGGCCTCCTCGGCTTGCTGGCCATTACCCGCCCCGGGCATCCCACATATGGACTATCCGTCCGGGGGGTCCCGGTCAAGGTGAGCAGGGCAAAGACCCTCGCAAATTCAGTGGGTTTTGCCGCAAAGGATGCGTGCGCTCCCGACGTACTACGCGGGGAGGTTCGCCGGGCGCGGCGTGCGGGTCAGCGCGTCGGTGCGGGGGTCGTCGTCGCGCCGCTCGCTTCGTTTGCGGACCACGCGAATTTGTCGATGAGCACTGTCGAGTCGAGGCGCCCGTCGCCGGAGTCCCAGATGGCGAGGAGGAGCGTGATGGTCCCGCCGGCCTTCACGGGGGCGGTCGTCTGGAGCCAGCCGGTCGCCGCGCTGTTGTCGAAGCCGGTGCCCTTGAGGCTCGAAGGACCCAGCGGACAAGGGAAGTGCTTGTTGGTGCCGAGCGGCGTCTGCGACACGCACGCCTGGAGGAGGCTGTTGTTCACGCTGACCGGGTTGCCATCCTGATCGAACGCGATGTTCGCGTCCGGGAGGTGCGGCGTCTGCGGCGTGAGCATCGCGACGTAGAAATCGTTGTACTCACTGCAGATGTAGTCGGGGAACTCGTACGTGAAGAAGTTCTCTTGGAACGTGAAGCTCTTCGCGTTCGTGGGCACGCGGATCGTGAGCTCCAGCGCGGCGCCGTCGTGGGCCTCGCCGGTGCTGATCCCCGGGCACGCGGGCGACTCCTTCGGGTACCCCGCGGGCGTGCCAGAGGTGTAGCCCTTGTTGTCGCCGCCGACGTCTTTGTAGCCGGAATCGCCGGGCGCGCGCGCGGTGCCGCTCGAGAGGGCGAGCATGACGCCGCCTTCTTGCGGCTTGTTTCCGCCGAGCGCCTTCAGGAGGCCGTGGCCCATCGCGTCGGGGAGCGCGTTTCCGTCGGGGAGCACGTAGCGCGCCGAGAGGACGCCCCAGGTCTTGCTCTTGCCGGTAGCCTTCGCGTCGGCCGACTTGCAGAGGCCGAGCGCGCGCGCGGCGTCCATCGCGTCGGCCGAGGCGATCGCGAGAGAGGCGTCGCAGGAGGCGCCGTCGTCGTCGATCTTGCCGTTGCAGTCCTCGTCCTTGTTGTCGCCAGGGACGTCGAACGCGCCGGGATTCACGTTCACGTCGCAGTCGTTGCAGTCGCCATCGGCGGACGAGTAGCCGTCGCCGTCGTGATCGGTGGTGTCCGCGAAGCCGCAGCCGTTGGCCTGCCCCGCGTCGCCGCCGTTCAAGACAGGGCCTCCGCCGGTGTCCGTCCCGCCCGGACCGCCAGCGCCGTTCGCGGCGCCTCCTTTGGTGGTGCCTGCCCCTTCGAAGCCGGAGCCCGACTTCGATCCCGAGCACGCAACCACCGTCACCAAGAGCAGCGTCGCCGACACGACACTCGAACGCTTCATGCGAGCCTCCACGACCGCAGCCCCAACAGCAGGGCGAGCTTTCTTCGCACGCGCACCACGCGCACCGCCCGCGATTTCCTACGCTGAGACGCGAACGATAGCTTTTGAAGCAGGTTTCGCTACGTCTCGCACACGAACGGAGAACGGAGTTTATCTCTGGGCCCGCGTGCATTAAAACGCTGTGGATGAAGGCCTGGATGAAGATCCGCGACAAAACGACGCAGAGATGGACGATCGGAGTGGCCGTCCTCGCGTCCGCGTTCGTCGCCGCGTCGCTCGCGGGGGCGCTGGCCTTCGCAGACGAGACGCGTACGACGACGGCGATCCTGGACGGCGTGGAGCAGGATGCGGCGAAGAAAGCGGTGACCGTGGACCTGGTGAAGCGCGCTCGCGACGCCATGGAGCGCGCGGCGCGGATGAGGAGCGCGGGCGACGAGACGCACGCGCGGCAGGCGGACTTGCTCGCCCGTGAGTGGGCGGAGGCGGCGGAGGATCTCGCGCGCGCGGCGGAGGCGGAGCGAAAGGCGGCGGCGGCGCGGAGCGGTGCGCTCGACGCGGGAGCGCAGGCCGATCGCGAGCGCGCGCTCCTCGAAGAAGGGATCGCGCGCAACGGGAGACTCCGCGCGCTGCTGGATCAGACGTCGCGCGAGAAGAGCGACGCGCCGACGCGCACGTCGCTATCGGGCGCCGACGCAGGCGTGCCGAAGAAGCCGAAGGCGGGCCCTTCCGACGCAGGAGGTGACCGGTGATCGCCGTGGGCAAGCTCGGGGCGCTCGCGCTCGTCGCCGCGCTCGTGACGACGCTTGGCGCGTGCGCAGGCGGGACGAAGCTCGCCGCGCAGAGCCAGCTCGACGAGATGAACCGCGCACGATCGAGCGCGGCGGCGAAAGAGGCCGCGGCCCTCGCGCCGCAGGCGTTCGCGAAAGCAGAAGAGGCACGCCGCCTCGCGCTCGCGGCCGATCACGCGGGCGACGATACGGGCGCGGCGCTCCAGGCCGAGCGCGCGATCGCGGGATTTTCCCACGCGTTCGCGTTGGCTCGCCTGGCGAGGGCGACGCGCGAAGAAGCCGAGGCGACCGCGCAGCTCGCAAAGGCCGCGGACGATGCGCGGCAGCTCACCGGCGCGCGCGAGGCCGCGGATCGCGAAGGCGACGATCTCGACAAGCAGGTCAAGGTGGCGCGCGAAGCGCTCGCGCCGCCTCCGAGCGGGCCCGCCGATCCGCAGCGCGACGCGGCACGCCTCGTAGCTGCTCGCGCGCTCGCGACGCAGGCCCGTCTTTTGTGCGGCGCCGCGCACCTGCTCGCGCCGGCGACCGCAGGGCTTGCCGACGCGGAGCGTGGCCTCGACGAGCTCGACAAAACGCTTGCCGGCACTCCGCGACCTGCGCCGATCGATCCCGCGTCTCGCCTGCGCGCGACGTGCCTCTCGATCCTCTCGAAGGTGCGGCGCGAGGCGGGCGGCGGCGGCACCGCGCAAGGGGACACTCTCCTCTCCGAGCTGTCTGCGGCGGCCGGTTGGGATCCGGTGCGCGACGAGCGCGGCGTCGTCGTCACGCTGCGCGGCGCGTTCAAGGGCACGGCGCTCGTTCCGGCGATTGAGTCGAAGCTCGCCGAGCTCGGTCGCGTCGCCGCCGCACACCCCACATTCAGCGTGCAGCTCGTCGTCCACGACGCCGAGGCGCCGAGCGACAAAGAGACCAAAGCCGATCGCGAGCGCGCCGACGCGTGCGTGAAGGCGCTCGTCGGCGGCGGCGCGGCCTCGGGCAAGGTGCGCGCCGAGCTCGCAGGCGCCCGCGCGCCGGTGGTCGATCCGGAGGACGTCCCCCGACGCGCGCGCAACGCACGTGTCGAGGTCGTGTTCGTGGCCCCGGGAGGCTGAGCGCGGATGCAGCGCGCCTTCGTCGTGATGCTCGTGGGCGCGGGGCTCGGCGCGGGCATGTGCCAGAAAAACATCGCCCGGCCGCCGGTGGAGGAGGTGCCGATTCGGGATCCGAGCGAGCTCGCGGCGATGGCGACCCCGACTCCGACTCCGACTCCGAAGCCGACTCCGGCGGCGACCCCGACGCCGACTCCGACGCCGGGCGCGCCGATGTTCACGCCGACGACGAAGGACGACCCTCCCGAGCCTCCGCGCGATCGCGCGTTCCCGAAGCAAGCCGATGCATGCAAAAAGGACGACGACTGCGCCGCGACGAACCTGGTCCTCGGTGGCGAGCTCCTTTGCTGCACGCCATGCAAACCGGTCGCGGGCACGAAGGCGTGGGTGCGAAAAATCGAGCAGGTGTGCCAGCAGAAAGCGAAAGCGGGCCTGAAATCGCGCTGCGGCGCGGCGTGGGACTGCAACAAACCCGACGCGGAGTGCCGCGCAGGCAAATGCGCGGTAAAGCCCTAGCCACGGCTCTCTCGCAACTCCCGTCTATGGGCGCACCGCAACGTCGAGGAACGCAGCCATGGCGGCGCATCGCGAAACGTAGCGGTCGCGTGTCGTCGCGACGTCGTCGGAGAGCGAGATGTCGCCGGCCCGCGTCCCGATGACGAGGCCAAACGCCGGAACGCCGTTGGAGAGCGGCGTGTCGGAGATCGCCACATCGACGACGTCCGCGACGCGTACCGACTCCACCTTCACGACGTGACCGCGGCGCCGCCACTCGATCGCGAGGTCCTCGCCGTCGACTCGGAAGCGCACGACGGTGAAAAGCCCCTGATACGCCAGCGTCCCCGGAACGAAGCTGGTGAGGACGAAGACTACGGCCATGAGCGCGTAGACGCCGGCGCCGGTGCCAGTCGCGCCCGCCGCCAGCGCTGCGGTCAGGGCGCCTACCCCAAGGCACACCGGCACCGCGAGCGCGAACAGCACATTGGTGAGAAGCATGCCCGGACGCACGTCGAGCACCCGTGAGCGGCCATTCGCAGATCCACGGTACGGCGCTGGTGAGCCCATTGGTCAAATGGTCCAGACGTAAGCGGCTAGGGCACGAGCTTGTAGCCGAAGCCGTACACAGTGAGGATGTGCGCCGGCTTGTCGGGGCTCTTCTCGATCTTCTTTCGTAGCTTCACGATGAAGTTGTCCACCGTGCGGTTCGTCGGGAGCGACTCGAGACCCCAAATCTTCGAGAGGATCTCGTCGCGGCTCACCGGCTGGCCGATGCGCTCGACGAGGAGGCGCATCAGCTCCACCTCGTAGAACGAGAGCTGGTGCTCCTCACCGCGCACCATGGCGGTGTGGGCCGCGAAATTGATCTTCGCGTCGCCGACGTCGAACGCTTCCGGCGCCGTGCTCCCTCGCTGCGCGCGGCGAAAGATGGCGCGCATGCGCGCGATGAGCTCGTTCACGCTGAAGGGCTTCGTGAGGTAGTCGTCCGCACCGGCGTCGAGGCCGCGGATCTTGTCCGTCTCCTGCGAACGCGCCGTCAGCATGATGATCGGCACGAACGAGTTCCAGCGGCGGATCTCTTCGCACACGTTGTACCCGTTGATGTCGGGGAGCATGAGATCGAGCACCACCGCGTCGGGGCTCTCCGACCGCGCGAGGGCGATCCCTTCCTTGCCCTTCCCTGCCGTCACGACGCGAAACCCCTCGAACTCGAGCGAATCCTTGAGGCCCATCACGATGTGGGGCTCGTCCTCGATGATGAGGATCGTCTTCTTGGCGGTCGGAGCGGCCATGCGCAGCGCCATTAAACACGAAGGGCGCGGAGACGAAAGCCCCGCGCCCTTCTGTAACGCTTAGAGACGTCCGATCACTTCCCGGCGTCGCCCCCGCTCGATTCGATGCACTGGAGGCTGATCTTCGAGCCGACCTGCGGGTTGCCGGTCGCCGAGAAGAGGATCGCCTGCGGGCAGGTGCCTGCGGCCGTCCCCTCCACGTAGCACCAGCCCGCTTCGCTCGAGGCGGCGCACGAGCCGTTCTGGAAGTCCTGCGCGTACTTGAACTTCGACGTGACCGCCTGGTTCGTGCACGAGTCCGGACGCGCTCCCGGCGGGACGAGCTGGGTGACCTGGCAAACCGGGAGCTTCGTGGCGTCGACGAAGCCGGGACCGGCGTCGCCCTTCACGTCGCCCTGCTGGGCCTTCTGCTGCTCGCGGAACTTCAGGAGGACGGTCGGATCCGGCTCCACGAGGCCCGGGATGTTTCTGCAGTCGCTCTGCGGACCGGGGATCGCCAATGTCTCGAGGATGAGGCACGGCACGTCGCCGCACGTGCTGCCCGAGAGCTGCTGCGGGAGGCACTGGTTGGCGAGCGCGTTCTTGAGGCGGTCGACGATCGCGCGGACGGCGGGGCGGTAGCCGTAGTCCGGGCTCGCCGTGTTCGACGGCTCACGCGGGCAGAGCGAGGCCACGATGCCCTGGTCGCCGAGCTTCTTGGCGACCGTGAGCTCGCGAATGCACGGGTACGCCTTGCCGCGCACCTGCGTCGTCTTGGTCGTCGCGTCGCAAAGCGGCGGAAGCGGAGGAGTCCCGCTCGCGCAGTCGCACGCGCCCGCGAACTTCGCGAGCTTGCAGTCCTTCGGCGCCGGGAGCTGGAAGGTGCAGGCGTATTGGAGATCGTTCTTGCCGGTGTCCCACTCGCGGCCGTGGAGCGGATCCGCGGTGTCGCTGGCGGTCGCGTCGGGGAGACCCGCGCGCGGCGTCTGCGACTGGATCATGTGCGGGTCGATGCCGGTGAAGTCGTACGCCTCGGGATCGTTGCCGATGATCTGCTTCCAGCGATCGTTGGGGATCGCCGAGAGGAACGGGCTCGCCGCATCCTTCGGATCCTGCGTGAGGAGCTGCCACGGAACGCCGGTGATGGCGGCGTAGAACACGAGATCGCTCGTGCGCGGGCCGCGCGTCAGCTTGCAGAGCTCGGCGCCGCCGTCGCTCGGGAGGTTCTGCGCGAAGAGGGGGTTGGTGCAGTTGGGGCGGGCGTTGTACGAGTTGTTCGGCTTCCCGTCGGAGCCGACGCCGTCGTAGACCTCGCCGTCACGGTTCGGCACCGTGTAGTTCTTGAGGCCGTTGACGTAACGGCTGATCGGAAACTGCGGATCGACGCCGTAGCGCTCCTTGAGGCGAACGTAGCGCGTGTTGAGCGTGTCCTCGGCGGCCTTGTAGTAGCCGAGCTGCGGCTGGCCGGTGCCGGTGTCGACGTCGCCCGGCTGCTGGCAGTTCGGGTCCGAGCCGTGGCCGGGGAAGCCGCACGACGTGCATTCGCCGGTCGTGATCTTGGTGACGTCGTTGCACGCCGATGTGCCACGCGCCGCGCCGCCGCCGACCGAGCCGGGGAAGCGCTTCATGTTGTACGCCCAGCCCTGGCCGCCGACGGCGCGCGGATCAGGGGCCGAGTCGTCCTCGTCGGACAGAAGAATGATCGCGACGAGCGAGTCGGGGCGGAGGAAGTCGGCGCGCTGCTTCAGCACGGTGCCATCGACGCCATCGAGCGCGCGGCGGCGGCCGTCCTTCGGATCGGGAATGATCGCGTTGTACGGATCGGGCTGGACGAGGAAGCGGTACCACGACTCGATCTGCGACTCGATACCGCAGCCATACTCGTGGACGCCGCCGACGGCCTCGACGAAGTCAGCCTGGAGCTTGGCGACGTCGGTGATCGGCGGCGCGTTCGCGGGCGCGTTTTTGCCCTTGTTCGCGTCGACGCTCGGGAACCACGCGAGGTAGTTCGATGCGCCGGTGTCGGGGGTCGTGACCTCTGCCGAGTCGATCGTCTTGCCGGTGGGGTCGACCACGCTGCCGCGGTTGAGGAGGTGGCCCTGATCGTCGTCGTGGCGCTTGGCGCCGGTGCCGACCGGATCGGTGCCGTCGCACACGTCACCGCCGCGCCCGCCGAGGGACGACGAGACGATGCCGATGTGGAGGTCGTGGACCGGCTGGAACTCCGCCTTGCCCGCGGCGCACTTTCCGTCGGTCGTCGTGCCGAGGACCTTGCCGGCTTCGTCGACGCAGTTCGGCGTCACGAGGCGGCTCAGCAAGTCGGGGACGGCTTGCGCGAGGAGGAACTGCTTGTCTCCCATCGATGCGGAGTTGTCGACCGCGAACAGGACGTCGACCTTGTCGACCGAAGCCTGGCGAACGACGGCGGTGAAGTTGGTCTTCGTCGTCGGCGGCTGCGACGTGACCGGACGGCTGAGGCAACCCGCGGCGACGGCGACGCCCGAGATGAAGCCCACGGAGGCGACCGCCCTGGCGACGGACTTCGCGACAGACCCGATCGACGCGACCGACGCGACCGACTTCACCTTTTGAATCCCATGCGATCCCATGCGCGCTCCTTATAAAGGGGTAAGGCGGGCGAGACGGTACCACAGAACCCCAACCCCCTTCAGCATGGCATATGCCAGGGCTCGGCCGCGACGGCCTGAGCAATCTTCGGCACTTACAGAAGCGCACCTGCCAACTCAGTTGCCAGGTGCCTCCTTGGTTGGCAGCAGGCTCGCGGGGCTCGTTTCTTCGGTCGCTTTCGCCTCGGCCGGGCTCTCGACCTTCGGCAGCGCCTCACGGAGGACGCGGACGTGGCGCTTGTTGACCCCGGGAACGGCGAGGAGGGCCGCGTCGTCGGCCAGCCGGATCGCGTCGACGGAGCCGAGCGTCTTCAGGAGCGCCTTCTTCGTCTTGTCGCCGATGCCCTTGATGTCGTCGAGGATGGACCTGAACCTGCGCGCCTTGCCGACCTTCTCGCGGCCGCGGTTCGAGAAGCGGTGGGCCTCGTCGCGGAGGCGCGCGAGGAAGAAGAGTGACGCCGAGTGGCTGCGGAGCGGGATCGGGTTCTTCTGGCCGGGCAGGTAGACGCGATCGACGAGCGTCTCCTCGAGCACGTTCTCCTTCTCCTTCGCGAGCGCGACGATCGGCAGGTCGTGGAGGCCGAGATCGTGGGCCGCGGCCAACGCCACCGCGAGCTGCCCGCGCCCTCCGTCGACGACGAACAGATCCGGAAGATCCCACTCGACGTCCGCCTCCGACTCCGAACCCGACGCCGACTCCGTCGCCGATCCCACCGCGGCCCTGCCCCTCCGGAACCTGCGCGCGAGCACCTCGTACATCGCGCCGTAGTCGTCCCCTCCCCCGCCCTCTGCCGGGCCCTTCACCTTGAACGTGCGGTACCGCTTCTTGTCCGGCAAGCCGTCCTTCATCGCGACGACCGCGCCGACCGTGTCGTCGCCGCCGAGGTGCGAGATGTCACAGCACTCGATGCGGCGGGGGAGCGACGGGAGACGCAGGCGCTCTTGCAGCTGTTTGAGGCGCTCCTCGACGTCGTCGGAGGCGCGGCGTTTTTCGGCGAACGAGTGCCGCGCGTTGTCGACGGCGAGCTCGAGGAGGTGCGCGCGCGGGCCGCGCTGAGGAGAGACGATCTCGACTTTGTGCTCCGCGCGCTCGCCGAGCCACTCTTCGATGCCGGTCGTGCCCTCTGGGCGCAAGGCGACGACGATCTCGCGCGGGATCGGGACGAGCACGTCGCCGTCGTCTCCCTCGCGGCCGTAGTGCTGGGCAAGGAAGGCCGCCACGATCTCCTCGTCCGGAATCTCTGCTTGCTTGAGCGAGAACGTCGCCACCTCGGCGAGCGTTCCCGACCGCACGTAGAGGAGCGCGAGCTCGACGAGATCGCCTTCGCGGTAGAGGCCGAGCACGTCGCGATCGACGTCGTCCACGCTGACGACACGCTGCGACTGGCGCACCTTCTCGATCGCGCGGAGCTGATCGCGGTACACCGCGGCGAGCTCGAAGCGCATGCTTTCCGCGGCGGCGTGCATGCGAGAGATGAGATCGCGCGAGAGCTCGTCGTGCCGGCCGTCGAGGAACTTGGCGACCGCGTCGACCTGCTCGCCGTACCACGCCGGGTCCACCTCGTAGACGCACGGCGCGGGGCAGCGCTTGATCTGGAACTGGAGGCACGGCCGGCGGCGCGCGGCCATCTCGGTGTCGCCGCACGTGCGCAGCTGGAAGTGCTTGTTCACGAGGTGCAGCGTCCGCCGCGCGCTCGTCGCGGAGTGGTACGGGCCGAAGTAGCGCGCGCCGTCGTCGCCGGAGGGGCGGCGCACGAGGTAGAGGCGCGGCCACGGATCCTTCATCGGGAGGCGCAAGGAGAGGAAGTCCTTGTCGTCCCGGAGCTTCACGTTGAAGCGCGGTTTGTGGCTCTTGATGAGCTCGTTCTCGAGGATCGTCGCTTCCTTCTCGGAGCCGGTCACGATCGTGTCGAGATCCGCGATGACCTTGTGGAGGATAGGAATGAAGAAGCGGGTGTCGGTGCCGCCCGCCTGGAAATAGCTGCGAACTCGGCTGCGAAGGCTCTTCGCCTTGCCGACGTACACGACCGTCCCCTTCTTGTCCTTGAAGAGGTAGACGCCCGACTTTGCCGGCAGGCTGTCCAGTTTCTCCGTGACGGTGGCGGGCAGCATCGCGAGGGCCGTTATACCCAAGAGGAAGGCAGCCGGGACGGTCTGAGGAGAGACCGATGGGGATTTTTCATTTCCCGTGGGCGGCAGTCGCGCTCGCGATGGCGGGGCTCGTCTCGAGCTCGGCGCCGGCTTCCGGCACGAAGGTGACGCGCATCGCGATCCACAAGAGCGCGCACACGATGGAGCTGTGGGACAAGGACGGGCGGAGCGCGACGTACCCTGTGTCGCTCGGTCCGGGCGGCCCCGGCTTCAAGCGCCGCGAAGGCGATCGCACCACGCCGGTCGGGCGTTACCACGTCGTCAATCGCGGACCGTCCAAGTCGTTCACGATCTTCATGCGCCTCGACTACCCCAACGCCGAGGACCGAAAGCGCTTCAACGCGCTCAAGACCGAAGGCGCGCTGCCGATCGGCGCGACGATCGGCGGCGACATCGGCATCCACGGCGGGACGCCCGAAGGATGGAACAAGAGCGAGGACCGCACGATCGCGGAGCGCGACTGGACGCTCGGGTGCATCGGCGTCGAGGACGCGGAGATCCGCGCCATCGCGAAGCGCGTCGCCGACGGAACGATCGTCGACATCGACGACGAGTAGCTGCGGCCCAGCGCTTCAGCGCAGCGGGCAGTTGGTCGCGCAGAAACCGCCCTGGCACTGGTCGGAGCAGCAGTCGGAGGCGACGTTGCACGGCGAGCCGACGAACTTGCACAGCTGCGCGGGCGCGCCGCACACCGGAGGGACTCCCGTGCAAATGCGGCCGGCGCAGTCGGCGTTGGAGGTGCACCCCTGACCGTCGGGGAGCGGCGGCGCGGCGCAGACCTTGTAGCCATTCGGGCCGAGCGTGCAGGGCGCGCGGCAGCAGTCTCCGTCGTTGCTGCAAAAATCACCAGGCGGGCGGCACGGGCCAGGACCCGGATCGCATCTCATTCCGTCGCCGCTGCCGGAGGTGCATACGCCGGAGCAGCACTCCGACGTATCGCACTCGTCACCGGTCGCCTTGCATCCGCCGCCGGTGCGGCACCGCTTGACGTCTCCGTCGCAGCTCCCGGAGCAGCAGTCCGCGCCGGTCGTGCACGGGCTCTCCTCTTTCAGGCAGAGCGAGCCGCCGCACGCGCCGCCGTTGCACGCGTGCGAGCAGCAGTCTTGGGCGCTGGTGCACGAGGCGCCGTTGGCAAGGCAGAAGCTCGTGCACTTTCGCCCTCCGCCGCCGCCGCCGCCGCCGCTACCGACCGGCTCGCATCGCCCGCTGCAGCATTGGTCGCGCGCCGTGCAGCTCGCGCCAGGTCCCACGCAAACTCCGGACGTGAGGCAGACGTTCGCTTCGCAGCGCGAGGAGCAGCAGTCGCTCGGCCCTTGGCACGACGCACCGTTGCCGCGGCACGCCTGTCGTGGACCCGCGTCGACGAAATCGCACGGGCGTGTCGCGGCGTCAGGCTCCGCGCCGTCTCCCTGGAACGATTGGCCGCCGTCGGAAATCGGCAAGAGCTCGATGGTCTCTTCGCGGCCGCACGCCAGGAACGCGACCGCGGCGCCGAGGACGGTGCCGAAGATGGTTCGCGCGGCGGACGACGTGCGCATCGCCATCACAGTCTATCCGCCGACGCGAGGGGCTGCACGGAACGACGGCTCAATTGAGCCGCGCTCCGAGGACGATCGCGCCATGGAGCTGCAGCGGCGAGAGCTCGAGGACCCGCGCGCCGCCGACCGTGTAGTTCTGGTAGCGAAAGAGGTAGGACCCCCCACCACGTAGTCCGAGGCTCACCGCGCGGGAGAGCGCGAACGAGAAAAGGACGGAGCCGTCGAGCGCCGCGTCGCGCTGCGTCGATTTGACCGGGACGTTGCCGGCTTGCACGGTCGTCGCGCCGTCGAGCGAGGTGAAGTGCAGCGCGGGACCGACCTCGGGCTCGATCGCGAAGCGGGTGCCGAGCGGGAGTCGCCCACGGATCGCGACGCCGAGGCCCAGATCGAGGAAGCGACCCGCGAACGAGTCGTTCGCGACGCCGACGCCAGGCCCTGCCGCGAAGTTCAAACCGAGCGCCGCGTACTCGCCGAGGAAGCTCGGAAACCAGAGCGCTCCGAGGCCGATGCGCAAGTCGGCCGAGCTGCCGACCGTGGCGAGCTTGCGCGGTCCCCCGTACGCTTCGACGCGAAAGACGCCCGCCGCCGGCATGAGTGCGCGCTCGGAGCTGATGCGCTCCTCCACCGGCGCGGCGGTCGTCGATCGCATGAGCGTCTTCAACGTAAGGGCGAGCGACGCCGCGTTTGGCGCGTCGGTCGGCGGCGCCATCGACAGCGGGCGGGTGACGATGTGACCCGCTTGCGCGTCGAAGACCCAGAGCGCGTGGCTCTGCCCGGTCTCGCTGATCCAGACGACGAGGTCGACCTTCTGCGCGTCCGCGACCTGGCGCGCTTCCTTCGCTGCGCCAGGCATTCCGCTCGAGAGGCTCGTCCAGTCGACGTGACGCACGTCGAGCTCCCACGTCGAGAGGGCGATCCGTACCTGCCGCTCGACCACCTCGTTGCCGTTCACCAGCGCGACGGTCCGCCGCTCCGCCGACGCCGTCCTCGCGGCGAACGCGATCGCGAGCGCCAGGAGCGCGGACGCGACGAGGCGAAGAGGCATGACGAGAAACGTAGCCCGCTTGCCTCGCCGATGTCAGCCGCGATGATCGCGCGGCGCTCACCGCACCTTCGCGAGGAGCTCCCGCGCGTCCGCCGCGTTCGCGCCGTTCGGGAAGCGAACGAGGTATTCGTCGAGCATGCGCGCGGCGTCGGCGTTGCGTCCGCGATGCGCCTGGAGCCGACCGGCCGCGAAGAGCGCGTTGGCAGCCCACGCGCCGCCACCGCCTGCGAGCTTCTTGTACGTCGCGAGCGCTTGATCGGGGTTTTGCGCTTCGAGCTGCGCGGCGCTCTCGTACAACTCTTGCGCGCTCGGCTGCGGAGGCGCAGGCGGCGGCACGACCGCGGGTGCCGCAGGCGGCGGCGGCGGCAGGTTGAGGCTCGGCGGAGAGGCGGGCGGAGGCGTGCCGACAGGAGCGGCTTGCGCGACGGGAGCGGCGGGTGAAGCCGGCGGATCGGCGGTCGCCGCGATGGGCGCCTTCGGGCTCGTGGTCTTCGACAGCGGCGCCGACTTGTGTCGCGAAGAGCGAGGCACCGTGCGCGGCGCAGGGGTCGGCGGATCGTTCTGCGTGACGGTGGAGGGCGTCACCGGCGCAATTGCCGTGGGCGTCTGCGTCGTCTGCGCGGCCGGCCAGCTGTCGCCGTCATGCAGCGTCGTCGTCTGTCCGTGCGACGTCACCTCGACGATGCCGTGCGCGACGAGCACGTGCGCGCCTCCGCCTTGCGCGTCGCGGGCCACCGTGAAGCGGGTGCCGACGACCTTCACGCGCACGTCTCCCGCTTGCACGACGAACGGCGGGCGGCCCTTGCGCGGCGCGACCTCGCACTCCACCTTGCCGCGATCGACGACCACCATGATGCCGCGCTCGTCGTCTCCCGACACGAGCACCGCCGACTCCGGCGCCACGTCCACGTCCGACTCTCCCAAGGCCACGTGCGAGTCGCTGCTGCCGGTAACGACGCGCGACGGCGCCGAAGCGACCGGCGCGGTCGCAGGTAGTGGACTCGTGAAGAGCGACTTGGTGGCGAGCGCACCGACCGCGGCGGCCATCGCACCTGCCATCACGAGCGCGACCGCCGGACGCCAACGCCACGACCGCGCGGGCGGCGGCTGGGACACCATCTTGATCTGCGGCTCCCGATCGAGCTCGGCGTGCTCGAGCTGCGCGAAGAGCGATTTCTCGATCTTCGCCCAACGCGGCTCACTCAGCGGCTCGACTTCGATCTTCCTGATCGGGTCCATGGTTCAAAGACCTTCCTGAACGCCGCTCTCGGGCGGTCCGTCATCATCGTCGTCACTATTTTCTTCTTCGTCCGGCACGAACGCGGCGAGGGTGGCGTCTTTGCGCGCGCGCTTCTCGATCGCGCGGCGCGCACGCCATACCCTCGTCTTGGTCGCGACGAGCGATGCCTCCATCAAGACGGCGACCTCGGCGAGAGGGCGTCCGTCGATGACGTGCAGCGTGAAGGCGAGCCGCTGTACGGGGTCCATTTTCTCGAGCTCGGCGTAGAGGTGGCGAGCCGCCTCGCGCAAGAGGGCGCGGGACTCGGCGGAGGCGTCGCCCGACGGCGGCTCCGTGACCAGCTCGAGGTGCGGCGCGCGCGCGCGGCGCTGCGTGATGTGCGCATAAGCCACCCGCACCGTGCACCGATCGATCCACGTGGCCAAGGACGACTCGCCGCGGAAAAGACGCAGCGAGCGGTAGACGTTCATGAACGCCTCCTGGACGAGATCATCCATGAAGGAGTTGGAGCCGAGGATCCGGTAGAGCGTGGCGTGGATGCGGCGCTTGTTCTCGTGGAACAGGCGCTGCTGGGCGGCGCGATCGCCAGCGACGCACTTCTCGGCGAGCTCGAGATCGGCCGGCGCACGGACCACGCTGAGCGTGGGCGGCTGCGTCTGCGTTCCGATCGAGCCAGTCATGCCCTCATAGTAGGGAGACGCACTTGAAAGGTTGCGCGGATCGAAAATGACCCAGCACGATTGTTTTTTCGGTGCGCCGATGTGCGCGGGCGAATTTTCGCCAAAGCGCGCGCGGTTGCGACGGATCGCGTTCGATCCACCTCCGGTGGCGCCAATGTGCGCGCGAAATTGCTACGGTTTTGCTGCAACCCCGGCGAGGGCGCGAGACACTAGAGGAGAGGCCCGTCGGACTGGTCGGTGGAAGAGCCACCCGGGCTCGAGGAGAGAAGAATGCGTCATGTCTTCCTGGTGGGGTCGCTTCTCGTCGCTGGCGCCATGGCGGCGACGGCCTGTGGGAACGCGAACACCACCGTGATCGGCGCCGGCGGCTCGTCGGGCGACATCATCCTCGACGACGGGGGGACGACGGCCCAGAGCATCGACGGCGGCGCCGGCACCGGGACGACGACCGGGCTTCCTTGCGACGTGCAGAAGGTGCTGGAGGACGGGTGCATCGCGTGCCACGGCGGAGCGACGTCGCCGCGCCTTCTCACGTACGCGGACCTGACCGCGCAGTCGACGCAGTACGCGGGCCAGACCTATGCGCAGCGGTCGCTCGCGCGGATGCAGGCCGGGACGATGCCACCGAAGCCCGCGGTCCCGCCGACGGCGCCGGAAATCGCCACGTTCGCCGCGTGGGTGAAGGGCGGAACGCCGATGGGTGGAACATGCACGAACCTCCCCGACGCCGGCTCCGGCAGCGGCAACACCAACACGCCGCCGGTCTGCACGAGCGGAAAGACCGGCTCCACGAGCAGCGACAACGGCGCCAACATGGATCCCGGACGGGCGTGCCTCGCGTGCCATCAACAGCAGGGCGGACCTCGCTTCGCCGTCGGCGGCACGCTCTATCCCACCGCGCACGAGCCGGACATGTGCGTCGGCGGCCCGGCCGGGCTCACCGTCGTCATCACCGACAGCAAGGGCGTCGTCACGACGTTGCCGATCGAGGCGGCGTCCGGCAACTTCTGCTCGTCGACGAAATGCGGCGCGCCGCAAGGGACCACGATCACGCCGCCGTTCAGCGCCAAGGTCGTGAACCCGACGACCGGCGCATCGCGCGTCATGGCCGGGACCATCACGGCGGGCGACTGCAACAGCTGCCACACGCAGAATGGCGCGAACGGCGCGCCGGGCCGCGTCTTCGCCCCCTGAACGATCGCCAACGCTACGGCGTGAACGGCTGCGTGCGGAACGTGAGCGACCGGTCGCTCGTGCCGATCTGACGCACGAAGAGGCCCACGAACGATCCGAAGAGCGCGTCGCCGGGGCCGATGCCCGTCGAGCCGGTCGGGCGCGCGACCCACTGGCGCATCTGCGCGAGCATCTGCGGCGAGACCGGATTCACGTCGACGATGACCGCGAGAAAATGCGCCTTGCCACTCGCGAGGAGCGGGCGATCGACGACCGGCAGATCGCGCGCCTCGGCGCACTGGCGGAGGACGCCTTCGACGTTGATCGCGGCGGTGTCGCGATCGACGCCGGGGCCGGTGATCTTGAGGCGGTAGACCTCCTCCCACAAATCGTAGACGACCCGGCACGTACGCACGGTCAAGGCGACCGGCACGGCGTCTTCGTCGCGGAAGACGTACGCGCGCATCGCGATGACGCTCGGGAGTCCGCTCGAGAGCTTGTCGGTGAGCGTCTTGTCCATGACGTCGCGGAAGGAGAAGCTCGCGCGCAGGAGCGCCTTGTCCCATGCGTAGTTCGCTTGGCGGCTCGGGAGCTGCTGCGGCGCCGTCGGCTGCGCGGGTTGCTGCGCGCGCGCGTCCGTGACGACCAGGGCCGCCGCCACGAGCAGCCATGCGAATACCGCGCGCGGGCTCACGGGTTCCCTCGTACCGGCACGAAACCGAGCAGGTTCGAGAGGCCGAGTGTGAAGGCGCCGGCCTGCGTGTCGATCTTGAGTCCGAGGTTGAACGTGAAATCGATCGGCACCGTCGCGAAGCCGTTGTACCCACGCGGGTGCTGCGACAAATCACGCCCATCGGCGACGCCGTAGAGACCGGCCGACGTGAAGACGTCGACGCCGTAGACCGAGCGCGTCCCGCGATAGAGAGGGATGCGGTACTCGAGGTTCACCTTCGCGGCGTATTGCCCGTAGCGAACCTCCACGATGTCGGTGCCGAGGAAGTTCGGCGACGTGCGGCGGTCGAAGTTCAAGTCGAGCACGCGATCGGGCAAGAGATCGCTGTAGTCGCCGACGTAGAATTTTTCGAAGATCGGCGCGTTGCCGAAGATGGCGCCGGCGCTCCCCTCGAGGCGCAGGACGTGGCCCCACTTGATCGGCATCCAGTGCGACGCGCGCGCATGGAGCTTCACGTACGAGTAGTCGCTTCCGAGCGGAGCCAGCGCGGCGTCGGCGAACAGGTACAAGTGCTCGCCGCGCGTCGGGAGGACCGGCTCGTCGCGCGTGTCGTGGATGAGCGTGGCGCGAACGGTCGACAGGAGCGTCGTGCCCGGCGCGATCTGGAAATCGATCGGCTCGACGTCGAGGCCGCGGTGGTGGCTCGCCGCGAGCGGCAGGTTGGCGTCGATCTTTTCGAGCCGGTAGTCGAAGAAGAGCTGCGTGGAGACGCCGAGATCGTGCCCGGCGCCGACCATCCCTCCGAAGCGTCGGTACTGCGCGACGGCATAATCCTGGGAGATTTGCTGGCGCGGGTCGTCGACGAGGACGTCCTTGTTGCCGAAGAAATCGCGCGCATTGTTGTAGAGGAGCACCGCCTCCGCGGTCCATTGGCTGCCCAAGAACTGCGGATCGGCGAAGCGGGTGCGGAGGCCGATTTGGCGATCCGCGAGGGCGACGGCGCCGCCCAACGAGATTCCCGTGCCGGCGAGGTTCGTCTCGGCGATGTCGATGCCGCCGTACGCGGTGAGGGGACGCGCGGCGCCGCTCGGATCGGCGTCGGCGGAGAGGCCGAGCCACACGTCGTTCACGACGATCGTGTTGCGCTCGACGACGCTGACGACGAGGACGACGAACCCGCGCCGCGTCCCCCGCCGGAGAGACAGGCGCACGTCGCGAAAATAGCCGGTTCCGAGCAAGCGGAAGCGCGTGAGCTCGAGCTCCTTGTCGTCGACGTCGAGGGTGTCGCCGGCCTTGAGCGGCACGTACCGGAGGACCACACGCGCGAGGGTCGACGTGTTGCCGCGCACCTCGATGCCCTCGAGCGTGTAGCGGAGACCGACGCGTCCCGGCGCGCGCACGACGCCGGTGGTCGCGGCGGTGGGATCGTCGGGCGCCTTCGGCGGCGGCGCGGTCGGATCCTTCGGCTCGTCGACCGGCGTCCCGATCGTCGACGGGGGCGGCGCGGGAGGCGGCTGGACGGTCGGCGCAGGCGGCTCCGCGGGAACGCCGGCGTCGGTCGTCTCTCCACCCCACGTCTTGATCGCGTCGGCGCGCGCCGTTCGTGACGCGCCCGCCATCGACACCATCACCGCCAGGGCGAGCAGCGTCGAGCAGACCAGACGGGTCGCGGCGTGGCGCGCCATGGGCCAAGCCAAGGTAGCGCAAATCGAGGACGCTCGGCGGTCAGGGCGCCGCGTCGGCCTGGTTCTCCGGGAGCGCGGCCTGTACCGCGGCGGTCGCCAGCGCGGCCTTCTCCGCGGCGACCGCGCGCGGGTACGGCGTCAGATCGAGCTTGAAGCGCCGCGCGTTGTAAAGCTGCGGCACGAGGAACAGATCGGCTGCGCCGAGATCTGCCCCATATGCGAACGGTCCTGTGACTCCCAGCGACGCGTTGCGTGCCAAGAGCGCCTCGAACGTCGCGAGGCCGCGCGCGATGAAATGCGTCGCCCACGCCGTGCGCCCCGGCTGCTCGGCGCTCGCCTTCTTGAGGACCGCCAAGTTCTGCATCGGCTGCGTCCCGGCGTTGATCGTCTCGACGAGCGCACGCACGCGCGCGCGATCGATCGGATCCTTCGGGTAGAGCGCGGGCGACGGCGCCAGCTCTTCGAGCAGCTCCACGAGCGCCACGCTCTCGGTCAGCTCCTTGCCGTCGATGACCAGGCACGGCACCCACCCCGCCGGGTTGTGCGCCTTGTACTCCGGCGCCTCCTGCGCGGACTCGAGGAGGTTCACGAAGACCGACTCGTACGGGATCTTCTTGTGCGCGAGCGCGATGCGCACCCGAAACGCCGACGACGACCGCCAGTACGTATAGAGGACGACCTTGTCCATGCCTCGGCATACCACGACGCGAATGCGGTCAGGGGGCGAGGCGCAGCGCCTTGGCGATCTCGCGCACGTCGTCGGTCATGATGCCGTCGGCGCCGAGCGCGGCGAGACGGAGGGCCTCGCGCGGATCGTCGATCGTCCAAAAGTGCACGACGATGCCGAGGGCGTGGCAGCGATCGACGAAGCGGCGCGTGTCGAGGCGAACGCCCATCGCGCGGACCGGCACCTGCGCGGCCGTTCCTTCGAGAGGCGACGCACGGAGGAGCGGCATCGGCGCGAGCGCGAGGCGGGCGATCTCGGTCTGGCCCAGCCCCGTCGCGCCTTCGTAGCCGAGCCGGCGGACGTGGCGCAGCGTCCGCGCATCGAAGCTGGCGATGCGGACGCGATCCTGCGCGCGCGCGTGGCGTACCTCGCGGACGAGCGCCTCGGCGGCGGCGGGGCCGGGCGGCTTGCAGTCGACGTTGAACGGCGTATCGGGCAGCGCGGCGAGCGCCTCGGCCAAGGTCGGCATCGTGAAGACGCCGAGCCGGCCGTGCCCTGCCGCGACGTTCCACGACCGCACCTCGTCGAGCGCCGACTCGTCGATGCGCCGTGGAACGCCGGCCGCGCGCGCGCCGGTGGGATCGTGGGAGAGGACGACGTGCCCGTCGCTGGTCAGGTGCGCGTCGGTCTCGATCGCGGTCGCGCCGAGCTTGATCGCCCGTAAAAATGAGGGGATCGTGTTCTCGGGCACCTCCTTCGGCGCGCCGCGATGGGCGTAGAGCGCGACCACGCGACGTCAGCGACGGCGGCGGCGGAACGCGATCACGTTCGCCGTGGGAGCAGGCCCCGGGTCGAGCGGCGGCAGGGCGAGCACCAAGCGCTCGATCTTATGGAGCGCCTCGGTGAGCGCGCGCTCGGCGCGGAGCTCGTCGAACGGCGCGTCGTACACGAGCACCACGAGGTAGATGCCGGCGAACGAGCGCGCCACGAAGCCGTAGTCGTCCTCGCGCACGACGTGGACGATCGGCCGGCCTTTGCGCAGCGCGGGCAGCTCCGGCAGCTCGCGCACCTCACGGATCGCGCGCTGCGACACGGCCGGCGGATCCGGATCGTCGTCGAAATCCACGAGCACGTCCGCCGACGGCGCGGGCACCGGCACGAACGCCTCGACGTCTTGCGCCTGCCCCGGCCGCTCGGGGCTCATCTCGTTGATCAAGCGGAGGAGATCGCGCCGGGACTCCTCGAGCCGCACGAGCGCCGGCACGACCTCTTCGTCCGGCGTGTCGGTCCGCGGGCCGCGAAGGACCGACGAGCCCCACACGACGGGCGAGTGCGCGTCGAGCACGATCGCGTCGACGGCGCGCGCACGCTGCGCGAGGGCACGGAGCTCGTCGTGGAGCGACAGCGAAATCGGCTGGCGCGTGGGTCGGTTCATCGTCTCGCTATTGGGCTGCTCCTCGAGCGCCTGCGCGAAGGTGCGGACCAGGATCTCGAGACGACGCAGGAGCGCCGGCGGGTTCTCCGGCGTCGCGCCGAAGGTGACCGCGACGTGCCTCCCGCCGAGCAGCGACGCGAAGAGGACGTTGGTGGCACCGCTCGGCACGCTCGCCGCATCGAGGATGCGCACGTCGTCGGCGCCGAGCTCACGCTTCACGAGCGCGGAGAAGCGGGCGAACCCGGTGTCGGTCGGCGGCGGCGGCGGCGCGCTGGAGGCCATGAGGGTCCGCCCGTATACCATGAGCGGCGCGGCCTCCGGGACGGACAGCAACGCGCTGCGGCGACACATTTTACGATCGATTCAAGTAACTAAAATCGTTGTAAAATTTGCATCTTCGCACGGTTGTGGGGGGCGCGGAGACCGGTTTCGACGTAGAAAGCGGCGTGCTTCGGCCCCTCCTCTTCTCTTTCTGCCTGGTCGCGCCCGTCGCGGCAGGCCTCGCGGCGTGCTCTTCGCCGGGGGACGGAAGCGGCGACGCGCTCGGCGCCATCGGTGAAGGGGGCGCGGGACACTTTCACGACGCGCAGGTCACGAGCCTCGACGCGTCGCTCGTCGTACTCGAGGCCACGCCCGGTGACGACGGCGGCAACCCCGTCGACGCGACCACCGGCGACGACGCGGCCACGGTCGATGCCGGGAGCGACGCGCCGGTCGATGCTCCTGTGGACGCGCCCGCGGATACTGGACCGACGACGTGCACGCGCACCCTCACGATCGCCGCTGTCGCGATCACGCCGACCGGGTGCCCGCTCAACGAGAGCGTGACGGCGGCGCCGGCGACGCTCACCTACCCGTGCGCCGGCGGAACGGGCACCGCGACGTTCGGGACGCAGACGTTCACGGGCTCGGTCGCCAACGGCCAGGTCGGCCTCCAGAACGTCGACACGTTCCTCATCGGCGGCAGCTGCATCTGGCAGAGCACGCAGCGCCTGGAGGGCTCGCTCGCCGGGCCGCTGACGTATACGTACTCGGAAAAGGTCGTAACGACCGGCTGCTCGTCGAGCGGCGCGTGCAAGGGCTCGGGCAGCTGCAGCGTGAAGTGACCTTGCGCTGCCGCCTGGGGTGCGTAACCTCCCCGCGTGTCCGACGCTCCCGAAAGCTCCGCCGCGCCTCCCGCGCCTCCCGCGCCTCCTCTTGCCTTCACGACGCGCATCTGGTTCGCGTGGGTGTGCTTCTTCCGCGCACTGTTCGACGGTGACTTCGCCGCGCGCGCGTGGACGGTGAGGGACGCGTTGCCTGCGCCCGCGAAAGCTCCCGCGGCGAGCAAGCCCAAGCCCGCGCTCCCGCCGCCGCCGAGCACCGACGCGGCGCTCCAGCTCCTGGGCCTCCTCCAGCGTGAGGTGCGCCTCATCGATTTTCTCGAGCAAGACGTCGCGAGCTTCGAGGACGCAGAGATCGGCGCCGCCGCGCGCGCCGTGCACGAAGGCACACGCAAGGCGCTGCGCGCGCACGTGACGGTCGCCGCGGTGCGCGAAGAAGAAGAGGAGACGAAGGTCACTCTCGCGGAGGGCTTCGATGCGGCGAGCGTGAAGCTCACGGGGAACGTGACCGGTAAGCCGCCGTACACGGGCGTCCTCCGGCATCGCGGGTGGCGCGCGACGAAGATCAGCCTGCCAGTCGCGATCGAAGGGCACGACGTTCGGGTGCTCTGCCCGGCGGAGGTCGAGCTGTGAAAGACGCGAAATTCGCAGTCGGAATCGATCTGGGCACCACGCACTGCGCCGTCGCCTACGCAGACCTTCGGGTGGAGGGCGCGCGCCCGGAGGTGCTCGAGATCCCGCAGCTCGTCGCGAAGGGTTCGGTCGAGGCGCGGACGCTCCTCCCCTCTTTCGTGTATTTTGCACACGAATCGGACGGCCCGCAGGCGCTGCCGTGGGACAAGAAACGATCGTTCGCGGTCGGCGAGTACGCGCGCTCGCGGGGCCTCGACGCGCCGGCGCGCCTCATCGCGAGCGCGAAGAGCTGGCTGTGCCACCCGACGATGGATCGCAGGAGCGGCATCCTGCCGATGGGCGCGCCGGAAGACGTCGAGAAGATTTCGCCGGTCGAAGCGTCGTGGCGCCTCCTCGAGCACCTCGCCGAGGCGTGGGACGCGACCGTCGCGAAGGGCGATCCCGCGCTCGCCTTGTCCGCGCAGGACGTGGTGCTCACCGTGCCCGCCTCGTTCGACGCCGGCGCGCGCGAGCTCACCGTCGAAGCGGCGCTCGCCGCGGGGCTCGATCACGTGACGCTCCTCGAGGAGCCGCAGGCCGCGCTCTACTCGTGGATCGAGCGGCTCGGCGATGGCTGGCGCAAGAGCGTGAAGGTCGGGGACGTGCTGCTGGTCGTCGACGTCGGCGGCGGCACCACGGATTTTTCGGCGATCGTCGCGCGCGACAAGGAAGGCTCGCTGGAGCTCGAGCGCGTGGCCGTCGGCGATCACATCCTCCTCGGCGGCGACAACATGGACCTCGCGCTCGCGCATCTGGTCGCGCAGAAGCTCGCTAAGGACGGCAAGGAGGTCGATCGCTGGCAGATGACCGCGCTCACCCACGCGTGCCGTGATGCCAAGGAGCGCTTGCTCGCCGAGAAGAAGCTCGCGAAGATGCCGATCTCCCTCGCCGCGCGCGGCTCGAAGCTCCTCGGCGGCGGGCTGCGAACCGAGCTGACACGCGACGAGCTCACCGCCACGCTCGTCGACGGCTTTTTTCCCCAGGTGGCCGCCGACGCGCGCCCCGCCGTTCGCACGCGCGCCGCGCTCACGCAGATCGGTCTTCCTTACGCGCAGGACGCCGGCGTCACGCGCCACCTCGCGGCGTTCCTCGCGCGTCACAGGATCGTGCCGACCGCGGTCCTCTTCAACGGGGGCGTCATGAAGGGCGATCCGCTGCGCGATCGCATCACCGAGTGCCTGGCCGCGTGGCTGAAAGAAGCCGGCGCACCGCCCGCGCGCGTCCTCGCCGGGGCCGATCTCGATCTCGCCGTCGCGCGCGGCGCCGCGTCGTTCGCGCTCGCGAAACGCGGCACCGGCATCCGCATCCGCGGCGGAACCGCGCGCGCGTACTACGTGGGCATCGAGAGCGCGATGCCGGCGGTCCCAGGGCTCGAGCCGCCGGTCGTCGCGATGTGCGTCGCGCCGTTCGGCATGGAGGAGGGCACCGTCTCCGCGCTCCCCGCGCACGAGCTCGGCGTCGTCGTCGGCGAGAAGGTGAGCTTCCGCTTCTTCGGCTCCACGGTACGCCGCGGCGACCCCGCCGGCGCCGAGCTCGAACGCTGGAAGGACGACGAGCTCGTCGAGCTGTCGCCCATCGAGGTAACCCTCCCCACCGAAGGGCGCCGCGCGGGCGACGTCGTCCCCGTGAAGCTCCACGCCGAGGTGACCGAGGTCGGTACCTTGCTCCTCGCGGCCATCCCGACCAAGCCGCTCAAGAAGGACGAGCGGTGGAAGGTCGAGCTGAGCGTCCGGCAGGATGGCTGAGCCGCGCGTCGTCGGCATCGATCTGGGGACGACGAACACGCTCGTCGCGTTCGCCAACGATGCCGGCGCGCTGTCGGTCCTCCCCATCGCGCAGCTCGTCGCGCCGGGGGTCGGCGAAGAACGCGCGCTCTTTCCGTCGTGCCTCTATGCGCCTGCGCCCGGCGAGGACCTCGGCGATCCGTTCGGCGACGCGCCGTATGTCGCAGGCGAGCTCGCGCGTCTGCGAGGCGCAGAGGTCCCCGGTCGCCTCGTCGCGTCGGCCAAGAGCTGGCTGTGCCACCCCGCCGTCGATCGCACCGCGCCGATTTTGCCGTGGGGCGCTGGCGAGGACGCTGATTTGCCGCGAATCTCGCCGATCGACGCCAGCGCGAGGTACCTGGCGCACGTACGTCGTGTGTATAATGCACTTTTCCCCGACGAGCCCCTCGAGTTCTGCGACGTCACGCTCACCGTGCCGGCGTCCTTCGACGAGGTCGCGCGCGAGCTGACGCTGGACGCCGCGACGCGCGCAGGGCTCACGGTGCGCTTGCTCGAAGAGCCGACCGCGGCGTTTTACGACTACCTCCTCCGCGAAGGCTCGCCGGCCGTTCACGCGATCGCCGACGCGCACGGCGGCGAGGCGTTCGTGTTGGTGGTCGACGTCGGCGGCGGCACGACGGATCTGTCGCTGCTCAAGGTCACGAGGACGGCGATCGAGCGCATCGCCGTGGGGCAGCATTTGCTCCTCGGGGGCGACAACATGGACCTCGCGCTCGCGGCGGTGTGCGAGGCGCGGCTCGGCAAGCTCGATCCGGCGCGCTTCGGGCAGCTCGTCGCGCAGTGCCGCGCCGCGAAGGAACGGCTGCTCGGTCCCGAGCCGCCGGAGGAGGTGGAGATCGCGCTCCTCAGCAAGGGCTCGAAGCTCGTCGGCGGGACGCTGCGCACGAAGCTCGGGCGCGAGGAGACGGCGCGCGTCGTGCTCGACGGATTCTTTCCGCTCACGTCGAGGGACGCGCGGCCAGAGCGCACACGTAGCGCGCTCGTCGCGTTCGGACTGCCGTACGAGAAGGACGTCGCGATCACGCGCCACGTCGCGCACTTCTTCGCGCGCCACGCTCCAGCGGACGCGCACCCGCACGCGCTCCTCGTGAACGGCGGAGTCTTTCGCGGCAAGAAGGTCATCGAACGCCTCGCCGCAGCGATCGAAGGATGGGGCGGCCCCTCGCTGCGCGTTTTGCCGCAGCCCGATCCCGATCTCGGCGTAGTGCGTGGCGCGGTCGCGTACGGCCTGTCCCTTCGCGGGGCGCTGGAGCGAATCGGCGGAGGCTCGGCGCGCGGCTTCTACGTCGGCGTCGACGGAGGAGCGGTGTGCGTCGTGCCGCGCGGCGCCAAAGAAGGTGCGCTGCATCGCGCGGCGTCGCGAACGTTCGCGCTGACGGTCGGTCGCCCGGTGCGTTTCGATCTGTACGCCTCGGACGATGCGCGCGCCGACGCGCCGGGGGACGTCGTGCCGATCGACGAAGAGAGGATGCTGCGTTTGCCGCCGATCGCGGTCGCGCTCGGTGCCGGCGAGAAGGCGCGCGAGGTCCAGGTCGTCCTCGAAGGGCAGCTCACCGCCGTCGGCACGCTGGATCTCGCGTGCGTGGAGCTGTACGGCGCACCGCCGCGTCGCCATCGCCTCGCGTTCCAGCTCCGCAGCGGAGGATCGGAGGCGCCGACCTCGCGCGCGACGCGGCCGCCGCAGTCGATCGCGCCCCCGAGCCGCTCCTTCGAGAGCGCCGCCGCCGCGATCGCGCGCGCGTTCGGAAAAACCGGCGGCGAGCGCGAGGCGAAAGATGTCCTCCGCGAGCTGGAGCGCGCGCTCGGTGAGCGTGCGACGTGGACGACAGAGGTGACGCGCGGCCTCTTCGACGCGCTCTCGCAGCACCGCAGCGCGCGGAGGCGAACGGCCGATCACGAGCGCGTGTTCTGGATGCTCGCGGGCTACTGCGCGCGCCCCGGCTTCGGCGATCCGCGCGATCCCGAGCGAGTCGCCGCGCTCGTTGCGCTCTGGAGCGATCGCCTCGCGTTCCCCGCCGAGGCGCGCGGATGGGCGCAGTACTGGATCGCATGGCGCCGCGTCGCCGGTGGCCTCGATGACGAGACGCAAGCGCGGATGCGCGAAACCGTGGACCCGTACCTCGCGCCGACGGAGGCAGGCCTCAAGAAGAACAAGAAGTGGAAGCCCGAGGCGATCGGCGAGCTCCTCGAGATGGCGTCGTCCCTCGAGCGCGCGGGATCGACGTCACGCGCGGCGCTTGGCGAGTGGACCCTCGAGCGAACGTGGGTCGACGACGACGCGCGCTTGTGGGCAGCGCTCGGCCGTGTCGGCGCGCGGGTGCCGTCGTACGCGAGCCTTCATCACGTGGTCGCGCCGCTGACGGTCGAAAAGTGGCTCGAGCAAATGCTCCGCACCGCGAAATGGACGATGCCGATGGCGGAGGCCGCGGCGCGGATGACGCGCAAGACGAACGATCGCGCGCGCGACGTCGGCGATCGCGTACGCCGCGAGGTGGAGAAGAAGCTCGTCGCCGCGAACGCGCCTGCGGAGTGGCTGCGCGTCGTGCGCGAGCATGTGGAGGTGGAGGAGACGGAGCGCGCGGTTTGGCTCGGTGACGGGCTGCCGGTGGGCCTGCGCCTCGTGACGTGAGGTGCCGAGCGCGCGGTCACCGCCCCCTCGCGACCCCCTCGCACCACAGCCAGCTGCGGCGCGGGAAGACCAGCGGCGGCCTGGCGCCGACGTAGCAGCGGACGTCGTCGATCTCCGCCGCTCCCGCCCTGGCCGCGCGACGGCGCAGGTCGTCGAGGGCGTGCTGCACGAGATGCGTCGTGCTCTGCGTGTCCTCGTGCTCCCGCTCCTCGAGCGCTTCCCCGTAGCGCGCACATGACGAGGTGTATCCGAAGAAATTGCGCGGGGGTGGCCAGTCCGCGGGGCGCCACCACGCCCGCTCGAGGGCGCTCTTCTCGTCGCTCGTGAGGTACACGTTCGCCGAACGCACGTCGTAGCGGCTCTCGCCCGCGGCCGTGTCGTTCGCCCGCCCCATCTCGAGGTTGCCCGCCAGATCGGGGAGCCGGAGCGTGAGGCGGAAAAGGTACCGGCTGCCGCAGCGCTCCATCCGCAGCACGGGCGCGACGATGAGTCGCACCGACTCGATAGGCGTCGGGGCACCCAAGCGCGCAGGATCGATCGGCTCGGCAACGGAGTACTTGGGGTACGTCGCGCCGCACGCCGTAAGAAGAGCCGTAAAAAACGCGAGCGGGGCCGCGCGCGGACCCTTCACGAGGACGAACATGAGAGGCGCGCATCGCAACCCGCGTGCCGTGCCGGTCAGTCGGCGTCGGCGCACACCGCGTGGCACGAGGCGGTTCGGCACGCGAGGTACGCGTCGTAGAGCGGTGCGGCCGCGGCGTCGGCGGCGCGGCACGCGTCGCGGCAGAGGAAAACGGCCTTCGGATCCTCGTTCGTCGCGAGCTTGGCCTGGCACGCGTCGAGGCACGCACCGAACGGCGCGCACAGTCCGGCGCCGTCGTGGCCGAAGCAGCTGACCGTGAGCTCGCAGCACTTGTCTTGGAGACACGCGTCACAGAAGCCATGCGCGTGGGTCCCGTCAACGCGCGGTGCGTCGAAGGTGACGGCAGAGTGCACGAGATCGCACGTGGCCTTCTCCGGCTCCGTCGCGCTCGACGCGTTGGGCGCCGGCGCGGCGTGCTCGGGCGCGCTGCTGCACGCGCCAAGGATCGGGGCCACAGCGAAGGCGAAGAGCGCGGCGACGGATGCGCGGTGGATCATGTCCCCCCGTCTCTCTTCACGAGTCGTGCCGCGGTGCAACCCCGCGGTCAGAGGAGGCGCGTTCGATCGGTGTGACGCGTTGTGACGAGCCTGTAACGCCCCCCACGAACGAACGATCCACCACCCGGCTCGCGGCGCGCGCTTTGTCGGGAGGCGCAGGTGTGGCATCCTCCGCCCGTTTCGCCCCCGTAGCTCAGTGGATAGAGCAGCGGTTTCCTAAACCGTTGGTCGCAAGTTCGATTCCTGCCGGGGGCGCCTCATCGTTGTTGGTGGTCGGGACTGGCGAGAATGATCGCGACCGACCACCAGCTCGCCATTGGCGTTCGCCTTCCGTGCGCCGCGGTGACCTGGTCAACTCGGGTCCCTCGCCAGAGGGGATTTCGGCCTGAAGCCGCAGCTACGGCGCCGGTCGCGAGAGGTCCTGCCACTCGCCCGTCGCGATCGCGACGCACTGGGATCCCCCCGGCGAGGTCATGCAGTGGTAGCGCACCCAACGACCGCAGCCCTGAAAGGTGAGGCTCGCGTGTCGGTACTGCGTGACCTTCTCACGCGGACACCCCAAGTCCGACGGCGCGTGGTCCTCGGCGATGTGAAACTCCCGCAGAGGAGACGCGCACGCGAAAAGAGGGGCGACGACCAGTGTCGTCGCGAACCAGGCCCGGTGGATCGACATCGCCATCGACGCGAGAGCTTACCCGCGCATCCGTCACTGCGGCACGACGATCGGCACGTGGTACGCGCCAATGCCGTTCGGCACGCCGTTCCCGTGATACGTGAACCCGCCGTCGGCGTCGCGCAGGATGGGGGCGATGAGCGGGAAATTGATGCCATAGCTCGCGAGCATCAGCTTGCCGTCGGGATCGTACTCGAGGGACGTCCCGCCGACCCCGTTGACGAGCGGGTGCGCCACCGGCGCGGCGAGGCCACCGGTCAGGCCGTCGAGCGGGAACGTGTAGAGCGTCGACGCCGAGGTGCTGCCGACGTAGAGCACAGCGCCGCCCGGATCGATGGCCAACCCCTCGATCGACGCGGTGGTCACCGATTGTGAGCCGAAGACGTTCATCGCGCCCGTCGCGTCATACGAGACGGCATAGACGACGGTGCCATTCGGGCCGGTCACGTACAAGACCGGCTTCGTCGGATGATGAACGACCACCGACGGCCCCCCGGGAGTGCTGACCGTCAGGCGGTTCGAGAGCGCGCCGGTGCCCGGGTCCACCTTGAACGACGACAGCGAGTCCGAGTTCACGTTCGTGACGAAGAGGAGATCCCCCGCCGGCGAGAGCACCGTGCCCCGCGGCCAGACGAGGGTGGTCGCCGTCGCCGCCTGCGCGGTGAGCGTGCCGTCCGCCGCGATGTCGTAGACGGTGATGCTCTTGCCGTTGAAGTTGGAGACGTACAGGTGCTTTCCGGCGGGATCGGCGACGAGGTACGTCGGCGTAGCGCCCGCGGTGGCCTGCGTGCCGAGGGGCGTGAGGGCGCCCGACTTCGTATCGACCGCGTACGCGGAGACCGACTGGTCGCCGTTGTTCGCCGCGTAGAGAAATTTCGAGTTCGGCGTCGTCGCGCAGGCGACCGGGCCCTTGCCCGCGGGAACGCTGCCCTGAAATCCCGCGTTGACCGCGTCGGTGTCGAAAGGTGCGATCGCGCCGGTCGTGGGATCGAAGGCGTACCCGAACACGCCGCTCTGCGGCCCGCCGTCGGGCAGTGGCGTCTCGAGCGTGGCGCACACGTACGCGAAGTGAACGGGGCCGGCGTCGAACGTCGTCGCGCCGTCGCCGGAGTCCGTCACCACGGAGCCGTCGGGCGCGCCGCCGTCGCCCGGCAGCGTGCCGTCGGGGAGGGCGCCGTCCAAGGGAGGAGCGTTGACGTCGTAGCCGCCGCCGTCGAAGGACTGCGCGCCCGGCGGGCTCGCGTCGGAGGTGACGCAGGCGAACGGAGCGAGCGCCGTCCAGACGAGCACGAGGGCACTCCAGGCGTACGAGGTTCGCATTCGCCGAGCAGCATGCGGCCGCCCGCGTGCCTACGCAAGCGCACGCGTGTCACCCGTTTGGGGGCAGGAGGAAGAGAACATTCGACCGCGGACAACCGTCCGCCATGGAGCGGCTTCTTGTCCTCGCGATGGACGCGCTGCCGTCACCCGAATCTGGAATTTTTCTCGTCGCGCGGTATTTCTCCGGTGAAACTCACTGCGCACGCGACGTGCAAGAGAGCCGCGTCATGGAACCTCGGGCCCGTCTCGCTCGCGTCGTGTCGCTCGGCGCCGCCGCGCTCGCCGTCGTCGCCCTATCCTCGGCGTGCGGGAGCGCGCACGGCGAGGGATTTCACGACGACCCGCCCGCAACACCCGCCGCGAGCGGAGCGGACGCCGCTGGAGGCGCCGACGGATCGACGCCGCTCCTCGGCCCCGCGATCGAAGGCGGAGCGCCCGGCTGCGGCACGACGATCAGCGGCACCGTGTACGATCCCGCCGGACGCAATCCGCTCTACGGCGTCGCGGTCTACGTCCCCAAGTCGACGCCGGCCGCGTTGCCGTCCGGCGCCGCGTGCAACTCGTGCAGCGAGCTCTACACCGGCGAGCCCGTCGCCGCCGCAATCACCGACGCGGCCGGCAAGTTCACGATGAACGGCGTGCCTGGCAGCGGCAAGACACCGCTCGTGCTCCAAGTCGGCAAGTGGCGCAAGCAGCTCGTCGTCGACGTCACCGCGTGCAAGGACAACCCGCTGCCTGATCGCTCGCTCACGCTCCCCAAGAACCACACCGAAGGGGACATCCCGAACATTGCGATCACCACCGGCCAGGCCGACACGCTCGAGTGCTTGCTCCGTCGCGTCGGCATCGACGCCGCCGAGTACGTGCCGGGTGCCGGCGGCGCGGGACGCATCCATATCTTCCAGGGGACGGGGTGGACGGCAGGCCCAGGTCCGAACACGCAGCCGGCCGCGCCCGATCCGATGACCGTCCTCTGGGACGCATCCGCGCACATGATGCCGTACGACATGGTGCTGATGTCGTGCCTCGGCGACGAGCCCGGGCCTGCCCTCGTCGGCCTGAGCGACACCAATCGGCAGGCGCTCTACGACTACGCGGCGGCGGGCGGGCGCGTGTTCGCGTCGCATTTTCACTACGCGTGGTTCAACGCGGGGCCGTTCGGCGGCGCGAACCTCGCGTCGTGGAGCGCCGGCGCCAACAACATCGGAACCGTGAACGCCTCGATCGCCGCGACCCTCCCCAACGGCCAGCCGTTCCCGAAGGGCATCGCGTTGAAGGCGTGGCTCGGCAACGTGGGCGCGCTCCAAGGCGGCGAGCTCACCATCCAGGAAGCGCGGCGCAACGCGACAGTGAGCGCGGCGAACCCCGCGTCGCAGCCGTGGATCGTCGCCGACACCGGCCCGACGCAGTACCTCTCCTTCGACACCCCGATCGGCGCCGCGCCTGACAAGGTTTGCGGGCGCGTCGTCTTCAGCGATCTGCACGTCGGCGGCGCCTCCGGCGACTACGGCGGAAATCCCAAGGGCGCGACGACGCCGGCCGGATGCGCCGCGAACGATCTCTCCCCGCAGGAGAAGGCGCTCGAGTTCATGCTGTTCGATCTGTCGTCGTGCGTCACCCCGAACAGCGTCCCGCCCCCGCCGCCGCCAGTGGTGAAGTGAGACTCGCGCGATAGGACTCTCTAAAGGCGCACGTCGATCGGCACGGCGCGGCGCAGCTCGATCAGCCAACGCTTCATCTCGCGATCGACGACGGTCTCGATGGCGCGGTCGAACATGACCCTCCTGACCTCCTCGAAGGCCGGCATGGGCGCTCCCGCGGTGAGCTGGCGGACGGCCTGCGCGTACGCCGCGCGCGCGTCTCGCTCCGTGACTTGCACCCTTCCGCGAACGCGCAGCGTGCAATGGCCCCGCCGGCTACACGTGCCACTGCTCCTCCGTGGACGCCGGCGACGGTGGCGGCGGTGGCCAGTGGTCCTGCGTCGGAACCGGCGGCGCGTGCCAGGTCAACTGAAGGGCATGGCGTCTTCGCGGGCGCTCGCCGATAGTTTCTGACCTGAGCGCGCGACGGCCGAGGTGACGGGTATCCTTGTTCGATGCGGCACGCCAAGCTCGCTCTTGCGCTCGCGGTCCTCTTCGCGCTCGTCGCGTGGGCGTGCGGAGGAGACTCGCCGTCGTCGTCCGTGACCGCGCCCGATGCATCCATTCAGGACGCGTCGGGCGATGGCCCGGTGGCGCCCGGCACCGACGGCTCCTCGCCCACGGATGGTGGCGCGTCCGATGGATCGCGTGAGAGCAGCGCGCCGGTGACGTCGACCTCGCAGCTGCCCGATCCCAACGTGACGTTCTTCGCGCTGTCGAAGGCGTTCAAGCCCAACAAGCGCGTCTTTGCACACTACATGCTTTGCTGCGGATCCTTCGGCGTGACCGTCGACGACTTCGCGAACGAGGTCACGCTGGCGCAAGCGATGGGCATCGACGGCTTCGCGCTCAACGCGGGCGGGTGGAGCGCTGCAAACTACAAGGCCGACGCCGCCAACATGTTCGCGGCGGCGAAAACACTGGGCACCGACTTCAAGCTCTTCTTCTCGGCGGACCTGTGCTGCAACCTGCCGGCGGCCGACATCGTCGACATGATGACGACGTACGCGGCGCACGCCAACTACCTTCGCGAGGGCACGAAGGCGGTCTTGTCGGCGTGGGCGGGCGGAAGCCACACGGCCGCGAGCGTCGACTTCTGGCAGAACCAGGTCATCGGCGCAGCGAAGACGGCGGGCGTCGACGTCTTCTTCATTCCATTTTTCTATCCGGAGCCCGTGTCCGAGGTGCCGGCACCCGCGCTCGTGCAGGACAACGTCGCATTCTGGAAGGATCACGTCGACGGGATGTTCTATTTCGGCGCGTCGGGTCTTCCCTTCGGCGATCCGTCGCTCGTCACGGCGAACGCCGCGTACGCGCAGGCGCTCGCGGCAGCCGGGAAGAAGGCGATGGCGAGCTACAGCGCCGCGTATTGGGGCGCGGTCCAGGGCGATCGTCGGTACTTCGAGTACCAGGGCGGCCTCGGGACCGAGACGCAATGGAAGGCACTCGTCGCCGCCGATCCCGATTGGGTCGAGATCTCGACGTGGAACGATCTCAACGAGTCGTACATGATGCCGATGGACGATTTTCAGAAGCACCGCGACTGGGGCATGCCGCTCGGCTTCTACAAACCTCACTACGGCTACGCCGAGCTCGTTCGGTATTACATACAGTGGTTCAAGACCGGCATCGTCCCGACGCTCACGCGCGACAGCATCTTCTACGCCTACCGCACGCAGCCGAAGAACTTGGTGCCGACGGCTCAGGACGGCGGCGTCGCGTTCATCGGTGACGTGCAGGACGACATCTACCTCACCATCCCTCTCCTCGCCCCCGCGGAGCTGCGCGTCACGACGGGCGGCCAGGTCGTCACCGTTCCCCTCCCCGCCGGGATGAACCAGAAGGCGGTGCCCTTCAACGTCGGCGCGCAGTCGTTCGAGCTATGGCGCGGCGGCGCGAAGATCAACGGGATCGCCGGCGAGCCTGTCGTGGACAAGGGTGCGCGCTACGATTTCTGGAGCACGACGGGCTTCGTCGAGACCACGCCGTAGACTTTCGAGCACGTCTTGCGCAGGTCAGGCGAGCTCCGAGAATCGACTGAGCAGACCATGCTCGACCCACCACCACGAACGCGGGGTTGGCGCGGGCGTCTTCGGTACGGTGATTGCTCCACGGGTGAGCATGGACCTCCACGCCAACGCGCTCATCGCCGCCATCCTTTGCGTCACCGGGTGCACGACCGCCACGACCACCTCCGCCACGGGAGGCGACGGCGGAGCGCCCACGGACGGAGCGACAGCGGGGGGCGACGGAGGCGCGGCGGGGGCGAGCGGCGCGCTCACATGCGGCGCGATCCTCGATTGCTTGGGGGCGTGCGCGAGCAGCGACGCGGCCTGCCCCGACGCATGCGTCGCGAAGGGATCGCCGCCGGCGAAGGACGCCGTCACGAAGCTCGCGACCTGCTCCAACACCAACGCGTGCGCCGACGCGCCGTGCCTCCAGAGCAAATGCAGCGCGGAGCTGCAAGCTTGCGTCGCATCGGCATCGACGGGAGGAACGCCGCTCGACAGCGGCGTCGCGCCCGCGGGGAACGTGCCCGCGGAGCTCGTGGGCAAGTGGTACAGCTATGGCGTCCTCTTCGAGTTCGGCGCCGACGGCTCGGCCTCACGGAGCACCAACGTGTCGACCGGAGGCTGCACCTCCACGTCGCTCGAGAAGGGCACGGCGGTCGTAGCCGGCACGACGCTGACGACGTACTTCACCAGCGGCATCATCAAACTTTGCGGCTCGTCGTCGGGCGATCCCTACCAGCCGACGACGACGAGCTACACCTACCGCGTCGAGACGGTCGACGTCGGGATCGTCCTTCGGCTGTCGAAGCAGAACTGCCAGTACACCGACCAGGCGAGCATCGATTTCTACTGCACCGACGGGTACGACAAGAAATGAGTCACCCCGCCGTCGGGCACCCGCCGCCGCACGTCTTCACGCCGTAGCAGTCCGACGTGCAGCTCGGGCCGCCACACTCGCAGTCCTGCTTGCAGACTTGATCGGCGAGCGCAGGATCCGAACCGCAGGAGACCTCGCACTGCGAGTAGACGCTGGGAATGACGGCGTGGTGGATGCAGCAGACGGTGCCGGCGGGACAATCGGCGGTCTCGTCGCACTTGAGGGAGACGTTGACCGGCTTGAGCGTGCAGCCGTCGCCGGAGGGAGAGCACGCTCCGTTGCAGCACTGCTCCGCCTGCGCGGCGCACGGGCCAGACGGCGGGCAGTCGATCCCGGCGGTGAAAGGGCCACAAGGGCCCGCGTCGACGCGTGTGGTCGTCGCGTCACCGTCCGATGCGCCGTCGCGTCCGCCGACGTCGGCGCGGGCGTCCGTCAGCGAACCGGGAGGCGGAGGGGTCGGAGTCCCCGGCGGCGGCGCGAGGTTCGAGCACGCCGGGTCGACGCACGCCGCCGAGACGCAGCCGCCCGCGAGGCACGTGTACTCGGGCTCGCATCGCACGCCGGCACAGTCCTGCCGGAGCTCGATGGGGAGGAGGAGCGGCGTGTGCGCGACGAAGCGAAGACGACGGCGGGCGACGACGCACCCCGCGAGGCTGGCGCCAGGCGTGCGAACGGCGCACGCTTCCCGCCCGAGGCCCGCCACGATCTCGATCGCGATCTCGGCGCCGCGATCGCCGCTCGGCACGACGACGAGATCGCCGATTTCGCGCGGCGAAGACGGAGCACACGTCGCGGCGGTCGCCCCCGGCGCACCTTCGAGCGAGGCAAAATCAGGCCCGATCGTGATCGTGGTGGTGCCCGGCTCCTTGGACGCGGCGATCGGTGGACAGCTCGCGAGATCCGTCGTGAGGACGAGTCGGATCTCCGTCGGATCCCGGCAGCTCGCGACGATCGCGATCGCCCCGAGGAGGGGAAACAGGACCGCCCCTCGCACCATCTGCACTACGATACATGGGAGACGCTGGGAGTGCGTTACCCCCACCGAATCGTCTCCAACATCCGCATCAGCCGTTCGCCGCGCGCCGGGTCGGATGCCGCGACCCACGCGACGAGGCCGCGGAGGTGCCCGCGGAAGTCTTCGTGCCCGCCGCGGTTCTGCGTCGCCGGGCCGAGGCGAGCGCAGTTGTAGAGCGTCGCTTTGAGGCGGTCCACGGCTTCGCGGGAGACTCGCGGGCGCTCGTTCACGACGAGGCCAGTGACGGTCTGCCGGCCGCCGGCGGGCATGATGCGCGTCTTGCGATGGTTCACGACGAAGCCCTCTTCGAACACGATCGCGCCGACGCGCGCAGCGAATCGGAGCGCACCACGCGCGAAGTCGGCGCTGCCCGAGAAGACGAGATCGTCCGCGTACCGCGTGTACGCCGCGCCGGCTGCTGCGGCGGCCGCCGACAAGCGAACGTCGAGACCAAACGCCACGAGGTTGGCGAGCGCGGGCGACGTCGGCGATCCCTGCGGCAAGTGACGCGCGCGTGCGAGGGCCTCGGCGCGTCGCCACGCGTCGATGTCCGCGCGCGCCGCGTACGGCCCGAGGGCTCCGCGCCGCGCGATCGCGTCGACCGGCGTGCGGTTGGTGCAGAGGCGCGAGAGGACGAACGCCACCTCCTCTGGATAGCCCGCGGTTCGAAAGACCGCCGCTACGCGTGCCGCGGTGATCGTGAGGAAGAAGTCCGCCAGATCGATGCGCATCACTACCGCGCGACCCGCATGCGCCGCCGCGTGGGTGCGGGCCGAGCGCCCGCGACGAAATCCGTGAACCGCGTCGTGGGGAGGGATGACGTCGAGCACCTCGCGCAAGATGGCGCGCTGGATCGCCTTCATCCGCGGCTTCGGCGCTTCGAGCAAGCGCACGCCTCCGCTTCCGTCGGCGCGCTTCGAGACCCAGCGGTACCGGTACTGCCGCAGGGCTTCGCGTTCGACGATTCGCTCGAGACCTCGCGCGTCCGCGAACCATTCGAGCTCGCCGGCGCGGAGTCCCAGCCACGCCGCCACGTCGCCGTGCGTCGTCAGAACCCGAACGTTCCACCGCGGGCTCCTCATCTCGACGTGCGGCACGAGCCAAGCACGAACCGTCGGCGCCTCACGCCGCCCACACACCTCGATGAGACGCTTGTCGCCGGCGACGAATCGCGTCAGCTCACGGAGCCGACCGCGAGGTGAATTCTGGAACTTCGCGAGGACTCGCGCCGCGACCTTCGACACCCAGGGGAGCGACCCGCCGAGGGCGGTCGCAGCGCGCGCCTTCAGTCCCGCGCGCGTCCACTCCCCTTCGGCGAGAAATGCTGCCGCAAGGGCGCCGGCCACGTTGACGAGCTCGGCCATCCTTCGTCAACGTGCGGCGGCGAGGCCCAACCAGACTTGACTGGCGTGCGGAATCGTACGTTCTGCGTACCGCGCCGCACGCGACGAAATGCGGGTCCAATTGCGTTCCCTCGGGGTAACCCCGAGGAGGATCCGAGCCGTCCGAGACGGTCCCTTCTCCGACTTGAGCCCCCGCCGCCGCACGACGCGAGACTACACGAAGGCGCCGTCCGCGCGCATCACCCCGCCTTGTCGCCCTGAAGCTTGCTGTGGTGCCGCCCGTACGTCCCATAGATCACGAAGCCGATCACGAGCCACACGACGAGCCGGATCCACGTGTCCTTCGGCAGACCGCTCATCACCCACAGGCACGCCACCGCGCCTAGCGGCGCAACGATGTAGAATGCAGGTACCCGGAACGGCCGCACGGCCTTCGGCTGCGTGAAGCGGAGGATGAAGACGCCCGCGCACACGAGCACGAACGCGAGCAGCGTGCCGATCGACACGAGCTCGCCGACGAGGCTCATCGGAAGGAGACCGCCCGCGACGGCGACGAACGCGCCCGTCACGACCGTGGCCTTGTGCGGCGTGCCGAATTTTTTGTGCGCCTGCGAAAACCAAGGGAGAAGGCCGTCTTTGCTCATCGCATAGAAGACGCGCGTCTGGCCCATCATCATGACCAGGATGACCGACGTGAGGCCCGACAGCGCACCGAGCTTCACCAGGAACGTGAAGGCCTTCGTCGCGCCCGGCGACCACTGCCGAAGCTGCACGATGCGATCGATGCCGACCGCGACCGGATCGGACACGCCGAGCTCGTGGTACGGGACGACGCCGGTGAGGACGAGCGCGACGAGGATGTAGAGGATCGTGCACACGACGAGCGAGCCGAGGATGCCGATCGGCAAATCCCGCGTCGGATTTTTGCATTCCTGCGCCGTCGTCGAGACCGCGTCGAAGCCGATGTACGCGAAGAAGACGACGCCCGCGCCCGTGAGGACGCCGCCCCAGCCGAAGCTCTGGATCGTCTCGCCGGCGCGCGTGCTCGGCCCGGCCGGAGGCACGAGCGAGGCGAGGCCGGACGCGGTCGCGTCGCCGACCCAGTTGGCGTGATTGACGACGCTCCATCCGAGCAGGATGAAGGTGATGACGATGATGACCTTCACCGCGACGATGAGGTTGTTCACGAACGCCGACTCGCGCATGCCGCGGTAGAGGATCGCGGAAACGAGCACCGCGACGAAGCTGGCCGGGAGGTTCCACATGCCGTGCGTCGTCGTGCCATTCGCCAGCGTCACGACGTCGCCCCATGGCCCCTGCGTGAGGACGAGGAGGGAGTCGGGGAGCGTGATGCCGAGCGTCTTGTGGAGGAGCGAGATGAGGTAGCCCGACCACGAGACGGAGACGGTCACAGCGCCGAACGCGTACTCGAGGATGAGATCCCAGCCGATGATCCAGGCGATGATCTCGCCGAGCGTCGCGTAGGAGTACGCGTAGGCCGAGCCGGCGACCGGGATCATCGCCGCCATCTCCGCGTAGCAGAGGCCGGCCAGCGCGCAGAGAATGCCGCCGAGGACGAAGCTGTAGACGATGCCAGGGCCCGCGTAATACGCGGCCGCGGTCCCTGTGAGCGAGAAGATGCCAGCGCCGATAATGGCGCCGATGCCCAGGGCCACCAGGTTGAGGGGGCCGAGGGAGCGCTTGAGCGTGCCGTGCGCCGCGGCCTCGCTGGCGTTCGGATCGTTCGCTTCGGCGAGCAGCAGAGCGAGCGGCTTCTTCTTGAGGAGGTCCATGGGGTGGCGCCAGCCTACCGCGCCCGCGCCCGCGGGTGCTAATGCGCAAGGAGACACCGGCGAGACCGTGCCCGACGCCTTGCGGGCGCCCGGATTTCGCTTCATAAGGGGCCGCATGCGTGGGGGGGTCTTCTTTTTCGCTGCGCTCGCGTTCGCGGGGCTGGCCGGTCTCGCGGACTGCGTCCCGTCGGACCCGAGCGCGGCGGACGACGCGGCAGCCTCTTCGCAGGATGGCGGCCCCGGCAACGGCGACTCCGCAGCCCGCGAGGACGCCGCGAGCGACGACGCGACGACGCGACCCGACGGCGACGTCGGAAACGAGGCCGGTGCGAACGACGCTCGCGACGACGCGACCCCGGCACGCGACGCCGGCTGCGACGCGCAGGTCCCGACCGACGGCGGGCTCGCGCCGCTCTGCGCCGTCCCCATTCCGCAGCCCACCGGCGGCGACGTGATCGACGTCGCCGCGGCCGTGCGCCTCGGCAAGGCGATCTTCTGGGACGTGCAGACGGGCGGCGACGGCAAGCAAGCGTGCGCGTCGTGCCACTTCTCCGCCGGCGTCGACACGCGCCGACTGAATACGATTCACCCCGGCCCCAACGGCACGTTCGAGAGCGACGGCGTGACCGGCGCGGGGCAGACCGCGACGATCGCGAACATCGGCAACGACGACCGCGTCGGCGCGCAAGGCGTGATGGCGGCGACGTTCAACGCGATCGCGGGCGACCCCGCCACCGGCACGGACGACTGCACGCCCGCGCCGGCCGCGCCGTTCGGCACGAACCGCCAGGTGACGCCGCGCAACGCGCCGACCGTCATCGGCGCCGTCTTCTACCGCGATCTGTTCTGGGACGGCCGCGCGAGCCACGCCTTCAACGGCGTCGATCCATTCGGCGCCACGGGCAACGCGGCCGGGAGCCTCGCGAACGTAGGCGCCGCGGCGCTCGCGTCGCAAGCGGTCGGGCCGCCGAACAATCCCGTCGAAATGTCGTGCGCCGGTCGGAGCTTCAACGGACCGGGCAGCCTCGCGACGAAGATGCTCGCGCGCCAGCCGCTCCACTCCCAGAAAGTGAGTCCGAACGACGGCGTGCTGGGCGTCCTGTCGGCGTCGCCGGGAGACGGCCTCGCGTGCAACGGCAGCGCGTGCACCTACCGGGATCTCGTGGTCGCGGCCTTCGGCGCTTCGCTCGGCGCGCAAGCCGAAGCGCAGTTCTCACGGTTGTGGGGCCAGGCGCTCCTCGCGTACGAAGCGACCCTCGTCCCCGACGACACGCCGTTCGATCGCTACCTCGCGGGGAGCGGGTCCGCGCTGACGGCGTCGCAGGTCCAGGGATTGTCGCTCTTCACCGGCAAGGGCCAGTGCGTTGCGTGCCACGCGGGGCCGGAGCTCAGCGATGCGACGTGGAGCTTCGCGACGCGCAAGGGCCTCGTGAACGAGGACACCGGCGATCAAGGTTTCCACAACACCGGCGTGCGCCCGGGCGGTCGCTTCCCCGAAGACCTGGGCCGCGCCGACGTAGGGCCCAAAGGCGTCACCTACTCCGTGAGCGCCGCGCAAGTCGATCGCGGCGCGTTCAAGACGCCGTCGCTCCGCAACGTGAAGCTCACCGCGCCGTATTTCCACAACGGCGGCAAAGCGACCCTCGACGATGTGCTCGCGTTCTATGCGCGCGGCGGCGACTTCAACAATCCCTCCTCGCGTGTCCGCGCGATCGTCTTCCTGGCGGGCGAGCAGGCGGCGCTCGTGGACTTCCTGGCGAACGCGCTCACCGACTGCCGCGTCGAGAAGGAGCGGGCGCCGTTCGATCACCCATCGCTCGACGTTCCCAACGGCCCGAGCCTCCCGGCGGTCGGCGCCGCGGGCGTCGGATCGTGCCCGTAGACGTCAGCTCGTGAGGGCGCGGCGGGTGAGCCCGAACGACGCGCGCATGACGAGATCGACGAGGCGCGTAGGGAACAGGCCGACGAGCGCGATCAGCAGCCAGAATCGGCGCGGCGCGACGTAGCGCGTGCACGGACGCCGGGACTCGGCCGCGTGCGTGATCGCGCGGACGACCGGGCGCGCGGAGCTCGCGACGAGATCGAAGCTGCGCCGGAGATCGTCGGCGCGCGCGTAGATCGACGCGTAACGCGAATCGGGCAGCTGCTCGCGCGCGAGCTCGCGAAGCACGCGGTCGCCGAAGCTCGTCTTGATCGTGCCTGGCTCGACGATCGCGACGTCGATCCCGAACGGCTGGAGCTCCATGCGAAGCGCGTCGGAGAGCGCCTCCAAGGCGTACTTCGTAGCGTGGTACGCGCCGAGCAGCGGCGCCGGGATGCGGCCGGAGACGCTGCTCACGTTGACGACGCGACCGCTCCGCTTCGCGAACATCGCCGGCAAGAAGGCCCGCGTGACCGCCATCAGACCGAACACGTTCGTGTCGAACTGCGCGCGAAGCGTCGCGTCGGAGAGCTCCGCGAGCGGCCCCACCGTCGCGTATCCGGCGTTGTTGACGAGGACGTCGAGCCCGCGGCCCTCCGTCCGCTCGCCGACCTGCCGAACGGCCTCGGCGATGCTCTCCGCCGATGTCACGTCGAGCGCGAGCGTCTCGAGCGCGAGGCCCGACGCCTCCTGCTCCAGCGCGGCGAGCGCTGCCCGGTCGCGCCCCGTGGCGAACACACGATGGCCGCGCCGCGCGAGCCAGAGCGCCGTGTCACGGCCGATCCCCGCGGTGGCGCCGGTGATGCGAACGTTCTTCATGATTTTTTCCCCGAGCTGCGAGCGCTTCGATGCTCGGCGAGGCGTGGCGTTGCGGGATTTCTCGCGGCGAAACGCGCGCTGACTTCCGCCTTAGTGGCACTGCGCCGGGTGCGCGATCTCTTCGAGCTGCACGCACTGGGTGGGGCACCTCTGGGTCGTCGTCACGCCTTGGAAGCATTTCGAGCGCCGCGCACCGTGATCGACACAGCGGTAAATCGCGTCGAGCTCCGCCGGGCACACGGTGCCATCCCCCTCGGGCGGCGGAATGTGCACGGCCACGTCGGCGTGGTTGTCGTCGTAGTGGAGCTCCGCGATCATCCGATCGGGGTTCACGGTGACCGAAAGCACGTAGTCGCCGGCGGGCACGTCGGTGATGTCGATCCAGTTGCCCTCGGTCGTGTTCACGTACCCGTCGCCCCACCCGCGATGGAGGCCGGGGTGGTGGCAGTTGGTCTGCATCTTCGGCGTCCACGTGTCGGGCACCGGCGGCGAGCCGAACGGACGCTGCGGAGGGCGCGGTAGGAGCGAGCGTCCGCCGCCCTGCACGTTGTCCTCGATGCAGAACGACTCCTTGTGCCCCTTGGCCGCCTGCGTGCCGTCGCGCGCCTTGAGCTCGTAGTCGGCGTAGCCCTTGAAGTGGAAGTGACCGTGGCACGACGCGAACTCGAAGAAGCGCGCGTTGCCCTTCGACGGATCGCCGAGGAACAGATCCTTGGTGCCCACGTTCGTCACGAACGTCGTGAACCGGAGCAGGCGGCGACGGCCGGACGCGAGGATCGTCCCCTCGGCGACGGAGCACGAGTCTTCGGCGATGTCGCGCGTCTCGATCACGATGGACGCTTTGACGGTCGGCGCGTCGAGGCGAAGATCCGGACACCGAGCACCGGGCGCGCACACGTCGAACCGCGGCGCGTCGGTGAGTGCCTCGTCGTCGCTCCCGTCGTAGGCCGGCTGCGCATCTGCGCCGCCGCACGCTTGAATCACGCCCGCAACGGCGACGAAAACGGCGAGTCGAGCACCACGCATGGCGGTTCATGGTGCCAATGTCATACCAAGTCCTACATCATGTATTTATAGGTACTTAGCGCTCCATTTCGCGAAATATCGACCGCCCTTACTGGATCGCTTGCGCACCTGTCGCCCTGCGCGACCCGAGCATGGCGGCGACGAACCAGACCTCGAGGAGCGTGAACGCGATCGCGTTGCCGGCGCCGATCCGCTCCGCGCTAGGTCGGATCGCGAGCGGCACGACTGGCGCGACCGAGATCGCGACGAACAGGAGGAGCATGGGAGGAGACAAGAGCGCGAGGGCGCGACTCCAACGTCCCGTTGCACGAAGCGTCCACGCCCACGCGATCGCAGCGAGCGTGTAGAGCAGCGCCGCCCATCCCGAGGTGAGCGGGAACACGACGTCCTCGAACGCCAGGAAGGCGGATGCGTCGCGCAGCCTGGCGGCCTCGCGTGCGAGCTCCACGCCGCGCGTCACCAAGAGGAGCTGCGCGCCTTGATCCGGAACGATCGCCAGGAGCACGAAGACGAGCTGCGCGATCGCGGCTCGCCGTCCGGGACCCGCCGGCGTGCCGCGGAGCAGCGCGATCGCGAGGACGACGTCGGACGCCGCCGTGATCTGCCACCCCAACCATCCAAGTCGATACGACGAGGGCGACGCGGCGACGCGCATCGCGCGATCGAGATCGCCCCCCGCGCCGCCTCCTCCCGGCAGCATCGGCAGAAGGAACACGAGCATCCCGAGCATCGCGGCCCCGTGCGCGAGGAACGTGAACGCCAAGGCGCGCACGAGCAGCCCATCCCCTGCGCGACCACTCACGTCGCCGCCCGCGGAGACCGGGGTCCGAAGAGGTCACGGCGGTAGTAACGCGGCGTCAGGAAACGCAGCGCCCCTTTCAGGAGGGTCATCCACGCCAGGTGCGCGCCTGTTCGCCGGTTCTCGAGCAGCCGCCGCGCGAGCCAGGGCGCCACGACGTCCACCGGATCGGCGATGAAGTTGAAGAGCCGCCGCTGTGAGCGCCACAGCGCCGGATCACCTTGCTCGTAGACCGACACCAAGAGATCCGTGACGACGATTCCCGGGCTGGCGGTGCCGACGACGACGTCGCGACCTCGTGTCTCGTCGACGAGCGAGCGCGTGAAGTAACGGAGCGCGCGCTTGGTGCTGCCGTAGATCGCCATCCCGCGCTGGCGGGCGCCATCCGCGCCGAAGCCCTCCATGTTGTAGAGCGAGCCGCTCCCCTGCTTCAGCATTCCCGCGAGCGCGACGCGTGAGCCGTTCATGACGCCGATTAGGTTCGTCGCGACGACGGAATGGATTTGCGCGGGCGGCAGCTCGACGAAGGCGCGCTGCGCGTTGCTCGTGCCGGCGTTGTTGACCCAGACGTCGACGCGGCCGAACCGCTCGATCGCGGCGTCCCAGAGCCGCTCCACATCGTCGTACGCCGCGACGTCACAGCTCTTGCCGAGGATGCGCGCCTCGGGAAATCGCGCGGAGAGCACGCGAACCGCGTCGCGGACGCCGTCTTCGCCGCGCGCCGAGACGACGACGTTGGCGCCCCTCGTCAGGAGCGAATCGACGAGCCCGAAGCCGAGCCCCTTGGTGCTCCCGGTCACGACGACTGTCGGCGCGCTCATCTCTCGTGTCGCCCCCCCATGCGTCGGCACGAGCGTACCAGCGGCGGAGGAACGAAGGGGGCGGCAAGAAGTTGCCTTTCCGGAAGTGAAACGTGTGTTTCGGCGAACGTGTCGTGGATCCGCCGTGGCGACACCGACGCGGCGCGCTAGGCTAGCGGCATGCGCTTGAAATCCATTTTCGCGTTCGTCGCCCTTCCTCCCCTCCTCGCCATCGCCTGCTCGTCGAGCTCGTCGAGCCCCGCGACCGGCGGCGACGCGTCCGCCGACGCGGGCGGCGGAAGCAGCAGTGGCACGTCCGGCTCGTCGGGCACGTCATCGGGCTCGTCGGGTTCTTCAGGAACGTCCGGTACGTCTGGCAGCTCCGGCTCGTCGGGTTCTTCTGGAACGTCCGGTTCCTCGGGATCGTCGGGCTCGTCCGGCAACGTCGACTCGGGCCAGACCTGCCCGACGGCGGTGGACTTCGCAAAGTGCGTCGAGGCCGACGCGGGAACGGCCGGCAACCCGTTCCAGGACTTCGGCGCGACCGACGCGTTGGTCAACATGGTCACGGGCGACTACAACGCCGGCGTCCCGTCGACGTTCGACATCCCCTGCATCAAGATCAAGGTCGGCCAGAAGGTCACGTGGCAGGGGAACTTCACGACGCATCCGCTCATCGCCGCGCCGTGCAATCCGGCCGGCAACACGATCCCAACCGGCGGACCCGGCATCGGAACGGCGGTCTTGAACGTCACGACGGCGGGCATCTACGGCTTCCAGTGCCAGATCCATACGGGACAAGGCATGAAGGGCGTCATCGTCGCCTACTGAATCGCCTCGTCAACGTGGTGCCGCGCGCGGATGCGACGCGAAGAATTTCCAGATCTCCTCGCGCGCGTCGATGTCGCGGTTGGTGGTGCCGATGAGCTCGTCACTCAAGTACTGCCAGCCACCCGGCCACGTGTGTCCGCCCCCTTGGATTTTCCAGAGCTCCACCGCGGTGCCCTCGGCGCAGCGGCCCCACGTCTGCACGTGGATGGTCGACCCGTCCTTCGTGTTCGTGTCGGGGATCGCGCGCTCGGCGGCGCCGGGCTCGCAGCCGTCGTGGCGAGCCCACTCCGCCGCCGTCGCCTCCGCCGAGATCACCATTCCGCGCGACGCGAGGCCGCGCAGGCGAACCTCGCCGCCCTCGTAGGGCACGATCGGATCGGCGGTGCCGTGGACGATCATGACGCTCACCGGACGCTTCGGCGCGCACGTGGGCTGGATCGAGCGGGGCGTCGTGCCGGCGACGAGCGCGACGGCGACGATGCGATCGGAGAGCTCGCACGCGAGGCGGCTCGACATCATCGCGCCGTTCGACATTCCGGTCGCGAAGACGCGCGTCTCGTCGACGAGGTAGGTGGCCTTGAGATCGTCCAGGATGGCTCGCACGAAGTCCACGTCAGCGACCTCTTCGCGATGCGCGGCGGAGTGGACGTCGGCGCGCCCGTCGTTCCATCCCTTGTCGACGCCCTCCGGGTACACGAGAAAAAAACCGTACTTTTCGGCCGTGGCGTCGAGGCCAGTGAGCTGGTGCATGCGCGCGCCGGTGCCGCCGCCTCCGTGGAGCGCGAGGACGACGGGGAGCGGGTGACGCTCGCGTGACGCCGTCGGGACCACCAAGTGCCACGCGCGCGCGCGGTCGCCGACGACCACCGAACGTTCTACGTACTCCGAGCGAGAAGCTCCCCGCTCGGGTGGAAATTTCGACTCGGAATGTACGTTGCAACCTGCAAGCATCAAGGCCGCGAGGCCGCAAATTCCCTTACGCCAGGCTGTCACGTTCGTAACGTACCCATGATCGTCACGCCGTCACAGTTGCCAGTTCGTGCCACGCGAACCCACGCGACCCATCGCGAACCCCGCGCAATGTCGCGCGCACGCCGCCGCGAGTGGCGCTCCGTCGCCCTTTGAATCAAGACGAGGGAAGCGGCATCAACGTTGCTCGTAGACAGAGTGGCTCGCGCGCTCCCCCTCGTCGGTCCGGGAGCACTTCAGCCCACATTCGGAGTTGCTTCACGATGTACCCCCTTCGCGATGTCGAGCACAGGGACCGAGCTTCGGGCATGCGACTGCGCGCCTCGTCCGACGACGAACGACGCGACGACGAGCCCCACACCTTTCGCGTCGACGAGCCGTTCGATGGCCTCGATGACGACGACGAGGCGACGACCTCCGAGCGCGCGACGCTCGCGCCGCCTCCCGAGGGCAGCACCTCCGACGTCCCTCGCAAGAGCGATCCGACCGAAGCGATCAGCGAAGTGCTCTTCCGCGCGGCGTGCGGAGACAGCAACGGCGCGTTGACCGCGGCGGAGGAGCTGATGGCGCGGGTGCCGGTCGTCCTCATGTCGAAGGACGATCTGCGCGCCGAGCCGCTCGGCTACTGGGAGCTTCACATGCTCGCGCAGATCGACGCGATGTCCTCGCTCGCCGAGCTCATCGACGACGCCAAGGTCCCGCCCACCGAGGTGGTCCGCGTCGTCTGCGAGCTCGTCGAACGAAAAATCATCGCGCTTCGCTGAAGTGGAGCGAAATCAGGCCTCGAGCCGGTCGCGCAGGACGCGGCCACCCTGCACCACCAACGACGGCAGGGCCGCGGTGAGCGAGGCGCCGATCGTCTCGCCGCGGAACGCGCACAGATCGGCGACCGCGCCGACCGTGATCGAGCCAACGTCGGGGAGGCGCAAGAGGTCCGCCGCCGCGCGCGTCGCGGCGTAGAGGGCGGCGAGCTCACTCATGCCGTAGTCGATCAGATGCGCGAGCTCGATGCGTGAGCCGAGGGCGTGCGGGTACGCGCCGATGTCCGTCCCCATCGCGATCGTGATGCCGGACGCGAGGACCCGCGAGAACGCCTCTCGCGCGGAGCCGACCCGGCGCTTGGCGCGATCGCGCTTCTTGTCGTCGGTCGTCGTCTTGAGGACGTTCTCGAGCACCGAGAGCGTCGGGACGAGGACCACGCCACGTGCGACGGCGCGATCGAGCGTGTCTCTCGAGAGCGGACCCAGGTGCTCGATCGACGCGGCGCCGCAGTCGACCGCCTGCCGCGCGCCCGCGTCGCTCGTGACGTGCGCGGCGACCTTCACCCCGCGTCGCGTGGCCTCGTCGCAGATCGCGCGGAGCTCGGGCGGCGTGAACGTCGGACGGTCCTCCGTCACGCCGGTCGTCGCGTCGACCGAGAACCAGTCGGCGAAGACCTTGATCCACGCGACGCCGAACGACACTTGCTCGCGGACCTCACGCCGCGCCGCGTCCTCGCCGTCGACGAGGGAGCACCCGGTCGGCACGCAGACGCCCGGCGCGAACGGCTGCGGGAGGTAGCCGCCGGTGACGCTGATTCCGGGACCCGAAGGAAGGATCCGCGGCCCCTCGCACACGCCGGTGCGAACCGCCTCGCGGAGCGCGACGTCCGCGTACCCTGCCCCCTCGGTGCACACGTCACGAATGGTGAGGATGCCGTTGTCGAGCGCGCTGCGGGCATGGGCGGCCGCACGCAGCGTGCGAAGCGGCACGCCGTCACGGAGCAGCTCGCGATCGTAGTTGCCGTCGCCGGTCATGAGCATGTGCGTGTGCGCGTCGATGAGCCCCGGCACGAGCAGATGTCCCGTCAGATCCACGACGCGATCCTCGGGGCCCCACGCCGCGGCTCCCGGCGGCCCGGTGCGCACCTCCGCGATCGTCGCGCCCTCGACGACCACGGTGGCCGGCGCAGGCGCGGCGCGACCGTCCGAGACCTTCGCCCCCGCGAGGATCAGCTTCGGCATGCCCTCCATTGATACCACCTCCCTTTGCTCGCAGCCCCGAACCTCGCTCTTTTTCCCGGGATGGGGGGACAGGCTCTAGGATACGGGAGCGCATGGGCTCAGATCACCGGCCGTCGATCGTCTTCATGCAGCACGTGGAGGCGGAGGCGTCGATCCACGAGCGGATGCAGCCCAAGCTCCGCCGTCTGACCGCGAAGTTCGCGGATCACGCGCTCGAGGACCAGTTCCTGCGCGACGAGCTCGAGCACGGCACGCGCGCGTTCCTGCGCTTCAGCATCGTCGTCGCCGCGGCCGCGTTCCTCCTCTATGGCATCCACGACGCCGTCGTCGTCCCCAGCGTGCGCGGCCTCGCCTGGGCGATCCGGTACGGGGTGTTCGTCCCAGCGGCGCTCGTCACGGTGGGCGTCGTCTTCTCGCGCCATCTCACGCGATGGCACCAGCCGACGATGCTCCTCTTCGGGATGAGCGTGAACGCGGTGGTCCTGTGGATCGGCGCCATCGCGCCGCGTGAGGGCTTCTTCATCTACACCTCGTTCGCGATCCTCTTCGTGACGCTCGGCGCCTTCATCGCGCGCATGAGCGTCGTCACGCAGATCACCTACACGCTCCTCTCGATGCTCGCCTACGACGCGCTCGATCTCGCGATCTCGCACAGCAGCCTCGAGGTCCGCGTCTCGATGAACCTCACCTTCTTCTCGATGGGCGGCATCGGCGCGCTGGTGGCGCACCAGTTGGAGGCGCAGGCGCGGCGCGGCTTCCTCCAGCGTCAGGTCATCCTCGAGCAGATCGCCGAGATCGACGTCGAGCGCCAGCGCGCCGAGCAGCTGCTCCTCAACATCCTGCCAGCCCCGATCGCGAAGCGCCTCAAGCTCGACTCGCGCGCAGTCGCCGAGGCGTTCGCGGAGACGACCGTGATGTTCGCGGACATCGTCGGCTTCACGAAGATGAGCGCGCGCCTCACGCCAGAGGAGGTCGTGCGACGCCTGAACCAGATCTTCAGCGCGTTCGACGATTTCGCCGACGAGCTCCGGCTCGAGAAGATCAAGACGATCGGCGACGCATACATGGTGGCGGGCGGCCTCCACGATCGCAACGCGACCCAGCAGGCCCGCGCGATCGCCGAGATGGGGCTGCGGATGACCGAGTACGTCACCGAGTACGGCAAGAAGCTGGGCGAAGAGCTCGCGATCCGCGTCGGCATCCACACCGGTCCGGTGGTGGCGGGCGTCATCGGGCGACGGAAGTTCATCTACGACGTGTGGGGCGACACGGTGAACACCGCGAGCCGCATGGAGTCCCACGGCCTGCCCGGACGCATTCAAGTCTCGCAGGAGACCTATCGGCGCCTCGGCGACGGCTACGTCTTCGAGGATCGCGGCGAGATCGACCTGAAGGGCAAGGGGCCCACGCGCGCGTGGATCCTGGTGGGTCGCAAGGGGGCAGGAGCGGCGCCCCAGAGCAGCAAAAGAGGCGATAAGATGGAGACGCCATGACCGCACCGCAAGCCCCTCCCCCGACATGCTCCTCCTGCGGCGGTCCCGACGATGGCGAGTTCGTCATTTGCAAATTCTGCAAGCGGGCGCTCTCGGCCGAGATCGCGCAAGCGGCGATCCCCTGTCCGCGCTGCCGTACGCTTTGTCGCTGGGGGAAGCAGAAGTGCGGCGCGTGCGCGACGTGGCTCGTCGTCAGCTGCGTGTTCTGCGGCGCGCTCTCTCCGCACAACCAGTCCGCCTGCCTCACCTGCCACGAGGCCTTCGCCGGAGCGCCGGAGCGCAAGGCACAGCGCGAGGCGCAGGCGCGGCAGCAGCAGGAGGTGCAGACCTTCGGGACCGTCGGCAACGTCGCCGCGTCGTTCCTCGGCGCCCTCGCCGGTGGGGCCGTAGGCAGCTCGTTCGGCGGCGGCTACCACGGGCACTACCACCCGGCATGGGACAGCTCGAACAACAGCTACGGCAGCTCGTCCGACGATCACCCGCCCATTGGCAACGTCGGCGGCGACATCACCGGCGGCGGCTTCTCCGAGTCCGGCGGCAGCGACGACTCGTCTAGTTACGACTCCTCCAGCGATGACTCCTCGTCGAGCGGCGACTCGGACAGCTGAGTCTGCCCGCGTCGATGCGAATCCTGTCGTACAACGTTCGCTACTTTGGGCACGCGACGCGCGGCCTTGCGAGCACGAAGCGCGCGATGCAGCGGATCGCAGCGGCGATCGCGGCGCTCGAGCCTCCGTGCGATCTGGTCTGCCTGCAGGAGGTCGAGACCGCGTCGATCCGCTCGACGCTCGCCCACCCACAAGATCGCGACGGCGAGACGCAGCTTGGGCGCTTCGTGGAGATGCTCGGCAAGGAGCTCCTCGCGCGCGGCGTGCGCGAACCGTACGAGGCGTATTACTTCCCCGCGCACAAGTACCGCGTGAGCCGCGCGCTCCCTTTCTACACGACCGGCCTCGCCGTCCTCGCGCGCAAAGGCACGCGCGTGCAGCACACCAACGCGGGCGAGCCGCACGACATCACGAATCGGCAATTGCACCCCGTGAAGGGCCTCAAGCAGACGCGCATCTGCGCGCACGTGCGCGTGCGGACCGAGAGCGGCGCGAGCCTCGACGTGTTCAACACGCACCTCTCCCTCCCGTCGACGATGTCGCGCGAGTTCTGGGTTCGCGAGCGTCGCATGGGCTACGGCCCCAACCAGCTCGGCGAGGCGAAGAACCTCGTGCGCTTCGTCGAGAAGGAGAAGGAAGGGGACGCCTTCGTCATCGTCGGCGACTTCAACGCGCTGCCTGGCTCGCCGGTGTACCGCTACCTCGTGGGCGAGGCCAAGCTGACCGATCCGTTCGCGAAGCTCCACCGCATGAACGAGGACGAGCTGCGCCACTGGCCGACCGCCGGCTTCATGCGCCTGCGGATGCACCTCGATCACGTGTTCGTGGGGCCCGGGGTCCAGTGGCTCGACTTCGACGGGAGCACGCCGTTCGGAGACAAATCGAGCGCGTTCCACCTCCTGAGCGACCACGTGCCGCTCATCGGACGGTTTCGTGCATAGTGCACCTATGCGGCGCGTCAGCCTGCTTTTTTTAGATGATCCATGAGGCGCCGCAAGCCTTCCTCGACCCCGACCTCGGGCGCGTACCCGAGCTCTTTGCGCGCAAGGGAGATGTCGGCGAGGGAGTCTTTGATGTCGCCGACCCGAACCGGCGCGTGGGTCGGCGTGAGATCGCGGCCCACGATCTTGCCGATCGCGGCGAGGAGCTCGAGGAGCGTCGTGCGCGTGCCGCAGCCGACGTTGTACGCGCGCCCGCTGACGCCCGGGACGGTCGCCGCACGCAGATTCGCGTCGACGACGTTGCCCACGTAGACGAAATCGCGCGACTGCGAGCCGTCGCCGAACACGGTGGCCGTCTTCCCCTCTAGCGCGCGCGCGACGAAGACGCTGATGACGCCGGAGTACGGCGACCGCGGATCCTGCCGCGGACCGAAGACGTTGAAGTAACGGAGCGACACCGTCTCGACGCCGTACAGCTTCGCCCAGGTCTGCAGGTACATCTCGCCGGTGATCTTCTCGACGCCGTACGGCGAGATCGGGAGCGGGCGCATCGACTCCTTCTTGGGGAGCTCCGGATCCTCTCCGTACACCGCCGCCGAGCACGCGAAGACGACGCGCTTCACCTTTTGCTTCTTCGCCGCGATGAGCACGTTCAACGTGCCCTGGATGTTCACGTCGTGCGTCTCCTGCGGGTGCTCCACCGAGTAGGGCACGCTGACGACCGCCGCCTCGTGGAAGACGACGTCGCACCCCGCCATTCGGTAGTCGAGCTGTGGCGCGTCGCGCACGTCGCCCTCGACGATCTCGACCTTGCCTTCCAGCGTCGCGAGGTTCTCGCGCCGGCCGCTCGAGAAATTGTCGTAGACGACGACTTGGTGCCCTTCGCGCACGAGCCGCTCGGCGATGTGCGAACCGATGAACCCCGCGCCGCCGGTGACGAGTGCCTTCATGGTGCCGTCATTCTACACGACGGCACAATGGTCGTGATGCGCGTCACGCCTCGGCGTGGTGGTCGCGCTCTTCCATCGCGCGCGCGTAGGCTGGGCTCTTCTTGAACGCTTCGAGCGCGTGCTGCGCGCGGGAGCGGAGGAGGGTGCGCGGATCGTCGAGGAGACGCACGAGCGCCGCGATGACGCGCTCGTCCTTGGGCGGATCGCTGGCGATCACCTGGCGGACGTGGTGGTTTTGGCTGGAGAGGCCCTCGATCAGGCACGCGGTCGCCTCGTCCGCGGCAAAGCTCCCGAGGGCGCGCGCGAACCAGCGCAAGTGGTACGGCGGATCGTCGTACTCGTACGTCGACGTCACCGGCTCCTCGTAGAACGTGCGCATCGCGGAGACGAGCACGGGGACGCTGGACGGATCGGCCACCTTTGCGACGCGGAGGGCCGCGTTGTAGCGGAAGACGCCCCACGGATCGGAGACCGCGTCGTGAAGCGCACCGAGCCCGCCGATCCGCTCGCGCGCGGCGAGCGCGAAGGAGAAGTATAGGCGCGCGTCCGGCGCTTCCACTCCCTGCCTCGCGAGGGCCTTGGTCGCGGCGGTGCGCACGCCGTGGTCGTCGGTCGTCAAGAACTGCCGCACGGTGACCACGTCGGGGCTCGGACCGCCAAGCTCGCCGAAGCAACGCCACGCCCAGATGCGCTGGCGCGACGTGTCCGCCTTGCGGTGGCCCGGCTCGCCCAATGCGACGTGGAAGGCCTCTACGAACGGGGCGCGCTCCCCGCCGAGCTTGGCGAGCGCCGCCGCGCGGACGACCTCGGCAGCGGCGTCGAGACCCGAGAGGCGAGCGAGCCTTGCCCGCGCGACGTCGTAGGCTTCCGGATCCTTCGCGCAGATCTCTCCGTAGGCCCAGATCTCCTCGGCGCTGGCCGCCTCGTTCGCGCGATCGAGCCGCTGCGCGAGCGGACCCGCGGCCTCGGCGGCACCGAGCGCGCCGAGCGCGCCCGCCGCGAGCGGGAGGACCTCGTCGTACTCCTTGTTCGTTTGCGCGAGGACCTGGAGGAGCGCCGGCGCCGCGCTGCGATCGCCCAGCGATCCGAGCGCGAGGACCAGCTCCTGGACGAGATCGCCGCGCTCGATCCCGGTCTTCCAATCGACGAGCGGGTTGCGGGCGAGGATCGCGAGGAGCTTCGGCACCGCGCCGCGCGCCCCGTGCGTGCGTAGCGCGTGGACGACCGCCGTGTCGAAGTGGTGGTACCGGTCGGCCCTTCCGTCGAGGAGCGCGAGCATATGCGCGACGGCGCGCGGGTCCTTGAGCGCGGCGAGCATCTCGACCGCCTTGCGATCTCCACGACGCGCGCGCCCGACGAGGATCGGGACGATGCGCGAGCTCCCGAGCTCGGCGAGGGCCAGGAGCGCCTCTTCGCGCTCGTGCTCGAGGATGAGGTTGTCGTGCGCGTGCCCGTCGTTGTCGATGTAGTCGACGATCGCGAGCGTCTCCTGCATCTCCTCCTCGCCGCGCATCGCGCGGAGCACTTCGTCGTGGGCGTTTGCGTCGTCGAGCTTCTCCCATGCCAGATCCTCGAGGCCGACGCCGGCGTCGATCGCACGCACCGCCGCCACCCGCGACGCCTTGGCCCGCGTCTGCGCCGAGCGACCTCCGCCATCCTTCTCGCGCTCGCGCTGCTCGCGACGGTTCGGATCGAGATCGAGCGCGAGGAAATCGGTCTTCAGCTTCCGGACGTTGCGGATCGTCCCGAGCGTCTTTCGCCCGTCCTGCAGCTCGCCCGCGAGCTTCGCGGCGTCTCGAATCAAGCGCGACGGGCTCTCTCCGCACGCCGTGACCACATCCGCGAGGCGCGCCTCGTCGTCGAAGAAGAAGCACCGAAACAGGATGTACATCGCCGTCGGCACCTCGAGCGGCGCGCGCGCCATCCAACCCTTCCAGCTGTGCTCGGTGATCGGCTCGTTCGCGGAGTCGACGAAGACGCGCGGCATGTCGTCGACGGTCACGGTGCCGTTGTTCCGGAGAAGGTAGTTGATCCACAGCGATCGGAAGAAGAGGAAGCGCGGCAGGATCGCCTGGCTCTTGTACCGGAACGAGTCCCCCGCCTCGGGCACCGCGCGCGCCTCGAGCCCCGCGAAATGGGGCGTGGCGGCGACCCGCCGCTTGAGGCGACCGTAGGCCCTCCCGAACGCGCGCGGCGAGACGATCCCGCGCGCGCGAGCGTCGCAGATCGCCGACAGGTACGCGAACGTGCTCGCGTCCGGCGTGATCGGATCGCAGAGCGAGTGCTCTTCGTGGCTGTAAAGATAGATCTGCCCGTCGCCGCGCGCGTCGGAGTGGAGATCGTCGAAGAGGCCGAAGTGCCACGTGTCCCCGTTCGACGCCTCTCCGATCGCGACGACGCCGGCGAGCGGCTGTACGAGCGAGAGGCCCACGTAGCTCTTCTGATCGGCAAGGACGAGCGCCTCGATCAGGTTCTTCGACTTCGGCGGGAGGCGCGGCGAGCCGAACGCCGGCGCGAGCTCGAACAGGCGCCCGCCCTTCATCGCGGCGGTCATCCGCACGAGGGCCTCGAGCTCGGGCGGAGCAGGTCGTCCCCACACCTCCTCGACCTCGTCGAGCGCGGCGACGCGCGGCAGGCGCTTGGGGAGGCCGTGGTACGCGCGCAGGTAACCGTCGAGGCGCTCGCGCAAGAACGCGGCAGGACGCGCGCCGACGAACAGCCGATCGTCCCGCCACTCCGAGAGTGGCACGCCAAAGGCCGTGGTCTCGCGGCCGCGGCGATCGTAGTAGCGGACCTGCTCCTCCTCTTCGGCGTCGTGGTCGAGCACCATGCGCGCGACGGAGCGCGCCTCGACCGGGAAGTGCTCCGCCGAGCGGTGGGGCGAGCGGTAGAACGACTCGCGCCCGACGTGTTGGCCGTGCGCGAACGTTCCGACCCGGCTGACCGCGCCGTCCGGGTGGTACCGCGCGAAGTCGCCGTGGAGGCGCCCCTCGTCGTCGAACGTCGTCGCGCACGCGCGCGAGCCATCGGCGCGCCACCAGGTCCACGGCCCGACGTTCTTGCCCTTCGCCTTCGCGCCGCGCTCCCACTGCTCCTCGTCCGTGTTGAACCGCGCATCCTCGGGGACGCCGGGCGGACGAGTCTTCTGGGAGGGCCTCCTCGACATGTTCCTACTCCGAAGCGTCCCCGGGAAGCGCATGCCCCGTCAACGGACGGCCTCATCGTGCCGGCGATCGCCGTGGGTTCGCTGCCTACATGGCCCGTGGGGCGCCGGCGCCCGACGCTGTGCGTCAGCGCGCACGGAACGGAAAAAACCGCGGTCGATCACTCCGCGCGCCCGGCGTGGCGGTAAGGACCGTCCCGCCCTCGCAGGAGCCACTCGCCGAGCGCGTGAACGAGGAGATCGACCGCCGCGTCCGCAGCGTCGGGCGTCGCCGCTTCGTGACCGCGCACATGCACCAGCTGCGCGGCGGTCCGAGGATCCTTTGCGAAGCGCTCGTCGTAGATGGCGCCCGGAGCTCGCGCGCGCAACATCGCCACGGTCTCCCGGAAATTCTCGTAGCGCGTGAGCTTCATGCGCGGGCCGAGCGAGAGGTACTGCGTCTCCTGCTCACGCACGATCCACGGCACCCTCCGCTCGCGCGGCAAGAGGTACGCGACATGATCGACGACGTGCTCGCGCTGGCGCTGCAGGACCGCCGTGGTCACCGCCGGCCTACCGGGCGAGCTCCGGATCGCCTCGCGCTGGCGCGTCGTCCGGACCACCTCCACCCTGCGCACGACGATCATGATCGCGCCGATCGCTCCCCACTCGAGGAAATCTCCTTCGCCATCATTTGCCCAGAGCGATGCGTCGTCCGCGACGAAGCGATGGACCTGCACCATGTGCGTCCCCGGGACGACGTCCGCCAGATCGAACATCACCGCCCCGTGCCCGCGCGCGCGCAGCCGCCTCAGCGCTTCTACCGCCGCGCCGTGATCGGCGGTCTGGAGAACGACGCGCGGGAGAACCCCGCTGAGCCACCCGCGGACGTCGTACGGCGCCACGCCGAAGAGCGGCGCGAGCTCGGCCGCCTCGGTCTCGGCGTGGCCCTTGACCTCACAGAGCGCGATCGCGTGCACCGTCCAAGGGTACACAAAACGCGCGCGGCCAGGCGAATCGCCCGGCCGCGTACACCCCTCTAGCTGCCGTTCACTTGTTCGGCTGGGGCGTCATCCTCAAGTACGGCTTCACGATGCGGAAGCCCTTCGGGAACTTCTGCTTCAGCACCTCGGGGTCTTGCAGCGACGGGACGATCACGCACTCCTGGCCGTCCTTCCAATCCGCCGGGGTCGCCACCGAGTGGCTGTCGGTGAGCTGGAGCGAGTCGATCACGCGGAGGAGCTCGTCGAAGTTGCGGCCGGTGCTGGCGGGGTAGGTCAGCATGAGGCGGATCTTCTTGTTGGGATCGATCACGAACACCGAGCGCACGGTGAGCGTGTCGTTCGCCTCCGGGTGGATCATGTCGTAGAGCTTCGACACCTTCCGATCGGCGTCGCCGAGGATCGGAAAGTTCATCTTCGCGTCCTGCGTCTCCTCGATGTCCCCGATCCACTTCTTGTGGGATGCGACGTCGTCGACGCTGAGGGCAACGATCTTGACGTTGCGCTTCTCGAACTCGCCCTTGAGCTTCGAGGCGCGTCCGAGCTCGGTGGTGCACACCGGCGTGAAGTCTTTGGGGTGCGAGAAGAGGACCGCCCACTTGTTCCCGATCCACTCGTGGAACTTGATGGGGCCCTCGGTCGACTCCTGGGTGAAATCGGGGGCAATGCTTCCGAGGTGTAGCGTCATGGCGGTCTCCTTCTTTTTCCTGAATTTGGGCGGTCACGCTACCGCTCCTCGGCGTCCGATGTCTACGGGGCGCGGGAGGCGTCGACCTCGACCGTCAAAGCTTCCAGGACCGGCACCTCCCCGGCCCGATCGGTGAGGCCGAGCGCGGCGAGGGCCTCCTCGGTGATGGCCCTCGCGCGGAGGCGCACGACCGCCTGCGTGAAGCCGGAGATCGGAGCCGCGACGTGAAATGAGCGTGATTCGCCGGGCTCCAGCGCACGCCTCTCCACGGCGTCGGCGTCGGTGACGAGCGCAACCGCGACGCCCCCGCGTGTTGCGCGCGCGCCGAGCTCGAGGACGCCGGGCGCCGTCACGACGACGCCGGAAGCTCCGTGGAAGTCGACGTCGATCCAGATGCGCCTCAAGAACGAAGCGCCCGTGGGGATGGCATGGCCGGCCAGGCCGGTGCTTACGGAAACGTCGACGCCATCACCGGCCGCGTGCGCGTCGATCGTGAGCGCGGACGCGAGGAGAGCGCGTGAGCGTTCGGCGGCGCGCGTCGCTTCGGCCGGCGGCGCGCCCCACGGGGGGTCGAGCCCGACGAAGCCGTGGTCGACGCGGCGGCGCACGACGTCGACCCCGACGGCGATCGGTGCGGGATCGAGCTCGGGCATGTGGCACGACGCGCAGCCGGCTCCGGCGCGGGCGGCGGGCGACGCGCGGTGCTCCGTCAACGTCGGCTCGGTGAAGAGGTTCGGCCCGGTGACCTCGTGGCACGTGCCGCACAGGATGGGCGAGCCGAGGAGATCGTACGCGCGTGAGCCGTGCGCGGGCGTCGCGCGCGGGTCGGCGAACGGACCGTTGATCGGCGCGCCCACGTCCACCACGAGTCGTCCGTCACGCTCGGCGGTGTTGCCGATCGCGGAGTGGCACGCGACGCAGCCGATGCCGTCGTCTCCTCCATGACCCGGCGCATGGCACGACACGCACCGCGCGCGCGCGTCATCCCCCCACGCGGCGGCCACGCGCGGGAGCATCGCCGCGAGCACGGGCGAGCCGGCGCTCGAGGCGTGGCGCGACGTGCTCCATGCGTCGTGCTGCGCCGCGTGACACGTGCCGCACGCGCCCGCGCGCGTATCGCCGGAAAATTCCCGCCTCTTTCTGGGCACACGCCGAGGCGACGAGCGCGATCGCGAGGGCGATCGCCAGGACGACGGGCAGCGCCGCGGCGCGGATCATTGCCCGAGGTGCAACGCGAGCCCGGTCGTCGGCTGGAAGATCGCGAGCGCGCGCTCGCTCGATCCGACCGAGCCGGTCCACCCCTGCCCCGTTCGATCGTGCGCGAGGTACCCGATCGCCTGCAAATCGAGGAACCACGAGAGACGATCGTGGAGCGATACCTCGAGGCCCGCGCCGCCGTGGACGCCGAACAGAATGTCGTCCGCGCGCGGCGCCCCGGCGTGCTGGGGCTCGACGAAGCTGAATACCGTGCACGCGCCGGCGAGGACGCGGAACCGAACGTCGCGCGTCAGATCGAACGGCAAATACAGGTTGAACCCGATCGGATGATCGTGGCGCAGCCCGCCCGGCCAATCGACGATGAGGGACTCGGCCAAGACCTCGACGCCGAAGGTGCGCGGCACCATCTCCCAGCGCGCGCGCCCGCCGACGCCGCCCGCGGTGTACCCGCCGGCCCACCCCACGCCATAGCCCGCGAGCGCGAACGGCCGGTCGAACGCGCTCTTCGGCGCGGTCTGCACGACCGGCGGCGCGTCGGCGGCGTGTGCGGTGGACGTGGCTCCGAAGCACGCGACGATCGCCGCGAGCCCGATCGAGACTCTCTTTGGGAAGACGAAGCGCATCATGCTTCGTACGTGGAGCCTTCCCTCGCGCGTTATGAAGGCGCGCGCGATTTCAGTCCCCGAGGAGCGCGTCGATCCTGCGCTGCTGCGCGGAGCCAGGGTAGCGCGCGGCGAACCGTCGGGAGCGCTGCGAGGCCTCGGCGCGTCGCCCGAGCTTCACGAGCGCCTCGATCGCGATCACCTCGCGCTCCTGGGCCAACTGCCCGTTCGGGAAGCGCCGCGCGTGATCCGCGCAGAGCGCGAGCGCGCGATCGGGAGAGGAGCGAACGGCCTGGAGGGCCTCGTCGACGAGCTTCACCTCGGCGTCGGGGGACTCGACAGTCGGCGCCGGACCCGGAGCCGCAGTCGGCGTCGACGTCGACGTCAGCGTCGGAATCGGATCCGGCAACGGAGTCGGAGTCGGAGTCGGAGTCGGAGTCGGAGTCGGAGTCGGGGTCGGGGTCGGGGTCGTCGTCGTGGTTGCGGTCGTCGTCGCGGTCGGCGTGTTCGTCTCGCGGACGACCACCACGGTCGTCGTCGTTGCGACCGCCGCGACGACCACAGCTGTGGTGACCTTCGCGACAAGGCTCGTCGCGAGGCTTTTCGCGACCACGGCCTTCGCCGCGCCGGCGCCGACCTTCGCGGCCGTGCTCGCACCGCCCGCCGCCGCTCCGCCCGCGGCCCCACCTGCTGCGCCCCCTCCCGCAATGCCGCCGGCGACGACGCCGATCTTCACCGCGAGCGCCGTGAGCTGCGCGTCCGTCGGCAAATCGCTTCGCCCCGCGTCGAGGAGCGCGCGAAGATCGTCCGAGCCCGAGTCGAATAGACGTGTCGGACCGTCACTCATGACACGCCTCCCCTCTCCGTCTTCTCGGCGCTGGCGCGTGCGATCCCGTCTTCTACGAGCTTCCGCGCCGCATGCAGGCGGGAATACGCCGTCTGAAGCGGGCAGCCGACCGCCTCGGCCACCTCCGCCATCGTCACCTGCTCGATCTCATAGAGGACGAAGACCGCGCGCTTGTCCTCGTCGAGCTCGTCCAGGATCTGGTCGAGCTTCGCCCGGGCCTGGCGGCGCGCGGCGTCGGCGTGCGGATCGTCCTTCGCGACGGCTTCGGGCATCTCGTCGCTCACGATCTCGCGCCGCACATGGCCGCGCTTTCGGTAGTCGGACGCGACGCGCACGCTGATGCCGTACACCCACGTGCGCACGGTGGACCGCCCCTCGAACTCGGCGAGCTTGCGGTGGACCACCATGAAGACCTCCTGGCATGCGTCGTCGACGTCCCGCTCCGCCACGCCGAGGCGCCGCAGCGCGCGCCACACGAAGGGCGCCAGCTCACGGAACACCTGCGCCACGGTCGGCGGGGCGGCAGGCGTGTGGGGTGCCAGCGTACCTCCCGGCAAGGAGCTCCTCGGTTCTGCCCAGGCCCACACGACCGTGTGTGGAGCGAGGTGGCCGTGATTATCACGGAAGAGCGAGCCCGACCCCCAGATCGACGACGCCGACGACCGGTGCCATGCGAAAGAGCTCCCCCTCGGTGCCGTCTGCCCGCGGGTAGTTGAAGCGATCGCGCAGGAGTGGGACGACCCCCTGGACCCCTCCGCGAAGGACGAAGGGCGGAAGGACCTCAATCGTCGCGCGGAGATCGATCGCGCCGTTCCACACGACGTGGTTCTCGTCTGCGCGAGACGGCACGAAGCCGGTCGGATGGCTTCGCAAGAGCCCGAGGTGACCCAGCGCGCACGCATAGAGGTGCGCGCCTTTGGCGTGATGAAAGAGCGGACAGAAGCCGGCGCCCAGGAGGAAGATCGAGAACGCGTTCGCGGCGCCCGTCTCCGCCTGCGCGGTGCTGTCGAACCAGTAGCCGCCGAAGCCGACGAACGGGATGAGGCCTCGCGGCTCGAGCAGGCCGATCGCGGCGAGACCGACCGCCGGGTTCGGCAAGAATCCGAGCGCGCCCGTCACCGCGGCGCTGCCCTCGAAGCGGAAGGGCGCGGGCGGCGGCGGCACCGGCAGGGGCACGAGCACCTCCTCGCGCTTCACGATGACGGTCGGGGGAAGCTGCGGGAGCGGCTCCTCCTTCTTGGGAGGCGGTGGCGGATCCGGTTTTCGGCCCATCGCCGCGTCGGGATCGATCATCACCGCGACGACGAGCGCGAGCGGTGGCGTCAGGGCGTCACACGAGGCCTCGGGCCGCTCCACATCACGGGTGCCGAGGAGCGCCCCCTTCGCGTCGCGCAGCGTGACGACCGCGCGCCATCCTCCGCCGCGCCGCGGCTCGACGCGCCCCTCGACCGAGACGTCCGCTTGCGCCGCCGATACGAACACCTCGCGGCCGAGGCGCTCTTCGACCGCGCGCGCGAGCGCTTGCGTCGCGACGCACCCCTCGGCACCGGGAAGTCGCACCCACGAGAGCGACGACGTCCGCGCGCGGGACGGCGCGTCGTCGGCCGCCGCGAAGGACGCGGAAAGCCAGACTGCAGACGTTACGAGGAAGGCAAGCGGGCGCACGCCGCGCGATTTGTCGCACGAAGCGGCGCAGCGTGCCAGCGAGAGAACGCCGCGCGCGAAGTTACTTGGACGACGTGCGAAGGTTCGGATCGATGCGCGGACCGACGACGACGCGAACCGCGAACGCCGACGCGATCATCGGGCTGATGAGGCCGGCGACGATCGCCCACGGCCCGTATTTGTAGAGATCGACCGGCGAGAGGAGCGCGTACGAGCCGACCACGCCGAACGGCGCGCCGAACGCCATGATCCACGCCGCCTTGCCGGTGGGCAGGCGCCGCTGGCGGAGCGCGAGGAGCATCACGTCGACGAGGACCTGGATGAGGGTGAAGACGGTCGCGAGCAGCGCGCCGGCGATCATGCCAACGGCCCACACGCCCCATCGACCCACCCACCGCTGGTCGGGACCGAACGCGGCGTAGAGCGTGGCGGCGGTCGACATCGACAGCCACGGCCCGAGCATCGCGGGGACGATCCACTTTCCGATTTGCGGTCTCTCGTAGCGTTCGCTGGGCATGCGTCCTTCTCTCTTCCCGTTCTACGTACGAGTAGCCCAAACGCTTCATTCCGCACGCCGGGTCGAAATCGCGCTCTCTTTCAGCTAGATAGAGCGTGTGGGTTCCCGACTCACCCCCATCCTGACGTACGCCGCGGCCGGGCTTGCGGCGGCCACGACCGTAGGGGTCCTCCTCTACTTGGTGGTCTCGTTCTTCCTCATGCGCGCGCACGTACCCGCGCGGCCGTTCCGCGCGACGCTTCGCGAGCTCATTCGCGAGACGTGGTGGGTGGTCCTCACGCAGCCGCTCATCCCCCTCTATTACCTCCGCGGGCACGCGATGGGAGGGGACGGGCCGGGCGACGCGATCGTCTTCGTGCACGGCTACTTCCAGAACCGCGCGAACTTCGTCGGCGTCGCGCGCGCGATCCGGCGCGCGGGGTTGGGGCCGATGTTCGGCTTCAACTACCCATGGGTGCTTCGCGTCGAGAAGAACGCGGCGCGTTTGGCGAAGTTCGTCGAGAAGGTCTGCGCGGCGAGCGGGCGCGAGCACGTGTCGTTGGTAGCGCACTCGCTCGGCGGGCTCGTCGCGCTCGAGTACTTGCAGTCGGAGGAGGGGGCGCGGCGCGTCCGCAAGTGCGTGACGATCGCCTCGCCGCACGCGGGCGTTCCGTGGCGCGGGCCGATCCTCGGTGAGGTGGGGCGGCAGATGCGCAGCGGCTCGACGTTCATGACCGATCGCGCCGGGCGCAAGCTCGCCATCCCGACCTTGAGCATCTACTCGACGCACGACAACATGGTGCACCCGGCGACGACGAGCCAGCTCGTGGCGCGCGGAGGGGTCGATCTCGCCGTCGAGGGGCCGGGGCACCTCTCGATCCTGTTTGATCCGAAGGTCGCGAGCGCGGTGGTCGACTTCCTTCGCTAAGGACCTGAGCGGAAAAGCCGGTCAGGCCTTCCTTCATGAGCGTTTCGCTCCACTCACCGTGACGCCGCCGCCGCGAGGCGATGGGAGGCGGCGCGGCGAAGGTCCCCGGTGACCTCGAACGCGCGCGCGGCGCGCTCGTGGAGCAGCGCGTCGGTCGGCGACAAATCGGCGCGCGCGTCGAGGGCCGTCGCGGTGCGCGCCGGTGACGCGAGCTCGATCAACGTGTCGTAGGCGCGCGGCGCGCCGGGCACCGCGCGCACGAAGCGCTCCGCGGCCTCGCGTGCCTCGTCGCGGCGATCGGCGCGCATGAGCGCGTGCACGAACGCGTCGTGGGCCTCGGCGTCGTCGGGGCGCTCCTCCGTCCGCGTTCGCAGCTGCCAAATCGTGTGCGGATCGGGCGTCTCCGAGGCCGGAACGCGGAGCGGCAGGACCCCGGGACCGCCGACAGTGCCCGCCTCCGGCGTGAGGAGAAACGGATAGACGACCGACACGATCCCCCCTTCGGGTGTCGGAAACGCCATGTCGCGAAACACGTCGGCGACGCACGCCACGACCGCGGCGTCAGGGAGATCCGAGCCCGCGTCCGCCGCCGCGACGACCGCGCCGTCGCGACCGATGACGAACTTGATCGCGACGCGCCCTGCGAGCGTCGGGTTGGCGCGCAGCCCTTGCTCGTAGCAGAAGGAGACACGCGCGCGGTTCATGTGGACGATGTGCTGGATGCGCTCGGCGGGGAACCGACCGGTGACCTGTACGAAGGCCATGCGCAGCGCGATCGGCCGGGCGACGTGACCGGCGAGGACCCCGGGCGCGCTCGAGGTAGTGGCGATGGGACCGACTTGCTTGGGGGGCGCGGATCGCACGGCGCGCGCGATGCCGTTCTCGAGGAACATCTCGTCGCTCTCGAGCACGAGCCACGACGCGGACTTGGCGAGGACCTTGTGCGCGCGCGCGATCGCGCCGGCGGCGGCGAGGCTCTTCGCGTCCCCCTTGGCCTCGAGGGCGTCCACGCGCGTCTGCGCGAGGAGCGCGTCGGCGCGCGCGACGTCACGTGCGATGACCTTCACCTGGTGCGTCGACGAGTACGACCGCCCCTGAATCGCGCCGCGGATCGTGAGATCTCCGTGTGGCGCGCCTTTCACGACGCCAATCGCCACGAGCGGCTCGCCGAGACCGATGCGCTCGGGCAGGGGCGTCGCGAGCGCGAGGCCTGCCGGGAGATCGATCGACGGCGCGCGCAGGCTCGACGCATGGAGACGCCTTGCGAGCGCGGCGGCGGGAGCGTGGGGAGGCGAGCCGACTGCGTCGTTCGCGTCATCGAAGGTGCCTGCGACGGCACGCGCGAGTGAAGCGAGCTCGCCGAGGTCGACGTCCCCGACGCGGACCGCGCGAAGCTCCGCCCCTTCCCCGAGCGAGGTCCGCACGCGCGCGGCGACGTCGGAGGGATTCAGCGCACCCGACGTCGCGCGGCCGGAGCCGAGCCAAACGATCTGACCTTCGGCGCCCACGCGCGCGGCCGCCTCCGCGACGCCGCCGGCCACGTCCCGCGCACCACCTCCTCGCGGCGCCGCCATCCACGCGTCGAGATCGGCGACCGACGCGTCGACCTTCACGGCGAGGCCCGCCGACGGGAACGACGCGCACGCGCTGTCGCACACGAGGACCGCGAAGCGCTCGCCGTTCGAGAGCGTTCCCACGAGCTCGCGTGCGATCGCCTCCGCGCGCGCGATCGCCCGTGGTCCTTGCCCGCGACTTGCATCGATCGCGATCGCGCGCGCCCTCGGCAGCGTCTCTGGCAACGCGGAGGTCGGCACGCGAAGGACGAAGCCTTCGCGCCCGAGCGTCAGCTCCGCGTCGCCGGTCGGCGCCGCAGGAGCGACCTCGTCGTACGCGAGCATGATCCTCCTCGACCCATGCGCCGGGACCGGGAAAATCTTGATCTGAACCGATCCATCCGCGAGGCGCTCCACGAGCGCCGGATCGCGCGGCGTCGGCCGGTCCACGATGCCGCTGAAGATTCGGCGCGAGCGCTCGGCCTCGAGAACCTCTCCTTCTATCAGGGTCCCGTCGACGTCCAGCGCGACACGCGAGAGCGCGGCGCCCTTGGGCAGGTGCACGACGTACCGCGCCTCGAGCTGCATCGGCGTAGAGTTCTCGACGACGTCCTCACGCTCGGTCCGAAGGAGCCCCGCGTCCTCCGCGACGCGAACGACGCCCGGCACGACGCGCATCCCGTCCACAGTCTGGCTCGTCCCCGGGACGCGCGCGCTGACCGCCGAGACGAGCGCCAAAACCAGGGGCAAGCTCATGCCCGTTGGACCGCGCGCGACACCGAGAAGTTCCCGCGCTATTTTCCCCGGGTGTCCGAACGCGATCCCGCTGTCGAGGCGGCCCTCCGAAAAGCGAGCGACGAGAACGGCCTCGACCCCGACTACCGCGACTGCGTGCGCCCCCTCCTCCGCGACCCCGACGGCCGCTGGCCCGAGTGCTGCGGCGGCAGCTGCGAGCCGTGCTCCGCCCTCCTCACGCGCGTGGCCTCGCGCACGCTGGATCTGCTCGGAACGCCCCGTAAGAGCTAGACTGCAGGGATGACCTCACGCCGACGCGGGCACCTCGTCTGGATCACGCTCCTGGCCGGGCTCCTCTGGGTGCCCGCGCCCGGCTGCGGCTCGAGCGCGCCGGGCTCCGGCTTCTCCGATCCGGACGCGGGAGGCGACGGCAACGTAGGCGGCGAGGCGGGCAACTGCTCGTCGCCCAGCCGCACATGCAGCGGCGCGTGCATCGACGTGACGAGCGATCCGGCGAACTGCGGCGACTGCGGGCGCACGTGCGACAACGGCTCTCCGTGCTGCGGCGGCATCTGCGTGCAGGCCGCGGCGTGCTCGTTCGCGATCACGAAGGTCTCGCAATTTCGCCTTTACCTGAGCGGTTCGCAGTGGGTGACCCTGACCGGCGCAGGCTTCGTCCCCGGGATGAAGGTCACCGTCGGCGACGGTCGCGCGGTCGTCCGCGTGCTCGACGACAAGACCGCGCTCATCCTCACGCCCCCCGCGCCCGCCGGCATCGTCGACGCGCGCATCGACGCCGCCGGGAAGACCGCGACGCTGAAGAACGCGTTCCAGTACGAGACGGCCGGCCTCGGCACGCCGTGGAAGCAACGCCCCATGCGCGTCGTCCGCGGAGAAGATCCCGGCATCGCCGTACTGCAAGACGGCCGCGTCCTCATCGCCGGCGGCACCCGCGTTCCCGACAACGGGAGCCTCACGCTCGCCGACGGTACCGCCAACGACGCCCTCACCACCGCCGAGATCTACACGCGCGCGACCGAGGTCGTGACCCCCGTGACCGGCACGATGAGCGCGCCGCGCTGGCACGACTCCGCGGTCACATTGATGAACGGCAAGGTGCTGGTGGTCGGCGCGACGTGCACCGCGAGCCCGTGTCCCGGCGCGCTCACCGCAGATTTGTTCGATCCGACGACGAACACGTTCACGCCGAGCAAGTCGCCGCTCAAGGTCGAGCGCGAGTACACGCGCGCCGTGCTCCTCCCCGACGGGCGCGTCCTCATCGCGTCGGCTGGCGAACCGACGCTGGAGATTTACGATCCCGACGCCGACACGTTCACCCAAGTGCCGCACACCGTCGTTCACACGTTCGGGTTCATGGTCCGCCTCCGCGACGGGCGCGTCCTCTTCGGCGGCGGCGACGGCGGCGCCAGCCCGGCGGTCACGGCCGCGGAGGTGTTCGATCCCGACACGAACGCGATCACGTCCGTCGGCGCGCTCCAGCAAGGTCGCTCGATGCTCACCGCCCACACGTTGCCCGACGGTCGCGCGCTCGTCATCGGCGGCGCGAGCTTCAGCGCCGGCGGCATCCACGCGCCGCTCGACTCCATCGAGGCGTTCGATCCGAAGACCGCGCAGTTCACGACGATGCCGTACAAGCTCTCGATCGGCCGCACCTGGCACGCCAGCGCGCTCGTGCGCGACGGGAGCGTCCTCGTCATGGGCGGGTACACCGTCGATGCGAAGTGCGACTCGCTCTCGCCGAGCGTCGATCAGGTGGATCCTGCCGCCGGCAAGTCCATCGTCTTCGATCCGCTGCCCAACGCGAATTGCGAGTGGACGGCGGTGACGCTCCTCGACGGCTCGGTCCTCGGCGTCGGCGGCGGCGCGTGCGGGACGTCGAGCGCGCTGCCCGATCTCGATTTTTTGCCGGGCGCGCCCGAGACGAAGTGAAGCCCGCCGCCCCCACCTGGATCATTTCGGTGTGAGCGCACCTGGCGCCGAAATGAGATCGATTCGATCACAGACCGACATGTCGCCGAGCGCGAGTCGATCACGGTCTCGGCGACGTCGCAATCTTCACAACTGGCGTGGATTCCCGGCAGAGGTGCGCGTCGCGGCGCCGGATGGGGCGGCGGCGGGTGGCCACACGAGAAGCCGGCCCGGTTCGTGCGTAGGGGTTAGTGACCGCGAGGACCGACGCGCTGTGCGAGCGTCTGGAGGACCATGAAAGCTCACCGACATTTCGCCACCCGAATCCTTCCTATCGCCGCCACGATCCTCGGCGTCGCGCTGGCGGCGTGCGGAGACAGCGCCACCGACAGCCTGAGCAGCGGAGGCCCGCACGGAAATCCCGCCGACGCGAGCGCGGACGCAGACGACGCCGGCGTCGATCCCGACGGCGGACCGCCGGCCGCGCCGTTCGAAGCGGTCGGCCCGTCGGTCTACGTGCCGCGCGTGAAGAACCTCATGACCGGCCTCGCGGCGACGGACGCCGAGGTCAACGCCGTCGTCGCGGACCCGAACGCGCTGCGCACGCTCATCGATCAGTGGATGACGCTGCCCGAGTTCCAGGGTCGCATGCTCGACTTCTTCCGGAACGCGTTCCAGCAGAACCAGGTCGTCACCAGCGCGCTGATGGCCAACCTCGGGCTCAACTTCCAGGTGAACCCCGCCGTCGCGAAGCAGCTCGAACGCAACATCATGGACAGCTTCCCGATGACCGTTTGGGAGATGGTCAAGGCCGGGACGCCGCTCAACACGGCGGTCACGACGAACCAGTACATGATGACGACGGCGATGATGAGCCTCCTCTCGTACGCCGACGACATCGCGGTCGACGACAAGGGCAAGACGACGAACCGCCCGCTGGGGCGCACGGCGATCCCGGCGACCGGCTTCACGATCGACCCGAAGTCGACCGCCACGCTCGCGCAGTCGCTGACCGTGGGCGACCCGAACTACATGACCTTCAACCTGCCCGCGACCTTCGCCGGGTGCACGACGCTCACGCCGTACACGTTCAACACGGCGAACCAGATGTACCAGCAGCTGTTCGGCTTCCTTCTCGGACGATCGCCCTACCCGCCGTGCATCGCGAACAACAACAGCACGACGTTCACGTCGCAGTTCGCCGACACGGATTTCTCGGACTGGCGCCTCGTCACGCTCAACACGACGACGACCAACACGACGCCGAACTTCTTCGACATCATCAAGATCCGCGCCGCCAACGCGATGAGCCTGCACACGCAGCGCATCGGGTACTTCGGCACGATGGCGTTCGACGCGAACTGGGGCACCAACACGAGCAACGAGGCGCGCGTCACCGCGAACCAGTCGCTCATCGTGGCCATCGGCGAGAGCATCCTCGGCGAGGACACGATCGTGAAGTTCCCGGTCAACGCCACCGACGCGAACCACGCGACGAACCCGGCCTGCGCGGGCTGTCACAGCCAGCTCGACCCGTTCAAGCAGTACTTCCGCCAGTCCTACTCGCTCACCTACCACGACCAGACGGACACGACGCAGCTGTCCCAGCCGGCCGGCTTCAACATCGGCGGCGTGACGACGACGGGTCAGGGGGTCGGCGATCTGTCGAAGACGCTGGCCTCGCATCCGCGCTTCCAGCTGGCGTGGGCGCAGAAGCTCTACTTCTGGGGCACCTCCACCCCGGCGCTCGAGGACGATCCCGAGCTCGTGCGCATCGCCGGCGTTTTCGCGAAGGCGAACTACGACTTCAAGACCCTCGCCCGCGAGGTCTTCTCGTCGCCGCTGCTCACGCTGGCATCGGGCACCAAGACGACGCAGACCAACGGCGTCATCCTCAGCATCGCGCGCCGCGACCAGTTCTGCGCCGCGCTCTCCAACCGCATGGGCCTCGCCGACGTGTGCGGAATGGAGACGGTGAAGCCGACGAGCGCGCAGAACACCATCGCGTCGCGCGCGCTCCTCATGCCGGTCGACACCTATTACCGCGCGTACGCGCTGCCGTCGTACCCGACAAACCCCGATCTGTTCTTCCGTGACAGCGTCGAGTCGATCTGCCGGCTCGTGGCCGACCAAGTCGTCGACGTCGCGGCGGGCAGCAAGTACAGCAGCAAGTCGAGCGATCAGGCGATGAGCGACTTCGTGGCGACGGTCATGGGCGTCCCGCCCTCCGACCCGCGCTCGTCGCCGGCCATCGCCATCTTGAAGGACAACTACACCGCGGCGCTGGCGGCCAAGGCCACGCCCACCGACTCGCTGAAATCGACCTTCACGCTGGCGTGCATCGCGCCCTCCAGCATCGCGATGGGGCTCTAGGAGGAACGCATGGAACCTTCACGTCGCAAGCTGCTTCTCTCGGGACTTTTCGGCGCCGGCTGGGTCGGCCTCCGCGCCCTCGCGACCGGCCTCCCGGTCTCCCTCCTCACCGGCGCCGTCGGCGAGCGCGAAGCACGCGCGGACACACCGCCGGCCTGCGGGGCCAAGCCGCAGTACCTTCTCCTCCTCACGTCGGGCAGCGGCGATCCGCTGAACGCCAACGTCCCCGGGTGCTACGCGGACGCGGGCATCTACCACTCCGCGCTGCCGACGATGGCGCCGACGCAGATGACGGTCGGCGGACAGCAGGTCACCGCAGCGCTCCCGTGGACGACGCTGCCCGCGAGCATCCTGGCGCGGACGAGCTTCTTCCACCACGCGACGTACACGAACTCGCACGGCGACGCGGCGAAGGTGAATCGCCTCATGGGCGCCGTCCAGCGCCAGGAGATGCTCGCCTCGCTCATCGCGAAGAACCTCGCGCCGTGCCTCAAGACGATCCAGGCGCAGCCGGTCGTCCTGAACAACAACCTCATCACGTACAACGGCAGCGTGCTGCCGATCCTCAGCCCGCCGAACCTGCAGGCGGCGCTGGCGGCTCCGACCGGCCCGCTCGCGCAGCTCCAGCAGATCCGCGACGCGCACGTCGACCAGCTGAACGCGCTGTTCAAGCAGACCGGCAACATCGCGCAGAAGCAGATCCTCGACTCGTACGCGCTCTCGCAGACCCAGGCGCGCTCGCTCTCGCAGCAGCTCCTCAGCGATCTGTCGTCGATCAAGGGGACCACCCGCGCCGACACGAACATCGCCACCGCGGTGCTCTTCAAGATGAACGTGAGCCCGGTCGCCGTCGCCACGTACAGCTTCGGCGGTGACAACCACACCGACAACGCGCTCACCAACGAGTCGAACGAGCTCGTCAACAGCACCACGGCGCTGGCCGATCTGATGACGCGCCTGACGTCGTACGGCCTGCAGGACAGCGTGACGATCGCGATGCAGAACGTCTTCGGTCGCACGCTCTCGATCCAGAGCCACAGCGCCAACCCCGACGGCCGAAACCACAACGCCAACCACCACTGCTCGGTGCTCATCGGCGCCGGCATCAAGTCGTCGCTCATCGGCGGCGTGGCGCTCCAGACCGGCGGCCGCGATTACCGCGCGACCGGCTTCGACTCGGCGACCGGCAAGTCGAACGACGGCGGCGACGTGCCCTACGAGAACACGCTCGGCTCCGTCGGCAAGACGCTCGGCCTCGCGTGCGGCGTCGCGCAGACCGAGCTCGACAAGCAGATCACGCTCGGCAAGGTCATCCCGGCCGCGCTCGTCTAGCGGAGCTGAGCGAAGCGCAGCGGACGCTCAAGCCCTGACCGGAAAAGCCGGTCAGGACTCTCCGCCAGGAGTCGTTTCGCTGCGCTGCGCTCCACTCAGCGCGCGAGGTCGATGGCCTCGCGCAGCGTCTTCGCACGGCACATCACGGCGGTGACGTCGCCGAAGGCCACCGTGTCGCCCGGATCGATGTCGACGAGCTCCTGGCCCAGGATCTTGCGGCCGTTCACGCGCGTGCCGTTCTTGCTGTCGTTGTCGCCGACGAAGTAGGCGCCGGAGTCGTCGCAGTTGAGCCATGCATGGCGCTGCGAGACGCTCCAGTGCTTCAGCACGATGTCGGACGCGGGTGAGCGGCCGACCCAAACGCGGCTGGTCAGAGAATCGCGCCCGGTATTGCGCTTGGTCAGGACGACGAGGAAGTGAGTCCCCGCCTCGAGCGCTGCGCGCAGCTTCTCGGGATCCTCTTTCTTGGCGGCACCGCGGCGCGAGCTGGGGGTCTTCGAGCCGATGAGGAGCGTGTTCGTGCTGCTGCCGCTGTCGGCCAAACGGGCGTCGACCACCTTCATCGCGGCCTCGAGCGCGGTCACGAGCTTGCCGTTCGGATCGTCCACTCGGACGAGGAGAAGAAGGACCTCCCCCAGCGGACCATGCACGATGTCGTCGCGTCGGCCCTCGCAGAAGTGGCCGGCGAGGTCTTTCGGCAAGAGCAGCATGTTCGGACTAGTCAGCCATCACGCGCGACCTCGGGCAAGGGGAATTCGGCGGAGCGGCCTCACGAACTGATTAATCGCCGTGGGCGCCCGGCCGTATTCCCGGCGTCATGGCGCATGCCGTACGAATCTCGGCGGTCATTGCGGCCTGCGCGTTTCCCGCGCTCGGCTGCACGTCACTCCTCGGCGATTACGAGCACGCCGATGGCGCTCTTGGTCAGGCCGCCGCGCCGGACGGCGGGACAGGGGGGCCCGCGGGACCGGACGGAGGGACGGTCGCCGACGACGCGAGGACCACCGTGGAGGCGGGACAGAGCGCCGACGTCGCCGGCCCCCCGCCCGCCGCTCTCGTCACAGGCCAGACCAACCTGCGCGGCCTCGTGGTCGACGCGGCCAATGTGTATTTTACACGTTACGAGCCCGCGGCCGACGTCACGCAGGTGCCGCTCGACGGCGGTGCTCCACTCTCGCTCGGCGCGGGGATCGACGGCGCGACGGCCCTCGCCCTCGACGGCGCGGGGCTCGTGTACTGGACTTCCGCAGCCTCGAACGGCACCTGGCAGCTCTTCGACGCGAAGATCGGTGTCGCGGGCTCCGCGCGCGCTCTCCTGGCGCCCGTCCCGGCCGGCGTGCCACACGGCCTCGCGGTCGACGCGACGCGCACCTTCGTAGGACAGGTCTCGAGCAGCGGCTACGCGGCCGTCTTCTCGTTTCCGCACGTGGGAGGGCCACCCGCGACGCTCGCGAACGGCCCCGGCAAGCTCGGTGACGTCCGCGAGCGCGGTGGCGACGTCGTGTGGGCGGACACCGCGAACGGCCGCGTCTACTCCGTCTCCAAGAGTCCGGGAAGCAGCGTCGTCGCGTTGGCCACTGGCATGGTCCAACCGACCGAGCTCGTCGTCGCCGGCGACACCGTCATCTGGATCAACCACGGCGCGATCGGCGCGTCCTCGATCTCCGCCGCGACCGTCGGCGTCGCCGGCTCCCATCGCGTGCTCGCGAAGAGCCTCCCCTCCCCCGCCGGCATCGCGACCGACGGCGCCCGGGTCTTCTGGACCGACGCCGTCGCCGGCGAGCTTTTGTCGATGCGCCTCGACGGGGGCGACGTCCACCGCGAGATCGGCGGGATCGCTCAGCCCGGCGCGCTCGCGGTCACCGCCTCGCACCTCGTCTGGTACGCCGCGGCGGACGGCTCGATTTGGGCGCGGGGGCGCTGAGGCCGCGCCCTGACGGACCCCAGATCCGGGGTATCATTTACCTACATGTGCGTACGTTTCGCGCAGACCCCCTGCCCCATGCTGCTGCACGACGGAGGGAAACTCGGGCAAAGTGCAGGGATGAGTGAGTCGCGGTTCGCGCGTGTGGATGTCGCTCGGGTCCTGGAGGCCGGCGGTCAGCTCTCGGCGACCGAGGCGGAGGCCATCCTCGAGATCGCGTACCTCTCGACCGTCGTCGACGGACGGCTCTCGGACGAAGAGATCGCCGCGTTCGCGCAGGTCGCCGCGCGCCTTAAGGCCTCGGCGATCGAGGGGCGCAAGCTCGACGATCTGCTCGACGGGTACGCGCGCCACATCGAGCACCGGGACATCGCGGAGCGCCTCGCCGAGCTGGCCAAGTCGCTCACGCGCGACGACGCGCGCAAGACCGCGTACAAGGTCGCGTTCGCCATGGCCCTCTGCGATCTCGCCACCAGCGACGACGAGAGCGACTTCGACGACGCGCTCGTCAACTTGCTGGGGCTGTCGATCGAGGACGTCGACGCGCTCGAGTCGGAGGTCTACGCCGCGCTCGACGGCGTGCAGTAGGTCACGCGAGCGACTGGCCGGCCTCGGTGCCGGTCTCTTCGAACTCGAGATCGGGGAACTGGCGCTTGGCGCTGTTCAATTGCCACTCGCCGGCGAAGAGGACGACGGGGCGGTCGCGGGCGGTCAGCGCCGCCATGCCGCACTCGCCGCGCGCGAAGGCCGCGAGATCGACGACGCCGCCGTCCTTGCGGGTGATCCAGCGCGCGAAATCGATCTGCACCGGTTCGAGGCGCGTCACCACGTCGTACTCGCTCTTCAGGCGGTGCTGCACGACCTCGAGCTGGAGGCGACCGACGGCGCCGAGGATCGACTCGCCCTCTCGGCCGTAGTGCGGGCGATAGAGCTGGATCGTCCCCTCCTGCGCGAGCTGATCGAGCCCCTTCTTCAGCTGTTTGCGCCGCATCGGATCGACCATCACGACGCGCGTGAAGTGCTCGGGGGAGAAGCTCGGGATCGGATCGAATGTGAATTTTTTCCCGCTCGTCAGCGTGTCGCCGATCTCGAAGATCCCGGGATCGAACACGCCGACGACGTCGCCCGCGCATCCGTCCTCGACGATGGTGCGCTCCTGCGCGAGGAACGTCGTCGGGTTCGCGAGGCGGATCTCCTTGCCGGTGCGGACCTGGAGGACCTTCACGCCGCGCTCGAATTTGCCCGAGCAGATGCGGAGGAACGCCACGCGATCGCGGTGCGCGCGATCCATGTTCGCTTGGATCTTGAAGACGAACGCCGAGAAATCGCTCTCGGGCGAGATCTCGCCGAGCGTCGAGTGGTGCGCGCCAGGCGGCGGCATGAGGTCGCAGAACGTATCGAGGAACGCCTCGAGGCCGAAGTTGTTCATCGCGCTGCCGAAGAACATCGGGCTCACGTCGCCCGCGAGGAACTTCTTCTCGTCGAAGGCGTCGCCGGCGGCGTCGAGCAGCTCGCTCTCTTCGCGGAGGCGCGCGTAACCCTCGGCCTCGAGCTCGGTCTCGAGGAGCTTGTCGTCGAGGCCCGTCACCTTCACCGGCGCGACCTCGGCACCGCCGAGCTGCGACGACGTGCGCTTGTCGTCGAAGAGGTACACCTTCTTGGTGGTGCGGTGGTAGACGCCGCGGAACGTGCCGCCGCGGTACATGGGCCACGTGATCGGATAAACGCCGATGCCGAGGACGTGCTCGACCTCGCCGATGAGCTCGAACGGCTCGCGGCCGGGGCGGTCCATCTTGTTCACGAACGTGAAGATCGGGAGCTTTCGTTGCCGACACACGCGAAAGAGCTTCTTGGTCTGCGCTTCGACGCCCTTGGCGCAGTCGAGCAGCATGACGGCGCCGTCGGCGGCGTGGAGCGTGCGGTAGGTGTCCTCGCTGAAGTCGGCGTGGCCCGGGGTGTCGAGCAGGTTCATCTTCAGCCCGCGGTACGGGAACTGAAGGACGCTGGACGTGATCGAGATGCCGCGCTCACGCTCGAGATCCATCCAGTCGCTGACCGCCGACGCGCGCCCGCGCTTGGCCTTCACGGCGCCGGCGAGCTGGATGGCGCCCCCGTACAAAAGGAGCTTTTCGGTGAGCGTGGTCTTCCCGGCGTCCGGGTGGGAGATGATGGCGAAGGTCTTTCGCTTCGCGATCTCCTGTTCGAGGTCCATGGGGGGCGCGGTAAATAGCACAAGTTGGTCGCCGTACGTCGCGCGCGGCCTCTCCGTCGTGGCGGCGCTTTCACAGGGCGTGTGGCCGGCCGGCACACGCAGCCGGTGGGAACGCGCGATCTGGCGTGAAATGGCCGGTTTCCATGACGGCGCGGCGGTGGCGCGCGAAGTGCTTTAGGCAAAGTACGGAACGCCGCGTCGCGCAGCTCGCGCCGACGTCGCGCGCTCCCCTTTGGCTTCCTCATGCTCGAAGACCGTCCCTCGCCGGGCGTCCGGCTCCCGTCCATCGCCATGCTCTTCGGCGCCTTCGCAGGCGCGGGGGTGGCCGCCGGCGCGATCTCGCTCGCGTTCGATCAGTCGCTCAACTTCCATGTGTTCCGCGCGGCGTCATTCGATCTGATTCACCGCCGGGACCTCTACGAGAAGCACGCGGAGGACTACTTCAAGTACAGCCCGACGTTCGCGCTCCTCTTCTTGCCGTTCGCGTGGCTGCCTTCGTGGCTCGGCGCGCCGCTGTGGGCGCTCGCGAATTTCATGGTCGCGTTCTTCGGCATCGAGCGCGTCGTACAGGACCCCGCCCAGAAGCGCGTCGCGCTGACGATCGCGCTCGCGGGGATCTTGCTCGCCACCGACGGGGATCAGTCGAACTTGCTCGTCGCGGGCGCGCTTCTCCTCTCGCTGCACGCGTTCGAGCAGAGCAGCTCGGGGGCCGGCGCTGCGCTCATCACGGGAGCCGCGTTCGTGAAGCTCTTTCCGGCGGTCGGCGCCGTCTTCGCCCTCCTCGCGCGGCGGCGAAAAGAGGCGGTTCGCGCGCTGGCGCTGACGGCGGTGCTCTGGCTCGCGCTGCCGATCCTCGTGATGCGTCCGCGGACGCTGGCGCGCGAGTACGCATCGTGGGGGCACCTCTTGTCGTGGGACCACGCGAACCACGGGTGGTGCGTGATGAGCCTCGTGCAAGACGCGCTGCACGTCCCGGTGTCGAGCCTCGCCATTCAGGTGACGGGGATGGCGCTCCAGGTCGTGCCGGTGGTCCTCGGCCTCCTCTTTGGGACCGACGCGCGGTGGCGCCGGACGTTCGCGTGCTCGCTCCTCGTCTTCATGGTCCTCTTCAACCATCGGGCAGAGTACGCGTCGTTCGTCCTTTCGGCGATCGCCGTCGGAGTCTGGTTCGCGACGACGCGCCCTCGCTCGCCGCTGGTGGGCGCGCTCGTGGCGCTCGCCGTCATCGCGCCCGGGCCGTTCTTCACGCGCGCGGATCCCAGCGTCACCGGTGTCTTCGCGATCCTCGGCGCGCACCGGCAGTTTCATGCGCTGCGCCTGGTGCCGCTCGTCTTCCTGTGGGCGCTCATGCACAAGGACTTGCTCGCGCGCTTCGTCGACGTCCGCGTGTCGCTGCGCGCGCCGGTGCGGGAGAGCTGAGGCGATGCACCGCCGCATTGCCGTCCGCATCGTCGACGCCGCCGGACGCTGGCCCGTCGTCGTCGTGGCCCTAGCGCTGGCCCTCACCTTCGCCCTCGGCGCCTTCGCGCGTCGCCTGGAGTTGCGGTCCGATCTGCTCGAGCTCTTGCCGCGCGACAGCCCTGGATTTCAGGCGTTCGAGCACCAGCTCGGACGCGTCGGAGGCGGCTCGACGCTCATCGTCATCGTCTCGTCACCCGATGGCGCGAAAAATGAGCGCTTCGTCGACGATCTGGCCGACCAGCTCGATCTCCTGATCGCGTCGAAGGCGCCGCCGGCGAACCTCATCGCGTACGTCGAGCGCGGGACCAAGGACGTGCGCGCCTTTTACGAGGCGAACAAGTGGCTCTACGCCGACCTCGAGGATCTCAGGAGCGCCGACGCCGAGCTCGATCGGCAGATCGCCGTCCGAAGCGGCCTCGTCGAGGACTTGGAGGCCCCCGACGCTCCCGCGCCGACCGCCGCTGCATCACCCACCCAACCTGCACAGCCGACCGCCGATGGCGGGGCGCCGCCGAAGAAGCACGCGCTCGGAATGGACGACTACCGCGCGCGATGGCAGAAGCGCGCCGAGGACCGCGACGCATTCCCGACCGGCTACTTCGCGACGAAGGACGGGAAGCTCGCTGGACTCCGCATCGTCACGAGCACGCAACTCGGCGACGCGCGCGGGGATGCCCTCCTCGCAGCAGTGCAGAGAATCGTCGCGCGCCTCGAGCCGCGCGGCCGTGATCCGTCGATGCATGTCGGCTTCACCGGCGACGTGGCCGGCGCCGCGGACGAGAAGAAGGCGATCATGGACGACGCGGCCCTCGCGACGGGGATCGCCGTGGTCGTCATCCTCGGCGTGATCGCCCTGTATTTCCGGTCGCTCTGGTCGATCCCGATCATCCTCCTGCCCGCGCTCTTCGGGGTCGCTGCGGCGTATGCGTTCGCCGAGGTCGCGTTCGGGTACATCAACACGGCGGGCGCGTTCCTCGGCGCGATCATCGTCGGCAACGGGATCAACTACCCGATCGTCCTCCTCGCGCGGTACGAGGAGTTTCGCGCGCGCGGGATGGCGCCGGACGTCGCGCGACGCGAAGCCGTCGTGAACGCGTTTCGGGCGGAGCTGGTGGGGGCGTGCGTCGCGGCGATCGCGTATGGGTCGCTGTTCTTCACGCGCTTCCGCGGCTTCAGCCAGTTCGGGGCGATCGGCTTCGTAGGGATGCTCGTGGTGTGGGCGTCGATCGTGCCGCTGGTGCCGGCGATGATCGTGCTCGTCGACCGCGTCCGATCGTCTCGCTCGCCGCTCGCCTCCGACGGTACGCGCTGGCTCACGCGGGTGGCCGCGCTCGGCCCGACGCGCTGGCCGCGCTCGATCCTCGCGATCGGCGCGGCGATCACGGTACTCGCGGCGAGCCGGATCCCCGCGTACCTCGTCGATCCGTGGGAGTACGACTTCGGCAAGCTCGGCTCGCGCCGCACCGACGTGAGCGGCGCCGGCGAGTGGTCGAACAAGGCCAACCTCGTCTTCGGCGGCAAGATGAACGTGGCCGGCGCGCTCATGCTCGCCGACACGAAGGAGCAGGTCCCGCTCGTCAAAGCCAAGATCCTCGCGAACGACGCGCTTGATCCCGAGGGGCCCATGATCGCCGAGATTACGACGCTCTGGGACATGCTGCCGGGGACGGCCGCCGAACAAGAGGAGAAGCTGACCGTGCTGTCGAGAATCCGCGATCGGCTCTCACCGCGCGTCCTCTCCGAGCTCGACGACGACGAGCGCAAATCCATCGACGAGATGCGCCCGCCCGAGGCGCTCCAGGTCCTGGCGGACCGCGATCTGCCGCCGCTCGTCCGGCGTCGCTTCAGCGAGAACGACGGGCGGCTCGGGACGGCGTTCTACGTCAAGCCGCGCAACGACGTCGTCTTCGCGGACGGACACAACCACCTTCGCTTGTCGGCGACGACCGACGACGTGCGCCTCGACGACGGCACGGTGGTCATGACCGCCAGCCGCTCGACGATCTTCGCGGAGATGCTCCGCAGCCTGCGGCGCGACGGGCCGCTCGCCTCGCTCATCGCCAGCGTCGGCGTGATCGTCGTCGTCATCGTCGCGGCGCGCGATCGACGCTTGGTCCTCGGCGTGCTGGCGGCGCTCGCGGTGGGCGTGGCGTGGCTCCTGGGCGGCGCCGCGTTTGCGCACGTGCGCCTCAACTACGTCAACTTCATCGCGCTGCCGATCACGCTCGGAATCGGCTGCGAATATCCATTCAACATCGCCGATCGCGTGCGGCTCCTCGGCGGCGACGTCTCCGCGGCGGTGTCGCGATCGGGCGGCGCGGTGCTCCTGTGCAGCCTCACGACGACGATCGGCTACGGCTCGCTCCTCTTGTCGGACGTGCAGGCCCTCGAGTCGTTCGGCAAGCTCGCGGTCTGCGGCGAGCTCGCGTGCGTCTTCGCGGCGGTCTTCTTATTGCCGTCGTTGCTCGTCGTGCTCCAACGCGGCAAACGCGTCCCGCACGCTCCCATCGCGACCCTCAGATGAAGTGCTTCGTCGTCGGCCAGATTTGCTCGATCGTCACGCGCGGCTTGCGGCACACGAAGATGGGCACGCCGTTCTCGTAGGGCATGGCGAAGGGCTCGTCGGTCTTGTCGACCTCTACGACCTCCTCGAACCCCTTCTCGAGGTCCTCGCGATCTTCACCCACGGCGATGAGCACGGGGCCGCGCCCGTCCTTCGGAGGACCCCACATGAAGTACGCGTTGTGGCCGCTCACCGCGGGAGGAAGGCCCAACGCCGGCCCGAAGAAATCGACGGTCCCTGCTTCGCCGTAGTTGCTGCCGAAGATGGTCGCCTGCGCTCGCTCCTCCGGCGGGAGCGCGTCGTACGCGCGGGCGATCTTGCGCGCCATGGCTTCCCAGCCGAACTGATCGGCGAAGTGCTGGGGCATCGGGCCCATGCGGTGCTTCTCGTCCGACGACGGCGCGACGCCGAGGGCGCCCGCGTAGCGCTGGAACGCGAGCGGATCGAGGAGCGGCACCGCGAGGGGCGCGAGCGCGGCTCCGGTCACGGCGAGGACGGCGACGATCGCGGCGCGGCCGATCGGACGAGCGACCCACGACTCGATCCCCGCTGCGCCCGCCGCATACGCCAGCGGAAAGCCGCCCGCCATGTAGTACGGCTTGCCGTGGCCCAGGAGGACGATCGCGAAGAGCGCGACGAAGGTGATGCCCAAGAAGCGATATGGCCGCGCGGCGCGCGCGACGAGCAGCCAGACCACGCCGCCGGCCCAGAGCGGCGCGGTGACGGGGTTGAAATTCAACGCCAGCGCGCCGAGGAACGCTTGCGGCGACATCGCCACCATCTTCTTGGCCTGCGCGTTGCGCATGAACTCCAGCGTCGGCCAGCCATTCGCCTGCTCCCACGCGATGTTGGGGAGCAAGAGGAGCGCCGCGATGCCGAGCCCGAGCCAAGGCCCGCGCGTCCGCAGCGCGGCGCGGTGCGGCGTGAGGAGGATGCCGACGCACAGCGCGGCGCCGAAGAAGAGCGTCGAGTGCTTGGCCTCGAGCGCGAGGCCGCACACCACGCCGAACGGAACCCACGCGCGCGTCTCGCCGTGCACCAGAGCGCGCGCCGCGAAGAGCGCCGCCGCCGACCACGCCATTGGCAGGACGCAGTTCATCGACAGGAAGTGATGGGTCCCCAGCATCTCCGGCGCGAGCGCGCACGAGAGCGCCGCGAGCGACTGGGCGAACGCCCGCCCACCGAACATGCGCGCGAGCTCTGCGGCGAGGACGACCATCCCCGCCGCGCACGCCGCCGGCAAGACGCGCAACCCCACGAACGACGCGCCGAAGAGGAGCTGCGACGCGCGCGCCATCACCGCGACGAGCGGCGGGTGGTCGACATACCCGAACGCGAGGTGCTTCCCGCACGCGACGTAATAGAGCTCGTCGCGGAAGACGCCGTAGCGTCCGGCGCACGAAATGAACAGACCGAACGTGAGTGCCGCGATCACGAGGACGCTGCGCGCGCGGGGCGGCGACGGGGAAGGAGACGGGTCCGCGGTCACGGTCACCTCAGGCTCGGAAGCGGTCCGTCGCTTCGACGAGGTGATGAAGGTTCCCCGGCTCGAACGCGGAGTGCCCCGCGTCTTGCACGACATGGAGCGTCGCTTCGGGCCACGCGCGGTGCAGCGCCCACGCCGACTCCATTGGGCACACGACGTCGTAGCGACCCTGCACGATGACGCCAGGGATCGCGCGAATTTTGTCGATGTTGGCGAGCAGCTCGCGCCCCTCGAGCCACGCGCTGTGGACGAAGTAGTGGCACTCGATGCGCGCGAACGCGAGGCTGAAGTCGTCCTCCCCCATCTTGGCGACGAGCTGCGGCGCCGGGAACAAGTTGCTCGTGCTCCCCTCCCACACGCTCCAGGCGCGCGCCGCCTCTCCGCGGACCTTCGGATCGGCCGACGTGAGACGCTTGTAATATGCACGGACCAGATCGCCGCGCTCGGCGGCGGGAATGGGCGCGAGGTAGCCCTCCCACGCGTCGGGGTAGATGGCGCTGGCGCCATATTGGTAAAACCATTCGATCTCCCCCTTTCGGATGAGGAAGATGCCGCGGAGGACCAGCTCGGTCACGCGCTCCGGATGCGTCTCGGCGTACGCGAGGCCGAGCGTCGAGCCCCACGAGCCGCCGAACACTTGCCAGCGGGCGATCGCGAGGTGCTCGCGGATTTTCTCCATGTCGGAGACGAGGTCCCAGGTCGTGTTGTCGTCGAGCGACGCGAACGGCGTGCTCTTGCCGCAGCCGCGCTGATCGAACAGAACGATGCGGTACGCGTTCGGGTCGAAGAAGCGGCGCTGCTTGCCCTCGGTCCCGAACCCGGGGCCACCGTGGACGAACACGACGGGCTTGCCCTTCGGGTTGCCGGATTGCTCGTAGTAAATCTCGTGACCGCCGCCGACCTTCAGGCGACCGATGTCGTAGGGCTCGATTTCGGGGTAGAGGGTCCGGCGGTCAGGCATGACCGATGGTCTAGCACGACGTCACCTGCACTTGCCGCCCGTGCACTTCTTGGAGCAGCACTCCCAGAACGAACCGCAGTCCTCGTCATTCGAGAGACAGGTCCGACACTTCGCGCTTCCTGTCGGGGGACAGACGGAGCCGAGGCAGCAGAACGCGCCGCCGAACACGTTGCAGTCGGCGCCGTTCTGCGCGCAGGTGCCGACGCACGAAAAGAGCTCGCCGCAGTGCTTTCCGTAGCAGCACGCGGCCTCGTCGCCGCAACCGTTCCCGTCGACGCACTTCCCGACGCACTTGGCGACGGCGTTGCACACGGCGGGCGCGCAGCAGCGGTTGCCCGCGGTATCGCAGGACTGAATCGGGTTGGTGCAGCCGGCCTCGGCGGCGTCGGGGACCGCCTCGCCACCGTCGGGGGTGTAGACATCGTCCGGGATCACGACGTCGGGCGCCGACGCCGGGCCGTCGCCTCCCTCGCTACCACCATCGGCTTGGGCGACGGTGCCGTCGTGGGCCGCGTCGCCGACGAGGTGCGCCGGGTACCCGAACTGCTCGTCGAGGCCCGCGATCATCCCGCAGCCGCTCACGCCGGCGACGAACGCGGTCAGGAAGAGGAACGCGCGCCGCACCCCTTCAACGTAGCGCAGCGCACGGCGGACGGGTAACTCCGCCCCGAAGAACCGCCCCGAGTGGGACAAACGATCAGCGCGCCGTCATCGCCAGGCTGTCGTATTCCGTGAAGAGGCGATCCGTTGCCACCGGATCGACCCACAGGATCTCGTCCTGACCGACGTTCTGCTTGTGCCGCAGGATGAACCTCTGCCCCGCGACGACGTCGAGCGTGGCGATGGGGTTGTCACTCGAGCCGGGGGTGATTCGGTGCTGGCCAGGGGCGGCGTAGTAGCAAAAAAAGCTGGGTCCTCGCGTCATTCCGACGGTCACGCCGTTGTCTCGGAACATCGTCGGCAGGAGCTGGCCGGCGCCCGGCGGCCGCACGACACACACCTGCGCCATGCCCGGAGGAATCGCCACGAACGGGTCGACCGCGATCTCGCGAGGCTCGCCGTGCTGCGACGCGCACGCGGCGAGCACGAGCGGCGCGAGCGACGCGAACGGTGCGAATAGAGAAAGGGCGCGCATGCTGCTCGTCTTGCAAAGCAACCCTCGTACCTGCGGCGGCCTCACGGCGTCCTCCAGGTGTAGCCATCCTTCGCGAGCAGCACATCCGCCTCGGCGGGGCCCCACGAGCCCGCGGCGTACGACGGGATCTGCTTCTCGCCGGAGGCGTCCCAGAGATTGAGGAGCGGATCGGTGATGCGCCAGGCCGCTTCGACCTCGTCCGAGCGCGTGAAGAGCGTCGCGTCGCCGATCATGCAATCGAGGAGCAGTGTCTCGTACGCCGGATGGACCTCGCTGCCGAAGACGTTGGCGTAGGCGAAGTCCATGTGGACGGGCGCGACCTCGATGCCCGGCGTGAGCGCGAGCGCGGCGCCCGGGATCTTGACGTCGAAGCCGATCGCGATGCCGTCGTCGGGCTGGATCCGGAGGACGAGGACGTTGGGGCGCGGTCCCTCGCCGGGGCACGGCTCGTACATCGGCTTCTTCGCCGGACGGAAGTAGAGCGCGATCTCGGAGTGGCGCTTCGCCAGGCGCTTGCCGCTACGCACGAAGAAGGGGACGCCGCGCCACCGCTCGTTGTCGACTTCGAACCTCATCGCGGCAAAGGTCGGCGTGATGGACGTGGCCGCGACGTCGGGCTCCTGACGGTACCCGGGCACCGCCTTGCCGGCGCATTGGCCTTCCGTGTATTGTGCACGTATCGCGTCGGTCTTCCCGTTCACGACCAGCGGCTTCACGGAGCGGAGCACCTTCACCTTCTCGTCGCGCACGGCGTCGGCGGTGGGGACGTCCGGCGGCTCCATCGCGGTGAGCGCCAGCATCTGGAGGAGGTGGTTCTGGAACATGTCGCGGACGACTCCGGCCGTCTCGTAGTACTTCGACCGCCCTTCGAGGCCGACCGTCTCGGCGGCGGTGATCTGGACGTGCGAGATGTACTCGCGGCTCCACAGCGCCTCGAAAATGGCGTTCGCAGAGCGGAAGACGAGGATGTTCTGCACCGTCTCCTTCCCGACGTAGTGATCGATTCGGTAAATCTGGGGCTCCGCGAAGACCGAGAGCACGCCGCGGCTCAGCGCCTGCGCGGTGGCGAGGCTGGTCCCGAACGGTTTCTCGACGATGACCCGCCGCCAAGGCCGCGCCTTGGGATCTTCCACGCGGGGAAGGACACCGGCGAGCGACGAGTGCTTGCAGATGGGCTCGAAGAGGAACGGCGGCACCGCGAGGTAGAGGAGGCGGTTCTGCTTCGCGGTGTCGATCTTCGCCTCGAACGAGTCGAGGCGTGTCTTCAGCTCGGCGTAGACGGTGGGCTCGGCGAGGTTGCCGGTCACCCAGTACACGCGCCCGGCGAGCGCCTGCCAAACGGCGAGGTCGAAGCTCTTCACGTCGTCGGCCTTCGACAGCGCGTCCTTGATCGCCTCGCGGTAGCTCGCGTCGTCTTGCTTCTCGATGCCGACCGCGATGATGCGGAAGTCGGGGCTGAGCAGGTCCTTGCTAGCGAGCTGGTAGATCGCGGGGAAGAGCTTCCGCCGGGCGAGATCGCCGAGGCCGCCGAAGATGACGAGCGTGCACGGCTCGCCCTTGGCGAGCGGCCCGGTGGAGACGGGCGGTACGGTGATGGTCATCGGTCCCTCCGAGCTTGCGAGCGTACCGCGCCTCCGCCGAGTGCGGAGTGATAACTTGCCGAGCTGATTACAGGCGCGAAGCGAGGCGCCTGGCGATCACGCTGGAGAGGGCCATGATCGTGGACTGCGGGTTGACCCCGAGGCCGGTCGGCAACAGAGATCCGTCGCAGACGTAGACGCCGCGCGCACCGAAGCGCTCGCCGTCGGGGTTCACGCCGGCCGTTTTGGGGCTTCCTCCGACGCGGCACGTGCCGTTCACGTGGGCGGAGAAGAGGGCGCACTGGTTCGGTCCGAGCGCGCGCCCACCGATCTCGCGCAGATCGGCCTCGGTGCGGATGGTGACGGCGGGGACGTGCAACGTCTTGACCTCCCGCGCGCCGGCCGCGAGGTGCAGGCGCGCGCTCGCCTCGATCGCGCGCGCGAGGTGCGCGGCGTCCTTGGGGCCGAGCCGGTAATCGATCTTGGTCTGGCCGTTGCGATCGACGTTGACGGAGCCGTTCGACACGTCGCGATCGGCACCGTCTCGCACGAGGGCGATGAAGGACCCGGTCTTTCGCATCGTCATCATCGCGCGCCGGTGCGCGTCGCCGAAGCCGCCGGTAACCGCTGCGGCGAGCGCGGGGTGCAGAGGCGGGCACTCGATCCAGAAGCCGTAGCCGTGCGCGTCGAGGCGCAGATGCTCGTCGCACAGCGCGGTGAGGGGCATGCCGGCGAACGAGCAGACGTCGTGATCGTACTGGCCCAGCGTGGCGGTGGTCGGGTGGAGGCGTAGCCAGCGACCGACGCCGCCGCCGCCCATTCCGGACTTTTGGAGGAGCGCCGGTGTGCCGATCGCGCCGGCGGCGCACACGACCGCCTTCGCGTCGATCGACAGCCGAGCGCGCACCCGGCCGGTCGCGCGCTCGAGGACGCTCGCATGAACGCGCTTGCGAGGGAACGCGCCGCCCTTCTCGAGCACCTCGATGCGCTCGGCGCGGACGTCGGAGTAGAGGCGCGCGCCGGCCTGCATGGCGCGCGGAAGGAAGGTGGCGAGCGTCCCTTGCTTGGCGTCGTACCGGCAGCCGTACGTGCAGAACCCCGAGCGGACACAGCCCTTCGCGTTGATCTTGCCTGCGTGCGCGCGCCACCCGAGCGCGCGCGCGCCGTCGAGGAGCAGGCGATTGTTCGCCGAGTGCGCGTCGTCGGGGACGAGGCGCGCGTGGACCTCCTCCTCGATTCGGTCGTAGACGGGCGCCAAATCGCGCGGACGCATCCCGTCGGTGCCGAAGTCGTCTGCCCACTCGTCGAGGACGAAGTCGGGCGCGCGCAGCATGATCATCCAGTTGACGGTGGTGCCGCCTCCGACCGCCCTGCCCTGCAGAATCGAGATCGAGAGATCGGTGGTGGCGCGAAGCCCGCGATCGGCGAGGAGGCGATCGCCCATCGCTCCCTCGAGCTCGTCGAAGTCGTCGGGCGCGTAGTAGCCGCCCTCCTCGAGAACGATCACGTCGTGACCTGCCTCGGCGAGGCGCGCGGCCGCCACGCCGCCGCCCGCGCCGCTGCCGATGACGACGGCGTCGCACGACAAGCGCAGCTCGCCGGCCACCGTGTGCCCTTCGACGACGCCGAGGCGCGCGCGAGGCGCAGGCGTGAGCAGCATGCGATGCGCTGACGGCGCGCTCCGTGCGATGGGCTCGTGCGCGACCGTCTCTCCCGCCGCCGGCCCCTCCCACGGGACATCGGGCGCGCGAACGTGCAAGGGTCCCGGATACCCGAGCTCGCGCGCCGCGTCGGGCTCGGCGTAGTACGTCGCGAGGATCGCCGCGCGCATCGCCTGGTACACGGTGCGCTGGAGCGGGAGCCGCGACGTCGACCACCGCGTGAGCATCCGGTCTTGGAGCGGCGGCGAGAGGCGCGCGAACGGGATCGGGCGAAGCGTCGTCGCGAGGGCGGCGGCGCGGCTGCCGAAGAGCCCAACGGCGCTTCGAAACTGCGCGTCGGCCGCCTCACCACACGCGGCCACGCGCGCCGCGACGAGGGCGCCGAGATCCTTCGCCACCGCAGCGCCGTCGTAGGCGTGCGGCGCGATCCGGCGGCAAACCGCGTCGAGCGTCTCGGTGTAGGATGGCACGATGACCTTGACCGAGAAGTTCGAGGACGCGCAGCGCCGCGTCAAGGAGCTAAAGACCGCCCCCGGCACCGACACGCTCCTGGCGCTCTATGCGCTCTTCAAGCAGGGCACTGCGGGCGACGTCTCGGGGTCGCGCCCCGGGATGATGGACTTCAAGGGTCGGGCGAAGTTCGACGCGTGGGCCGCCAAGAAGGGCACGTCGAAGGACGCGGCGATGGAGGCCTACGTCACCCTCGTCGACTCCCTTGCCAAATCCTGAGCGGACGGGCTCGGCGTCAACGAGCTGACATGAGACCTGCTACGACGATGTGCGGTGGTGAGCACGGCGACCCGCAGGTTCGTATCGAAGCCGAGCGCGATGGCGGTGGGGTTGCCCGACGCCCTCGCGGAAGCCGCCACCCTGCACCTGGCGCCGCTGCCTGTCATGCGGGTGGCGCACGTCGCGGCGGCGTGTGAGCGAATGGTGGTGACGAGGCCACAGGTCATCGTCGTGATGGCCAACGCCCTCCAGGTCGAGGTTCTCCGCGAGCGCGCGCAGGATGTCGGCGCCGAGATCGCCGAGCTCTCGCCCGAGATGAACGATTTGCAGGTGAAGGCGGCGCTCATCAACGCGAAATACCGCGCCGAAAAGCGCTGGTGAACGGGGCCGCGGTACGTTGCCCGCGGTGCGGCGTCAACGGCACGACGCCGCTCGTCGCCGCGCCGACGCCCTAGCCCGCGTGCGCGACCGCCGAACGGTCGAATCGTCGCGATTTTTGGGACCCGCAGAGTTGGCAAGAACATTGCTCAACACACGGTCATCATGGCGACGTACACCGACGACGACTTTCTCGATCCCCTCCACGACATGGAGTCGACGGTCTCCTCGGCCAACGACTCCGACGACGCCCCCGACGACGACGCCGCCGGCGCGCCGCGCTCCGTCCAAGCGATCCCGCCGCCGCCCATCCGGGGCTCGGTCAGCGAGCTGCGCCTTCGACGCAACCCCGCCCCGTTCACCGTCCTCGAGTTTGGCGCCGTGTTCGTCTGGAGTCAGGGTGACGCGTTCGACATTCCGCGCGACGTTCCGCCCCCGTCGGATCTCAGCGCGCTCCACCCCCAGCTCCGCGACACCGTGAGGCCCGGCCGCGTGGCCTGAGGCGCTCGGCCAGCGCGCGAGCGTACAAATATCCCACAGAGACCAGAAAGCGACGTGCGTGGCGGTTTAGAGCAATTACTCTACCGCTCGCATGCGCGCACGGATCGCCCTTCTTGCCGTGATCTCGGCCGCGTGCGCCAACTCTAGCGCGCCCGGCGCGGGCGCGGACACGTCGGGCAGCGGCGTCGACGGCGGCCCCGGCAGCGCTTCGACCGACGGCGGTGACGGCGGCGCGAACGGCGGCGGCGCCGCGGACGGCGAGGCCCGCGACGGCAGCGCGAGCGACGCCAGCGGCGACGCGTCGGGCCCCGCGCCCAGCGTCTTGCCCGTCGGCTTCGTCCGGCCCGACGTCGGAACACCGCTGACACCCGCGGAGATCGCTGCGGCCACCGACGACGTGATCGCCCTCTTGAAGGGGACGCGCTACTTCGACGTCGTCGACGAGCGCGTGCACGGCTGGCCGGAATCGGAGCCCACTGGCTACTGGTACGGCACGTGGTGGAGCGGCGTCAGCGTGACCAAGACGGGCGGCGCCGTCACGTACACGCACAGCGCGGACGGCGCCGACAACAACGGCCTGCGCACCGCGCCGCTCCTGGAAGGGGCTTGTTACGCGCACCTCATGTGGGGCAGCGCCGAGACCGCGCACCTCGTCCGCAAGCTCGCGCGCGGCTTCTCGTCGTGGGCGCTCGCGATGAAGCGTGACGCGACGGACACGGCGGCGCCGATGCTCGCGCGCGCCCATTACGCGCGCAAGGTGACGTCGACGGACGCTGGACGCACGATCGTGATCGACGTGTCCGCCGATCTGCCCGGCGTCGACGGCACGTCGCAGTACGTGCACCTTCCCAATAACCCCGCGTTCGGCGACATCTGGATCAAGAACCTCCGCTCGAAGGACGACATGGGCCACGTCCTCCGCGCGATCGTCCAGGCCGAGGCGTGCGCGACGCGCCTCGACGCCGCCGGACGCGCCGATCTCGCGCAGGCCATGGCGCTCTATGCGGCGTGGTCGAAGCAAGTGGAGGCCGACGGCTGGGGGATCGCGACGCTCGACAAGAACGCGCAGCCGTTCATGCCGCCGCTCAGCCAGACACTCGCGCACTACACGCTGCTCGGCAACATCGAGTGCCCGGGCCCGCTGACGATGGCGCTCCTCGCGGACGGAACGCCGGGCTCGCTCGATTGCGGGAGCGGCATCAGCGCGGCGGAGCAAGCGCTCGGATCGCAGCTGAAGAACGGCGCGAAGCAGATCCTCCGCACTCACCACGAGTCGGCGGTGAACGCGGCCTGGTACAAGGGCGCGAACGCACCGGGCTCGCGATGCTGAAGGGCCTCGCCACGCGCATCGAGACCGATCGCGCGCTCCTTCTGGGCCCCAACCCGCCTGCCGATCTCGACGCGAAGGACATCGCGTCGATGCTCCTCCACGCGTCGAACGCCGGCGTGCCGCTCACGAGCGATGAGGTGCGCTGGCTGCACGGACGCATCAAGCTCGCCGCGCAGACGTTCCTCGCGCCGGCCGCCGCGGCCGCCTACCACGTGTTCGACGCGGCGACGCCCGACGGCGCGTATCCTTACGAGCCGGGCGGGGACGGACTGACGTTCCTCGACCTCGGCGTCCTCCTCGGTCAGTGCGCCGCGCCGTACCGCAACCCGACGACGCGAACGATGATCGACTGCACGCGCTTGCTCGCCGCGCCCTGACGCTGCGGCTATTTCGCCTCGGCCGCGATCGCCTCGGCTTCGCGGGCGGCATCGGACGCGCGCGTCTTCGCGTCTCCGGTGAGGAGCGACTCGGCCTTGCGGAAGCGTGCCGCCACGTCCTGCCAATGCGCGCGGCTCGAGGCGCGCGGCGTGCTGACGCGCTTGATCCACGCCGCGTCGAAGGCCGCGAAGCCCGCGTAGGGCCCCCCGCCGGACGCCACGGCGTCGAGCGCCGCGAGCTGACCGATGCCGAGACCCTCGGGCGGCGGACGGCGCATCATCTGGGCAGCGTCGTCGGGACCGCCGCGGAGCGCGATGGCGAGCGCGAGGACGAGCTCCGCCTCGCGCGGACCACCTTTGTCTCCTTTGTCCCCGCCGGCGAGGCGCGCGAGGCTCGCCGCCTCGTCGAAGTCGACCGAGCGCCAGTACGCGCGCCCGAGATCGAGCCGACCGCGGGCGGCGAGGGCCGCGACATCCGCCGACGGTGGCTCGGCACGCAGGCGGGAGCGGAGCGGCTGCGGCATCCCGTTGGTGAGGAGGCCCGCCACGCCGTCGGCGTCGGACACCGTCTTCACGTCGACGAGCGCTGCGGCGTAGAAGGACGAGAGACGACGCGCGAGGCGATGCGACGCGTCGGCGGCGGTCGACGCCGGGAGCGGAGGAAGGAGCAGCGCATCGAGCGCGTCGATTCGTCGTCCTGCGTACAGCTTGCCGAGGACCTCGCGCGCCGTCGCGACGCGCCGATCGCGCACGACCCCGAGCGACGCGAGATCCTTCAGGCCGACGAGCACCGCGTCGCGCCCTCTCTCCTTGCGCGGCTCCAGCATCTGATCGAGCTGCGCCTCGTAGATGCCCTTCAGCTCGGCGTCGCCCGCGATGGCGTCCGGCACCGGCACCGCGCGCACGACCTCGACGAAGCGAAGATCGGCGAGCCCCGCCTCCACCGCCGCCACCGCGCGTCCGTAGCCGCGAAGGTGCGACGCTTGCATCGACAGATCCTCGATGAGCTTCGCTTGCGTGGCGATCCAGGTCTTGAGCGGCCCCTTGATGAACGCGAGCACGCGCTCCTTGTCGAACGGGGGCGTCGCCTTGGGAGGATTCTCGACGGTCCGCGACAGACGCGCGGCGATGGCGAGACCGCTGAGCGCGTGCTGGAGCTCCGCCGACGGCCCCGTCCTTCCTACGAGGGGCGCCGCGAGCGCGTCACCACACGCCGCCTCGGCGCTCTCGATGCGCAGCGCGCGCACCGCGCCGCCCGGCAGCTGGGTGCACGCCTCGAGATCGACGAGCAGCGCGTCACGCGCGCCGCGATCCGTCTCCGCCAGCGCGAGGTCGAGCGACGCGAGCGCGTCGTCGCAGCGCAACTTCCCCGCCTTCTTGCGCGCCAGGTACGCCGCGCAGATCGCCGGCGGAGCCGCGAGCCCTTTGGGCGCGTCGGGCAAGCCGGTCGCGATCGGATCGTACGCGACGGGCGCGAGCGACTCTTGGCGGAGGGTGCCTTCCAGAGCGAACGGGGTCGCGGTCGAGGTCGGCGTCGGGGTCGGCGTCGGGGTCGCCGTCGAGGTCGATGGCGCGTTCGGAGCGGGTGTCGCCCCGCCACAGGCGAGAGAGAGCGCGAGACCGGGCAGGAGAAGAAGAGCAGCGAATTTCATGCGTGCATTCCCAGTGTGAGGAGGACCACGACCCCCAGCGCGATCCGGTAGTACCCAAACGGCTCGAGACCGCGCTTCTGCAAGTACTTCACGAAGCCCGCGATCACGACCCACGCGACGAAGAACGACACCACGAAGCCGATCGCCACGTTGAGAACCCCCGTCTGCGCGAGCTCGTGGCGTCCCTTGTACGTCTCGTAGGCGGTCGCCGCGCCGAGCGTCGGGAGCGCCAGCAAGAACGAGAACTCGGCTGCCGTCGCGGTCGAGAGGCCGGTCGCTTGCCCCGCGAGGATCGTGCACATCGACCGTGAGGTGCCGGGCCAGAGCGAGAAGCACTGCCCGATCCCGATCAGCAGCGCGCGCTTCGGCGTGACGTGCTCGAGGCCGACGAGACCCGTCGTCCCGCGCGATGCGCGGACGCGCTCGACGACGATCATGATCACGCCGCCGACCACCAGCGCGGCGGCGACAGGCATGGGGCCGAAGAGGTGGGCCTTGATCGCCTTCCGAAAGAGGAGGCCCGCCACCGCGGTCGGCGCGAAGCCCGCGGCGAGCGCGAGCAAGAGATCGACCGCCGCGCGATCGCGGACCAGGAGCCCACGCGCGCGACGCCCCAGCAGCTCGCGGTACTGCACCACGACAGCGAGCACCGCGCCGAACTGGATCACGATGTCGAACGAGCCCGAGCCTTCGGTCTTCTGCCCGAGGCGCTCGAGCAACGCGCCGAAGAGAATGAGGTGCCCCGTCGACGAGATCGGCAGGTACTCGGTGAGCCCCTCGACCACGCCGAGGATCATCGCGACGAGCGGTGTCATCGCCCGTCAGAATGCCACAGCTTCAGTGATGGAGGACGAACCGCCACGCGACGTAGGCCGCGGCGACGAGGACGAGCACGAAGATCGGCACGAGCCATCCCGTGCTGCTCTCCTTCTGCATCGGCTGGGGCGCCGCTTTTTTGATCGCCTTCGAGGGCTTGTCTGCCGGGCGCGGCGCGTCGGACGTGGCGGCAGCTTGCGCGGCGGCCTTTGCCTCGGCGACGGCGCGCGTTTGCTCCTCCGCGCGGCGCGACTCTGCGCCGGTGTCGGCTTCTGCCTGACGGGCGGCGGCGACGCGCCCTTCCTCGGCCCGGCGCTCGACGGCCTCGCCCTCGATGCGCTCGGCGGCGCGACGCGCGGCCTCGCGGACCTCTTCGTCGCGGCGGGCCTCCTCGGCGGCGGCCTCGGCGGCGGCCTCGGCGGCGTGCGCTTCCTCGGCGGCGCGCTTTGCCTCTTCGGCCCTGCGCGACTCCTCGGCCCGCTTCGCTTCATCTGCGCGACGGGTCTCCTCCGCCCTGCGAGCCTCTTCGGCCGCGCGACGACGGGTCTCCTCCGCCTTGCGCGCCTCTTCGGCCGCGCGACGACGAGCCTCCTCCGCCTTGCGCGCCTCTTCGGCCGCGCGACGACGAGCCTCCTCCGCCTTGCGCGCCTCGTCCGCCTTGCGAGCCTCCTCACGCCGCGTCTCCTCGGACCGCCTCGCCTGATCGGCGCGCGCGACCTCCGCAGCTTGCGCGCTGTCGGCGCTGGCGGCCGGCCTGACGGACGACGACGCGCCGCCACCTCCGCCCGTCCCTCGCTGCGCCTGCAGCGTGGCAGCGTTCGACTTCACTGTGACGAGGAGCTTCTCGAGCTTGGCGATGCGTTCCTGAGTATTCACGTGTCCTCACAGGGTCGCCGAAATGGCCGAGCTTTACAAGCCGGTCCCAGCAGGCGCGCCGACCAGGTGCGCAGGCGGGTAGGCGCGAACCGGCGCGTGTCGCGCTAAGCTCCTGCGCATGAAAAAGACGGAAGAGGAGTGGAAGGCGATCCTCACCCCCGAAGAGTACGAGGTCACGCGCCGCAAGGGGACCGAGCGGGCGTTTAGTGGCAAATATTGGGACACGAAGGACGCCGGCACCTACACGTGCAAGTGCTGCGGCGCGAAGCTGTTCCTGTCGGACACGAAGTTCGACAGCGGCTGCGGCTGGCCCAGCTTTTTCGCGCCTGCCGACGGCGCGCCCGTCGAGGAGCACCAGGACCGCTCGCATTTCATGGTGCGCACCGAGGTCACGTGCAAAGACTGCGGCGCGCACCTCGGGCATGTGTTCGAGGACGGCCCGCAGCCGACCGGCCTCCGCTACTGCATCAACTCGGCGTCCATCGACCTCGAGCCCAAAAAACCCGCCTGATCGGCTACCCTCATCGTGTGAGCCGCGGGGTCGTCGTCATCGCGTTGGGGGTCGCCGCGTGCGCGACGGCGGGCCACGCCGAGCCTCCGTATGCCCCGCCGCCCGCCTCGACCATCCTCGACGATCCTGGGACCGTGAAGATCCGACGCGAAGTCTTCCTCGTCGAGGGGGTCGCGGCGCCGCCCAACCCCGTGCGCAACGTGGCGACGCCCGCCGAACAGAACAAGGTGCGCGTCGTCCGCTACCGCGTCGACGCGACGCCGCCGAAGCCCGCGCGCGCGGTCGTCGTGATGATGCCGGGGTTCCTCGCCGGCACCGGCAGCTTCGACGGACTCGCGCGCGCGCTCGTGCGACGGAGCACCGAGGGCGATGCGATCGAGGCGTGGGCGATCGATCGGCGCGCGAACCTCCTCGAGGACACGCACGGCCTCGACGTCGCCGAGGTCCGCCACGATCCATCCATTGCGCAGCGCTACTACCTCGACGGCGAGACGGTCGAAGGCAAGACCTTCGGAGGCTACATCCCCGACGGCGCGCCGCACGCGAGCGAGTGGGGCCTGGCGACGGCGCTCGGCGATCTGCGTAGGGTGATCAAATCGGCGGGGAGCCCTGCGCACGTGGTCCTCCTCGGGCATTCGCTCGGCGCCGACATGGCCGAGGAGTACGCGGCGTGGGATTTCGGGCCCGACGGCCGTGGGATGGACGACGCCGCGGCGTTCGTCATGCTCGACGGCGGCACTGGCGACGAAGGCAAGCCCGGCCCCAGCGTCGACAAGGCAACGTACGAGTCGAGCCAGGCGAGCGCCGCGTTCGGCGTCACCGGGCTCGGCGCGATCCGCCAGGGCGACACGCTTACGCAGCTCCCCTTCCTCGGCACCAAGGCGCTCGTCGTCGCCGAGTACATCGCGATGCGATCGCGGTGGAGCGGCGCCGCGATCGTGGCGGACGACGCGCGCGACGCGCTGCTCGGCACGTTCCTCGGCCTCACTGCGGTCCCGAAGATGACCAACCGCGCGGCGTTCGCGCTCGCCTTCGACGACGCATCGAGCGGCCTCACGATCGCCGCTGTCTCGTGCGGGGCCGCGACCGGCGGCGCGATGACCTCGTACCAGAGCGCGTTCGGGGCGACACTCTTCCACCCGTCCGATCCGAGCGCGACCTACGATTGGGTCTCCTACGACAAGACCGTGCCCGCCGAGGTGACGTCGGCGGACGACTTCGCGCGCGCCTGGTACGACGGGCCAGGGCTGAACCTCGCCGAGTGGTACTTCCCCAAACGCCTCTCGCTCGACGTGCCCGCCGCAGGGACGCTGGTCGTCGGCGATCAGGACTGGCAAATGACGTACGGCCTCGCCGCAAAGCACGGGCACGCGATCGACAAGCCGATCCTCGCGATCGCCTTCGCGCTCGAGAAGAGCGAGTCGGCGTTCGACGGCCTCAAGGCGACCGTCGCGCATCCCGACAAGGTCATCACCGCCGCGTACCCGACGCTCACGCACGTCGATGGCCTCATGGGCGTCGACGCCCCGGGCTCGCTGCCGGCTCAGGTGTACGACAAGGTGGCGTCGTTCGTCCGGTCGAGCACGCCCACGGGCGGCGACGTCCTGCCCATTCGCTGAAGAAAAAGAACGAAGGCTGTCGATTCTCGGCCGGCCCGAACGTCGTTACGGTGAGAACGCCGTCATCTCTGGAGGAGCCATGCAATTTCTTCTTCTGATCCACGAGAGCGAGAACCAGACCCGAACGCCCGCCGACCGCGAGGCGATGCAAGCCGACTACGTCGTCTACACGAAGGAGCTCATGGCCGCCGGCGTCATGCGCGGCGGTGACCCGCTGCAGCCGTCGGCGACGGGGGCAAAGGTCTCCGTCCGCGAAGGCAAGCGTCGCGTCGTCGACGGGCCGTTCACCGAAGCGAAGGAAGTCCTCGGCGGCTACTACATGATCGACGTCCCCGATTTGGCTGCGGCGGTCGGCTGGGCCGAAAAATGCCCGGGCGCCAAGGTTGGGACCATGGAAGTCCGTGAGGTGAGGCCGTACCCCAAGCCCTGATCCGCCGGCGCCCGAAACCGGATAGAACGAGGGGGTGCCGCCGACTGCCCCCCTCGTGGAGTCGCTCGTCCGCAAGGAGACGTGGCGGCTCGTCGCGCGCCTGACGCGCATGGTCGGGGACGTCGATCTCGCCGAGGAGATCGCGCAAGACGCGCTCGTCGCCGCGCTCGAGACGTGGCCGGGGACGGGTGCGCCCGAAAACCCCGGGGCATGGCTCATGGCAACCGCGAAGAACCGCGCGCTCGACGCGCTGCGCAAGCGAAAGAACGCGTCGGCGCGCGAAGGTGACGTGACGTGGCACGAGGAGGCGTTGCGCGGGGCGTCGTTCGACGACACTCCCGACGCGGTCCACGACGACAAGCTGCGCCTGGTCTTCGTGTGCTGTCACCCTCGCCTTCCGCGCGAGCAGCAGGTCGCGCTCACACTGCGCCTCGTCGCCGGCCTGACGACCGACGAGATCGCGCGCGCGTTCCTGGCGCCTGAGCCGACGATCGCGCAGCGCATCGTGCGCGCGAAGAAGACGATCAAGGAGCTCGCGCTGCCCTACGAGGTGCCCGGCGCCGCGGAGCTCGAGGAGCGCTTGCCGAGCGTGCTCGAGGTGGCGTACCTCGTCTTCAACGAGGGCTACGCGGCGGCGAGCGGAGATGCGCTGATCCGCAAGGACATGTGCGCCGAGGCGCTCCGGCTCGGGCACGCGCTCGCCGAGCTCTTGCCGACCGAGCCAGAGGTGCTCGGCTTGGTCGCTCTGATGGAGATCCAGTCGTCGCGCGCGGCGACGCGCGTAGGGCACGACGGCGAGCTGGTGCTCCTCGCCGATCAGGATCGCGCGCGCTGGGATCGAGGTGCGATCGCGCGCGGCCTCGAGATGCTGGCGCGCGCGACGGCGGCGGAGCGGCGCGGCACCTACGTGGTCCAGGCGCAGATCGCGGCGTGCCACGCGCGCGCGGCGTCGGCGGAGACCACCGACTGGCACGCGATCGCCTGGCTCTACGCGGATCTGGCGCGCATCGAGCCGTCGCCGATCGTCGAGATGAACCGCGCCGTCGCGGTGAGCATGGCGGACGGTCCCGCCGCCGGCCTCGTGGTGCTGGACACCGTCGCGGGCGATCCGCAGCTCGCACGCTATCACTTGTTTCCGTCGGTGCGCGCGGACATGCTCCGCCGACTTGGCCGAAACGACGCCGCGCGCGCCGAGTACGCACGCGCCATCGAGCTCTCTACGAACGAGCGCGAGACCGCATTCTTGCAACGACGGCTACGGGAGGTTTCATGACCGAGCACCAGCTGCTGGTGAAGGGGCTCGGCGCGAGCCCGGGACGTGCGCACGGACCGATCGCGTTCTCGGGGGCCGCGACGATCGCGCTCGCCGCGAAGGGCACGCCGGCGATCTTCGTATGCATCGAGGCCGGCGCAGAAGACGCCGACGGCGTGCGTGCCTGCGCGGCGCTCGTGACGACACGCGGCGGCGTGACGGGCGACGGGGCCATCATGGCGCGCGCGCTCGGCAAGCCATGCCTCACGAGCTGCGGCGCCGTCATCGTCCGCGTGCGCGACAAGCTGCTCGAAGTCGGCGACGTCACCGTGCGCGAGGGGGATCTCGTCACGCTCGACGCGTCCAACGGCGCCTTGTACGTCGGCTGACGATCCGGCCACAAACGCCTCGAATTCTAGAGCCTGCGGTTTGACATACGGGTCCGTATGTGGAACACCACTTGACATACGAGACCGTATGTCAATGGAGGCGACCCGATGACCGCGACCACGACGCACCGAAAGAGCACGACCCGCCACGCGCCCGAAGGCGCCAACGAAAGCGCCCACGAAGGCGCCGCGCTCACCCTCGACGGCCTCCTCGACCTTGGATGCGACGCCCTCCAGAAGCTGTACGAAGGCGCGCGTGTTCCGCGCATCCCGGACGTGCGCGGGGATCTGCGCGGTCGGATGCTCGCGTGGCCCGCGCTGAAGCCGCCGGTGAGCACCGCCATCCGCGCGTTCGCCGGCTCGCGCGTCTTTCCGTGGCGCGGCAAGAGCTTCTCGCCGCAAGGTGAGGACCGCGGCGAAGGCATGAACCGCGTCGTCCGCGATCGCTTCAAGCTGTACCGCTTCGAGACGTTCGTCGACCGCTCGCGCGCGGGCGACTTCGACTGCGTCCAGCTCGACTACGATCTCCCCGAGAACCCATTCTTCATCCGCCCGATCAAGGACGAGATCCGCGAGATCGCGCCGAAGCTCTACCTCGGGCAGGCCTACCTCCAGCTGAAGGAGAAGACGCACCTCGTCCTCTACTTCGCGCTCGCGGGATGAAGGCGCTCGTCACCGGCGCCGCCGGCTTCATCGGCGCGCACGTGGTCAAGGAGCTCCTCGCGGCCGGACACGAGGTCCGGGCGCTCCATCTGCCGAACGACGACACGCGCAACCTCCGCGGCCTCGAGGTCGAGGCTGTCGCGGGCGACGTGACCGATCGAGAGAGCATGCGGCGCGCGGTGGCGGGACGAGACTGGGTCTTCCACCTCGCGGCGATCTACGCCTTGTGGACGCGCGATCCCGCGCGCATGCAGCGCGTCAACGTGGAGGGCACGCGCATCGTGCTCGAGGAGGCGCGCCGTGCTGGAGTCGCGCGCGTCGTGCATACGAGCTCGATCGCGCGCTTCGGCGGGCAAGGGCCGGACAGGCGGGCGACCGAAGAGAGTCCCTTCGCGCTCGGCCCGACCGGCGACGCCTACTCGCAGAGCAAGGCGCGCGCGCACGAGGTGGCCGTGCAGGCCGCGGCGGACGGGCAGGACGTGGTGATCGTGGCGCCGTGCGGTCCGATCGGGCCGGGCGACGTCGGGCCGACGCCCACCGGTCGCCTGCTCATCGCCGCGGTGACGATGCCGGCGTCAATCGTGACGCGGACGTCGAGCAACTTCGCCCATGTCCGCGACATGGCGCGCGCGCACGTCGCCGCCGCCACGCGAGGAGAGCGCGGTGAGACGTACTTGCTCGGGAGCCGCGACGTGGAGCTGACCGAGCTCGCGCGCGTCGCGCAGCGCATCTGTGGCCTTCGCCGCCCCATCGTGCGGGCACCGTTTCGTATCGCCTCGGCTGCGGGGATCGCGGCGACGATGTGGGCGAACCGAACGGGCACCCCTCCCCTCCTCACGCGCGCGGCCGTCCGGATCGCGCGGCTGGGCCTCCGCGCAGACTGCACCAAAGCAGAGCGGTGCCTCGGAATGGAGCACACGCCCATCGAGACCGCGATCCGCGACGCGCTCGTCTGGTTCGCGCGCGAGGGCTATTTTCACGACGAAACGCTGGTCCGGCGCCTCCTTCGCGATGCACCTCACGCGCCGGCGAGCGCGGGACCGATCCCTGCATTAGGTTAACTCCCTGTGAACGACTCGCACGTGACACCGGTAGGGCTCAATCGCTCCACGTGCCTGCCGCACCAGTTCCGGGAGCTGCCGCTCGACGTCCTCGGCCTACACCACGCGTACGCGCGCGCCAAAGAGATGCACGCGATCCGGCCAGCCGCGCTCGGCGTCGCGGGCTACCGCATCTTCGTCGTCTTTCGCGAGAACGTCCGCGCGATCGATCTCCCCGCGTCGCCCGACGCATACATGATCCTCGGGCGTCACACCCACTGCGACGTGGTCCTCGACGTCGATCCGACGATCGCGCTGCGTCACCTCCTCGTGCGCGCCATCGTTCAGCCGGACGGCACAGTCGGCGTGCGGATCCTGGATTTGCAGACGACGCTCGCGTTCCACGTCGACGACGGCGGGCCGTGCCGATCGATCTTCGCGATCGGACCGATCGCCGTGCGCCTCGGCCCCTACGCGATCGTCGCGCTGCCGCTCGACAAGGTGGGCCTCCCTCCCGCGCTGCCGAAGCCGACGCTGTCGCGCGCGACGTCGATGCAGCTCGCGGTGCAAGGCGGACCGTACCGCGCCGCCGCGGCGAAGGGGACCGGCGCGTTCCGCAGCTCGCACATCACGATCTTGCCGAGCGCGCCGTCGCTCGAAGATTTGCCGCTCGCGAACGCGCGCGCCGGCTACGGGCGCGTGACGCTCGACGGCACAGGGCGCATGGCGTCGATCGAGGTGCCGGAGGCGGAGCTCGACGCCGGCATCCTCCTCGGGCGGGCGCTGAAGTGCAAAGACGAGGGGCTGCGCTCGATGCTGGATCTCTCCATCTCGCGCGCGCACTTGCTCCTCTTGCGCGAAGACGGGCGCACCTGCGCGTTCGATCTCTCGAGCACACGCGGCACCTACGCGTACGGCGCGCGCGTGCGGCGCGTCCTCTTGCCGGACACTGGGGCGACCCTGTCCCTCGCAGACCCTCACGGGCTCAGGCTGCACTGGCACCGGCGCGTCTGAGGCGACCATGTGTCGGCCTGAGGTAAGCTCGGGCCATGACGAATCGGTTCCTCGCCGTCGCGTCGCTCTTCGCCTTCACCGCGCTCGCCTGCACGCCCGCCAAGAGCGCGCAGGCTCCGCCCGTCGAAGGCGACGTCGCGCGCGTGCTCGACGACTGGCACGACGCCGCCGCCCGCGCCGACGAAGAGCGCTACTTCGGGCACATGGCCGAAGCCGGCGTATTTCTCGGCACCGACATGACCGAGCGCTGGGACAAGACCGCCTTTCGCGCGTACGCGCACCCCCACTTCGCGAAGGGCAAGGCCTGGAGCTTTCGCGCCGTCGAGCGTCACGTGCGGTTCGACGCGGACGGCGGCGTCGCGTGGTTCGACGAGCGGCTCGACACGCCGAACCTCGGCCCCGCGCGCGGCAGCGGCGTCCTCGTGCGCGCGCCCGGCGGTCCGTGGCGCATCGCGCACTACGATCTCTCGGTACCGATCCCGAACGAGAAATTCGCCGACGTCAAAGCGCTCATCGCCAAGTAACGATCGTCGCTACCGCTCCTCGGCATCGCCTCACTCTTCGAGCCGATAGAGCGCCCCGCCCCGCTGCCCGCCGGCGTAGAGGCGATCGTCCAGCACTGCGAGCGGCGCGACGCAGAAGATGTCGCCTATCTCGAATGGGCTTTTCTTGTCGTCGATCGTCGCGATGTCACGCGTCCGTCCGTCGTCGCCGAGCCGAAGGAGGCGGCGCTCGGTGAGGACCACGAGGCCGTCACGGTAGCGTGTGATGTCGGTCGGGCGGCCGGATCCTTCGGGCAGATCGACGACGCTCCACGTGTCGCCGTCCTCGGAAACGCGAAGGTGCACGCCGTCGCGGGCAGCGGCGATCCAGAACAAGCGTGGCGCGCGTCCGGGCGCAGCGTCCGCGTACCACCTCAGCGTCTGTGCGGTACCGACGACGCGCGCGGGGTGCGCGTCCTCACGCCGGATCGTCTGCACGTCGGCCGGCGGGGAGAACATGACGTAGTCGTTCGGCTCGCGCGCGTCGTAGTCCTGGATGCCCGCGTAGAGGCGGTCTTTGAAGCGCACCATGAACCCGAGCCGCCAGACGCCGTTCTGCCACGGGAAGGGATAGTCGGTCTCGTAGGTCCACCGCGTCAGCTCTTCGTTCGCGACGTGAAGGGCGCCGGGCGACGCGCCGTGCCATGCGCGCTCGGTCGGCGGCACCGATCCGGTCGACGCATAGAAGCGCCCCCGAAATCGGATCGTGTCGAGCACGTGGTACGCGCGCGGCAAGACGCCGACGCCCTTCGGCGGGTGGTAGTGCGGCATCGTCGGTGACGTGAATTTGCCGTCGGTGTCGGAAACGAAGACGTATCCCTCGGTCCCCTTGTCCACGAGGCCGAAGCCTCCGTAGGGTGGATCGGCGTCGGGGACGACCAGACGCCCGGCCGACGCGTGCACGCGCACGAAGCCTTGCCCTGCGCCGCCGCCGCCGGTCGGCTCGCCGGGCCGGTTCCAGTCGAACGCGACCGTGAAGGGCCGCGCCTCGTTCGCCGGATCGTAGCGCGTGATCGTCGCGCCATCGGTGCCGAGCGGCTGGTTCGCGTGCGCCGCGTAGAGCGCGCCCTTGAACGGCGTCAGATCGCAAATGCGCGTGAGGGCGAGCGGCGGCCGTCCCACCTTCACGAAGCGCGCGGCCGTGGGGAGCGTGCCTCTTCCGACATCGACCGGATCGTCGTCGCCGTCGGGCTCGATCTTCACCGACGCCGCGTCTGCCTCGGCCGTCGCGGCGGCGACCGTTGCGGATGCGTCGTCGAACCCGGCGTCGTCGGGCGCGCGCGCGGCTCGGGGCGGTTCGCCCTGCGTCGCCTCCGCGCGCGGGGGAGCCGGCCCCCGGGCGCACGCCGCCAAAAAACACGAGACGACGCAGAGACGCATAATCGACCTTGGACTTGCATCCGAGCTCGTCCTTGGGACGATAGGATCCTCACATGGGTGCATCACTTCGCCAGGCGCTCCTCGCCGCTCCGGTCTCCCTCCTCCTTCTTCTCGCGTGCAGCTCGAATAGTGACACGTTGGGCGGCGGATCTTCCGGCTCGAGCGGCACCACGTCCAGCTCGGGGAGCTCGGGAAGCTCGTCTGGCACCTCGGGCGCAAGCTCGGGAACGTCGGGTACCTCGGGCACGTCAGGCACCTCGGGAACGTCGGGTACCTCGGGAACGTCAGGCAGCTCCGGCACTTCGGGCACCTCAGGCGCCTCAGGCACCTCGGGCTCCTCCGGCGGCGGCGACGGCGGAACGATCGGCAAGCTCACCCCCGGCGACTCGACGCTCACGATCAACGCTGCCAATACTGCGCGCTCGATCCTCCTGCACGTCCCCACGGCCGTCACGAAAGGCCCATTGCCGCTCGTCATCGCGCTCCATGGCAACGGCGATCAGAACACGAACTTCGTCGCGACCTCCGGCATCAAGGCGCTCGCGGACGTCGACGGCTTCGTCCTCGCCGCGCCGCAAGGCATCCCTCAAACGATCACGGTCGGCGGCCAAACGCTCTCGAACATCTCCTGGGACGCGTACCGCACCGTCGCCGGCGGCAACATCGATCTCCCGCTCCTCCAGGCGCTCCAGGCGCAGCTCGCCGGCACCGGATCGATCGATCTCAAGCACGTCATCGTCTACGGCTACTCGCAAGGGGGCTACATGTCCTTCCGCTACGGGATGGACGCCGCCGCGAGCCTCTCGTGCTCCGCGGTCCTCGCCGCCGCCGATCCGATGCCGGGCGCGGGCCTCGTCACCGGCGCCGCCCGAAAGATTCCGGTCGCGATCCAGATCGGCGATCAGGACTTCGGCATCAACGGCGCGAGGCAGACGAAGACCGAGCTCGAAGGAAACGGCAACCCCCTCTCGTACCTCGAGATCGCCGGGGCGGGGCACGTGCCCATCCCCGGCGATCCCAAGGCGCCGCTCGAGTGGTGCCGCACGCAGGCGCTGCCGTGACGCGCGAGTCGCGTCACTTGATCGCGTAGTCGAGCGTCATCGGCTTTCCATCGCGCGTGACGCGCACGTTGAAGCGATCTCCGTTGCGGATGCGCGCGTAGGCCTCGAGCGCCTTCTCGGGGCTCGAGATGTCGAGGCCGTTGATCGCTTCGAGTCGATCGTTGTTCGAGAGGCCGATCATCCCGAGGAGCGAGTCCGGCTTGATGCCCATGAGGCGGAGACCCGCGACACGCCCGTCCACCGTGTCGGGGGCCACGCGCGTCTGCGCCATCAGCTCGTGTTGCGACTCCAGGATCTTGTCGAGGGTCGCGCGATCGATGTCGTAGTCGGTCGGGCCGTTCTTGCGGATGCCCTTCGCGATCGCAGCGGGGACCGAGCTCTTCGTGGCGACCGTCGGCGTCGCCAGCTCCTTCGCCGACGTAGGCGGCGGCTTCGGCGGAAAGAGCGACGCCTGGCAGAGCGCCGGGCCGCGCTGCATCCACACGCGATCCCAGCCGACGAACGCGACCTTGCGATCCCCGACCTCCTCGCCGCGGCGGTGGAGCGCCCCCTTCGGGTCCGCGGTCGTGGTCAGTGCGGCGAACGACCACTCGGGATCCGAGGACGCCGCGATCGCGACGACGCGGAGGCCGTCGCACGGCGGAGCGTCGCGTAGGTCGGCAGAGCCCGTCGCGACTACGTCGGGTCCGTCACCGGCCGGAACGAGTGACGTATCGTGATCGAAGGGATTCCTCGCGAGGATAGCGTCCGCCGACCGCGACGCCGGGGGGACCGGTGGCACGTCGCGGCCGTCGCCCGCACGCGAGGCCACCGCGAGCGCGTGCGCGTCGGGGGCGAGGCGCATGCCGACGAGCGTGGTGATGGCGTGCGCGTCGAGCGCGGCGGCAGCGACGACGAGGACGGTCACAGCGACCCAGACGAGCTTCGGGGCGATTCGCATACCTCGGAGGGAGAGCGAATCATGTGCCACGCGCATTCCCGCAGGAGCACGCTCGCGTTCTTGCAACCCGCGCCAGCTTGTCGCGCTGGAGATGTGCTCCGCGCGCGTCCTTCGCCACTCTGTCAGCGGCCCCCCGAGCGAACGTCGTTTGCTCGAAAACGGGCAATCGACGGTAGCGACCCACCAGGGGAATTGTCTACGCTGCGCGGTGTGAAGAATGCTCTCGTCGCCTTCGCCGTCCTCGTCGGCGCTTGCCTCGCGGCCGCGTGCGCCGACACCTACTGCCAGTCGGGGCCGCAGCACGGCACCTCCTGCTACTCGGGAGCGACGGTTCAGCAGAACGATCCGCTGCGCCCGGTGACGCCGAACCTGAACCCGCCCGGGCACGGCGGCGTGTCGTCGTGGCTGAAGCGCGATCCCCAAGACGCGGCGCCGCCGCAGATGTTCGGTCACCCGAAGGCGCAGGCAACGTCGTCGGCGTCGTCAGGTGCACCCGACGCGCTCGACGCCTCCGCAGAGTGACGACTCTCGACGAGACACGCGCCCGTGTCTCACGGTGGACGTGCCAGCGCGATCTCCCACAAATATCCCCGTATTTCGGGTCGGCATACGGGCTGCAATACCGATCGTCACCACGGAGGTTCCCACCATGTCCCGTCGCTTCTGTCGCTTCTGGTCTCGTGCCGCCACCACCCTCTTCCTCTCTGCGCTCCCCATCACCGCGTTCGCCGACGATGGCGTGTCCGTCGTGCGAGGACAGTTCACGAACAAAGTGGAGGCGAGCAAGCCCGTCGGCGACGCGTCCACCATCGCCAGCGGTCAGGTCGCCACCTACTGGGTCGAGGTGAGCAACCCCAACGACGCGACGCAGATCACGCTGGTGTGGAAGCTCGATGGCGTCGAGTCCGGCAAGCAGACGCTCGACGTCGGGCGCGCGCCGCACTGGCGCACGTGGGGCTCGTGGCCGACCAAGAAGGCGCACGCCATCGAGGTGCAGGTGCTCGACAAGGACGGGCGCGAGCTCCAGAAGGAGACGCTCGCGCTCGAGAGCAAGTAGGAGCCGACTCAGCGCGCGCGACGGCGGCGACGCATCACGCTTGCCACTGCAATCCCGAGCGCCGCCCACGCGCCGCCGTTCACGGCGATGGAGGCGCTCGATGACACTGCGCAGCCGCCGCTCTTCGTCGGCGTGCCCGCCGTGTCCGCCACGCACGCCGAGCTGAGGCCGTTACGCGGCGCAGGCTCGCAGGTCCCGGCCGCCGTGAAGCCGTTCGCCGATACCGACGTGTCCACGGGCCTCGGCCCTGCTGCCGGATAGATCGCGCAGATGGCGGCGGCGTCGTCGGCCCCGAGCGCGCGGTGCTTCGACGAGCCGCCCTCGTCCTGGAAATACATGACCGCGGTCGCGTCGGGCGAGTGCGCGACGCCGAGGAAGTGGCCCCCCTCGTGCGTGAGGACGCTCTCGAGGTCGAAGACCCCGGTGCCGGGCGTGTCGGTGACGGTGATCTTGTGATCGGCGGTGTTTAGCTCGATGTCCGCGTCGAGGATCTCCCCGGTGTCGCGGTTGAAGCTGACCGTCGTGAGCGCCACCGTCGGCGACGCTTGGTTGAGGCGCTGCTGCTCGGCGGTCTTGTGCGGCCACGCGCTGTCGCGGAAGACGATGACGTTCTGGTTGCCCGTGTTCAGGTTGAACGACGCGGCCCCGCACGCCACCGGGCCGAGATCTTGTCCTTGCACCGACGGGGCGCCGGGGCACGTCGCGCTCGCCCACGCCGAGAACGCGCCGGAGGCCGCGGCCGTCGCCTGCGCGATCGTCGCGTAGCGGCTGCCGTCCTTCTGGAGGCTGTAGCCGACGCAGGTGCTCTTCCACCAGAGGGGCACGCTCTTGGCGGAGTCCGCTCCCATCACGCAGCTCGTGAGGTCGACGGGCGCGCACAGCGTCGCGCTCGGCGTGAAGTCGGACGGCGGCGCGCACGTGAACGTGCGGCAGAACGCCTGCGCCTCGGGCGCGAGGAGCATCACCACAGCGGCGTAAAGGAAGCCCGACGAGAAGCGCACGTCCGCTCAGTCTAGCGCTTCGACGTCGTCCCGCCCATGGCCCTTTCGAGCGAGCTGAAGCGCGCGAGGATCTCGGCGTTCATGTGGTCGAGCGCCTCGTGAAGTTGCGAGATTTCAAGCTCGGCGCGCAGGTTCACCTGGTACTCGATGTCGTTCCGGACACGCTCGCGGGCGACTTGGCGGTTCTGGCTCAAGAGGACGAACACGCTGAGGATGATCGCCTCGAGCGACACCACCATCGTGAGCAGGCCGAACGGGAACGGGTCGAAGCCGCCGAAGGACGCGTGCGCGAGCGGCCCGACGTTGAGGATGATCCACACGAAGAAGATGCCGCAGTGCATGAAGAGGAACGGCAAGCTCCCCGAGAACTCGCTGATCCAATCGGCGACCTTCATCACCGTCGTGCGTCGATCTTCTTCTTCTTCGTTCACGTTGCGCGACGCGGTGCCCCGGAGGAGGCGCGCCGTCTCGCGCAGGCGCTTGCCCATGGCGGTCAGGAACATGTGGGCTGACTCGGGGCGCACCTTCAGGAGCTCGTCCAGATCGCCGCGATCGACGACGACGGCCTCCACGTCGGTCACGACCTTGGCGGTCGCGGTGCGCGGTCCCATGTCGAGCAGCGAGATCTCCCCGAAAAAATCGCCGGCCTGCGCGCGCTCGAGCACCATCGTCTCGCCGGTGTCGTTCTTGACGGTGATCTCGACCTCGCCGCTGATGACGACGTACATCGACTCGCCGGGATCGCCGCGGTTGAAGAGGACCTTGCCGGCCTCGTGCTTCTCCACGTCGACCCGGTCGGCCAGGACCTGACGCGTGGCCGCGTCGAGCGGTTCGAAGAGCGGCACGCCGGCGAGCATTTCTTCGATGGATGCCATCGCTGCGGTTCTATCACCATTTCACCGCTCGACGCGCACTGGCGTCGCGCCGGGCGGGGTGGTCACGGGGGTCGGGGCGCGAGGAGACGGGCCGCCCCAGGTCTGGACGGGCACCGGCAGCTCCAACGCGTCCTGCGGCGTGTGATCCTTCACCTCGCGCGGCGCGCGGAGCTCCTCCAGCTTTCGCTCGGCGTCGATCTTGCGCGCCGAACCGCGCATCACGTGCACGAGCCCGCGCGTGCGAGAGAAGTCCGCGGGCGGCGTCCACTTCCTGCCGCTGAAGACCACCGCGTGGTCGATCATCTCCTGCCGCTCATCCATCTTCTGCTGGAAGATGCGCCGCTTGTCCGCCTCGTCGCGCATGATGTGCGGCGTGAGCACGAGGATGAGGTTGCTCTTCTCGTTCTGATCGGTGCTGCTCCGGAAGAGGGCGCCGAGGAGCGGGATGTCGCCGAGGAGCGGCACCTTCGTCTCGGTGCGCGACAGCCGATTTCGCACGAGCCCCGCGATCACCATCGTCTCGCCGTCCTTCACCGTGAGCGTGGTCGTCGCGCTTCGTTCGACCCACGAGATCGATCCGTAGACGTCTGCCTTGTCGGGGACGCTCTGCACGTCGCTGATCGTCTCCTCGATGTCGATGCGCACCTCGTTCGAGTCGTTCATGTGCGGCGTCACCTTGATGCGCGGGCCGATCGCCTGGAGGTTGCCCGGTGATGTGCCCGCGGAAGGCAGCGTCAGGCCGCCGGCGATGATGGGGGCGGCGGGCGCATGCGGCGTGAGCGGGATGCGCAGCTGCACCTTCAGCTCCGCCGGCGTGTTGTCGCTCGCGACGATCTGTGGCGTCGAGAGGATGTCGCTCCCGCGCGTCTGCGCCATCGCCGTGATGAACGCGCCCACCGCCGGGATCTTCGAGATCGACGAGCTCGTGCCGGTGGGGATCGCGAACGGCAGCGGAATTTCCGGCCCGCGGATGCCTAGCGCGAACGCTTGAAGATCGGTGGCGTTGGGCGTGAGGGCGGAGGTGCCCGCGCGGAAGCCGCCATAGAGGAAGCTGTCGTCGCCCTTACCGGCGGTGCTTCCGCCGTGGAACGCGAAGCCGAGATCGAGGTCGTGCTCCGCCGAGATCTCCATCACGACGGCCTCGATGTAGACCTGCCTCTTGGGCATGTCGAGGCGATCGATGACCGCCTTGACCGCCGCGAAATCGCGCGGCGACGACGTGACCAGGAGCGAATTGGTGGTCTCGTCGGCGCTGACCTTGACGCTCGACTCGAGGATGGCGAGCTGCGCGGGCCTCGCGCCGCCGGAAATCGCTTGCGCTTGCGCCGCCCCTCCCCCGCCGCCGGCCGCGCCGAGCGCCTCGTTCAATGGCCCCACGATCTTTTTCGCGTCGGCGTGCTGGAGGTTGACGACGTGCACCTGCCCGTCGCTCGTCACCGGGATGTCGATCTTCCGCAAGACGTCGACGACGCGCCGATACGACGCTTCGCTCGCCACGATCGCGAGCGCGTTCGGTCGCTCGAACGCGACGAGGCGTGAGACGCGAAGCTCCCCCATCGTCGGTCCGTCGAGCTTTTTTTTCAGGTCGAAGAGCTCGGTCAGCTTCTTCTCGATGTCGGCCGACGCCGCGTAGTAGATGGGCTCCACGTAGAGGTGCTCGGCGGGGCCCGACGTGTCGACCTCTTGGACGATCTGGAGCAGGCGCCGCACGTTCGTGCCGGTGTCGGTCATGATGAGAAGGTTGCCCGGCGCGTACGTGACGATGCTGCCGTCGCGCGTCTGGAGCTTGCCGAGGATGCCGGCCACTTCGTCGGCGCCCGCGTGGGCGAGGCGATGGAGGCGCGTGACGTACCGCTCCTCGGGCGGCGCTTCGGCGACGATCGGCGTCGTCTGACGTGCCGCGTCCTGCGACTCGACGATCTTGTAGAGGCCTCCTTCGGGGATGACCGTGAGGCCGTTGCCCTGGAGCATCGACAGGAACGCGCGGTACGCCTCTTCGACGGTGACCTTCTGCGTCGCGAAGACCGTGGCCTTCAGCGTGCGAGGCTTCGCGGTGGCGACGACGAAGCGCTTACCCGTGAGCTCGCCGATCGTCTTCACCAGATCCGGGAGATCGGCATCCTCGACCTGGAACGAGACGAGCTCGCCGGGAGACTTCGGCTTCACGGGCGCCTTGTCGGCCGGCTTCTCGGGCGGTTTGTCGGCCGGCTTGTCGGGCGTCGTCGCGGCGGTGTCGGCGTGCGCGCTGCGACCGGCGCCGAGCGCGCATGCGAGGAGAGAACTAAAAAAGAAGAAGCTCGCGCGTCGCATTTCATCGCGAAGACGGGCGTGGCGCAGTGGCTATTCCACCGCGGATTTCGTTGTCACTTTGGCATCACGAGATCGCGCGTGACGTCGGCCACGCGTGGCGCGCCGCAGAGCGCCATCGCCTCGTCGATCTCCGCGCGGAGCATCGCGAGGACGCGGCGTACTCCGCCCTCGCCGCCGAGCGCGAGGCCCCACAGCACCGGCCGCCCCAAGAGGACCGCGCGCGCGCCGAGCGCGAGCGCTTTCATCACGTCGGTCCCGCGCCGCACGCCGCCGTCGAGGAGGATCTCGCCGCGCCCGTCGACCGCATCCGCCACGCGCGCGAGGACATCGATGGTGGCGGGCGCGGTGTCGAGCTGCCTCCCGCCGTGGTTCGAGACGACCACGCCCGCCGCGCCGCTCGCGATCGCGGTCCGCGCGTCGTCGGCGCGCACGATCCCTTTCACGAGGATCGGCAGCTTCGTGAGCTTCGCGAGCCACGCGAGCGCGTCCCAGGTCAGGCTCGGATCCAGCTTCGTCGCGACGTAGCTCGAGAGACCGGAGCCCTCGAGCGGCACCGCGACCTCCCCGTGCCCTTCCGCAACCAGGTTCTCGACGCGCATCCCGGCGGGGAGCCCGAACCGATTCCGCACGTCGCGCTCGCGCCGCCCGAAGACGGGGGCGTCCACAGTCAGGACCAGCGCGCGGCAGCCTGCCGCCTCGACGCGACGCACGAGCGCCTCGGTCGCGCCGCGATCTTTGTACACGTAGAGCTGGAACCAGAGCGGGCCGGTCGCCGCGGCCGCGACGTCCTCCACGCGCGTCGTCGACAGCGACGACAAGATCATCGTGGTCCCCTCGGCCCCCGCGGCGCGCACCGTCGCGAGCTCTCCTTCGGCGTGCGCCAGCTTGTGGAAAGCCGTCGGCGCGACGAGGACCGGCATCGCGATCTTCGTCCCGAGCACCGTCGTGGATGTGTCGCGCCGACTCACGTCGACCATGACGCGGTAGTGGAGCGCGATCCGCGAGAACGCCGCGCGGTTCTCGCGCAAGGTCACCTCGTCGTGCGCGCCGCTCGCGTAGTAGTCGAACGCCATCCCGTCGAGGCGCGCGCGGGCGAGCGCCTCGAGCTCGAGCAGGTTCACGAAGTCCATCGGGAGACTGCAAATGCACCGGCGCAGCCCCGATGACGAGAAGAAAGGTGGATCAAGCTCCCCCCTTCGCGTGGCCCGCCGACGCCGCGGCCCGCACGCAACGGCCTGTAACGCCTACAATTCACTACGGGTACACACGTTGCACTTCCCCGTCTCCATGAGAATTGCCGTCGGTCTCCTCTCTCTCGTCGTCGCGTGCGGAAGTACAGGCTCGGAATCGGTCGGGGGTGATGGCGAGGACGTCGCCCCACTGCTCGCCGGGCGCGTGGTCCCCGAAGCCGAAATCGCGCGCGATCTCCGCGCGGCGGGTTTCGCCGAGAGCGAGATCCCACAGATGGTCTGCGCCGCGAAGTACGAGTCGAGCTTCTACGCGCAAGCGCTCCACAAGAATCACAACGGATCGATCGACTACGGCCTCTTCCAGATCAACGACGACCTCTGGGCCCACAGCTGCGGCCTCACCGTGCAGGCCCTCTACGATCCGGCGAAGAACGCGAAGTGCGCGCGCAAGGTCTACGATTCCGGGGGTATCCGATCCTGGTACGCGTACCGAAAACACCAGACGGAGTGCGACAGGTACACGGTCAACGAATGACAGTGGGGGCCGTTTCCCCCAGATGTGAATGGGATTTCACACCTTGAGGACCGTTCACATCATTGATACCGACACCCCTCAACCGAATACGCGCGTAACCATTTAGTTTCATTTCGTTTTATCTTCGGCATCGGTCCTGCTGTAGCTAGCTCTCGTCATGAGCACGCTGAAGCAGAGTCGAGGGGTCACGGGTCGCCTGGTCCAGGTCGCGGTGGGAATCGTGGTCGGCGCCGCCAGCCTTCTTGTTGGTTCGGAGGCCATCGCGGCTTCGTGCCCGCGCGACATGGCGCTCGTCAACGGCAGCTGCGTCGACAAGTTCGAAGGCTCGCTCGTCGAGGTGCTCGAGGACGGCACCGAGGTCCCCTTCAGCCCCTACCAGACGCCGGCCGGACACAAGGTTCGCGCGGTCTCGCAGGAGGGCGTCGCCCCGCAGGCGCACATCTCGATGGTCGACGCGCAGAAGGCCTGCAAGACGAGCGGCAAGCGCCTCTGCCACGCGAAGGAGTGGAAGAGCGCGTGCAAGGGTCCGGACAAGACGCGCTACCCGTACGGCGACACGCGCGAGGCGAACGCTTGCGTCGACACTGATCGCACGTCGCCCGTCCTCAAGAAGTACATGGGCGAGCACACGGCGCGCACGATGAACGATCCGACGCTGAACCAGGAGCCGAACACGCTCGAGCCGACCGGCGCGGCGGCGGCGTGCACGAACTCGTACGGCGTCCACGACATGGTCGGCAACATCCACGAGTGGACCGACGACGCGGCGTTCCGCGGCGGCTACTACCTCGACACCAAGCTGAACGGCGAGGGCTGTGACTACGTCACGACCGCGCACAGCGCGATCTACTACGACTACTCGACCGGCTTTCGCTGCTGCGCGGACGAGGGCTCGCTGCCCGACGACGCGGAGCCCGCACCCGACGCGACGCCGCGAGAGGCGCCCAGCGCGCCGATCGACCCGAGCACCACGCGCCCTGCCTTGCCGATGGGTGACGATGGCCCGACGCGCACGTGGGCGGCGCCGGCGGCGGCGACGATCAACGGCGGCGAGCGTCGTCGTGGTCGTGGCCGCGGTCGCGACGCGACGGCCTGAGGCCAAGGCCACAGGCTGGAGGACTAGCGACGACTGCGCTCACGGGCGCGGCGGAGGCGTGAGATGCCTTGGCCTGTCCGGAGCACCGCGAGGATGCTGATCGCCGCGGCGAGGATGAACGCCGTGCTGCGACCCCCCGACGCGGCGAGCACGGCCCCGCACGCGAGGGCCGCGACGACCATCGTGAGCGCGCCGCTGCGAATGAGGCGCCGCGCCTCCGCCACGTCGGTCCGCTGGCCTTCCTCTCCCACGCCTCAGTGTACGCGCGCCAGCTTACGCTCGCCCGTATTCGGCGCGAAGGGCGCGGTCTTCGCGCGCCGGCACCCGCGGGGGCTCGAACGCGAGCGCGCGACGAGGGCCACGCCGGGTCTCGGCATCGACGCGATCGAGCCAGCTCGCGAGGCGCGGTCGCGCCGCGACCAGGGTCGCTTGCTGCGGCGTGAGGGGCGTCCGAAGGCTGTCGAGCTGCGCAGACAGGGCGATGTCCGCGGTGGAGAAGCCGGCGTCGAGCCAGAACCCACGCTCGGGGGCGCGCTCTTCGAGTGCATCGAGCGTGACGCCGAGCGCCTCCCAGCACGCCTCTTCGCCCGCACGCCAGACGTCACGCGCGTGGAGCCCGCGGACCACCTTGGCGCGCAGGAGCGGCGCGACGATCGCCTGAACGAACCACGGCGCCGCGCCGAAATACGCGCGCTTCACCGACGGCCAGTTCTCGCCATCGGCCCACCGCGCCGCCACGAGGAACCCGTTGAGGTGCGTGTCGGCGAGCTCCTCCCAGAGGTGCGACTCGCCGCGCGCCTCGAGATCACCGGGGAACGCATCGGGCGCGAGCGCGCGGATCTTCCGCAGGATGCGCGTCGAGTCGCAGATCGGAACGTCGTCGACGAGGAGGATGGGGAGCTGACCCGTCGGGTTCAGCGCCTTGAAGGCGTGCGGTCCGGGCGCGCGCCGCGACGCGTAGGGGAGCCCCGCCGCCCGCAGCGCGCGGATCACCTTCGCGCAGAACGGGGAGAAGCTGTCGACGCCGGCGATGCCGGCCTCGGGGAACTCACAGAGGACGAGGACGGGGATTTTCATGACGGTGACCTTAGCTTTCCAATTTGTCAGCCTTATGTCAGGTTTGTACGGATGCGTCGTTCCGCGCGCCTCTTCGCCATCGCCGAGCACCTCCGCAGCCGCCGCACCGGGACGACCGCCGAGGCCCTCGCCGAGCGCTTCGATGTCACCGTTCGCACGATCTACCGCGATCTCGACGCCCTCCGCGACGCCGAGCTCCCCCTCCACGCCGAGCGCGGGCGGGGTGGAGGCTACGCCCTCGATCGCGCGTACTCGCTCCCGCCCGTGAACTTCAACGCGCGCGAGGCGGCGCTCCTCGTCGCGGTCGGACGTTGGGTCACGGAGATGCGCCTCGTGCCGTTCACCGAGACGATCGAGGCGGCGATGGACAAGGTGCGCGCCGCCCTCGGCCCCGCCGGCCAGCGCGAGCTCGCGCAGCAGATGAGCACTCTGCACTTGGTCGGAATCCCCGCGCGCGCCGGCTCGAAGGAGGTTCGCCGCGTCCTCGAGCAGGCGTGGTTCGAGCGCCGCGTCATGCGGATCCACTACCGCAACGCCGACGGTGTCCCGACGAATCGCCGCGTGCGTGTCCGCGCGGTGGTCATGGAGCGCACCGAGACGCTCCTCAACTGCGACGATCTCGACAAGGGACAGGCGCGCCAGTTCAAGCTCGATCGGATCGAGCACGCCCAGATCGAGGACGCGTGAGGTAGCCTCGGCCGATGGACCGAGTCGGCGCGTTCTTCCTGGAGCCCACCGTGAAGAAGGTGCTGGCGATCACCGTGTTCGCGGCGCTGCTCGTGACGTTTCGCGAGCTCCTCCCGCTGCTCGTCTTCTTCGTGGGCTTCGAGCGCGCGCTCGGCGCAGCGTCCACGTTCCTGGCGAGGAAAGCGGGCGTGTCGCGCAAGGCAGCGCTCCTCGGCGTGGTGCTGGCGGGGCTCGGCGGCGTCGCCGTCGCGATCGCGCTCGGCGTCGGCCGCGCGGCACGCGGCATCATCGTGATGCGCGACACGTGGCCCGACAAGATCGCAGCGCTGCGCGAGCACCCGCTCTACCTCCGGATCCACGAGCACTTGGGCGACACCGACAAGGTCGTCGACGGAGCCAAGCACTATGGCGGAAGCGCGCTCCACTACGCGTCGGCCCTCGGTCACATCCTCGTCTACGCGACGGTGGGCCTCATCCTCGCGGTGGTGTTCTTGCTCGAAGAGGATCACCTGAAGAAGCTCTACGCGTCGCTCGATCCCACGTCGCTCATCGGAGCGGTGACGCGCTGGCTCGGTCACGTGTGCGACGCCGTCATCGTCACGGTGCAGCTCCAGATGATCGTCGCCGCATGCAACGCGCTATTGACGCTGCCGGTCCTCATCTTGCTCGGCATCCCGCACATCGGCTTACTGATGGTGCTGATCTTCGTGTCGGGGCTGGTGCCCGTGATCGGCAACCTCGTGTCAGGGGTCGTCTTGTCGCTGCTCGCGTTCCACGCGAAGGGGTGGCTCGGCGTCGGCCTCTTCGTCGCGCTGACGGCGATCCTCCACAAGATCGAGGCGTACTATCTGAACCCGCGCCTCACCGCGCGTCACGTGAACCTCCCGGGCTTCGTGCTCATCGTGAGCCTGCTCCTCTGGGAGCACTTGCTCGGGTTCGTGGGACTCTTCGTGTCGTTCCCGTTCCTCTTCGTCGCGGGCCGCATCCGCAGCGAGATGCGCGAAGGGCGCGCGGTGCAGCCCGTACCTTGACGCGTCGCCGAGTTTGACGCGTGTGGTTAGGGTCGCGTCAGTGGGACGTGGCCCCCGACGGCGCGGACGTCGGCGAGCCATGCCCCGCCGCCTCGCCTGCGCGCCACGCGAAATACCCGGCAAGCGAAGCGACCACCGCAATGATGCCAAACCCTACGATCAGCGTGCGCGCGCGGTCGTTCCGGGCGGTCATGACGCGCTCCTCATCCTGGGGCAGCTTGCCATTGCCATGACGATGCTGTCGCTGGATCTTTTTGCCAGAGACGGAGAGGCGCAGAGCCCCGTGTAAAAAGCGGTTTCCGGCGCGTCTCCATCCACGTCAAACGCTTGCACGGCGGCGTCGATGCGCGCAACTTAACCTGATGAACAAGAGTGTGGTGTCGGTCCTTGCTCTTTCGGTCGCGCTCGCGGGGCTCAGTCCCGTGGCGCAAGGCTGCAGCGGCTCCAAGGGGAGCAGCGGGTTCGACGGCACGAGCAGCTCCAGTGGCTCGAGCGGCTCGAGTGGATCGAGCGGCGCGAGTGGGAGTTCCAGCGGCGCAAGCGGCACGAGCGGCAGCTTGCTCGGCGACGGCGGCTCGAGCGGCGGCCTCGGCGACGCGGGCTGCGCGACGGCGACCGCGAGCGCATCGCGCTTGCCCGTCTACATGCTCATCGCGCTCGATGGCTCCGGCAGCATGGCGAGGGATCCGTCGACCGGAGGCCCCGTCCAGAAGTGGAACGCGGTCGGCCCCGCGCTCGACGCGATCTTCGACGACGTCAAGTCGCAGAATGACCCCTCGTTCGCGATGGGCATGTTCGTATTCTCCGATCAGAACGATCAGACCTGCGGGGGCTTCCCCACCTCGTGTGACGGTCCGTACCCCCAGGCCAACGACGTCCCGATCGGTAACGTCGATCAAGCGCACCACGACGCGCTGCGCGGGCGCGTCGACAGCACGCAGCCGCTCGACGGCACGCCGTCGAAGGCGGCCATGAACGGCGCGTACGCGGAGCTCAATGCCTACACGCCCACGGCGCCGGTCCCGCCCAACGGCAAGAAGGTCTTCGTCTTCATGACGGACGGCGTGCCGAGCGACAACAAATTCAAGGCGACCAACGCCGCCGCGCTCACAGCGACGGCGCTTGGCCAGGGCATCCTGACCTTCGCGGTCGGCATCGGCGACTTCCCCTCCAACGACACCGCGAGTTACGATCCGGCGTTCATGGGCGCGATCGCCCAGGCGGGCGGCGCCGCGCCGGCTGGCTGCAACCCGAGCGAGAACACCAACGTCGCGAACGTGTGCCACTTCCAGGTGACGCCCGGCAACAAGACCGCCGCGCAGCTCACGCAGGACTTCATCGCCGCGATCAACAAGATCCGCGGCCAGGTGGCGAGCTGCGAGTACCTCCTCGACAAGTCGAAGACCGGCACCGTGGATCCCACGCAGGTCAACGTCGTCTACACCGACGGCAGCGGCAAGGTGCACGATCTCGTCCAGGATCCGGGCAACGGCTGGACGTACGACAATCCCAGCAACCCCACCAAGGTCATCCTGCACGGGACCGACTGCGATACGGTGAAGGCGGATCCGAAGGGGTCGATCTTGATCGTTCTGGGCTGCAAGACGATCACGAAGTGAGCGGCGCGCGCCTCGTCACGATCGGCATCAGTCACTTCTGCGAGAAGGCGCGGTGGGCGCTCGATTGGACGGGGACGCCGTTCGTCGAGGAGGCCCACGCGCCCGGGATGCATTTCTTCGCCATGCGTCGCGCGGGAGGGCGCTCGACGCCGATCCTCGAGATCGACGGGCGCGTGCTCCGTGACTCCACGGAGATCCTGGACGCGCTCGATGTGCGGGCGACGGACGAGAAGAAGCTCTTTCCCACCGACGCGGCGCTCCGGAGCGAGGCCGCCTCGCTCGAGGACGACTTCGACGAGAAGCTCGGCCCCGCGGTTCGGCGCGCGATGTACCACCTCCTTCTTCCGCACCGCGAGGCCGCGCTCGAGGCGATGACCGCGGGCGTGCCGGCCGGCGAACGACGGGCGATGCGTGTCGGCTTCCCGGTCCTCCGTGCCCTCATGCGACGCTCGCTCAAGATCGACGCGCCAGGGGCCGCGCGATCGCGCGCCGTGGTCGATCGCGTATTTTCGGAGGTGGAGGAGCGCCTTCGCGACGGCCGCCGCTACCTCGTGGGTGATCGCTTCGGCGCCGCCGATCTCACCTTCGCCGCCCTCGCCGCGCCCGCGCTGCTCGCGCCCGGATACGGCTCACGTATGCCGGACGTCGACGAGGTGCCGCCCGACGTCGCCGCCCTCGTACGGAGGCTGCGCGCCACGAAGGCCGGCGAGTTCGGGCTTCGTCTGTACCGCGACCACCGCGCCTGCGCGTGACCCTCGCGCGCCGCGCGCGGCTAAAAAGTCCCCACGCACGCGAGGCCGAGGCCCGCGGGACCGCACGACGCTGCCGTGCTCGCCGGCACCTTCGCGGACGGGGCCGTCGCGAGCAGGATGACGCCGCCGACGGTGAGCGCGCCACCGCCGATGAAGCCGACGATCGAGACGGTGCGCCACGAGTTCGCGGTGGAGATGTAGTCCTGACACGCCGCAGGTTGCTGCGCGCTCCCGCGGCCCGGACAGGACGCGTCGTCGTTGTAGCTTCCTACCGCGCCCTGACGCGCGACGACCGCGATTACGCCGGTCACGAGCAGCGCGGCGCCGGTGCCGACGCCGACCCACCCGAGGACGCGCTGCGTGGAGCCGGGCTCGCTCGGCGCGACGATCTTCGGCGGATTGGCGACCGACGGCGAGGAGACCGCAGGATCTTCGCGGACCAGCTCGATGGTCTCGCGCGTCGTTCGGCCGGCGACGATCTCGGTCGCGCGCGACGCCGAGTGGTAGCCACGCGCGCGGATCTCGAGAGAGCGGCGACCGACCTCAACGCGCCATGGCGCGGACATCGGCAGGACACCGATCCGCGCGCCGTCGACGACGACCTCGGCTCCGGGCGCGCCGCCGAGGACCTCGAGGCTGCCGACGTGCTGCTTCACGACGTCGAGCGCCGCGGTGAGCGCGACGCGGTTCTTGTCGATCCACGCGTCGTCCCGAGCGTCGAGCGCCGCGGAGAGGTGCGCCTCGGCGGACACCCAGATCCCCAGCGCCTGCTCGGCGAGGGCGACCTGCGCGCGCGTCCGCGGCGACGGCGCGATCTCGTCGGCGCGGCGAAATAGGACGAGCGCCTGATCGTCCTTGCCCTGCTTGCGTAGCTCGAGGCCTCGCGCCACGAGCTGCTCGGCGTCCTCGGCGCGCGCCATCCGCGGGGCGAGCGCGAGCGCCACGGCGATGGCCAGCACGAGCACGCGACGATGCACGAACGCGAGCCTACCTCACCGCGCGCCTTAATTCAGGATGGGCGCGCCGTTCGGGGAGACGGGCGGCGCAACGGTCGGCGTGGTCGGCGGGGGCGGAGCTTGCGTGGCCGTGCTGGTGGCGGCGACGCTCGACCCCTTTCCGCTCCGAGGCCGCGCGTCCTTCGGCGTTCGCCCGGGCGGAACGGCGGGCGAAGGCGCGCTCGAGGCCGCGGCGGCCGCAGCGAGGGGCAGCGCGTTCGGATCCATCGCGGGAGGCGGCGGGGGTGAGGGCGGCGGCGGCGGCGACGGAGCTGCGGCCTTCGACGTGACGGCTGCAACGGGCGCACTCTCTGCGGGCGCGGGAGGTCGGCGCGTCGCCACGGCGTACAGCGCGATCGCGGCCGTGAAGGCGACCGCGGCGCCCGCGGCGAGGCCACCCGCGAAGGTGCGTCGGCGGCTCGGAGGCGCCTTGTTGCCCGACCCCGTCGCGCCCCACGTCACGCCGGTCCCGGCCTTGTCCTGGCTCGGCGCACGCACCGACTCTCGAGGCACCTCGAGCTGATCGACCGTGTCCACCAGAGACCGCCACGGCCGATCGAGGGCGCCTCGCTGGGCGCTCGACGAGAAGGGCTCGATCGCCGCCGCCAGCTGCGCCACCGTCGCGTAGCGCTTCGCGGGATCCTTCTCGAGGCACCGCATGATCATCGCGACGAGCTCGGGAGGCAGGCCTTCCCGCAGCGCGCCGAGCGGCTCGGGCGGCTCCGATGTCACCTTGAGGCACAGCTCGGTCACGGTCTCCCCGTCGAAGGGGACGCGCCCCGCGAGGAGCTCGTACAAGATGACGCCGAGCGACCACACGTCGCTTCGCGCGTCGGCGTTCCGCGCCGCGCGCATCTGCTCGGGTGCCATGTACAGCGGCGAGCCGAGGACGACCGTAGAATCGGTGAGCGAGAGCTGACCGATGGCCGCCGGCCCCGTCGCCTTGAAGATGCCGAAGTCGAGCACCTTCACGAGCGGGCTCCCGTTCATGCGGCGCGTGACGAAGAGGTTCTGCGGCTTGAGATCGCGGTGGATGATGCCGTTCGCGTGCGCCTCGATGAGCGCCTCGCAGGCTTGCAGCACGTACTCGGTCGCGTCGCCTACCGTGACCGGCGCCTGGCGACGCGCGAGCTTCGCGAGATCCGACCCCTCGAGCAGCTCCATCACGATGAACGGCGCGCCCGTCGCGAGCGTGCCGACGTCGTACACACGGGCGATGTGCTCGCCCTTCAGGCGCACGCTCGCCTTCGCCTCGCGGAGGAAGCGCTCGACCGACTCCGGCCCCTTGAGCGCGCCGGGCAGGATGAACTTCAAGGCGACGCGCTGCTCGATCGCAGTGTGCGTCGCGGCGACGACCACGCCCATTCCGCCGGCGCCGAGCACCGCGTCCACGCGGTATTTTCCGGCGACGATCTCTCCGATCTCGACAGGGGGTTTTCGATGCTCGTCGTCCCGCATTCGGCGGTTCGAAGCCTAGCATCGAACGGCGTTTGCGCTTCCGCTGGGGCGCCTCCGGAGTACGCTCGGCCTTCGTGAAGACCGTCGCCCGTTTCGTGAGCCTTTTCATGCTGGCAGCGTGCTCCTCGCCGCGCCCGCCGATTCCTTCGAGCCCCGCGGCAAGGGCGGACCTGCCGAGGGCCACCCCTTCGGCCGGCTCCTCCCCTGCCCCCTCCTCCTCTCCGCCCTCCTCCCCGCGCGCCCCCGAGGCCAAGGCCATGACGACGTTCGACGACGAGGTCGCGTTCCTGAAGAAGCGCGGCGGCGTGATCGTGCTCAGGTCGAAGGGCGGTGGCGTGGTCGCCGTGTCCCCGAGCTACCAAGGGCGCGTCATGACGAGCGCCGTCGCCCCGAGCGCGCCGAGCCTCGGCTTCGTGCATCGCACCTTCATCGAGAAGGGCGCGACGGGAACACCGTTCGACAACTACGGCGGCGAGGATCGGTTCTGGCTCGGTCCCGAGGGCGGCCAGTTCGCGCTCTACTTTCCGAAAGGCGCGCCCTTCGCGTTCGACAAATGGCAGACGCCCGCCGCGTTCCAGCTCGGCGAGTGGCCGATCAAGCACGACAGCCCGACCGAGGTGACGTTCGAGCGCGACATGACGCTGACGAGCTACGCCGGCACGACGTTCACGCTCAAAGTGACGCGCACCGTGCGCCTCCTCTCCGAGGCCGACGTGCGCGCGCGCGCCGGCGCGGCGATCCCGGCGGGCGTCGCGTGGGTGGCCTTCGAGACGGAGAACCGCATCACGAACACCGGCACGACGCCGTGGACGAAGGACAAGGGCCTGCTCAGCGTGTGGATCCTCGGCATGTACAACCCGAGCCCCGACACGCACGTCATCGTCCCGTTCGAGCGCGCCGCGAAGGGCGAGATCGTGAACGATCGCTACTTCGGCAAAGTCCCCGCCGAGCGCCTCGCCGTCCGTGAGGCCGAAGGCGTGCTCGTCTTCTCGTGCGACGGGACATACCGCAGCAAGATCGGCCTCGGCCCGGCGCGCGCGAAGCCGCTCCTCGGCAGCTACTCGCCGAGCGCGCGCCTCCTCACGCTCGTCCACTTCGACAAACCGGCGGGCGCGACCGATTACGTCAACAGCATGTGGGAGACGCAGAAGCAGCCGTTCGGAGGCGACGTCGTGAACAGCTACAACGACGGGCCGACGGAGCCGGGGAAGCCGTCGCTCGGCGGCTTCTACGAGCTCGAGACGAGCTCACCCGCCGCCGCGCTCGCGCCCGGCGCCTCGCTCGTGCACACGCACCGCACGATGCACCTGGTGGGCGACGAGTCGGCGCTGGAGGTGCTCGCGAAGCCCGCCCTGGGCATCTCGCTCGCGGCGGTCCGAGCGAACTGATTTCGGCGTCTATTTGAGCGCGAACGCGGCCAACGCCAGCGCGAGAACGAGCGCGATCGACACGTATTTCCAGAGCTCACGATCGCGCACCGCTTCGGGCCGAGGCGGCGACGGTGCTCTGGGCGCCGGACGCGACGCGGGCTTCTTCTTCTTCTTCTTGGCGGCTGGCGAAGCGGGCGGCGGAGGCGGGGGAGGAGGCGCCTTCACCTCGACCGACGACACGCGATCCTCGTCGCGCCCCTCGCCCGCACCGCGCTTCACCTCCGGCAACGCGAGCGGCGGCGGCATCGTCTGCGGGCGTACGGGCCTCGTCTTCGCGACCTTGAGCCACGCGGTCTGACGCGCGAGATCGCCGACGAACAACTCCGCGAGGTACGCCTCCAGCGTGGCGCCGTTGGGACGCTCGGCCGCCGGCAGCGTCGCGAGGAACGCGTCGAGATCGGCCGCCATCGTCGCCGCGGTCGGGTAGCGATCCTCGGGTTTGGGCTGGAGGGATCGCTCGACGATCCTCCAGAGCTCCTTGGGATACTCGGGCATGCTCGTGGTGAGCTTGGGGACCTGCGCCTGCCGGATCGCGTCGATCGTCGCGATGTCGCTGTCGCGCTTGAAGAGGCGCTTGCCCGATCCGAGCTCCCACAGCGTGGTTCCGAGCGAGTAGAGATCGCTCCGGCCGTCGACGCGATCCTGGAGGATTTGCTCGGGCGAGAGGTACGGCACCTTCCCCTTCACGATGCCGTCGCCGGTCTTCGCGCGCTGGTTTCGCATCTTCGCGAGACCGAAGTCGATGAGCTTCACGCGGCCGTCGAACGCGAGGAAGATGTTGCTTGGGTTCACGTCACGGTGAATGACGTGGAGGGACTGCCCCTCTTCATCCGCGAGAGTATGCGCATGCTCGAGGCCGTCTGCGACGCGCGCGCAGATCCACGCCCCGAGGGCCAGCGGCACGCGCTCTCCTTTGGCGGCGAGCAGCTCCCACATGTCCATGAGCGAGCGGCCGATGAGAAGCTCCATCGCGATGAAGCGATTCGCCCCGGTGACGCCGAACTCGAGCGTCTCGATGATGTTCGGGTGGCTGAGGCGCGAGAGGACCTTCGCCTCGTCGAGGAACATGTGGATGAAGGTCTCGTCCTGCGCGAGCTCGTCGCGAATGACCTTGAGGGCGACGAGCTGCTCCTTCGCGCCATCCATCTTGCGCCCGATGTAGACCGTCGCCATACCTCCCCCCGCGATCTTCGCGCCGACGTCGTACGGGCCGAGTCGGGTGGGCGGCTGCGGGCTGGCGGTCGCGGTCAAGGGTGGTCTCGTGGGGACAGCAGGAGGGTAGCCGGGTTTCTCTTCGAGTGTACCATTCCAAGGGTGGGGCCCGTGCTTTACTCCGCCCGCCTCGAGATGCGCCCGATCACGCTCGCGATCGTGGAGGCGGTGATGACGGGGCGGCGGGAGGACGTCGAGGTGCTCGCAGGTGCGCGGGTGCCCGAGGCATGGCCGGGGCGGGCGCTGGTCGAGGTCGCGTTCTGCGCCTCGCTCGAGAACATCCGCGCCGATCCGGAGACGCGACTGTGGGGCGACCGCCTCATGATCGCGCGCGAAGGCGAGCCGCGCGTCGTGGGGAGCGTGGTCTTTCACGGGCGGCCAGGCGCCGACGGGCTCTGCGAGATCGGCTACGGCGTGGCCGCGGAATCGCAGCGGCTGGGCTTTGCGACGGAGGCGGTCGCCGCGTCGGTGGGGTGGGCGCGCGCGCAGCCGGAGGTGAAGACCATCCAAGCCACGACCTTCGGGTGGCATTTTGCCTCGATCCGCGTCCTCGAGAAATGCGGATTTTCCCAGGCGGGCACGAGGGACCACGAGACGCTGGGAGAGCTCCTCGTCTACGAGCTGCGACGGTAGACGCGTGCCTCACACGCGCAAGAGCACACCTCGCGCGGGGGCTCCCGTCGCGCGCGCGATGGCATCGACGTACGTGGTGACCTGCGCGGCGTAGCGCTCCCGGCCCGACGCCGCGAGCTCGATGTCCGTTTTGTAGTCGACGACGATCCACGTGCCGCCCTCTTCGAACGCGAGATCGACGACGCCCTCGATGAGCTCGCCGTCGGCGCTCGTGAGCGAGACGAAGACCTCGCGACGGCAGTCCTTGCTCGCGGCCGCGCGTCGCATCACGGGGTGCGCGAGCGCCGCCGAAGCCGCCTCCGCCGCGGCGTTCGCTTCGTCCTCCGGGGCACCGACGAGGCGCGCTTGGCTCTCGGCGATCTTCGCGACCACCGCGGGAGACGCGCCAAGCGGCGCCTCGGCGAGGACAGCGTGCACGAGCGTTCCGAAGCGCTTGTGGTGCGGCCGTCCCTCGCGACGATCCACGACCTCGAGGAGCTCGACGTCGGGCGTCGCGACCTTTCCGCCCTCCTTGGCGGCCTCCGTTGCCGTGCGCACGCGAAGCTCCGGCACGCCACCCCGCGCGAGGCGCCCCTCCCGCGCGTCCTTCCACGCTTGATGCTGCTTCACGCCGTCGGCCGCTGCCTTTCCATCTTTGTCGGCCTCGAGGAGCTTGCGCTGCCGGAGCCCCGCCTCGTTCTCCTTGCCGAGCTCGAGCGCCGTCGGATCCCACCACACGACGCGGTGAGCGCCGTGCGTGAGATGAAGACCTGGAGCGACCGAGGTCTCCGCGCTCCTCTGCGCTTTGTCGGGCCACTCGAGCACTGTGTCGCCGCCCGTGAACGTCGGGCAGCCCGGCGCCGGCTGCGGCAACCTTTGATCGCGCGGCGCGGGGTAGAGCGCGACGTCGAGCATGTCGAGCCAGCCCTCTTGCGCTCCGTCTCCGAAGGCGGGCACGACGAGCAGATCGCGCGCGCGCGTCGCGGCCACGTAGCCAAGGCGCACGGCCTCGTCGCGATCGCGGCGGAGCACCTCGTCGCGATGGACGTCGAGATCGCGCGGCGTGCAGCCGCAGAGTGGCATCGCGCAGAGCTTCGCGTCGGTGTCCGTGAAGCGCGACGGCTCGCGCATCGTCTTCGGCGCGAGCGGATCGACGAGGATGACCACGGGAAACTCGAGACCCTTCGCCCGGTGCACGGTCATGAGCCGAACGCCGTCGGTCCCCTCCTCGACCACCGGCGCCTCGGGCGCTCCACCGCGCGCGGCGTCGTCCTGCATGCGCTGCACGAACGCGCGAAAGCTCGTCGCCGCCGACGACGGGCTCGCCTCGAAGCGACGCGCCAGATCCAAGACGCGCAGGATGTTGGCGAGCGCCTGCTCCCCGGTCGGCCAGATCGCGACTCCGGCGTGCGCGCGCGTCTGGTCGAGCAGGCGAGCCAGCGTGTCCGCGATCGGCCGACGATTTCGTGCAAAATGCAGCTCCCGCAAGATCGCGATGGCGTCCCACACCTCGCCGAGCTGCGCCTCGAGCCCCTCGCGCGGCAAGGCGCGCAAGAGGTGGAACGAGCCGGCGCGATCCTTGTACGCGAGGAGCAGATCGTCCCCCAGCGCGAAGAACGGTCCGCGCAGCGTCGCGAACACCGACAGCTCGTCGTCCGGCCACTCGATCGCCGAGAGCGCGTTGCGGAGCGCCATGACCTCCTCGCGCGCGTGGTACGAGCGGCCGCCCATGAGCACGTGGGCCACGCCGCGCGCCTCCAGCGCACGCACGTATGCGCGCGTCTTGTCCTCCCCGAAGCTCGAGAAGCGCTTGAAGAGCAGACACACATCGCGCGCCTCGAGCGGCCGCGTGACCCCCGCGCGATCCCGCTCGGTCACGGTCCATCCGCTCCGGCGAACGAGCCAATCGACGAACGCGCCCACCGCGTCGGGGAGCGACTCGTCGACCTTCCACGAAACGATCTTGCCGTAGTCGCTGTAGGGCCGCGGCACGCCGAGGGCGACGATCGACGGGCGCGCGAGCGAATCGTGCCGACCAGGCGGCGCCTCGAGCGCCACGTACGACGCCTGGCTCCCGTCGTCGCCCCCCTTCATCACACGCGCGAAGGCGTCGTTGACGAAGCGCTGGATCTCCGGCGACGCGCGGAAGCTCGTGACGAGGTGCACGACCTTGGCGCCTTGCTCGACGAGGCGCCGCTTCGTTCGCTCGTAGAGCGCGACGTCGGCGCGGCGAAAACGGTATATCGACTGCTTCGGATCGCCGACGACGAAGAGCTTTCCCGGTCGCACGCGCACCTTGCGGGCGTCGCGCTCCTCGGGGTCGTCGGCGGCGAGGAGCATCAGGATCTCGGCCTGGAGCGGATCGGTGTCCTGGAACTCGTCGACGAGGAGGTGCGTGAAGCGGCCCTGCATCGAAGCGCGCACGTCACGGTTGGTCGCGAGGAGATCGCGCGCGCGGACGAGGAGATCGAGGAAGTCGAGCTTCCCCGCGCGTCCCTTGAGCGCCTCGTACCGCTCTACCAGCGGCCTCATCTCCTCGTGGAGCTGCGCGGCGAGGCTCGCGTCGAGATCGGAGAGCACACGATCGAGCTCGCCTTTCACGCGCGCGCGCCGATCGAGCACGTCGGAGCGGAGGATGCCCTTTCCGTAGTTCTTGCCGTAACCCTTCCAGCCCCAGCTCCGCTTCTTGCCCAGCTCGCGTAGCTCCGCCTCGAGGCCGTCGTAGTCGCGTGGGCGCACGCGCTCGCGGCGATCCAGCTCCTCCATGAAGCGCGCGAGCTCGGCGAGCCCCTTCTGGAGCCAGTCGTCGCTGCCCGAGGCCTGCGCAGCGAACCCGGCGAGCTCCCCGAGCGCGAGGAGGAGCGCGTCGATCTCCGCGTGGCGATCCATCGGCACCTTCGTCCATGGGGCGCTGAAATCGCGCTGATCGACGAGATCGAGCCCCGCGCGACGGAGCGCCTCGCGCGGTCCGGCGGCGTCGCGATCGCGCGATCGTCGCCGCAGCACGCGCCGCACGCCCTCCTCGGGTCCCTGGAGCTGCTTCTGGAACCAGTCGTCGAAGGCCTCGTCGAAGATTCGCTCGCGATCCTCGTCGGCGGCCATCTCGAACATCGGATCCACCGCGGCTTCGATCGGTCGCTCGCGCAGCAAGTCGGCACAAAAGCCGTGGATCGTGCCGATGTGCGCTTGCTCGAGCTGACGAAGGGCGCGATCGAGGTGCTGGCGCTCCGTGGGCGTCGTCTCGCTCCGCGCGCGCGCGGCCTCGACGCCGGCGCGCAGGCGCAGCTTCATTTCGCCCGCTGCTTTTTCGGTGAACGTGACGGCGACGATGTTGGCGAGCTCCGCCTTGCCGCGCACGACGAGGGCGAGCATGCGCGCGACGAGCTCGGTCGTCTTGCCGGTACCGGCGGCGGCCTCGACGACGAGCGTGGCGTCGAGATCGTTTCGGATCGCGTCGCGCGCGTCTTGATCGAGGAGCGGCGCGCTCATCGTCGCTCCCGTAGCAGCTTCAGGGGCTGCAGCGGCCCGGGGTGCTTGCGCCGCGTCCGCTGCTCTTCGTACGGCCCGCAGACGACCTTGTAGTCGCAGTACTCGCAGCCCCCCTTCACCGGCGCCGCGGGCAAGAACGGAGTCCTCAGCGCCTCGCCGATCGTGTGCGCCACCGCGCGCGCCCCCTCGCGCGCGTCCTCGTCGAGCGGCACCAGCGTCTCCTTGAAGTCGCCGACCGAGGTCAGATAATAGAGGCGCCCACCCTCGACCTTGGTGCCTGGCAGGAGCTTCTCCAAGACGAGCGAGTACATGACGGGCTGGAGCACCTCTCCGCCGCCGATGACGACGCCGGGCTTCGTGCGCGCTTTGCCGGTTTTGTAGTCGGTCGCGCGGATGCGACCGTCGGCGTGGCGCTCGACGAGATCGATCGAGCCGCGCAGGCGGAGGCCCTCGTCGAGGTGGACGTCCTCCTTCTTGCTCGCAGGATCCTGCGCGTCGCGCCGATCGGGGAGCCCGAACGACAGCTCGAAGTGCGTCGGGACCCACTCCGGATCTTCTGCGGCGCGACGCAGCCACTCCACGAGATCCGCTTTGATCGACGCGATGCCGTCCTCCCAGACGCGTGGGATGGCCGGGCAGAGATCGAAGCGATGCTTCTCGGAGACCTCGGCGATCACGCTGTCGAGATGAACGCGCGCGGTCTCCCGGTTCGCGGGGGTGACAGGGAGGAGGCCCTCCGCGCGCAGGCGGACGTGGAGCTCGTACAAGATGTCGTGCACGAGCGAGCCTTTTTGAAGCGGATCCAGCTCCTCGAGCGCCTCCGGCTCCTCGCGCGGTCCGAGCTTGTGGAGCGCGTAGAGGACGAATTTGTACGGGCACGTCGCAAAATTCTGGAGCGCCGTGGGCGAGAACGAGCGCGCGCCGGGCTGGTGCTTGGCGAGCGCCGCCTTCGCGATGTCTTGCGGCGCGACGAGGCCGTCGGCCGAATAGAATTTTTTCTCCCATCGCGTGAAGCGGAAGCGCAGCGCGCGCGCAAGGTGGACGTTGGCGCCGAGCAGGTAGCGCGCGGAGCCGGCGGTCTCGACCTCGGGGCGCTGGAAGACCTGCGCGAGGAGGGCGAGATCGTGCTCGGCGTCGTCGATGGCCTCGAGCGGCGACGCGGGAGCGGGCCAGCCGAGGCGCGCGAGGCTCTCCTTCTCGGCGCGGCGCGCGAGCTCGTCGAAGCCGGGAAGCACGCCCTCGGCGGCGCGGAGCACCTCGAGGCCGTAGAACGACGGCGTGCGCGGGCGCGACTGCTCGGTGTCGATGCGCGGGTACGAGAGGCACACCTTGGTGCGCGCTGCGCCGACGGCGAGGTGGAGCGCGAGGCGTTCGGCCAGCACGCGATCTTCGTTCACGACGAGGCGCGCATCGAGCGCAAGGCGATCGGCGTCGCGCAAGATCGGGTCTTCCGCGACCTTCTGCGGAAAGATCTTCTCGCTGAGGCCGGGGACGAAGACCACGTCGAACGAGAGCCCACGCGCCCCGTCGGCGCCGCCCACGTACAATTTTCCGTAACGACGTTCACCCGGGAAAACGAGCAGATCACATAGGCGCTTGCCGAGCGCGAGGCGCACCTCCCGCAGATCCACGGACGTGACGCCGGCCATCGGCGCGAGCTCGCCGAGCACTGCGATGACGCGCTCCGGTCGACGCAGCGCGCGCGTCGCGAGATCGCCGAGCGCGTCGATCCACGTGCGCCAGGTCCCTTCGCGCGGGAGCGCCGCGAGCATGTCGAGCAAAGGGAGGGCGTACGTCTGGAGCGACGCCAGATCGGCGAGCTCGCGGGCGATTCGCTCGCGGCTCGGAGAGTCGGGATCGTCGATCGCGCGCAGGTCCAGCTCCCGCTCGCGGGCGAGGCCGGAGAGACGCTTCTCCCACCGATCACGCCCGCCGATGACCGCCGCCTCGACGAGCAAGCGCTCCCACCGGCGCGGCGCGCGGAGCGTTCCTCCCACGACCGGAGCGTCGTCGGCGATGGGCTCGTGCGCCGTCGCCTCTTCCCCCGCCGCCTCCTCGAGGCGCGTCCGTGACACTACGGAAGGCAGCGCGTCCTCGTCGGGCGCGACGAAACGCTCTCCCGCGAGCTTCGCGGCGGGCGGTCGTCCGAGCTCGTCCGCCGCGGGGACCTCGCCGAGCGAGAGGTACTCCGCGAAGCGCCGCGCCGAGAGCCCCTCGGCCGCGCAGGCCAAGAGCGCCAGGAGCGCGCGCCCCGACGGGTCCGGGACGAGCGTGCCTTGCGCGAAATGAACCGGGATCGACGCGCGACGCAGCGCCTCCACGAGGTGCGCGCGGTACGGCGCGACGGAGCGCAGGAGGACCGCCATTCGATCGAACGGCACTCCGCGCGACGCCTCGGCGAGGACGCGCCGCGCGATCTCCACGCACTCGCGGCTCTCCCCAGGCGCGGAGAGGATCGTGACTTCTGCGCTGCCCTCGCCACCGGACGCGAGCTCGCGAAAGAGACCCTCTTGCAGGCGCGCGAGAGCGCCGCTCCCAGGGACCGGCGCCTCCACACCGACGACGCCGAGCGCACTTTCCAAGAGCGCGCGCGATCGCTCGTCGCCGCGCGGGCACGTCGCGAGCACGTCGCCGCTCCGCGCGGCGAGCGCCGCGATGAGGCTCGCTTCGAGCGCACCGCCGACCGCGACGTCGAGCAAGAGAGTAGGGACACCGAGGACCGCGTCGGCCGCTGCTCCGCTCGGCGCCCCTCGGCCCGCGGCGCGAAGGGTGGCGAGGCGCAACACCTCCGCGCGATCGGCGAGGCGCGCCGCCGCGAGCTCGGCTTCATACGCCTCTTGGACGCGCGCGAGATCGGCGTCGGCGAGGCGCGCCGGTGCGACCTCGGCCATGCGAAGCTCGAGGATGGATCGCGCCAGCGCGCGCGGCAGACCCGGGCGATCGGCGACGACGGCGAAACGCCCGAGCGCCCCCTTCTCCTCTAGTTTGTGCACGACGCGCGCGCAGAGCGCCTCGAGCGCAAGGCTACCCGCCGCGACGAGCCCGCGCTCCGCGAGTCCCTCGGCCGCGAGCAGCGCCGCGAGCCGACCGAGCCCCAACCGCGTCGCCCCGAACGACGCGCCTCCTCGCTGCGCCACTGGCCGCGCGAGGCTCTGGATCGCCTCCGCCGACGCGCCAAGGAGGAGCACCCTCTCCGACCGGCTCCGAAGCTCCAGCCACTCACGCGCGCGCGCGAGTCGCGCGTGCGCGGACGCCGAAACACAGAGCGCGCGGGTCCCCATCGAGCCGGGGACTATTCCATGACGCGGCGGCCGGCGCTACGGGCGACGGCGGCGGCTCGTCATTGCCCGAGCGCGCCGCCCGGAGGCCCGCTGATCGTGTCGAGACCGAACGCCTGCTGGAACGCGAGATAAAATCCCAAGGGCGAGACGCCGGCGTCGCGCGGCGGTAGCGGAAACCCAAGATCCCCGCGTAAAACGAACCGATCGAGCTGCGGAAACAGGAACCGAAATCCCACGCCCACCGACTGCTTCGGCCGCATCGTGTCGAAGCCGTTGAACGCGTCGGCCGCGTCGTAGAACACCGCCGCCGCGAGCTGCGACCCGAGCACCTCGATGGGGCGCGTTCGGTACTCCGCGTTCGCCGCCGCCCAGTCCTTGCCGACGTAGAAATTGCTCGGGTAGCCGCGCAGGCGCGAGTTGCCGCCGAGGAACGTGAGGCGGTTCAGGTAGTTTCGGTACCGGTTCTGGCCGACGACGTCGACGATGAAGCGGCCGAACGAGAAGCGCGGCGACACCCACCGGCCGTGCGCGGCGAGCGACGCGTCGGACAGGTGCGTCCCGTCGGTTCCGCTCGAGAGCTCGGCCTCCGTCGTCGACTCGACCCCGAGCCGCAAGAGCCCCGAGCTGATCGCCCACGTGTATTGCAAGCCGAGGTACCCGCCCACGAGGTTGCGCGACGATCCGAGCGCCGTGAAGACCGGATAGACGCGCGCGAGGACGTCGTGCCCGAGCCGGTAGTCCTCCTGAAGCGCCAGCGTCTCGACGTCCAGTGCCTCGAGGAACTTGCTCTCGTAGCTCCTCCACTGCACGAAGGGCCCGACGCGCGTATCGCTCACCGGTACGTTGCGCGTCACGAACTCCGTGGCCGCCCTCGGATCGAACCGCGAGAGATCCGGCGCGCGAAAATCGCGAATGTTGATCTCGCCCCCTGCCGTGAAGTCGTTCTTCTGCGCGTACCCGAACGAGCGCGTCGCTGCCGCCGACTCGGTGAGCCTTCGCGCGTGGTACTCGAACGGGATCCCGTCTTTGACGTCGGGCGTCGCCTTGGCGTCGTAGGCGCTGAGGTGCGCGTTCACGTACCGGCGCAGCATCTCGTCGCGCCACGACGTCGTGACCGCCCACGCCCACTCTTGCTTCAGCGAATACAGCGGCAAGCCTACGTTGGCCGAGCCCGCCGATCCCTCCGTCTGTCCCGACAACCGATTGGTGATGACGTTCGCGTCGGCCGAGAACACGACGTGCGTGCCGCCGAGGCGACGGAGCGTGTAGCCGGCGCCGATTTGCGTCGAGTTCGGCTGCATGAAGAGGCGCGTGTAGACCGTCATGTGCCGGCCCGCGAGGTTCGACTCGGTCGGCTCGAGGAGGAGCGACTCGAGACCGCCGGAGCCGATCTGCACGTCGGAGTTGAGGCGCAGGCTCCACACGTCCTTCGTGATGACGAGGAGCCGCACGCGATCGGGCGTGCTGCCTCGCACGGGCACGACGATGACGAGCGAGAGTTGGCTCAGCCCGCGGAGATTTCGCGCGCTCTGGTCGACGAGCGGCTGCTCGTAAGGCTTCCCCTCCTCGAGCAGCACCTCGCGCGAGATGACGTGCTTCTTCGACGTCGTGTGCAGCGTGTTCAGGATCTCGTTCGCGCTGAGCTTCGTCCCGTCTGCCCGATCGATCCCCCACCCTTGCAGCGGATCGCGCTCCTCGAGCACCTCTAGAGTGACGACGTGCGCCCCCTCGTAGATCTTGCCGTCCGGATTCGGATCGATCGACAGATGAAGGTCCGCGAGCGCGGCGTCGAGCGACTCCTTCTCGTACGGCGAATACGGCGTCACCCGCACTGTGGAGGGCCCCGCCGGATCCGCCGCCGCGGCCGGTCCTGCCCACGCCATGAAAACGAAAAAGCAAGCGAACCGCGCGACTCTGGTCATGCGCACCGCAGCATCCTACACGAGACAAGCGCCGCCACGGCACGGTACCCTGGCCCCCCATGCAAGGAGCCGACGCGGGGGTGCTGGCCAGCTTGACGCGCTCGATCCAGGAGCGCGTCGACCGCGTCGAGATCCCGTGGAACCGCTACGGCGTCGACCCGTACGGCGTCTCGAAGAAGCACCTCGTCATCGGGATGACGGCGCTCTCGCTCCTCTACAAGCACTACTTCTCTGTGAAGGTGCACGGCATCGAGAACGTGCCCCGTCGCGGCCGCGCGATGCTCGTCGGCAACCACTCGGGCGGCGTCGCGATCGACGGGGCGATGGTCCTCGCGTCGATGCTGCTCGAGATGGATCCGCCGCGCCTCGCGCAGGGGATGGTCGAGAAGTTCATCAACAAGATCCCGCTCGCGTCGCTCATGGCGAACCGCACCGGGCAGTTCACCGGCCTCCCCGAGCACGCGATCCGCCTCCTCGAGGACGACCGCCTCTTGATGGTCTTCCCCGAAGGCGCGCGCGGCACCGCCAAGCTCTACAAGGACCGCCATTCGCTCGTCGACTTCGGCACCGGCTTCATGCGCCTCGCGCTCAAGACACACAGTCCCATCGTTCCGTTCGCGTTCCTCGGCGGCGGCGACGCGGTGCCGACGATCGCCAACGCGTACACGCTGGGGAAGCTGTTCGGCGTGCCGTACATCCCCATCACGCCGTACCTCTTCGCGCTGCCGTTGCCCGTCGATCTCGAGATCATCTACGGCGAGCCGATTTACCTCTCGGGCACCGGATCGGAGGACGACGAGGTCGTCGCCGAGTACGTGTACGAGGTCAAATCGCAGATCGCCGAGATGATGGATCGCGGGAGAAAGAAGCGCGAAGGCCTGCTCCCGCCCGGGGCATCGTCCGGAGGAAAATCGTGAGGGTCCTCATCCTCGGCATCGCGGGCGTCATCGGTCGCAAGCTGACCGCGCGCCTCATGGGCGAAGGGCACGAGGTCATCGGCATCGACGCCAGGCCCTGGGGCGACGCGCCTCGCGGCGTCGAGCTGTACGAGATCGATTTCCGCAAGCGCGCCGCCGAGGACGTGTTCAGGAAGCGCAAGCCCGAGGCCGTCGTCCACATGGCGACCGTCACGAGCCTGCAAATCCGCGGCGAAGAGCGCTACCGCATCAACCTCGGCGGCACACGCGCCGTCTTCGATCACGCGCGCACGTATGGCGTCGGCCACTGCATCTTCGTCGGGCGTCACACCTTCTACGGCGCCGGCCCCGACAGCCCGCTCTACCACCAGGAGGACGAGGCGCCGATGGCCCTCGCGTCGTTCCCGGAGCTGAGCGATCTCGTCGCCGCCGATCTCTTCGCGTCGACCGCGCTGTGGCGCGTCCCCGAGCTGTCCACCACGGTTCTGCGAATCTGTTACTCGCTCGGCGCGAGCGGCCACGGCACGCTCGCCACGTTCCTCCGCGGCCCGCGCGTGCCGACCGTGCTCGGCTTCGACCCGCTCTTCCAGTTCATGCACGAGGACGACATCGTCACGTCGATCGTGCTCTCGCTCGCCAAGCGCCCGCGCGGCGTCTTCAACGTCGCTGGCCCCGATCCGGTCCCGCTCTCGGTCATCATCCGCGAGACCGGCCGGAAGACGTTCCCGCTGCCCGAGTTCATCATCAACATGTCGCTCGGGCGAATGGGGCTCCCCCGCTTGCCACGCGGCGCCCTCGGTCACATAAAGTATCCGGTCGTAGTGGACGCCGCAGCGTTCCGGGAGGCCACCACCTTCCGCCACCAGTACGACGAGGTCGACACGATGCGCGCCTTCCGCGAAGCCTTTCCCCCGAGACTGTAGAGCGCCCCAGAAATGCCCAAGACACGCCGCCCGCTCGCGGTGGCCGCCATTCTGCTCGCGATGTTCATGGCCGCGCTCGAGGCCACGGTCGTCGCGACCGCCATGCCCACGGTCGTAGGCGATCTCGGCGGCATCGAGCTCTACGGTTGGGTCGGCTCGATCTACATGGCGGCGAGCACCGTCACGATCCCCATCTACGGCAAGCTCGCCGACCTCTACGGCCGCAAGCCGACGATGTACCTCGGCATCGCGCTCTTTCTCGCCGGCTCGATGGCGAGCGGCCTCGCGACGTCGATGACGCAGCTCATCGCGTTTCGTGCGCTCCAGGGCGTCGGCGCCGGTGGCGTGCAGCCTCTCGCGATCACGATCGTCGGCGATCTGTTCACCGTCGAAGAGCGCGGCCGAATCCAGGGAATCTTCGGCGCGGTGTGGGGCGTCGCGGGGATGGCCGGGCCTCTCGTCGGCGGCCTCATCGTCGGCGCGCTGTCGTGGCGGTGGGTCTTCTACATCAACGTCCCCTTCGGTCTCCTCTCGGCCGGGCTCCTCGCCGCGTTCTTCCACGAGGACATCGCCAAGAAGAAGCGCGCGATCGATTTCGCGGGGGCGGGCCTCTTGTCGACGGCGATCCTCGGGCTACTCCTCGGCGTGACCGGCGTGCAGCCGCTCGTCACGCTGCCCGTGACGGCAGTCGCCGTCGCCCTCTTCGTGTGGGTCGAGGGGCGCGCGAAAGAGCCTATTTTGCCGCTCGCAATCCTCGGTCGACGCGTCATCGCCACCGCCAACATCGCCGGCGGGCTCCTCGGCGCGCTGATGATGGCGACGGTCATCTACGTGCCGCTCTTCGTCCAGGCGGTCCTCGAAGGCACGCCGACCGTGGCCGGCAGCGCCGTCGCCCCGATGCTCGTGGGATGGCCGATCGCCAGCGCGATCAGCGGGCGGCTCCTCAGGCGCGTCGGCATGCGTAACCTCGTCCGCATCGGCGCCCTCGTCGCGTGCGTGGCCGCGTGGATCATGGTCCTCGCGCTACGGCCGTTCGCGCCGCTCTTCGCGGTGCGCGGGGCGATGTTCGCGCTCGGCCTCGGAATGGGAACGGCGAACACGTCGCTCATCATCGCCGTGCAGCAGGCGGTGAGCTGGGAGCACCGCGGCGTCGCGACTGCGAGCACGATGTTCTTCCGGACGATCGGCGGCGCGCTCGCGGTCGGCGTCCTCGGCGGCGTCCTCGCGCACGCCCTCGGCCCCAACGTTCCGACGGCGCTGGTGAATCAGCTCCTCGGTCCGACGCACGGCCGCGGAATGGACACGGCCGCCCTCGCCCCGCTCGCCTCTTCGATGGCGGCGGGGCTCATGACGGTCTTTCAGCTCATCGCATGGATCGGGACCGCGGGTCTGGCTGCGGCGCTCTTCTTCCCGGAGGTCGCGATCGCGCCCCCTACGCCTGCCGCGCCTGCGCCTGCGATCACCAGCCCGCGATCGTCTGCTTGATCCAGGCCGCGCCCGCGTCGATGCGCGCGTAGTACTCGACCTGGTGCTGCGGGTAGTTCCCGTCGGTGTGGCATGACGTGGCGCCGGAGACGACGCCGCCGCAGAGGAGCGGGCCGCCCGAGTCGCCGTGATCGGCGATCGCGGTGCCGAACTTCACCTGGATGGACGTCGCGGCGGTCGCCTGGACGATCTCGGTGCCGTGGCGCTTGCGCTCGTAGGTGTCGACGCCGTTGGCCGTGTGCGTCCCGAAGCCGACGGCCTCGCACGACGCGCCGTTCGCCGGAGCGGCGGTGGCGATCGACGTGGGCTTGATGGTGGTGATCGGCGTCGTCAGGTGGATGAGGCCGATGTCGAACGTCGAGTTCGGACAGCCGCCGCCCGAGCTGTACGACGGGTGCGCGATCATCTTGTCGACCGGGTGCTTGACCATCGACGTGACCGGCTCGGAGCCGAGGTTCGCCGTCGCTTTGCCGCTGCCCGTGAAGAAGCCCTCGATCGGATCCTGAACGCAGTGGCCGGCGGTCAAGACGACGCTCGGCGCGATGAGCGTGCCCGAGCAAAAGCCGCCGCCCTGGAACCAGACCAGGCCGACGCCCGGGTGCTTCGAGTCCGTCGTGCCGCCCTGGATGGCGTCGTCCGTGGCCGCGGGATCCTCGGAGGTCCCCTGCGAGCCGCTGCACCCCACCACCGCCCCCACCACGACGAACAGCAACGAACGAAGACCCATCTCTCGACCTCCCTAAACCATGTACGTGCGCAAGTGCGACCGTCCGACTTACGGCGACCGCATCCGTACACCCTCACACCGCAGGGGCAAGGTTGACCTGCGGGATTTGCTGCACTTTTGGAGGAGGTGTGCGCAGCATGTGCGCGTGCAACTACCTCATCCCACGCAGGCCGCGAAGTCGCGTGAGGAGCGGCTACGGTTCGTGGCGGGCGAGGTCTCGCAGGGCGCTCACGATGCCCGCGCGCTGCGGAACCGAGTGGGCTTCAAGCACGTCGGCGAGGCCGATGCCGGGGACGTTCGCGCCCGCGAGCAGCTTCGGCGGCGCGTGGAGCTCGTAGAAAAGCTCCTCCACCGTTCGGCGGATCAGGTGCTCGCCGAAGTTCGTCACCTCCGTGTCCTCGTTCACGACGAGCAGGCGGTGCGTGCGCGCGACGCTCTCCTTGATGCGCGCCCAGTCGTACGGATAGAGCGAGCGCAGATCGAAGACCTCCGCCTCCACGCCTTCCGACGCGACGTCGTCCGCCGCCTTGACGCACTGCTGCACCATACGCCCGTAGGTGATGACCGTGACGTCGCGCCCTGCACGCGCGAGCCGCGCCTCGCCGATCGGGATGAAGAGGTCCGGCGTGTCGGGCCACTCGGGCGTCCACTTGGTGCGATCGCCGAGCGGCGCGTCGATCATCTTGTTGAGGAGACGCTCGTCCGTCGGGACGCCGGGGATCTCTTCGCCGGGACCGCCCTTCGCGCGGAGCAGCGCCTTCGGCATGAGGAACATGACGGGGTTCGGATCGACGATCGCGCTGAGCAGCAAGCCGTACGCGTCGCGCGGGTTGGACGGCATCACGATCTTCCAGCCGGGGATGCGCGTCGCCTGGCCGTCGAACGAGTGCGAGTGGTAGATGCTGCCGTGGATGCCGCTGCCCACTGGCGTCATGAGCACCATCGGGCAGTTGAAGTTGCCGTTCGACGACCAGTAGAGGCCGCCCGCGAGCTTCAGGAGATCGATCGTGTTGAACGCGTAGTCGCAGAACTGGATCTCGGCGACCGGGCGCTGCCCTGCCATCGCGAGGCCCATCGCGGTGCCGACGATGCCGCGTTCGTCGAGCGGCGTATTCCACGCGGTCTTGAGGCCCTGCGTCTGTGTGAAGACGCCGCCAAGCGGGGGGCCCACATCCTCTCCGAAGATGTCGGTGACGCCGAGGCGCTCTTCGCCGACGTGCAGCGCCATGCGCACGGCCTGGACGAGGGTGGCCATCAGCGCTCCCCCTTCTTCTTGGCGGCGGGCTTCACCACATCGTGATCGGCGAAGACGAGCTCGTAGACCGCCTTCGCGTCAGGTACCGGCTCTTCGCGCACGCGCTTCAGCGCGTCGAGGAGCTCCTGCGTGTACCGCTCGCGGAGCGCGTCCATGTGCGGGCGCGTGAGGATGCCGCGGCCTTCGAGCGTGGACTCGAACTTGGCGAGGCAGTCCGGCTCCTCCGTGATGAAGTTCGCGCCCGACGACGACGAGTGGCCGTAAAGCCTCGAGACCATCACCTCGAGGAGGTACGGCCTTCGCTCCGTGCGCACGTACTCCATCGCTTGCTTGATGGCGCGGTACGACATCTCGGGATCGTTCCCCTCGATCGTCGCCGTCTCGAAGCCGAACGCCTTGCCGCGATCGGCGATGCGCTTCTCCCCGTGCTGCTCGTTCGACGGCGTGGAGATACCGTACTGGTTATTCGTCACGATCATCAGCACCGGCAACGGATTGGCCGGGCGACTGGACCAGACCAGGCAGCTCGCGAACTCCCCCTCGGCGGTGCCCGCGTCGCCGCCGGTGACGATCGTGATGCCGCGGCCGCCCGCGCGCTTGTTGGCGATCGCGGTGCCAGGAGCCATCGCGTACTGCACTTCGATCGGCGACGAGACCGGGACCACGTTCCAGCGGCGCACAGCGTAGTGGTTGCAGAAGTTACGGCCGCCCGAGTACGGGTCGGTCGCGACGCTCTTCATCTGACGAATCGTGTCGACCGGATCGGCGCCCATCGCGAGGAGCGTCGCGCTCTGGCGGTAGTGGAAATGGCAGTAGTCGAACTCAGGCCCTTCGCCTTTGTGGACGAGGAGGCCGAGCGGGACGTTGAACGCCTCTTCGCCCGGTCCGCCGATCCAGAAGTAGCCATCGCCTTGCTTCTGCATCTTGATTAGGCGCTCCTCGAGGAGGCGCGCCTTGAGCATGAGGTCGTGCATCTGCACGAGCAGATCGGGGGCGAGGCGCACGTGGTGTGCGCCGTTTTCTTTGAGCGGGAGGCCTGCGGTCACGGGGTCTTTTTAGACGCCCACGGCCCCCACCGCAAAGGCCAAAGGTGCGAAAGGGGTGCTTTTCCGCCGCTCGAGGGGGTCGGGGCCTCTTCTCCCATCGCGATGTCCGGTGACGCATCGTCGGTCGGTGCAAGAACGCAGCGCGTCACGTCGACTTCGGCGGAGGGCGGATCGTCGAGCCGCTCGCCCGTTACGCGCACGACGACGCACGTGACGTTGTCCGGCCCTCCGTAGGCGAGCGCGCGATCGACGAGCGCTTCGCACGCGGCGGCGGGATCGGCGGCCTCCCCGAGCAGCTGCGCGAGGAGCGCGTCGCCGACCGGCCCATGCAGACCGTCGGAGCAGACGAGGATGACGTCACCCTTGAAGAGGCGGATCGCGCGCAGATCGACGTCGACGTGTTCGGCGGTGCCCACCGCCTGAAGGATCACGTTCGCGTGAGGGAACGTCGCGACGTCCTGGGGGGCGAGCTGCCCTTTCTCGACCATCATCTGCGCGAGCGTCTGATCGCGCGTGAGCTGCGTGAGCTTCCCGAGGCGATGCAGGTACGCCCGGCTGTCGCCGATCTGCGCGACGACGAGGCGATCACCGGCCACCGTCGCGATCGTCGCGGTCGTGCCCATTCCGCGAAGCGTCACGTCACGCCGCGCGATCGCGAAGAGGCGCTGGGTCGCGTCCTCGATCGCATCGAAGAGCGCACGCGCCGCCGAATCCTCCGTCTCCGGCGCCCGCGCCCGCAGGACCTCCTCGATGACGCTGACCGCGCGCGAGCTCGCGATCTGCCCTCCTGCGACGCCGCCCATGCCGTCGCACACCCCAAACGCCAGCGCGGCCGGCAAGAGGGCGACGAGCGCGGTATCCTGGTTCTCCTCCCGCTCGAGGCCGCAATCGGTGTGGGAGGCGACCTCCAGGGAAATCCCCGGGGAAATGGCGTGCACCTGACTCATGAGCCTCAATGTGCAACAGAAACTATAGTTGTCAACTGTTTCAGGTGCGACAGCGGTTGGCCAATCCAGGTACAGTAGAGCGGTGAGCGACTGGCAGGAGCGCCTGGTCGAGGCGATGGAGGCGCGGGGGCTCTCGGGCGGCGAGCTGGCCCGACGCACGGGCTTCTCCGCGCAGTACATCAACTCGCTGAAGAGCAAAGAGCGGGGCGCGCGCCTACCGCTCGACACCGCGCGGCGGATCGCGCACGCGCTCGGAGTGTCGGTGGAGTGGCTGACGCGCGGCGCGGGTCCTCGCGAGCGGCTCAGCGACGTGTACGCGATCGTGCCGTCGTCAGGAGACGGCGATGGACCGATCACGCTGGAGCGGTACCCGAGCCGCGCTGAAGCCGTGGCGCTCCTCGCGACAACGGTCGAGCCCGAGGTCATCGCCGCGCTTCGCGCCGTCGTCCCCGACGACGCGGGCAGCGATCCCGGCCGCGAGTTCTGGATCGCCTACGCGCGCGATCTGGCGCGCGATCTGCGCAAAATCAAGACCGATCCGGCGTTGTCGGGCGCGGCCGAGACGCTGGGTCGCGGGGGAAGCAAGAAGGCGAGGTAGCGCGCGTGGTCGCCGAGCGATCCCGGTCGCGCGCCTCCGTGCTCGCCGCCCTCGCGTGCGTCGCGAGCGCGTGCGCAGGCTCGTCGCGCCCCGCCGCCGATCCCGCCGCGATCGCGCGCGTCGCCGGGGAGCTCGGCGCGAGGACCGGCGCCGCCTCGTGCGCGCGGAGCCGCAGCGACCTCGTCACCCTCACGTTGGAAGAATGGCGCGCGCGGCCCGGCAGCCACGCGCTCGATCCCGACTGGGCGTGCGTCGCGATCGTCGACGACGTGGCGCGCGACTCGATGGGCAAATGTACGCCCGCCGTCGACGACGTCCTCACGCGCCCCGTCACCTTCGCGCGGCGCGTCACCGGCGAGCTCTTTTACGTGGGCCTCGATCCGCGCGAGTACGCCTACGATCTCGTCCCCGATGCCGCCGGAATCGGCGTCGAGGTGCGCGTCCAGCTCACCGGCCCTCTCGCGGCCGATCGCGCACGGGTCGCCGCGATGCAGGCGAAGATGGACCAGGCCGCTGACTTCTGGTCCGCCCACAGCCCCGGCGGCGCCGTTCACTTTCGCTTCCGCGCAGAGACGACCGACGTGGCGTCGCCTCATTTCCAGGTGCGCCTCTATGAGGGCGAGGGGCGCACGCCGTTCGACGTCTCGTGGGCCGAGGCGTGGCCGTGGCACCTCCTCGCCCACGAGATCGGCCACATGATGGGGCTCGACGACGAGTACGGGCAGCTCGAAAAAACCTGGGGCCACGCGATCGGTGAGGACGCGATCTGGGACCACGACGTGATCGACAAGGTCCGCTGGTTCGGCTGCAACCCGGCGAGCCTCATGTGCGACAGCCGCGGGCTCGCGAGCACTCCGCTGCGCTACCACTACTACGTGCTGCTTCGCCGGCGCGCCTGCCGCGTCACCCCGCCGGAGCGCGATCTCGTCGCGCCGTGACGTCTCTCGCGACTCGCGCCGCGAGGACGGCGGCGACGGTCACGCCGAGAACGTCTGCGACGAAATCGGACCACGACGAGCTCCGGTTCGCCGAGAACCTCTGGAGCACCTCGTCGGTCGCGGCGGCGGCGAGCACCAGCACCGGCCCCAGCGGGAGCGCGCGCGCCATCGCACGGTGCGCGAAGAGCCCGTCGGCGAAGAACGCCAAGAGTCCCATGAAGACGAGGTGCGCGAAGAAGTCGAGGTGCGGAATGCCGAGCGCCGAGAGGCGGAGGGCGCCAGAGTACGCCAGGCACGACGCGAGGACGCACACCGAGAGGACCGCTGCGAAGCCGATGATCCAGAATCGTCTCATACGACGTTGGACGACGGGCGCCTGCGAATCGTTCCGCCGTCGACGTCGGGCGGCGACCGTTCGCGTGCGGTCGGCGACCGTTCGCCGCCAGCCAGCGGTCAGCCCAGCGTGCGGTCAGTCGAGCGAGCGCATCAGCCCAGCGAGTGGATCGATACGCCGGCAACCAGGGCGGCCAGGACGAAGCCGGCCACGACCTCGAGCGGCTTGTGTCGCTCGTCTCGCACGCGTGCCCAGACCAGCATGAGCGCGACGAGCGCGAAGACCAAGGCCCCGCGAGGCGCGCCGGGGAGGAGCGCGAACGCCGCGCCTGCCGCGACGCCGACGTGCCCGCTCAGCTTGAGGCCGAGGCGCGTGATGAACGTCGCCGCGAGCGCGCCGATCATCGCGCCGATGGATGCAGACACGACGATCCGCGGAGCGTCGAGGGCGAGTGTGCCGCCGAGGAGGCCGAGCGCGCAGAGCGCCGCGAACGCGAGGAGCGGCAATCTCTCCCGGCGCACGGAGACGTCGACGTCGGAGAAGTGCGCGCGCCGGAGGCCCCACATCCACACGCACAGCGCCGGCACCTCGAAGAGCGCGACGAACAGCGTCCACCTGACCGCAGTGGGCCACGATCCCGTGCGGCTCCAGCACAGCGCGAAGAAGCCGAGCGGCGCGACGATCGCGGGGTGAAATAGCCAGCCCAGGCCCCGCGCCACGCGACGCGCGCCCGCCGGATCGGCCAGCGCCCAGCCCACCGCTCCGAGCGCGCCCGCGACGCTGTCGAGCGAGAGCTCGAAGATCTGCTCGGCGCCTGGCCGCGCGCCACGCACGAGGATCTGCACGCCTTGCCGCAACGCCACGACGCCGACGAAGAAGAGGAGCCCCAGCGCAGCCCGCGGGCGCGTCGCTCCGCGCAAGATCCACGCGGACAGGGCCGTCGCGAGGAGCCCGAAGAGCAGCGCGTGCAGCGCGAGGTGCGCGAGCTCCGTGACGACGCCGTGCTCGAGGACCGCCGAGAGCGCCGAGTAGCGCGCGCAGATCGCGCCGTGCGGCATCACGGTCGTGAGGCTGATCAGCGCAAGCATCCAGAGCCGAGCACGCATTGTCTCACTCAGGATGCCCGGTGCCCCGTGCGGGCGCCAGCCCCTCGTGCGCCACGACTGCTCAAACCGACAGGGTCGTGACGACGCCGAAGTGATCGCTCGGGAACGTGCCATCCACGGCCTCGTCGAAGCACACCCGCGAGGTCTGCGGCTCACCTCGGGTCCGATCATCGGGCCCGCGGACGAAGACGTAGTCGATCCGTCGATCCGGTTCGTGGACCATCGCTGCGAAGGGATTTCTCCGTGCGAAGGTGATGCCGGGCGATCCGTCGCCGGCGACGCCGAAGGTGTCTGCAAAGTACACGCACGGCCCGCCGAGGCCGGTGAGCCCCCGCATGAAGCGGATCTCGTCCGAGTCAGGTTCCGCGTTGAAGTCCCCGACGACGACCGGGGGGAACCCCTCGATCGGACATAGACGCATGACCGTATCGGCGACGAAGCGGACCTGCTTGCACCGGATGTGCCCATGATGAAGCTTCCAGTTCAAGTGGGTCACGAAGAACGGCAGCCTTCCGAACGGCGCCTCGATCTCCGCGAAGACGAGCGACCTTCGCTCGTCGGAACCGCCGTCCGGCAGCGGAAATGTCTCGGATCGCAGGATCGGCCAACGCGACAGGATGGCGTTGCCGACCGGGAACCCGTGTCCCTCCGAGGCGAGCCCCCACGCGACGTGGTAGCCGAGCCCCCGCGACACCAGGTCCGCTTGATCCAGGCAGTCGCCCTGGGTGGATCGCAGGACCTCCTGCAGGCCGATGACGTCGGGCCCGAGCTCGATGAGTCGCGCGCGAATCGCCGGGAGGCGCTCGTCCCACGGTCCGAATCGATTCCAAATGTTGAGGGTCGCGACCTTCAGCATCTTCCGACTCTACCCGAGCAAGCTCTTTTTGCTGAGGTACAGAACGGCGCTAGACTCCATGGATGCGCGGAGCGGTGTCGGCCCTCGTCGTGTTGCCGCTTGCCGCGGCCCTTTGGTTCGGGTGCGCCACGAGCGGCGTCGCGGATTTCGTCGACGACGCCGGCGGCATCCCCGACGACGACGGCGGCGTCGCCCCGCAGGTGCTCGACGCGGGCAAGGACCACACGTCGAATTTCGACGCCGATCCCGGCGGCGGCTTCGACGCGGCCCCGGTCGACGCGACGCCCGATCCTGGCGACGGCGGCGGAGGGAGCTGCGTCGCGCCGAACACGTGCCTCGCCGCGGCGGACGTCGGAAAGATCAGCGGCGACACGTCCAAGTACCCGACGGTCACGGCGACCGACTTCACGTCGAAGTGGATGCTCATCAACGTGAGCGAGGACGACAACAACCCCCTCGGCAAGAACCTCAACTTCCACGCGAGCCTGACGTCGCCGCCCGGCGCCAACTTCGATCTGTTCCTCTACGTCAACGCCGGCGGCAGCCCGACGGATCGCGCGTGCACCGCGGTCTCGGCGTCGTCGACCAACGCGACCGGCGACGACACGGCGTCGCTCAATTGGGGGGAAGGAACGCCCGCGAACGGAAGCGACGACTCCCGCATCGTGTCCGTCGAGGTTCGCTGGATTTCCGGCACGTGCGCGCCCGGCTCCAAGTGGACCCTCACGTTGACCGGCAACTAAGCTCGCCCCGCGCCGCTCACGGCGGCGGGACGTAGACCGGGGATTTGTCCCATTTGTAAGTGCCGGCGGCGCAGTTGGCGCGCAGCCACGTCACCGGCTCCATCGCCGAGCCGATCGCGAACGATTGACCCTCATTCGCCTCGCAGAGCGGCTTGAGCGCTTCCTTGATTTTGGCGTCTCCCGCGTCGCGCGCGATCGGCGCACGCCATCCCGAGAGGGTGATCACCAGGTAGGTGCCGCGCCCGAAACCCTGGATGCGGATCGGAGAGAGACGCTGCAGCTCGAACACCTTCGTCATCGGCGACTTCCACTCGAGGATGCTGTTGATCGAGTAGACGGGAGCGGCCTTTTCGTTCGGTTTGCTCTCGTCCGGCCACGCGGCGAGGGGCGCGCGCGCCTTGGGGTCGTCGACCGTCAGGCGGTCCCCAGCGACGTCGACCAGAAACACGTCCCGCACCGCAGTCCCCGTCTTGCACTTCGCCGCCGGGCTCTCGCGGACCTCGACCTTCGACTTTTTCGTGGCGGCATCCCGCACGCTCTTGCCGACTTGAACGCACTCGAGGAGGTCGGCATACCGCTTCGTCGCCGTCACGTACCGCCGGACGTAGTCTCGCGCCGGATCGATCGGATCGAGATCCCACCCGATCGGCTCCACGTAAATCCCACCGTCGGGCAACGTCGAGCCTCCCCCGTCCCGTTCGACTGCCCGCGCCGACCCGGAGGGCGCCGCGGGCGCCGACGCAGAGGGTGACACGTCCGGCGCGGCGTCACTCACCGGCGGCGCAGCCTTGGTGGGCTCGGGCGGAGTATTCGGGCAGCCCGCGACCGCGAGCAGCCCCGCCAGGGCGAAGGTCCACTTCATCGATGCGTCTCCTCCACTCGCCACGCGCTCGGGCTTCTCACATCGGGCGATCGGGTTGGCTTCCGTCACCGAACACGCTGCCGTCGCTCGTGCCTCCCTCGGCTCCGCCATCGGCTTCGACGACCGCGCACACGTGGATCACGGGAGAATCCGCGGTGGAGCCGACGCGGAGGTCCACGCACGTCTCTACTCCGGGGCATCCGCGGTTCGGCTGCGAGTCATTGCAATAGAGGAGGCAACCGCCAAACCCAGATTGGATCTCGACGCACGCCTGGTGATCGCTGCACGTCGGCTGGCCGACCTTGTTGTTGCACGAGTCATGGGGATTCTTGCCGCTCGCGCTCGGAAGGCACGCGAGGTGCGGGGTGCAGTTGGCGGCGCCGCACGCGCCGCTGGCGCAGGTGCAGTCTTTCGGCCAGCACGTCGTTCCTGCCCCGCACGCGTTCGGATCACTCTCGCAGCCGGCGCCGCTGGAGCTCGAGGATGTGGAGCACGCCTGCGTCAACGCGCCCCCTGCGACGAGGACGCCGACCAGCACCTTCCATGGAAGCCTTCGAACGAGCATGGGCAACTCCACTACCTTAAAAGAGAAACGGGGGCAGCGACCATGCGCTGCCCCCGAGTCTACCTGATGCCGGGTCGGGTCAGTTGTACTGGAGGTACGAGTCCAGGAAGTACTTCACCTGGAGCTGCACATAGAACGGACCGACGCCACCTTGCTCGCCGTGGACGACCTGATCATTGTACGAACGGATGATCTGGTAGCTGGCCGTGTTGCGGTCGCGGTCGACGGCAACCCAGTAGTTACGATCCTGGATGTACGTCCATGACCAGCGGCGATTCTCGGGACCGACGAACTCGTTGAAGTCGTCCGAGTGGCCGGTGTCCCCCGGGCCCGCGCGACGATTACGCGGGTCGTACTTGCAGTCGTCGAGCGTCTGCGGATCCGGGCAGTAGGTGTTGTTCTTCACCGCGAGACCACGGAAGTAGTCAAGGAAGTCACGCTCGCGAGCGAAGACGTGACCACCAATCCAGTCGCGGGTGTCGACACGGCCCGGGAAGTTCAGGTCGTGCGTCGCCTTGGCGAACATGGTGACGGCCGTGAGGCGGAGGAAGGGATACGTGTCGTACTGACCACCGACCATCGAGTCGATCGCGTCTTCCGCGACGCCCTCGAAGGAGAAGTCACCTTCGTAGCTGGAGTACGACGCGAGGTACGTTCCGGCCGACTGATCCGGGTCGTAGTTGTCGACGGGCCAGAGGTCGACCCAGGACTGCAGCGCGAACAGCTTGTCCGAGAAGATACCCTGCTGGGTAACGTCTCCGAAGAAGTTGTCGTAGACCGTCTTGAACGGACGCTCGCCGGACGACTGCTGGATGATCGCCTTGTGGAAGGCGCCCGCCATCTGGTTGGCCATCGAGATGTCGCGGTTGAACTTGTCGGTCAGCTGCGAGAAGTAGTTCTGAGCCGGGACGCCCTTCGGCGCCTCGACACCAACGCGGCGCAGGGTGTCCTGAAGCTCACCCCCGCTCCAGTCGTAGAGCCACTGCGAGATGAACCGGCGCATGTCGGTGATGACTCTCGCTGGGCTCTGTCGGCCATCAGTCGCGTAGTTCGAATAGTCCTTGAACTTGCGATAGAGGCGGAAGTTGCGCCACTTGTACTGCCACTCGTAGTTGTCGATGGCCGACGCCATGATCTCGCTCGGTGTAGTCCCGAAGTCGAACTCGCGGCAGAACGGCGTGTACTTCGTGTGCACGTCATTACAGTAAAGGTATGTGCGCTCAGCCTTACCATCGGCGCTGCTGCCGTACGGATCGGAGTAGCGCTTGAAGGACGCCTCGCCGGTCTTCGCCTGACCGGAGAACGTGCAAACGTTCGCGGGGGCGCAGGCCGCAGGAGCAGTGAACCCCGGCGCTTGGGCGTTCGCGTAGATAAACGCGATCGCCGCCTTGTCGTACGGGTACCAGCCGAACTTCGCCGAGTCGTTCTTCCAGAACACGCGATCTGGCGTCGCGTTGTAGTCCATGAGCGAGGAGGAGTACCCTCCGAGATGGTCCCGACCAGACCCATCCTTGTAGTGCGGGAAGTTCGGACGATCCACTGAGCCCATCCAGTTGTGGTCAAGGCCGAGCGTGTGCCCGAACTCGTGCCATGTCGTCTGGGCGTAGTAGCTGTCCGCCATGCTGTTCTCGTACTGCTCTTTGGTCTCCCACGCGCCGTTAATGCAGTGGCGACCGTCGCGCTGGAACACGTCGATGTAGTTGAACATGTCCGTGCTGTCCTCAAACACGTGACGGCCGCGCCGGTTGTACATCTTCGCGAAGTCGAACTCGCGGTGGTTGATCGTGAGTGACTTCAGCTGGTCCGCGAAGGCAGCAGCAGCGCGGACACCGTCGGGGCCCGGGGTGATGTCGAATGGCGCCTGGCCGCGGTCGATCTGACCCATGAGCTTGGAGAAATCCGCCTCCGTGCGCGCACGAGCCATCAGGTTTGCGGCAGATCCGCCGTAGGCGGTGTCTGCGCCCTCTGGAGTTACGAATTGGTTCGCCGCCGGGTCCCCGTAGATCTGGTACGGGAGGATTGCGTAGAGACCGTTGAAAAAGTCCTGGTCCTGTTTGACTACAAAGTCGGAGGGCGAGAGATTGCCCCACTTCGCGACCGACTTCTGCAGGTACTCCTGCATCTTTGCGTAGAGGGTCGAGTGCGAATTGCGCGATGCAAGAGTCGCAGCAGTCGTGTCCGTCGACACGGCGACGAACGGCAGTACGTCGCCGTCCTTGCAACCCGCTGGGCCATCTGGCCAGGTGCCATCCGGATTCGTCGGCATTGCGCCGACGCTCTGCAGGTAGAACTCAAGGCGGGCCTGGACGGCGTCCTTGAAGTTGAAATTGTAGAAACGGATGTTGCCGGAGATGTTCTCACCGGTGCGGGGGTCGTTCCCGCCGAGCGATGTGTCCGCGAGGACGCCGGTCGTGCCGCCGCTATCGATGTCCGATATCCACCGCAGCCAGTTGTATCGAATGTCGCCGAACTGACGCGCCGGCTGTTGGCCGTTCGCTGTCGTCGGCAGGTCCGTTTTGTCGTCGAAATTGCGGACGATCAAGTGGGTCTTCGCACCGGCGTCGGCGAAGACCTGGTTGGTCTGGTCGATGATACCGCCCGGATCGGTGAAGTACTTCTTACGCTCCTCCGGGTAGCCGGGGGCGAAATAGTAGGTGATGTCCTTGTTCGGGTTGTGGCGGATCACGAGCTGGCGGGCCGCGAGGAGCCCTGTGTCGTTATCCCGCGAGATCAGCGTGTTATCAATCGTTCCGTACTTGCGACGGATGGTGTCCTTCTCGGGGAGCTCGAAGGGAACGTACCCATCGGCGCTCGTTCCATCGGGGTTGAGCGGCTTCGTACGCGTCATCGAGTATTTGACCGTGAAGTTCACGGTGTCGCGGCCCATCCGCTGGAACGTCATCCCCGGCTCGCCGTACTGCTGCGTGCAGGCGGTGTCCGTGAAGTTGAGCGGGAATGACATGCTGATGTCCCAGCTCATGTAATCGTTCTTCTCGTCGACGAAGAGCGAGTCCGGCACCAGCGTGACCGAGGAGTTACCTTGGTCAGTGCACGCCGAGAGGATCGACTGCGCGCCGATCAGCGCCATGTCGCTCATGTCGTTCTTCGCGAAGTTGAGCTTGACCCACTGGCGGACTTTCCAGTCAAGCTCCTGATTCTCTGTGAACTCGTTCGTCTTCTCGCCGTCCAGGTTGATCCTGTACTTGAGATCGACGTTCGTGATCGGCCAGACGTTGACGACCTCTGGGTCTCGCGTCTGCTGATCCGGATTGGTAAGGCCGCCGATTTCGCGCGTGTTGAGCGCGCGAAGCTTGTCGGACGTGACGTCGAAACGGACCAGCTTTACATCGCTCACCGTTCCGGTCGAGATGCCGAATCCGGCGAGCGGGTTGGGGGTCGAGGCGCTGAGGATCGTGGCCTTCATCATCCAGCCAGGGTCGGCGGCAGGCTTGCCATCGCTCCCGAGCGCACCAGAGCGAACGAGGAAGTCCTTACGGACATACTGGTTCTCGTTGAAGACGCTGTTTCGAGACGGACGGTCCGCGACACAGCCCCAGGCGGCGCTGAGCGTCGCCAGGGTCGCAGTCGCGAGGAATGCGCGATTAAACTTGGCACTCATGACTATGTGTTCTCCGGTTCTCGATAAAGCGTCACTGAGAAAGAAGGGCCGGGTCCCAAAGAACGGCGTCGTCGATACGACCTGCGCCGAAGCTCTTCGAGATGTCGACCGACACGCCGTAGGCGCGCGAGTAGATCTTGTCGATGTAGTTGTTGAACGGCGAGTAGCGGACGACGATGTCGCACGCCTGCGTCGACCCCGGGTGCGCGGTCAGCCAGTCGAGGATCGACTGGGCCGAGTCGTACATGCGGGAGCGGAGGATGTGGTTGGTCGCCGGATCCTTGCAGATGAAGATGTCGCCGAGGAAGTCCGACGTGTCGATCCCCTGAACGGTGATCGCATTGGTCGGGATGAACTGCGGGCGGCTCGTTCCGTCGCAGCAGTAGTTGATCAGGCGATCCTTACGCTGGCAGACGAACTTGGTGGCGCTCGCCGCATCGAGGTTGTCGAGGCAGGCAAGCGATCCGCAGGTCTTCGTGTCGTCGAGACCCGTGCAGGTCTTGCCGATGTTCGTGTCGACGTGACAACCCGGGTCCGCTGTGGCCACCGGAAGGCCGTCGCCGGGGGTCTTCTCGACGAAGATGTTGGGCGAGTAGAGCGCTTCGACCTTCTTCGGGTTGTTGTCGCAGAGGAACTGCTGCTGCGTCTTGCCGCACGCCACCGCCAGGTCCAACTTCTCGGCCTTGCAGGTCGTGTAGTTGTACTTGACGTTGAAGTTCGACGTGTTGCCGACGTAGCTCAGGTTGCCGGTGGGCACGAGCTTGTCGCGGGTACCGGAGACCGGGATTTCGATGCCGACGCCAGGCTGCGACACGAGGTGCGGAACGAGCGCCTCGACGGTCTGGATGATGGCCGACGTCTGGTCGTACGGGTCGGTGAACTGCGGCATGCTGACCTTGGCGGCCTGCACGTTGGTCAGGTAGCCCGTGATCCGGATGGGGCTCTTACCGTTGTGCCAGATCGAGGCTCCCCACGCGCCCGGATAGTCTCCGAGAAGCGGGAGGCCGTCGGAGTCGAGGCCGGCGGTGCCGTGGTAGTCACCGGCGCCATCCCAGGGACCGAGCGTCGACGCGCCGCAGGGGCCGCCGGTCGTCGCGCAGGTCACGTTCTCCCAGAGGCTGGGCAGGATGTTGGTGCCGAAGAGGTTCGTGAAGCGGACGTTGTCGATGACGCCGAGCGCCTTCGTGCTGTTGCCGAGCATCGACTGGTACATCGCCCGCTCCGCGCGGCTCATCTTGCGATCCCAGTTGGTGGTGCGCTGGTTGGCGACCTTGATGTCCGAGCCGTACTCGAAGTTGGTCGGCTCGTGCGTCGCGTCGACGAACGCGCGCTCGATGTACTCGATCTTGTCGAACTGGAGGGAGTCCGAGATGTCCCAGAACACGTTCTCGAAGTCGAGCTTGACCGCGGCGACGTCGGCCGGGGTGACCAAGTGCTGCTTCGTACCGAACGCCTTGAGGTACTTCACGAGGGCCAGCGAGTACTGCTGGAAGAAGAACCGGCGATCACGCGCGGCCGGCGGGAGGTTGAAGACGTCGCTCCTGCCGAAGACGTCGATGACGCGCTGGTAGGTGCCGTCCCAGAGCGGGAGGCCCGGGTTCGCATTGGCAGAATCGCCATTGCAGCCCGCCGCGGCGAAGTCCGACCCGTTGAGGTTGCTGGCGAGCACGCCTTCGGGATCGTCACAGATGATCGTGATGGGATCGCTGGGCTTCAGGTAGCCACCGCGCGGGACGAGGTACCCGTAGAGACGCGGGCTGCCGCTCTGCGCGGCGCTGATCGCGTCGAGGTCACCCGGGTCGAACTTGCCGGTGCCCGGCACGAGGCCGAGGAGCGGGCCAGGAAGGAGCATTCCTTCGAGGCCGGTGCATCCCGCCGCGCGGACCGGGTTGGTCGCGGTGATGAAGCACTTGGGATCGCCCAGGTTGTGCTGCAGGGCCACCGGGGTGTTCGCGACGCGGTAGAGCTCCGCCTGCGAGAGACGCGCGTACTCGCGAAACACGAGGCCGGTGCCGTGAACGTCGAGGTTCTTGGTCGAGACGACGCCGCCCTTGTACTCGTTCGAGTTCAATCCGCGGGCGCGGACGTCGAAGATCCACTCCGTCGTGATGTCCGTCGGCGCGGGGAGGTCGGTGTCCTTGACGTAGTCGTAGGTCGACTTCTGAACCGTGATGTTCTGGTTGACGCCGACGACGTTGAAGAAGATGTCGTCGAGTGTGTGGGTGTGACCGCCGACCAGCTTGTTGAAGTTCTGCTTGTCGAGGGTTTGGTCACCGGTGATGTTGACGCAGTTGTCGAGCATCGCCTGCCAGGTCTGGCCGAGCTTGATCTCGCAGTTCTTCGCGCCGCCGGCGCCGAGGCCCTGCTGGGCGATCGGACCTTCCGCGTCGATCTTCACCGTCATCGGCGCGTTCGAGTACGGGAGGATCTTGACGAAGAAATTGTAGAAGAGGAACGGCGTGGTGAGCGTGGGCTGCGGCGTGTGCGCGTGGAACTCGAAGTAGACGGCCGCCGGGCGGAAGCCAAAGATGGCGGTGCCGCCGCCGTCGTCGGGGAGCTCGAGGCAACCACCGTTGCCGCCGCAGCTGTCGGACGACGACTGGTCGGGCATATACGACGCGATGACCGCGTCATAGAGCTCGGTGATCTTCGCGTCCCAGTCGGGGGCGGCCGGATCGAACAGCCACGGGGCGTTGTTCTTCAGCGGAAGACCGCCGACACCGACCTCGTACTGATCGTTCGCGTGCGGGCAGGTGTCGTCCTGCTTGACCATCGGGTTGCCCTTGGCATCGACCGCGGTGTAGTTGTAGCAAGTCTGGCCGCTGTTGAGCTTGCGGCCTTTGACCTTGATTTTGCCTGAGTAGCCCAGGTTCAGGACCATCTGGGTCACGACGTGCGTGCCGATGTCGTAGAAGAACTGGATCTCGGAGTTGTCGCCCCAGTGGACGCCGCCGTTGCCGTCGCTGACGGACTGGCAGTTGATCTGGTCGGCCTGCTCGACCGTGATGCCGCGCCACGTGTCGTCGCCGGCCATGTCGATGTTGCCGTAGAGACGCGGCGGAGCGACCGGGGCCGAGATGGCCTTGGCCCACGTGAGCCGCTTCGTGTCCGCGTCGCAGATCTCCTGGCGGCTCGAGCCCTTGCCCGGAGTGCCGTCAAGGCCCGTCCTGCTCGGATCGATCACCGGCGTCTTGCCAGGATCGTATCCCGAGTTCATCAAATCTCCTGCACCCGCGGGCGCCGGCGAATACGTCTGATTCGGACCGTCTTCGCACGCAACGAGCGTTGCCGAAGAGAGTGCGGCGATGAGTAGTTTGGTCGACCTTCGCATCGGACTCCTCGTGATCAATTCAAGCCCCTGAGACCCGCTACCGCGCCCGCCACCCCGTCTCTTGACGCCACCGAATGGCTTCAGGATGGGCACAGCTAGGCTTGGCCCGGCCTCTTACCCTCCCTCTCTCGGGCACGCAATCACCGAATTGACCGAAACATGCGGCCCCGCAATTTCATGCCCGGGCAGATTGCACCGATTTCGAGCTCGACAAGGACGTTTTGCGACGCCGCGTTTTGCGCAAGGGCATAGATAGATTGTGCTAACCGACCCTCCTGCCTCGACGCGACCGTCGCGATCATCGGTCAGATCCCGATTGCATTTGCTTACATTGTAGGATGCCGATTTTCGGGTACAATTTTCCTACGTCACTGGAACACACCAGCTCCGCGCGGCTGTGGTGATTTCGCAAGTCTGCGCTGGGTCAAGAGAATCTCCGGCGACCACGTCACGGATGTCATAGCTCACCCTCATCGCCGGTGTTGTCCGGGCCAGTGGGGGGATGGACGAGCTTTCGCGCGGCTCGGCTGGAGACTCTCGAGGGAAGCTTGTAGCCTCTCGCGTGATGCGTCCGTGGCTCACGGCAGGGCTCTTGGCGGCGGGTCTGGGAACGACCCTTCTGGGCACGGTTCCAGAGGCCCAGGCGTTCTGCCGCTCGACGACCTGCAGAGGGGATTGCCCTACGGATGATCAGGGGTGCCCAAGCTCCGGCAAGCCGCTCTACTGGCCGGGCGCCTGCCTCGGGTTCGATCTGCAGAAGAGCGGCACCCAGAGCCTCGATTTGGCGGACGTCCGCATCGCGGTCCAGAAATCATTCCGGCAATGGAGCGAGGTCCCCTGCCCCGCGCTCAAGGGGAACCTGGCGAGCCTGTCGTTCACCGAGCTGCCCGACGTCGCGTGCGCGAAGAGTCAGTACAATCCCGATGGGCAGAACGTGAACGTCGTGCTCTTTCGCGACGACGACTGGAAGTACAAGGGCATCGACGGCACGCTCGCGAAGACTGCGGTGACGTACGACGATCGCACCGGGGAAATCTTCGACGCCGACATCGAGATCAACGCCGCGTTCAATAACCTCACCGTCGGCGACGCGAAGGTCGGGTACGATCTGCGGACGATCGTGACGCACGAAGCCGGGCATTTCATCGGCCTCGCGCACAGCCCCGATCCGAACGCGTCGATGTACGCGACGTACGCTCCAGGGACGGCGGCGGGGCGTGTCCTCAGCGACGACGACATCGCCGCGTTGTGCGCGGTCTACCCGCCAGGGCGGCAAGCGGCGTGTGACTCCACGCCGAAGGGGGGAATCGGCGCGAGCTGCGACGATCCGGTGAAAAGCGGGTGCGCGGTGGCCCCATCGCTCGAGGCCGCGACGCCGCCGCTCGAGGCGCTCGCAGGGCTCGGCGCGTTCGGGACGCTCGCGCTGGTGACGCGCTGGACGCGACGCGCGCGGCGACGAGGCAAAGCGCGCGCGTGAGATCCCCGCGACAGCGGTCGAGAGAGCGTCTATAGACGCGTTCGTGAAATTCGTGGATCAGTGCGACGTCTCGGTGGTCGCGGGAAAAGGGGGCAACGGCTCCGTCGCGTTCCGTCGCGAGAAATTCGTGCCGTTCGGCGGCCCTTCGGGAGGCGACGGCGGGAGCGGCGGAAGCGTGGTTTTCCTCGCGGATCCTGGACTGTCGACGCTGCTCGACGTGACGTACGCGCACACGCTGAAGGCGCCCGACGGGCAGCACGGCATGGGCAAGGACTGCTACGGCAAGGGCGGCGTCGATCTCGTCGCCCGCGTGCCGGTGGGGACGCAAGTGTTCGCGCGCGAGACCCACGAGCTGCTCTACGACTTGAACGAGCCGCACATGCGCATCGTGATCGCGAAGGGCGGCAAGGGCGGGCGCGGAAACATGCACTTTGCAACCCCGTACGATCGCGCGCCGCGACGAGCCGAGCACGGGTTGCCGGGTGAAGAGAAGCTCCTGCGGCTCGAGCTCAAGGTGATGGCCGACGTCGGGCTGCTGGGCTTCCCGAACGTCGGAAAATCCACGTTCATTCGCGCGTGCTCGCGGGCGACACCGAAGGTCGCGGACTATCCGTTCACGACGCTCGTGCCGCACCTCGGGGTCGTGCGCATCGACGACCAAGCGAGCTTCGTCGTGGCGGACATCCCGGGGCTCATCCCCGGCGCGGCGGACGGCGCGGGGCTCGGCATTCGGTTTTTGCAGCACGTCGAGCGCACACGCGCGCTGCTCCATCTCGTGACGCTCGATCCGAGCGACGGGCGGGAGCCGGTGAGCGACTACGACGCGCTCGTCGCCGAGCTGCAAAAATTCGACGAGGCGCTCGCGGATCGGCCCACGATCGTCGCGATGACGAAGGCCGACCTGACGGAGGTGCGCGAGGCGTACGCGAAGGTGAAGCCGCTCTTCAAGAAGAAGAGCATCGATTTGCGGCTCGTGTCGGCGGCGACGGGTGATGGCATGCGGCAGCTCGTCATCGATCTGTTTCGGCTGGTGCGCGCTGGAGAAGCGCCGAAGTCGGAGAAGATCCCCGCGGCACGGAAGCGCACGCCGAAGCCGAAGCCGATTCGGAAGCTGACGCTGAAACGGAAGCCGACACCGAAAGCGAAGCCGAAGCCGAAGCCGACACCGAAAGCGAAGCCGAAGCCGAAGCCGATCCCCAAAGCGAAGCCGAAGCCGAAGCCGATCTCCAAAGCGAAGCCGAAGCCGAAGAAGAGGGCTGCCGCGCGCGCGAGGGGGCGTTGAGCGAGAAGAGCGAAGAGGCGACGCCGAAGCGGCTGCGAAAGGCGCAAGACGAGGGGGACAGCGGGCAGAGCGCGTTCGCGTCGCAGTCGGTCGCGTTCCTCGTCGCGGTGGCGCTCGTGCCCGGGGCGATCGCCGTCCTCGTCACGCGCTCAGCGGATGGATTGCGCGCGGCGATCGCGCGGGCGGCGGACGTGAGCCCGGGCGACGGCGCGGTCGTCGACTCTGCGGCGCTGGCTTCGGATCTGGTGCTGCTCGCGGTGCCGGTGCTGCTTGGCGCGGCGGTCGCGTCGGCGGTGACGAGCGTGGTGCAGACCGGCGGCATCGTCGCGACGAAGAAGCTCGCGCCGAAGCTCGAGCGGCTGAACGTGTTCGACGGATTCGCGAAGCTCTTCACCGCCGCGCGCCTCTTCAGCGTCGTGCGCGCGCTGGCGTTCGCCGCGCTGGTGTCCTATCTCGCGTACCGAGGCCTGCGCGCGCACCTCGCCGACTTGGCGCGATTGTCGGGGCAGCTCGGCTACGTGGGGCGCGCGGTGGCGGAAATCGCGCATGGGGTTGCGATGCAAGCTGCGCTGGCGGGCGTTGCGCTCGGCGTCGTGGACCTGGTGGTGGTGCGCACGAGCTGGCGAAAGCGCCTGCGCATGAGCAAGGACGAGGTGAAGCGCGAGCACAAGGAGAGCGACGGCGATCCGCAGACCAAAGCCGCGCGCGAGCGGGCACACCACGAAATGCTCGCGGCGGCGACCGTTGCGAGCGTGCGCACGGCGAGCGTGGTGGTGGTGAACCCGACGCACATCGCGTGCGCGCTCCGGTACGAGGAGAAGGCGGGCGGCGAGGGCGACGCGGCGCCCGTCGTGGTGGCGACCGGCGAAGGGGAGCTCGCGCAACAAATCGTGCGCGCCGCCCACGCGTACGGCGTGCCGATCCTGCGCGACGTCCCGCTGGCGCGCGCGCTCGTGGAGCTCCAGGTCGGAGATCAAATCCCCGAGGCGCTCTACGAAGCGGTCGCGGAGATCCTGCGCGAGGCCTGGGACGAGAGCGGCGCTACGGATCGCGAGACGTCAGACCGGTGACGCCGGCGCCGGCGCGCCCGTCACGGCGCGGGCGACCTTGCGGAGGCGCGTGGCGTCCTCGGCGCGATCCACTGTGGCGTACAGCTTCGAGAGGAACGCGAGGCAGGCGTGCGCGCCCTTGTCGTCGTTCTGTTCGCGCGCGCGCGCGAGGGCGTCGAGCGCCTCGAGGAGCGCCTCGTCCGGGCGACCCGCGACGGCGAGCGCGACGCCGAGCGCGAGTGAGGTCTGGCAGCGCTCCGCCGGCGACGCCCTGGCGTCGAGCTCGGCGCGCGCGATGCGGAGCGCGCGCAAGGCCTCGCCCACGTCGCCGCGCGAGAGGCGCACGATCGCCTGCATCCGCTCCGCGAAGCGCCCGTGCTCTCCGGACGCGAGGAGGCCCTCCGCCCATTGCTCGAGCGACTGGGTGTCGGCGCCGAGCAGCGCCTCTTTCGCGAGCTCGGTGAGGCGCTCGCCGACGTCGTCGCTGGTCGGCGCGCTGGTCGGCGGGTCGCCGTGCACGGCCGCGCGATCGGTGACCGTGCCGGGCGGCTCGGTGCCCGAACCTGGCTGCGGCGAGAGCGTCGCCGGCTGCGGAGGCGAAACCGCGACCATCGTGCCCGGCTCCGAGATCGGGGGGACCATGTCGGTCTGAGAAACCGCCACGGCGACGGTCACCGATGGAGGCGAGTCATCGTCGTCGAGAGGCGACACGATCGTCATGGTCGGCGGCTCGGAGTCGTGCGTCGTCGGGATGTCCTCGACGTTGGTTACCTCGGCCGACCGACGTGATAGCGCCGGATCGCCTTCGGGGACCTCGACCCCTTCGACCACCGCCGCGTAGGCGGCGCTGCCCGTGCCGTCCGTGGGCGGTGTCGCCGAATGGCGAAGCGGCACTACCAGCGCGAGCGCGGCGCGCGCCTCCTCTTCGAGGGTCGGGTCGAGCTCACGTGCCAGCGCGATGAGGTGCGTCGCGGCGCCGCGCAGCTCGAGGCCGATCGCGGTCCGCGCGCACGTCAGCGCCGTCCGTCCCGCCTTCGCGTGGTCGCCGGCCTTCGCAAGGTGATGCGCCGCCTCCGCGAGCCCGAGGCCTCGCTCCTCGCTCGCGAGGACGTGCGCGAGCGCGCGGTGAATGATGCCACGGAGCTCGTCGTTCGCGAGCTCTCCAAGAAGCGCCTCCCGGTGCGTCCGGGTCGGCAACGCCACCCACCCCGCCTGCGGCTCGACCAGCCAACGGCGTACGACGAGCTTCTTTGCCTCCGCCGCCGCGTCGACGCCGACGTTCGCGGCCGCGAGGACCTTGGTGAGCCGCTCTAGCGAGAGCTCTCCGCCCGCGAGCGCGACGAACGCGAGCACGAGCTGCTCGAGCGCCGAGCCCATCATCTGCGCACGACGCGCGATCCATTGCACGGGCGCGCGCGGCGCGCCACGCCCTGCCGAGCGCGTCCGCGGCGACGCTCCTTTCGCGGTCCACGACAGCTCGCCCTCCGAAAGGCTGACCGCGACGGACTCGAGGATTCCGAGCGGCGTATGGCTTCCACGCCGCGCCCAGCGCTTGCACCCGGTCTCGTCAAGCACGCCCCCGAGCGCCGCCGCCGCGAACGCGCGCCCGTCCGCCTCGTCGAAGGGCCGGAGCTCCATCTCGGGTCCCTTGCCGATCCGCGCGAGCGCAGGCGGAGGCGCCGTCGTCTCGTCCACACGGACGACGCACGCGAACGTGCCGTCGGCCGCTGCGAACGCGCGCGCGCACGCGTCGACCGACGCCGCGTCGACGTCGAACACGTCGTCGATGAGCAGCGCACCGGGCGGCGCGTCGTCGGCGGTCCCACGGAGGAAGGACGAGATGATCGCCGCCGCGGTCTCGATGGGGACGCCGTCGCCGGCGAGGAGGCGGCGCGCGGCCGGCTCGAGCTCGACCTCGAACTGCGGCGCGTCCACGACGTTCGCGCGCGAGAGGGCCCGCCGGAGCGAGCCGAGGGGCTCGAGCGACGAGCCGCTCGGAGAGAGCACGAGGCACGGGCCGGGCGCGACGAGGGCCGCGACCTCCGCGAGCAGGCGCGTGCCGCCGAGCCCGGGATCCGCGCGCAGCACCGCGAGCGCGTTCGGCATCCACAAGAGCGCGCTCGGATCCTCGCGTCCGATCAGGCGCGGTGTCTCGAGCTTCGACACGAGCGCGGCGGCGGCGTGGCGCCAAGGCTGCTGGACGTCGAGCTTCCCGCCGCGCACACGCCTCTTGCCGTCGCGCGCGACGCGCACGCCCAGTATGACGAGCGTCTCCATCCCCTTGAACGAGCGATCGACCAGCACCTCCCCGGGACGCGCCACGCGCGCGAGCGAGGCGCCGGCGGCGAGCGGCACGCCCCACGACAGCCATGCGCGCAGGTCGTCGGGGGCGACCGCTTCCACTTTGCCTTCTGCGATCCCGGCGGCCCAGGCGATCTCGCCCGACTTCGTCTCCTCGAGGACGCCGGTCGTGGCCATCGCCACGGCCTCCTCTACCGATTCGGGATCGAACGCGACGGCGACGAGCTGCGACCCGAAGGCGATCATGTTCCCGCCGAGCGCGTCTCCGCGCTGGACGAGCGCGCGCGTCCGCTCGACGTAGCCTCTTCCCGTCGCGGGCGCGAGCCCGGGGTGGGCCATCCAGAAGCTGACGACGATGCGCTCGGTCACCTGTCTTCTTCTTCTCCTGGCAAGGCTCGCCCCGTGAGGTGAAGCTTCAGACGCGGATCCTCTTTTTCAGGGCGGCCAGCTCGTCCTCGACGTCGCCCGCCTTCTCGCCGCCCTTGGTGCCGCGCTCGAGGTCGCGGAACTTCGCCTCGAGGTCCTGCTCCTTCTCCCCCTTGCCGAGCGCATCCTCGACCTCCGCCATCGCGCTGCCCTGGGCCTCGCGATCTTCGATTTTTTCTTCCATGCGGCGGAAGTTGTCGAAGGCGCTCGAGCCACCCTTCGCGCCGAGCCCTTCGGCGCCGCCGCCTCCGCGCGACTGCTGCGCGCGCGCGACGAGCGTGCCCTTGCGGAGCTTCAGCTCTTCGAGCTTCTTCTCCATCCGCTCAAGCTCCTCTTTCATCGTGAGGGCGGTGTCGCGCTGCTCGGCGCGCGCCTTCTCGACGCTCTCGGAGTCCGCGTGCACGCGCTTCTTCTGCTTGAGCGCCTCGCGCGCGAGCGCTTCGTCGCCGCCCTTCAGCGCGAGCTCTGCGCGCTTGTCCCACTTTTCCACCTCGGAGGAGAGGTCGTCCTTCTTTTTCCGAAGCTGCTTCTCGGCGGCGACGGCGCTGATCACCTCTTGGCGACCTCGCTTCAGCTGGTCTTCCATCTCTTCCAGGTTGAGCTCGAGGAGCTTCTTGTCGTCCTCCGCTTTGTCGAGGAGAGAGTTGACGTTGCTCGAGATCACCTTGCCCATGCGGTCGAAGATCCCCATTTTTCTCCTCGAAGTCCTACCCGGACAAGGACTGAGGCTACCACGCAATTCCCGCAAGACCCCTTCCACTCGCACGCGCCGCGCGTGGAGGGGGGCCGGCGCCGGGCAGGCGTTATCCGGTCCAGATCCGCCGGGGTCGATGCTACACTACGGGCGCGATGACCGACTGGCGCAGCCGACTCTCCGAGCAGCTCCTTGGCCCTCCCGGGAGCTCCCCCCCGTCGCGACCGGATCCCGCGGCACTCCTCGAGATCGTGCTGGGCCAGGCCCGGAGCGAGCTCACCTACGTGCTCGAGCTCGGCAAGACGCACAGCCTCCCGGTGACGGGCAGCGTCAACACCGACGACATGTGGATCCGCGTAGGCGCCACGACCTTGCGGTTCAACTACAGCCGTCGCGCGGGCGTCATCGTCGCGAGCGTCGTCGGTCGCGAGGACCAGCAGCTCCGCTACGACCCCGAGAAGAAGGCGGTCGTCACCCCCGACGGCGAGCCGCTCGAGGCGACCGGATACATCCGCGAGGCCATCGACGCGACGGTCAACGCCTGGAAGGCGAGCGGCAAGCCCGACATCACGATCTCGATGATGCGCTCGGAGCGCCCGCCGATGCCGACGCTGCCGGACTCGTCCGAGATCCTCCCCAAATCCTGAAGCTCCTGACACGACCAAGGCTCGGGCGCGGGAGGCGACATGGCGACGTGCAAGGTGTGTGATGACGAGGTCGACGCGCTCGTCTCGGTGAAGATCGACGGCAAGGCCAAGAAGATGTGCGAGGACTGCGCTGACCGCGCGCGCGAGCAGGCGGAGGTCGCCGAGGCGAGCGAGGCGGTCGTGCAGAACATGATGGGGTTCAAGGGGCGCCGCTGACCGTGGCGTCTGCGCGCGCGCGAGAGGTCTCGTTCGCGGCGACGGCGGTTGCGCTCGGGGCGCTCGTCGCTTCGTGCCGCGACGCGACGGAGATCCGGCTGCAGAATCGCGCTCCGGACGGTGTGCCTCGGCCACGCGTGCACGGCCGATCGGCCTGCGTAGACGGCGAGTGCGTCGGCGCGGCCATCGATCTCGGCGCGTGCCCTTGCGGCTTCTGCACCGAGCCAGACGCGGGCCACTGAGAAGGCGGCCCGCCGTCACGCGACGCGATTTGCCGGCTGCGGCGTCCCTACGTGCACCGGCGTGTGCCCGAAGTGACGCCGCAAGTGCGCCACGCCGTCACGGCTTGACGAACTTGAGCGCGAACCGGTCGCTGGTCCCGCGCTTCTCCTTCGCGGCGAACGGCGCCGCGTTCCAGTCGCGCGTGTCGGCGGCGTTGCGCCATACGGGAGAGTCGGCGGCGAGCTTGAAGCCGGCCTTCTCGATCTCCTCTTTGACGACCTTCTCCTCGATGCGGTGAATCGTCTGCACCTCGGTGGAGCCGGTGCCGGGGCGGCCGCTGTGGTCGACCACGCAGTACACGCCGCCGGGCTTCAGTGCCGCGAGGATTGCCTTGTTCATCTTGTCGCGGTCGACCTTCATCCAGAAGGTGTCGTGGTAGAAGAGGTTGTCGACCACGACGTCGAGGCCCTTCGCGTCCGGCGGGATGGGATCGTCGAACTCGCGATCGACGCGGACGAGGACGCCCTTGTTGATCGGCTTCGCGACGCGCGCAGCCCACGGCTTCTCGGCGAACTTCTCCAAGATCCACTTGCTGTTCTGGCCGTACACCTTGCCGGTCGGCCCGACGGCGCGCACGAGGAGCTCCGACGTGTAGCCGCCGCCCGCCGCGATCTCGGCGACCTTTCCGCCCTGCGGCACGCCGCAGAACTCGAGGAGCTTGCCGGGGTGACGCCCGGCGTCCATCGCTTTGTCGTCGGCGTCGCGATCGGCGGCCTCGACCGCCGCCTTGATGTGGGCGGGGAGCGCGGGGGCTTCGGGCTTCGCGGTGTCCGTCTTCGGCGCGTCGACCTTCGCGGAGTCGGTCTTCGGCGGCTCGGGCATCGACGGGGTAGTCGGGGTGGTCGGCGTCGCCGGCGTGGCAGGCTCGGTCGGTGCGCCGCCACATGCGGCGACGAGCACGAAGGGAAAGAGGATGTGCTTGGACGTCATTGGGAGCTCCGTTTGCCGGGAAATCAGCGGTTGAGGATGTGAACGGCTTGCCCGAGGCCGTTGAGCGCGGCCTCCATCAGGCCCTCGCCGAGCGTCGGGTGGGGGTGAATCGACATGCCCATGTCCTCGAGGAACGCGTGCATCTCGAGCGCGAGCACGCCCTCGCTGATGAGATCCGTCGCCGAGGGGCCGACGATGTGCACGCCGAGGATCTCGTGCGTCTTCTTGTCGCTGACGATCTTGATGAAGCCGTCCGTCTCGTTCACCGCCATCGCGCGACCGAGCGCGGCGAACGGGAATTTGCCGACCTTCACGTCGATGCCCTTCTCCTTCGCCTGCGCTTCGGTGAGGCCGGCGACCGCGACCTCGGGATCGGTGAAGATGGCGCCGGGGATGGCGACCCAGTCCTTCGCGGCCTTGTGGCCGGCAATGATCTCGGCGACCACCTCCCCTTCTTTGCTCGCCTTGTGCGCGAGCATCGGGACGCCGGACACGTCGCCGATCGCGAAGACCGACGGGACGTTCGTGCGCCCGACGTGATCGGTCGGCACGAAGCCGCGCTCGACCTTCACGCCGATCTCTTCGAGGCCGAGGCCCGCGCCGTTGGGGCGCATGCCGACGGCCACCAGGACCACGTCGGTGACGATCGTGTCGAACTTGCCGTCGCCGAGGTCGACGCGGACGGCGATCGATCCGTCGGCGCTCTTCTCGTAGCCCATCGCCTTGGCGTTCTTCACGATCTTGGCGCCGTGCTTGACCATCTTCTTCTCGACGACGGCCGTGCACTCCGGATCGACGCCGGGGAGCAGGCCCGCGGTCGCCTCGACGACGGTGATCTCGGTCCCGAACTTCTGGTAGACGCAGCCGAGCTCGAGGCCGATCACGCCGCCGCCGATGACGAGCATGCGTTTGGGGATGTGGCGGAGACTCACCGCCTCTTTTGCGCCGATGATCTGCTTGCCGTCGAACTTGAAGGACGGCAGCTCGATCGTGGACGAGCCCGTCGCGATCACGATCGCCTTCGTGTCGACGATCTCGGTCGTGCCTTCGCGCGTCTTGATCGAGACCTGCGTGGGCGAGACGACGCGGGCGTCGCCCATGATGAGCTCGGCGCCGTTGCCCTTGAGGAGGCCGCGCACGCCGCCGGTGAGCTTCTTGACGATGCCCCCCTTCCAGTCCTGCATCTTGTCGACGTCGAGGCGGAGGCCGTCCACGATGATTCCGATTCCGGCGCCGTCCTTCGCCTTCTCGTAGGTGTGGCTGGTGGCGATGAGCGCCTTCGACGGGACGCAGCCCCAGTTGAGGCACACGCCGCCGATCTCGTCCTTCTCCACCACGAGGACCTTCTGTTTGAGCTGCCCCAAACGGATCCCGCACACGTAGCCGCCGGGGCCGCCGCCAATCACCACCGCGTCGTAGCTCTTCGTCGCCATGTCCTTCTTCTGCCTCGTGCGCCGTGTTCAGTTTGCGCGTTCAGTGCGCGTTCAGTGCTTAGGGGCGCGAGGGCCGCTTTCCAGCGCCGTCCTCGCCTCACGCAGGTTCCACGGGAGCTCCGCGTACACGTCGTCGAACATGCTGGCGAGCGACGGGGGCGCGAGCTCCTCTACTTGTTTGATGACGGCGATGATCTCTGCGGAGGCCTCCGCTTCTAGTTTTGCGTCCTTCGCGTCGTCCATGAGGCCGCGGCCGTCGAGGTAGCGGCGCATGCGGTCGATGGGGTCCTTCTTCGCCCACGCCTCGACCTCGGAGTCGGAGCGGTAGAGCTTGGGATCGTCGCTCGTCGTGTGCGCGCCCATGCGGTAGGTGACCGCCTCGACGAAGGTGGGGCCGCCGCCGCTGCGCGCGCGGGCGAAGGCATCGCGGAGAACCTTGTAGACTGCAAGCACATCGTTGCCGTCGACGCGGACGCCCGGCACGCCGTACGCGCGCCCCTTGATGGCGATCGTGCGCGACGCGGTCTGCTTCGCGGTCGGTACGCTGATCGACCAGTGGTTGTTCTGGCAGACGATGACGACGGGGGCCTTGAAGACGCCGGCGAAATTCATCGCCGCGTGAAAATCGGGCTGGCTCGTCGCGCCGTCGCCGCAGTAGCCGACGGCGATCTCGGCGGGCGTCTTCTTGGCGGTGCGCATGGCCATCGCGGCGCCGACCGCTTGCGGGATCTGCGGGCCGATGACCGGCGACCAGCTCACTTGGTGAACGGCCTTGCCGGCCTGGTGGCTGGGCGGTTGGCGGCCTTTGAGGTTGTCGGCGGCGTTGCCGAAGACCTGACCGATGTAGTCGCGGAGCGGGTAGCCACGGACGAGCATGACGCTCTGCTCGCGCAGCGCGGGGAAGACCCAGTCCTGCTTCGCGAGCGCGAGGCCCGACGCGATCGGCACCGCCTCTTGCCCCGTCGCCGCGCCGTAGAAGCCGACGCGCCCCTGACGCTGGAGCAAGATCATGCGCGCGTCGAGCGCGCGGAGGCGGCGCATCTCGAAGTATGCGCGAAGGGCGAGCTCGTCGCTCACGCCGTGATCGATCGCCGGATCCGCGGTGCCGTCCTCGCGAAGGACGCGGAACAGCATGACATCGGGATCGGTCTCGGAGATGGCCGCGGGGTCCATGAGCGGCGCGGACTCTAGCCCATTTCTACGGCGTGCAGAACAGCAGCCAGAGCGGCATTCCCGTGATCTGTCCTTGGCATTTTTCGGCGGCGGGGCAGCCTCCGTAGCCCGGCCCACCGTCGCGCGCGGCGCCGGCGTCGAAGGGGGGATTCGCGTTGGGCTCCAGGCAGAGCCACTTGCACGACGAGCCGCCGTCCGCAGCGCCCAAGCAGGCGAGCCCGTCGGCACAGCCGTTCGACGTGTCGCACGGCATCCCTTCCGCGTAGCCGGTCGGCAACGTGCCGCCGTCCACGGGCGCGTAGATGCCGATGCAGCTCGACGTGCCGTACTGGTCTTGCGTGACGCAAGTGAAGTTCACCGGGCACGCTTGCAGATGGAAGGGGCGGCACGGCGGGTTGTAGTCGCAGACCTTGAAGCGCTCGGTCCCCTTGCCGTCGACGATCGACAGGTCGCAGCGGCCGGCGAAGCCCTCCGGATAGCTTCGGCCGCACACGTCGTCGGCGCAGCATGCCGGCGTGCAGCGACCCTCGGGCCCTGCATCGGTCTTGCAGTCGTTGCGTGGTCCGATGCAGTGAAGACCTGGGCCGCACGGATCGTCGGTCGCCGACGCGCAGCAGGCGTGTCCTTTGGGGAGACGTCGCGTGGAGGCGATGGCGATGCACGAGGTGCCGCCGTCGGCGCTCGCGCACTCTTGTCCGTTGGGGCAGTTCTGGAGGACGAGATCGCACGCGGTGTTGGTCGGTGAGCATCCGCCTTCGACCGGAAGAGCGCCGTCGACTGGGCCGCCGCCGTCCGCCGACGATTCGATCGCGACGTCGATCGGAGCGTCGGTGGACGTCGTCGCGTCCACCCCCCCCTCCGCTTCGAAACCACGAGCAGATCCGCTACTGCACGCCCAGGAGGACGCCGCTCCGAACGCGGCGACCACGAACGCGAGAAGAACCCTGGCTCGGCCCTGCCTCATTTTGCGCGACAGGTTTGTACCATTTCTCAACGGCCGAGCCGCAGTTCGGCCATAACGAAAGGTGAGGGCACACATGCGCGCAGGAAAACTAGGTTCGATCGTGCTCGTCGCGGGCGTCGCGATCGCATGCGGCTCCACCGGCGGCGCGACGTTCGGCGACGGGACCGACGGCGGGAGCAGCGGCAGCAGCGGCACCAGCGGCAGCAGTGGCGAGTTCGGCGGCGACAGCGGCAGCAGCGGCACCAGCGGCGACGGCGGGTTCCACGGCGGGCCATGCAAGGTGGACACCGAGTGCGGCGCCGGCGGCGTGTGCGATCCGTCGACGCACACGTGCGCGTGTGGCGGCGTCTCGGTCGCCGCCACCGAGGTCCCGCCGAACATGCTCCTCGTCGAAGACCGCTCGTGCTCGATGACCGACAAGGTCGGCGCCACGACGAAGTGGGCGATCGCCGTGAAGGCGATTCAAAATCTCACGACGACGTTTGCCGGCAAGATCCGCTTCGGCTTGACCCTCTTCCCCGATCGCACCGGCAACCAGTGCACGCAGGACGCGGTCCCGATCCCGGTCGCGGCCGGCACCGAGACCAAGATTCAAACGCTCCTCACCGCCGCGCTCACCAAGGGCGATCCCGGATTTCCCGACGGTCCGTGCGTCACGAACATCGACACGGCGATGCAACAGGCGCTCGCCGAGCCTTCGTTCAACGACAAGACGCGCGCGAGCTTCGCCGTGCTCATCACGGACGGAATGCAGGCGGGGTGCGGGACCGTCCCGGCTGGCAACGCCGCCACGCTCGCGGCGATCACGTCGCTGTCGCAGAAGGGCGTCGGCACGTTCGTGATCGGCTTCGGATCGGCGGTCGACACCGCGGCGCTCGACTCGTTCGCGGTCGCCGGCGGCCACGCGTCGGCCGGCGCGCACAAATATTACCAAGCGGACGACCAAGCCACGCTCGACGCGATCCTCGGCAGCCTCGCCGCGAGCGCGCTCGGCTGCGATCTGCAGCTCGCCTCACCCCCGCCGGGCGGCGACGCGAGCCTCATCTTCGTCTACTTCAACAAGACGCCGCCGCCGGTGCCGCGCGACACGACGCACAAGAACGGCTGGGACTACGATCCCGCAGGCAACGTGCTCCACTTCTACGGCGCGGCGTGCGACCAGCTCAAGACCGGCAAGGTGCAGGACGCGCACGCCGTCTTCGGGTGCCCGGGCGGCGCTGTGCCCCCGCCGCCCAAGTAACGTCGACGCGACCGGTCTACCCGCCGGCGCCGGCGTCGACGGGGGGAGGATGGGGGTTCGGCATGCAGAACATGCCGGCGATCGTGGTGTACGACTCGGCGAACGTTTGCCCGGCGAAGCATGCGGCGACGTCGGGCCCGGCGTCGCTGAGCCCCTTGGTGCAGTTGGCGTCGGCGACGAGGCCGCTACACTGGCCGATATCGACCTTGGTGCGGCAGTCGTCGAGGAGCGTGAGCGTTACGTCGCTCGTAACGGGACAATTGGCGCTGCACGCGGCGAGCTCGCACATGTCGATTGCTTGCATCGCGCCGGCGCAGCGCACACCGGTGGGATCGCCCATCGCGTTTGCGACGCAGCCTGGGAGGTTCAGCTCCACCCAGCCTTTGTGGACGATGACCGCTCCGTAGACGTCGGCCGCTTCGTCGGTGGCGATGCACTTCGCGCAGTCGGTGCTCACGGCCTTCGCGCACGCCGACGCGTCGGAGCCGAGGCAGTAGGAGCGGAACTTGTCGAGGTCGGCCGCCGTGCAGACGGCCTGGTAGAACTTGGCCGACTTGCGCCACGAAGGTTTGTAGGTGGACACGTCGGCGGGCAAGCAGCTGCTCGCGACGCCGCCGTCCCATGGCGCGGTCGCGTCGTTAGCGCCGCTGCTGGTGCCGGAGCTCGAGCCGCCGTGACCCCCATCCGGGTTGCCGCCGCTCGTGCCGAGCGACGACGCCGCGGACGAACAGCCCTCGCCCGCCACGGCAGTTCCGAGAACGCCGAGCGCAATCGAGACGGTGAGGATCCTTGGAAATGGAAAGCTCAAGAAGGTGCTCCTCGCGGACGAGGAAAAACCGGTGGCGCTCAGGCTCCACCGACGAGTTAAGCGTAGCACGGCGCGCCGGAGAGGCGCCGTCACCCCAAAATACGAGCAAATCCAGTAACTACGACGCTCGCGCCGCGAGGCTGCTCAGTGATCGCCGGCCGCCGGATCGTCGAAGCTCGGGCTGGCGTCGAACTGCACGCGGACGTGCGTCGTCTTGTGAGTCGGCGCATTCATCGTTGGCGTGCTCGAAGAAGGCGGGGCGCCTTTGTCGTCGGCGCAACCGCCGCAGCCGGTCCCGAAAAGACCGAGGGTCGCGGCGAGGAGGAGGATGGTGCGCATGATCTCGGGTCTCGTAGCCCAAAACGACGAGCGGGGCCAAGCCCTGTCGGACCTGCCCCGCTCCCCGTTAGAGCTCGTCGTTCGACCTCGCGTCGATCAGCCGTCCGCCGGGGCGTCGCTGCTGCCGTCCGACGCGTCGGTGGTGCCACCGTCGCTGGTGTCGAGGCAGAAGACCGGGACGACGGCCGAGTAGGCCGCGTCGAAGCCGCCGCCCGCGCCGTCGAGGCACGCCGATGCCGCAGTGCCGCCATCGGCGAGCGCGTCGAGGCACCCCGCTGCGGTCACTTCGTCAGTGCAGGCGCCCGTATCGGCGGCGCCGTCGCACGCGTTGATCATGTCGGTCGTCGTGTTCGGATCCTTCGCGCACGCGTCGCACGCCTTCTGGCGGCACTGCGTCAGGTACAGCGTCGCGCTCGCGCAGCCGGCGCCGTCGGCGACCGTGCCCTGGGAGATGGCGATGCAGCCGGCGATGTTCGGGCTGACGAACCCGCCCGTGGCGAGCAGCGCGCCCTTCGCGGTGCCGGTCGTCGGGAGGATGCACTCTTGGCAGATCTTGCCGGCCGCGCTGTTCGTGAACGACTTGCACGCCGCGCCGCCGTCCGCCTGCGTGCCGAAGCACACCTTGCGGAAGAGATCGATGTTGGCCTGGCTGCAGGCGTTCTGGTGCGCGTGGGGAGGCTCCCACTTCTTCGTGTACGTGACCGTCGCGGGCGGCGTGCAGAGATCGCCGGCGTCGCCGCCGCTGTCGATGACTCCGCCGCTGTCCCTCTTGCCGGCCTCCAGAATGCCGCCTTCGTCAGGCGTGGTGGTCGACGTGCTGCTTGAGCACCCGAACACGATGGCGCTCACGAAACCCGCGCAACCCGCGACCGTCAACCACTTCTTCAACGCCATGACCCGCCTCCTACTGCCCTGCGCGGCTCACGCCGCAAGCCAATGATGGTTCTAGAAACGCCTCGACCCCGAGTACGAACAACCCTAGCAATTTTAGCAAGACCGGAGCCATGCGCGAATCGCTTGATTCCCTTGATGAATTTGGCCTCCCGTTCGGGGACTGACGGCTTTCGTCGTTAGCACCCTGCCGGAGTCTGGGGGATCCACTTTGCCCCAGTGCCGGAAATCTCGGGCACGCTACCCGCGGGCATCCGCACCGTCAATCGGGTTTTTGGCGCTCGCGAGGCCGCGTGAGCGCGATCACGTGGAGGGCGATCAGGGCGATGGCGAGGACGAGCTCCGCTTTGCCTGCGCGCTCGGCGACCTGATGAATCGCGTTCAGCTCTTCGCCGGCGGCGCCGAGCCCACGAATCGCGCCGCCGCGGTGGAGCGCTTCGATGCGCGGCGAGACGAGCGCGGCAACGTAGAGCGCCGCGCCGGCCGCCAGCGTCGCCAGCGCGCCGCGCGCGAGGTCGAGCCGATCGAGCTTGCGATCGCGCAGCGCAGCGAGCCCCGCCTCGACCGCGAGGACGACGAGCACGCACGCGACGGCGAGCTTGTCGAAGCGGCGGAAAACGACGGTCATCGAGTCGGCGCTCCACGGCGCGGGGACCGTGCCGAAGACGACGGGAGCCGCGATCGCGCCGAGGGCGACCATCCCGCCCATCCAGAGGCCCAGGGCGACGAGCGCGACGGTGACGAGGACCTTTCGTGTCGTTTGCATTCTACAAGACCATCCGGACCCCGTGCGTGGGGTCGAGCGTGCCGACTTCCAAGGCGCACGCGTCCGAAGTCGCGCGCGTGACGCCCGCGGCGGTGCGGAGCTCGAAGGTGGCGCGGGCCAGCTTCGTGTTCAAGCAATGCGTCGGCGGGCCGTCGGGGTTCGGGTAGTAGAGCCCGACGGTGTGCGAGGGATCGCCGATGACCTCGCCCTCGAGCGAGGCGCCGTCGCCGTACGCGCGGAGCGTGTAGCGATGAGGAGATACCGTCGCACGATTGCGGGCGATCGACGCGAGCGTGTTCATCCGGAGATCGGCGGCGCCGACGCGCACCGTCGCGATTGTCCCGAGGGGCGCAAGTAGCGGCCCGACGCGCGAGCGCCCGCTCATGCACTCGACCACCAGGTCCACGTCCTCGTTCCAGGCGTTGCAATGAACCCACGCGTAGAGCGGCGTGTGGCGGGGGCCCCAGTTGTGACCGACCATCCCCGGCCATCCCTCGAGGGTCCACACGACGCCGTCGACGCGCGCGATTCCCGAGATACGCGCGTCGGCCAGCGGCGAGGCGACCTTCTGCGTGGGAAATCGGCCGTTCATCAGGCCGTCGGAGTAAGCGGCGAACGGACCGCCGCGCGCGTCGATCGATAGGTCGACGGCGATCGCGCGGCCGCCGCTGTCGATCGTGCCGCGCGCGATTCGCGGCGTGAGGCGCGAGGCGTCCATGCGCACGTCGAGCTCCGTCGCGGAGATGCGCGCGGACGTCGCGGGGGCGCTGCTCTTGACGGCGACCTGCGGCCCGCCGCGAGTGAAGGCCACCGCCCACGTCTCGGCGATCGCGCTGCCCTGCCGCGCGTTCCCCGGCTCACCGCGCCCGTCGCGCGCGCTCTGGAAGAGCGTCCACTTCAGCCAGATCGCGCGCTGGCCCGACGGTTCGTTGGCCTTGAGGAACCAGCTCTCGGTGTGACCCGCGCGGTGCTCACCGCTCCAGCGCGCGCCGGCGTACGTGCGGTCGTTCGTCATGTCAGCCGAGAAGCGCGAGGGCTTCTTTGACGAGATCGGGATCGGCGGCGTCGGCACCGAGCTGCTCGATGCGCGCTCGCGCCTCGGCGATTCGCGCGCGGCCTGCGGCGACGACCGCGGCTTGGCGCTTCTCGCGATCGGTGGAGTCGAGGTCCTTCACGATCTCCGTGATCGCGCGCGGGTTCCCCATGCGCGCCAGCGCGACCTTGGCTTGGAATTCACATGTAGACTGCACAAATCGACGAAGCCCCCACGCGCGGCGCTCGAGGTGCGGGATGGCCTCCTTCATCCCCAGCGCGCCGGTGACTTCGATCGCCTCTTGCTCGTCCTCGACCTCGGCGCGTCGCGCGAGGCCGCCGCGCACGACGTCGAGGATGAGGGCGCGACCGGCATCGTCACCGGCCTTCGCCAGGTAGATGGCGGCGACGAGGCGAACTTCGGAGGCGGCGTCCTCGAGCATCGCCTTGGCGCGCGCGTGGAGCGGCGACGCGTCGAGGTCGCGCTGATCTTCGGCGATGCGGAGGGCGATGTAGCGGATCGCGGGATCGTCGTCGCGCGTCGCGGCGAGGAGCGCGGCGGGGACGTCCTCGGGGCTCGCGACGCGCGAGAAGGCGATGACCGCCTGGTAACGGACCTCCGGACGCTCGTCCGCGAGCGCGCGCTCGAGGCGCCCCGCAGCCCGCCTATCGCCGATCTCGCCGAGGGCGTTCAGGGCCATCTGGCGCACGTACCCGTCCACGTCCTCGACCGCGGTGAGGAGCGACGGGAGCGCCTCTACTCCCTTCACGTCGGCCAGCGCGATCGCCGCGGCGCCGCGGACGCCGGCGTGCTCGTCCTTGAGCGCCTTCTCGAAGAGCGGCAGCGCCCGCGCGCGCGCCGCGTCGTCGTTCGTCGCGTGCCGCGCGAGGTCTTTGATCGACGAGGCGCGCGTCTGCGGCTTGTCGCTCGCGAGATCGCGCAGGCTCGCCTCGAGCGTTCGCGGCAGCGGCGGGGGGTGAAGCATGACGAAGATGCATTTAGCAGAAACGCGCGGCCGGGGCGCCGGGCGCGGCTGCGAGGACTCTCAGTCGCGGGCGGCCGCGCGGCCCGCGATCAGCATCGAAGCGCTCGTGACGAAGACCGACAGGCTGCCGGCGACGAGGACATGCGGCGCGCGGAGCATCGACGCGACGCCCTGATCCATCACGCTCCCGAGGGACACACCATCGCGCGGCCCGAAGCCGAGGAACGACAGCGCGGCTTCGCTCACGACGATCGCCGCGGCGGTGCCGCCCAGCTGGACCGCGACGACGCCGAGCAAATTCGGCAGCACGTGGCGGAAGAGCACCTCCGCGCGCCCGAGGCCGAGCGCGTACGCCGCCTCGACGAACGCGGCGTCCCGGAGCACGCGCGTCTGCACCAACGCGAGGCGCGCGAAGGGCGCCCACGCCGTGATCGCGAACACGACGCCGAGGTGGAGGCGGCTCGGCGCGCGCACCGCGGAGAGGACCGCGAACGCGAGGAGGAAGGTGGGGAACGCCTGCACGAGATCGCACGCGCGCTCGACGGCGCGCTCGAAGCGGCCGCGCATCATCGCCGACGCGGCGCCGAGGGGCGTGCCGATCGCGAAACCGACGAGCGCCACGACCACCGCGAGCAGAGCGCCGCGGAGGATGGCGTGGCCCAAGAGCGACGTGAGATCGACGCCAGCCTCCCCGCAGCCGAGCGGGCGCGCGAGCGTCGGCGCGCAGAAGGCGTCGGCGAGAACGAGCCGATCGGGCGCCCGCGACGCAGAAACGCACACCGCCGACGCGAAGACGACGAGGAGCGCGAGCGGCAGGAGACGGAGCAGTCGCCCCTTCACGCGCGCACCCGCGGATCCATCGCCGCGTGCGCCAGCGCCGCGAGCCCTTGCGTGAGGACGAAGAGCGCGCCCGACGCTACGACCGCGCCCTCGAGCACCGGCAAGTCGCGCGACGCGTACGCCTCGAGCATCAACGACCCGAGGCCGGCGCGCTCGAAGAGGCGCTCCAGGACGACGGCGCCGCCGAGGAGCGCGCCGAGCTGCGTCGCGATCACCGTGACGATGGGGCCCGCGCTCGGCGGAAGCGCATGGACCACCCACACGCGGAAGTTCGTGGCGCCCTTCGCGCGCGCCACCCCCATGAACTGCGCGCGCCCGACGTCGGCGAGCGCGGCGCGACCCACACGACCGACCTGCGCGGCGAGCGGAATACCGAGGAGCGCGCTCGCGAACGCGAGGCCCGCGAAGCCCGCGTCGGGATCGCCCGGCAACGGAACGACGCGAAGACGCGCGGCGAGCCCGTAGGTCACGACCGGCGCGAACGCGAGCAGCGGCGTGGCGGCGACCGCGACGAGGACGCGATCGACGACGCGCCTCCTTTCCCCCAGCCAGGGCCCCGAGGCGAGGAGCGCCGCGCCGACGCCGAGGATCGCGCCGAAGAGGACCGCGAGCGCGGCGAGCTCGCTCGTAGGACCGAGCGCCGCGCCGACGCGCGCCATCGCCGCGACCCCGGGCCGCCGCAGCGACTCCCCGAGATCGAGTGTGGCGAGGCCGCGCAGGAAATGTGCATACTGCAACCATAGGGGCTGATCGAGCCCGAGCTTCGCGCGGAGGAGCGCGCGCTCCGCCTCCTCCGATTGATCGCCAAGGATGAGCGCCGCCGGATCGCCCGGCAGGAGGCGCATCGCGAAGAAGACGAGCGAGGCGAGGACGAGGAGGACCGCCGCGGCCTCGGCGACGCGCGAGAGGACGGCGCGCGCGGCGCGGAAGATCACCCGCCCCCGGCGGCGTCCACGGGGCCTGAATCTCCGGCGTCGGCGCCTCCGTCTGGCGCACCTGCATCGCCTGCATCGCCCGCGTCGCGCACGCCCGCGTCGCCCGAGCCCGCGTCGGTGACGCCGAGGTCGGGCGCCGCCGGCTGGCACACGGCAGCGTCAGGCGTGCTCGCGAGCGTCGCCGGTCCGCCGACGGCGCCCTCTCCCAGATCGGGAGGCACGATGCACACGTGCTGCGTCTGGTCGTCGTCGAGGATGACGGCGCTCCACGGCGTCTGCCGAGGATCGGCACAAATGTACCCGCCGCGGCAGTCCGAGTCGGAGTGGCACTGCGCCATGCAGAAGGTGCGGGCGGTGCGCGAGGTTCGGCGGTCGTCGTACCCGCACCCCTGCACGGCAGGGTGGAACATGACGCACGCGGCCTGGTCCGGGCAGAGGTCGCCGCGACAGTTGAAGAGGGTGCAGTACCCACCCGGCTGCGACGTGTCGCAGAGGCGATCGCCGCGGAGCGAGCAGTCGGTCGACAGCGTGCACTTGTCGCCGATCGACGGCGTGCACCCCATCGCCCAGCCGGACGAGAGGATTAAAAGGCAGAAAAGGAGCACGCGGGGCATGCGGCGGCGGACCCTAGCATCCTCCCTCGCAAGCTGAAACCCGTTTGACATCATCGCGGTTGGACCCTAGGTTCACGCCGCAAACCTCATGGCGACCTACATCACTGCAGACTGCATCAACTGCGGCGCGTGCGAGCCGGAGTGCCCGAACGAGGCCATCAGCGAGGGTGACGAGATTTACATCATCGACCCCGAGCTCTGCACCGAGTGCGTCGGCTTCTACGATCACGAGGCCTGCCAGGCCGTGTGCCCCGTCGAGTGCTGCCTCCCCGACCCCGGACACAAAGAAGAGGAGAAGCTCCTCATCGAGCGCGCCCTCAAGCTTCACCCGGACGACGCGGAGCTGCAGAAGCGCGCCGGCGTGAACGAGTACCCTTCCCGCTTCCGGAAGTAGCGGCTCGATGAAGCGCGCGCTCGCATGCGCGACGTGCGTGGCCCTCGTGGGTTGCGCCGGAGGATCACCGCTCCTTCACCCCGCGCAGACGCTGGACGCCGGGGTCATTCGGGCGGCGGCGGGCGTGAGCGCGAACGTCGCGGTCGGCTCGATCGCCGAGGACGTGCGAAACGCGCGCGATCAAGCGGCGCAAAACATCGACGTGCCGGGGACGCCCGGGTCGAACCCGACCTACGCGAAGGGCGCGCTCGTCACCGCACTCGTGGCGCCAGGGCTCGCGCCGTTCGTCGCGGCGCGCGTCGGTGTCGGCGGGCACGCGGAGGGCGGAATCGCATACACGGGGCGCGGCGCTCGGATCGATCTGCGTCGGTCGTTCGAGTCGGGCGGCTTCGCGCTCTCGGTCGGCGCCGGCGTGACGGGCGCCTTCTACGGGCGGCAGCAGGGCTCGCCGCTGCCGAACGTCGAGCTGTCGGCGCTCCACGGCTTCGGCGCGGACGTCCCGATCCTCGTCGGCTGGCGGAGCGACGGCGGCCTCTACCACGTGTGGGGAGGGGCGCGCGGCGGCTTCGAGCGCGACGAGATCGAGAGCCTGACGAGCGAGCCGAAGAGCGTCTCGATCGGCACGCCGCCGATTCATCTCGCCGCGACCCGCTACTACGGAGGCGGCCTCATCGGCGTCGGAACCGGCTTCCGCCACGTCCACGTCGCCCTCGAGCTCGACGTCGCGTACCAGTCGGCGACCGGCGACTACAACGACACGCACGTGAAGGTCAGCGGCGTGGCCCTCTCGCCCGCGACCGCGCTCTGGTGGACCTTCTGAGGGGCCCCCGTAGGCTCCAACTTATTGAAATCGCACGACGCGGCTTGCAGAGCCGGCGGCCTCCCGTTAACCTAGTCGGAACGACGAATGCGCCTTCCCCTTCTCAGCCTCGCCCCCGCCGCACCCGCCGCCCTCGCGCTGCTCGTCGGTTGTTCCGCGCCCGTCGCGGCCTCCGCCGAAGCGGCCGACGCCGAAGCGACCAGCCCCGCCGCCGCGATCGTCGTGGTGGAGCGCACTGCCGGTCCCGGGGATGGGACGCGCGCCGAGGCGATCGCGCGCTTCGTGCAGATGCGCTCGGGCGTGGTCGATGAGGCCTCGCTGCGCATGATCGGCGCCGCCGTGGATTTCCCGGCGCTCGGCGGTTGCACGCAGGTCGGCCGCGGCTGGAGCGACGCGCCCGCGCGGGCGGTCAAGCTCGCGGACGTCGGCGGCGTCTCACTCGAGGCGAACGGCGTGAAGACGAGCCTCACCGCTCGGCAGCTCCCCGACGTCGCCGATCTCGTGAGCGGCGTCGTGTATACGGGCCGCGGCGAGAGCGCTCTCTCTCCTCAAGTACGCTACGTGCTCCGAAGCACGGGCACCGCGGAGGTCGACGCGTTCGAAGTGCTCGCGACCGCTCCGGCCGAGCCGTCCGACGTCCGCGTCGCGAGCCAGGACGGCCGCGCGCCCGTGCTCCTCGTCCCCGGCGCCGCGGTCGATCTTGCGTGGGAGGCCGGCGCGATCGACGATCTCATCTACGTCGACGTCGCCTCGCGCGATCGCACCAGGCCGGTCACGCGCTGCCTCTTCACGGACGGCGGCCACGCCACGCTCGCGAACGCGGCGCTCGGCGCGATCGACGAAGGAACGATCAGCGTTCATCGCCTGCACCGCGAAGGGTTCCGCGCGCGCGGGCTCGACTCGGGCGAGGTGCGCTTCGACTTCGCGCGGACGATCGCCTTCACTCGCCGCTGAGGTGGAGCGAAGCGCAGCGGAGCGAAACGCTCCTGACGGAAGGCCCGAGCGGCTTTTTCCGGTCCGGCCTCGAAGCGACAAAACTTGATTTTCCGAGGCCTGGAACTAGGGTCCGGTCCATGCGTGGCGTCCTCGCGTTCTCGGCCATCGCGCTCCTCGCAGCGCACGCCCGTGGGGACGCGCCCAAAAAGCCGACTCCCGCGAAGAAGCCGGGCCCCGTCGCGCACGTCGCCAAGCCGATGCCCCCGAAGTACGCCCAGTATGTGAAGGGCTGGCACACGCCGACGCCGAACAAACCTGCGCCGACGGATGCGAACGGCCGTCCGCTGCTCGCGCTCCTCGCGCTGAACACGGGCGATCGACTGGAGCTGCCCGCGATCACCGACCGCGGCGGCTTCGCGGCGTCGCAGCTCGATCGCGCCGCGTTCGTCCTGCGCGAGGCGCACTCGGGGAACGAGCACCCAATCGAGCCGCGGCTGCTCGACGTCGTCTACGCGATCCAGACGCATTTCTCCGCGCAAGAGGTGCGAATGGTCTCTGGCTACCGAACGCCATACCACGGCGCGTCGAACCACGGACGCGGGCGCGCGATGGATCTCGTGGTGCCGGGCGCCAGCGACGAGGACGTTGCGAAGTTCGCGCGCGAGATGGGCTTCGTCGGCGTGGGCGTCTATCCACAGAGCGGCTTCGTGCACGTGGACGTGCGCGACCGGAGCTACTTCTGGATCGACGCCAGCGGCCCCGGGCGGCGAAACCGCGAGCGCGGCATCCTCGGGGACTTGGCGCAAAAGAGCGACCAGCGCGCGCTCTCCCGTGGCGACAAGCCGACCCTCCCCTTCGTGATGGGCACGGACGTCGACGCCGCGCTGGCGCTCGCGAGGGGAACCGCCGGTCCCCCCCCGGCCGACGACGACGACGACGATACGGACTAACCTAGAGCGGTGGATCCGGACGTCGCGCAGCTCGTCAAAGAGGAGCGGCTGATCGCGGCCGCCGAGCTGGCCTCGCTTCGCGGTGCTCATGGCGTCGCATCGGATCTGTACGAGCGCGCGTGCGCGTGGAAGGAGGCTGCGCTCGCCGCGCTGTCTGCAGGAGACGCCGCGCGCGCGTTGCCTCTCGCGGTTGCAGGAGGCGACGATACGACCGCGGAGAAGGCGCTCGCGGCGGTCGCGCACGACAAGAGCGCGCTCGGTCGGGTGGCCGCACGCCTCGAGCGACGCGGTGATCACGGATGGTGCGCGCGTCTGCACGAAGCGGCGGGAGACAGGGCGCAGGCGGCCCGATCGTGGGAGCGCGCCGGTGAGGCGGTACGCGCGGCGCGCTTGCTCGAGGAGGCCGCAGACGTCGTCGGCGCGGCGCGCGTGCTCGAGTCGGCCATTCGGAGAGATCCATCGATCTGGGCGCGACACGTCGCGCTCGGCGCGCTGCTCCTTCGCTACGGCAAGGCAGAGGCGGCGGCGCGCGCACTCCAGAAGGTACCGGCAGCGGCGACCGAGCGAAGGGCCGCGCTGACCCTGCTCGCCCGCGCGCTCGAGAAGCTCGGCCTCGGACAGGCGCTCGCGGAGGTGACCTTCGAGCTCGACGCGCTCGGGGGACCGCTCGAGCCCGCGGCGGTCGACGCGCCGCCGGCCGCCGTCAAGGCGCGGCTCTTCGGCCGCTACGAGGTCTTGCGCGAGGTCGCCTCGAGCCCGAGCGCGCGCGTCGTCGAGTGCATCGACGGCGTGCGCAACGAGCACGTCGCCGTGAAGGTCTTCGCCGCGTACGACGCGCGAGGGGCCGGTCGCGACGCGCTCGCGCGCTTCGAGCGAGAGGTGAAGGTGCTGGGCACGCTCGATCACCCGAACGTGGTGCCGCTACGCGACTACATGCCCGAGGGCCCGGCGATCGCGCTCATGTGGATGAACGGCGGCACCCTCGAGAACCGCATGGAGGGTGGCGCGCTCTCGCCGGCGCGGGCGGTCGAGATCGCGTGCGCCGTCCTGAGCGCGCTGGCGGAGGCGCATCGGCTCGGCGTCTTGCATCGCGACGTGAAGCCCGCGAACGTGCTCTTCGACGACGCCGGCGTCGCGCGCCTCGGCGACTTCGGCGTCGCGCACCTCGGCGATCTCTCTGCGACCGCGACCGCCGGCGTCATCGGCACGCTCGCGTACATGAGCCCCGAGCAGCGCGAAGGAAGGCCGGCCACGCTCAAGAGCGATCTCTACGGCGTAGGCGCGATGCTCCTCGAGATGCTCACCGGCGATCGCCCCGAGCCGCCCGAGCCGCCGCGCACGCTGCCCAGCGGCGCGCACCGCGATCTCGACGCGCGCCACGATCGGCTGGTCATGCGCATGATCTCGGCGGAGCCCGATGGGCGACCGGCGGACGCGTTCACGGCGCGTCGCATGCTGACGGCGCTGTCGTGGCCGAGCGTCGTCGAACCCGCTGCGCCCAAGCCGCCGAAGCGGGCCCCGAGCGAGCACCCGCGCGCTGGGCGTGTGACGGTCCGCGACGACGGCACCGCCGTCGACGGATGGATCGAGCGCGCGATCGAGCGGGTGCCGCTGAACGAGCACTCCCTCGCTCGGGCCAAAGCGTTCGCGCGCGCGGGCCACCGCGGCCTCCAGACGGTGCTCCGCGTCGATCGCGAGGGAGAAGAGATCTGGCTGGAGCCCACGCGTGGCGATCCCGCAGCCGCCCTCACGCGCGCGCAAGCTCTGGAGATCGAGGCCGCGCTCGACGCGCTCCACGCCGAGGGCGCGACGCACGGCGCCGTCGACGCCGCGCACGTCCTCGTAGGAGCGACCGGCGCCGTCGTCCTGCGCTTCACCCCGAGCGCGCCGGCCACGGCGAGCGTCGACACCGATCGCCTGGGGATCGCGCGCCTCTCGGCCTCCCCCGCGACTACTTGACGGACTTCGGGGCGGTCGTCGGCGCCGCAGCAGGTGTCGGCGTCGGCGCAGGCTTCGGGGCGGCCGTCGACGCGGGCGCCGGTGCGGTCGGCTCGTCGTCGATGATCGCGTAGCGGAGCTCGCGCGGAACCCCCTCGCGCTCGTACTCGACGCGGAGCTCGCTCGAGACGTCGAGCGACTTGAACGCTTCGAGCGCCTCTTCCGGATGCTCGATCGAGAAGCCGTTGACGTGGGTGACGACGTCTCCCGCTTTCAGATCCACTCCCTGGAACATCCCCGGGTCGTTGAGTCGCTGCACGCGGAAGCCTTGGAAGCGCCCACCCTGGAAGACGGCGTGCTCGTCGAGCGTCACGCGCTGCAAAAACGCGCCGGGTCCTGCCTGGAGCACGGCGTGGAGCTGCGAGCGCCGGATCGATCCCGCCGGCGTGGGGAGCGGCGTCGGTGCGGGTGCGACGACGGCCGTACGCGCGGCCTGACCGGACGGCCCCTCGGCGGGCGGAGCCGAGCCCCCGCACGCGACGAGCCCCACGAGGAAGAGTCCCACGAGTCCGGCGGCGCTTCGCATGTCGTAGACCCTGCCTCGAACGGGCTGCTTTTTCAACTTTCGAGCAGAAACGCCGGACAGGGCCGCCCGAGGGCTACGCCGTCCGCCAGTGGGCGTCGTACGCCTCGATCACGCGGCGCTCCACGTCGTCGATGCTCCCGATCGCGTCGACGAGGACGATCTTGTCCTTCGGCATGTGGCGCGGGAGCTCCTTGTAGAAGGCGGCCAGCGCGCGCTGCACCTCGTTCTGCTCGTACAGCTGCGCGGCCTCTCCGCGCGCTTCGCGGCGGGCGGCGCCGACGTCGGGCGGCACATCCAGAACGATCGTGAGATCGGGGCGCAGCGCGAGATGGTTGATCTCGCGGATCCACTCGATCGTGGCCTCTCCCCCTCTCCCGCTGCTGACGCTCTGGTACGCGAGGCTCGAGGCGTCGTACCGGTCGCTGAGGACGACGCCGCCGGAGGCCAAAAAAGGCTCGATTTCGCTCTCGACGTGATCCATTCGATCCGCCGCGAAGAGGAGCGCCATCGTCGCCCAGCCGGGCGCGCGCCCGCCTGGAAGGACGATGCGACCCGTGAGCACCTGCCGCACGAGCGTGCCGACCGGCCCATCGCTTGGCTCGCGCGTCGTCCGCACGGGGCGGTCGCCCTTCTTCTTCAATCGATCGGCGAGGCGAGCGACCTGCGTGGTCGTTCCCGCGCCGTCGATGCCCTCGATCACCACGAAGCGTCCGCCCATCTTCTCCACGAGGCCTGACTTAGCGCAGGGCGCGCCCAACGTCACTACAGAGCGTCACTGGGGACGCGCCACCCCTCGGCGTCACGCGCCCGTCGAGCCCGGGCCGGGGACCGGGTCCTCGCCGAGGACGACGTTGTCGATCAGGCGCGTCGTCCCGATGCGGCAGGCCATCGCCACGAGCGCGCGATCTCCGATCGCGTCACCGTCGGGGATGGACGCGAGGCCGTCGGCGGTCGTGACGTCGACGTAGTCGATCGAGGTGGCGACCGCCTGAACGGGAGCGCGCGCGAGGGCGCGGAGCTTCGAGGCGCTCCGTTCGCCGGCTGCGAACGCGCGGGCGGCGGCGGCGAGGCCACGCGAGAGCGCCAGCGCGCTTGTGCGCTCCTCTGTCGACAGGTAGGCGTTGCGCGAGCTCATCGCGAGCCCGTCGGCCTCGCGGACGATGGGATGACCCACGACCTCGACCGGCAGGAACAAGTCGCGCGCGACGCGCCGGAGGATCGCCAGCTGCTGGTAGTCCTTCTTGCCGAAGACGGCGACGCACGGCCCCGTGAGCGCCAAGAGCTTCGTGACGATCGTGGCAACTCCCTCGAAGTGGCCCGGGCGGAACGGCCCGCAGAGAGAGGCCGCGAGGGTGCCGACGTGCACGCGTGTTTGCTCCCCTTCCGGGTACATCGCCCTACCCTCCGGCGCGAAGACCAGATCGGCGTGCGCCGTCGCCAGCTTGCGACGATCGCCGTCCAGATCGCGCGGGTATTTCGCGAAGTCTTCGTGGGGGCCGAATTGGGTGGGATTCACGAAGATGGAGACGACGACGAGATCCGTGCGCGCCTTCGCCTCCCGAACGAGCGCGAGATGACCTTCGTGGAGCGCGCCCATCGTCGGGACGAGACCGACCTTCTGCCCGCGCGCGCGCGCCTCGTCGCACGCGCGGCGGAAGTCCTCCGGAGACGTGACCGCTTGCGTCATGGCACGCGAAGATAGCGCTCACTGTTTGCTTTACACGTCTCTTTCACGGCGTAAGCTGCCGCCGATGCGTCCGATGCGTCCGATGCCGCCGACTGCACGCGCCGTTGCCCCTCGCGCGATCGCGGTCTCGATCGCCGTCCTCACGAGCGCGCTCGTCGCCGCGTGCGGGAGCCGCGGGCCGCTCGATATCGAGATCGTTCAGGGTCTCGGCGCGGACGCCGCCGCCGACGCGACCGGCACGCTCAGCGACGCCGCCGCCGACGCGGACGCCGCCGAGACCTCGGTCGACGCAGGCCACGAGGCGAGCCTCGTCGACTGCGGCACCTGCGTCGCGCAGCAGTGTGGGCAGACGATCCTGAAGTGCGTCCAGTCGACGACGTGCCGAACGACGCTGCAGTGCGCGGTTCAGAAGTGCTTCGCCGGCGGCAACACGAGCCCAGCGTGCCTCCTCCAGTGCTCCCCGGATCCGGCGGGCCTCCTTCCCATCGTCTCGATCGTCTCGTGCATCGCCACCAAGTGCGGCGCCGACTGCACCTCGGTGCTCGGCGGCCTCGGCGGGCTTGGTGGCGGGGGCGGCGGGGGCGGCGGGGGCGGCGGCGGGGGCGGCGGCGGCGGCGGGGGCGGCGGGGGCGGCGGCGGGGGCGGGCGCGACGGCGGCTGATCCGTCGTCCGCGAGACGGCAGAATCTCGACGGTTCGCGCGCGAGCGGGTAGATGCATGGAGATGCTGGGGACTCGCTCTCGGAGGGGGAAGGCCGCGATCGTCGTCGCCCTGGCGATGGCGTGTGTCGCGACGGCTTCGAGCAGCAGCGCGGCAGAGCCTACGCAGACCGAGCTCCGAGAGGCGCGCGACCTGTTCGCGCGCGCGGAGAAGGACGAGAAGGCCGGGGACTGGAACGGCGCGCTCGAGAAGCTGCGCCGGATCACGCAGATCAAGGTGACGCCGGGTGTCCGCTTCCACATCGCGCTCGCCGAGGAGAAGACAGGCCAGCTCGTGGCTGCGCTCGCCGACTTCGCGCTCGCGGAGAAGCAGGCCACCGACGAGAAGAACCGTGAGGTCCTCGCCGCGCTGAAAGACCCGATCGCCGCGCTGCAGGCACGCGTTCCCCGACTGGTCGTCAAGGCGCCGCCCGACGTGAAAGGGCTCGAGGTGGTCGTCGACGGCAAGACGCTCGCCCCCGGCCTCTACGCCGCCGAGATGCCCGTCGATCCGAAGGCACACACCGTCGACGCGAGGGCGCCGGGGCGCAAGCCGTTCACGCGCACGATCATTGGGCAGGAGCGCGAGATCACCACAGTGGATGTGGTCCTCGACGACGACGCGAAGCCGGCGCCGACGCCTGGTCCCGCGCCCCTCCCGACGCCACGCCCTGCCCCGGTACCGACGCCGAATCCACCGCCGAGCGCAGGGCCTTCGACGTCTGCGCCTCCGCCCAAGTCGGAGAGCAAGACGGCGGCGATCGTCGCCACGGTCGGCGCGGTCGCGCTCATCGGCGCGGGCGTCGGAGCCTTCTTCATCGCCGACGGTCAGCAGTCCGACGGTAAGACCCAGTGCGCCGCGCGCACGCCGCAGGCAGGTTGCGACGATCTGCGGAGTCCCGTTCGGACATGGGACACCGTCGCGCTCGCGACGTGGGTGGGCGGCGCCGCGCTCGCGACGGTCGCGGTCATTCTATGGGCGAAGCCGAGCGCGTCGGCCACCACGAGCACGACGGGTCGCCTGTTCGTCGGACCCGGCGCCGCCGGCGTCGCAGGCACCTTCTGATGCGCGCCCATCACGTCGCCGCGGTCCTGGTCGGTGCGTCGCTCGCGGCGTGCGGGATCGACCTGTTCCACTCGACCGACTTCGACACTCTCTGCGCGAGCGATCCGACCGCCGACGCGTGCGCGTCCTCGCCCGACGCGACCGCCGACGGTCCGGGGACCAAGCCCGACGGCAACACCGGTGACGGAAGCGACACCGGCAACGGCGACGGCGGCGATGCCGAAGGCGGCACGCCGGGCGAAGGCGGCGGGCGCGACTCGGCGCCGACTGATTTCTGCACGTGGACTCTGACCGACGCGCACACCGCCGCGCGTCGCGCCTGCGCGTGGCTCGGCGCGTGCGTCGGCGCGCTCGGCCCGAACGATCTCGGGCAGTGCTTCGAAGACGCGCTTCGCGCCTACGACTGCCCGCTCTTCCCGAACCGTCAGGTCACCGGCAAGCTCCACAAATACTGGGACTGCCTCCAGCAGGTAACGTCGTGCGCCGATGTGCTCTCGTGCGTGACGGCCGGCGCCGGCGCCGGGTGCAGCACCGGCGCAGGTCCCGGAGATTTTGCCGAGTGCGCCGCGGCTGGTGACGTCGGCTACGACTGCGCGCCCGACGGCGGCGCGCCGCTCGCCATCGTCGGATGCCCGGGCCAAGGGCGCGCGTGCCAGACGGTCGGAAGCTCACCGCTCTGCGTGGGAACGGCGGGCGTCTGCGTAGGCTCGCCGCCCCCGTCGTGCAACGCCGCAAAGGTTCAATACTGCGGGGGCGGAACCGATCAGGGCGTCGACTGCGCGCTCTTCGGCGCGGGCAGCTGCGTGACGAACGCAGGCGTGGGCCCCTCGTGCCTCCCGACCGCCGGCGCCACCGCGTGCACGCCCGACGCGTCCGTCCTCTGCTACGGCGCGGTCGCCCTCGGCTGCCCTAGCGGGCGCATCGAGTCGCTCGACTGCCACGATCTGCTCGAGAACGCGGGCACCTGTACGGGCACGAGCACCGGCCCCGCGTGGGACGTCGCGCGCGCGTGCACGGCGTCCGGATCCGCGTGCACGGCAGGGTGCACGAGCGACGGCGGCGTCGTCGGATGCCACCGCGGACCGCATCGCCTCGAGGTCAACTGCGCGGACTATGGATTGAAGCCGTGCAAGGCGGTCACGCACCTGTCGGTGAGCACGTACCAGTGCGCCCCGCCGTGACGGCGGCGATTACTTGAGCGCCGATTCGAGCTGCTCGCGCGCGAGCTTGTCCGCCGCCGCGGCAGCGTTGTTGTCGTCGTCGCTCGCCGAGACCTTCCTCGCGCGCGGAACGGGCGCGGGCCTCGGAGCCGCAGCGACCCTCGGCTCCGGCGCGGGACGCGGCGCATAGTAGCGCGGCGCGGCCTTCGCGACGGGGGGTGCGGCGTAGGCGACCGGCGGCTTCTTGTCGGGCGTGGCGTTGGCGGTCGGCAGATCGTTCGTCGCGACGGTCTTCGTCGCGTCGCTCTTCGAGTCGGTGAGCGGGATCGGCGGGAGCGGCGCGGCAGCGGGTGCCGCTGCGATCGGCGCGGGCGGGTTGATGGGGGCAGGGACCAGCGCGACGGGGAGCGGCGCAGGCGGCGCGATCGGGGCGACGACCGGCGGAGCGATCGGCGCGGCGGCCGGGAGCGGAGCGGGCGCGGCGGGCTGCGCAGCGGCGGCGCGCGCGGTCGAGTGTGCGGGGTCGACGAACGACGCCGTCGCGTCGATGAGCGAGTCGGCGTCGCCACGCGCGACGACCGCCGTGACGAGACCGACGAACACGCCCATCGCGAGGAGGGCCGCGGCCCACGACATCGTCGGGCGCCCGATGAGCACGCGCGTGCGGGTCGTGATGACGGTCGCCGGCGGGTTGATCGCCGGATCGCTCGGCGGCGCCGGCGGGATGGTGCTGCTCGGCGGCGGGGAAGGACTGTACGCAGGTACCTGACCAGACTGGTGGGCGCGAACGGCGGCGAGCGCCTGCGCGCGAACGCTCTGCGGGATCGCGGTCTGGCCGAGCATCGTCGGCGGCGTATTCACGTGGAGACCGAAGCCGTTCGGCATCGGCGGCGGCGGCGGCACGAACGCGGCGGGGCGCGACGACGGCGGCGGCGGAACGGTGCGGGTGCTGGTGCTGGGGCGCGGCGAGAACGACTGCGCCGGCGTCATCGGGCGGAGCATCGTGCGCTCCTCGTCCTCACGACCTGCGCGCGGGCGGGTGGACGAGCGCGGCGCGTGCGAGCTGGCCGGCGGAAACGACGAGCCACGCTTCGACGGCATCACCGTCGTCATCTCTTCGTCGATCGAGCGCTGGAAGACGCGCGGGCGCTCGCTCGGCGGCGCCGGGTGCGGCGCCGGGTGCGGCACGGGGTGCGTCGCGGTGTGCTGCGCGGGGTAACGCTGCGAGACCGGCGGCGCCGTCAGGCGCGGCTTAACGTACGAGGGCGGCGGGACGCTGCTCGGCATGCTGCGGACGACATCGATCTCCCCCGAGTCGACGACGTCGGCATCTTCAGGTCGGTTCGGTCGTTTCGTAAAGGGCAGCACGTCGTTGCCTCCAGGAGGGCGAGGGAGAGAAGGGTCGCTTGAGGTCAATGCAGGTGACGAGCCAGCCGGCAAATCTTCCTCGTCACTTTTGGAATCGCAAAAAAAATCTCCAAACCTTTTGAATTTGTAGTGTTTCGTCGGCTCGTGGCATTTCGCCCGTTGAACGTTTCCAGTCCCACTGGGTGACAACTCGGAAGTCCCTGGGGGTCCAAAGATCCAGGCGGCCGAACGTGGCATGATGTGCGCATGGCGGTCCGAGCTGGATCGCCGAGCGCCCGGCAAGCTGCGACCGTTCGAGAGAGCGAAGAGGCCGCTCACGCGTACGAACGGAATGGACGGAGTGCCTGACTCGTCTCCCGTTGCGATACGTTGACGATGCGTCCCATCGAGGTTCCGGGTTGTTGACCAACGCCGATCGAAAGCCGACCTTCCCTCGCTTCCATCCGCTCTTCGAGCGATGGGCGCGGCGCGTTCGTGCGCGCCTTGCGTTACGTCACGCGCTCACAGGCGCCGCGATCGGCCTCGCGCTCGCGATGATTCCTGCGGCGCTCGCGTGGAAGACGCGCCACGGTCCGCTTCGACTCGCCGCGCCGATCCTCGGCGTCGTCGGCGCGGGCGTCGGCCTCGCGATCGCGCGACGGCGGAGGTGGAGCGACACCGACGTGGCGCTGTATCTAGACGAGCGTCTCGACACACAGGAGACGATCGCGACCGCGATCGAGATGCGCAACGAAGCGGAGCAAGACGACGCGGCGCGCGCGGTCGTCGTGACCAGCGCCGCCGAAGCGCTCGCGTCGCGTGATGCGAAGCGCGCGCGCCCTACGATGCTTCGTCCGATCCACGCGCTCGTTCCGCTCGCGGCGGCCGCGCTGATCGTGATCGCGCGCGCGCCGCTCCCGGCCGCCGCGAGCGTCGGCGCTCCACCCGGAACGGCGAAGGTGACGATCCGCGACGCCGAGGGCCTCGAAAAGATCGCCAAGCTGGCGCAGCGGGGCGCGCGCGACGAAGCGCAGCGGGAGCGCCTTCAGAAGATTGCGAAGGACGCGGAGAAGCTGAAAGAGGATCTCAAGAACGGCCTCGAGAAGCGCGACGCGCAGGATCGCATCTCGCGCCTCGAAGACGCGCTCGCGCAGGAGCGGCTGTCGCTCGGAGACGGCGAGAAGCGCGCGGGCCTCGAGAGCGCCGTCGGAAAGCTGCAAGAGAACGAGCTCACGAAGAAGGCCGGCAAGGCGCTCGGCGATCACGATCTCGAGTCGATGGACTCCGAGATGGAGAAGCTCGCCAACCAGCGCGAGAAGGCGGATCGCGAGCTCGCGAAGAAGGCGCTCGAGGACGCGGCAGACGCGGCGAAGAAGAACGGCGCCCCCGACGTCGGCAAGGCGCTCGACGATGAGAAGGCGCTCATGGACCGCCGCGGCAAGCGCGCCGAGATGCTGCGCGACCTCGCGAAGGGCATGGACAAGGCCGGCGAGTCGAACGACGAGCTGCGAAACCAGGCCGAGTCGCTCGATCGCAAGGGCTCCGACGAGGCCGCCAAGAAGCTCGCCGAGTCGATGGGCAAGGCGCTCGAGAAGCTCACGCCGGAGGAACGCAAGCGCCTCGCCGACAAACTGCGCCAGATGGCCAAACAGAACCCCGGCGGCCAGAACGGGGACCCGCAGCAGCTCAAAGACCTCGCGGACGATCTGGCGACGCCCGAAGGCGAAAAAAAGCTCGATGACGAGCTCAAGGATCTCGCGAAGGACGACACCGAGAGCGACGAAGCCAAGCGCCAGCAAGAGCTAGACGACGCGCAGCGCGGCGCACAGGACGCCGAACGCGACATCGGTAAACAAGGCCAGCAGGGACAACAAGGCCAGCAAGGACAACAAGGCCAGCAGGGACAACAAGGCCAGCAGGGCCAGCAAGGACAACAAGGCCAGCAGGGCCAGCAGGGACAACAAGGCCAGCAGGGCGGCACGCCGATCCCGATCCCGGGGAATGGCGCGCAGCCCGGTGGCACCGGCAGCCATCACGACACCGGCACCGGCGATCACACTGGCAAGACGGGCGCCGTCGACGCGCAGTCGATGAAGAGCCGCGCGAAGGGCCCGATGAACAAGGGAACCGCGATGCCAGGCTCGGTGTCCACCTTCTCGCAAGGCAAGGCAGGCGGCACCGCGAACACGCGCGGTACCGGCGATCTGAAGATCGTAGGCCCGAGCGAGGTGGACGGCGTGAACCGCAGCGACGTGCCCGAAGAGTACCGCGATCAAGTGCGGCAGTACTTTCAACCGTGAACGCGCAGCCGCAAGAGAAGAGGAAGAAGCCGCGATGATGGACAACTTCGAAGCTCGCCTCGCGAGCGCGGCGGGCACGGTCGCGACGCTGAAGGCCGCGGTCGCGCGCGTCATCGTCGGCCAGGCGGCCGTAGTCGATCAAGTGATGTGGGGGCTGGTCGCGGGCGGGCACGTCCTGCTCGAAGGCGCGCCCGGCCTCGGCAAGACGCTGCTCGTCCGAACGCTTGCGCAGTGCCTGGACCTCCGCTTCTCGCGCATCCAGTTCACGCCCGATCTGATGCCGAGCGACATCGTCGGCACCAACGTCCTCGTGATGGACGCCACGCAGCGCGCCGCCGGGAGCATGTTCTCACTTCAGCGCGGGCCCATTTTCGGGCAGATCGTGCTCGCCGACGAGATCAACCGCGCGACGCCGAAGACGCAGAGCGCGCTCCTCGAGGCGATGGCCGAGCACGCCGTGACGATCGCGGGGACGCGCCACGTGCTCGAGGAGCCGTTCTTCGTGCTCGCGACGGAGAACCCGTACGAAATGGAAGGGACCTATCCCCTGCCGGAGGCGCAGCTCGATCGCTTTCTCCTGAAGGTCATCGTGCCGAACCCGAGCGAGGACGAGCTCTGCGAGGTGCTTACACGAACCACCGGGCGCGGGCAGGAGGCGCCGCCACGAGTGCTCGGGCAGGACGGCGTGCTGGCGCTGCGCGTGATGTGCCGCGAGGTGGCGGTGGCCGAGCCGGTCGTGCGCTACGCCGCGAAGCTCGTGCGCGCGAGCGATCCGTCGACGCCCGAAGCGCCCGACGTCGTAAAGCGCGCGATCCGGTACGGCGCCGCGGTGCGTGGGGCGCAGTCGCTCCTCCTCGCCGCGAAGGCCGTGGCGCTCTGCGAGGGGCGCGCGCACGTGTCGTTCGCCGACATCGCGAAGGTCGCCAAGCCGGCGCTGCGCCATCGAATGATTCGCTCGTTCGAGGGGGAGGCCGACGGCGTGACCACTGACGCGATCGTCGACGCGCTGCTCGCCGCGGTGCCGACGCGCCCCGCCAACGTGGAGCGCGAGGGGGCGCGCGCGTGACGATGCGACGGGGGGCATCGAGTAGAGAGGCTTCGATCGCGGCGGCCTCTGCGGTGTTCGTCGCCGTCGCCGCGCTCACAGGTAGCGCCCACGCAGAGCCTGTTCCCGCGCCTCCCGTCGCCATCGTCGCCACGCCGATGTTCGGGGCAGACGCGACGAGTGGCACCGGGTGGTGCGACGTGGTCGCGCGTATCGAGAACCTGAGCGTGACGCCCCAAAAGGGGAGCATCGAGCTGCTCGGCGCGGCGGCGTATGGCGGCGGCGACAAGTTCACAGCGCGCGCGCCGTTCAACGTCCCGGTCGGCAAGAGCGCGGTCGTCCGCCTTCCGATCCACGGCTCGACCTACTACGCGCCTTCGCTCACCGTCACGGCGTCGGACGACAAGGGGCAAAAGCTCGCCGCCGTGAACCTGTCCATCAACAGCACACCGGCGCCTCTGCTCGTCGACGTCGATCAGCCCTCGCGGCTCTCGGTGGTGATGCGCGCGTGGCCGATGTCCCTCTCGTGGAGCGGCGTCGGCTCGGCGATGTATGGCCTCCCGGGCGGCGGCACCGCCTCGCCGCTCAGCGTCGGCGTTCCCGCCTTCGACCGAACGACCGGCGATCCGATCCTCCCCGAGCACGCGGCGGGCTATTCGGCGGCGACGGCGGTGCTCGTTCACAGCGACGTCCTCGCGCGCCTCGACTCGACGTCGCTCGACGCGCTCGTCAATTGGGTGCTCTCGGGCGGGACGCTCGCGGTGATCCCGAATCGGCCCGAGGATCTGCGCGGGTCGGTCCTCTCGGCCTTGGTCGGCGGCGTGGTGTCGACCGCGGCGGCGCCGAGCCACCTCGTCAAGCTGCCCGGCGTCATGCGCCCCTCGTCGGCGCCGGGGATGTCGCCGTTCGGTTGGAACGATGCCGATCAGGATCCGCAGCCGCCGCTGGTGAAGCCACCTCTGCCAGTCCCGATGATCTTCGAGCCCGACGGGCAAAAGGGCGTCACGCTCGTCCCCATTTGGACGCCCGTGGTGCGCATCGGGCCCGCCGCGAACGTGAAGGACAACCTGACCGGCTACGCGGGCGGTAACCTTCATCCCAGCGATCTCGGCGCGAGCGCCGCGTACGGCCTCGGTGAGGTCCACCTGCTCGCGTTCGACCCCACCGCCGCCCCGATGCTCGACGATCCGTGGGTGCACGCTCGCCTCCTCGAGATGGTGACGCGCGCGTGGGATCGGCACGCGCTGTCGGCCTTTCCGCACGGGACCGGCGATCGCAACGACGACCGGCTCGACGAGGTCCGCCGCGCGCTCGACCCAAACGAAAATTTTCGACCGGGTCTCGGCATCTCCGCCATCCTTCTCGTCCTCTATTCCATCTTCGCGGGGCCTGTGACCTTCCTGCGCGCCGCCAAGAAGGGACGGCCGCTGCGACCTTTGGTGTGGGCCCCGTTGCTCAGCGCCGGCGCGTTCGGCGCGATTGTGGTCGTCGGCCTCGCCGGAAAGGGCTGGCGTGGCCGCGCGCGACATTTATCGCTCGTGGAGACAGGCGCCGGCGTGACGCGCGGGGCGGTGCGGCGCTACCGCGGGTTCTTCGCCAGCGAGACCAAGTCGCTGTCGGTGCTCGCCACCGATCGCTCCTGCGTCCTCGACGTCGCGATCGGGGACTCCCGCTCGCACGAGAACGCCGTCCTGCGCGTCGATCGCAACGGCGCGGCGCTCGAGAACCTCACGAGCCTGCCGTGGCAGACCGTCGTAGTCCGCGAGGACGGGTTCACCGATTGGAAAGGCGCCATCTCCGTCATCGGCAACGCCGACACGACGGTCGACGTCGTGAACCACACCGGTCGCAAGCTGGTCGACGTCCTCGTCTGGGCGCCGGGGCGTGACCTCGTGTGGTTCGCCTCGCTCGAGGACGGCGGACGCGTTCGGTCCTCGGCCGGCAAGCACGTGCTCGGGGCGAGCGGGCGGCGTCGATCGACCGCGGGCACGCGCAGCGTCCACCCGCTCCAGGCCCACGATCTCGGCCTGGCGATCACGGGAAAGTACAACGACAAAGTCGCTGCCACCTGGGGGACGTTCGAGGCCGCCGCCGGCGAGAGCGTGGACTGGTGGCCCGACGACACGCCCGTCGTGATGGGCGAGATGCTCGTCGAAAAGGCCGGCAGCGACTCCGGCCTCTCGCTCGAGAACGACCGCGTGATGTTCCGCGTCGTGGGAACGGGAGGCACGCCGTGACGCAAGGTGTCCCGCAAGCTCCGCTCTCCGCGGGCGCAACGCAGCCGGTCTCGGCGGTGGCAGCTCCGCCGGCGATCCGCGTCCGCCACCTCTGGCATCGGTTCGGTCGATTCGACGTCCTGCGCGACGTGTCGTTCGACGTCCACGCGGGCGAAATCTTCGGCTTCATCGGCCCCAACGGCGCCGGCAAGACGACGACGATCCGCGTGATGGCGACGCTCCTCGAGCCGATGGCGGGGCGCGTGGAGGTCGACGGCCTCGACGTGACGATCGATCCGGCGAGCGTGCGCAAGATCATCGGGTACATGCCCGATCACGCCGGAGTCTACGAGCGCGTCACCGTGCGCGAGTACCTGGAGTTCTTCGCCGACGCGTACCGCGTGCCCACCGCGGGGACGACGTACGCCGTCGTCGACGCCGTGATGGAGCTCACCGATCTGACGAAGCTCCGCGAGAAGCTCGTCGTCACGATGAGCAAGGGCATGAAGCAGCGCCTCCAGCTTGCGCGAACGCTCCTGCACGACCCGAAGGTGCTCATTCTCGACGAGCCGGCGAGCGATCTCGACCCGCGCGCGCGCATCGAAATTCGCGATTTGCTCGTCGAGCTCCGCGCCATGGGAAAGACGATCTTCTTGTCGTCGCACATCCTGACGGAGCTCGCCGACGTGTGCACGAGCGTCGCGATCCTGGAGCGCGGGCGGCTCGTCGTCGCCGGTCCGATCCACGACATCGCGCGGCGCCTCGAGCTCGCGGCGGCGCAGCCTGCGGTTCCCGCGCAGCCGCCTTACGCCGGTCCGCCGCAGCCGCAAGGGCCCGGCAATCCGTTCGCGCCGCCGACGCAGCAGGCGTACGCCGCGCCGACGCCACAAATGATCCCGGTCCCCAAGCGACGCGCCAAGCTGAAGGTGCTCGGCCCGCACGAGGTCGTCGCTGCCACGCTCCAAGTGCTGCCCAACGTGTCCAGCGTCGGTCCCGGTCCAGGCGGCACGGTCATCGTGACGTACATCGGCGACGATCAGTCGCTCGCCGGCGTCGTGCGCGCGCTCGTGATGAACGGCGTGCCGGTCGTCGGCGTCGAGCCGGAGCGCAACGAGCTCGAGCGGATCTTCCTCGAAGTGACGAAGGGAGAGGTCCAATGAGCGCCGCCGCACCGCCCCACGTGACGCCGCCGATCGCCGCGAAGGAGGGCTTCTTCGCGCGCCTCCTCCGCGATCCCAACGCGATCTGGATGCGCGAAATGCGTCAGTCCGCCCGCCTCGGCCGCACGCCGTGGATCCTCTTCGCGCTCACGCTGTCGATCTCGCTGCTCATGTGCTCCATCGGTGGCATCGCGACCGCCGATCGCTCGAGCCCCGCGCAGCTCGGCGGCGGACTCTTCCAGGTGTTCTTCTCCATCGCATACCTCGTCGTGGTGATCGTCGGCCCCGCGGTGGCCGCGAACAGCATCGCGTCGGAGCGCGAAGGTCGGACGTGGGAGGCGGTGCTCTTGACGGGCCTCTCGCCCAAGGAGATCGCGCGCGGCAAATTCATGGCCGCGTACACGACGATCGCGCTCTACATCGTCGTGCTCGCGCCGGTGGGAGCGCTCTCGTTCCTCTTCGGCGGCGTCACGGCCGTCGAGGTCGTCGTGGCGTTCGCGTTCCTCTTCCTGGTCGCAGCGCTCGCGGTGGCGTTCGGTCTGGCGGTGAGCTCACTCATGTCGAGCTTGCGGGGCGCGATCGTCGTCACGCTCATGCTCGCGATCTGCATCGGCCCCTTCCTCTATTCCGTCTTCGGCGTCGGCGCCTCGTTCGCGATCCACAAGATGTGGAGCGAGGTGCCGGACGGCTTCCCGATCTGGCTGCCCCTGGCGTACTCGCGGGCGACGCTCGGGATCGAGTACTTGCTCGTCCTCGGCCTCTTGCCCGTCCTCCTCGTGGTGGTGCCGGCGTGGTTCCTCTACGAGACGACGATCTCGAACCTCACCGGTGAGGCCGACGATCGCTCGACCGGGCTCAAGCGCTGGTACGCGATGACCGCCCCGCTCTTGGCGATCGCGTGCGCGCTGCCGAGCCTCCTGTCGGACTCGGACTCCGACCGGCTCGGCTTCGCGCTGGTCGGCATGTGCGCCTTTTTCTGCCACGTTTGTTTCTGCGCGATGCTCTTCGCGTTCGAGCCGCCAGGTCCGTCGCGGCGCGTGCGGATCCACTGGGCGCGCACGAAGGTGAGCGCGCTTACGCGATTCTTCGGCCCCGGCCTCATCAAGACGAGCGTCCTCGTCATGTTCCTCGGCGTGGTCGGGCTCGTGGCGGTCGCGGTGGCCACGATGGCGGCGCTGGAAGCACTCGGCACCGGCTACGACAAGCAGACCAAGATCCTGCAAATTTTCCTGTTCACGGCATACGCGACGCCGTTCTTCGTCTTCGTCGTCGGCCTCCACGCGTGGCTGCGCGCGCGCGGCAGCTCGCCGTGGATCGCGCGCCTCATCGCGTGCGGCATCCTCTTCCTCATCGCGGCGGGGCCATGGGTGGTCGCGGCGATCGGCGGCGTCCTCGCCAAGAGCGACGAGCGCGATTGGCTGATCGTCGGCTCTCCGAGCCCGTTCTATGTGTTCGTCATGATCGCCGCGCTCGATCGCACGACGTACGAGCACGCGCTCACGGTGCCGGCGGGCCTCGCGTGCGCGACCGGCTGGGGCGCGCTTGGCTTGGCGCTTCTCGCCGCGGCGGGTCGCCGGTGCACGAGGGTCGTCGCCCAGCACGACGCGGCGGTCGCACAAGCCGAGGCGGCGCTCGACGCCGAGGAGGCCGCAAAGGCCGCGGCTGTAGGGACCCTGCCGGCGTCATGACCGCGCTGCTCGAGCCGGCCTTCTTGCGCGAGCTCGAGGCGCTGAGGCGCCGGCTCCAGCTGCGCGCGCGATCGGGCGGCGGCGGTGAGCACGTCGGGAAAAGGCGCGGCGGCAGCGCGGAGTTCCTGGAGCACCGCGCGTACACCGCGGGTGACGATCTACGCCGTATGGACTGGCTGGCTTTCGCGCGCACCGGCGAGCCGGTCCTCAAGACGTTCCGCACCGAAGAGGACGTCGTGGTGCGCCTCGTCGTCGACGCGAGCGCGTCGTTGGACGCCGGGACACCGACCAAGCTCGACGCGGCGAAGCGCCTGGCCGCAGCGGTGGGGTACATGGCGCTCGCGGGCTCCGAGCGAACGCAGGTCCTCGCCGCGGGAGAAGGTCTGACGCGCACGTTCGATGCCGCGCGAGGAAAAGCCGCGCTGCCCAAGGTGCTGCGCGACCTCGAGACGCTGCAGCCGCGCGGCGGAACCGATCTCGCGCGGTCCATCGACGCCGTGCTCCAGCGCGCGCCACGACCCGGGATGCTCGTGGTCTTCAGCGATTTTCTCGACGCGGGGCCGTTCGATCAAGCGCTCGGGCGCGCGAAGGCGGCCGGGCACGACGTGGCGATCGTCCAAATCTTGAGCGAGGAGGAGCTCCATCCGCCGTACGACGGCGACGTCGCGTTCGAGGACGCAGAGACGGGCGCGGTCGTCGAGGTCACGCTCGACGCAGCGGCGCTCGCCGCCTACACGGAGCGACTCAACGGGCTCATCTACGCGCTCCGTGCGGTCGCCAAGCGACTCGGCGCGCCGTACATACGTGCTTCCAACGTCGAGCCGAGCCTCGCCGTCGTCCGGCGCCTCGTGAGCCGCGCGGTGGACTGATGGGCGCGCTCGAGCTCTTGAACAAGCCTGGGTTGTGGCTGCTCGCGGGGCTCGGGCCGCTCGTGCTGCTCTACATCCTCAAGATCAAGCGCGAGCGCGTGCGCGTGCCGTCGACGTGGCTGTGGCAGGCCGCCAAGCGCGATCTGATGGCGAAGCACCCGTTCAAGCGGCTGATCGCCGAGCTCCCGTTGATCTTGCAGATCCTCGCGCTCGCGGCGCTGGCGTTCGCGCTCTCGCGGCCGGCGATGAGGGGCGGGCGCGTGCAAGGAGACCACGTCGCCATCGTCGTGGACACGAGCGCGTCGATGGGGACGCGGGTGGGCGAAGGGCCAGGGACGCGCCTCGACGACGCCAAGGCGGCGGCCAAGGAGGTCGTCCTCGCGCTGGCGCCCGGCTCCGACGCGATCGTCATCGAGGCCGCTCGCGACGCGCGCCTCGTGACGCCGCTCGAGCGCGACGGGAAGCACCTGCGCGCCGCCGTCGAGCAGCTGGCTGCCCAAGACGTCGAAGGGGACCTCGGCGCCGCCGTCGCGCTCGCGGCCGATCGCCTGCGCGGTCTCGGAGGGACCAGGCGCATCGTGGTGCTGACCGACGGCGCGCTCGCGCGTTCGGCGCCCATCGCCGCGGCCGGAATTCCGACCGACGTTCGCACGGTGGGCGACGCGCAGGAGAACGCGGCGATCGTTCGAATGGACGTCCGCAGCGGCGTTGATCCGACGACGAAGCGTGAGCAAGCGCAGGTCTTCGTCATGCTCGAGAGCTTCGGCACGAAGCCGCGCGACCTCTTCGTCACCCTGGTCGTCGACGGCAAGACCGATCCGGTCGCATCTCGACGCGTGCTCGTAAAGCCCGGAGAGAAGGTGCCGGTCGTCCTCACGTTCGAGCCGAGTGCCATGGATCGCGGAGCCGGGCTTCTCGCGCAGCTCTCTCCCAAGGACGCGCTCGCGGCGGACGACGTCGCGTACGGGCGTGTGCCCGCCGGTCAGCGCATGCCCGTGACGCTCGCCTCGCGCGCGCCGTACTCCTGGATGGCGCGCGCCCTCGACGCCGATCCGCAGGTGTCGCTCCAGCGCATCACCGTGGATCAGCTCGCGACCGTCAACGTCGATCCCGACGCGCTCGTGATCGTCGAGGGCGCGTGCCCTGCCGATGTCCCGGGTCACGACGTCGTGGTCGTGTCACCCCCCGAGGGCCGTTGCCTCGGGATCGACGTCGGCGCGGTGGTCGAGCAGCCGCAAGTCACGTCGTGGGAGGTGGGTGATCCGCGGCTTCGCTTCCTGACGATGGACGGCGTGCACGTCTCGCGCGCGCGTGGCCTCGCTGCACAAGGCGCCACCGGCGCGCTCCTTCGTGCGGGGAAGACGACGCTGATGGCCGACGCATCGATCCCCGGGCGGAGCGCGACGATCCTCGGCTTCGACGTCGGCGACAGCGATTGGCCGCTCAAGGCGTCCTTCGTCCTCTTCGCGCGAAACCTCGTCGAGCAGGCCCGAGTGCATCGGGCGCAAGGCGGCGCCGCGCCGGTGACGACCGGCGATCCGCTCCGCGTGGCGGTGCCGGCAGGGGTGACGGCGGTGAAGGTCGAGGGGCCCGGAATGCCGGAGCGCGAGATCGCGGCGAAGGGCGGCTTCGCGATCGTGCCGGCGGCGCCGCGCGCGGGACTCTACCGCGTGCGCTGGACCGCGCCGCGCGTCGGATCCGTGCTCATTCCCGCCAACTTGACGAGCGAGAAGGAGAGCGACGTCCGCGCGAAGCCGATCACGGTCGACGCGAGCGGCGGCGGCGGGGCGGCGATTCGCGCGCCGGAGCCGCACCGTGAGTGGGCGCCGTGGCTCGCGCTCTTCGCGGCGCTAGTGCTCGCGCTCGACGTCTGGTGGCTCACGCGTCGCGTGAAGGCGCCGTCGCCCGTCAAGGTCGGCGCAAAGATCGGCGCCAAGGCGGAGGCCAAGGCATGAGCCTCCCGTCGTTGCCGGTTCTTCAGGGCCTGCCTCCCCTTCCGCGGCTCCTCTATCTCGCGGGTTCGATCGTCGCGCTCGTCGTGACGGTGGCGATGCTCGTCCGCGCGCGCCGTCGCGACGGGCTGGGCGTGGCCACCGTGGTCGTCGCGCTCGGAGGCCTCGCGCCGCTGCTTTATCAAGGGCTCGTCCACGCGGAGCTCCTGAAGGAGACGTACGTCCGCTTCGGCGAGCCGCGCGCGCTCCTCGTGACCGCGGCCGCGGGGGCGTGGCTCGCGTGGCGCTTCACGATGCTCCCCGCGCGAATGAGCCGCGCGCGGCGCGCGTCGGTCGTGGCGCTCGCGTCGTTCGGCGTCCTCGGCGCGACGCTCGCCGCCGCCGAGCCCGAGCTGGGTCGGCCGCTGGATCGCATGACGGTGATTGTCGCTATCGATCGATCACGGTCGATCGACATGGTGCCGGGCGCCGACGCGCGCATCCGCGCCGAGCTCAAGGTCGCCGAGCGAGGCATGCGCCCCGACGATCGGGTGGGCACCGTCGTCTTCGGTGCCGAGGCCGCGACCGAGGATCCGCCGCGTCCGCGCTCCGATCTGCCCCCCCCGCAGCGTATCGAGGTCGGGCGCGACGGGACCGATCTCGAGGCTGCGATTCGCCGCGCCCTCGCCGAGCTCCCCGCCGACACCGCCGGCCGCGTCGTCCTCCTCACGGACGGCGTTCAGACCCGCGGCGACGCGCTCGCCGCCGCAGCCACCGCGGTCGCCGCCGACGTCGCGATCGACGTGGTGATGCTCGAGCAAAAGGTCGTCCCAGACGTGCGCGTCGTCTCCGTCCGCGCGCCGGCGCGCGCCGACGAAGGGGAAGCTCTCGATCTCCGCGTCGTGACGAGCAGCGCGATCGCCACCGACGTCGAGGTGCGCGTGAAGCGCGACGGCGAGCTACTCCACTCCGCGCGCGCGAAGATCCAGGCGGGTGAGGACGTCCTCCGCGTGCGCGAGACCGCCGCGTCGCCGGGCCTCCATCGATACGACGTCGAGGTCACTGCGCTCGATGCCGCCGCCGACGGCGCGCCCGAGGACAACGCCGGCAGCGCGTTCGTGCGCGTGCATGGCCCATCGCTGGCGCTCGTGCTCGAGGGAGACACAGGAAAGGGCTCCTCCCTCGCGCGCGCGCTCCAGGCGAGCGGCTTCCTCACCGAAGAGAGGAGCACCACCGGCGTCCCCTCGGACGTCGGAGGCCTCGCGGGGTTCGATCTCGTCGTCCTGAGCGACGTACGCGCAAGCGATCTCGCGCCCATCCAGATCGACGCCCTCGCGAGCTACACGCGCGACCTCGGCGGCGGCCTCATCCTCATGGGCGGCGATCGATCGATGGGCCCCGGCGGCTACGCGCGCACGCCGATCGAAGAGGTGAGCCCCGTCGGCTTCGATCTCAAGAAAGAGAAGAGGCGCGCTTCGCTCGCCGAGGTGATCGCGATCGACTACTCCGGCTCGATGTCGGCGACGGTTGGCGGGCAGACCAAGCTCGCGCTCGCCAACGAGGCGGCCGCCCGCAGCGCGTCGCTCCTCGGCCCCGGCGATCGCCTGGGCATCGAGCACGTCGACGATCGCGTCGCGTGGACGATCCCGCTCGGGCCGGTCACCGATGCGACGGAGATCGGCAAGAAGGTGCGCGCGGTCGCGGTGGGAGGCGGCGGGATCTACACGGACATCGCGCTCAAGGCCGGGTACTCCGCGCTCGAGAAGGAGACGGTGAACCTGAAGCACCTGCTCCTCTTCGCCGACGGCGCCGACGCCGAGCAGATCGCGGGCTGCCGCTTCCTCGTCGGCGAGGCGCTCAAGCGCGGCATCACGACGAGCGTGATCTCGCTCGGGCGCGGCAGCGACACCCCCGAGCTCGAGGTGCTGTCGAAGCTCGGCGGAGGCCGATTCTACCTCATCGACGACGCCACCAAGCTGCCCGCGGTGTTCACGCAAGAGACGATCCTCGCCGCGCGGAGCGCGATCCACGAGAACCCGTTCCGCGTGAGCCTCGGCGCGCCCGGTGAGCCGACGCGTGCCGTCGATTTCGCGAAGGCACCGGAGCTGAAGGGCTACGTCGTCGCGGTCGCCAAGCCGCGTGCGACGGTGCTGCTCGGCGGGCCGGAGGGCGATCCGGTGATGGCGACGTGGTCGGTCGGCATCGGGCGGAGCGCGGCGTTCACCAGCGACTTCAAGGATCGCTGGGGGGCCGGATGGCTCGCGTGGCCCGGCGCCGTGAAGCTGATGGGGCAACTGGGACGAGACACCGCGCGGCGGAGCGACGATCCGCGCGTGCGCCTGGAGGCCGACGCGCAGGGCGGCGTACTGTCCGTTCGCGCGGACGTGGTCGGCGACGATGGGCGCGCGCAGACGTTCCGCCGGCTCACGGTGCATGTCGCCGGGCCGGACGGGTTCTCGCGCGACGTACCTCTCGAGGCGGTGGGCGCGGGGCGGTATGCGGCGACTGTACCGCTGTCGCGCCCGGGAACCTACGTGGCAGCGGCGAAGGACGAGGTCACAGGGCAGGCCGTCGGGACGACCGGCGCGGTGCTCGGCGCCGGCGAGGAGCTGCGGCCGACCGGGAGCGATCGCGTGCTCCTCGCGCGCGTCGCGCAGATGACCGGCGGAAAGGTGAGAGACACGCTCGCTGGGATTTACGACGAGCGCGCGTCACGAAGGTTCGCGTACACCCCGATGGGGCCTCTCCTCGTGCTCGCCGCCGCGCTCGCCATGCTCGCGGGCGTCGCCGCGCGGCGCCTCGGGACGCCCGCGTTCTTGAAGGCCGCGGCCGCGCGCGCCCGTGCCGCCGCGAGCGTCCCCGCGGAGCGGCGCGCGGTCCGGGACGCCGACGCCGCGCGCGCAAGGGAGAGGGCCGACGAGCAAGCTCGTACGAACGCGGCGCTTCTCGATCGAAAGCGCGCCGCTGCGCCGACGGCAGGTCACGCGGGGACGGGCCTGCTCGATCGCGCGCCGCCGCCGCATGCTGGCGCTCCGCCGATCGTCCCTCGCGGTGCCCCGCCGCCGAACGCCGGCGCGCCGCCCGTCGGATCTCAGCCTGGTCCGGTCGAACGCCCGCTCACCGCCGCCGAACGCCTAGCGCAGCGTCGCCGCGAACGAAAATAGACGCCTCCGGCAACAGCGAACGCGAGCGCGAAGGCGCCGAGGCCGCCGCTCGCGTCTCCCGGAGCCGCCGCGCATCCGCGCTTCACCGGAGGATCGCTCTGGCACTCCGACGTGAAGCCGTGGCGCGGCGTCGGATCGCACGCGGTGCTCCCGACGTGTCCGGTCGCGGCGACCGACACATCCACTGTGCGCGTTCCGTCCGGCGGATAGATCGCGCAGATCGCCGCCACGTCCTCGAGCCCGATGGTGCGCTTTCGGATGTCGTGCCCCTCGTCGCTCAGGAACATCACGCTCGCCTTGGAGGGCGCGTGCGCGATTCCGAAGATGTGGCCGATCTCGTGGGTGACCACCGATTGAAGGTCGAACGTGTTCCCGTCGAGGACGTCCTGGTCGGTGAGCGGCACGATCTTGTGCTGCCCGCTGTTCAGCTCCATGTCCGCGTCGAAAATCTCGCCGGTGTCCGGATCGAAGGTGACCGTGGTGAGCGCGATCGTCGGGGAGGTCCCGTCAGGGAGCAAGTCGTCGGCCTTTTCGTGGTGCGGCCAGGCGTCGTCGTGGAAGACGATGATGTTCTGATTGGCCGCGACCTTGTTGTACCCGTTGCGATCGCACGCGACCGGGCCGAGGTAGCGCGCGTCGATGCTGGGGTGGCTCGTCCCCTGCCCGTTCGTCGCGCACGCGCGCGCGGTCCACGCCTCGAAGCCGGACTCGAGCGCCGCGCGCGCCTCGTCGAACGAGACGTGACGACCGCCGTCTTTTTGTAGCGACCACCCGACGCAGCCGCTCCGCCACCATAGCGGCACGTCGCGCACGCCGGCGGCGCCGCACGTCTGCGGCCACCCTTCGGGCTCGCAGAAGCCGTTGACGGGGAAGTTCTTGGGCGCCGGGCACGTGGTCGAGCGGCAAAATCCGGCGCCCGCGGTGGCGGCGGCCTGGTCGGTCTTGATGACCTCGTTCCCGCCGGACGACGACGAGCACCCCGCCCACGCGAGCGCGCAAGCGGCGACGCCGGCGAAGACGAAGGGGCGGCGCGCGCGCATGCAGCCCCAGAGATACCACCCGCCCGAGGCCGCGCAAACGCGCGGGCGAAATCAGGGCTTCAGCGCGCGAGCGCGATGACGATGGCGAGCCCGCCGCCGACGAACAGCGCCACGACGCCCACGATCACCGGAATGATCCAGGGTGGACGGCCTTGCGGGATGCCGGCCGGCATGTCGTCCATGTACTGCGCCGAACGGACCGCCTGGAAGGCCTGGTCCATGTTCTGCCCCGCGTGCTGCGCGCCGCCGTGCTGCTGCGGATAGCCCCCGGGGTTCTGCATCGTGCGATCTTGCGGAGGGCTTGCGGCGAACGGGTCGGCCGCGGCTTCGAGCGCGCGCGGCGGTCCTGCCGCCATGGCGCGGGGCAGTGACTCCGCGAGCTGGCGCTGCAGCTCGGGCTGCGGCGTCGTCGCCCATAGACGATGATCGCCCGCGAGGCCATACGCGCGACCCACGGCGTCCGCGAGGGCGCCGACCGTCCGCGTGCGGATGTTCGGGTTCTTCGCGAGCGCCTCTTCCATCACGTGATCCATCGCCGGCGGTACCGGGAACTTGGCGCCCCGCTGCCGAGCCTTCTCGCTCGGCGGCTCAGGCTCCTTCGTCATGATCGCGAGGAGGATCGACGGGCCGTTGTTTCCTTCGAACGGCACCGTTCCGGTGAGGCACTCGTAGGTGATCGCCGCGAGCGCGAACACGTCGGCGCGCGCGTCGAGCGTGTCGAGCCCCTGCGCTTGCTCCGGCGCCATGTAGAACGGCGAGCCGATCGTGGTGCCGAGCACCGTCAGCTTCTTCGCGTCCTTGTTTTTGTCTTTGACCGATCCGAAGTCGAGGATCTTCGCGTAGTCGCCTTCGCGCGAACCGCAGAGGAAGAGGTTGTCCGGCTTAAGATCGCGGTGCACGAAGTTCTTCGCGTGCGCTTCGTCGAGGCCGACGGCGACCTGCGAGAGCATGCGCAGGACGCGCTCGGGCGCGATCGACTTCTCGCGTTTGATGACGAGGCGCAGCTCCTCGCCGTCGAGGAACTCCATCACCAGCATGTAGACGTTCAGCGTCGGATCACGCTGAAAATCGAGGACATTCACGATGTAGTCGTGAGGCAGCGACGCCGACAGCTCGTACTCGCGCTTGAAGCGCTCGACGGCGACCTCGTCGCGCGAGACGTCGTCGTGGAGCACCTTGATGGCGATCCGCGTGTTCGTCTGCTTGTCGATTCCCTCGTAGACGCGCCCCATGCCGCCGTCGGCGACGACACGACGCACCTCGTACCGGTTGCAGAGGCGCGCACCGATGCGCACGTCGTCCGTCGACGCCACCGGCACCATGCTGGCGGTGATGAGGCCCGTCCCGTCCGCCGGGCAAAAACCCGCGTCGTCCGGATAAACCCTCTTGCACGTGGGACAGCTCTTCAACGGGTCGCTCCCCTCCTGACGAAACTCCGTCGCACGTGCCTCAGTGCTCCGCCTCTTGCCCCGCGGTCGGAGGCACGAAGTAGATGAGGCGCTGGCAGGACTGGCACTGCTCGATGAGCGGCTCGCGGCGCAGGCGGTGATAGAGCTGCGGCGGGAGCGCCATGTTGCACATGTTGCATGTCCCGTCGCGCGTCTGGGCGATGCCGACTCCGCGGCGACCGCGGATCGTCTCGTAGCGGCGGTAGACGACAGGAGGCAGCGACTTGGCGACCTGATCGCGCGCTTTTTGCCGCTCGACGCGCTGCGACCCGACGCTCCCCAGCTTCTGGGTAATCGCGCCTTCGCTGGAACCGAGCTCCGCCTCGAGCTTCTTGATCTCCCCCTCGGTGCCCTCGAGGGACAGGCGCAGCGCGTCGCCCTCGGTGGTCAGCCGGCCGATCTCGTCCTCGCGGTCGCGCAGGAGCTTTCGGAGCTCCTCGACCTCGCGCTGGGCGGCGTTCGACTCCCGCTCGGTGCGCGAGCGATTCAGCTTGTCGCGCGAGTGCTCGACCTGCTGCATCATCGTTCGGACGTCGATGATGAACTCGTTGCGGTTCTTCTCGTTCGCGTCGAGGGCAGTCTTTCCCTCTCCGCGCTTGTCTTCGAGCTTCTTCAGGCTCGCCTTGAGCGTGGTCAGGGTCGATCTGTCGCCCGTGAGCTCCTCGTCCATCGTCTTGAGCTCTGCGTCGATACGAGCAAGCTCTTCCAAGATCTTGATCTGCTCCGGAATGGTCAACGTGAACTCCTTGCAGCGACTTTCTTCCGTGCCTTCGTACGTGAGGGAGTGAGCCGGGTGGGCCCACCTGGGTTCGAACCAGGAACGGCCCGGTTATGAGCCGGGGGCTCTGACCGATTGAGCTATAGGCCCGGGTACGTTCCTTGATCGGGAGGGCACGGCGAAAACGTAGTCCAACCACGGCGGGGAAGGAAGAGGGGCCCGATCATTGCTTTCGTTCGGAGGGCGAGACGGGCGCTCGCGGCGCGTCGAAACAGCGGAAAACGCCGAGCGGTCTGGCGGAATCTCTGGGGAATCCGGCGAGGATTCGATCGCCCACGGCGGCCAGCGGCCGGACACTGTCGAGGTCCGGCTCCATACTCTCGCGGCTGCCGGGGGCGACCGGGAGGAGGCGCGCGTGCTCGGCGAGGTCGACGAAGAGCGCGCGCGCGCCGAGCAAATCGGGGACGCCGCGGCCCGCTCCCCGCTCTGCGATGACGCGCACGGAGGTCTCCGCGCCGCGAAGCGTCACGAGGACGAGGCGCGAACCTTCGCCGTCGGCCGGCTGCTCGTCGTCCTTTACGAGGAGGTCGACGCCGTCTCCGCTCGCGAGCATGTCGAACGAGTCCACGCGCGTGCCTGCCTTCGTCACGCGCGACGGCGCGCCGACGAGCGCTCCCTTCGTATCGAGCTGCGCGATCTCGAGCCATGTGGTGTGGCGCTTCTCGCCGGGACCTTCGAGCTCGGGCTCGGCGTCGCGTTCGGATTCCGGCTTCTTCGCGAGCCACGCGATCCAATAGCCGCCCGGTCGCGTGGCGAGGCGCGGCGAGTCGACATCGCTCGCTTCGGGGGACACGACGCGCGCCGCTGCGCCGGCGACGATCGGCAGGGCCGCGACCTTGACGATGCCACGCGGCGCACCGACGGCGTCCTCGTCCCACGCAACGAGACCCTCCGCGCCCTCGGCGACGGCGTCGAACGCGAACGATCCGTCCTTCTGTTGCGAAATTTTCGCGCCGTCGATCGCGAGCTCGCGCGCGTCCTTCGAAGGGACGTACATCGCGAGGACCGCCTTGCCCGCGAGGAAGATCACCTTCGGCGGAGGTGCGTCGACGGCCAGCTCCCCTGCCCCTTCTACCGTGGCGACCGTCAGCACGTCGGCGTCGCGCGTGACGCTCACGAGCGCCGCCTCGCGCTTGCCGCCGACGTCGCGGGCCACCCCGACGAAGACGCGATCCTTGGTGACGAGCGCGTCGCCCATTTCGTAAGCGCCCGGCGGGAGGGCGAGCGGTGTGAAGTCTCCGCAACGCGCGGACAGAGGCGCCTTCGCGTCCTCGCCGGCGTCGTCGGCCTGTGCGCTCTCGGCGTCCGGCGCGCCGGGCACACCGCTCGGCTGACACCCCGTCCGCGCACGGACGACGAGCGCCACGACGCCGAGCCCCGCCGCCGACAGGAGGAGCACGCGCATCCCGCGGCGCTGCCCGCCCTCGCTGCGCCGGTCCTCGGACCTCACCCGCCGAACCTCGCGGCAACCTCCGGCGCGACCGGGCCGAGGAAGCCGTCGACCACTTCGAGCGCGAGCTCGTAGCGTTCGAGCGGCGGCATCACGTACGCGCCAGCGACCCGTCCGCGCACCGCCGCGAGCATCTCGCGCGCGATCGTCACGCCTTCCTTGCGTGCCGGCGCGCCGCTCCCCGCCTTCTTCATGCGATCGCGCACCGCCTGCGGTACTTGCATGCCCGGCACCTCGTTGTGGAGGAACTCCGCGTTGCGGTAGCTCGCGAGCGGAAGGAGCCCCACGAGCACCGGGAGGCCGAGCGGCTCGACGTCGTCGAGGACTTTCTCGAGCACCGCCGGATCGTACACGGGCTGCGTCATCACGAGCTCGGCCCCCGCCGCCTTCTGGTGGCGCAGGCGTTCGAGCTCGCGCGTGTAGTTGAGCGCGGCAGGCTCGGCGCCGGTGGCGAGGAGGAAGCTCGTCGCGCCGCCGAGCGGCTTGCCGCCGGGGTCGACGCCGTGGTTCAGGCGCGCGGCGAGCTTCAAGATGCCGATCGAGTCGAGATCGTAGACCGCGCTCGCGTCGGGGAAATCGCCCATCTTCGGCGGATCGCCGGTGATGATGACGAGGTTGCGAAGGCCGAGATCGTGCGCGCCGAGGAGGTGCGAGAGCGTGCCGAGGAGGTTTCTGTCGCGACCGCAGACGTGGAGGATCGTCTCCATCTCCGCCTCGCGCTGGATACGCACGGCCATCGCGATGTTGCTCATGCGCGCCTGCGCACGCGCGCCGTCGGCGATGTTGATGACGTCGATGCCGCCGGCCTTGAGCATCTTCGCGGCGTCGATGGCGCGCGTCGGGTCGAGGCCCACCGGCGGGTTCACCTCCACCGAGACGACGAACTCGCGCCCGAGCTTCGCGGCGAGCGCGCTCTTCTTCGTGCGCGGGACCGGTCGAGTGCCCGTCGCGCCCTCGGCGGGCAGCTCGCTCCACGCCCCCTCGGGGCGCGCCTCGATCGCGGACCACGAGCCCTCGTTCTCTTCTTTGTTCTCCGCCGCGCCGGCCATGCGCGCGGCGCCGGCGATGCGCTTCACGTGCTCGGGCGTGGTGCCGCAGCAGCCGCCGATCATGCGGACGCCGAGCTTGAACATTCTCCGCGCGTAGACGCCGAAGTACTCGGGCGTCGAGATGTAGACCATGCGATCGTCGACGCGGCGAGGGAGGCCGGCGTTGGGGACGGCGTAGAGCGGCAACCCCGCGGGGGCCATTTGTTCTACGGCGGTCATGACGCCCATCGGACCGTCCGAGCAGTTCACGCCGACGATCGAGGCGCCCCACTCCTTCGCGAGGCGCGCGATCTCCAGCGCCGTCGTCCCGTCGGCCATGAGGCCGTGCTCGTCGAGCGACACCGACGCGATGACCGGAACGCGCCCCTCTGCCGCCGCCGCGAGCGCCTCGACGGCGACCCGCAGCTCGCTCGTCTGACGCACCGTCTCGATCACGAGCGCGTCCACTTGGCCTTCGACGAGCGCGCGCGCCTGCTCGAGCATCGCCGCTTTGACCTTCGCGAGATCTTCGGGGCTCGCCTCGCCGAGAAAATACCCGCTGGGGCCGACCGCGCCGAGGACGTACGCGCGCGAGGGCTGCTGCGCGACCGCCTTCTTCGCGAGCGCCACGGCCGCGAGGTTGATCTCGCGGACGCGCGGCGCGAGGCCGTGCTTCTCGAGGCGCATCGCGTGCGCGCCGAACGTGTTCGTCTCGATGACCTGCGCGCCCGCGCGGAGGTAGTCCTCGTGCACGCGCTGGACGATCTCGGGGCGCGAGACGTTGAGCTCTTCGAAGCACACGGAGTAGAGGACGCCGCGCTCGTAGAGCTGCGTGCCCATCGCGCCGTCGACGACGAGGACACCTTGGCGGATGGCTTCGAGGAGCGGCTTTTCGGGGCGAACAGACGGCATCGGACAGGAAGGGTTACGGCCTCGGGCCGCCGAGCGCAAGCTGATGTAGGCTCCGTGGCCATGACCGGGCCGCACCGTCAGCTCCACGGACTTGAGGTGAGCGCCGGGCTCCCAGGCCTCCGCGTGAGCGACGACGCCGCCGACCGCGTCGCCTACGCGCGAGACCTCTGGCCGCGGCACCACTTGGCGGTCCGCGCCGGCAACGTCGCCGAGCACCGCCCCGGCGCGATCGTGTGGCCGGAGACGACGGAAGAGGTCGCGCGCGTCGTGCGATGGGCGAACGAGTCCGGCACGGCGATCGTCCCCTTCGGCGCCGGCAGCGGCGTTTGCGCCGGGATTTTGCCGCGATCCGACGTGCTCGTCGTGGATCTCAAGCGCATGGCGAGGTGGCGGCGCTTCGACCCGAGCGCACCGCTCGTCGAGGTCGAGGCCGGGCACATGGGTGTGCCGTTCGAGGAGAAGCTCGGGCGCGAGGGCCTCACGCTCGGGCACTTTCCGTCGTCGATCCTGTGCAGCACGGTCGGCGGATGGGTCGCGGCGCGGAGCGCAGGGCAGTGCTCGGGGCGCTACGGCAAGATCGAGGACATGGTGGTCGCGCTCGAGTGCGTGACCGGCAAGGGCGACGTCGTGACCCTCGAGCACCGCACGCAGGGCCCGAGCCTGGTGCCGCTGGTGATCGGGAGCGAGGGGACGCTCGCGATCGTGACGAGCGCGACGCTCCGCTTGCACCCATCGCCGACCGCCCGCGGCTTCGGCGCGTGGTCCTTCCCGACGACCGAGCACGGGTGGGAAGGAATGCGCGCGCTCTTCCAGGCGGGCCTCCGTCCTGCGGTGTCCCGCCTCTACGATCCGTTCGATGCGATGCTCGCGCGCCAAGGGAGCGTGAAGCGCGTCCGCGGCGACAAGCAGGTCGCGCAGGCGGCGCCCGGAATGGGGCCTTCTGCGTTGCGCGCGCTCCTCCGGCGTCCGCGTGTGCTGAACGAGCTCGTCGATCGCTCCGCAAGGCTCCTCGGCGGCGCGCTCCTCGTCGTGATCTTCGAGGGCGCAGGCGACGCGCCCTCGCGCGAGATCGAAGAGGGCCGCGCGATCCTCGAGCGCATGGGCGGCCGCTACGAAGGCGAAGGCCCCGCGCGGAAATGGCTCCAGCACCGCTACTCGGTGAGCTATCGGCAAGCGCCTGTCTTCGCGGCAGGCGGATGGGCGGACACGATGGAGGTCGCTGCGCCGTGGTCGAAGCTCGGAGCGCTCTACGACGGCGTCCGACGCGCGCTGGGCGAGCACGTCTTCGTGATGGCGCACTTCAGCCACGCGTACCCCGACGGGTGCTGCATCTACTTCTCGTTCGCCGGAAGCGCGGCGCCGTCGCATGCGGCAGGCGCGTCGTGGGATCAGGCGTGCGCCACGACGTACGATCGCGCGTGGCCCGCCGCGCTCGACGCCGCGATCGCCGCCGGCGGGACGCTCTCGCACCACCACGGCGTCGGCCGCTCCAAGGCGCCTCGGCTCGGCGCCGAGCTCGGCGAGGGGCTCCACGTCGTTCGCGCGTTGAAGCGCGCGTTCGATCCGAACGGCGTCTTGAACCCCGGGAATTTGATGCCGCCGACGTCGCCTGAGCCTTACGCGAACGACATCGTCCGCCGCGAGGTGCGCGCATGAAGGGCGTACGCGTCGACATGACCAGCCTCGTCGCCGACGTCGACGCCGCGCTCACCCTCGCGGAGCTGAACGCGGCGCTGTCGGAGCAAGGGCTGACGCTCGATCTCGACGCGCGCGCGCCGCTCGCAGAAACGGTGGCGGCATGGCTCGCCTCGGGAGCTCCCGGCGCGCGCGATCCGTACCGCGATCCGGCCGATCACGTCGTATCGGGCCTCGACGCGCGTCTCCCGAACGGCCACGAGCTGCGGGTACGGCCGGGCCCTCGCCGCGCGGTAGGCCCCGATCTCGTCGCGCTCTTCGTCGGCACCGGCGATCGCTTCGGGAGCGTCGCGCGCGCGCACCTCCGCGTTCATCGCATCGGCGTCGCGCGGCCGGAGGCTCCGTCGTTCGCGGAGCCTCCCCACGGCGAGCCGAACGCAGGCGAACGCGCGCTCATGGACGCGATCGCCCGCGAGCTCGGCGCGACGAAATAGCGACGCGAAATCGGCCCGGAAGTAGCGCAACGAAGGCGCGACTACGAGCCGTCGCTGAAGAACACCTTCACGTTCGCGCGATCCTCGTCGCTCGCGAACGCCGCGACGCGCGCGCCGCCGAGCGCTTTCTTGATGCAGCGGGTCGCCTTCGAGTCGAGCTTCTGGTGGTCTTCGAAGCGGTAGAACTCGACCGCGTCCACGTTGCCGGTACGGGCGAAGTGGACGTCCACTTCGTCGGCGACCTCACGCGGGCTGCGCACCGAGAGGTTGCACTGCGTGACGGCGCTCCGGACGCCCATCTTCGCGGTGCGCACCGAGAACGCGGGCGGCGCGTCCGGACGCGTCACCAGGAAGCCGAGACGCACGGTCACCGGCGCGCCGCGGAACGGCGAGACGTGCGCCGCGCTGAACACGCGCTCGATGCACGGCGAGACGGCGCTGCCGCCGAACGGCGCCTCCTCTTCGGCGACGCGCGCGGTGCCGGTGGCGGGATCGAAGACGATGACGGCGCGCCCGAGGCCGCTGGGACTGCCCTTGATCCCACATCGGGATACGTCCTCTTGAAGCTCGTCGAGGGCCTCTGCCGCGGCGACGCGATCGAACGGCGCACCGCCTGCGTTTGGAGAGCTCGCGGGAGTCGCTTGCTGTACCGGCGCCGGCCTCGACGCGCCCGACGCGCAGCCGGCGAGCGGCAGCCCGAAGAAGAAGAGACCGAAAGCCGCTCGGTTTACCCTGAGTGCGATCGCGCTGTTCATCACAGACCTCCAAAGAGAAACGCCGGACCTCCCGGCGAGACACAGATCTTACAAAGCCGCGCGCGTCTTGGCAAAGGGACAGTGACCCCCAAACTGTCGTCACTACTCATGATTTGTAGCCATCTGCGCCCCGAGAGGAGCGGTCGGGCGTACGCGGAGGGCGGCGTCGGTCGCGGTGCGCAAGGAAGTTGTAATACAAATTTGTAATACAACTTTCCCCGCCAACGCAGGGTCGAAGGGCGCATCCTCGCTCGGGTTTCGTGACGACCGATGCCGCCGCACTTCAGGGGGCAACGTGGCTCCACCGCGCGGATTCCGGCACACTGGCGCGCCCGCACCGCGCACCTCCGACGTCGTCGACGGGCGACGCGCGTGTACCTACCTCAGCTCACCGCTTTTTCGTGCACGCGTTCAGCGCCCGCGCGACCGTGGCGAGGCGCGGCGAGTCGGCGGGGAGCGGGTAGTGCCACTCGTAGAGGCCGAGGTAGCCGTGGTTCTTCAGCGTCTTGCAGACCTTCAGGATCTCGGTGCCGATCGCGTGCTGCGAGACGGTGTCCGGGTACGGCGCGAAGTTCAGCATCGGCGCGACGCGGCGGTGGCCTCGGAGCGTCGCGTTGCCGCGGTAGACGCCCGGCGAGTAGTAGAGATCGTCGACGTGCGCGTCGTCGGTGTAGAGCTCGGCGAAGTAGGCCGCGGTGTGCGGGCGCCGGATCAAGCGCCATCGACCGTCACGGAATGCCATGTACTCGAAGCCGCTCTTCTCGCCGGACGAGCAGCGACGAAGGGCGTCGCGCTCGCGGCCGAGATCGTTCCTCGGATTGGTGTCGTCGTAGAACCAGTGCGCGCCGCCGGGGCGCTTGATGCTGCCGTCGGCGTGGCAGTCGCGGTAGCTCGTATCCTGGGTCGTGCGATCGGCGACCCAACAGCCGTTGCTCCCGAGCTGCTCCGACAGGTACGTGTAAACTGCAAACGTTACGTGGATTCGCTTGCGACAGTGGGGGGCGGCGGGCGTGACGGGCGCGGCGGCTTCGGCCTGGAGCTCGCGCGACGCCTCGGCAACTTGCACCTCGTCGGAACGGGCGGCCGCTCCGTCGATCTCCGCGTCGGCGACCATCGGCTCGGTGTCGGCGCCGAGGAGCTCATCGGGCTCCGTCGTGAGGGCGTCACTTGCGTCGTCGGCGACCTCCTCGACGATCGCCTCCCCAGATGCCCCGGTGGTCTCGGAGCCGTTGGTGCCGCCGCATGCAGCGTGGGCGAGGCCGAGCACGGCGAGCGGCGCGAAGCGGCGGAGGGAGGGGAACATCGACGTCGGGTGGAGCAAGCGCCATACCGTCGGCGCTCGAACGTGCGCGCCCAACGAAGCCGCGTGCTTGCCGAGGTGAAGTGCACGCGATCCATCCGCGCGGATCGCGCGCGCTCGCGGATCCTGCCGCCGTGCATCGCGAGCGAGGGGCCGACCCTGGATCAGGCCAGAATCAGCGTCCCCGAACGAAGGCGGCGGTCCACTCGGGGACGATGGCGCTGGCCCGCGCGCGAACTTTGTCTTCCATCCCCGCGCCGAAGAAGAAGCCGAGCACGCGCGCGGCGTGCGCCGGCGACGGGAACTCGTAGCTCGTGTCGAGCACCTCCCGAACGAAGCCGTCTTCCTCGAACATCGCGTAGAGATCACGCAAGCGCTCGTTCGGAGCTCCTGGCTCGGCGGAGCACGTCCCCATCGTCTCGAAGAGGATCACCGGCGCCCCGGCCCGCGCGCATCGCAGCATCTCATCGACGGCGCGACGCGCGTGCTCGCGCCACGCGTCCGGGTAGAAGCCGGTCACGTGTCCGATCGACCAGCCCGCGACCATCGCGTCGGCGGCGCCGTCCGGCTCAGGCAGCGACGCGTTGTCGGCCACGCCGTACTCGACGTTCGGCCGTAGAGAGACGGATCGCGCCGCGTCGATCATGTGCGCCGATCCATCGTAGGCGCGAACACGATCGGCCCGCGCCGCGAGCAGGCGCGTGATCCGCCCGGTGCCGCATCCTAGCTCGATGACGCGCGCCGGGCGCGGCAAGAGCACGCGATCGAGCAGCGCCTCCAGCGCGTGCCCGCGATCCTCGTGGCGGACGAGCTCCTCGTAGCGGTCGGCGTGGCGGGCGTACGTCTCCTCGTAGGACGGCATGCCGCGGAGTCTACGCCGCCGGCGCGGCGATTCAGCGACCCTTCGCGCCCTCGCCGCGAAGCACCATGCACTCGCTGAACACCTTCGCGACGAGGCTGCCCGACTCGTCGGTGATCTCGCACTCGATGAGCCCGAGGCTGCGCGTTCGCTTCGTGACCTGCGCGGTGGCACGAAGGCGCGCGTTCCAGATCGGCTTGAAGTACTTCGAGATCCCGCTATCGACGGTTGCGACGGGCGTGAGACCTCGCCCTTCGCCGCGAGGACGACCGGAGCGCTGGACGCCGTGCACCATCGCTCGTCCCTCGCCGCCGCGGAAACGCGAACGTTCTCGAAGAGACACACGCGACTGACCGGGGACGCCACACGTTTGGCGCGCGGGACGCGAGCGCGACGCGACGCGCGTGCTAGTCGCCCTGCGATGCACGCTTCGCGACGCGACGTCCTCCGTTGGCTCGGCGCCCTGACCGCCTCTGCCGCGTTCGCGGGCGGCCGCGGCGCCACCGGGCTCATCCCGCTCGGCTGCAGCTCGTCGTCGCGCGGCGCGGCCCCTGCCGGCGGCTTCTTCTCGCCCGACCAGCGCCGCGCGCTCTCGACGCTCGCCAACGCCGTCCTGCCCCCCGACGACGCGCCAGGCGGCGCCGATCTCGGCGCGGTCGCGTACGTCGAAGCGCTCTGTACCGCCCTCGATGGACCCACGCCCAGAATCCTCGCGGGCGGCCCCTACTCCGGACGCGCGGCGTTCGCGGACGGAACACGGCCTGCGAACGACTTCGCCACATTCCAACCGATCGATCGCGTGACGCTGACGGCGTGGCGCCTCGCGCTTTTCGGCTCGGCGGGCGTGCCGGGTGGCGGTCCGAACGACGCAGTGAGCGGCCCCGTGAAGGGCCTCCGCGATCAACTGAAGGAAGGCCTGGCGGCCGCGATCGCGGCGTCGCCGAAGCCGCTCGACCAGCTCTCGCCCGACGAGCTCCAAGATCTCTTCAACGGCCTCGAAGGAGCGTTCCGCGATCTCGTCGTGGAGCTCGTCACGCAGGCCGCCTTCGCCGCGCCCGAGTACGGGGGCAACCCCGGCCTCGCCGGCTGGAAGCTCGTGGCCTTCGAAGGCGACGTGCAGCCGCTCGGCTACAGCATCTGGGACGACGCGACGTGGAGCTACCGCGAGCGCCCCGAGGCGCCGGTGAGCACGCCAGAGCCGGGCACCGATCCGCAGCCGCTCGACGACGACACGCGCGCGTTCATCGGCAAGATCATCTCGCTCACCTCGGGAAAGGCGTTCTGATGCCCTTCGAAGTCGTCGGCAACGCGTCGCTGTCGAAGTTCGACGTGCTCGTGATCGGGTCGGGCGCCGGAGGATCGGCGGTCGCGGGCCTCCTCGCCACCAAGGGCCAGAAGGTGCTCGTGCTCGAGGCGGGTCGCAACCTCTTCGTCGGCCTCGACGACGGCAAGGCGCCGCCCAAGACGCGCTTCGCGAACGACGAGCTCGCGTACATGACGCGCAACGCGATCCTCCCCGATCCGATCGTCGAGCCGCGCACGTGGCGCAATTCCGTGTCGGACGGAGATCGCACGTTCGTCGGCGACGTGAACGGGCTCCCCAAGACGGTCGGCGGCGGGTGCGTGCACGCGGACCTGAAGATGCCGCGGTTCCAGGTCGACGACTTCCACCTCGGCACGCTCCTCGGACAGGTCGCCGGCGCGAGCTTCGCCGACTGGCCGGTGGACTACGACATGCTCGAGCCCTTCTACGCCTACTGCGAGGCGCAGCTCGGCGTCCAGGGCGAGATCGGCACAAACCCCTTCGAAGCGCCGCGAAAGACGCCTTTTCCGATGCCGCCGGGCGTCGCGATGTACTCGGGGCTCAAGGTGTCGGACGGCGCGAAGAAGCTCGGCCTCCATCCGTTCGCGTACCCAATGGCGGTCAACTCGCGGCCGTACATGGGCCGGCCCGCGTGCGTCGACTGCGGATTCTGCTCCGGCTTCGGCTGCCCTTCGCACGCAAAGGGATCGACCGCGGTCACGATGCTGCGCGCGGCGCTCCTGTCGGGCAACTGCCAGCTCCTGCCCGAGACACGCGCGGCGAAGCTCCTCGCCGACGCGGCCGGCACGACGATCACCGGCGTCGAGGCGATCCTCCCCGACGGCACGCGCCGCGTCTTCACCGCCGACCGGTACGTGCTCGCCGCGAGCCCCATCGAGGACGCGCGCCTGCTCCTCTTGAGTGGAGGCCTCGGCAACTCGAGCGACCAAGTCGGCCGCAATCTCACCTTCCATTTCCAGACCGCGGCCGCCGGCGTGTTCGAGGAGCGCATGCACGGCCACCGAGGCCGCACGGTCACCCACGGATTCAGCGATTTTCGCGGGGTGCCAAAGGATCCGTCGCGGCCGCTCGGCGGCATCGTCGAGATCAGCGGCAGCGAGGGGCCGATCGCCGAGGCCTCGTACATCCTCCGTGTGATGAAGATTCTTTCGGCCGGGCGCTTCGACGGGCCGCGCTTCAAACGCCTGCTGCGCCAGAGCCCGTTCCGCCAGCACGTCGTGGCCCTCGCCCTGCAAGCCGAGGACGCGCCGCAGGCGACCAACCGCGTCGATCTGGATCCGGCGATACGTGATCTCGACGGGCTCCCCGTCGCGCGGTGCACCTACAAGAACCACGATTTCGAGCTCTCGGCCCGCAAGTTCTACACGCCGAAGCTCGTCGAGCTCCTCGGCGCGTCCGGCGCCAAGTGGGCCACCGTGCTGCCGGCCGACGACGTCCCCGCGAGCGCGCACATCATGGGCACCCTTCGCATGGGCAGCGACGCGAAGACCAGCGTGTGCGACGCGACCGGCCGCTTCCACGACATCGGCAACCTCTACGCCGCCGACGGCGCGCTCTTCCCCACGTCGAGCGGCTTCAACCCGACGATGACGATCATCGCGCTCGCGACCCGCGTGGCGGCGGCGATGCTGTCACCCGACGCGCCGGAGCGGATGCTCTCCTGATCGGGATCCGCGGATTTTTGCGTTAGCCGGGCGGCCACGCCATCGCGCGACCGCCGAGCACGTGAAGGTGCAGGTGGTGCACGCTCTGCCCGCCGTCTTGTCCCTGGTTGATGACGAGGCGGTACCCCTTCTCGGACAGCCCCAGCTCGCCGGCGACCTTGCGCCCGGCCGTGAGGAGCTCGCCGAGCATCTCCTTGTCGGCGTCGGTCGCGTCGAAGATGCCGGTGAGGTGCTTCTTGGGGATGACCAGCGCGTGGGTCGGCGCTTGCGGGTTGATGTCCTTGAAGGACAGGACGTGATCGTTCTCGAAGACGATCTGCGAAGGGATCTCACGCGCGACAATCTTGCAAAAGAGGCAGCCCATGGGCGCTCATCTTACGGCGCATTTTCCGCCTCCCGAGCGTATTTGAATGAGGACGACGCTCCTTCGTCCATCCTTTCCATCCGGGGGTTTGGTGTACGCTCGCTTTCGAATGCCCTCTCCCCGACCCTTCTTGGCGCGGGCCTTCACGGTAGCCTCGCTGGCCGCCTTCGTGGCGCTCGCGACAGGGGGCCTGGGGTGCGGCGGCGCGACGCAGAACGTCCGTGCGTTCCGCGCCTACGCGAACGAGGACCCAAGCATCAAGGTGTCGATCGACCGCGTCGAGGACATCGCGGTCACGCTGCAGCTGGTCGACAGGATCCTCATCGGCACCAGCTACACGCCGAACGATCTGTGGGTGAAGCGACTGCCGCTCAGCAACTCCGACGCGAAGCGCATCAAAGAGGAGCTGCACGAGAAGTACCCGTACAACGGCTCCGGCGAGCACGAGGTCCCGATCCTGAAGGTGTACCGGGATCACATCCAGGACACGTTCCGCGACTACGGACCGCAGCCCGAGAAGGCGAAGTACCCCTCGCTCCTCGACGCCGTCGCCGGCCTGAACCCGCGCACCGGGCAGATTAAGGCGCACTGGATCGCCTACCGCGACGCGACGCAGAAGCTCGCCGACGCGCACGAGGCCGAGCAGCGCTTGTCGAGCGAGCTCCTCGGCGCGAACGAGCAGGTCCAGAGGCAGCGCCAGCCCGAGCTCGATCGCGCGCGCGGAAACGTCGCCGCGCAGGCCGCCGCCGTCAACGCCGCGAAGGAGCACGTGCGCCTCGACACCGAGTTGCTCGCGAGCGATCAAGAGCTCACCAAGGGGGACAAGCAGCAGATCGCCCGCGACGGGTTCGCGGCGCTGTCGGTCTGCTTCCGCGTCGAGCTCGAGGCGCTGGCGCTGATGCCGATCATCGCCATCCAGACGATCCGCGCGCTCCCCACCGCGCCGAGGGATCTGACGAACAAGCCGAACCTGAAGATCGGCCGGCAGGTCTACCAGCTGCCGCAGTACATCGCGGGCATCAAAGAGTCGATGAACCGCCAGGCCGAGGTGCTGGAGACGATGACGAACGCGCTCGGAAAGGCGCTAAAAACGTCGGTCGACGACAGCCCCGGCTTCGAGCTCACCGAGAGCGTCGTCGATCAGATCGTCGGCATCACGCTCGACTCGTTCCGCATCGATCTGCACGCGGGGGCCGACGCGTTCATCTACAGCTCGATCGGCACCACCGATCGCTCCGGCGACGACAAGGTCTCCTACGACTACCGCGGCCGGCAGTTCAAGCTCGACTACCGCATCGACCCCATCATCCTCGCGTCGGCGCGGCTCGACGTCGTCTTGGACTGGATCCGAATGCCGGGCGTCGCGAACCTCGGGTTCGGGTACGCCACCGATCGCGTCTGGTCATCGGGCGGAAAGGTCGAGTCGAGCTCGCTCACCGACGCGCTCGGGATCAAGGGCGTCGCGAGCGACGTCATCGACGCCGGCATCGGCCTGCTCGGCATCCGCTCGAGCGTGAAGCTGGCGACGTTCACGAGCGGCACGCTGCGCCAAGTGCAGGCGACCAATGTCGGCAACGTCGTCGCGACGGCACCGCTCCAGCTCAAGTACTCGCAGATCGACGTCGGGTACGACATCCTCTGGGCGCTGAACGACGACAACCTGCGCTCCTTCATGGAGGAGCTCGTCGTGGGCGGCCGATACATCGACTACAAGCTGCCGCGCATCGTCTACGAGCTGAAGGACACGTCGGCGGTCGCCGGCGAGCAACACTTCACGTTCAACCGCGAGAGCCCGCCGCAGGTCGTCGACTCGAAGTACTACATGGCGAGCGTGCGCGCGCGGTTCGGCGTGGGCGAGGCGCCGCGGTTGTCGCCGTTCCTCGACGTCGGCCTCGCGGGCGGCGGCGGGCCCGTCGCGTTCTATTTCTTGCAGCCCGGGATCGCGCCGACCTCGCCCGATGCGGCGCTCGATCAGAACCACGACCACGTCCGCGAGCTCTCGTGGGTCTTCAACGGCTCGCTGGCGGGCGGCGTCCGCTGGCGCATCCTCCCGCGCGGCTGGCGCTTGCGCCTCGACTTGCGCGCGTCGTACCGGGCGGACGTGATCGTGACGGGCGTCCATCGCGAGGCGGCACCCAACGGCGCGGCGCTGCGTACGGACTTTGGATCGTTCGACGTGTTCCATACGCCGTCGATCGCGTTCCGCGGCGCCTTCTGAATTTCGCCGTAAAATCGGCGGGGCAGGCGGGATGGCGAGGCAGGTGGGACGGGCCACCACCGTATACACGCGGGCAAACCATGCTCCAGAGCCGCGTCACCAACGAGATTCAGCGGAGCCACACCCACGCAAAGTGCCGACTTCGCGTCCTCTTCGGGCGGCAGGTAGGCCTCGAGATTCCCCTCCCGGCCGTCGGCGTCGTCATCGGGGCCGACGCGTCCTGCGACGTCGTGCTCGCCGACGAAGCGGTCAGCGCCCGTCACCTGACGGTCGTTCCGACGCGCGCGGGCTTCGACGTCACCGACACCGGCTCGCGCAACGGCACCTGGCTCGACGGCGTCTCGATCGCACGCGCGACGGTTCCGGTCGGGACCACCGTTCGCGTCGGCGGCACATTGCTCCAGCTCCTCCCCGCGGAGGAGCCCATCGACATCGCGCCCAGCGCCTCGTCGCGCTTCGGAGCGATGGTCGGCAGCAGCCTCGCGATGCGACGTATCTACGCGCTGCTCGAGCGCGCGAGCGCGTCGGACGCGCCGATCTTGTTCCTCGGCGAGAGCGGCACCGGCAAAGAGCTCGCGGCGCGCGGTGTGCACGATCACGGGCGCCGCAAGAACGACCCGTTCGTCGTCTTCGACTGCGGCGCCGCGAGCGAGACGCTCATCGAGAGCGATCTGTTCGGTCACGTGCGCGGCTCGTTCACCGGCGCGCACGCCGATCGCCCGGGGGCATTCGCGCTCGCCGACAAGGGGACGCTGTTCCTCGACGAGATCGGCGACCTGCCGCTGTCGCTCCAGCCGAAGCTCCTCCGCCTGCTCGAGAGCGGCGAGGTGACCCCGCTCGGCGCAAGGCGCGCGGAGAAGTACGACGTACGCATCGTCGCGGCGACGCACCGCGATCTCTGGGGCGAGGTCGGGCGTGGCACCTTCCGCGGCGATTTGTACTACCGCCTCGCGGTCGTCGAAGCCCACTTGCCGCCGCTGCGCGGTCGCCCGGACGACATCGCCGATCTCGCGAAGGTCTTCCTGGAGAAGAACCGCTTCGCCGGACCGATCTCGCGCGGACGGAACCTCGAGCGGCTCATGGCGTACGGGTGGCCTGGGAATGTCCGCGAGCTGCGCAACGTGGTGACGCGCGGCGTGGCGCTGGCGGCCCCCGGAGCGACGTTCGAGCAGCTGCCGTTCCTGCTCCGCGCGACGTCGAACGATCTCGCGCCCGCGCCGCTGGGGCGCGCAGACATTCCGTACCACGACGCCAAGTCCGCGCTCATCTCGCGCTTCGACAAGGAGTACCTCGCGGATCTCCTGCGGCGCGCCGAGTCGAACCTGTCGCAGGCCGCGCGCCTCGCCGGGCTCGAGCGCAAGTACCTCTACAAGGTGCTCGAGCGCGCAGACATGCTCCCGTCGCGTCTCCGCGCCGAGGCGTGAGCCGGCGCGCGCGTGCTCGTCACTCGCGCACCTTCTCCTGACGCTTGAACCGCGCGAGGTGGTCCTCGTAGGCCGGCCGCATCTCGGCGTCGTTCGGCCCCAAGCCAAGGACGAGCTTCTCCTGCGTGGCCACCGCCTCGTCCCACCGCCCCGCCTCGGCGAAGGCGGCCGCGAGCGTGTCCACGTACTCCGGCTTCCTGTCCTCGGCGACCGCCCTCTCCGCCCATTCGACCGCTCCCGCGCCGTCGCGCAGCGCGTCCTCGCGCGCGGTCGCCAGCGTCCACGCGAGGCCGTTCATCGCGTCCGCGTCGCCAAATGCCGCCGCTCTTCGGAGGAGCTCGAGCCCCTTTCCGCGCGTCTCCGGGTAGTGCGCGAGCAAATTTCCGTACTGTCCCTCGGCGTGCGCGTCGCCCTTCTCGACCCCCTCGCGCATCTCGTCGATCGACAAGAGCGCGCTGCGTACGCGCCAGCGCTCCGACCATGGCATCCATACGCACGACACGATCGCGCCGACGAGCGCGAGCGCGCCGAACGCCGCTCCCAATGCCCGCCCGGCGGCTCCGAACCAGCGCGCCGCCGGCGCTTCGACGACGAGGCCCACCGCGAGCCCGAACACGAGACCGGCCACGTGCGCGGCGTTCCCGACGTTCCACTTTTTCGCGACCGTGAGCACGATGCAGAGGAGGAGCCACCCGAGCATCCACGCGATCGTGCTGCCGCCGCGAACGAACGCGGCGTACCGCGGATTTCCACGGCTCCGCGCCCAGGCGTAGCCGAAGAGCGCATACACGACGCCCGAAAATCCAATGCCCGTCTCCGATGAGGTGAGGAGCTGCCACCCCGAGCTCACGAAGGCCGCTGCGACGAGGAACGCGAGGTACCGCATCGACCCCATGTCGCGCTCGATCAACACGCCGAACGATCGAGCCCACATCATGTTGAAGAGGATGTGCCACGCCGTCTGGTGGACGATCGCCGTCGTCACGAGGCCCCACACCGCCCCATGCCAGATCGCGGGCGCGCTCGGCGACAGCTTTCGCATCAACGCGGGGCCCTGCGCCGGCGCGAAATTCAGGACGAGACAGACGATCACCGAGGCCGCGATCACGAGGAGCGTCACCGGCGGCGTGGGGGGACGCGGCGCGGGCGCGGGCTGCGGCGGCTTCCGCAGATCGTCGGGCAGGTCGACGCGCACCGGTCCCTCTGGGCTCATGACCCCTCGAAGGCTACGCTCCTACCTTCGTTCGCGCCTCGTCCATCGTCCTCTTTGCCGTGGCGCGCAGCCCGCGAAGGGCCGCGATGCGTGAGCTTGGGACGAGAAGACGGAGCGACCCGAAGAAGCGCGACGAGCGATCGGTCCACGCGAGGGCGGCAAACGGCGCGAGGACGATCGCGAGCGCGGCGAGCGCGGCGAGGCGCGCGGGCAAGTACGCGAACGCGAGCGCCACGTAGATCGCCGCGAACAGCGGGTGAACGATGAGCCCGGCGCCGAGCTTGTACGTCGACACGACGTCCTGCGTGCCGCGCGACAGGTGCAACGCGATGCGAGGGAGCTGGTACGGCACGAAATAGAGGACCACGCCGAGGAGCGCGAGGGGCGACGTGACGAGCAAAGCCACGGCGCGCGCCACGCGATCGGGGCTCAGCGTGAAGCCGCCGTGCACGAGCTGATCGTCGGCGATTCCGGTCTGTTCGAGCGCCGCGTAGTACGCGGACACCTCACGATCGAGGCGCGCGTACAGCGCGTCGCCGGGCGAAAGTGCCTTCCTCGCTTCCTCGACGCGCCGACCGATCTCGTTCCACTTGGCGAGTGAGCGTTCTCCTCCCCCTTCTTCTTCCTCGCTGTCGGTCACGAACATCTCGGCCACGCGCGCGATGAGCAGACGCTCGTCCCACGTGGCCCCCTCGACGAGCAGCTCGGACAGATCCTGCCTCACGCGCTCGGTGATCGCCGCCGCCAGATCATCGCCGCCTTTGGCGATCGCATCGACGTCGCGCACCGGTCCGAAGACGAGGAGCGCGCGTGACCGAAACGTCGTCCGCGCGTCGAACTCCAGGGCGACGGCCTGAAACGAGAGGCCCGCCTTTGACGGCTGCGCGCGCGCGAGCATGCGACCGGCGCCGCTGCGCAACCCAAGGAGGTGCGGCTCGTTGTGACTCGTCCCCTCGGGGAAGATGAGGATGTTCCCGCCGCCCGCGAGGTGATCTTTCACTTTGTCGAAGACCTCGTCGTTCTGCGCGGCCGTCTTTTTCGGATCGTCGCGGCGCCGCACGATCGGCACCGCGTCGACGGCCTCGAGCAGCCAACGAAGGCCAGGGATCTTCCATAGCGTGCTCTTGCCGATCGGAGAGAGATCGCACGGCGCCATCACGAGAACGAGCGTGGGGTCGACGAGGCCGTTGACGTGGTTGCCGCAGAAGATGCGGCCGTGCGTTGCGCGCGAGGGGACGTCGCCGATGACCTCGATCCGACGAAAGTACGTCGTCATCACGCGCCGGAAGAGGAGGCGCAGCGCGGTGCGGACCACCTTCATCGGCGCCCCCCGTCGCCCTTCAACCGAGCGGGCCGGGAAGCTCGAGACCCAGCGCGAGCTTTCCCAACGCCGCATCGAGCGCCTGACGGTCTTCGCTCGTCCCGGCGAGACCGGGGACGCCCGCCTTCGTCGCCAGGTACACGATGCACGCCGCCTCGATCGGCGTGAGCTCGATCGTCCGTTCGAGCCGCAGGCTCTCGATCCGGTAGCGGAGCACCGCGCTGCCGTCGAGACTCCGCGACAGAGTCACGTTGGACGCGTCCAGGCGCGCCGACGCCAGCTGCCGCACGGCGCCGCGGATCGTCGCCGCCCGGGCGCGCGCGCGCTTCACCGCCGGTTCTTTGTAGGATGCAAACATTCGATTCCGCGCGTAGACGTTGGGCGCGACGGCCATCGCGGCGGTGAGCGAGCCCTCGTCGAGGAGCGCGCGCGGGAAGGCGTGCGCGATCACTCGTCGTCCTCGCCGCCGAGCGTGGCGATCGGGCCGCCTCCGCTGGCGAATTGGAGCAGCGCAGCTTGCCGGTGGGTGCGCAGTGCCGTGATGAGCTCGCCCAGGTCCCCCTCGATGATGCGATCGAGCTTGTTCAACGTGAGCCGGATGCGGTGATCGCTCACCCGGTTCTGCGGGTAGTTGTACGTGCGGATCTTCTGGCTGCGCTCGCCGGTCCCGACCATGCCGCGACGCTCGGCGGCCTCGGCGGCCTCCTTCTTCTCGCGCTCGATGTCGAAGAGGCGGCTCTTCAGCACCTTCATGGCCTTCGCCTTGTTCTTCAGCTGCGAGCGCTCGTCCTGGCACTTGACGATGATGCCGGTCGGCCTGTGCAGGAGCTGGACGGCGCTGTTCGTCGTGTTGACGCCCTGCCCGCCCGGTCCGCCGCTCGCGGCGATCGAGACCTCGAGGTCCTTCTCGTCGAGCTGCACGTCCACGTCCTCGGCCTCGGGCAAGACAGCGACGGTTGCAGTCGACGTGTGGATGCGCCCTTGCGTCTCGGTCGCGGGGACGCGCTGGACGCGATGCACGCCGCCCTCGAAGCGCATCATCGCGAAGACATCCTTGCCGGTCATGAGCGCGATGCACTCTTTGATGCCGCCGCTCTGGCTCTCGCTGAGGCTCAGCACCTCGATTTTCCAGCCGAGCGTCTCGGCATAACGCGAGTACATGCGGAAGAGGTCGGCCGCGAAGAGGGACGCCTCTTCCCCGCCCTCACCCCCACGGATCTCGAGGATGATGTTCTTCTTCTCGTTCGGATCCTGCGGCAAGAGCAGGAGCTGGATCGCCTTCTCGAGCGCCCCCTTCTCCTGGTTCAGCTCGGGAAGCTCCAGCTGCGCGAGCTCCTTGAGATCGGGATCGGCGAGGGCGTCTTCGTCGTCTTTGATCTTCTTCAGGAGCTCGCGGTAGCGCGAGAACTGGTTCACGACCGGCTCGATCTCGCTGCGCTCCTTGTTCAGCGAGCCGAGCTTCTGGCGGTCACCGAGGACCGAGGGCTGACACAGGAGGTCGTCGAGTTCGACGTACCTGCGTGAGAGCTGCTCGAGCTTCTCGATCGGGAGCATGTTCGGTCCAGACTACCAGACGTCGCCGCGACTCACGCAGCGACGCGCAGCCGATCCGCGTTGGCGATTTCGCCGTAGGTCGCGAAGGAGACGTCGTCCGACCCCTCTCCGTTCGCACCGGACTCGCGGAAGAGCGTGACGCGGAGCGACGCGAGCGCGACCTCGAGCTGCGCGTCGTCGGGCTCGATCGTGGTGATCTTCTGGACGAGGAAGCCGGGCCACAAGAGGGCCCGCAGCGGTCCGGTTGTACAATAGCGGGCGAAGACGCGCTGGAGCTCGAACGTGAAGCCGGTGATGACGGGCAAGAACGGCAGCTTCTCGAGGAAGAAGATCACGTTGTCGAGGACGCCGTTGCCCGTCTCGATCCGCGGCAAAAACGAGCCGATCGCGGTAAAGACGAGGATCGACACGAGCGCGACCATCACGAGGAACGTGGTGCCGCAGCGCGGGTGGAGCGTCGTCTTCTTCCTCGCGTTGGCGACCACGAGCTCCTCTTCGGCCTCGTAGGTGCTGATCGTCTTGTGCTCGGCGCCGTGGTACTGAAAAACGCGCCGGATGTCCGCCACGCGGCGGATGAGGAGCAGGTAGCCGACGACGATCGAGAGCTTGAAGGCTCCCGTGACGACCTGGAACGCGGGCGACTGCACCTGGAGGCCGAGGCCCAACCCCTTGTTGAGGCCGGCCGCCGCGATCTGCGGGAGCGCGATCAGGAAGACGATCGCGACGACGAGCATGATGCCCATCGGGCCTTTCTTCTTGTCGCCCTTCTCGCCGCCGCCCGAAACGCTCTCGCCGTCGGCGGCGGTCACCAAGGTGAAGAGCGTCATGCCGAGCGCCAGAAGGATGTTCGTGACGCCGCCGGTCTTGGCCTTCGCCTCGCGCTCCTCCTCGTCGAGGTCCTTCTCCATTTGCGTGGCGGAGAAGCGGAGCGCTTCGCTGCCGAGCTTCAGCGACTCGACGAGCGACGCGATGCCGCGGAAGAAGGGCAGCTTGCCGAGGCTCGAGCGCTCCTCGATGACGGCGCGTTCGCGGACGAGCAGCGACCCGTCACGCCGCCGGACGACGACGGCGAACGAATGGGGCGCGCGCATCATGACCCCCTCGAGGACGGCCTGGCCGCCGATGTAGGGGCGCTGCTCTACGGGTTCGGGCATTTGCAGTGAGTATAGCCACGGTCGGGGGCCCGCGCGTAGCCGCGCTGCCCCCGAAATGCCTCGGTGCGGATTCGGAGATTATTCCGAGGGCTGCTCGGCTGCCGGCTCTGCCGCAGCGGGATCCGCTGCTGCCGGGGTCGCCGCCGCGGGGGCAGCTGCGCCGCCCTTCTTCTCGTAGCGCTTGCGGAAGCGATCGATACGGCCCGCCGCATCGAGGAGCTTCTGGGTGCCGGTGTAGAAGGGGTGGCACGCCGAGCAAACGTCGACCTGAAAGTCCCCGCGCGTCGAGTGAGTGATGAACGAGCTGCCGCAGGCGCAAGCGATGGTGGCGGCCGGATAATCCGGATGAATGCCTTCTCTCATAACCAAATGCTCCTGACACCTTCCGTAGATAGGAAGGGAGGGGATTCATAGTCACTGAGGAGCGTGCTTGCAAGAGCACGCTCCTGGAAGAGAGAATTTACTTGGTTTTTTGGGCCTTGCAGGCCCCTCCACGCCCCAGGAGGGCGCGGAGCCCTCCCCGGATCGCCAGCGGCGACGCCCCGCTAACGCGCGACGGAACAGGCGAGATCAGAACGGGATTTCATCGTCGCCGCCAAATCCGCCGCCGCCGGCGTAGTCGTCGTCGTGGCTGGCGGGGGGACCAGAAGCAGGAGCAGAGGCGGGCTGAGCTTGGGGGGCCCGGGCCGCGGCGGGGCGTTCGCGGGAGGCGGAGCCGTAGTTGGAACCGCCGCCGCCGCCACCCTCCTCACGCTCGGCGCCGCCGCTGCGACGGCTGCCGGCGAGGATGATGTTGTTGGCGACGACTTCGGTGCGGTACCGCTTCTCGCCGTCCTTCTCGTAGCTGCTCGTGCGGATCGAGCCCTCGACGAAGATGCTCGAGCCCTTGCCGAGGATCTTCGACAGCGCCTCGCCGCGCTTGCCCCAGACGGTGATCTGGTGCCACTCGGTGCGCTCCTGGCGCGTGTTGCTCTTGTCGAGGTAGCTCTCGGTCGTGGCGAGGCGGAGCTTCAGCACCGACTGCCCGCCGGGCGTGACGCGCAGCTCCGGATCCGCGCCGAGGTTTCCGAGGAGCAGCACCTTGTTCAAGCCTTCCGCCATGAGTCGACCTCCGGAAAGGCCCAACCGGCTTTTGCCGGTCAGGCCTGAGGCGCGAACCATCTCCTTTGCGGGGCCTCCCGTCAACGGTGCGCGGGCGCGCGAAACGCTGTTTTGGAACACCAGAAGCTTTCCGCTCGTTCTCCTTTGGATTAAAGGTCGTCTCCCATGCCCGAGGGTCCCCACATCTCCATCGTCATCCCGATCTACAACGAGCAGGGGATCCTCCACTCCGCCGTCGTCGATCTTCGCGAGCGCCTGAAGCCGTTCGGGTGGAGCTACGAGATCATCCTCGCGGAGAACGGCAGCAAGGATCGCACGATCGAGATCGGCGAGGAGCTCGCGGGCAAATACGGCGACCCGAACGACGGGCAGGTGAGGATCATCAGCATGGGCGAGCCGAACTACGGCAAGGCGCTCAAGCAGGGCATCCTCCTGTCGCGCGGCGAGCTCGTCATCTGCGACGAGATCGATCTCTGCGACACGGATTTCCACCGCCGCGCGATCGAGATCCTCGAGACCGGCGAGGCCGATCTGGTGATCGGCAGCAAGCTCGCGACCGGCAGCGAGGACGATCGGCCGATGCTGCGCCACGTGGCCAGCCAGGCGTACAGCGGCATGCTGCGTCTTCTCCTCGGCTTCCGCGGCACCGACACGCATGGGTTGAAAGCGTTCCGGCGCGTCGCGCTGCTCGACGTCGTCCGCGCCTGCCTCGTCGACAAGGACGTGTTCGCGAGCGAGCTCGTCATCCGCGCCGATCGCGGCGGCGTGAAGACGCGGGAGATCCCGGTGCGCGTGATGGAGAAGCGGCCGCCTTCGATCAACCTCTTCAAGCGCGTGCCCAACGTACTGAAGAGCGTCGTGAAGCTGACCTACGCGATCCGCATCCGAGGGTAGAACGGCTATGGGCCGTGGCGACCAGGCCCGATCGCGACGATGCTGAAGACGATGATCACGCCGAGGACGATCGCGCCCACGATGATCGCGATTTTGGCGCCCCGCGACAGCGCCAGATCGGTCGTGACGGAGCCGGCGGGAAGCCGCGACGTGACCACCGCCAGCGTCTGCCTGGTCACGAGCTCGACGCGCGGGTGAAGCACGTCGTCTCGGAGGATCGGCGCCGTCCATGCTGCGCCCGCTTCGCCGAGGTCGTCCGCGCGCGCGGCCGCGGGCGCGCCGGCGGAGATGACTCCCGCGAGGACCGCCGCCGCCAGCCGCGTTCGCGCGTTGCCCAAGCTCCCTCCGCTCACGGGATGAACGTAACGCACTTTCCGCTGAGCGCGCCGCCGGAGAGATCGCACTTCACCTGGACGTCCTGCTTTTGCCCCGTCTTGCCGTCCTGCGCGAGCGCCTGATCGCTCTGCGGGCACGCGCAAGCGGTGCAGCCCTTCTCCCAGGCTTGCTCGGCCTTGTCGAACGAGCTCACGGCGCTGTGGTTGATGCCGTTCGCGTCGTAGATGCCGCAGCACGCCGTCAGATGAAACGCGATCGAGCAGGCGTCCGTGACCGTGCACCCCGCGGGAAAGTCCGGGAAGGCGCCGCCGTCCGGGTTGCCGCACGTGAGACCGCCACCATCGCGACCTCCTCCACCGTCCCCGGAGCCACCTCCGTCGCCGGTTCCGCTGCTACCGCTGCTGCCGCTGCTCCCGCTGCTGCTGCTGCCGCCGTCGCCGGTTCCGCTGCTGCCGCTGCTGCCGCTACTACTGGTGCTACCGCTGCTGCCGCTACTACTTGTGCTACCGCTGCTACCGCTGCTGCCGCCGTCGTCGGCACTCCCCAGGAATTGGGACGAGGAGCCTCCACACGCGACCACCATTGCGAGCACGCTGGTCACCGCCGCGAATCGCACGCCCTTACTCACCTTGGCCGCCATGGGTCTACCTCCGACGCGGGCGGATAGTGCAAGCGCTTCGCCACGCGAGAATTCACGGCAAACGCGGGTTGCCGTGCGTGCAGACTGCATGTCACGCGCGTCGCCGGTACGAACGAATTGCGAGGCCTGGACGCCGCCGCGACCAGGGCGGTGGGTCGCGGAGCCCTGGTTGATGTATGCCTGGCGAGTGGCGCGTTCGTGGAAGATGTGGGTGGGTTTCGCCATCAGCGGCGTCGCGCTAGTGCTCACGCTTCGGCACGTCGACTTCGGGCAGCTCCTCGCCGCGCTCGCGGAGGCGCGCCTCGTCTGGATCCTGCCGGCGTCGGTCTTTTGGGTGATCAGCTACTTCGCGCGCGCGCGCAGGTGGTCGATCTTCATGAGCGGCACGCCGTTCTGGATGACGGTGCACGCGCAGAACATCGGCTACCTCCTCAACTGTACGCTCCCGTTCCGCCTCGGCGAGGTCGCGCGCGCGTACGTCATCGGCCAGAAGACCGACGTCTCCATGGCGCGCGCTCTCTCGTCGATCATCGTCGAGCGCCTCTTGGATCTCGCGACGGTCGTGTTGATGTTCGTCGTCTTCGCGCAGTACATCCCGATGCCCCCGGCCTTCTCCAAGGCGGCGATGGGCGGCGCCGCACTCGTCCTCGTGATGCTCGTCCTCGGCGGCCTGCTCGTCTGGAAGGCCGACGCCGCGGACAAGCACGTCTTGCGACCGCTCCTCGGACGCATCTCGCCGACGCTCGCCGCCAAGGTCCTCCCGAAGCTGCGCGAGATCACCGACGGCTTCCGCGTCGTCGGCTCGGCGCGGCGGATGGGCGTCGTCCTCTTCTTGACGGTGCTCCTGTGGGGCTCGATGACCGTCTTCACGTACTTCGCGATGTGCTCGTTTTTGCCGGGCCACATGGAGCAAGCGGGGCTGATGCTCGTCACCACGAACTTGGGTGGCGCGCTCCCGAGCGCGCCGGGCGGGCTCGGGATCGTGCAGGGCTTCGCGAAGACCGCCCTCGTGAGCCCGTTCCACGTGCCCGAGGAGCCGGCGGTCGCGTTCGTGTTCGTGTGGTCGCTGGGGCAGCAGCTCCTCTTGATCGTGATGGGCCTCGTGAGCCTGGCGCGCGTGGGGATGACGTTCGCGCAGGTGCGGCAGGGCAGTCCGACCCAAGCGCCGGCGCGGGATTCGTCCTAGCTCTCGTCGGTACGCTCCGCGAGTCGCGCGGGGACGAGCGTAGAACGCACGGCGGCCTTGACCGCACGTCGCATCTCAACGAAGTTTCCTCCCTTACACGTGGAAAACCAAACCAAGGTCGCGATCATCGGTGCGGGCCCCGCCGGGCTGACGGCGGCGTATTTGCTTTCGAAGAAGGGCGTCGCCGTGACGGTGCTCGAGGCCGATCCGGAGTACGTCGGGGGCATCTCGCGCACCGCAAAGTACAAGGGCTTCCACTTCGACATCGGCGGCCACCGCTTCTTCTCGAAGTCGAAGGAGGTGGAGGATTTCTGGACCGAGATCCTCCCGGACGACATGCTCGAGCGCCCGCGCTCGTCGCGCATCTTCTATAACGGCCAGTTCTTCGGCTATCCGCTCAAAGGGACCGAGGCCCTCGTGAAGCTCGGCCCGATCGAAGCCGCGCTGTGCGTCGCCTCGTACGTGCGCGCGCGCGCCTTTCCCAACCCCGCGCCGCGCAACTTCGAGGAGTGGGTAACGAACGAGTTCGGCGAGCGCCTCTTCCGCATCTTCTTCAAGACGTACACGGAGAAGGTGTGGGGTATGCCGTGCCGCGAGATCAGCGCCGACTGGGCCGCGCAGCGCATCAAGGGGCTGTCGCTCAGCTCCGCGATCAAGAACGCGCTCATCCCCGACAAGCCGAAGAGCAAGAAGGACGTCATCAAGACGCTCATCGACTCCTTCCGCTATCCGCGCAAAGGGCCGGGTATGTTGTGGGAGGAGTGCACGCGAAAAATCCGCGCGCTCGGCGGCCAGGTGCTCCTCGGCGAGCGCGTCGTTCACTGCGCCTACGACGCCGCGACGAAGAAATGGACCGTCACGAGCGAGAAGGACGGCGCAACGACGACGGTGATCGCCGATCACGTCGTCTCGAGCGCGCCGCTCCGCGAGCTGGCGCAGTCGCTCGAACCGAAGATGAGCGCGGCGTCGCTCGGCGCCGCAGGGTCGCTCAAGTACCGCGATTTTCTCACGGTGACGTTGATCCTCCCGGACAAGAACCTGTTCGACGACAATTGGATCTACATCCACGACCCAACGGTGAAGGTCGGCCGCATCCAGAACTTCAAGTCGTGGTCGCCCGAGATGGTGCCGGACCCGACCAAGTGCTCCTACGGGCTCGAGTACTTCTGCTTCGAGGGGGACGGGCTGTGGTCGTCCCCCGACGAGGATCTCATCGCGCTCGCCAAGAAGGAGCTCGAGCAAATCGGGCTTGGCCGCGCCGCCGACGTGCTCGACGGGTGCGTCGTCCGCCAGCGAAAGGCGTACCCCGTCTATGACGACGACTACGCCAAGCACGTCGACCTGGTGCGCCGCGAGATGGAGGAGCGCTTCCCGTCGCTCCACCCCGTTGGCCGCAACGGGATGCACAAGTACAATAACCAAGACCACGCGATGATGACGGCGATGCTGACCGTCCAGAACATCCTCGCGGACGCGCGCGTCTTCGACGTGTGGCAGGTGAACCAGGACGCCGAGTACCACGAGGCCGGCAAGGCAGGCGCGGAGTCGGGCGCGAGCGGGACGAGCGGCCTGCGTCAGGTGCCCGGGAAGGCGAACACCGGCGCCGTGTCGTCCACGGCCCGCTGATATGATGGGCCAGACTTGCATCACTACTCCGGGCTCCCACCGCCGATGCCGCCCCAGCTGCCGGGGCCCGAAGAGGAGCGCGCCAAACGCGCAGCCCTCGCGGCGTCGCTGTCGCTCCTCGCGTTCGCGACGCTGACGACGCTGGCGCTGGTGGCGTGGTTCTCGCGCGCCGAGCAGCCGTGGAATTGGAAGGCCGTCGTCGCGTTGCTCAGCGCGATGCTCGGCCTCACCGCGAGCGCGCTCGTGTGGCGTGCTCCTTCGCGGACGCACGCGATCGCAGGGATCGTCGTGATGGCGCTTTCGCTCGTTCGTGTCGGTCCGCCGTGGGACTGGACGTGGGTGAGCTTCGCGCTTCTCTCCGTCACCGCCCTGATGCTCGTGCCGCTCGTGAATGCAGCACTCGTCCTGCGTTGACGCGCTAGCTGAAGACGGGAAAGCGACGGGGGAACATCGACGGCACTCTCACTTATGCACACTCTGTACCCACATGTGGGATACCTCTAGCCGCTGGATTTCATTCGATTGTCCGCCTTACAAAGCGGCTCCATGACGATCCAGCGCGGCCGATTCCGATCCAGCATGCCGCAGCGCGTGGTAGACCGCGTCACGTGAGCGCCCCTCCGTCCGGCGGCCCGGCTCCGTCGCTTCGGGCGCCGATCGTCCCCATGCGCGAGCACGCGGGGCCCGCGCCCGAGCAGTCGTTCGACGTGGCGATCATCGGCGGCGGCGTCAACGGCACCGGCGTGGCGCGCGATCTCTCACTGCGCGGGCTCAAGGTGATCCTCTTCGAACGCAACGATCTGGCGTTCGGCGCCAGCGGCAACTCGAGCGGGATGATCCACGGCGGCGTGCGCTACCTGACGAGCAACCCAAAGGTGACCGAGCAGTCCTGTCGAGACTCCGGCTACATCCAGCAGATCGCGCCGCACCTCCTCTTCCGGATCCCGTTCCTGTTTCCGGTGAAGAGCGGCCTCAAGGGGCGGATTGCGATCGAGCTCATCGACGCGTTCTTCCGCGCCTACGATCAGTTCCAGCCGCTGAAGCGCGGCGAGCCGCACACGCGCCTGTCGCCGAGCGAGCTCGCGGTGCTGGAGCCGGGCCTGACGGGATCCCTCGTCGGCGGGATCACGTTCGACGAGTGGGGCGTCGACGGCGCGCGGCTCTGCGTCCTCAACGCGGTCGACGCGAAAGAGCGCGGCGCCGTCGTGCACGTGCACACCGCCGTCGAGTCCGTCGAGCGCGCGCTGGACGACGAGGCGCCGTCAGGACAGAACGTCGGGAGCTACGTCGTGCGGGCGCGCGACCTCATGACCGATCGCGCTCTCCTCGCCCGCGCGCGCGTAGTCGTCAACGCGACGGGCGCGTGGGGGCCGATCACGGCGGCGCTCGGAAACCTCCCGTCGTCGCGCGTGCGCGTGCGCCCCGGCAAGGGCATCCACGTAGCCTTCGATCGACGCCTCTCCAACTACGGCATCGTGTGCGAGGCGATCGACGGGCGGCAGATTTTCGTCATGCCGTGGCAGAACATGACCGTCATCGGCACCACCGACGACGACTACTTCGGCGATCTGAACGAGGTCCTCGCCACGAGCGAGGAGGTTCGCTACCTCGTGCAAGGCGTGGCCCGCATTTTCCCGGCGATCCGCGAGGCGCGCGCGATCGGAACATGGGCGGGCGTGCGGCCGACGCTGTACGCGTTCGGGCCCAACGAGGACGCGCTCTCGCGCGAGCACATGATCGTCGATCACGCGAACGACGGCGCGCCGGGGATCTATTCGATGATCGGCGGCAAGCTCGCGAGCTACCGGCTGTTCGCGCAGGAGATGAGCGATCGCATCGCGGTCGATCTGGCGCCGCAATCGCGGTGCTCGACCCACGAGAAGCCGCTGCCGGGCGGTGATCGCGTTCCCGATGCGTTCGCGCTCTCCGAGCAGGGGGAGATCACGCCGGTCGCGGCGCGGCGCCTCGTGTACAGGCACGGTTCGCGGAGCGCGCGCGTGCTGGCGCGCATCGCGAAGAGCCCGCGAGAGCGCGCTGTCGTGTGCGCGTGCGAGCCGGTGCTCGAGGCGGAGGTGCGGTGCGCCTTGACCTTCGAGATGGCGCGCAGCGTCGAGGACGTCGCGCGCCGAACGCGGCTGGGCCTCGGCGCGTGCGGCGGCATGCGGTGCGCAGCGCGCTGTGGGCAGATCGTCGCCGAGGAGCTCGGTCTGCCGCCGAGCCACGGCGCGAAGATGGCGCGCGCGTTCCTCGTCCGTCACGCCAAGACGCGCGTGGTCGCGATGGGCCCCGAGCAGGCGCGTCAAGAGGCGCTCGCCTTCGCCGCGATGCGCGCGACCCTCGGCCTGCGTGGGGACGATCCTTGAGGCACGTCGTCGTCGTCGGCGCGGGCGTCGCCGGTACCGCAGCGGCGCTTGCGGCGGGCGCGGCCGGCGCGCGCGTCACCCTGCTCGACGGCGGCGCGGGGGCATCCGTGCTCGCGGGCGGCGCGATGGATCTCGCGCCGTGGGAGGACGCGGCGCACGGCGAAGGGGAGGAGCTGTTCGCGGAGCCTGCGGTCGCGCGGGTCTTGGCGGAGCTCGGCGACGTCGTCCGCGTCGGGGCCACGACCGCGGTCGTGGTGACGGCAGCGGGCATCGTGAGGCCGGCGCGCGCCGTCGATCGCGCGTTGCTGGATCTGGCGGGGCTCCCGGCCGGACTCGTACTCGTGCCGCGCGTTGATCATCCGGGATGGGACGCCGGAGCCGGCGCGCGCGCATGGAACGACACGCGGCTCGCGCGGGCGGGCGGCCTCGAGTTCATGGCGATCGACGCCACCCTCGTGCGCTTCGTGGACGAGCGGAGCCTCGGACACGCGGAGCTGGCCGCGCGCCACGACGCGCCGGAGCGCCTCGCGTGGCTTGGCGCGCGCGTGAAGGACGCCATCGGCCGCACCGCGCGCGCGCCGGTCGTCGGTGTCGTCGTCCCCCCCTGGCTAGGAGTGGAGCGGGCGCGCGCCGACGAGCTCTCGGCGGCGGTGGGGATCCCGTGCGGCGAGGCGCTCGTCGGTCTCGGCGGTCCGGCGGGCCTCCGCTTCGAGCACGCGCGCGATCGTGCGCTCGAAGCGCGCGCCATCACGGTGGTCGCGTCGCGCGCGGAGGAGCTTGCGCGCGATGGCGAAGGGTGGCGCGTGACGCTCGAGCGCGGCGACCGGATCGCGGCCGATCGGGTCGTGCTCGCGGCCGGCGGCCTCGTCGGCGGAGGCATCTCGTACACGCCGAGTGCGGCGGTGCTCGCCGGTGAGCTCCCGTCGCGCGCGCGCAAGTCGTTCACGTCGACCGTGGACGCGCCGGTCACGCTGGGCGTTGGCGGACGCGCGCTCGGCCTGCCCGGCTCCCTCTTCGGCGAGAGCCCCGAGACGCTCGCGTGGCCGTTTGCGGACGGCTCTCCTCTCCTCGAGCGCGTCGGCGTGCTCGCGTCGTCGTCGGGACACGTCGCGGGCGGCCTCTACGCGGCGGGAGACGTCGTCGCCGATCGCCCGCGCACCTGGCTCGACGCCCTGGCTCGCGGCGCGCGCGCCGGTGCCGCCGCCGCACGCGCGACGTGACGCCGCCGCCGCTGGCTATTTGACGACGGTGCCCGCCTTCACGAGCTGCCCGCGTAGGAGCTGATACCCGATGCGCAGCGCGAAGTCGCTCGACGTCATCGGATCGAACGGAACGTTTCGCGCGGACGCGCCGTCGAGATCGCTCACTCCTCCCTCCGGCGCGCCGGCGTCGAGCTTGAGCGCCGGCTTCCCGTCGCGCGGCAGCCCCTCCGCGGGGAGGTGCCCCTCGAGATCCCGCTCGCGCAGGACGACGCCTGCCCCGTCGGGCACGCGGCTCGACTCGATCGCGATGTCGGGATGCACGCCGTCGGCCTGGATCGCGTGTCCGCTCGGCGTGTAGTACCGCGCGGTCGTCAGCCGTAGCCCGGCGCCGCCCGGCAGCTCGAGGATCGACTGCACGCTCCCCTTCCCGAACGTGTTGGCCCCAACGATCGTCGCCCGCTTGTGATCCTGGAGCGCACCGGCGACGAGCTCCGAGGCGCTCGCGCTGTACTCGTTCACGAGGACCACCACCGGCATGTCGCTGAACGCGCCGCCCGGACGCGCGCGCGCCTCGTCGATCACCTGACCGCGATGGCGCATCGTGTAGATCGTCCCGCCGTTCAAGAACTCGTCGGCGGTCTCCGCCGCTTCGTCGACCAGGCCGCCTGGATCGCTCCGCAGATCGAGCACCACACCGGTCAGGGTCCCCTTCGACTCCGCGCGCATCTTCCCCGCGGCGGCGACGACCTCGTCGTGCGTGTGCTCCTGGAACTGCTTGATCCGCACGTACGCGACGCGCCCTTCGAGGAGCTTCGACGCGACGCTGGGAACATGGACGATCTCGCGGACGAGATCGAAGACGATCGCCTCTTTGTGCCCTTCGCGTCGCACCGCGAGCTTCACGTGCGTGCCTGGCGTGCCGCGCATCTTGCGCACGACGCGATCGAGCTTCTCCCCGACCGCGTTCTCGTTGTCGATCGCGAGGATCTTGTCGCCGCTCTTGATGCCCGCCCGCGCCGCCGGCGAGCCTTCGATCGGTGCGATGACGGTGAGGAGCTCACCGCGCGCGTCGACCTCGATGCCGACGCCGCCGAACTTTCCCTCGGTCTCGCTCTGGAACAACTTCCACTCTTGCGGCGGGAGGTAGCTCGAATGCGGATCGAGCTCCGCGACCATCCCGACGATGGCGCCGTTGACGAGGCGCGCGCGGTCGACCGGCTCGACGTAGTTGTTCTCGACCTGCACGAGGACCCGCCCGAGCTGCCCGATCGCCGCATAGGGACTCTCGTCCGAGGGGGTCGCGCGCGCGGGACCTCGGCCGAGAATGGTCGCGGACATGCCGCCGAGGAAGGCCACGAGGGTGAAAAAGAGGGTGCGCTTCACACGCGGAAGGCTACCAGGCCCCGCGCGTAAACGGCCGAATCGAGCCAAAATCGCGCTCCTTCATGCGAATCGGCAGGTGCCTTTGGGACAGGGCCGGCGCTTACCTCTGACTTTGTGGCGCTTTGTCGTAGCAACGCGCCGATTACCCCTGGTAGTCTCGCTGCATGTGGCACTCGGCGGTGACCGGCTCGCGGCACTCCGAGGGTGGTGAGGATCGCGAGAAGGAGGTCCCCTGTGGCTGACAAGGAGTCGATGTCGAACTTGCGCGCTGAAGGGTCCAAGACGGACAAGCGCAAGCAAAGTCTCTACTTCCCGGAGTCGATGCTCCAGGAGATCAAGGAGGAGGCCGCGCGCCTCGATCGCTCCTTGTCCTGGGTCGTGCAGCGGGCCTGGAAGATCTCCCGCATGGAGATCAAGAAGCTTCCGAGCGTCAACGAGGTCGAGGGAGCGGACGACGACGACGAGGGCTGAGCTCTCGCGTGCGCAGTACTCGCATCCGTAGTGTCGAAGCCCGAATCGATACCTCCCGCTTCTGCAAGACCGCCGGGTGAAGCTCACTCATTTGCGGTAGCGGAAGACGGAACGCGGCTCTTCGTCCGCTCGAAGGACGACGCGCATGCGCAGGGATCGGTCCGGGCGTTCTTGTGCGACGGGATCGCTTGCGACGGCTTCATCTGGAAGTACGCGTGGAGCGATCTCTCGTCGCAGATGCCGCTCACACACTGGAATTACCGTGGCCATGGGCGATCTGCCCGGCCGCGCGATCCCGAGCGCATCGACATCGCGGCCCACGCCGACGATTTGATGGCCGTGCGTCGTCACGTCGACGATCCGCCCGCGGTCCTCTTCGGTCACTCGATGGGCTGCCAGGTCGCGCTCGAGACGTACCGCCGCCACCCCGATAAGGTGAAGGGCCTCGTCCTCATTTGCGGGACGTACGGCAAGGTCACCTCGACCTTCAAGAACACGAAGGTCCTCGAGCTCATCCTGCCGAAGCTCGTCGACACCGTCATTCGCCACGAGAACGTGGCGCGCGCGATCTGGTCGCGGATCCCGCCGGACATGGCGCTGAAGATCGCCCTCAAGGCCGGTGACATCGATCCGGAGAAGATCCGGCCGGAGGACATCCTCCCGTACCTCACGCACATGACGCACATCGATCTGCCGATGTTCCTCAAGATGCTGCGCGCGGCGGGCGAGCACTCGGCCGAGGATCTTTTGCCGAACGTGAAGGTGCCGACGCTGATCATCGCTGGAGAGCGCGACTCGTTCACGCCGCCGTTCTTGGCAGAGGCGATGGCGAAGGCGATCCCAGACGCGGAGCTACTCATGATCGAGCGCGGGACGCACGTGGCCTCGATCGAGCAGCACGAGATCGTCGACGCGAAGATCGCCGAGTTCGTCCAAAGACGCATTCTCGCCCCGTGAACCGACGCGCCTTCCTTGCGGCGTCCCTCGTCGCGTGCACGCGGCGCGATCCGACTCCGACGCCGATTCCGACTCCGACGCCGACGCCGACGCCGACGCCGACGCCGACTCCGACGACGGCGCCGACTCCGGACGCGTTTCTCACGGCCCTTCCCGTCTCCGGAAAGTCGATCGGCCACACGTCCGTCGTCCTCAAGCTCACGCTGGAGGCTGGTCTCGTTGCGGCGTTCAAGCCAAAGACGAAGCGTGGACCACTTCGCTACAAAGGGGAGATCGCGGCCCATCGCCTCGGGCTCGCGCTCGGTATCCCCAACGTGCCACGGGCGATCGTTCGGGCGTTTGCTCGTGAAAAGCTCCGCGCGGCGCTCGCGGCGTCTGGAGGCAGCGCGCTCTTCGACGAGGAGGCGACCGCGGAGGACGGCGCGATCACGGGAGCGCTGATGCCGTGGATCGACGCGCTCCAGTTCGTGCCGCTCGAGGCGGAGCCCATGCGATCACGATGGGGCGCGTGGCTGAAAGACGGCGGCGCGATCCCGGACGATCAACACATGCTCGCCGCCGACGTGAGCACGATGCTCGTCTTCGACTACGTGACGGGCAACTTCGACCGTTGGAGCGGCGGGAACGTCGGCCGCGACGGCGCGGCGGGGCGACTCCTCTTCATCGACAACGACGGGGCGTTCTACGAGACGCCGCACCCGGGGCCGCTGGCGCGTCAGCTCTCGCTCGTGCGCGCCGCCGATCGCTTCTCGAAGTCCTTCGTGAAGTCGCTGACCGATCTCGACGCCTCTGCGCTCCGAGCCGCGATCGGCGAAGAGACGCCGGGGGCCCCGCTCCTCTCGGACCGCGTCCTCGCGGGCGTCGACGAACGACGCGTGAACGCGCTGGCCGAGATCGGGAAAAAATCGCTCTTTTTCGACTGAGGGCGCGCTAGTTCAGGACAACGTCGACGCGAAAAAACACCGTACGCGGTGCGCCACATTGCATGCAGAGTACATGGACCGGCCGGAGGCCGTCCTTCGCGGCGTGCTCCTCGACGCGCACCGCGCCTCCGCAGAGGGGGCACGGCATGCCGCGCGCCTCCAGCTCGACGAGCGACGCCGACGACACCACCATCGGGCGCGCTTCGCTGCCACCGGGCTCCAGGGCCGCGAGGCGAGCGCGATCCTTGACGAGGGCGCCGTACTTTCGCTCCTCCGCGCGCTTCTGGGTGCGCGGTCTCACGGGCTTCTTCGCCATGCGAACGCTTGCCCGACGGTCAGTGTTGGACGATCACGACGTGGTGATCTTCGCGGACGCGGACGCTTCCTTGCTCGCCGGCGCACCCCCAGCACGAGGACCAGAGGAGATCTTGTCGACGGAACGGCTCGAACGCGAGCGCGATGGGCTCCACGTCGCCCAGCATGAGGAAGTACGACGCGAGGCGATACTTCTCTCCTTCGAGCGGATAGAGCGCGACGATGAAGCTCATCGATTTACTGCGACCGGTCAGGACCTGCAGCTCGGCGCCGGGCTCGGGGCTCCAGAGGAGCTGCGTGTCGAGGTGGACGCCGGGGTTCACCTTCTCCTTCATCTCTTTCAGGTGTCCGGTCTCGTAGACGCGGATGTCCTTGAGCGAGGCGAGCTCGGGGATGCCGGCGAAGATCTTCGCGACCTGTGCGGCGTCGAGCTTGGTGGGGCGGAACGCGGAGACGTTGGCGATCGGCGTGATGAACGCGGCGTTCGTCGACCCGGTGCAGCAGCGGAACGTCATGTCGGACGCGCCGCGTGACTCGTTCGCGCGCGTTCGGTGCGCGCAGCGATGAGCTCCGGGGGACGGAGGTCCGGCGTCGCCGACCGGTGCTCCGACGCCGCGGGCGGCCGCGACCGAGGCGGCACCTTCGATGGCGCTCGTGACCTGGCTCTGCGTCCACTCGCGGAGGACGCCCATCGCGCGGACGCCGTAGCCGCTCGCGCACGACGCCGGATCGCGCTCGCACGCGGTGTCCCATCCGTCGCCGGTGGCGTATTGATCCAGATCCTGCCCCTTGCAGGCAGCCTCCCACTCGAGCTCGGTGCAGAGCCGCGCGCTGCGTTCGCCGCAGAGCTTCGCGGCCTCGGCTCTGGTCACGCCGGTCTTCGGAGGGAGCGCGGGATCGTTGGGGTACGGGAGCGCGTCGATCGAGAACGCCGAGAGGGTTACCGGTACGTTGATCGGCTCGAGCGTCGGATCGCGCGCGTCGTCCCCGGGGGTGCTTCCACTCGGGAACGTATGCGCGGGGACGTCGATCGTCTCGCCGGCCTTCGCGGCGCTGCGGGCGCGGAGCTTCGCGGTCGACGTCGTGCGTGTCGCGAGCGCGGCGGCGGCGCCCACCATGGATCCCGCGTCGCTCGGCGCGGAGACCATCGCGGAGCGAAGCGTGGCGCTGCTGGTCGCCGGCGCCGCGGACGAGCCGTCGGTCGAGCCGCGACCGCAGGCCGACGCGACAAGGGCCATCGCGAAGAGACCGGCTACCGCGGACGAACGGGGAGCGCTGAACACACCGAACCGCACACCGTGGTGCTACCGAAGACGCGGCGATCCGGCCAAGAAAGGAGCTACGCGCGCGCCTTGCCGACCGCCGTGACCAGCGCCGTCATCGCGAGGAGCGCGAAGCCCATGATCCCCGGGCTCATCGACTCGGCGAAGCCCTCGATGAGGATCGCGTGCCAGTCGGTGGCGCCCTTCGTGATCATGGAGGCCGTCGCGAAGGCGGTCGCGCCGAGGTCCGCGGCGGTCCCCATGAACGTCGCGAAGAGCGTCGCGGCGCCCATCCAGACGATGAAGCCCTGGCTCCGCGGGTTGGGACGAAACGCGAACCAACCGGCGGCGGCGAGGGCCAAGAGCCCGAACGCCAGGATGAAGAACATCGGGAAGCCGCCGTTTCGAATCAGCGTCAGCATCGGGACCTCGCGGACAAAACGCGCAGGAAGGCGCGGTGTGACAGTCTTTTGTCGCACGGCGCGCGAATCCTTGTCACATTCCCGGACGGGATGCGTTCGGAAGGAGTGGTGGACACGGAAGACCACGAGCTCGTGCAGGGGCTGCGGCGCGGCGAGCCTGCCGCGTTCAATCGCACGTATGCGAAATACCGCGCGCGTGTGTACGGGTTCCTCCTTCGCCTGAGCGGGCGTCGTGACGTGGCGGACGACCTCCTCCAGGAGACATGGATGCGCCTCGCGCGGTCGGCCGGAGATCTTCGCGAGGACACGGCGCTCGTCTCGTGGCTGTTCACGGTGGCACGCAACCAGTTCTTGAGCTTTCGGCGCTGGAGCGTCCTCGACGTGACCCGCCTCCTCTCGTTTGGCGCGGAGGGGCACGACACGGTCCCCGGTCCCGAGGCGAGGAGCGAGGCGAGCGCGCGGCTGTCGATCCTCGAGCGCGCCTTGCTCGAGCTCTCCGCGGACGCGCGCGAGGCGCTTGTGCTCGTCGCCGTCGAAGGGGTCGAGCAGGAGGAGGCCGCGCAAATTCTCGGCATCTCGTACGCGGCGTTGCGACAACGCCTCTCGCGGGCGCGCGCCGAGCTCGACGAGCGGATCACGATCCTGGACGCGCGCGCGACGCGGGCGCTGGCCGACGCACGACGAAGAGGCACGACATGAGCGACCACGACCACGAACGCGACCACGACCGCGACCACGAACGCGACGCGGTCGACCGCGAGCTTCGCGCGTTGCCTTCGCATGATGCCGATGAACGAACGGCCGAGCGCGTTCGCCACGCGGCGGTAGACGTGTTTGTCGAGCGTCACGCGACGCGCGGTCGGCCGCTGCGCGCGATCGCCTCGAGGACGGCGCGTGCGGTGCCCGCGCTCGTCGTCGTCGGAACGGTGGGAATTTACCTCACCTGGGCGATCTCGGCGGCCAACGCGTTGTTCGGGCCGTGACCGAAGCGTCGGCGAGAGATGGTCAACCCGCGCGGGCGGCGACGGACGAGAGCCCCATCCGCTCGGCGACACCGTCGCGGTAGGTGGTCCAGAGGCCGAGCGCGCGCTGCGCCGCCGCGACGACGAGCTCCTCGAGACCCGGCGTCGTGTGTTCGAGCACCATCTTCCACGCGTCGGCGCGGTGCGCCCCCTCGACGTCACCGTGCGCGCGCGTCAGCTGCATCGCCGAGTGCGGGCACCCGTAGTGCACCACCAGGGCGTGGTTCTTCACGGCCTCTTCCCCGTGGAGGCGCCGGAACGTGCCCGCGAGCTCGGCCCGCTCGTTCACGCTCCCTTCGACGAAGACCGTCAGCACGCAGGCGGCGACCTGCCAGGGTGACGCGCCGCTCGCGTCACGGAGCCACTCGCGGTACGTGCGCGCGCTCGGATGTAGGGACTCGGGATCGTCCTCGAAGTCGTCACGCGAAAACCCGAGCCCCTCCATCATGCGGAGGAAGAGCTCGGGGTGCGGCGCGCTCTTGCTGAGGCCACCGGTCTGCTCCTCGTACAGGTTCTCGGCCAGCGCACGCCGGACGTCGGCGAGTGGCGGTGTCTGACCGAGCGTCCGCGCGAGGAGGACCGGGAAGTCTCTCACGTACACCATGTACTCGTGCCGGAAGTGCACGAGGAGCTGCGCGCGTGAGAGACCGGGGCGGGTCAGCGACGGGTAGGCCCAGTGGTGCTTCTGGTCCATGACGGTGAGGAGGCGCTCTTCGAGCGGACGACCGGACGCTACGACCTTGGTGCTCACCTTACGATCGTGTCACTCCTTCTCGAACGCGGCACCTTTTTGGTCGCTCTTGCGCGCCGCCTGTACGCAGACGTCGGCCACGTGGCGCTCGAACGCCGCCCTGCGGTCGTGGTGACGGTGGCACGCGCCGTGGAATTCCGAGGCGAAGCCGCCGATCGCCCCCGCCGCGAGGATCGCCATCAGGATGCGCCGCTTCACAGGCTCACCCCCTGACGGTACGGGCCACCACCGCCCCACGAGCGGAAGCCAGGTCCCTTCTCGACGAGCTCGGCGAGGGTCTGCTTCTGCTTCTCGTCGAGCACGGTGTGGATCTTCGCAAACGCATCGACGGTGGCGCGTCGCATCACCTGCGCGGCCTCGTCGATTTTGTGGGAGATCTCACCGAAGAGCGTCTCGTCGAACTGCTCCTGACGGATCGCGTTGGCGACCTCCGGGCGCGCGGCCTTCATGTCGCCGCGCACACGCTCCGCCGCCGCCCGCAGATCGTCGAGCGCGCCTTTGATCACCTTCTCCTGCCCGGGCGTGGTGTCGAGCCGCGAGAGGAGACGGCGTAGGAAGAACCAGCGGCCGAACGGTCCGCCACCTCCGCGTCCGCTCCACGGGCCCTCGCCGCCGCCCCAGCCGTGGTCGTGGCCATGCTCGTCGAAGCCACTGCTTCCGCCGTAGCCGCCGTGCATGCCGTGGGAGCCACCGCAACCGCCACCTCCACCGTTGCCGCCGTAGCCCCAGCGCCGGCGACGCCCGAGGCGCGCCAACTTGATGAACCCGATCAAACACACCGTTCCAACGAGAAACCCGATCATACTTGCCTCCAGCGAGTGGAACCGCTCCACGCGTAGACTGAATCGACCGGAACGATCGTTCGTCCTACGCCAGGGAACGTGCGCCGCGAGCCTTAAGCGCAGGTGTGCCGTCGTGTTAAGATTTGTGAATCATGTGCGGCCGCGCGACGCTCTCCACAGGACCCGAGGACTTGGCGGAGACGTTCGATCTCGCCGAGGTGCCCGTGCTCTCGGCGCACTACAACATCGCGCCGTCGCAAGGGATGGCGGTGGTCCGACGCGTCTCTGCCGGCGAAGGCGCCGGCGCCGCGAGGAGGCTCGATCTGCTGAGGTGGGGGCTGGTGCCGTGGTGGGCCGAGGATCCGAGCATCGGAAACCGCTTCATCAACGCGCGGAGCGAGACCCTGCTCGGCTCGCGCGCCTTCGGTGAGTCCGCGCGCCAGCGCCGCTGCCTCGTCGTGATCGACGGCTTCTACGAGTGGCAGCGCCAAGGGAAGAAGAAGCAGCCGTTCTTCATCCACCGCGCCGACGGCAAACCGTTCGCGCTGGCGGGGCTCTGGGAGAGGTGGCGCGCGAAAGGGGCGCCCAAAGACACGCCGCGCCTGGAGACGTGCACGGTGATCACGACGACGCCGACGACGTTGCTCGCCCGCGTGCACGATCGCATGCCGCTCGTGCTGGCGCCGTCCGAATGGGACGCGTGGCTCGATCCGAGCCGCGCCACCGACGAGGCGATCGCGCCGCTGCTCGTGCATCAGCAGGTCGAGGGCATCGAGCTCGAGCTCTATCCGGTGAGCGAGCGCGTGGGCTCGCCGGCGAACGACGATGCGCACCTGATCGAGCGCATCCCCGAGCCTACTCTGTTCCCGCTGTGAGGGACGCGATCGACGCGATGTTGTCCTCCCAGTTCTTCCCGTCGAAGGGAGCGATCTCGAAGAGCTCGCGCGCGTCGCCGTCGAGGCAGCGCACGTTCACATCGACGCCTTCGGGGTGCGAGCGCGGTGTGTAGAACGGGTGGATGCCGCAGACCGCGCAGAACGTGTGGCGCGCCACGCCGGTGTTGAACCGGTAGATCATGAGGCTCTCCTCACCTTTGAGGATCGCGAAGCGGTCTTTTGAAACGATGAGGTGGAGGAACCCCTTCTTTCTGCAGATGGAGCAGTTGCAGTCGAGCGCGCGGTGCTCCTCGACCTCGACGCGAAATCGCACCGCTCCGCAGTGGCAGCCTCCTTCGTAGGCCTTCATCGGGTCGAGGATAGGCGAGCACTGGCCACGCTGCGAACGTGACCGCCCGTTCTCGCTCGCGCTCCGCCGCGAGCGATTTCAGGACGTTGTGGGAGGTACGGGGCTTGAAGAGGGAGAGGTCGGCGACCGACTTCGGGCGCCCGCTTTTTCGGAGGTCTCATGGTTCGCGGGAAGGGTCTTGGGGTCGTGGCGGCCACGTGTCTCGTCGCGATCGCCGTCGGGTGCGGCGGCGGCGGGTCCACGACGTCCGACACCTTCGGGCCCGATCCGGACTTCGGCACGCTCGACGCGCGGCTGTCGACGCCGACGGGCACGATGTCCGCCCCGACGGTGGGGCTCGCGGCGGCGCTCCTCGACGCAATCCGTTCCCCGCAGGTGGGGATCGACGCGCTGACCCGCGTGACGCCGAGCAACACGTCGTGCGACGCGCTCGGCCACCGCGACGCCGCCGGCACGTGCGCGTGCCCGGCCGGCGGGAGCTTCGCGTATGACTTCTCCGCGCTCGCCGATCACTCGTCAGGATCGGCTCCGAAGGTGGTGAGGATGCGCCTGTCCCGATGCCACACCGCCGATCTCGTCCTCGACGGAGAAGAGTTCGCGGAGCTGACGGACGGTGCGGCGTCGATCGTCACGGCGCAGCTCGCCGTATCGCGCGTGGCGGCGACCGCTCCATCCTCCGAGGTCCCGCCTTCCTCCGACGTCGTGGTGTGGAGCACCGGCGCCGGTCTTTGGGCGCGCGTCGCGGTGAGCGATGGCGCGATCGTCGTGGGCTCCGCGGACTCCGCGTCCCCGTCTCCGTCGGCGTCCGCGCCCACGTCCCCCCTGGGAACTGTCACGGTGAAGGATCGCTCGACGACCTGGACCTGCTCGGTCACGGGACCCGAGCCCCTCTGCGCGGGAGTGCGCAACGAGGGGCTGGCACACAAGGCTTGAACCGTCCGGGGTACCCGCAGGGACGCGGTTTCCACCCGTCACCCACGGGCCTTCCGGGTGCCTCAGACGGTTCAATTTTTCTTTTGAGTATATTTTGATCCCCAAGTGAACCCGGCGTCCTGATTGTTTTCGTTTCAGTATATTACACTTAATATATTATACTAAGTATCGTATACTCAAACGAAGTGTGCGCCACGAGGCGGGATGCGAGGCGGCGCTATACTCGTTGCGTCTGATGCGCTCCTCCGCCCGTAGCGCGCTTGCGCTGATCCTCGTCGCCGTCGTCGTCACCGCCGTCGCCGCACCACGCGCCGACGCGCGCCCTCGCCCACCCGAGCTCACGGGATGCAAGGGAGACTGCAAGCAGACCGAGCGCAAGTGCGGCGGCGCCTGCATGAAGGTCCACAGCGGATGCGCGGGGCAATGCGGATGTCCGACGGGCCACCACTGCGCCGACGCATCCAAGAACTGCTTCGGATTGTGCAACGCCCGCATGCAAGGCTGCGTCAACGGCTGCCGCGCGACCTACTCCAAGTGCGCGGCCAAGTGCTGAGCGAGGTCTGCATCGACTCGTAGGCCGCGGCCGCCGACGGCATCGCGCGCACCGACGACGGCGACACCCCGAAGCGGCGCCGGAACGCGCGCGTGAAGTGGCTGTGCGTCGCGAACCCGAGGTCGACGGCGAGCGCGGCGAGGCTCGGCTCCCCGTCCAGGATTCGTTCGAGCGCGCGGTGGAGCCGCAGCTCCGTCACGTAACCGTGCAACGTTCGCCCGGTCGCGCCGCGAAAGACCCGGCACAGGTGGAACGGCGACGCGCCGAGCGCGCGAGACAGGGCATCGAGCGAGAGGCGTTCGGTGAAGCGCGCCGCGAGCAAGCCCTCCGCGGCGGTGGCGAGGTCTCGACGAGCGCGGCACCCTGCGGTCATCCGGGCTGGCGGCGCTCTCCCCGCGAGCGCGAGCCCGCCGGACGCATCGTCGACGACCGTTGCGAGGACGGAGAACATGCGCTCCTCGACCGATTCGTCGTCGTCGCCGGCGAGGACGCTTCGCAGCAGCAGGCGCTGGCGTAGGACCGTTCGGGGCGTCACCGGGGCGGTCGTTCGAGAGAACGGGCGATCGTCGCGCGCGGCGACACCATCGCCGAGGAGGTCGTGGGCGCCCGCGAGCTCGGACGGCGAAAACGCAGCCGACAAATCCGCCGCGTCGAACGCGAGCCACGTGCACAGATCCCCCTCCGCAGCGATCGCCTCACGACGGTACTCGGCGCCGCGGTTGTAGAACATGACGCGCGCAGGAGTGGCCACGATCGGCGCACTCCCCGCGTGCGTGATGCGCACCGCTGTCACGGGGAAGACCACGAGATGCGCGCGCGCCGGTCCGCTGTCCGCGAAGTGCGGCTCGTCGGGGCGCGCGCGGAAGACTCCCATGCGCGCGCGCTCGCCCTGAAACACCACTCCGCGAGGCAACGAGGATCGCACCGAAGAGATCAGGTCGCGATCAACTCTTTGATCGGTCCCCCCTCGTCGGTGATGGCGATGGGGCGCCCCGCGGGTGTCGTCCGCGACTCCCGCGGATCAATCCCGGCGAGCGACGCGACGGTCGCGAATAGATCAGGGACAGTCACCGGGCTCCTCACGACCTTCTCGCCGCGCGCGTCGGTCGCGCCGTGGACGTAGCCCTTCCGCGCGCCGCCGCCCGCGAGGACGGCGCTCCACGCTTGCGGATAGTGGTCGCGTCCGTCGTTGCCGTTGATGCGCGGCGTCCGACCGAAGTCCCCCATCCAGAGGACCAGCGTGGAGTCGAGCAGCTTCCTCGCCTCGAGATCGCGGAGGAGCGCGCTCATCGCCGGATCGAGCGTCCCCATCAGCTGACGCGTCTTGGTGAAGCCGTCCTTGTGCGTGTCCCACCCGTCGAGCGTCACTTCCACATAGCGCACGCCGGCCTCCACGAGGCGCCGCGCGACGAGGCACCCGCGGCCGAAATCGGTCGCGCCGTAGTCTTTTTTCACAGCGTCGGGCTCGCCGTCGATGTCGAACGCGGCGAGGCGTGGGGCCTGCATCATCGTCATCGCCTTGCCGTACAGCGCGCGGCGGCCGTCCACCTTGCCGTCCCCACTCTCGGTCTGGAAGCGCTGCTCCATCTGATCGAGCAGCTTCTGCCGCGACGCGAACCGCGACGGATCGGCGAGCGCAGTGACGTTCTGCGGGAGCTCGCCGGCTTTCTGGACCACGAACGGGCCGTGCTGCACGCCGAAGAACCCGGCGCCGGCGCTCGGACCGCCGACGCTGACGAACGCAGGGAGGCCGTTTTTGGCGTCGGGACCGAGCACGCTCGACCAGCTCCCGAATGCCGGATGCTGCACCGTCGGGTTCGGCGCGTAGCCAGTGTGCATCAAGTAGCGCGCGCGCTGGTGGTTGCCCTCTTTGCTCGTCCCGCTGCGAACCACGGAGAGCTTCGACGCCTCCCGCGCGAGGAGCGGCATGTGCTCGCAGATCGACAAATCGGCGACACTGGTAGCGATCGCCTTGTGCGGCCCGCCGGTGCGCTCGCCGGGCTTCGGGTCCCATGTGTCGAGCTGGCTCGGGCCTCCGTTCATCCACAGAACGATCACGGCGCGGGCCTTGGCGGTTCCGGCGGCGAGGGCGTTGCGCGGGCCGAGCAAGCGCGACGCCAGGAGAGCGGCGAGGCCGGATGCAGTGGTCGTGAGGAGCGGTCGTCGTCCGATGGGCATCGTCATGGCGGCTTCCTTCAGTGGTTGAACGCGAACTCGCTGGAGTTGAGGAGCGCCCAGAAGACGTCCTCGAACGCGGCGCGGCGAGGATCGGCGCTCGGACGGCGCCCGAGGCGTCTCAGCGGATCGCCAGGCTTCGGGACGCCGGCGGCCGCGGAGACCGGCGGCGGCGAGGCGACGTATTTCGCCCACAGCTCCACCTCGTCCGGCGCCGGCGAGCGGCCGACCGTGCGGAGGTACAGCTTCTCGATGCGCTGCGCGTCGGTGCCGGCGGCGCTGTCCAGAATTTCTTCCAGCGCGCTCCCCGGCACGGCGCTGGACCCGATGCCGACGAGGCTCCCGTTCAAGAGGGCGAGCGCCTGGCTCACGGTTCCTTCGTAGCTCGGCGAGTCGGCGTCCTCGTCGACGTCGAACAAGAAGGAGTAGCGGCGGAGGAGCTGGAAGCGGAGTTGGTCCTTGTTGGCGAAGCCGGCGTGCTGCGCGGCGGTCTCGATGTTCGTCGCCTGGAAGATCGCGTTCAAGAGCTCCTCGGCGCCGAGCGGCGTGAGACGAAAACGCGACCAGAGCTTGTTCTCCGGGTCGGCGGGCGCCGACGCTCCAGGGAGGACCTGGTACACCTCCGACAGCGCGATGGTCCGGAGGAGCCGGCGCACGTCGTAGCGGTGCGACGAGAAGTCTTTCGCGAGCTGATCGAGGATCGCCTCTGCTTGCGGCGGGTTCGATGGGCGGATGTCGTCGACCGGATCGCTGAAGCCGCGCCCGAGGAGCTGCCCCCACATGCGGTTGACGAACGCGCGGGCGAAATAGGGGTTTTCGGGCCTCGTCATCCACGCCGCGAGCGCCTGGCGGACGTCCTTCCCCTCGAGCGCGGTCCCGTCGAGCGCCGCCGGCTTCGCGTTCGCGAGGCCCGCGAGGTCCTCCTTCTTCTGGAAGCGCGGCGCCGCGCGATCGAGGGGGACGAGCTCGACGCGCCGGATCTGGCCCATCGCCGGCTTCTCGTTGTCGAGCCGCTGCACACGCATGCGCGCGAAGGCCGCGGCGAAGCGCCAGAAGTAGTCCTGCTTCCACTTCTCGGTCTTGTGATCGTGGCACTGCGCGCACTGGATCTGCACGCCGAGGAACGTCTTGGAGGCGATGCCCGCGAGGTCCTGCGGAGTCTGCTCGTAGCGCAGCGTCCAGTTGACCGCGCCGTTCACCTGCGACTCGTCGCCGCTCTCGTCGGACGGAAACCAGGCTCCCTTCTTCCCGCCGCGCGGGCCTCCCGCGCTGTTGGTCCCGGTCGCGGCGACGAGCCCGGTGACGACGCGATCCCAGGGCGCGTTCTCGGCGAAGCGCACGCGCAGCCAACGACGGAACGCGCCGCGATCGAGATCCTGACCGCGCGCGTCGCGGCCGAGGAGCTCCTCGTCCCAGTAGTTCATCCAGTGATCCGCGTACGCCGGCGAGGCGAGCAGCGCGTCGACCATCTTCGCGCGCTTTTCCGGCGAAGGATCCTTCGTGAACGCCACGGCGACCTCGGGCGGCGGGATGGTCCCGACGAGATCGACGTACGCGCGCCGCAACCACCGCGCGTCGTCGGCGCGGCCTCGCGGCTCCAGCCCCGCGCGCTTCCACTCGGCGCGGAGCGCGGCGTCCAGCTCCATCACGCCGAACGATGCCGGGGGCGGCGGCGCGCTCTGCGTTGCGGCGGCGCTCGCGACGGGCTTGCCGGGAGGCGGCGTCGACTTGCACCCGCCCACGAGGGCGACACCTCCGAGCGCCATGCCGAACGGAAGAAGAAGCGGAGGAAGCCGGCGCAAGGGACGCATCGCTCGAAACGATAAACCTCCGCGCAGGGGCTGCATGCCCTTCCTTTACCCAACTTTGCAGGGTGCGAGCCGTCACCACCCGGGCTCCTCTCCTCCTCTTGTTTGTCCCTGGGGCGTCTCGCGCCCACTTTTCGGTTGAGGGGACCTTTCCCGACCGCCAAATGTGTGTGCCATGCGGAAAGTTGCGCTCGTCTTGGCTTCTGTCGGTTTGGCGGTCGCGTGCGGAAGCTCCGGTTCGGACAACGGTACGACCCCCAGCGGCGACGATGGCGGCGCGTCGAGCGGCTCGGCGGGATCCTCCGGGTCTTCCGGCTCCTCTGGCTCCTCTGGCTCCTCCGGATCGTCGGGGAGCAGCGGATCGAGCGGCTTCGACGCATCACCCTCCGACGGCGCGACGACGGGCGCCTATCCGATCGAGCACGTCATCGTCATCGTCAAAGAGAACCACACGTTCGACAACTACTTCGGCACCTTCCCCGGCGCAGAGGGAACGACTACCTGCACGAAGCACGACGGCACGACGATGCCGTGCGGTCACGCGCCCGACAAGACCGGCTCCACCGATCCGTGCCACGCGCACTCGTGCGCCGTCACCGACTACAACGCCGGCGCGATGAACGGATGGGACCTCGCGGGCGGCTCGGCGGAGAAGAGCGATCTCCCGTACGGCCAGTACCTCGAGGCCGACATCCCCAACTATTGGTCCTACGCGCGAAAGTTCACGCTCGGCGATCACTTCTTCGCCAACGTGCTCGGCCCGAGCTTCCCCGGACACCTCGTCGTCCTCGCGGGCCAGTCCGGATGGACGTACGGCAACCCGAACACCGACGTCACGCATCCGTACTGGGGCTGCGATCAAGCGGCGAGCACGCGTGTCCCGGTGCAGAACCAAACGACCTGCAAGGAAGACTCGGTCTTCCCGTGCTTCAAGATCCCGACGGTGCCGGACATCCTCCCGGCGACCGTGTCGTGGAAGTTCTACGGCACGAACTTTTACGTCCTGCCGGAGATCTGGTCGATGTTCAACGCGGTCGACGGCATCCGCAACGATCCGAACAAGTGGAGCCACATCGTCAAGGCGGACGAGTTCGACACCGACGTCGACAACGGCACGCTCCCCAACGTCGTGTGGCTCGTCGATCAGGATTTCGCCGACGAGCACCCGACGATCGGCGGCGTCTGCCAGGGCGAGAACTGGACGGTCCAGAAGATCAACAAGATCATGCAGGACACCAAACACGACTACTGGAAGAAGACGGCGATCCTCTTCACGATGGACGATTTCGGCGGTTGGTACGATCACGTGAAGCCTCCGCGCCAGTACGGCTGCGACGCGCAGAACCCGTACGGCCTCGGCTTCCGCCTGCCGCTCATCGTCATCTCGCCGTATGCGAAGCCCGCGTACGTGTTCAAGGACGTGTCGGAGCAAGCGAGCATCCCGAAGTTCATCGGCAAGGTGTTCGGCGCGACGAAGACGCTCAGCGATCTCGATCCGGCGGCGCAGGATGGCCAGGCCAACGATCTCATGGGGGCCTTCGATTTCAAGCAGCTGCCGCTTCCGCCGCTCGTGCTGCAGCAGCGGAACTGCCCCTGATTTGGCCCCTTGATTGCGTCCGAACGGGCCGCTCGCGCGTAGGATACGCGGATGCTTCGTTCGTCCGTCGCGCTCGCGTGCGTGTTCGCTGCCGTCCTCACCGGTTGCCCGAAGGGGGGCGGCGACGCGGCGAGCGACTCCGGAGCGATCGCTGCGCGCGCCGACTCCAGCGGAGACGCGAACGCCGGCGAGGTCGTCGAGGATGACGACATCCGCGCGGTGTATCCCGACGACGCGGGGCCGCCGGATCCCGTCGTCCGCCGCTTCTGCGCGGCGCTCCACGATCTCCCGGAGCAGAGGCGCGACGCGTGCTGTGCCACGACGCCGGCGCTGGTGCTGACCGGAGAGTGCACGCGCACGCTCACCGCCGCGATCGGCTTCAAGGCCGTCTCGATCGCGAGCGCCGACGTCGACGCGTGCGAGCAGGCGATGCAGACCGCGTACGCCGGGTGCGAATGGGTCGGTCCCTTCCCTCCCGAGGTCCCCGCCGCGTGCCTCGGCGTCGTGAAGGGCCAGCTCCCCGTGGGCAGGCGCTGCCGATCTTCGCTCGAGTGCGCGGCGGACATGCGCTGCCACGGCGTCGGACCGACCGCCACCGGCCGATGCGGCGCGCCCTCGGCCGACGGCGAAAAATGCGGCGGCAGCGCCGACGCGCTCGCGGGCTACACGCGCCAGAACGACACGGACGCGCGCCACCCGGAGTGCAAGGGCTGGTGCGAGCGAACCAAGTGCGCAGCGAAGGTCGCCGTCGGCGGCGCGTGCTCCCTCGGCTCGGCCTGCGGCGAGGGGAAGCTTTGCGTCGCCGGCAAGTGCGCGGTCGCCGCTCCCGCGAAGGTCGGCGAGGCGTGCCCCGGCGAGGCTTGCGAGACGGGTGCACAATGCATCAAAGGCAAGTGCCAGGCGAGAAAGACCGCTGGCGCCACGTGCGCCGCCGACTTCGAGTGCCTCGGCGGGTGCGTGAAGGGTGACGCAGGAGGAAAAGGCGTCTGCGGAAAGAAATGCGGCGCGCGGTGAGACGGGGGCGCGCGGCGTCGTAACGGCCGCGCGTCAGTGCGCGGGCGGAGGCGGGGCGGGCTTGGTCGCGTCGTCTTGCACGCACGCGGCGAGGTCGAAGAGGAGAAACTCCACGGCCGCCTCCTGCTCGATCATCGTGCCGGCCGTGCCGCTTCCGACGTGGAGGTCCGTGAGGACCGCGCGGCCGCAGCGGTCCGACGGCTTCGACGTCACCGGGAAATTCGCGGCGAGGTAGCCGACCGAAGCGCCGCTCGTGACCCACGCCTGCGAGATGCCGGGCTTGGTCGCCTTGATGTCACCGTTCATCTGCGCGGCGAGCTGACCGTACGGAGTCGTCTTGATGCCCGGGCCCCACCCGCTCGCCTTCGTCAGGTTCTGCATCCAATCGGCGAGCGCCTTGCCCTTGGGGAACGAGACGTCGATCGTGTTGCTCGCGCTCGGCGACGCGCCGCCCCAAAACGCCCAGTCCGCGACGCCGACCAGCTCGGCGGAGCTCTTGGTACCCTCGCCGCCGAAGAAGTTCATCTGGTAGTGAGGGCTGTACACGCGGCCGCCGGCGTCGAGGTACGACGCCATGTTGTCGTACGCGGGGCCCATCGTGTCGCGCGGGTAGTGATCGCACTCGCACTCGCTGACGATCATGTCGTAGCTCATCATCTTGGGGAGGGAGCCCCAGAAGGCGTACGCGTCGGTCGCGGTGGCGACGCCGGCGTTCTGCGCGCCGCTCCCCGCGAACACATGCACGCTGCCGGCGCCCTTCTCGTCGGTGAGCTCTGCCGGCGAGATGCCGACCTTGGCGAGGAACGTGTGCACGGGGTCGCAGCCGCCGGTGAGCGCAATGAGCGGCATGTCGCCCTCCTGCTGGTTGGCGGGCAAGCGTGTGTCGGCGCTGCGCACGACCGTGCCGGCGCACGGCGCGACGGTGGGGACGACGATCTGTCGGCGCCACTTGCCGACCTGGATGACGAGCGGGACGTTCGTGCCGGCGGGCACGTCACTGAGCAAGAAGGCGCCGGTCGTATCGCTGAGCGCGGTGGCGATCGGCGCGCCCGACACGGCGCCGCAGCGATCGCACGACGCGCCGTGCTTGATCGGCGCCGGCTTGCTGTTCGGGACGTAGACGATCGCCCCGTAGACGGGGTTCCTCCCGGCAGGATCGAAGACGGTGCCGCTGATGGTCGTCGTCACGCCGGGGCCGCACTGCGGGACCTTGCACCGCAGCTCGGTGCAGGTGCCGCCGTCGCCTTGGCCACCGCTGCTCCCACCGCTGCTGCCGCCGCTGCTGCCGCCGCTGCTTCCACCGCTGCTACCGCCGCTGCTGCCGCCGCTGCTGCCGGGTCCGGTGGTACCGTCCGCACCGGCGTCGCCGCCGCCGTTGCCCGAGCCGCCGAACAGGCCGTCGCCGCCGTTCGCCCCGCTGCACGCCGTAAGCCCGAACGAGAGAGAAGCCACCCCAAGGAGCCGCAAGACGTCGGCCGATTTCATGGCCTCTCCTTAACAAGGCCGCGCGCAACGGCAACGCTTAACGGCAAAAGAAGCAGCGTGAGCGTTCGTGAGGAACCTATCCGCCGGCGCGTCCGTACAACGCGCCGGGTGGCGTATCGCGTTCCAACCTCGAATGACCTCACCCGTGCACGATGCGCTCGACGAACCAGAAGAGGCCGGCGAGGGCCACCGCGCCGCTGACCCCTTGCACGCCGCGCGGGACGAAGCCCTCCTTCTTGCGGAGGAAGTAGATCGCCGGGAGGACGAGCGCCATCACCGCGAGCTGACCCGCCTCGACGCCGACGTTGAAGAAGACGAGCGCGGTCGGGATCTGCGCGCGGGGCAGCTCGATTTCCCGTAGCGCGCCGGCGAAGCCGAAGCCGTGCACCAGGCCGAAGGGGAACGTGATGCGCCAGCGCTTCTCGGCGCTCTTGACGAAGAAGTTCTCGACGCCGACGTAGGCGATGGAGAGCGCGATCAGCGGTTCGATGACGCGCGAAGGCGGGACCCACGCTCCGAATGCAGCGACGGCCAACGTGATCGAGTGCGCGACGGTGAAGGCGGTGACGACCGCGAGCATCGATCTGACGCGACCGCCCACGATGACGAGACCGAGCAAGAAGACGAGGTGATCGTAGCCCGTCAGGATGTGCTCGATACCCATCGTGAAGAACCCGACCGCGCCGATACCGCTCTTCGGGGTCCCCTGCGCGGCATCGGACGGCGCGACCGCGTCGACGGTCTCGTGCCCGCGGTAGGCGACCTCGTCGATCGTGATCGTGCCGAGGACGACGTGCGCGATGTGGCGATGACCGTGCGAGAGCTCGCCGAGGAGCTTCACGTCCACCTCGAGGCGTACCGGTGGCATGGGGCACCGGTAGCGGACCGTGAGGGCGATGCCGTCCTCTTCGGTGAGGCGAGCGTCGCCGAGAGTGCCGGGGCACGCCTGCCCGTTCCCGCGGACAAGAACGCCCAGCGTGATCGCTTTGGCGAGCGCGCCCTTGGAGGCGACCACGTCCTCGGCGCGGATGCTCCCGTCGCGATCGGGATCCAGCGACGGCACGATCCCCAGCATCTCGCCGCGCGCGAACGTGATCTCGGCGTCCACGACGTCACCGTCGAGCGTGTACGACCCCTTCGAGACCCCGATCGCGTGCGCCGCCGCCGTCCCCGCGACGAGCCAGACGGCGATCGCGAGGACGAGGGTGACGAGGGCTTTCATGACTTGGGTTTGGTCTCGAGCAGCGCGCGCGCCTCGGTGGCGCCGTCCAAATCGAAGGACGCGTTCATGGCGAGGGCGTCTTTGACGAGCTTACGGCCCGCCGCGACGTCGCCCGCCGCGATGTGGATCGCCCCCTGATGATAGACCAGGCGCGCGTCTTTGGTGCCGAGACGTCGCGCGTGGTCGATGACCCGCTTCGCGTCGCCGACCTTGCCCGCACGGTAGAGCGCCCAGGCGTAGGTGTCCTCGGTGTACACGTCGCCGCGCGCCTTCATCTCCTCGCCGGCGAGGGCCAGGGCGTCTGCCGGCTTCTGGTTCTTGGTCGCGAGGAAGAGCGCGAGGGTGCGCGGATCGCCGCGGCGACCGTCCTTCTCGAGCTTCGCGTACGCGTCCGCCGCGCCCACCGCGTCTCCGCTCTGGCCGCGCGCGTCGCCGAGCAGCCACGCCGTTTCGGGCAGCGGGCTCTGGTCGTACGCGCGCTTGAACAGCTCCGCGGCGCGCTTGCCGTCGCCACGCGCGAGCGCCACCTTCCCGCGACCCACGAGCGCCGGCGGATACTCGGTCAGGCCGTCGAGCGCCTTCACGAAGCCCGCGTCGGCGCCGTCGAGATCGCCCTTGTGCCAGAAGATCATGCCCGCCTGCACGAGCTCCCACGCGCGCGGCTCGGGATCCTTCGGATCGCGACCGGAGTCGATCGCGAGGCGCGCGTACTCGAGCGCCGCCTTGTCGTCGCCAGCCAGCCAGCGAAAGTACGACGCGCGGCTGTACGACGGCAGGTTCGGCTTCAGGTCCATCATCGTCTGCGCGGCGCTCGCGGCTTCTTCGAAGCGCCCGAGCTCGAGGAGCGCGTCGGAGAGCGACCCGTACGCCATCGCGTCGTCGGGGTGCTTGGCGAGGACCTTGTTCGCCAGGTCGACCGCCTCGCGGAACTTGTGATCGTTCAGGAGCACGAGCCCTTGAAGATCGTACGCGAGCTTGTCGTCCGGCGAGACCTCGAGAGCCACCTCGGCGCACGCGTTCGCGTTGACGTAAAACCCCGGGTCGCTCGACTCGCGCGCCTTGCGCACCCACGCGCGCCCGAGGAGGATCCAGTAGTCGACCTTCGCCGGATTCCTCGCGCTCGAGCGCTGAAGATCCGAGATGACGCGATCGACGCCAGCGTCGCCGGGCACCTTCGACATCGCGAGCGCGCGACTCGTCGCGAGCTTCGGCTCCGGAGCCGTGACCTTCACCTTCTCGGGCGCCGATGCCGTCGCGGCAGGCGCGGGGCTCGGCTTGGTGCAAGCAGCGGCAAAAAGCGACGTCGTCAGCGCGAGAGCGAGGGAGAGCCGTTTCATCGTGTGTCCAACCTCCACACAAAAAACGCGTGAGCCCGAGCGACGGATCGCCCAGGCTCACACCTATTCTCTCCTTCTCCTCCCGCCTCCTCCCGCCTCCTCCCGCCTCCTCCCGCCTCCTCCCGCCCCGTCGTGCGCAGCACGACTTCGCGAAAGCGACGCGCGGGGGAGGCTCGCGAGTCCTCGAGCGAGGGGGGCCGCCGGCCCCCACCAGGCGAAAGCCGTGGGAGCCACGCGGCCCTGCGAAGCGATCAGGGCGTCGGCTTACCGTGACCTTGCGAGTAGCCCTCCCACGGCAAAGCCAGGTACGGGAAGGTCGTGAGGTACGGCTTGTCGTTGTAATCGACGCCGTCGGAGACCGCGAGGGTGCCCTTGGCGAGGAGGACGCTGAGCAGCACGTCGGTCACGTCGGCCTGCTCCTTGTTCGGCGCCGCGCCGCCCTCGAGGGGACGGCCGTTCGGGAAGCCGGAGTCGAGGCCGAGGTCCACGCGGAGCACGTCGCCCGTCGCGGAGAGGGGGATATTGTGGCCGCTCGCCTTGAGGTTGATCGTGTCGATGATGTCGATGCGGTCGTGCTTGAGCGCGTCGACGGTCGACTGCGGCACGCCGAGCGCCTTGTAGATGCCGACCGCCTCGGCGTCGCGGACGATGACGGGGTTCAGGAAGTACGCGCCGAAGTTGTCGACGTCGCGCGCCGGCTTGGACGCGTTGTACTTGTCCTTGTCCTGGAGGCCGATGACCGCTTCGTTGATGAGCGGCAGGCCGAGACGCGACACCTGCTTCCACGGGCCGTAGCCTTCTTCGGTGCCGTCGTTACGGAGCACGCGGACCTTGCGGCGGCTGGCCGACGCCCAGATGCCGAGCGTCTGCGCGTCGTTCGCGCCGGCCGTGGGGGGAGCGCCGGTGCCGGTGAGCTCGCTGGTCGGGATTTCCAGGGCGATCGTGTGGCAGTTGAAGCCGGCGACGCCGTCCTGCGCGGTGCCCTTGGGGCGGAGGTTCGCGAGATCGAAGACGCCGCCGAGGTCGACGTAGAAGCCGTCATCACGCGGGCCGACCCACGAGCGACCGTTCTTCGTCTCGAAGGGAGTGATGAACCCCGCGGCGAACGCGTCGTCGTACTTCGCGCCGGCGGCGATGACCGCCTGGGTGCGCGGGCCGATGTTGGTCGGCGCGATCTTCGCTTCGTTGATTTGGGTCGTGGCGACGCCCTTCTCGATGCGGATGATCTGGTAGGTCTGCACGTTGCCGGCGAGCTGCGCGAAGAACTCTTTGCCTCCACCGAGGGGGTCGTTCAAATCGCTCGGGTCTTTGCTGGGGAAGCCGGTCGAGTTGAAGAGGATCTGATAGGTGACCACGTCCTTGAGCGACGCGTTACCGCGCGCGATGTGGATTTGGTAGAGGACGTCGTCCGAGAACTGGTGGAAGTTCGGACCGCCGCTCGGCTCCTCGAGGGGAATGTACGAAGCGACGATGTTGAGCTTGTCGTGTGAACCGGGCGAGACCCATGCCCAGAGGTCCGTGTTGTCGGCCGCCGGGTCCCGCGAAATGGCGGGCGCTTCACGGTGGCTGGACGCGCTGGCGATCGAGACGACCCCGGTGCACGAGAAGGCCGCGAGGGACGCGGCGAGGAGATGACGACGCTTCATGGGAATGCCTCCGATAAATTCGCTTGAAAAAAAGTGGGCGGCGTACGGCCGCCGAATTGGGCGCGGCGCGGGCCGCGGATCACTTGAGGACGTAAACCGTCCCCGTCTTGTTGGCGCGCGCGTCGGCCCAGGCGAAGACGCCGGTGTTGCGGGCGCGATGCAGGCCCGACGACTCGACGAACTTGCCGATGGTCTGCTGCACGGCGTCGCCGAGCAGCTTCATGTCGCCGCCTCCGACCGGCAGCGTGTAGACCGCGTCGGTGCCGAGGGTTTCGTCGAGGGCGCTGACCACGACCTGCGACTCGTCCGCAGAGAGGGCGAGGCCGCTGGGGTAGCCGACGAGGATGTCGTGGGCAAGCTCGATGGGAGCGCCACCTGCGATCTTGAACACGCTCGCGCGGTGCGTCGCCGAGCCGGCCGCGTCGAGGACGAAGACGTCGCCCGTCTTGGTGACCGCGATGCCCGCGGGCTGCCGAAGCGCGCCGCCGCTCGCGAGGACCGTCGGGCTGCCGCCTGCCGCCGGGATCTGGTAGACGGCGCCGACCACCTTGGGGGCCGTGCCGCTCGTGCCGGTGTAGTAGACGCTGTCGCCGCGGACCTCGACGCCGCGGGGGAGCGTCCCTTGCGTGCCGTCCATGAGCGTCGGTGCGCCGCCGCCCACGCCCATCGTGAAGAGCGCGCCGCGCTCGTACGTGTCGCTCTCGGCGCCGCTGTCTGCGATCACGAGCGTCTTGCCGTCGTCGGTGATCGAGATGCCGAAGGGCGAGACGAGCGGGTCACCGGCGAAGAGCTGCGTGAGCCCTTGGCCATCGGCGCCCACCTTGAAGACCGCCGGGCCGCCGGCGAGCGACAACGCAGTGAAGTAGATGAACTTGCCGTCCGGATCGGGCGTCGCGTCGAACGGCGATCGGAACTGGGCGTCGTTCGCCGCCTTTGCGATCGTCACCGAGCCGGCCGGGGGCGGGTTCGGGTCTTTGTTCCCACTTCCACTGCTACTGCACCCGACGCTTGCGAATGTCACCAGCGACGCTGCTGCGAGCAACCTTTGAATGTCGTTCATTCGACGACCTCCTTGCGTGAGGTGTTACGTGCGACGACCTCGGGTCGGTTGCATCGATCGCACGCCGCAATCGCCGATTTATTCACGGAATTTTCATGCGATCCGAGCCGCGGAGTCGTGCGTAGTGGCGCGCCCCGTCCCTCCCACGTCGCGAGCCAGCCGTTCTGAACCGCGATCCATCGTGAGCGATCGCGACTGGTTCGCGGACGAACCATCGCCGCGATTCCCTGCAAAAACGTGGTGCGCGCGCCGATCACCGCTCGGCACGGCCGCTGCAGAAGGGGCGTTTCGAAAAGGAGCTCACCATGCCTCGCTCGACTTTCCTCGCATCAATCGCGCTCGTCGCCGTGTCCGCCGTTTCCCTCGGTGCGTGCAGCTCCGGAGGCGGCGCGGGTGATCCCGCGGATCAAACCGGCAACACCGAGCAAGATCTCTCGGCGATGGGCGTCGATGGGGAGCAGGCGCTGGACGACGCCGCGCCGGAGCCCGAGGAGGCGCCGCAACCGGAAGCGATCAGCCCGTTCGCGAGCGCCGGGACGACGCTCTCGTGCGGCCACGTGCAGTGGTGGAACTCGTACATCACGCACCAGGCGATCTCGTCGAGCGGATGGCACGACACCGACCTCTCCGTGCGATCGTCGAGCGCGGTGCAGCTCCGTCACGCGTCGCGCCTGGTGCGTCACGGCGTCTATGGATGGGGGTACATGCCGGAGTTCGTCGACACGGTCACGGGGCGTCGCTTCCGCTTTTTGCACTTGCGCCCGCAACACCAGCTCGCGACGACCGTGGGCAGGACCTACCCCGCCGGCTACGTCGTCGGGTATTCCGGCGGCGACACGCGCGACACCGGCTATCCCCGCTACTCCACCGGTCCGCACCTCTGCGTGCAGACGCTCTCGAGCTACCGGGCGTGTTTCCCGGCGGGTCACGTCGCCTGCCATTGATCGCGTCGCGCCTCCGCGCGTGAGACCCCTGGCGCGGCGTCGCCAAGATCGGCGATGGTGTCGGGGTGAGCCTCGGGCCCTTCACCGTCGCGCCGATCGGCGTCGCGCACACACCGTTCGGCGAGAAGGCGCTCGCGCCGCGTCAGGCAGCAGCCGGCAAGGACGTGACGGGCACGATCGAGCTGTTCTCGGAGTACGAGCACGCGCTCGAGGACCTCGCCGGCTTCGCGCGCATTTGGGTCCTCTACTGGTTCCACCTCAACGTGGGATCGTGGAAGCCGAAGGTGCTTCCCCCGCGCAGCGATGAGAAGCGCGGCCTCTTCGCGACGCGCTCGCCGCACCGGCCCAACCCCATCGGCCTGTCGTGCGTGCGCCTCGATGGGATCGACGGTCTCGTCCTCCGTGTCCGTGATCTCGATCTCGTCGACGGGTCGCCGATCGTCGATTTGAAACCGTACGTGCCGTACGCCGACGCTTTCCCCGACGCCAAGGACGGATGGCTCGGCGCCGCGGTCGATCCGATCGCCTCCTACGAGGTGCGATGGTCGGACGAAGCGCGCGAGCAGATCGAGTGGCTGCGCGTGACCCATGGAATCGAGCTCGCGCCGCGCGTGGAGCAGACGCTCTCGCTCGGCCCTCAGCCACACCCCTACCGCCGCATCCGCAAGGACGGGGACGCGCTCCGCCTCGCGCTGAAAGAGTGGCGGATTCGCTTCCGCGCGGACGGCCAGCGCATGACGGTCCTCAGCGTGAAGAGCGGCTACCGCCACAGTCAGCTCTTCGCAGACCCTCCCGACCCGGCGCTCGCACCACATCGCGAGTTCGTCGCGCGTTTCGGGTGATACGCTGCTCGTCGCATGGCCAGCTTGAATCCGAAGGACGCCCTCGATCCGAAAGAGCAGGGCGCCGTCCTCGTCCTCGACGAGATCGTGCGGCGCGCGGTCGCCCGGGGAGCGAGCGACATCCACCTCGAGCCCAAGCACGATCGCCTCGGCATCCGCCTGCGCGTCGACGGCTACATGGTGAACGAGCAGAGCGTCGCCGCCGACCTCGGGCCGCTCGTGACCTCGCGCGTGAAGGTGCTCGCGCGCATGGACATCGCCGAGCGACGCGTTCCGCAAGACGGACAGCTCACGCTGGAGCCGGACGGCAAGCGCATCCACCTTCGCGCGTCGACGTTCCCATGCTCGCACGGCGAGAAGGTCGTGCTCCGGATCATGATGGGCAACAAGCTCATCCCCTTCGAACAGCTCGGCCTCGATCCGTCGACACAACAGTACATGCGCGACGTCGTGACGCGCCCGCAGGGATTCCTCGTGACGAGCGGGCCTACCGGCGCGGGCAAGACGTCGACGCTCTACGCGTTCCTCCAGCTCATCGACACCGCGCGCGTGAACGTGATGACGCTCGAGGATCCGATCGAGGTCGAGATCCCGGGCATCACGCAGGGCCAGACGCACGTGCGCGCAGGCTTCACGTTCGCGGTCGGCCTTCGCGCGTGCCTCCGGCAAGATCCCGACGTCATCCTCGTCGGCGAAATGCGCGACGCCGAGACCGCCGCGATCGCGCTCCAGGCGGCGCTCACGGGTCACTTCGTCATGTCGACGCTGCACACAAGCGACACGGTCGAGTCGGTCGTGCGTTTGATCGATCTCGGCCTCGAGCCGTGGATCGTCGCCAACGCGCTCTCTGCGGTTCTCGCCCAGCGCCTCGTGCGCGTGGTCTGCGACTCGTGCCGAGAGGTCGCGCGCCTCGACCACGATCTGTGGGACTCCGACGAGGTCCTGCTCGCGGCCGGCAGCGAGATCGTGCGGCCGCGCGGGTGCGCCAAGTGCTTCAAGACGGGCTACAAGGGGCGTTCGGGCGTCTTCGAGGTGCTCGCGATGGACGACGACATCCGCGAGCTCATCAAGCAAAAGGCTCCGGCGCGCGAGTACCGCGCCGCGCGCAAGGCGCGGAAGCTCCCGTCTCTCCGGCGCCTCGCGTTCGAGCGTGTGCGCGCGGGCGTGACGACCGTCGACGAAGTCCTGCGCGTCACGTGAGGAGCGCGCGGAGGCGTCCCCTCGCAGGAGGCGCCGTGAGGACGGTCGCGTGGAGATCCGCGACCGAGATTCCCCACGCCCTTCGTCCTCTGGTGAGGATCCAGCGCCTGAGTGGCCTCGGATCCAGCAGCCCGACCCCGTAAGGGGCCACTTCACTGTCACTGGAACCGATACAACCGCCGTCTTGTCGATAGTTTATGCCATGTGGGACATTCGTATACCTTGTGGCCTAGAGTGTGCTTACGGACAAGCACCATGTCGAAGCGTTCCCTCTGGTTTGTCGTCCCGATGGCGCTGGTCACCGCGTGCTCGTCGTCGTCGCAAGACGGCGGGGACGATCCCGGCGGCCCCCTCGATGCGGTCCCCGACGCGCTGACCGAGTCCACCAAGGGCCCGATTGATCACCCCGGCAACTCGACCGAGGTCTGGTCCGTCCAGAACCAGTGGGCCGACACTTCGACGCCGGCCGCCACCGCCGACGGCATCGCGTGGGCTGCGAACAGCGGCCTCAGCTGGGAAGAGAAGTACGGCAAGTGGCTCGCCGGCTTCGAGATCATCCGCAACTCCGACGACACGAGCGAGACCATCCAAATCTCGACCCCGTACGGCGCCAAGAAGATCGCCCCCCCGTCGCTCGAATGCGCCGAGACGGCGATGGCGCTCCGCGGGCTCTTCGCGTCGTGGTTTCACCTCCCGTTCTTCATGACCGGCTGGGACAACAAAGGAAACCGGGCGCTCTACGCCGGCCACTTCGGCTTCGTCGACGGCAGCGGCAACCCGATCAGCCCCTTCCCACGCTTCAAGGATCAGTACACGGACAAGGAGACGAGCTGGCACGCCGGTGACCCGTGGCCGAAGGACGCGCACCTTCGTGCCCTTCACCTCGGCGACGGCGACGGCGTTGCGTTCCTCGAGCCCGGCGCGGGCGCGGGCGCGTGGTTCGACGAGGTCACGCTCAACAAGCGCACCGGCTACTTCCTCCGGCTCCTCCTCACCTATTTCGGCAGCGTGAACCTGGCCGATCCGTCGAACCTCTTCAACATCAAGGCCGAGGCGACCTCGCCGGGCGACGTGCTCCTCGAGCGCTGGCAGAAGCAGGGCATCGGCCACACCATCCCCGTCTTCCGCGTCGACACGGTGAACGGAAAGCCGGCGCCGAGCGTCGCGACCGGCTCGATGCCGCGTCGCCAGCCCGTCTGGGCGCAGCCGATGGACAACCGCCACTACTTCACGAGCGACGAGACCGGCGGCCAAGGAAAGGCGGGCGACGGAAACCCGTACGCGAAGCTCGGCGGCGGCATCCATCGCTGGCGCGTCGCGAAGCTCGCCGGCAGCACGTGGAGCAACAGTGTGCCCGCGGTCGACGCGAGCGCGTTCATCTCCGCGAGCGACACGGCCGCGATCGCGGCGCGCCCGAAGAAGTTCGACGACACCCTCGCGTTCGGCACCGCCCAGGATCGCAAGACGGCGGCGCTCCAGATGATCGACACCGCGCGCACCAAGCTCGGGCAGCTCCCCGCGAGCTGCTCGTCGCGCACGCTGCGAGAGGACGGATTCCGGATCCTCTACGCCGCCCTCCAGGAGCTGGAGCAAAAAGATCAGAGCGCCGTCGACAAGCAGTACAGAAAGCTCGAGGACTACGTCTTCGGCGAGCTCGAATACACGAAGAGCAAGACCTGCTGCTGGAACACGACGACGCCGGCGATGGCGCAGGTGATCGTCGATCTCGCGAACGCAGAGCAGGCCAAAGCGGCGGCGAACAACCAGTGCGTGCAGCCGACGGTCTTCCACGCGGTGGGCGGCGGCGATGGTTATTCCCTCTGGGCGCAGCACGCGCGTGACATGGGGCGCACGGCCGACTGGCGCGCGTGGAGCGAGGACGAGCCGTGCGCGCAGAAGACGGTCACCGAAGACAGCCAGACGTGGCGCACGAACGACTACTGCTCGGTCTTCGGACCGCAGACGCCGATCACGCCGGCGACGGACGGCGGCGCGCCGGACAGCGGGGCGCCGTGATTCGCGCGGGCTCGGCCGCGGTCCTGCTCGCAAGCGCCCTGCTCGGATGCAGTGGCGGCGGCGCGAACGGAGCCGCCACGGGGGACGAGCAAGACGAGACGTCGGCTTCCCCACCGCTCCACGATCGGGCGTTCTACGAAGCGATCGCGACGGGCGCCGGCGTGGTGATGACAGGCCAAGCCGTCGTGGTGGGCCTGCGCGGCATCTCACGCGAGGGCGTGCGTCACGACGCGCACACGCAAAAGACGTTCGACGACGTCATCGCCGTGCTCACCGCCGACGGCAAGGTCATCGAGCTTCCCGGATCGACCCATCCTTGGTTCACGACGTCGACCGCGGCGCCCGACGTCGACGGTGACGGTCATCCGGACGTCGGCATGATTCGACCCGGTCGTTACCGCGCGGAGCCGCGTCCCGGACGCCTCCTCGCCGGACAGCCGACCTTCCACATCGTCACCGTCGCCGGTTCGGATCGGATCCCCGGTTGGCGAGACACGAATCATGACGGCGTCTACGACGACGCTGAGCGCGCGGCGAGCGAATCGCGGAAAGACGCACTCAGCGCCGTGCTCTTTCACGAAGGCGGCCCCGCAGCGCCGGCGCCGATCGGCTGCCAGGTCCTCGACGCGCACGCGATCAAGACGTTCATCGCCGCGGTCGGCGGCCCGGGCGCGCAGATCGACTACGTGCTCGCCGACGCCCCCTGAAGCTCTCGGCCACCCTTGACAGTCGCGTTCGGCGACGCACGTTGGCGGCCACTTGGAAGCGAGGGTTCGACTCCCTCGGCGCACCTCTCCCACGCGCTCGGCGCGTCACGCGAACACGCGAGCCTGCTTGCCCGCGCACGTTCGCGCGGCGTTTTGCCGTTCGCGTCTGGGGTCGGATCGCGCGCGGGTGCCCTCTTAGTACCCTGTTGGACATGGGTTCGATTCCCATCGGCGCCACCGGAGCGAATGCTCCCGTTGATCTTGGCGCCGTAGCTCAGAGGTAGAGCGACAGATTCGTAATCTGAATGAACCGCCCCGCGGACGTGGGGCCCTCCATCGCGATCGCACCTGACCAGCTCGCTCTGCGGGTTGGCGGCGTGACGCGATGGCGCGACGCGTGCCCGATCGACGGGCGCTCGACGTCGTGGCCGAAGGCCATCGTCACGGCGACCGCCTTCGTGCCCCGCGTGTGAGCCCCCATGACTCGCGCCCCGTTGCGCCCGTGCGACGCGCGCCTCTGCGCGGACGACGCGCTTTCTTCGTGAAGCCGCGCGAGATCCACGTTGGCGACGCGCGTTCGAGGGTGAAGCGTCCGCGGAGCCTATTTTTCCGACTCTTTCGAGATCTCTTCGGTCCTTTTATTCAACTGGAGGTTTGCCATGTACATGCTGATCCCCGTTCCCCTCGTCGCGCGTGCCGTCGTCCTTCGGGACGGCTTGCCGATTCGCGCGCTCGGGCCCGGTCGTCACGGCGTGTGGGGCACGAACCTCACGGTGCTCCGCTGGGACACGGGCGAGCTCGTCTTCCAGGCCGCCCCCGAGGTGCGCGCCGTGCTGCCGGCCGAGTGGTACCGCGAGGTCACGCTCGGCGAGCGCGAGCGCGGCATCCTCTTCAAGGACGGCCGTCCGAAGCTCTTCCTGCGCGCCGGAACGCACCGCTTCTGGATCGTCGATCCGTCGGTGCGCCTCGAGGTCTTCTCGCTCGACGCGCCGATGCCGGTGTTCCCGGCCGACGTCCTCGCGATCGTCCCCAAGGACGAGTACCTCGCGGTCGTCGTGCGCGCGCACGAGCGCGGCCTCGAGTACGAGAGCGGCCAGTTCACGGCCACCCTCGCGCCGGGTCGCTACGCGTTCTGGTCGCGTCCCGAGGCGAAGGTCGAGGTCGCGATCGTCGACATGCGCCTCGTGCAGGTCGCGATCACCGGCCAGGAGCTCATGACCAAGGACAAGGTCACGCTGCGTCTGTCCATCACGGTGGAGTTCGCCGTGGAGGACGCCGCGCTCGCCACCCACGCGGTCGCGAGCGTGAAGGACGCCGTGTACCTGCTCGTCCAGCTCGCCGCGCGCGCGTTCGTCTCGGGCGCGACGCTCGACGAGCTCCTCGAGGGCCGCGACGGCATGACGCGCGCGCTCGAGGAGGACACGATCCCCAAGGCGCGCCGCTTCGGAGTTCGCATCGAGCGGGTCGGCGTCAAGGACATCGTCCTGCCCGGCGAGATGAAGACGCTCCTGAACCGCGTCATCGAGGCGGAGAAGGAGGCTGCGGCGAACGTCATCCTTCGCCGCGAGGAGACGGCGGCCACGCGCTCGCTCGCCAACACGGCGCGCGTGATGGCCGAGCAGCCGGTCCTCCTGCGACTCAAGGAGCTCGAGTCCTTGAAGGAGATCGCGGCGCACATCCACGAGGTGCGCGTCGTGGTTGGTGCCGATGGCTTGAAGTCGCTGCTCCCGGCCGGGTTGCTGGGAGGCGGCGAGACCATCGGACGGAAGCGCGAGGCCGAGACGTAGCGAAAGCGACTACGTCTCGACGGCGCGCACGATGCGAAGGGCCCGGTCGAGTCTCTCCGTGAGCTCGGCCGGGCTCGTCGCGCGGATCGTCACGTGGCCGACCTTGCGCCCGGGCTTGGGCTCCTTGCCGTAAAGGTGGAGATGCGCGCCGGGGATCGCGAGGACGTCGCTCGGCGCTGGAATGCCGCCGATCAGGTTGATCATCGCCGACGGTCCCACGGCGCGGGTCTCGCCGAGCGGAAGCTCCCTTATCGCGCGCAGATGATTTTCGAACTGGCTCGTCTGGGCCCCTTCGATCGAGTAGTGCCCCGAGTTGTGGACGCGCGGCGCCATCTCGTTGGCGACGAGCTCGTCTCCCGCATGAAACAGCTCGATCGCGAGGACGCCGACGTAGTCGAGCTTGTTCACCACGCGCTCGGCGATACTGCGGGCCTTGCCCTCGAGCGCCGCCGTGATGCCTGGGGCAGGCGCGCGCGAGACGCGGAGGATGCCGGCGCGGTGACTATTCTCGACGAGCGGATACGTGCGGACCTCACCGTTCTTCGCGCGCACAGCCAGGATGGAGAGCTCGCGCTCGAACGTGACGTGGCTCTCGACGATCGCAGGAACTCCGCCCAGGGCCGCGAACGCGCCCGCGACGTCCGCGTCCTTCTCGAGGCGCCGCTGGCCCTTGCCGTCGTAGCCGCCGCGCCGCGTCTTCAAGAAGAGCGGGAAGCCAAGGCGATGCACGGCCTCTTCCAGCGTCTTCTGATCGTCGGCCTTGGCGAACTTCGCGGTTGGGATGCCGAGCTCGGCGAAGAAGGTCTTCTCGACGAGCCGATCCTGGCCTACTTCGAGCGCGCGCGGCGGCGGGTACACGGGGACTCGTGACGCGAGCCATTTTACCGGCTCGACCGGCACGCTCTCGAACTCGTAGGTCACCACCTGCGCGCGGCGCGCGAGCTCTTCGAGGTGCGCGCGATCGTCGTACGCCGACACGATCATGTGCCCGAGGCCGCGAACGCCGACCGTCTCCGAAGGATGGAGGAACGTGAACGACTCGCCCATCGGGATCCCCGCGAGCGCGAGCATCCGACCGAGCTGCCCGGCGCCGAGGACGCCGATCACGCCTTCTTCTTCTTCCCGGCGGGCCTTGGCGCAGAGGCCGGCGACGCCGTCACGCGCGGATCCGGCTCGTCGAGCACCGCACGCGTCTGCTTCTCGCGAAAGGCGCGCACCGCCTCGCGCACGCGCGGGCTCTTGATGCCGACGATCGACGCCGCGAGGAGCGCCGCGTTAACCGCGCCCGCGCGACCGATCGCAAGCGTGCCCACCGGGATGCCCGCCGGCATCTGCACGATGCTGAGGAGCGAGTCCATTCCGTGTAGCGCCTTCGACTCGACCGGCACCCCGAGCACCGGCAGCACGGTCTTGCTCGCCGCCATCCCCGGGAGATGCGCCGCGCCGCCCGCGCCCGCGATGATCACCTCGAGCCCGCGGCCCTCCGCCTCCGCCGCGTAGGAGAAGAGGAGGTCCGGCGTGCGATGAGCGCTCACCACGCGCGTCTCGAACGGGACCCCCAGCACCGCCAGCGTGTCCGCGGCGTGCTGCATGGTCTCCCAGTCGCTCTTCGAGCCCATGATGATCCCGACGGTGGGGCGCATTCGTAGGTGCGGGAGGATATGCCAATTTTCGTCCGCGCGGGGACGCCACATGCCGCCGGAACTCCAGCGCGGCGGCGGTGTCTACCTCCCTTCAGAGGCACCCCCATGCGAATTCGCAACGTCACGCGCGCGGCCATTTTCACGCTCCTCGGGCTGGTCCTGGGAAGCTGTCAGCATGCTGGAGGCGTCGGCGCGGCGTCACGCACGCCCGCGGCACCGGAAAAAACGGGCCCCCTTGCGATGGCGGAGGAGTCTCCGCGCGAGGCCGAGCCATACGTGAGCCTGACCTCCTCGGAGGGCGTCGGCCTCACGCTCGTCGAGATGACCGCGCGCGCCGTGATCGACGATCCGCTCAGCTTCACGGAGCTTCGCCTGACGTTCGAGAACCCCGAGGACCGCACGCTCGAGGGGCGGTTCCACGTGGTGCTGCCCCCCGGCGCCGCGCTCTCGCGTCTGGCGATGAAGATCGACGACGAGTGGCAAGAGGGAGAAATCGTCGAAAAGCAGCGTGCGCGCGCGGCGTACGAGGATGCGCTGCACCTGAAGCAAGATCCGGCGCTGCTCGAGCAGGCGGCCGGCAACGAGCTCACGGCGCGCGTGTTCCCGATCCGCCCGCGGTCGAAGAAAGAAATCGTGCTGTCGTACTCGCAAGAGCAGGGCAAGACGCCGTACGCCTTGCCGCTGCGTGGCCTCCCGGCGATCGGGCGGCTTCACGTGGAGGCAACGCGGGCCGGCGAGGCAACGCCGCTTCAAACGCTGGATCTCGCGAGCGCCGCGCCTACCACCGACTTCGTGCTCGAGTCGAAGCACGTGCGCGACGGTGATGGGGTTCGCAGCGGCAATCTCGTGCTCGCGCGCGTCCGTCCAGTCGCGGCCGCCGAGCCCGATCCGGTGAAGCGCGCGATCGTCCTCTTCGACACGAGCGCGTCGCGGGCGCTGGGTCTCCGCGATCAGGCGCGCGCGCTGGAGGACGTCGCGCGCCGGCTGGACGGCGCGAAGATGACGGTGGCGTGCTTCGATCAGACCGTCGAGCCGATCTTCGACGGGGACGCGGCGGCGTTCGGCGACGCCGAAGTGCAACGCATCGTGGCCCGCGGGGCTCTGGGAGCGTCGGATCTTTCGCGGGCGCTCGCGTGGGCGAAGACGGCCGCGCCGCGTCTCGGCGCGACGCGCGTGATCCTCCTTAGCGACGGGGTCGCCACCGCGGGAGGGACCGAAGAGGATCGGCTCGTCAAATCGGCGCGCGCCCTGAAGGATGCCGGCGTACAGCGTCTCGACGCCGTCGTGCTCGGCGGGATCCGCGACGAGAGTGCACTCCATCGCCTGGTGACCGCCGGCCTCGCGCGTGACGGCGTGGTCGTCGACGCCGCGCACGGCGCGCAAGAGATCGCCCGCCGCGTGAGCGAGACGACACGCTCCAACCTCGCGGTATCGGTCCCCGGTGCCAAATGGGTGTATCCCGCACGTATCGACGGCGCGCAATCCGGCGACGAAGTGCTGGTCTACGCGGACGTGCCGGAGGGCGCGACGCCGAAAGTTCGCCTCGGAGACGCGGCACCGACCGAGCTGGCGCTGCGCAGCGTCGACAAGCCTCTCCTCGAGCGCGCGTGGATCGGTGCCAAGATCGCGAGCCTGGTGGACAAGGCGGCGCGGGGCGCGGGCGACAAGGCGAAGGCGCGCGCGGAGATCGTCGATCTCAGCGTCACGCACCGCGTACTCAGCCCGTATACAGCGCTGGTGGTGCTCGAGACCGAGCGCGACTACGCGCGTTTTGGCCTTGCGCGGCGCGCGCTCGGCGACGTGCTCGCGATCGACGGCGGACGCGTCACACGAAAGCGCCACGTCATGCCGCACCTCGAGGCGAAACCCGGCGCTGCGCCGTGGTCGGACCCGATGGGCGCGCGCGGGAACATGTGGGGCGACGCCGTCGGCGACTCGTTCGGCTTGGGAGGCCTCGGCCTCTCCGGCGTCGGCGAAGGAGGCGGCGGCGCCGCGGCCCCACGCGATCCGAACGCGCCGACTGCGCCGTGGGGTCGAGACGACAGCGCATCGGCGCAGTTCGGGGTGGTCGGCCTCCTCGACGCAACCGGCGCTTCGGCGGCCGGCGCAGGCGGCGGTGGGCGCGGCGAAGGGATTGGCCTCGGATCCATCGGCACGATCGGACACGGCGCCGGCTCGCACGCCACACGCGTCCCGCAGATCCGCGCGGGCGCGACGCAGGTGAACGGCCGCCTCCCCCCTGAGGTCATCCAACGCATCGTCCGTCAGAACTTCGGCCGCTTCCGCCTCTGCTACGAAAACGGCCTGCGCCAAAACGCGCAGCTTCAGGGGCGCATCTCCGTCCGCTTCCAGATCGGCCGCGACGGCGCCGTCACGCAGGCCGCCGATGGTGGCTCGACGCTCCCCGATCAAGCGGTCGTCGCGTGCGTCGCCCGCGCGTTCTTGGGCCTCTCGTTCCCGCAGCCCGAGGGGGGAATCGTCACGGTCGTCTATCCGATCGACTTTGCCCCCGACGGCGCCACCGTCGCGTCGACTCCGAACGCGACTCCGACTCCGACTCCGGAGAAGGGCGAGCCCTACACGGGCACCTTCCGTGACGTCATGAACGATCTCGAGCGCGGTGCGACGGGCGAGGGGCTCGAGCGCGCGCTGAAGTGGCATCGCGAGAAGCCTGGCGACGTGCTGGCGCTGATCGCGCTGGGCGAGGCGCTCGAGAAGAGCGGCGACGCGAAGACCGCTGCGCGCGCGTACGGCTCGCTCATCGATCTCTTCCCCGGGCGCGCCGACATGCGCAGGTTCGCCGGCGAGCGCCTCGAGCGCGTCGAGCGCGCGGCCGGCACGGAGACCGGGGACCTCGTCCTCGACACGTATGAAAAGGCAAAGCTCGACCGACCAGATCACCCGGCGAGCCACCGCCTCCTGGGCTACGCGCGCCTCCGCCGCGGCGACATGGAGGGCGCGTTTGAGGCGATCCGCAGCGGAATTCGGCAGCCCTACCCGGCCGGACGTTTCCGCGGCGTCGATCGGATCCTTCGCGAGGATCTCGGGCTCGTCGCGGCCGCATGGATCCAGCGCGAGCCGAAGCGCCAGACCGAGATCGAGGCGCGCACGTACGCCGAGAACGCCAACGTCGAGCGCGGCGCGTCGGTGCGCTTCGTCCTCAACTGGGAGACGGACGCGAACGACGTCGACTTCCATATCTTCGACGCCGTCGGCGGCCACGCGTACTACTCGAACCCGACCCTTCCGAGCGGCGGCGAGCTCTACGCCGACGTCACGACCGGGTACGGCCCCGAGTGCTTCACCGTGCGCGGTCCGAAGGCGAACCGAAAGGGTCCCTACTCGCTCCAGGCGAACTACTACGCGAAAGGACCGATGGGCTACGGAATGGGCAAGGTCGAGATCGTCGACCACGACGGCAAGGGCCACCTCACGTTCGAGGAGCGGCCGTACGTCGTCATGACCGACCACGCGTTCGTCGACCTCGGGGAGTACTGAGCCGGTTGAGAAGCTCGGCTCACACGGACTCGGGCGACGCTTCGATGACGCGGACGAACCTCGCGAGGGCTTCGAGCGCTTCGACCGGAGGAAACGCGACGCTCGGCGCGACGACACCACGCGCAGTCATGGCGCCGGCGAGCGCACGAGATGCGGCGTAGGCTTGGATCTCCGCCGTCAGGCCGTAGGGATCGCGGCCCGTCATCGAGACCTGCACGCGACGCCCGCCACGCGTCGCGCGCGCGACGACCTCGAACGTCGCGTGGCGCGCGGCGCCTTCCGGTCCATCGGCGGTACGTCGGATCGTCGCGGTCGCGAGCGGCGCGCCGAGTCGAACGAGCGACGGCACCACGGCACGCGCCATGTGGAGGGCCCTCGCGGCGCCCGCGCCCATCGCCAGGAACGTCCTCACCGTGCGTGCGCCCGTGTGACGCGGCACGACGACGGCGTCGGGGCTTGGGATCGATATTCCCATCACGCGCTTCCCGGTCGACAGCGTGAACGTCGCGACCTTCTCTGCCGCGCGCTCGGGCACGAGGGCGCCGTCGCAAAATTGCACGGCCTGGCGTGACGCGGCGACGCCGAGCGCGGAGAGCTTGGTCCCGCGTGAGGTCGCGCCCGCGCCGTCGGCGAGGCCAAGCGTCGCGTACAAGATTTCGATCGTGTCAGGCGAGCCGCCCACGCGCTCCGACGCGAGGTGCGCGGCCCAATCGCCGATCGCGATCTCGAGCCCCATCGCCGGAACGACGCAGGCGCCGCTCGCCTCCGCGGTGGCTGCATAGCGGGCGACCGCGTCCTTCACGAACGCCTGTTCGCCAGTCGTGTCGACATACGCCACGCCAAGACGTGCGCAGGTCGCGAGGACGGGCTCGCCGAGGTCCACGAATGGCCCCGCGCACGCGCACACGAGCGCTCGGCCGGCGAGCACCGCCTCGAGCGCTTCGCCATCGCTGACGTCGACGACGGAGACCTCGACCGCGCCGACCTCGGCCGCGACGCGCTCGAGCTTCGCGCGGCTTCTGCCCGACACGCCGAACACGACGCCGCGCCGCGCGAGCGCCTCGCACACGAGCTTCCCCGTGAAGCCGGAGGCTCCATGGACGAGGACGGAAGCGCGGGAGGTGGTCATCGGGCCGCCCCTTCTAGCAACAAAAAGAGAACGGGCCCCGGTTTGTTCCGGAGCCCGTTCAAGCGTTCCTTACCGCGATTGGCCGTGTTCTTGATCGCATGAACCCCTAGCCAGCGGCTAGGTGGGAAGCTTTGGCCGCGCTTTAGGCTTCCGAGTTATCCGCTCGTGAGAGCGGCCCGGCGTGCACACTGAGCGACCAGCGCCTCCCTGGTTCGTGCTTGTAAGGGATCCATGGATTGAGAAATCACGTACCTCGAAGAGGGAACGATCTGAAGGTAACGAGCGCCTCCGGATCGGTCAACGCCGCGCGGCCGGCCCCGCAAGAAATTGGGCCATTCTGTGCGCGGTGTGCGCACATCGGCGAGATGGCAGACGGATTGCAGCTAGAGACGCAGGCTCCTCTCGCGTACGCGGCGCCGCTCGATGGCGCCTTCTTCTTCCTCGCCGCGGACGAGCGCGCGGCGGTCGCCGCAGAGCTCGAGGCGAAGGGGGCGGTCGTCGCGCGTGTGGACGCGATCGCGGTCACGTCGCGCGGTCGCCTCGGAGAGCTCGTCGACGCCGCCGTCGCACGCGCCATCGTCACCCGCGGCCTCCGCCCGTCTGCGGCGGTGCGCACGATCGATCTCGTCCGCGCCCTCCCTCCATCGGCGCGCGCCATCGCCGTGGTTCTTGGTTCTCTCCGCGCGCTCATCGACCAGGACGGCGCGCTCGACGCGGACGACAGCCGTACGGTGCGCGAGCTCGCGAAGGCCTCGGAGACCGCGGCCCTGATCCTCGCGCTGGACACCGCGGACGCGACACTCGACGCCTACGGGCCGCCGGTCCCGCTCGCGTCGCTGGTATCGCCTTCGTCGCACGTGGCGGACACCGACTCCGACTCCGACACCGACTCCGACTCCGACTCCGTGACCACGACCGCGACCGCGACCACGACCAGGACCGCGACCAGGAGCGCGACCAGGACCGCGACTGCGACCCCGGCCGCGGTCGCCGTCGCGACGCCGACCGAGCCTCTTTCGCTCCCGCTCCCGCCTCCGGAGGTCTGGCGCCCTTGGGTCACCGCGCTCATCGGCGCGCGCGGCCCTCAGCCCCTCGCGTCATTCGAGAGGCTCTTCGCGCAGGCGTACATGCCGCTCGCGCGCGCGATCGAGGACGGGCTCGCCGATCCGCGGGCGGAGCAGGCGTACGACGAATTTCGGCGAAATTTTGCGCGCGCGTACACGGAGGCGTGCCCGACGTTCTCCGTCACCGGCAAGCGGCCGCGGATGGTCTTCGACGCGCCGGACCTGGCGTCCAAGAGCGCGCGGCTGCACGGCGCGCGCTCGACGCAGCTCCTCCTCGTGGACGGGCTTCGCTTCGATCTGGGGCTACGGGTGCGCGATCTGCTCGTGCGCGAGCTCGAGGATCGCGCGACCCTCGCTGAGGAGCAGCTCCTCTGGAGCGCGCTGCCCACCGTCACCGCGCGGCAGCTCGATCTCCTCGCGCACGGCGTGGAAGCGATGCGCGCGCAGAGCGCTCCGGAGAGCGAGGCGGAGCCGATGCGCGGCCGCACCGCCGAGACCATCCGGCGCGTGAAGATCGGGCACCGCGACGTCTTCAAGCTCGACGTCGTCCAGGCGCGCCTCACGGAGGGCGCGTCGGGGTCCGAGCTGCGGGATCTCTCGGCGCAGGTCGCCGAGGCAATCGCACGGCACGCGCAGACCCTCGCGTCTCGCACGCTCCTCTACGTCTTCGGCGATCATGGCTTCGTCCGCGACCGCGTCGGCGCGGTGACCCAGGGCGGCGCGATGCCGGAAGAAGTGCTGGTACCTGCGTTCTCGTTCCTCGTCGGCTCGGTGCACTGACGCCGCGTCAGCCGCGGAGGGCGCGATAAACCGTGCTCCGCGCGACGTCGCGACGCACGGCCAGGTCCGCCCCGCTCGCGCCTTGCGGGTACGCCTCGCCGTCCGCGCGCGCCCCGAGGCGAACGGCGCGCTCCCAGCGCTCACGGAGGAGCTGAGATCTGGGCTCGTCGAGGATGAGCACGCGCTCATTGTTCCACGCAGAAGGCGCGCGGCCCACGCCGTATTTGCGTGATGCGGCGCAGCAACGCTGTCTCGTTTCGCGACGACTGCAGTCCGGCAGCGCTCCACCCGCGCTACGAAAATCCCTGCGACGGCCTGCGATCGCCCGGGATGAGAGCGTGACGCGGGGCGCGGCCCGAGCGTTGCTAGGGAAGGTGGCGAACCCGACCCGAACGAGGAGAAACGCCATGGTCTACGTCCCGCCGAACCAGCCCGGCTCGAAGGTGAAGTTCAAGTCCCGCTACGGCAACTACATCGGCGGGGAATGGAAAGAGCCGATCAAGGGCCAGTATTTCGAGAACATCTCGCCGGTAAACGGCAAGGCCTTCTGCGAGATCCCGCGCTCGACCGCCGAGGACATCGAGAAGGCGCTCGACGCCGCGCACGCCGCCAAGGGCAAGTGGGGCAAGACCTCCACCACCGAGCGCGCGAACATCTTGAACAAGATCGCGGACCGCATCGAGGCGAACCTCGAGATGCTCGCGGTCGCCGAGACGTGGGACAACGGCAAACCCGTCCGCGAGTCCCTCGCCGCCGATCTCCCGCTCTGCGTCGATCACTGGCGCTACTTCGCGGGCTGCATCCGCGCGCAGGAGGGCACCTCCAGCCAGATCGACGACAACACGGTCGCGTATCACTTCCACGAGCCGCTCGGCGTCGTCGGCCAAATCATCCCTTGGAACTTCCCCCTCCTCATGGCCACGTGGAAGATGGCCCCGGCCCTCGCGGCGGGCAACTGCGTCGTGCTGAAACCGGCCGAGCAGACCCCGGCGTCCATTCTGCTCTTGATGGAGCTCATCGGCGATCTGCTGCCGCCGGGCGTCCTCAACGTCGTGAACGGGTTCGGTGTCGAGGCCGGCAAGCCCCTCGCATCCTCCAATCGCGTCTCCAAAATCGCGTTCACCGGTGAGACGACCACCGGCCGCCTCATCATGCAGTACGCGTCGGAGAACCTGATCCCGGTCACCCTCGAGCTCGGCGGAAAATCGCCGAACATCTTCTTCGAAGACGTCCTCGCGAAGAACGACGCGTTCGTCGAGAAGGCGCTCGAGGGCTTCGGCATGTTCGCGCTGAACCAGGGCGAGGTCTGCACATGCCCGTCGCGCGTGCTCGTGCAGCAGTCGATTCACGCGCAGTTCATGGAGCGCGCCGTCGAACGCACGAAGACGCACGCCGTGCCGGGAAATCCGCTCGATCCGAAGACGACGGTCGGCGCCCAAGCGTCGCGCGATCAGCTCGAGAAGATCCTGAGCTACCTCGACATCGGCAAGAAGGAGGGCGCCAAGGTCCTCTGCGGCGGCGAGCAAGCCAAGCTCTCGGGCGATCTCGCGGGCGGCTTTTACGTGATGCCGACGGTCTTCGCCGGTCACAACAAGATGCGCATCTTCCAGGAGGAGATCTTCGGACCGGTGGTCTCGACGACCGCGTTCAAGGATTTCGACGACGCCATCGCGATCGCCAACGACACGCTCTACGGCCTCGGCGCCGGCGTGTGGACGCGCGACGGCTCGCAGGCCTACCGCGCGGGCCGCGCCATCCAGGCGGGTCGCGTGTGGACCAACTGCTACCACCTCTACCCCGCAGGCGCGGCGTTCGGCGGCTACAAGCAGTCCGGCATCGGGCGCGAGAACCACGCGATGATGCTCGACCACTACCAGCAGACGAAGAACCTCCTCGTCAGCTACGACCCGAACCCCATGGGCTTCTTCTGAGCGAGGGGTGCGCCGTGGCCGACGTCGTTCGACGGGTCGACGTGACCCCCGCCGCCGCGGCGCTGCTTCGCGAGCTCGCGGCCGAAAATGGACCGCTCCTGTTTCACCAGTCGGGAGGCTGCTGCGACGGGAGCGCGCCCATGTGCTATCCGCGCAAGGAGTTCAAGATCGGGCAGCGCGACGTGCTGCTCGGCGAGATCGAAGGGTGCCCCTTCTTCATGGGAGGGGCGCAGTTCGAGTACTGGAAGCACACGCACCTGACGATCGACGTCGTGCCGGGGCGCGGCAGCGGCTTCTCACTGGAGGCGCCGCGCGGCGTCCGGTTCCTCACCCGCTCGCGCGTCTTCGAGGACGCGGAGATCGCGGCGCTCGAGGCGCAAGGCGCCCCGCCGGTAGGCCCGATCGACGCCTGAGCGCCACCGCGCGTGGGCAGGCTAACGTGCGCGGTCGCGCGTCGGTACCGGGTCTTCCTTTATCCGGTAGGCGCGGCCTCGGATGCTCACGATCGTCCGCCCGCTGAAATCCCAGGCGAGCGACGCGGTCGCGTCGTCGACGCTCACGAAGCGCGCGTGGATCTCGGCGGCGCGGTTGCGCAGCATATGGCGCGCCGTGACCGTCGCCTCGCGGCCGCTCCCGCCGATCGCCTGCACGTTGAGCTCCTGGAACGACTCGTAGATGTCCGCGCTCGGCGTCTCGGTGAGGATCTCGACGTCCTCGGCGGCCGCCGTGAGGGCGACGTTCGCGGGCGGCATCTCCCAGCAGCCGGCGCCGAGCGCGGACAGTGGCAGTGCGAGCGCGAGCAGGATCGAACCTAGACGCATGGTACCGCCGCCATCCTTCCACCCCCTGCATCCCACGTCCAGATCGCGGCGGTCTTGCCTCACGTGAAGCCTAGCGCGGCGTCGGGCGACGCCATCGCGTCGATCAGCGTTCGGGCCATTTTTCCAGCGTGGTAGCCGTCCATGACCCTGTGGTCGAACGCCACACCGACCGTGGCCACCCGGCGGACCACGACCGCGCCATCCCGCACGACCGGCGCCTCGCGGACGACGCCGAGGGTGAGGACGATGGGGACCCGCGACATCTCGACGAGCGGCGCCCACGCGACGGTGATGCCGAAGACGCCGACGTTGGTGACCATGCACGAGCCGAAGGCGTCGCGTGGAATGCCGAAGCGACTCAGGTTCAAGCCGAGGTCGTAGGAGAGGAGGCCCCCGGCGCGCGTCGCGAGGCCGACCATCGGCGCGGGGAGCTTCGCGAGCATCGCCGAGCTCCGCGCGGTCTCGGCGTCGCCGCGCGTCCGGAGCCGCTCTGCACGCTCGCGCAGCTCGCGGGCAATCTCCACCGTGCTCTTCTCGTTCACTGCGCAGATTTTGGCGCCCGCGAGGTTGGCCTCCTTCTTCTTCGCGCCAGCGGGCGACGCGACGCCGGCGTCCTGGTCGAAGAAGGCAACTTGGAAGAAGACGTCGACCGTCTCGCGCAGCATCAGGCGGCCGCGCGAGACGAAGCCGTTCACCTCGGGATGCTCGGCGATCGCGAGGCCGATCGCGCGCCCGAGCACGTGCGTGAGGGTGACCTTCTCTCCCGACGCCTCGCGGAGCCGCTCGATGTAGTCGAGCGCCGGCTCGCAATCGAGATCGATCATGCCGTACGCGGCGGGGCTTCGCGGGGCGCCCCACGCGGAGAGGGCGACCTTGCGCCACGTCGGGAGCGAACGAAGCTCGCGAAACACGCTCATGAAGGCGCAGCCTACGCTAGAAAGGCGTGCCGATGCCCGTCGCGCACCCCGAGCTACGCTCGCCCCTCCTCCGCTTCTTCGCGCTCGCCGAGGGCGCCGGCGCTGCGACGAGGCTCGTCCACGACGCGAGCGGGTCGCATACGTTCGCCGAAATCGGCGGCGCGGCACGACGCTGCGCGGGTGCCCTCGGATCGCTCGACGGCGCGCGGGTCGCGATCCTCGCGTCGCCGGGCGCGGCGTTCCTGGAAGCCTTCTTCGGCGCGCTCGCGGCGGGCGGATGCGTCGTCGTCCTCTCGCCGCTGCATCCGGAAGCGGAGACCGCCTATTTTTGCGGGGATGCGGGCGTCTCCACGCTCCTCGTGACGCGTGACCTCGAAGCGCGCGTGACCCAGGTCGCCGACGGCCGCCGTGTCTTGCGCGTGGACGAAGCGCGCACTGCGGCGCCGCTCGAGAGGATTTCGGCGGCGCGCGGGCCCGATGCGGCGCTCCAGCTCTACACGAGCGGGACCACCGGCAAACCGAAGGGCGCGGTGCTCACACACGAAAACCTCGCCGTGCAGCAGGAGCTCCTCGGCGACGCGTGGGGCTGGCGCGACGGAGACGTCCTCTTGCATGCCCTTCCGCTTCATCACTTGCACGGCCTCGGGATCGCGCTCCTGACCGCGCTCGGCGCGGGCGCGGGCGTGCGGATGCTCCCAGCGTTCGACGCGACCGCGATCTGGGAGGGGATGGCGCGATCGACGGTCGTGATGGGCGTGCCGACGATGTACACGAAGCTCTTCGCCTGCTTCGACGCCGCCGACGAGCCGACGCGCGCGCGATGGACCGCCGGCGCGCGCGCCCTGCGTCTCGCGACGAGCGGAAGCGCCGCGCTCCCGGTCTCTCTCGGCGAACGATGGCGCGCCCTCACCGGCCGCTACCCCCTCGAGCGCTTCGGCATGACCGAGATCGGCGTCGGGATGACGAACCCTTTGGACGGCGAGCGCCGCCCCGGTTTCGTGGGCGCTCCGCTGCCGAGCGTCGAGGCGCGTATCGTCGGCGAGGACGGCAAGGACGCGCCGAGTGGCGAGCTGTGGATCCGGGGCCCCAGCGTATTTTCCGGCTACTGGAGGCGCGAGGATGCGACGGCCGAGGCGTTCGTGGACGGCTGGTTCCGCACCGGCGACACCGTCACGCGCGAGGACGGCTCCTTCAAGATCCTCGGGCGCACGAGCGTCGACATCCTGAAGAGCGGCGGCTACAAGCTCTCCGCGCTCGAGATCGAAGAGGTCCTTCGCGAGCACCCCGCCATCGCCGAGGTCGCGGTCATCGGCGTCCCCGATCCGACCTGGGGCGATCGCGTCGTCGCCTGCGTGCTCGCGCGCGAAGGTCGCGCTTCGGAATGCGCAGAGGACGCGGTGCGCGCGTTCGCCAAGACGAAGCTCGCCGCGTACAAGGTACCGAAGAACGTGCTCCTCCTCACCGAGCTCCCGCGCAATGCGGTCGGTAAGGTCGTGAAGCCCGAGCTCGCCAAGCGCATCGCCGGCCTCGTCCCCACCGAATAGGTGGTCTCTACACCTTTCGCGTCTGCCAGCGGCCGCGCCGGAAGAGGAGGCCCGCGACCACGCTCTGCATCGCGTACGCCGCGGTGATGGCGAGGAAGACCCCGCGCGGGCCGAGGCCCACGACCTTCGCGAGGACGACCGCGCACGGGATCTTGAACAGCCAGAACGCGGCAAAATTCACGACCATCGGCGTCGTCGTGTCGCCCGCGCCGTTGAAGGCCTGGACCGTAACCATCCCGAACGCGAACACGACGAAGCCGATCGCGACGATGCGCAGGCAGTCGGAGCCGTACGCGACGACCGCCGGATCGGTCGCGAAGAGCACGACGATGACCCCCGGGGCGATCGCGAAGATCGCCCCCACCGGCCCCAAGAACGCGACGTTGTAGCGCGCGATCGTCCACACCGACGTCTTCGCGCGTTCCGGCTCGCCGGCGCCGAGGTTTTGACCGACGAGCGCCGCCGCCGCCTGCGCGAGCCCCCACGACGGCAGCAGCGCGAAGATCGCCACGCGCATCGCGATCGTGTAGCCGGCGAGCGCGGCGCTCCCGTACGAGGAGATGATGCGCACCAGCGCGAGCCAGCTCGCGGTCTCGATGAGCACTTGCCCGGTCGCGGGCGTCGCGAGCTTCACGAGCTCGCCAATGAGCCCGAGTCGCACCGCGACGTGGCGACGTGCGATCGCGAGGTGCCCGCGCTTCCGCATGAGCATCGCGAGCTGGTAGCCGACCCCGAGCGCGCGGCTGAACGTGGTGGCCACCGCGGCGCCGACGACGCCCATCCGCGGGAACGGACCGACGCCGAAAATGAGGCACGGCGCGAGGACGATGTTGACGAGGTTCGCGAGCCAGAGCGACCGCATCGCGATCGCCGCGTCGCCGACGCTGCGAAATACCGCGTTGACGACGAACAGCAGGAACACCGTGACGCTCCCACCCAGCATCACGGCGGTGTACGTCGAGCCGGTCGACACGACCTCGGCGTCCGCGCCCATGAGTCCGAGCAGCCACGGCGACGTCCCGGCCCCAACCACGCCGAGGACCGCCGCCAGCGCGAGGGCGACGAGGATCACCTGAACGGCGGCGATGCCCGCGCCGTCCCAGTCCTTCTGCCCCGCGCGACGCGACACGATCGCGGTCGCCGCCGCGGACAATCCCATCGCCAGCGCGTACGTCGGCGCCAGCATCGATTCGGTGAGGCCGACCGTCGCGACCGCCGTGGAGCCGAGCTTCGACACGAAGAAGATGTCCACGATGGTGAGCACCGACTCCATCGCCATCTCGAGGATGGTCGGCACCGCGAGGAGCACGACGGCGCGCCGGATCGGGATCGTCGTCAGATCCTGCGTCGTGCCGCGGACCGCCTCACGGAGGATCGCCCAGGTGCTCGAGGTGTCGGTCGTCATCCGGAAGGCGGCACATCATAGCCCGGAACCTCGGCGTCAGAGCTCGGCGCGCACGAGGACGAACTTGTTGCAGAGTGCACGGTCCGTGATCTCGCGGTACGCGCGCGCGCCGACCTCCGCGCGGAGGCCTCCCGTGCGGTTGTGCTCGGTGACGAAATACATCACCTTGACCCCCTTCTCGCGCTGCTGCTTCATCCATGCAGTGAACGCGGTGCCCGTCGAGACGAAGGTCGCCGCGCGATTGCCGGAGTAGAACGCCTCGCCCTTCCAGTTCATCTGGTAGGCGACGAGCGGCTCGGCCTCGTTGACGCGGCTCGTGTAATACGCGGCAATGACGTCGCGCTGACCCCAGTGCGCGGACACCTGGGTCATGTAGACGTCGAGGCAGAAGACCGCCCACGCGCCGCCGAGCACGAGCGTCGCGATCGCCGCGTACTTTCGGATGCGCGCGACGGCGAGGGCGACGCCCAGGACCACCGCCGCGCCGCCGAAGAGCGCGATCGTACGACCGTAGTCGAGCGTCTCGGGCCACACGCGCCGGTAGTTGTACGTGAAGAGCTGGAGGAGTCGGATCGCGCCGGGCGAGCTCGAGCCTGCAGCGGGCAGCGCGAGATCGTGGGCGACGAGCCCGAGGACGCACGCCCCCGCGATCGCCGCGCCACCGAGCATCGTACGCTCGTGTACGCGACGACGCGCGCTCGTCCCGTCTTCGCCGCCAGCTCCGTCCGCCGCGCCGAGGACGTGGTCGAGCAGGACCCCTACGAGCATCGCGAGCGGCGGCACCGCGGGGAAGATGTAGTGATGGAACTTGGTCCCCATGAACGAGAACAGCGCGAAGCCGATCAGGAACCACATCGCGAGGAACACCGATGCGTCGCCGCGCCCGCGGTCGCCGGTGTCCTCGCGACGCAGCCACGCGAGCAGCGCCGCCGGCACGAGGCCGGTCCACGGGAAGACCGCGTACCCGAGCTGCCACACGTAATAGACGAAGCCGGTGTCGTCGCCCTCGTTGGTGTCGTGGATGTGCCCGACGGTGCGGTTGATCATGTGCTGAAAAATGAGCTGATCGGTGAACTGGGCCCCGAGCCGTACGTACATGGCGACGTACCAGGGGAGCGCCACGACGAGGACGACGAGGAGCCCGCTCACCGGCGCGAGGTCGAGGAGATCCTTCCACCTCCGCGTCGTCGCAACGTACGCGAGGACGCACCCTGCCGGCAGCACGATCCCCGCCGGCCCTTTGCCGAGCGTCGCGAGCGCCGCGCAGAGCCACGCGCCGACGCATAGGATCGGGCGGAGCCGGCGCTCGCCGCGGTTCAAGTAGAGGAGGAGGCCGATCGCCGCCGCGCCCACCAGCGCTTGCACGAGGGGCGGAGCGCCGGTCACCGTCGACGCCACCGTGCGACACGCCTCGTTGCCCGGGACGACGCCGCAGTTGCCCGCAGAGCCGCTGCGAAACATGTCCGCGTGGAGCCGAAATCCGTACGGACCGCTTCCATGGAGGACGAGCTCCACGTTGCGCGACGCAAGGTAGAGGAGCTGTGGCAACGCGCAGACGAGGACGCCGCCGAAGACGAGGTGCCACGCTGACACCCCAAAGGCGAGCCTCCCGACGCGAACGCGATGGACCCGCGCGACGAGCTCGCGGTCGGTGTGGAGCGCAAGGAGCAAGAGCCCCATCGCCGCCGACATCGCGGCTACGAACGGCATGTCGGTCATCGTCTGGTGCGCGAGGAAGAGCCAGTCGGGCATCGTCATGAGCACCACTGCCCCGAGCGCACCCGCGCGACGGCCGAACACCTTCGCCACGCCCTTGTAGAGGAGGTAGAGCCCCGCGATCGCGAACAGCACGTTCGGCGCGCGCACGACCCACTCCGGCCGCGCGACGTGACCAGCTGCGCCGAGGAGCATCTCTCCCGGCGCGTACCCGGTGCCGAGCGACGCCATCGCGAGCGACTGCATCCAGAACGTGAGGACCGGCTTCGAGAGGAACCACCCCTCTTGCACCCACCAGAGCGAGATCCAATCGTCGCGCGACAGGATCTCGCGCGAGACCTCGCCGTAGTGCGTCTCCCACGGATCCCAGAGCGATCCGGCGCCGAGGGCCGGCAGATAGAGGAGGGACGCGGCGACCACGATCCAGAAGCCGTGACGGCGGTGGAGCGGTCGCGCAGCGCCGGTCTCGTCGGTCGCCCAAGGCCCGAGCGTCTCCCCTGCGCGATAGAGCGCGACGACGAATGCAAGGAACGTCGCGGTGACGAGCGCGCCGCACGCCCACGTCGGACCGATCCCGGTCTGCGCGAACGCCAGCGAACCTGCGAACGCGAGGGAGAGTCCCAGGACGGCGGCGAGGCGCGGCGCGAGGCGACGAAGCGTGGTCTCGGACGCGGCCTCTTCGTCGGATGCATCGAACGATCCGACGAGATCCATCACGCCCCACACCGCCACGAGGACGCACACCAGCCCCAGCGGGACACCCCACCGCAGTCGGCCATTCTGCGCCATGAGCACAAACGCCCCGAACGCGCCGAGCCCCGCCACGAGCCCACCTCGGCGCAGGTGGAGCGGCCGCTTCCCAAGCAAGTTCCCCATCCCGCGCAGAACGCCGGCGCGGCGAGACCGATTCCACATTACTCTCCCGCCCATGTTGTCCCGCCGTACCCAAGCCGCCGTCCTCGTCCTCACCGCAACGGTGGCGTGTGGCTCGACCAAGCAGGGCTTCACGGACGGGGACGGCGGCGATCAGGGTGGAGGCTCTTCAGGCACGTCAGGCGCCATCGGTGACGGCGGCACGTTCAACGACGACGTCCACGTCTCCCCTCCGAACCTCGTCGCCGAGGTCTACGGGCACAGCGCTGATACGCTCTACCGCCTCGATCCGAACACCAAGGCGGTGACGACGATCGGCGCATTCAACGGGTGCAGTAGCGTCATCGACATCGCGATCGACGCCACGTCGCGCCTCTTCGGGACCACGTCGACGTCGCTCTACGCGATCGACAAAGGCACCGCCAAGTGCACGCACGTCGCGAGCGGCTCGTACCCCAACTCGCTCTCGTTCGTCCCCAAGGGGACCGTCGACGCGAACGTCGAGGCCCTCGTCGGCTACGAAGGCAGCGACTATGTCCGCATCGACCCGAGCACCGGCGCGAAGATCACGATCGGCTCGCTCGGCCAGGGGCTCACGTCGAGCGGCGACATCGTCTCGGTGAAGGGCGGCCCCACCTACCTCACCGTCAAAGGCAACGGCTGCTCCGACTGCCTCGTCGAGGTCGACCCGAAGAACGGCGCGATGCTCAAGAACTGGGGCTCGGTGAAGCACGCCAACGTCTTCGGCCTCGCGTTCTGGGCCGGCAGCGTCTACGGCTTCGACGACGCGGGGGATCTCTTCGAGGTCACCGTCGCCAGCGGCACGCTCGCGACGAAGGCGATCGCGATCCCGGGCGGCACGAGCGGCCTCTCCTTCTGGGGCGCGGGCTCGACGACGAGCGCGCCGGTCGTCCCGACCAAATAGTCGACCATCTTTTCCGAGGAAGCTTTCTGGGGGCGGCCGCGTAAGTTCGCGCCGGGCGGCATCCATTCCGTCCGCTTTGCGTTCCACGTTCGTCGAAAGGTCCCGACCATGCTCCGAACGAGCTCTCTCGTCACCGCCGCCATTCTCTCCGCGATCGGCTTCGCGTCGCTCGCCGCCGGGTGCAAGAGCACATCGACGACGACGGAACCCCGGAAGTCCAGCAAGGGCGAGGTCTGCCAGACCACCAACGACTGCGCCGACGGCCTCGACTGCGTCCCGCGCGCGAACCAGCCGGGCGGCCTCTGCGTGAAGGGCGAGTTCAACGTCACGCCGACTGCCAAAGAGTGCGCGGTCATCCAGTGCGCCCAGCCGGTCGACTGCTGCCCGACGGTGCCGCAAGGAATCGACTGCACCCAGCTCAACTCCGAGTGCCAGCAGTTCGGCCCGACGTCGTCGTACTGCACCGAGTACAAGAGCTACTGCGCGTGCGACGGCTCGAAGTACGCGTGTACGAACGGCTCGTGCCAGTCCATCTGCGCGACCGCCACCGACTGCGGCGGCGGCACCACGTTCCAATGCACGAACGGCAAATGCGTGCAGTGCTCGAACGACTCGCAATGCAACAACGGCAACGTGTGCAGCGACGTCGGCCAGTGCGTCCCGCCGTGCAAGACGGACACGGACTGCTCGGCGTTCAACCGCTGCGCAGCCGGCCACTGCACCTCGGCGGGCGGCTGCCAGAGCGATCGCGAGTGCATCGCGTCGACCAAGAACGTGACTGCGACCTGCGCCAAGGACGGCACCTGCGTCGTCCCCTGCCAGAGCGATCTCGAGTGCGGCAACCCCGAGGAGTACCGGTTCTACTCGTGCATCTCGAACCAGTGCATCTACGTCGGGTGCGCGTCCGACAAGGAGTGCCAGCTCTACCTCGGCGCCGCCGGCGGCGGGGGCGGCGGCAAGCACCAGCAGATCGTCTGCCGCGACAAGGCGACGAAGTAGTCGCGACCGCGAAGGCCCGCCGTCAGGATGGGATTTTTCAGATCCCGCTGACGGCGAGGAATTTCCAGAGGTATTCGAGGACGACGCGATCGTGCTCGAGGCTGGACATGTACACGAACGCCGGGACGCGCAGATCGTCGAGCGCGGGGATCGGCGACCACCCGTCGAACGCGTAGTACGCGCCGGCGCCGTGCGACTCCATGAACGTCTTGAGGCGTAGCCCGAAGTCGCGGCTCTGGCGCGCGGTGCCGCTCTTCCTGCAGAAGACGAGCCCGAAGTGGCGCGGATCGGGCGCGTCGGGGCGAAAGTCTTCGGGCCGCTCGCGCAGGAACGCCGTGAGCGCGCTCGTGTCGACGTAGAACGCGTCGAGCAGGTACACGTCGCGGACGCGCTCGACGCGGCCATTGGCGAGCGCAGGCAAGAGGCCCTGGTACCCGCCGCTCGACGCGAGGAGCATCACGCGCTGCACGTCCTCGTAGCGCCGCGCGCCGAGCTCGGGGACGAGCGCGACCTCCACGAGCTCCTTCACGAAGCGCCGGAGCCCGCCGATCTTGCCGAGCTTGCCCGGATCGCTGCTCTTCTGATCGTACGCGAGCTGCGGCACGACGAAGATGGCGCCGGTGCCGCTGCGATCGACCTGCGCCGGGATGTCGTAGCCGGTCCGCTGCTGCTCGCCGGGCGTGCAAATCTTGCCGCCGCGACTCACGTAGCTGTCGATGCAGTTCTTGAAGCCGTGGAAGACGACCGCCAGGTGCAGCGGCCGGTTCGGATCGAAATTCTTGGGGATGTACACCCACGCGTTGTTCCGGACCTCGTCGTTGCCGCTGTCCAGATGAAGCTTGAGCGCGCGGCCGGTGGGAGGGGGAAGATCCTCCGGCGTCGCGTCGCTCGGCACGATCGGGTCGGGGACCGCCATGGCCGCGGCCTGCGCGGTCGCCACCCGAAAAATCGGAGCTTCGGCGTGCTGCCCTTCCGCAAGCACCGCGACGAGCGACGCTCCCGCGCACAGCCCAATGGCGAAGGCGCGAGACGCGGGGCGCGGGGAGGCGCGAAAGAAGCGCACGATACGTTCAGATTACACGCAAACGCTCAACGCCGCATCGCCGCGCGGATTTCCTCGGGCTTCGCCAGGCCAGTCTTTTTCCACACCAGGTGCCCCTTGACGTCGAGGACGACGAGCGCCGGGATCAGGTGAACGTCGCCGAAGGGCCCTCCCCCGCCGATCGTCTCTTTGTCGGCGAGCGCGACGGGGAACGTCACGTTGAGGTTCGTCTTGTAGACCTCGACGAGCTCGCGCTCGGTCTGCTGCTCGAGGGCGACGAGGGCGTAGTTCACCTTGTCGCCGTCGTGCTTCGCCATCGCGACGAGGAAATTGACCTGCGCCTGGCTGCCGAGATCGTACGTCGTGACGAAGGCGATCACGGTGACCTTGCCCTGCATCGCAGACGACGCGACGCGCCGCGCATCGAGTGAGTCGTAGGCGAAATCGATCGCGCTGCCGGTGACCGGCTCGGGGGTGGCGACGTGAGACACGCCGACCGGATCGGGCGGGGGTTTGCTCCCGCACGCGACGATCACATGGGCCACGAGCGCCAACCCCGTCACGCCGAGGGAGACGCCGAGGAGGGCGCTACTCGTCGCCCTTTTGACCGGTGAAGGCGTCGTTCTTGTTCGCGAAGAGCACATTGAACGTCGTGAGCGAGCCATAGCACTGGGTGATGTACTGCTGGAGCTGCACCTTCTCCTCGTCGGTCAGCTTGCTGCCGTTCACCTTCTGCTCCAAAACACGCAGCTTGTCCCGGATCATGACGACCTTGTGGAAGAGGCTCTCGATGGGGATGCGCTTCTCGGCCGTCCCCTCCTTGCCAGGCTTCATCACGAGCTCGCCGCCGCTCCATCTACCGCCGAGCTCGACGTCGGAGACGCCCAGCTCGTCGCGGATCACCTCAGTCAACACTTGACGAAACTCTTCGGCGTCCATTTCGAGCAAATCCTCCGGCAATCGAACCTCGGTCGGCTCGCGCGGGATGGGCGCGCCGCCGGGGCTCGGGGTGGTCGTCGTGCGGCGCCGCCGGGTGAGCGGCGCCTTCTTCACCGTGCTCCCGAACGTGCCCTTCTGCACGTACTGCGAGCAGGTGTTGGTCTCGTAGATGGGCGAAGGCCACACGCCGAGGAGGCAGTCGCCTTGGCGCCGCACCTCGCCGTTCTCGTCGGTCTTCTCGACGACGCGCACGAACCGAGCGCACGTACCGCAGCGGCGAGCCAGCTGCAGCAGGTCCGGCCGGTCCGCGCTCACTCGTCCCCGCTCCCGAGCTCCGGCGCGAACAGATGGCTGAAGCGACGCAGCGCCTCGGGGGCGGGCTTGCCTGCGCGTCGATGCGCGACCACGGCGTGAGCGAGCTCCTCGACGACCATCGGCATCGGGGTGAGCTCGAGCTCGGCGCCTTCGGCCTCGGGGATCCCGTCTTCGTCGCGCAGGTGACTGAGGGGCTCGTGGCGCGCGCTCACCACTCCGTCGGCGTGGTAACGGCATACGAGGAGCTCCACGAAGTCGAGGTACAGCGGGCTCACGATGACGCAGAGCTTGTCGCCGTTCGTCGTCGTACCCCGCAGCGCGTGGCGCGCGCTCGCCGCGTGAGGGCCCGCCTCGGTGAGCACCGTCTCGATGCGGGACCGACGTTCCAGATCGCTCTCCACCGCGAGCAGCGGCGCGTAAAGCGCCACGCGCGGCACGCGGACGCCAGGCGCGTCGACCTCGAGCGCCGTCAGCCACGCGTCGCGCCCCTGCGACGGGAGCGACTCGTACGCGAGCGCCGCCGCCATCGCCGCCTTGGGATCGCTCGCCAGCGCGCCAAGCCACGAGCGCCACGCCGCGTGCGCCCGTGCGTCGATCTCACCGCTCTTCGCTTCTTCTCCGAACATCGTCGTCACTTCAGGGACCCCCTCTCGCGCGCTCTCGTCCGACACCTCGTGCGGTTCGTCGCCGCTTGGGTCGTCCGGACTTTCGCGCGCGCTTCCCATCGAGAGGCGGCAACCTACCAATCCACGCGCAGGAGTAAAGAGTCCCCGGCCCTCGCGGACGTCGCGCTCCGCATGTCACGCGAGCCCTTTCTGTCGCTTGACATCCGCGACCGCGACCGCTCCGATCGAGGTCTGGTGACGGGGCCCAAGAAAGGCACGCAGCCGCGCGCGGCAGGAACGGATCCGCCCGAGGTCGTGGCGCGCATTCAAGAGGGCCTCGATCTGGTCGACCTCAACGCGCGCCAATTCTGCAAGCGCCTCGGCCACGCTCTCGCGAAGGACGAGATCGCATCGTACGGCCACGAGGGGCTCCTGCACGCGGCGCGCTCGTTCGAGGCGGAGCGCGGTGTTCCCTTCCGACGTTGGGCGAACCTTCGCGTGCGCGGCGCGATCCTCGACGGGCTCCGATCTCAAGGCGACCTTCCGCGCCACGTGCACCGTCGCCTCAAAGCGATCGAGTCCGGTGACACGATGCAGGGCGCGCTCCTCGAAGAGCAGTCGGCGTCGCCGCCCACGACCGCAGAGGACGCCGACAAGCGACTGACGACCTACCTCGCCGGCATCGCCACCGCCATGGCCCTCGGTGTGGTCGGCGACGCGCGCGGAGGTGACCTCGATGCGATCGCCGATCGCGCACCGACGCCAGAAGAGTCGACCCTGCGCGACGAGACTGCGCGCGTCCTCGGCGAGCTCGTCGATGCGCGACCGGACGACGAGCGCACGCTCCTCCGCCGCCACTACTTCGACGGCGCGACCTTCGAGGAGGCTGCGCGGGAGATCGGCCTGTCGAAGTCGTGGGCGAGCCGCCTCCACGCGCGGGCTGTCGAAGCCATCGCGCGCGAGCTGAAGAGGAGAGGGTAGAGAGGGCCGTCCGTTTCGGCGCAACTTCTCACCCGTGGTGCCGATGGGGAGGAGAAGAGGAGAGCCCCCCATGCCCGTCACGCCCGCCCGCGAAGCCCGCATCGTCACGCGCGCCACCTTTGACGCCCCGCAGTCGTCCGGCGCCGCCTCGCGACCGAGCGCCGTGTCCCCCGAGGGCGAGCCCAGCGCGTTTCAGCGTGTGCTCCACGGCATCGGCCGCGAGGTCGAGCGGGGCGAGTCGACGGTTCGGCGCGCGCTCCAAGCCGGAGGAGCAATGGGAGGCGCCGAGCTGCTCGCGCTGCAAGCTGGCGTCTACCGCTACAGCGAGACCGTGGACCTCGCCGCGAAGCTGGTGGATCGCGCGTCCAGCGGTGTGAAGACGGTTGTTCAGGGCCAGTCGTAGCCCGCGCACCCTTCTTTTCCCGTGTTTTGACTAATAACTACATTGTCTGACACTGTACGTGTTCAGCGGTATCCGTGCGACCCAGCCCCCCATTTAATCACTTATTGCGGAACATTCCACACAGGGCGGCTGAAATGGCGACACGTTGCATACCTAAATGAATTTCCCTACCTGATCCGGTTTGCACCCACCCCGGTACCCACTATTGGGAAGCCCGTCGTACGGTGGACCCCGGGGAGAGGTCGGGCCCCGAAGCCGCGCGGCGGTCGCTTCAGAACCATGACCGGTGGGAAGAGCGCATAGACGCGTCGGCGTCTCGATCTGCCCGCACGGCCAAAAGGGAGAGCCACATCATGCGCGTCGCCAACCGTCTCGTCCTCGTGTCCACGATTGTTGCGTCGGGAGTTCTCAGCGTCGTCGGTTGTTCCAGCGGCAACAAGGAAGACACCGGCTCGAATTCGGATCCCGGCGCGACCGCCGAAGCCCTGTCGACGACCGACGTCATCACGACGAACTACATGCCGCTCCGCAAGGGCAACGCCGTCCGCAAGGCGCGTCCGCGTTCGACGGCGAGCGCCAGCGACCTGACCTACCGCGGCGGCCCGCTCATCCAGAACGGCAAGGTCTACACCGTGTTCTGGGGCGCCAACGTCGCCGCCGATCAGGCGAAGCTCGGGACGTTCTTCCAGACCGTCGGCCAAAGCGCCTACATGGACTGGCTGAAGGAGTACTCGACCAACGGCATGAACATCGGCCGCTCGACCTTCGCGGGAACGTTCGTCGATACGTCGTCGAACGCGAAGACGACCGGCACGGTCACCAACCAGCAGATCGGCCAGGAGCTCGAGCGCCTCATCACGACCGGCGCCGTCGCGGCCCCCGACAACGACTCGCTCTACATGTTCTACTTCCCGCCGGGGCTCTCGATCGACCTCGACGGCCAGGCGACCAGCTGCGTCCAGTTCTGCGCGTACCACTACACGTACACGCGCTCGAACGGCCAGAACGTCATGTACGGCGTCATGCCGGACCTCTCGACGGGCGGCTGCGCGCAGGGCTGCGGCGCCAACCCCAGCGTCTTCGACAACCTCACCGAGGTCTCGTCGCACGAGTGGATCGAAGCGACGACGGATCCCGCGGTCGGCATCAACGTGCTGTCTTGGTACAACGACAGCCAGGGTGAGATCGGCGACATCTGCGTCGGCCAGGCCGCGACGGTGAGCGGCTTCGTCGTGCAGAAGGAGTGGTCGAACAAGAACGGCGCGTGCATCGCGACCGATCCGGGCGGCGGCGGCTCCAGCAGCTCGGGCGGCTCGTCCTCCGGCGGTTCGTCCTCGGGCGGCAGCAGCTCCGGTGGTTCGTCCTCCGGCGGCAGCAGCTCCGGCGGTTCATCCTCGGGCGGCTCCAGCTCCGGTGGTTCGTCCTCCGGCGGTTCGTCCTCGGGCGGCAGCAGCTCCGGTGGTTCGTCCTCGGGCGGCTCCAGCTCCGGCGGCTCGTCGTCGGGCGGCAGCAGCTCGGGCGGCGGTGGCTGCACGGGCGACAGCGAGTTCGAGCCCAACGACAGCGCGTGGGATGCGGACTACCTGGCGACGTCGCTCTGCGGCGACCTCGATCCGGTCGGCGACAAGGACGACTCGTTCTTCCAGCTGAGCGGCACGCAGAACTACGACATCGTCCTTTCGCCGAGCGGCGACGCGACGCTCAGGGTCTACAAGCAGACGGCGCGTGGCAGCTGGGGCCGCGTGCAGAACACGACGCCGACCGAGGTGAAGCACCGCGCGAACGGCGGCGGCACGTACCTCGTGGTCGTCTCCTCTCCTTCGAAGTCGACGCAGTCGTACACCGTCACGCGTAACTAACCGGCGACCAGCGTTATGAGCGGAGCTCGTGATCGAGGATCACGGGCTCCGTTTCGTTTTTGTGAGATTTCTGCGCTAAGAGAGAGGCGTGAAGGGCTCGCGGGTCGTCGTTGCCATGAGCGGTGGGGTGGACTCCGCTGTCGCCGCGGCGCGCCTGCACGCGGAGGGGCACGAGGTGGTCGGCGTGACGCTGCACCTCTGGGACTACCCCCACGACCCGGACGCGAAGGGCGGGCACGGTCGCTGCTGCGCGCCCGAGGATCAGTACGACGCGCGACGCACTGCCGATCGCCTCGGCTTCGCGCACTACACGTTCGATCGCCGCGCGCTTTTCGAGGAGAAGGTCGTCGCGCCGTTCGTCGACGCGTACCTGAGCGGCCAGACGCCGAGCCCGTGCACCACCTGCAACCGCGGCGTGAAGCTCGGCGAGCTCTTCAAGATCGCCGATCGCCTCGGCGCGCGATCGGTCGCCACCGGCCACTACGCGCGCATCGTGCGCGACGACGCGGGCCTCGCCTGGCTGGCCGAAGGGCGCGATGGCAACAAGGACCAGAGCTACTTCCTCTACGCGACGCCTCCCGAGCAGCTCGCGCGCCTCGTCTTCCCGCTCGGCGAGAGCTCCAAGGCGGAGGTGCGCGCCGAGGCAGTCTCGAGAGACCTCCCGGGCGCGACCAAGGGCGAGAGCCAGGAGCTCTGCTTCGTGGGCGCGGGCAAGGGCGCGTACGTCGACTTCGTGCAAAAGCGCGCAGATGCGGAGCGAATCAGGCCCGGCGCGATCGTCGACGACTCGGGTCGCGTGGTCGGCGCGCACGAGGGCGTGCACCGCTTCACAGTCGGACAGAGGAAGGGGCTCGGCGTCGCGCTCGGCACGCCGGCGTTCGTCACCGAGGTCGACGCGGCGTCCGGCACCGTGCGCCTCGGCCCCGAGGATCGCCTGCTCGCGGACGGCGCGGAACTCGACGATCTCGTCCTCGCGCGCGGCGTCACGCTGCCGGCGCGCGCGAGGGTGCGCATTCGCTATCGTCACGGCGGAGCGCTCGGGAACGTCGTGGCCGCGGACGGCGACCAACGCGCGATCGTTCGTTTCGACGCCCCGGTGCGCGCGGTCACGCCAGGTCAGATCGCCGTGCTCTACGACGGCGATCGCGTCCTCGGCGGCGGTCGCATCGCCGCGGCCATCGCGAAGACGACGCGAGCAGTGCTACCCTTGGTCGTGTGAAGACGACGATCGGCCGCGCGCTCCGGAGGCGCTCCGCCGTCGCGTGCGCCACGCTGGCGCTCGCGGCGATCGGCTTCGCGTCGCTCGCGCCCGCCTGCTCTCTCTCCGACGGACAGGGCAACGTGACGGGCACCCTCAACGTGCCGGCGTGCTGGTCCGGCAAGTTCGAGCTCAGACCCGATTTCTTCGCCGGCGTTCCGTACAGGAAAACGCTGCAGCTCCGCATCCAGAGCGGCGGCGACTTCGAGAGCTTCAGCGACGGCATCTCGATTTTGATCGACGACGTCGCGCAAATCCGCGGCGCCGACGACAGCTCGCGGCCGAGCCTCTACGGTGTACCGCTCGTCGTCTCGCTGGCGCCCGGCGTCGTCCCGCCCGGCGTGCCTATCCCCGCCGTCGCGTCACCGGCGAGCGTTCATTTCGCGCTCTACCTTCAGCGCACGTGCCACACGCAAGACGTCGCGCTCTACGCGCTCGATCGCGTGACCGTGAACGCCGACGGCACGTGCGACGCCGTCGACGGGAGCACCGATCCGCTCGCCTGCTCGGCGATCCAACCTGCGCCCGTCACCGACGGCGGCGCGGAAGGCGGGAGCGACAGCGGCGCACCCGACGCGACCGTCCCCGTCCCCGACGCCGGAGCTCCCGTCTCGGCGCCGAACGTCCGCGGCAGCACCATCACCTTTACGAGCCTCTTCGACGGCAACCCGGACGAAGACATCGCCGCGAAGCGCCTCAACGAAGGCAGCTTCGACGTCTACCTCGCCGATCCCCGCGACGTCTGCCCCGGCGGCCTCGGTCCGCCACCGCGCTGCAGAGGTCACCTCACGGGCAGCTTCAAGTTCTACTTCCAGCGAGGAAGGCCGGCGCAGCCGTTCCCTTGAGCGCTGCGCGCTCGAGGGAACTTCCTTTGTGGTGTGGACCTGCGGTCCCCTCAGGCGCGGAGCACCTGAGCCTCCCCTGCGTCGCCTGCGGCGAGGCGCTTCGCGCGGGGGGGGGAAAAGGAGGGGTTACTGGTAGGTTTTGGGGGTGCGGGCGGCTTGCGTGAGGGGGGGGAGGTCGATACCCTGTCCATCTAGCCGTGCGAAGCCACCCGCAGTTTCATGCCCTCCGTTGGGCATGCGCAGCCGCGCTCGCCGTCCATTTTGTGACGGCGGCGGTTCCGGCGCGCGCGGAGACGGCGGCGGCACCTGGAGCGGAGACGCTCGGGCGCGCGCGAGAGGCGTGGGACAAGGGGGACTTCGACTCCGCCGAGCCTCTCTATAAGGAGGCGCTGGACCGCGGCGGTCTGCCTGCAAAAGACTCGCTCGACTGTTATGTGCACCTCGGGGCGGCGCGCGCCGTGATGGGGCGCAAGCGTGACGCGCTCGTCGCGTTTCGGCGCGCTGCGCTGATGGACCCGCGCTTCGTCGTGCCCGGCGAGGCCGGCAAGAAGGCCGTGCACCTCGCGAACCAGGCGCGTCGCGAAGAAGCGAAGATCGGTCCGTTCCAACTGAGGACCGACGTGCCGGAGCAGGTGCCCTCGCAGAAGCCGTTCCGCGTCTCGGCCTCGATGGACGCGACGCACACCGCGCTCGTCACGAAAATCGGCGTTTTTGCGCGCGATCCGGCGAGCGACAAGAGCTTCGAGAAGAGTGACGTCGCGGCGACGACCCTCGCGTGGGATCTGCCGGCGAACGTCGCCGTGCCAAACGCGACGTTGACCGTACGCGTCGACGCGCTCGACGCGCACGACAATCGCCTCGTGAGCGTCGAGAAGAAGGTGCGCGTCGGTCCAGGCGCCGAGCCGATCGCCGTGGTGCCGGTGCCTTCGCCGTCCGCGACCACCGTGCCGGGCCCCGCGGCCGCCGTGCAGCCGAACCCCAAGGAGCTCGACAAGGACAAGGGACAGAAAAAAGGCGGCGGCTTCTGGGCGTCGCCTTGGCCCTACGTGATCGGCGGCGTCGCGCTGGCTGCAGGCGGTGCAGCGGTTTACCTCGGCACGCGGCCGACCGACGACGCGAGCGTCGGCGCCGCGAACGTGCGGGTGAGGTGAGATGACGCAGGATCGCGCGCGGGGAGAGAATCAAGGCGGCATGGGCGCGAGCGTCAGCGACGTGTCGGCGCCGATGGTCGGCCAGGGGTCCATGCCGGACATCCGCGGCGTGGGCACCTATTTCCTCGGCCGCTACCGCGTCGTCGACGAGATCGGCATCGGTGGCATGGCCAGCGTGCATCTCGCGCGCATGGACGGCCCCGGCGGCTTCCAGAAGTGGGTCGCGATCAAGCGCATCCACGCGCACCTCATCGAGGACGAGTCGTTCATCCAGATGTTCCTCGACGAGGCGCGCGTCGCCGCGAGGATCAGCCACCCGAACGTCGCGACGGTGTTCGAGCTCGGCAAGCACGAGGACACCTACTGGATCGCGATGGAGTACCTCCACGGCGAGCCTCTCCGCGAGGTGATGCGCCGCACAGAGGAGACCGGCGCGCCGATGCCGCCCGAGATCGCGTGCCGCGTCATCGCCGACGCCGCCGAGGGCCTGCACGCTGCGCACGAGCTGCTCGGCAAGAACGGCGAGAAGCTCGGCCTCGTCCACCGCGACGTCACGCCGCACAACCTCTTCGTCACGTACGACGGCAGCACGAAGGTCGTCGACTTTGGGATCGCCAAGTTCCAGTCGCGCATGAGCAACACGCGCGCCGGCACGCTCAAGGGCAAGCTCGCGTACATGAGCCCGGAGCAGGTGCACGGCGAGGGGATCGATCGACGCACCGACATCTTCGCGCTCGGCGTCGTCTTGTGGGAGCTGACGACGGGGCAGCGCCTCTTCCGCATGGACAGCGATCTGGACACGCTCGCCAAGGTCCAGGAGTGCAACGTCCCGCGCCCCAGCACGATCGTGCGCGGGTACCCAATCGATCTCGAGAAGATCGTGATGAAGGCGCTCGCGAAGAACCGCGGCGAGCGCTTCCGCACAGCGCGCGAGTTCAGCCGCGCGCTCCAGTCGCTCCTCATGCGCCGCGGCTTGTTCATCGCGTCGGATGAAGTTGCAAACTACATCCAATCGATCTTCCAGGACCGCATCCAGAAGCGCGAGGCCCACCTCCGCTGGGCCGCGGACGTCACGCAGACAATCAACGTCGAGGGCATGCTCGGCAAGCCGAAGCTCCCTGGCGAGGGCTCGCTCGTGACCTTCAACTCGGAGGTGCAGGCGGCACTGCCTCAGCAAGGGCGCAACCTCCCGCCGCGTCCTGCCGCAGGAGCTCCGCCGCCCACCGTCGCCGCGCGCGCGGTGCGTCCGCCGCTCGCGAGCACGCAAGAGAGCGCGTCCGGGCCTACGGCGCCGCGACCGACGGCGACGGGCCTCGGTCCGCCGCTCGCGACTGCGCGTCCGCCAGCGATGGGACCGGGCGCGCCGCCGCCGCCGGTCCCACCGAGCCAGGTCGTGCCGGCGCCGCCCGACTCGGGCGAGATGGACGACGGACCGACCATCCAGGCGCCGCCGGGGATGAACCCCGTCGGAATGGATCTCGGCCGCACCGTGCCGGTCACGGGTCGCGACGATCCGCCGACGATGCAGGTGCCCGGCGCGCGCGCCGCCATGATCGCGGCGATGGTCGCGGAAGAGGCCGCGGCCTCCGGCGGCGTGCCGGTGATGGATCACGACGACGACGACCAGGACGACACGATCGTCCAGACCACGCGCGTCGACCCCTCCGCGAACCGCGCCGCTGCGCTCGCCGCTGGAAGGCCCGCGCCGATCCCTGCTGCCGGAAGGCCCGCGCCGATCCCCGCCGCCGGAAGGCCCGCCGATCAGACGATCGGGCTCGGCACCAAGCCCCCGGAGCCATACAACGCGCGCCCCTCGAACCGGGCGATCCCGAGGCAGATCCCGCAAGGGATGCCTCCGCCGCCGATCATGCAGCACCCGGACTTCAGCGGGCAGGGCATGGCGCCGCCGCCGCAGCAGCAGCAGATGCAGCAGATGCAGCAGCAGCAAATGCAGCACCAGCAGCAAATGCAGCACCAGCAAATGCAGCAGCAGCAAATGCAGCAGCAGCAAATGCAGCACCACGTTCATCCGGCCTTCCGGACCGACGAAAACCAGGGGCCGTCGCTCGCGCCGCCGCGCCTCTTCGCGCCGCCGCAGCCTGGTCGCGACAACCGCACGGTGACGGCGCAGTCGTACAAGCGTCGGCCGCCGGCGTGGATCGTCGCGCTGGGATCGGCCGCGGCGGTGCTGCTGCTCGCGGCGATCGTGATCGGGATCGTGACGACACGAAAGCCCACCGCCGGCGGCGATCCGTCGGCCCCCTCGGGGACGGCGCCTTCCGCGAGCGGACTCGCGCTGTCGCCCACCTCGGGGACGCCGACGCCGAGCGCGTCGCCCACAGCGCCGCCGGGAGGAATGGGGCCGTTCACCGCCGCGCGTGCGGCGTTCGCGACCGCGATCGGGCCGCAGCCCGGCGCGCAAGCGGTGCCGACGCCCGCGACGACCGATACCGTCGCCGCCGTCGCGACGACCGCGGCGCCGCCGCCGCCGCCGCCCCCGGCGACGACCGCGGCGCCCCCGCCTCCGCCTCCTCCCCCGCCGCCCACCGCCGCGACGACGACGCCGACCGTGCGGCCGACGCCCCCGTCGCCAACCCCGGCGCCCGCGCCGCCGCCGATCACGACCGGGAAAAATCCGGCGGGGCCGACGGGCACCGGCGTGCTGACGGTCATATGCTTCCCGGCGTGCGATCACGTCTTCGACAACGGGCGCGACCTCGGCGCGTCGCCCGTCTGGCAGAAGCAGGTTCAGGCGGGCGAGCATCGCCTGAAGCTGACGACCGCGAACCCCCCGGCCACCAAGATCTTGAGCGTCATCGTCGCGGCCGACGAGCTCAAGGTGATCAAGCAACCGATGACCCAATGACGTGGCGCGGCGCCTCCCGCGTGGGGCTCGCCGTGGCGGTGCTGGCCGCGTGCCACGCCGTCGCCGCGTGCCGCAAGAAACCGAACGTCGGCGTGGTTGTCGACGTCCCGAGCAGCATCGCGGACGCGACCAAGTGGGTCGAGATCGGCGCGTTCGGCGGGACGTCGTGCAACGCGCTGGCGTCGCTCCTCCCAGGCGGCATCCCGCCCGAAGGCGCAGCCGCACGCGTCGCGTTCGAGCCGGGCAAGTCGTCACCCGCGCTCGGCGATCTGCCGAAGGCGAAGTACGCGTTCGCTGCCGTCGGCAAGGACGTCAACTGCGGCGTCATCGCGATCGGGTGCCGCGACGTGGACATCGGCGTGGAGACGACGGTCGACATTCCACTTCAAGCGGCGCAGGGCGCGGGTCCCTGCCCCGCCGGCGCGAGCTGCCTCCAGGCGCGCTGCGTGGCGGGTGCGAACAACGGCGATCCGGCGCTCGGCGCCGACTGCTCGCTCGAGCTCGTCGGCGCCGGTCCCCTCGGCGATCCGCTCGTCGCGGCAGGCGGCAACGTGAGCTCGCCGGCGATCGCCGCCACCGCCACCGGATTTCTCGTCGCCTACCGCCAGTATTCGCAGTTCGACGGCGCCGTGCTCCTCAGCTTCGTCCAGATCGACAACGGCGGCGGCGCGACGCCGGGGCCTGCGACGGTGCCGCCCGATCGCTGCTCCAACGCCGACGAGTCGGACGCGCTCGGCCTCGCCTTCGCGCCCGATTTTTCCGTGGGCCTCTCGGTCCTCTCGCGAGCGCCGTGCCCGCCGAAGTTCAGCGGCATCGACTTCTTCCAGATCGATCCCACCGGATCGGTTGCGTCGAGCGGCTTCGAGGGGAAGGGCACGCCGCGGCGCATCCTGTCGACGTCGCACTCGCTGGCATACGACAAGGCGGGTAGCGATTTCTTGCTCGCGTTCGTGGAAGACAAGAAGACCGCCAACGTGGTCTTCGCGTCGGGAAATCACCTCGAAGGGGGCCGCCCTGGGATTCCATTCGGCGGCGCCGGGACGAAGACCGGCGCGTGGGTGGCCTCGAGCGACGGCGCGCGCGCGTTCCTCGCGGCGGGGACCGGCGACACGGGGTCGTTCGACGCCGGCACCGACTCCGCTCCTCCGCCCGACGCGGGCGACGACGGAGGCGAGGGCGGCATCGACGCGGCCCCTCCGCCTCCGCCGCCGCCCCCCGTCGACGGAGGCAGCACCGGCGCCACGCTGCGACTTCAGATCCTCGCCGGCGACGCGGACATGACGACGCTCGCGACGGCGCCCATCGTCGACGCGTTCCCCGCGACGTGGGGCTCGGTCGTCGCGGTCGGACAGCGCGTCATCGTCGCCAGCGACACGACGCAGGCGGGCAAGCAGGTCGCTTTCCGCATCTACGAGAGCGGCGTGCAGAAGACGTCCGACGGGATCGTGGTCGACGGTCCCGGCAAGGTCGCCTACGCCGATCTGGCGCTCGTGCAGGACCGCATGTTCTTCGCGGTCGAGAAGGTCGCGACTGCGCCGGCCCCCAGCACCATCGCCCTCTACGCGTATACGCAAGCGACCACGACGCCAGCGCTCAAGCGTCGCGTCGTCTTCAACGACGACTCGCGCATCCCGACGCTCACGGCGGTCCGCGACGGTCAGATCGCGGTGGCGGCGTCCGAGACGCGCGTGGCCGTAGTGTGGACGACCGGCAAGACACTCACCGACAAAGACGCGGTCGGCGGCTACGCGGTCTTCGCCTGTTCGGCCAAGTGACGGAGCGGCGAGCGTGCGTCTCGCGCTGACGTTCGAGGAGCTCGCGCCAGGAGGCGACGCCGTCGCGATCGCGGAGATCGGCGGCGAGCGGCGCGCCGTGTTCGTGCGCGGCGGGTGCCCTGGCGATCGTGCGCTCGTCGAGGTCGACGCCGCCAAGCGCCCCGCGCGCGGCCGTCTCGTCTCGCTGGAGTCGGCCGGCGAGGATCGCGTCGCGTCTCCGTGCAAATACACCGAAGCGTGCGGCGGGTGCGATTGGTTGCACATTGCACCTTCTTCGCAGGCGCGACACCACGCGGAGATCGTCCGCCGCGCGCTACCAGAGGCGTGGCGCGCGCACCCGGTCACGTCCCACCCCGCGGCTGCTCCGCTCGGCTATCGAACGCGCGCCCGCCTCCACGCGCGCGTGAGCGGCGGCCGCGCGATCTGCGGGATGAACGAAGCCCAGGGACACGACCCGGTCGAGGTCGACCGCTGCGTGGTGCTCGCCCCTGAGCTCGACGCCGCGCGCGCTCGCCTCGCGCCGCTCCTCGAGGGCGCGCACGGACGCGGCGACGCGCAGATCGCCCTCGGCGCCGTCGGCGAGGGTCCCCGCAAGCCGGTCCTCGAGCTGCGCTGGAGCGGCGTCCTCGCTCCTCAGGTCTACGCCCGGATCGAGCGCGCGATCCAGCTCGGCGAGTGGGCCGGCGCGCGCGTCTTCGCCGGCGACGTCTCGCGACCCGCAACGATCGGCGATCCGACGCCGTGGATGCAGGGCGCCGATGGACGTCCCATCCGGCTCGCTCCCGGCGGCTTCGGTCAAGCCGCGGAGTCGCTCAACGTCGAGCTCGCGCGACGCGTCGCAGAGCTCGCAGTCCACGCGCGCGGCAAAAAGGTCCTGGAGCTCTTCGCGGGCGCGGGCAACCTCACCGTCCTCCTCGCCGCCCGAGAGGAGCACAGCGTCACCGCGATCGAATCGGACCGCGCCGCATGCGAGGCCGCCCGCACGAACCTCTCCGCGCGCGATCTCCGCGCGAAGATCGTCGAGGCGGACGCGGAAGAAGCGGCGATCCCGCCCGGCACGGACCTCGTCGTCCTCGACCCACCGCGCACCGGCGCACGCAAGGCCACGTCGACCTTGGTCGCCAGCAAAGTGAAGCACGTCATTTACGTGTCGTGCGATCCACAGACACTGGGCCGCGACCTCGGGGTCCTCTCCGCGCGCTTCGATCCTCGCGCGATCGAGACGTTCGAGATGTTCCCCGGAACGAGCCACGTGGAGACCGTCGTCCACATGGAGCGGCGACGCCCATGAGCGCGCGATCGGGGTCGGAGTCGGCGTCGGCGTCGGCGTCGGAGTCGGAGCGCAGAGGGGGTCCCTCGGCTTCGCCTCGGGATGACTTCAGGTTCACCTGCGAGGACTGCGCGCATTTCGTCGCCGAGACCGGCGTCTGTGCGAACGGCTACCCGAACGCCGAGCACCGGCGCGGCGCGCCAACGATTGTATTCTGCAAAGAGTTCGAGCTCGCGTGAGCTCTCACCCCCCGACGCTGATCACGCTCGCGAAGCGGACGATCGCGACCCACGCGCTCTTCGGCAAAGGGACGCGCGTGCTCGTCGCCGTGAGCGGCGGGCCCGACTCCATGGCGCTCCTTCACGTGCTGGCGCTGCTTCGCGGGAAGATCGGGCACACGCTCGTCGCGCACGGCGTCGATCACGGGCTCCGCGAGGAGGCGGCCGCCGAGCTCGATCTCGCCGAGCGTCTCGCCGAGCGCCTCGCGATCCCCTTCGGACGTTCGCGCGTCCTGGTCTCGCGCGGCGGCAACCTCCAGGCCCGCGCGCGCGACGCCCGGTACGCCGCGCTGAAGGTGGCCGCACGCGCGGCGGGTGCGCACGTCATCGCGACGGCCCACCACGCCGACGATCGCGCCGAGACATTCCTCCTGCGCCTCCTCCGTGGGAGCGGCCCCTCCGGCCTCGCCGTCCTGCCGCCGCGGGCGCGCGACGATGACCTCGTCCGCCCCCTCATCCACGCGCGCAAGATCGACATTTTGACGCACCTTGTCCGACACGAAATCGACGCGGCCCGTGATCCCTCGAACCTCGATCCACGCTTCGACCGCGTTCAGGTTCGGACGCGCCTCCTCCCGCTCCTCTCGGAGCTCAGCCCCGGAATCGTCCTCCACCTCGGCGCGCTCGCCGACCAGCTTGCCGCGCTCCCCGATGACCCGCTTGCAGGAATTCCTCGCAAATCACGCGAGGCGCTGCTCGACCTCGCGCGCCGGGCGAGGCCGTCCGCGCGCGTCCGCTTGGGGGGTGACCTTGTCGCGCGCATCGACCGTACACATCATGAGGTGGTGACGGAAGCGGCGGCGCCTCGCCCCAGGGGGCCTCGAGCGTGCAAAAAAGGCACGGATCCCATGTAGTTCAGCCGTGGCCCAAAACATGGAGGGTCCTAGGCGAATCCGAGACGCGATGGTACGCATCAGAATACGTAGTAGCTTTCTAGAGGTCTCTTTCCCGCGGCCGTCTCTGAGGTGAACGTGAAGCAATCGCACAAGACCCTTCTTCTCTGGGTCGTTCTCATCCTGATGTTCTTGGCGATCTGGCAGTTTCTCAGCCCGGCCGACAGGAAACCTCCCGTCGCCTTCAGCGAGTTCGTGAGCGAGGTTCACGCGGGCAAGGTGGACGAGATCACGATCAAGGATCGCGAGTACTCCTTCCGTGTCCACACCGCGGACGGCAGCAAGCAGACGGTCCAGAAAGAGACCGTCGGGCCCGCCGCCGACGAGCAGCTCCTCCAGACGCTGAAGCCGGACAACAAGGACGCGCCGCAGCCCAAGATCAAGTTCGAGAAGGAGGACGGCTCGCCCTTCTGGTCGACCACCGTGGTCACGCTCCTGCCGATGGTCTTCATCGGGCTGATGTTCTTCCTCTTCATGAGGCAGCTCCAGGCGGGCGGCGGCAAGGCGATGAGCTTCGGCAAGTCGAAGGCCCGCATGCTCTCCGACTCGCAGAACAAGGTGACGTTCGCGGACGTCGCCGGCGTGGAAGAGGCGAAGGACGAGGTCGAGGAGATCATCGCCTTCCTCAAGGACCCGAAGAAGTTCCAGCGCCTCGGCGGACGCATCCCCAAGGGCGTCCTCATGATCGGCCCGCCGGGTACCGGCAAGACGCTCCTCGCGCGTGCGATCGCCGGCGAGGCGGGCGTGCCGTTCTTCAGCATCTCCGGCTCCGACTTCGTCGAGATGTTCGTCGGCGTCGGCGCGAGCCGCGTGCGCGACCTCTTCGAGCAGGGCAAGAAGCACGCGCCCTGCATCATCTTCATCGACGAGATCGACGCCGTCGGTCGTCACCGCGGCGCAGGCCTCGGCGGCGGTCACGACGAGCGCGAGCAGACGCTGAACCAGCTCCTCGTCGAGATGGACGGCTTCGAGTCGAACGAGGGCGTCATCATCCTCGCGGCGACCAACCGCCCCGACGTGCTCGATCCCGCGATCCTTCGCCCGGGGCGCTTCGATCGCCGCATCACCGTGAACCGCCCCGACGTCCGGGGTCGCGAGGCCATCCTCCGCGTCCACGCCAAGAAGACCCCGCTCGCGCCCGACGTCGACATGGAGACGATCGCGCGCGGCACCCCGGGCTTCAGCGGCGCCGATCTCGAGAACCTCGTCAACGAGGCCGCCCTCCTCGCCGCGCGTCAGGACAAGGACGCCGTCGCGATGGCCGACTTCGAGATGGCGAAGGACAAGGTCTACATGGGCACCGAGCGCCGCTCGATGGTCATCAGCGACGAGGAGAAGCGGAACACCGCCATCCACGAGGCCGGCCACACGCTCATCTCGGTGCTCATCGCGCACCACGATCCGGTGCACAAGGTCACCATCATCCCGCGCGGCCCGGCCCTCGGCGTCACGTGGTACCTGCCGAAGGACGACCGCTACAACCTCTCCAAGGAGCAAGCGGAGAGCTCGATCGCCGTCGCCCTCGGCGGGCGAATCGCCGAAGAGATCATCTTCGAGCGCATGACGACCGGCGCCGGCAACGACATCGAGAAGGCGACCGACATCGGCCGCAAAATGGTGTGCGAGTGGGGCATGAGCGAGAAGCTCGGACCGCTCACCTACGGCAAGAAGGAGGAGCAGGTCTTCCTCGGCCGCGACTACGGCAGCCGCCAGCAGGACTACTCGGAGCAGACCGCGGTCGAGATCGACCAGGAGGTCCGCGCGATCGTCCACAAGCAGTACACGCGCGTGCGCGAGCTCTTGACCGAGCACCGCGCCAAGCTCGACGCGCTCGCCGATGCGCTCATCGAGCGCGAGACGCTCGACTCCGAAGAGATCCGCGCGGTCTTCGAGGGCAAGGAGCTCCCGAAGCGCGAGCGCGTGATCATCCCGACGTACGCCGAGAAGGAGAAGCAGGCGAAAGAGAAGCGTAAGGTCGCTTCGATTTTCGGCGGCCCTCCCAAGCCGGCTCCGACGTCGTAGACGGACAGGCGCTTAACTGCGCGAAACGAGGGCGCCTCCGGTTTCCGGACGGCGCCCTCGGCGCATTTTCGGCGCCCGGGGAGGCGCGCCTGTGCCTTGCGCTAAAGCTCGGTAGGCACTAAGTTTTGCGACCCTTCAGCACGTTTGCCTACAAGGAGCACGCGTCATGTCCACGAAGATTGCCATCAACGGGTTCGGTCGCATCGGTCGCTGCATCCTTCGCGCGATCCATGAGCGCAACATCAACGACCTCGAGCTCGTGGCAATCAACGATCTGACGGACGCGAAGACGCTCGCGCACCTCTACAACTACGACACCGTCCACGGCCGCGCGAAGGCGAAGGCGACGCCGGGCGAAGGCTCGCTGACGGTGGACGGCCACAAGGTGAAGATCACGGCCGAGAAGGATCCGGCGAAGCTGCCGTGGAAGGAGCTCGGCGTCGACATCGCGTTCGAGTGCACCGGCCTCTTCACCGACAAGGAGAAGGCGCAAGCGCACATCGCGGCGGGCGCCAAGAAGGTCATCATCAGCGCGCCGGCGAAGAACCACGATCTGACGGTGGTGCTGGGCGTGAACACGGAGAAGTACGACTCCGCGAAGCACCACATCCTGTCGAACGGCTCGTGCACGACCAACTGCCTCGCCCCGATCGCGAAGGTCCTCTTGGACAGCTTCGGGCTGAAGCAGGGCCTCATGACGACGATCCATTCGTACACCAACGACCAGGCCGTCCTCGACATCCCGCACCGCAAGGGGGACCTGCGGCGCGCGCGCGCGGCGGCGATGAACATGATCCCGTCGTCGACCGGCGCGGCCAAGGCCCTGGCCGAGGTCATTCCGGAGCTGAAGGGGAAGTTCGACGGGCAGTCGATGCGCGTGCCGACGATGGACGTCTCGATCGTCGACCTCACCTTCGAGAGCGAGCGGCCGATGACGAAGGACGCGATCCACGCCGCGATGAAGGCCGCGAGCGAGGGCTCGATGAAGGGCATCCTCGGCTACACCGAAGAGCAACTCGTCTCGAGCGACTACATCGGCGACCCGCGCTCGTCGATCTTCGACGCGACGATCACGCAGGTGATGGGCGACCGGTTCGCGAAGGTCTTCTCCTGGTACGACAACGAGTGGGGCTTCTCGAACCGCATGATCGATCTCGCCCAGATCGTCGGCGCCAAGCTCTGAGCGGCGCGCCGTCATGACAGCCAATCCGCTCCAAGGCATCAAGGCGATCAAAGATCTGCCGATCGAGAACAAGAAGGTCTTCGTCCGCGTCGACTTCAACGTCCCGCTCGACAAGAAGAATCCTTCGCTCATCACAGATGATTCTCGTATCCGGGAAGCCATCCCGACCATCAAGCACGCGCTCGAGCGCGGCGCGCGGGTCATCCTCGCGAGCCACCTGGGGCGACCAAAGCCGGGGAAGACAGCGGGCCTCGGCATGGAGGCGTGCGGCGCGCGCCTCGCCGAGCTGATGGGCATCGAGGTCCACGTCCCCGAGGACTGCATCGGGGACGCGCCGAAGAAGGTCATCCAGGATCTGCGCGCGGGCCAGGTGTGTCTGCTCGAGAACCTCCGCTTCCACGAAGAAGAGGAGAAGGACGACCCCGACTTCGCGCAGAAGCTCGCGAACCTCGCCGAGGTGTACGTCGACGACGCGTTCGGAGCGGTCCACCGCGCGCACGCAAGCGTGCATGGGATGGCAAAGCTCTTCGCCGATCGCGGGTGCGGGTTCCTCCTCGAGAAGGAGATCGCCGCTCTCGGAAAGCTGGTGCTCGGCGCCGACAAGCCGTACGTCGCGGTGCTCGGCGGGGCCAAGGTGAGCGACAAGATCGCCGTCATCGAGGCGCTCCTCGCGCACGTGGACGCGCTCGTCATCGGCGGCGCGATGGCCAACACGTTCCTCGCGGCGAAGGGCGTGAATGTCCAGGCCTCTCGGGTCGAGGAGGACAAGCTGGCGCTCGCGCGGACGCTGCTCGAAAAGGCGGCAGAAAAGAGGGTCGAGATCCTCCTTCCGGTGGACGTGGTCGTCGCGGAGAGCCTGGAATCGACCGAGGGCAAGACGGTGCGCGTGTCCGAAATTCCGGAGGGACACATGGCGCTCGACATCGGGCCCGACACGATCGCTGCCTTCGGAAAGCGCTTCGAAACCGCGAAGACGATCTTCTGGAACGGGCCGATGGGCCTCTTCGAGAAGAAGGCGTTCGCTGCGGGCTCGTTCGGCGTCGCGAAAGCGATGGCCGACTCGAAGGCGTTCACGGTGGTGGGCGGTGGGGACAGCGCGGCGGCGGTCCACGCCGCCGGCGGCGACATCGCGCAGAAGATGGGCCACATCTCGACGGGCGGCGGCGCGTCGCTCGAGCTCATCGAGGGGAAGAAGCTGCCGGGGATCGAGGTTCTGCGCTCATGAATCCCACGAGGCGGCCGCTCATCGCGGGAAACTGGAAGATGCACCACGGCGGCCCGACCGGCGTCTCGCTCGCGGCGGACGTGGCGGCGATGGCCAAGACGGTTCCCCACACCGACGTCGTCATCGGCCCTCCGTTCACCGCCCTCGCGGCGTGCGCGGCAGAGGTTCATGGCACTCCATTGACGATCGCCGCCCAGAACATGCACGCGAAGGGCAGCGGCGCATTCACCGGCGAGATCAGCGCCGCCATGCTCAAGGACGCAGGCTGCACGTGGGCCATCCTCGGGCACAGCGAGCGGCGCCAGCTCTTCGGCGAGACGGACGAGTCGGTGGCGGAGAAGACCGTCGCCGCGCTCGCCGCCAAGCTGCTGCCCATCGTCTGCGTGGGTGAGACGCTGAAGGAGCGCGAGGCCGGCGAGACGCTCCGCGTCGTGAAGCGCCAGATCGACGCCGTCCTCGACATCCTCGCGCAAGACGCCAACGGCGGCGGCACGCCCGTCGCCATCGCGTACGAGCCCGTGTGGGCCATCGGCACCGGCAAGAACGCGGGGCCTGCGGAGGCGGAGGAGGTCCACGAAGCCATCCGCACGTGGCTCGGCGGCAAATCGAAGGAGCTCGCCGTGCGCACGCGTATCCTCTACGGCGGGTCCCTGAAGCCCGACAACGCCGCGGGACTATTGGGTTGTCCGAACGTCGACGGCGGGCTCATCGGTGGCGCGAGCTTGGATGCGGCGCAGTTCGGTGCTATCGCCCGTGCGGCAGAGGCCATCGCCTCCGTCGCCCCTGGCACCACTAGAAGGTCCTGATGCTGACCACGATCCTCGACATCATCCACATCGGCGCGTGCGCGGTCCTCATGTTCGTCGTGCTCCTCCAGCAGGGCAAGGGCGGCGGGCTCGGCGCGGCGTTCGGCGGCGGCGCTGCGGCGCAGGTCTTCGGCGGTCGGGGGGCCGGCAACATCCTGACGCGCGCGACGGCGATCTGCGCGGGCATCTTCATGCTCACGAGCGTGTCGCTGGCGTACCTCTCGTCGAGCGGCGACCGCGCGCTCAAGGCGAAGGCGGCGCAAGAGGCGGCGAAGAAGACGAACGACAAGGGCACCGCGCGTCCGAAAGAGGCGAAGCCGGAGCCCAAGCCGCAGGACGCGCCGAAGTAAACCCCGGAGCATGGAGCATGCTCCGGGATTTACTCGTCGTCTTGTGGGGCTTCGCCCCTCCGCCGCTTCGCGTCGGAACCACCCCATGTGCCTGCGCCAACCGTGCTGACGCACGGACGAGACTAGAGCCCCAAAAGACGACCGCGCGTGCACGCTGAGGAAGGGCGCCGGCGAGACGGGCTCGGCGTCGACGTCGCGCTCCTGATGGCCTTGAAGGCCGCAGTGACCGTGGGAGTCCTCGCGCTCGGCTTCACGCACGTGTCCGACGATGATTACGCGCGCGTCGTGATCGCGGAGTCGTTCGCGCACGCGCCAAAGCTCGATCCGACGGGGACGAGCTGGCTGCCCCTGCCCTTTTGGGTCTACGGCGGCGCGATGATGGCGCTCGGACGCTCGCTCGGAACCGCGAACGCGCTCGCGGGCGTCCTCGGCGTCGTCGCGACGGCGGCGCCGTACCTCGCCGCGCGGGCGGCCGGTGTGGCACGGCTCCCGGCGGTGCTCGGAGTCCTCTTGGCGACGACGCTGCCGTGGAGCGCGTGGACGGGCGCAGCGCCGATCCCGGAGATGCCCGCGGCGGCGCTGGTCGCGACGGCGGCGCTCGGGTGCGCGTGTCCGCGCGTGCCGTGGTGGGCGGCGGCGTGCGCGTTCGCGGCGGCGCTCTCGCGGTACGAGGCGTGGCCGGTGTGCGCGATCGTCGCGTTGGCCGCGGTCGCGCGGGGGCGGCGTATTGGCTCGAAGTCGGGAGCATTGGGTGTCGCGGCGCTGGCGATGGCGGGGCCGGCCGTGTGGATCGCGTGGAACGCGCATGCGCATGGCGATCCGCTTCATTTCGTCGCACGGGTGAGCGCGTACCGGCAAGCGCTCGGCGCCGCGTCGATCCCGCTCGCCGAGAAGCTCCTCGGCAATCCGGTGGCGCTGATGCGCGGCGCGCCGTTCGTCGGGGTCCTCACGCTCGCGAGCCTCGGCGCGGTCGCGTGGCCCGACGTCCGCGCGCGCTGGGCGTGGCCGCTCGCGTGCGCCGTCGCGACGGTCGCGTTCCTCGTGTACGGCGATATTCGTGACGGCGCGCCCACACACCACCCAGAGCGCGCGCTCCTCGGCGCGTGGTGGATCCTCGTCGTGTTCGGCGCGGACGCGGTCGGCGCGTACGCCGCGCGCGCATGGCGGGCGGCGCCACGGGGGCTCGTGGTAGGTGCGGTCGCGGCGGGGGCCGCGGCTTTCCTTGGATTCTCCGTCGGCGGCTGGCCGGGCTATCCGGGGCGCGTGGGAGACGAGGATCGCGGCGCGCAGGTCGCGCGCGGTTACTTGCTGCGCGCCCGCGGCGCCGAGCATCTCGACGTGACGCCGTGCGCGTACGAGCACTTCGCGGTCCTCGCGGCGTACGGCGCTCCGGAGCGCGCGACGGTCGTGGCGTCTGCGCGCGCGCCGGTGGACGCGTCATGTCCGCGCGTCGTCGCTCGGCCCTGACGGTTTCGGTGCTGCCGGGGGCTGCGCGTCGCTGGCAACGTTGGCCGGGAGCCGGACCAGCGTCCCCGCGAGATCGAAGAGCTCCTCGGTGTGCGCGACGACGGCGATCAGCTTGTGGGGGGAGAGCTCCTTCACGATGGCGCGGACGCGCGCGATTCCCGCCTGATCCAGGTTCGCGTCGGGCTCGTCGAGGAGGAGCACGGGCGCGTCGATCGCCAGTACACGAGCGAGCGCGACGCGCTGGCGCTGCCCGACGGAGAGGGTGCCGATGCGCACGTCGAGCGGCGGCGTACCGGACGACGTGAGCGCGGCCCACACCTCGACGCTCTGGAGGACGGCGTGCATCGCGTCGTCGGTCGCGTCGGGAGCGAGGAGGTGAATGGCCTCGCGCACCGTCGCGCGATCCGAGAGGTACGGGCGCTGCGCGAGGTAGGCGATTCCGCGCCGCCAGGCGGCGCCGTCTAGCTCGCGGAGATCGCGGCCATCCACAAGAATTTTGCCCGCCGTCGGCTTCGCCAAGCCGAGCAGGAGCCGCAACGCCGTGCTCTTGCCTGCGCCGTTCGGGCCCGTGAGCACGAGCGGCGCCCCGCGACACCACGAGAACGATGCGGCCGACAGCGCGACCCGGCCGGCGCTCGTATACGCGAACGCCGCGCCTTCGGCGTCCACCCGCCGCGGTGCTTCCCCGAGGACGTGGCCCGTTCGCGCGTGCTCACCACGCGCGCCTTCGAGGATCTCCGCCAGCGCGCGCACACGCGTCCCCACGCGCACGACTTCGTGAAGCGCTCGAGCGAGACCGACGAACGACGGCAGCCCGGCAACGACGAGCGCGGTCTCCAACGCCGTCCGCCCTTCGAGCATCTGCTTCCACGACGCTCCTGCCCAGATCCCGATGGCGAGCCCGAGCACCAACGCCAAAATCGGCAGGCGACCCACCAACATGCTGAGCCGATCGGCGTGCAGCGACGCGCGACGCCACGCCGCGAGCCTCCCCTTCACGTCTCCTAGGAAGGCGACTTCGCGGCCGTTTGCGACCAGCTCGAGTCGGCTGGAGAGCATCGCGAGCAGATCGTCGACGACAGGCCCGTGCAATCGCCACGCGCGGTCCTCGTGCCGGCGTACCGTTCGTCGGACGAGAATCGCAGCGCCGGCCGCCGCGCCGAGCCCAACCGCGGATGCGGCGACGACGCCGAATGGCTGCGCTGCGACGAACCACGCCATGATGACGATCCCGACGAGCGCGTCGGCGACGAGGTCGGGCACGATGTCCGCGACGAATCTCGATCCGTAGACTGCCCCATCGAGCACCGCGCCTTGCGCGTCCTCGTCGTCGAGAGGGCTCGCGCGGAGGACGTCGCCGCCGAGGAGCGCGTGCGCGGTGGCCGCGTGGAGACGCTCCTGAACCGCGGAGCGCTGCGTGCTGCGCAAGATGGCGCGCGCGGCGTAAAGAGCCGCGAGGGCGCCGCTCGCGAGCAGCGCCGTCTCCCGTGTTCCGCGGACCAGCTCGAGCGCGAACGCGATGGTCCCGGCGCGCTCGAGGACGAGGATCGCTGCGGAGACGGCGACGTCGCGAGTCGGCGAGGAGGCGGAGGCCGACCACACCGTCGAAAGCGGCCACGTGCGTCTGTGCATGGTTTCGCCGGAGACGCGGCCGTCAAAGCCGCGCCATCTCCTGGCCCACGACCTCTCCGTCGACCAACGGCTTACCCCGGAGCTCCACCCACGCGTGCGCTCGAACGGCCCCGACCCCCTCGGTTCGGACACCGATGACGACCTCGGCGTTCGGAAGACGCGCCGCAATGGCAAGGCTGCGGCTCAAGCAGGTTCCGACCGGCTTGAGCCGGGCGACGGCATCGCGCGCGGCCGCCTCGTCCAACCGGTGCGGAAGACGCGCCCCCAGCCGACCGATCAGCTCGTGCGCATCCCGCGGCCTCATGAACGCGAGGGCGACGAGTGCCGCGAGGTTCAGCGCGTGGAGCGACAACATGGTCACACGGGCTCGACCAGACCCCGTCGCACGAGCTCGTCGGTGAGCGACACCAAGTCCACGACGAGACGATCGAGCGTGACGTCGTGCTCGGGCTCCAGGCGCGCGGCGATCTGCTCCGGCGTCTCTCCCTGCACGAGACCGCTCCAGACACGCCCTCCCAGCTCGTCGAGGCCGAAGTACTCGCCGCGTTCGAGATCGAGCAGCACCATCTCGCCGTCGAACTCGCGAACGTGGATGCCCTTGGTCGGTCGCACGCGACCCGTTTTTCCGACGCTCATGACAATCCATCTTCCCCCGGCGCGAGCAGTGAGGCAACCAGCCTCGCCGATTCACGCTGGCCATCCAGACCCTTCGGGCGCACGAGCTCGTAGACGGCCACGCGCTCGACGAGACGTCCGAGCTCGGACAGCTCCCACACCTGGGCAGCCGGCTCGTCCACCACCAGCCGAATCACGTTGGGGACGAGACGCGCGAGCGCGGCTTGCCCTCGCAGTCGCCGGAGCTCAGGCCGTTGCAACGTGGGTTCGAACGCGAGCGCGCACACGGCGTTCAACCCCTGGCGGGCATCGGCCATTCGCGCCGGCGCCACCGGCTTCTTCACGTCCGCTGCGCAGGGTTCAAGCGAGCCCTTCACGAGCCAATGCACGCGCTCGGTCGGGGTGACCCGGACGGCCGCACCGTCGAAATCGAGTGCCGTGGTGTCGTCCGCGACGAGGGAGGCGCCTTGGTCGGCGCAGAGCGTCGCCGCGAGCGTGGATTTGCCGGCGCCGCTTGGACCGAGGAGCGAGACGGCGCGACCACCTCTTGCGACGGCCGCGCCGTGCAGCGTCAACCTCCCGCTCGCGTGACGGAGCAACGCCGGCACGAGGCTGGCACGTACCTTTGCGAGGTCGATCGCATCCGCGCCCGGCGACGGCTCGAAGGCGAGCTCGCGGCCGTCCCTGCTCGCGTAGAGAGTGGCCAAGCCCACGAACTCCGCGACGAGATCGTCGCCGCGCCGCCCCACACGAAACGCGAGCGCGCCATCCTCGTGCTGCTCGCTGATCCAGTGAACGGCGCTCACGCGGCCTCCAGGGCTTGCCGCGCAAACGCCTCGAGCGAGAGAAGCGGCCACAAGGAATGCCAGCCCTCGTGGTCGATCTCGCCTCGAATGAACGCGTCGAAGGACTGGCGGAATGCAGCGCTGCGAACGACGCCGAGGCCTTCGAGCGCGCGCAACGACGCGAGCTCGGGGAAGGCTCCGCGGCCCCCGATCGGCGCGTGCATGTCTTCGATCGCGGTCTCGAAGTCGGCCTTGTCGGTGCGCAGCCGCACCCGCTCGGGCACAAGGCCCGCGAATGCCTCTCGGAAGAGCCCGCGCAGGTACCCCCCCCGAAGGAGACTCTCGGCAGGCAGGCGGGCGACGAAGGAGATCAGCGCCTCGTCGCGAAAAGGAGTGCGCGTGGCGCATCCGGCCTGGGCGTCGATCGAGCACTGAGCTTCCGACACCTCGAGCGCCCACTTCGAGTCGCTGATGCGGGTGAAGAACTCCGTAGGCGTCCGCGGACCGAAATCTCCCACGGGCTCTGGCATGGGGCGCCGTAGCACCTCTCGAATGAGCGGGCCCGCCCAGGGGACGCCACGGGAGCCGACGCGGCGGCGACGTACGACCCGGCGAATCTGGCGCGGCACGGCGTGCACCGCGATCGGGCGCAGTACGAACTCGTACAGGCGCTGCAAGCGCGAGCTCGTCCAGGGGACTCGCAGACGGACCGCCGCGCGCGCGGCGCTAACGAAATGGCCGCGGAGTGCCTGGAGCGCGAAGCAGCGTGGATCGCCGTCGAAGAGCTCGTCTCCGCCTGTGCCGGAGAGGAGCACGTCCGCCCCTTTCTCCCTGGCGAGGTCGAGGAAGCCGAGCTCCCACCCGCCCATCGGCGACGCGTAGGGTTGCCCGTCGACGACGAGCGACGGCCCCACGAATCGCGCGAAGGTCCCCGGCGAAACGCGCACCGGCAGGAGACCCAGCGCCTTCGCGAGCTCGTTCATGTAGGGCCGATCGTCGCCACGGCCCGCGAAGTGGAGGCTCAAGGCCAGTACCTCCTTTGCGGTCCCACCCCGCACGAGCGCGACGACCGCCGCCAGCAGCGCGCTCGAATCGACGCCGCCGCCGGCGAGGACTGCGACCCTTCCGAGGCCATCGATCGACCTGCGGACCGTCGCGAAGATCTCGTCGCGCAGCGCGTGGGCGAGCTCGTCGGGCTTGCCCGTGAGCGGTGACAGGCTTGGCGGAGGGAGCGTCGTCGACGTGACGGCGCCGCCGGCACCGACGCGGAGCAGCTGGCCGGACACCAAGCGCTGCACCCCTGTGAACGATGTCGCGCTCGGCCGTGCATGCATGTCGCCCGCGGCAAGCTCCGCCAAACGCATCGCGTCGAGCGCGGGTCGAGCGTCGAGAGCTCGCACGAGCACCGGTAGACGCGTGCTCGCAAGGACCACCGAGCCCTCTCGCGCCCAGTACATGGCTCGGCCGCCGACGCGACCGCGCGCAACGAGGAGTCCGCCCTCGTCGAGCTGCACTGCGGCGAAGCAACCGCGCGCGTGCCCTTCGCGCAAGTTGCCGTGAAACGGCCCCGCCGACGCGCACAGGAGCCTATCGTCGATGGCGGCACGCTCCTCAGAAGGCCACACGGCGAGGCACGCCCCACCATCACGCAGCACGACAGGCTGCCCCGGCAGGGCGGCGCGCACTCGGTCGAGACGGGCAACCGCTTCCTCGCACCGAAGCGCGAGTGCGGCGAAGATCATCTCTTCTTGTTCTTGGCCGGGAAATCGGAGCGCGCGCCCCCGGTCCCGCCCAACGTGAGAGACCTCACCGAGCCCAGGTACCGGAGCACGGGCGCACGGTAGGGCCGGCGAACACCGCCCTCGGCCGGCTTCAGCGCCGCACTGCTCTCTTGCTCGTTCTTGTCGGTCATCCCCGGGAGCTCCGTTGTACCTATGTGTACTCCAACTGAGTGGCGCCGGGTACGACGAAAATTCACGGCGTCGCTATTGTGCCGAAGGGAGCACAAGTGCGGGAATTTTCGCGACCTTTCCCTCGTGTGCACGGATGCCGTTCAAGACCAGATCCAGACCGGCGGCCCCTCGACGGGCGATGCGCGCGTCGCGGTTCAGGGGATGGTTGTGGAAGATGTAGGTCGTGAGCTGAAGGTCCTGAAGTAGCGAAGCCACCTCGTCGCAATCGAGCTCCGGACGGAAAATCCCTTGGACGACCCCGAGCCGGAGAACCTCGACCACGTGGCGCGTCCCGTGCGCGCGCAGCTGTTGAAAGCGCTCCTGGCGCGACGGCAACAGCTCGCTCGTCTTGCCGAAGAGCAGGTCCTGGACAAGCGGATGGCTCTCTAGATAGGCCATTCCCGCGAGGGACATTCGGACGAGCAACTCGTCGGCGGGGACCTTCGGGTCGATGAGCTTCGCCACCTCGCTCACCCACGAGGCGACCTCCCGCTCGACGACCTGAAAGAACAGATCCTCCTTGGACTCGCAGGCGAGGTAGACCGTCCCCTTCGCGACCCCGGCGCCCTTCGCGATGTCGTCCACGGAGGTCTTCTTGAAGCCCCATCGGGCGAACGCCTTGGCTGCCTCAACCAGAATGCAGTCTTTTTTCGCGGTGTCCATGAGCGTTGACCGTTTGAACAAAGTAGTCATTCTGCGGCCGCCGTCAACCCCGGCGTGGCCTTGCGTGGCGGACTCCGGGCAGGCACAACCATCCAGGCCCGGGAGAGAAGCAGCGAAAATGAGCTTGCCTGGAACGACGCTCTGCACAAGCTGTGGCCTTTGCTGCTCCGGTGCGCTCTTTCCGCGAACCGTCCTGCGCCCGGAGGAAGTGACGTGGGCGCGCGAGAAGCGTCTGCTCTCCGTGATCGACGATCCCGTGGAACCGAGCTTTGCGCAGCCCTGCGGGCTGCTTCGAGACCGAAGGTGCACCGCGTACGAGGAACGCCCCCAGGTCTGTCGAACGTTTCGATGCAAGCTCTTGAAGCAATTCGAGGACGGCGAGATCGGACTCGACATCGCGCTCGCGAAGGTGCGGCGTGTAGAAGTGCTCTTTGCGCGGCTGCCCCACGATGCGACGCCGACAACCGTTGATGCCTTGCTCGACCTGGGTGAGCTCGAGGCGCTCGCCGCACGGGATTTCCGGGAGTCGACGGAGACAAATTCGTCGAAGGCGCAGAGTTGACGATGGAGCCTGGAACGACGCTTTGCACGAGCTGCGGCCTCTGCTGCGCCGGCGCGATCTTCGCCACAGCGACCCTCGAGCCCGAGGAGGTCGAGTGGGCGCGAACCAAACGCTCCCTCAAGGTCATTCAGCGACCCGAAGGCCCCCGGTTCGAGCTGCCCTGCCATCTCCTCCACGAACGAAAGTGCTCGATCTACGCGGAGCGACGCCCCGACGTCTGCGGAGCCTTCAAGTGCAAGCTGCTCTCACGCCTCGAAGCGGGCGAGATCCCGCTCGACGCTGCCCTCGTAAAGGTGCGCCGCCTCGACGAGCTCTTCACGCGCGCGCGCGCGCACGCGACACCTACGACCGTCGAGGCGCTGCTCGATCTGGGTGAATTCGAGGCGCTCGTGACGCGCGATTTCCGCGAGCCGCTGCCGCCGCCAGCCTGACCGTCTACTTCAGCGCCGCCTTCAGCTGCTGCTCCGCGAGCGCATCGAGCGTCGCGGCACGCTTCACAGTGTCGGCCGGCGGAGGCGCTGGCGGCGCGGCAGCTACGGTTGGGGCCGGCCGCTTAGCGCCCAGCGGCGCGGCGGTGGCGGTCTGCGCGACGACAACTCCGGTCGGTGCGGGCGCGACGGGAGCGGCCGCCTGGAATGCGGGGGACGCCTGCGCGGCGGGCGCCACGGGGCTCGCGCCGCCCGCGGGGGTCGGCTTGGAGGCCGCGACCGTGACCGTGTCCGCAGCGCCGAAGTTGAGAACGACGGGCGCAGGCTTCGCGGGAACCGGGAGCGGCGCGGCGATGGCGAGCGAAGGAGGCGGAAGCGCGCCCGCAGCGGCCGGGGGCTCCGAGTGCGAACGACCGTCGAGAGCGTCGAGCATGCGCGTGCTCGCAGCCGATCCGATCGCGCCCAGCGCGAGGAGCGCCGCCGCCCAAGGGAGGCTCGGACGATTGCCCGCACGTGCGAAGAAGGCCGACATCCGCGACGCGCCACCGCGATCGATGCGCGTGATGAGGAACGTCTCGTCGTGCATGGCGTGAGGCGGCGTGGACATCGCGACCGGCGCGACGGAGCCCACTTGCGGCGGACGGATCGTCTTCGCCTTCGGGGGTACGACGCCGGTGTCGACGAGATCTTCCGGATCGCTCCCTGCGCCGCTCCCGAGCTCGACGAGATCGCCGTCCTCGAGATCGATCGATTTGGTCCGCAGGCGCTTCGGGAAGCGAATCATCGTCTCCACTTAGGTGTGGACCAATGAGGGGACTTTGTCGAGGCGCCCCCACAATCTTTCCCGCCCGACTGCAAACGTACGCAAAAACCAGGTGTGATGTCGTCGTAGCTGCGACCGAAATTCATGAAAACGCTGCAAGTTAGGAGCGTGATTCGTCGCCGTCTCGTAAACTCGCTCCCGCATGAACGGCGCAGTTGTCGGGAACGGCGGCGGGCAGTGGTTGGTGCGCGGATCGAAGATCGCGGTCTTCGAACTTCCGCCGGCGACCCCTCACGAGACGCCTCATTTCACACCTCATGAACGGCCTCATGACGGCGCCGAGATCGATCTCGATCTCTCTGACGCCGAGCGGACGTCGAAGCGTCAGATCGCAGCGGCCGACCCCGTCCCCGATCCGGCGGGCAACACGAGCGAGATCGACGTCGACGACATCCTCACCGCGGTGCCGATCGATCCGACGGTCCCTTTCGAGATGCGCGTCCCCGACAAGGTGCACGCCCGCGCGGCGCGCCTGACCGCGCAGCTGCCACAGCCAAGCGCGCGCGCCATCGTCGACGCGCCGAGCCGCTCCGCGCCGCCGAAGAGCAGCACTCTCTTCGCGGCGGTCTTCGCCGTGGTCTCTGTGCTCGGCGTCGGCGGCGGCGTCGTCGCCTACAAGACCGCGCCCATCCCTTCGGCCACCGCGCACGCCTTCAAGGCGGCTGCGGCGGCGAAGGTGATGGCGCAGCGTCCCTCGGTGATCGTCGGCGCCGCGGTCCCGACGGTCAGCGTCGATAGCCTCCCGCGCGCGCGCCGTTAGCGCCCTTCGCTTCGCGAGGGAATCCAGCTATAAACGCGCGCATGATCCGACCTCACGCCGCGTTCGCGCTCGCTGCCATCGTCCTCATCGGCGTGGGCTGCAACAAGTTCAAGAAGGACTCCGGCGACGGGGGCGAAGGCTCCGGCGGCGGCGGCGGGCTCTCGCTCTTCGGCAAGCCGTTCGAGGGCAAGATCGATCTCCAGTTCTCGGACAAGAAAGCCGGCAAGCCGCCCGTGCCCTTCACCTACGAGGTGAAGCAGCCGAAGATGCGCTTCGACCTCCCGTCGTCGATCGGCGCCGACATCCCGCAGATCGGCAAGAGTGTGTGGGCCCTGTTCGATCCGCCCGCGAAGAAGCTCTACGGCGTGATGGACGACCCCAAGAAGGCCGTCGTCTTCGACTTCGACAAGATCGGCGACGACGTCAAGAAGGCGAAGGGCGGGCATCACTCCTCGTCGTCCTCCGGCGGCACCTCCGACCCTCCGCCGAAGTTCGAGAAGACCGGCAAGATCGAGACGGTCGCCGGCTACGAGTGCGAGATCTGGAAGATCATCGAGGACAAGCCGAGCCAGAAGAAGAAGGAGGAGATCGACCTCTGCATGGCGAAGAAAATCGGCTTCCTCGATCTGCGCACGATGGGCATCGGCACGATGGATCCCAAGATCGCCGTCCTGATGACGCTCACGGACATGAACCACTTCCCGCTCCGCGTCGTCATGAACGAGAATGGCGCCGAGACCGGGCGAATGGAAGCGACGAAGATCGAGGAGAAGAAGCTGGAGGACGCGCGCTTCGCGGTGCCGGCCGACTACCAGATCCTGACGCTCGATCAGATGATCCAGACCTTCATGACACCGGGCATGGGCTCGGGCAGGCCGCCGGGGATGCCGAACATCCCTCAGCCCCACCACAAGTGATCGCCGTCAGACGCGCGTGCGGTGCGTCGCGTAGCCGACGAAGAATGGGCCCATCTTCTGGATGAACTCGCTCGTCTGCTTCGTCTTGCGCATCGACTGGACGAGGTGGCTGAGCGGGTGCAGCTCCTTGCCGACGAGGCCGATGACGAACTCGTTGTCCTCGGAGTCGATGCCGTGGCACGCGAGGCGAATGTCCGTGCCGAGGCCCTGCTGCCCGTACGCGTGGCCGATGGTGCCGTGCTCGCGGAGGATGCCGCTCTGAACCTGCGGCTCGAGCGCCGCGAACGCGCCGGTGCGCCGTAGGGGGTACCAGACGTGCCACGGGGTCGCCTCGTCCATGACGTTGTCGATCGAGCGCTGGAGGAGCCAGTGCGCGAGATCCGGTTCGTGGCCGAGCGCGTACGTGCGGCCGATCATCGTGAACGACGGACGATGAACGACGCTGGCGAGCGGACCCTCCGCGAACGCGGGGCGGACGGCGCGCACGAAGTGGGCGGGATCCTCGCTCCACGTCAGCAGACCAACGCCGGTCGGCGCGTTCGCGTCGGCGTACACCACCGACGGGACCTTCCGCGCGCCCATCGCTTCTTGGGTGGCTTTCGCGACCTTCTCCGCCGACGTGCCCGCCGCAGCGTCGAAGACGAGGAGCTGCATGAAGAGGCGCCGGTTCATGTGCTGGCGCTCGCCGTCCTTCTTTCCCCCGTACTCGTTGACGTCGATGTGGGGGAGGCCGGGCGGCTTGGCTTCGGGCTGCGTCATGGCACGAATGCTACCAGACCGTGCCGCGCCCGGCGCGCTACGATGGATACGGATGCGCAACTACATCGCGCTCGCGATCCCGCTCTTCTTCGTGATGATCGGCGTGGAGCTCCTCGTGGCCCGCGCGAAGCGGGCGCGCGTGTACCGCACGAACGACGCGCTCACCGATCTGTCGTGCGGCATCCAGCAGCAGACCCTCCTCATCTTCGAGCGCAGTGCGCAGCTCGCGATCTTCGCGTGGGCGTACCAGCACCGCGTGACGACGCTCCCGGTCTGGGCGGATTGGCTCCTTGCGTGGGTCGGCGTCGATTTTCTCTACTACTGGTGGCACCGGATGAGCCACGAGGTGAACTTCATGTGGGCGGCCCACGTCGTCCACCACCAGAGCGAGGACTACAACCTCGCGGTCGCGCTTCGGCAGTCCATCCTCACGAGCTGGACGACCCTCCCCTTCTACTTGCCGCTGTCGCTCGCCGGCGTATCGCTCACAGCGTTCGCCACCGCGGCGTCGTTCAGCACGCTCTACCAGTTTTGGATCCACACCGAGCTCGTCGGCAAGGTGAAGGGGCCCGTCGACTGGATCTTGAATTTGCCGAGCCACCATCGCGTGCATCATGCAATCAATCCGCAGTACCTCGACAAGAACTACGGCGCGATACTCATCGTGTGGGATCGGATTTTTGGCACGTACGCCGAGGAGATCGAGTCCTGCGTCTATGGCACGACCAAGCCGCTCGCCAGCTTCAACCCTGTGTGGGCGCAGCTGCACTACTGGCCGGAGCTGGCGAGCATGGCGGCGCGTGCGCGAGGGATCGACAAGCTGAAGGTTTGGTTCGCGTCGCCGGCGTGGAAGCCGCGCGGGCAGGAGGTCGCGCCCGGTCCGCCCCCGCGTCGGGAGACGTTCCACAAGTACGATCCCCCGGTGTCGCGCGCGCGGGCGATCTACGTGCTCTCGCAGTACGCGATCCTGGTGGCGCTGACGTTCACGCTCATGATGTGGGAGGCGAGCCTGCCGCGCGTCGTGCTCGTCCTCGCGGCGCTGTGCATCTTCGGCGCGGTGCTCTCGGTGGGGGCGATCATCGAGAAGAAGCGGTGGGCGATCCCGCTCGAAGTGACGCGCCTCGCGGTCGGCGCCGCGGCGCTCGTGATGTGGCTGCGCCGATAGAGATCGGCGTCTACTCGACGATCCGCAGGCGCGTTCGCGGGTCCAGCCCCTTGGCGCTGCCCTCGACGTCCGGCGTCTTCACGTACGCGGCCGCGGGCTCGGCGGGCGACGGCGCGGCGCTCCAGATCGCGAAGTCGTCGGGCAACGGCCCTGGGAGCGTCGGCTGCACGGTGCGCTCGAGGAGCTGGAAATCGTTGCTCACCGTGAGGTTCAGCGGCAGCTTCTTCGCCGGCCCCTCCGCCTTGAACCACGCGCGCGCCGCCTGGACGTTCTGGATGAGGACGTAGTGCTGTGGGTCGACCTTCGCCGCGGTCGTGAAGTTGTCCATCATGCCGTCGAGGTCGCCGCGCGCCTTCGCGATGCACGCGAGGTGGTTGTAGACGAGGCCCGGACAAGGGAACTCGAGCTCCTGCGCGCGCCGCACGTGCGTCTCCGCGCCATCGAGATCGCCCGCGTCGTACAGCGCCACCGCGAGGTCCATGTGCGCCGCGTGATGATCGCCGAGAAGGTCGAGCGTCTCCTTACGCTCGGCGACGGTGTCGCGATGCAGATGACGAAGCCCGCTGTTCTGCGAGAACCACGCATTCATACGTGCCGTGTCCGTCTCCGACGCGTCGAACGGGATCTTCAATTCCTGGAAGCGCTCCTGGAAGTAGATCTCGCGATTGAGCCAGCCGGCCTTCTCGGCGTCCTTGAAGTCCGGGGTCCCGGGGTAGATGGAGAGGCACGAGAAGATGTACTCGTGAGGCCTCGCGCGCTCGAGAAAGCGATGCGTCTCCGCCATCGACTCCGCCGTCTCGCCGCGGTTGCCGAGCATCATGTAATAGCGAACCTTGATGCCGTATTTCTTCGCGAGCTGGGTCGTGCTCGCGATCTCGTCGACGGTGATCTTCTTCTCGATGAGGTCGAGGATGCGCTGCGAGCCGCTCTCGACGCCCAGGCTCAGGCGCTGGCATCCGGCGAGGCGCATCTCCTTCAAGAGCTCGTCGTTCAGCATGTCGACGCGCGTGTCGCAGCTCCAGAAGAACTTCAGCTTTCGCGCGCGCATCTCGCGGCACATCTCGACCACGCGTTTCTTGTGGGTCGTGAAGGTGTCGTCCTTGATCTGGACCATCTTCACCGGGAGGCGCGCGACCATCTTCTCGAGGGCGTCGACGACGTAGCCGATCGAGTTCGCGCGGAAGCCGCGGCCCCAGCTCGTCTCCGCGCCGCAGAAAGTGCAGGCCCACGGGCAGCCGCGCGAGGTCATGAGGATGTGCGTGTCGAAGTAGTCTTGTGGCGAGGCGAGCGTGTCGAGATCCTTGATCTGCGGGCGTTCGGGCGCGACGACGATCGCGGCGCCGTCGCGGTACGCGGTGCTCGCGAGACCCTTGACGGGCGACCCCGCGGAGACACGGTCGACGATCTCGAGGAACGTGGCGTCGCTCTCGCCCACGCAGATCGTGTCGATGTGCGGGTGGTGGGCGAGGAGCTCCTTTGCGAGCGGCGTCGCGTGCGGGCCGCCGACGACCACGTGCGCGCGCGGGTGGACGCGCTTGACGAGCTCCGCGACGAGGGCGACGCCTCGCCGATTCGCGGTCCAGCACGACATGCCGAAGACGTCGGCGTCGAGCGCGCGCACAATCTCCTCCACGCGCGACCACGCGAATCCGCTCAGGTTCAGGACCTTCACCTGATGCCCCGCGCGGAGGGCTTGCGCACCGATCGAGAAGAGCCCGTAGGGGGTCTGGTAGAAATCCGCGTCGAGATCGCCCGCTTTGTAGCCGTCGGGAGGACCGTCGACAGGATCGGGCGCCTCGGAGGCCGCGGCAATCTTCCACGGCGGCGGGTAGACGAGCGCGATCTTCACGTCCCAAGCTTAGCGAATGGCGGGACAAACACGAACGCCCAGCTGCCCCGATGTTTTCCGCTAGTCCTTGGGCGGCGAGGGCGGCGCGAGCGAGACCTGGGTGTCGTCGTCCGACGGCGGCATCATCGACGGGGGTACGGACGAGCGGCGCTCGAGGGCGGCGCGGCATTGTTCTGCGATCGCGCGCGCCATGCGATCGTTCGGGTTCGCCTCGAGGAGCGTCTCGGCGAGGATCAGCGCCGCCGGATGATCGCTTTCGAGGAAGCGTCGACACATCTCGCGGCTTGGCTCGCCGCGCGTGACCGTGACGTACACAGGCGTCGCCTCTTCGCTGTCGGCGGGGAGCGGGCCGATCTCCGCGCCGGTCGGCGCCTCGGAGTCGAAGCGCTCCGGATCGGTTGGCGCGGGGGCTGGCACCGTCTCGGGCCGGAAGATCGCCGCCTGGCACTCGGTCTGGATCGCGAGCGCCATCACGTCATCCGGCTGGAGGCGCAGGACCTCCTCCGCCATCGCGAGCGCGTCGGGGTAGTCGCTCTCGAGGAAGCGCCGGTACATCTCGCGCGCGCGATCGGCGCTCGCGGCGACGATGATCGCCTCCGCGCTCGGATCGACTTCGCCCGACGGCTCTCGCTTGTCCTCGACCACGTCCCCTCTCGAACTCCGGGGCGACCTTGCCACCTTCGCCGCGAAAAGCAAAGCGCTTGCGCGTTGCTCGTCTAGCGCGTGGCGGCTCAGCTCGGCTCGGACGCCGGCGCTTCGCTCCCACGAGGCGGAGGGGCGTCGCGTTCTTCCGTCAGGAGCGGAAGATCGATCTCGAAGACGGCGCCCCCGCCCGAGCCGGATCGCACCGAGATGCGCCCTGCATGGCGCTCGACGATCGTGCGGGCGATGTAGAGGCCGAGGCCCGTGCCGCTCCACTCGCCACCGCGCTTCGTCGAGAAGCCGCGCTCGAAGACCTTCTCGTGCAGCTCCGACGGAATCCCTGGACCGCGATCCTCTACCGTTAGGATGGCGCGACCATCGCGGGCGACGACGCGGACCTTCACGGTGCCCTCGCCGCCCATCGCTTGCGCGGCGTTCGTCACGAGGTTGACCGCCACCTGGCCGAGCTGCCCCTCATGCGCGGCGATCTTCGCAGGCTGGAGCTGCATGTCGACGTTCACGCGGCCGAGGTGCCGGGAGAGCGGCCGCACCGCGGTTTCGACTTCGAGCGCCAGATCACGCGGAGCGAGCTGCGATGGAGTGCTCCGGTAGAGGCTCACGAACCAACCGAGCACGGTGCGGATGCGCTCGACGCCGGCGCGCATGTCGCGTGTGACCTCGACGAGATCGCCGACGTCGGTGGGCAGGCCCCCCTCGAGGAAGTTGAGGTTGGCGCTCACCACTGTCAGCGGGTTCTTGAACTCGTGCGCGAGCTCTCCCACCGCTTCGCCGAGGAGCTTGTTCTCGCCGGCGAGGAGCAGCTCCGCCTTGAGCTTCTCCATCTCGAGGATCGTCGTTCGCAGGTATGCGTTCTGCTCGCGCAGCTGCTGCAGCGTACGGGCGAGGGCCTTGGTGCGCTCGGCGACGCGCTCCTCGAGCACTTCGTTGGAGCCGAGGAGATCGTCGAAGCGCGCGGCGAACTCGCGCTCGTGCTCGGCGAGGACGCGGCGCTGCTCCTCGGTCGTGCTGGTCATGAGCCGCCGAAGGCGCGAGAGGCGCATCTCGCGACCGACGAGCGCACCGATGATCGGCGCGAGGAGCCACCACCCGGTAGGCGCCAGCAGGAGGCCCACCGCGAGGACGAGGGCCCCGAGCCCCGCGCCGATCGTCGCGAGCGGGCGCTCGTTGCGCCAGTGCACCGAGTACTCGCACGCGTCCGCACCCTTCGCGAAGCAGCGCTCCTCGGTCAGCTCCGCCGGGGGAAGATCGAAGAGGAGCGGCACCGCGTGCAAGACCCCCCGGGCGACCTGGCACGAGTGCACGTGACGCGGAAGGCCGGCGCGGTACCGCAGCGTGATCGTCGCCTTGTTCCTCGCCATCGCCCCGACCTCGAAGCGGACGTGACGCGCGAAGAACTCGCGCGCATGATCGATGTTCGCGAAAAAGAGGCGGGGCGTTGCCAGCGCGGTCAAGCTCATCGCCGAGAGATCGCGGCGCGTGGGGACCACCCAGGTGACGGCGTCCGTGATCACCTCGCCGCCGATTTGTTTGGAGAGAGCGTCGGCGACCGCCTCCAGCGCCTCGAGGGATACCCACGCGTGCGCGTCGCTGCTCGTGCGCGCGTCGACGGCGTTCGCGGCGAGCGCCTCTTCGGTGGCGACGACCGCCGCGTTCTTGCCGATCTTCTGCGCGGCGTAGTCGGTCAGCGCGTGGACGAGGCGCATGTTCACATCGGCGGCGCGCGCGGGCTCGGTCATGGCGCCTTCGCCTTTCCGCGCTGTCGGGCGTACGAGGCAGAGCGACGCGGCGTAGGCTTGGCGACGACCTCGGAGACTCGCGCCGCGGCGTACGCGACGAGCACCGCCGGCAAGAGCCCCGCGCGCAGCGCGAGCAAGAGCGCGCGCGAAGGAACCGGCGGCTGAAGCGGCTCCGGCAGCCCGCTCGTGACCCCCGCATCTTGGAGGAGCGCGCGCGCCGCGTGGAGCGAGGCCTGCACGGCTCCCTCCATGCATGCGAGATCGATCCCGTTCTTCGCGTAGTCCCCGGCGACGTAGAGGTTCTTGGCGTGGGAGCGCGCCGTTGGCCGGTTGGGCCACGCGCCGATCGTGTTGATGAAGAGCGGCGTGGTGACGTTGGTGTTGATCACGACGTCGGCGATGTCCTGATCTTTGATCGGGAGATAGTCGAAGATCTCGCCGAGGAGCACGCGCGTGGCCGCCTCCTCGGAGAGCGCGCGCAGCGGCGCGAAGTTGCTCGAGATGAAGCTCAGCTCCGAGCCTTCCCACCCGCTCCATAGCGGCGCGACGTCGATGAACGAGAGCCCGTACGCCCCGCCGTGGAAAAAGACGTGCTCGCGCGGCATCTGCGGGAGCCGCTTCTTGGTGCGCACGTGAAGCGAGCTCATCGGCTGCGCCTCGAGAAGGTGCATGTTGCCGAGCGCCGGATCGAGGGCGAAGAGTTTGTCGTCGACCCACCCGCGCGCGACCTCGAAGGGGACGGCCAGCACGAACGCGTCGGCGGTGAGACGCTCGTCGCCGATCTTGACCGCCGCGACGCGCCCGTCCTCCACCTCGAAGCCGGTGACGTCCACCCCCAGCCGCACCTCCACCCCCGCGTCGCGCACCGTCTTCGCGAGCGGATCGATGAATGTAGACTGCAAGTCCCCCGGCAGGACGCTCAGGAAGGGCGACGCCTGCTTCATCCAATACCCGCCGATGTGCTTGGCGGTCATCGCGCTCATCTCGTAGGCGGGGATCGCGCTCGCCTTGAGCAGGTTCTCCTGGTTCATCTCGGCGACGGCCTCGGTGACGTACCAGGCCTTGCGCATCAGCCCGATCTCGCTGACGCGATCGAGCAGGCGCTTGTTCGACATGTCCTGCGAGATGAGATCGAGCGTGAAGTTGTAGAAGAGGAGCGTCTGGTACCAGGGGAGGAGGCCGTGCCCGAGGTTGTAGAGCACGGCGCCGAGGCCGCTCGGGCCGCGGACGGTCACCTTGCTCGGGTACGCGCCGGGCAGGAGGTAGTGGTAGCGATCGAAATCGATCAACGTGACGTCGATCTCGCGCAGGATGCGCCGGACGTTCGGGTACCAGGCGGGGAAGACGTGGTAGCCGTGCTCGACGAGGCGCTCGCCGTGACGATTCGCGCCGGCCTTGCCGCCGAGCCGATCGCTCTTCTCGAGGAGCGTGACCTTGCGGCCCGTCGCCGCGATCGCGCGGGCCGAGACCATTCCGGCCAGCCCTCCTCCGACGACGACGACGCGCTGCATTTTTCTGCCCAGTCTCGAGCCCCTGAGCCGGTATGGCCTCGGGAGGCTCAGAGTAGCCGACGCCAAGCACCAACGGGGGAACGCGCGTTCCCGTTCCATTCCGTCCGTCCATGGCGGACTTTTGGGGTCCGGAGCACGACGCAACCCTGTGTCGGACACTGGGGGGTGGTATCGTCCGCGGCCATGTCTCAGCCAGTGCCGTGCACGAACTGCGGCGCGATGATGGTGCCGCAATGGGACGGTCGGGTGCACGCCTGCCCGTTCTGCAAGACCCAGATCCAGGTCGCGATCTCGGGCGATCAGCTCGCCGCCGGGATGGCGCTCGATCTCGCGAACATCGACGCGTTCCTCGGCCGGCTTGCGCAGACGCTATGGCAGGGGTTCTCCGAGCACACGCGCATCGAGGCGAACGGAAATTACGTGATGGCGATCGAGGTGAACCTCGAGCCCGACGTGTTCATGGTGCGGCGCGAAGGGAATCACGCGCAGGCGCACCACAAGAAGGTGGTTCGTGGCGTCGCGCTGCGAACGCGCGCGGTGGCCCTCGACGTGTGGGTGCAAATGCTGACCGACGCGCTCGCCGCGCACGCGAACACGAACGCGCGCGCCGCTTGGGTGCTCGGACAGCTCGGAGGGCCGCGATGACGATCCCCGGCGTGCACCCGTTCTTGCCCGATCGCCCAGTGAACGAGGCGCTGAGCCAGCAGCAGCTCGCGCAAGGCGGCCTTCCGCTCCGCGCGCAGCGGCGCATCCACGAGCTCAACGCTGGCGGCCGAGCGGTCTTCACGAGCACGCTGTCGACGAGCGAGACGGTGGTCGCGCGCGCGACGGGGCTGTCGCCGATCAGCCAGGTGATGGGCTCGAGCGTCTTCCACGTCGGCTTCCGCGGCTTCACGACGTGGACTGGCGGCGAGCTCGTGCCCCTCACGCGCGCCTACGATCGCGCCCGCGCGCTGGCCCTGTCGCGGATGCAGCAGGAGGCGCAGCTGCTCGGCGCGCACCTCGTCATCGACACGCGCTTCCTCGGCAGGGGCTACGACTGGGGGCAAGATCTCATCGAGTTCACCGCCGTCGGCACCGCGGTCCGCCTCGACGGACAACCTCCGCCTCCCCTCCCTGCGCTGACGCTCCTCACCGCCGACGAGCTCTACAAGCTCCACCGCGCCGGCTACTGGCCCGTCGCGATCGCGATGGGCAATTGTTTTTTCTACGCGCGCCACGCCGACTGCGTGAGCGAGGGCACGTACTTCTCGAGCGAGCTGCCGGTTCACACGCAAGCGTCGCAGGTCGGGCGCGACCTCGCCGTGTCGCGCTTCCGCGCTTTCGCCGCCCACTTCGGGGCGCACGGCGTCGTGGGCGTCACCATCCAACGCGACGCCCGCGACCACGAGTACGAGTCGGGCGGCCGGAGCCACACCGCCTTCTCGCTCGACCTCGTCATGATGGGCACCGCCGTCGTCCGCCGCGGACAGGCCGAGGCCCCTCCGCGTCCGCCCCTCGTCGTCGATCTGCGCGACTCCCCTACCCGCTACGGAAAGCACGGTTACTGATCATGGCGAACTACGTCCGCCCCCAGGTGCAGCGTCAGGCCCTCCCGCAGCACGCCGCCGAGCGCATCCAGCGAATGCGCGGCGGTGGCCCGGGACAAGGTCCGCGATTTTTCACGAGCGACTTGTCCGTGAAGGAGTTCCTCCTCGTGCGCGAGGCGGGCTTCGAGTGCGCGGGGCTCGTGATGGGCTCGTCGATCTACCACGTGGGCTACCAGCAGGCCGGCTACACGCAGAACATGGAGATGGGCGTCCTCACGCAGGCGCTCTACCAAGCGCGTGAGCTGGCGATGGCGCGCATGGAAGAAGAGGCGCACGAGCTCGGCGCCGACGGCGTCATCGGCGTGCGCCTGCGCGTGAACCGCCACGCGTGGGGTGAGAACCTGCTCGAGTTCGTCGCGATCGGCACCGCCGTCTACGGCCGCCCCGAGACCGGACAGAAATTCCAGGTGCAGACCTGGCGCGCGCCCTCCGGCATGCCGTTCACGAGCGATCTGTCCGGCCAGGATTTCTGGATGCTGCTCAAGAGCGGCTACCGCCCGGTGTCACTCGTGATGGGCAACTGCGTCTACCACGTTGCGCACCAGACGCTGGGGGGCTGGTTCTCGAGCGTCGGCCAGAACATCGAGATGCCGAATTTCACCCAGGCGCTCTACGACGCGCGCGAGCTCGCGATGGAGCGGCTCCAATACGAGGCGCAGCTCGACGGCGCGAGCGGCGTCGTCGGCACCGAGGTGTACGAGACCTCCCACGGGTGGGACTCGCACGTCATCGAGTTCTTCGCGGTCGGCACGAGCGTGCTCCGCATCCACGCCGCCGAGGCGCCGCCGGTGCCCGAGCTCGTGATGACGGTGAACGAGTAGCGGAGCGGGCTGATGAGCGGATACTTCACCAGCGATCTGTCGATCGACGAGCTGCTCCTCGTAGAGGAGTGCGGCTTCGAGCCGCTCGAGCTCGTGCAGGGGTCGAGCTACTACCACATCGGATGGTCGTCGGCGCCGTGGACGACCAACATGGAGCTCGGCAACGTGTCGCAGATGATGCTGGCGGCGCGGCACGTCGCCATGAAGCGCTTGACCGATCAAGCCGCGCAGCTCGGCGCCGACGGCGTCGTCGGAATGCGCATCGACATGGAGCGCGAGGGCCACCACGCGGAGTTCGTTGCGGTGGGCACCGCCGTGAAGCGCCGCAAGGGCGACGGCGCGGCGTGGCGTGATCGCTACGGGCGCCCCTTCACGAGCGATCTCTCCGGCGTCGATTTCTGGGGCATCGTGCGCGCCGGGTACCGGCCGGTGAGCCTCGCCCACGGCGTGTGCGTCTATCACGTCGCGCACCTGTCGCTCGGGCAGTGGTGGAAGAGCCTCGGGCAGGCGCAGCAGAACATGGAGCACGCCGCCTTCACCCAGGGTCTCTACGACGCGCGTGAGCTCGCGATGGCGCGGATGCAGTACGAGGCGCACGAGGCAGGGGCCACCGCCGGCGTGCTCGCCGTCGACGTTCGCGAGGAGAGCCACGGCTGGGACTCGCACGTGATCGAGTTCGTCGCGGTGGGCACCGGCGTGGCGCCGCTCGACGCGGCGGATCACGAGCTCCACGCGCCTGCGCGCGCCGTGCTCTTCGCGCAGGACTGAGACGCGCCGCGCACCGCATTTTTTTTGCCGGCGTCGACTGAGGCGAGCTTGCTGTGACCACCTGGTCACGAGCGCCACAAGGTGAGGCCTCGGTGCCTCACGGTCACTCCATGGTCCACTTGCGCGCGCCGAATGCGTGAGCACGTAGGACTGCGAAGGAGGGTCAACCATGGTCACCTCGATTGCTGTCGCGCTTCGCCGCTCGGGCCACGCCGCGGCGCTCGCCACGCTCACCGCGTTCGCCGCCTGCGCGCCGTCGACGACCGACGTAGGAACCTCCTCAGCGCCGCTGACCGCCACCTGCGTCGATAGCAGCGCAACCATCCCGCCGGGCGCGCTCCGCTGCAGCGACGTTCGCGTCGTCGAATGCACGGGCCCCAGCGGGACCGATCCCGGCACGATCTACGTCGTGCCCGCGCCCGTCACGGACGGCGGCACGGCGCCGCTGTGTGCCGACACCCAGCTCACGATCGATCACCCGCAGCCGCTGCCGCTCGGCAGCACGACCGTCACGGTCACTGAGACCGCGGAGGCGGGGACGGGGCGCGTGTGCACCTCGACCATCACCGTTCGTGACACGACGCCGCCGCGCGCGACGTCGAAGGACTCGACGATGTGGCCTCCCAACCACGAGATGACGCGGTTCGCCGCGGCCGACTGCGTGACCGCGGTCGATACGTGCAGTGCGCATGTATCTCTCTCGTTCACCTACGTCACCTCGGACGAGCCCGCCGACTCCACCGGCGACGGGCACACGACCGCCGACGTCGCGCCCGTCGGCTGCGACGCCGTCGACCTGCGCTCCGAGCGCAAGGGCAACGCGAACGGCCGGGTCTATCGCCTGGGCTGGCGCGCGGTCGACGAGAGCGGAAACGCGACGCTCGGCGAGTGCCGCGTCTCGGTGACCCACGACCAGAGGCCCGGCGGCTCCGCGACCGGCGGCCCCGAGGCCTACCGCGTGACGTTTCCACCCTGCAAGTGATGGGCAAGTGACGCGCAACTGACGCGGAGGCCCACGGGACGCGCTACATTTCCGGTCATGTGCCGCAACATCCGTGTGCTCTACAACTTTGCGCCACCCACCACGCCGGTCGAGATCGAGGCCGCGGCTCTGCAGTACGTCCGCAAGGTCAGCGGCCTGCAGAAGCCCTCCGACGCCGATCGCGAGGCCTTCGAGGCTGCGATGAAGGAGGTGGCGGCCACGACCGCGCGCCTCCTCGAGTCGCTGGTGGCGCGCGCGCCGGTGCGCACGCGCGAGGGGGAGAAGGAGAAGGCGCGCGTGAAGTGGAAGGTCCGCGAGGCGCGGATGACCAAGGCCACATGACCCTCGATCGCGTGCTTTCCCCCGCGGGCGCGTGATACGCAGGTCCGGATGGCACGCAGCTACGACGTGGTCCTCTTCGGCGCGACCGGCTTCACCGGGAAGCTCGTCGCCGAGTACCTCGCGCGCCACCACGGACAAGGCCTGCGCTGGGCGATCGCGGGGAGGAGCGCCGAGAAGCTCGCCGCCGTGAGCTCCGAGCTGGTGCGCATCGCTCCCGGCCTCGCCCCGCGCGATGTCCTCGTCGCCGACAGCGCCGACGTGGGCGCGCTCGGCGAGATCGCGAAGGCCACGAAGGTCGTGTGCACGACGGTCGGCCCTTACATGAAGCACGGGTTGCCGCTCGCGCGCGCGTGCGCCGAGAGCGGCACGAGCTACTGCGATTTGACCGGCGAGGTCCCCTTCATCCGCCGCTCGATCGACGCGAACCACGCGAAGGCGCAGGAGACAGGTGCGCGCATCGTCCACTCCGCGGGCTTCGACTCGATCCCGTCGGACCTCGGCGTGCTCCTCCTCCACGAAGCGTTCCAGGCGCGCGGCAAGTCGCTGGCCACCGCGTCGTTCTTCTGCGGGCCGATGAAGGGGAGCTTCAGCGGCGGCACCGTGGCGTCGATGATGGAGATGCTAGAGGCCGGCTCGCACGATCGCGATCTGCGGCGGCTGATGGCCGATCCGTACGCGCTCTTGCCGGACCGCGCCGTAGACCGCGGGCCCGACGGTCACGACCAGCGCGACGTCCGCTACGAGCCGCGTATTGGCCAGTGGACCGGGCCGTTCGTCATGGCGGCGATCAACACGCGTGTCGTGCGGCGATCGAACGCGCTCCAGGATTTCGCGTACGGCAAGCAACTCGCCTACAGCGAAGCGATGAGCTTCGGACCCGGTCCGAAGGGCTTCGCGCGGGCGGCCGCCGTGACCGCAGCGCTCGGCGGGTTCGTCGGCGTCGCGTCGTTCGCGAGTGGGCGCAAGCTCCTGGGGCCGCTCCTCCCCACCCCCGGTCAGGGTCCGTCGCAGGCGGCGCGCGACGCGGGCTTCTTCAAGGTGCGCATTGTCGGCGAGGGCGAAGGCCTCCGCGTGGACGCGCGCGTCGAAGGCACGAGCGATCCGGGATACGGCGAGACCGCCAAGATGCTCGGTGAGGCGGCGGTGTGCCTCGCGCAAGACGCCGCCGCGCTCCCGCGCCGCTACGGCGTCGTGACCCCGGCGTCGGCCCTGGGGATGCACCTCGTAGATCGCCTGCGCGCGGCGGGGATGACCTTCGAAACGCGAGAAGTTGGCCCCGAGGGCCGCTGAAGGCTGAAATTCGCGCGTGGCGAAGAGGAAGCAGGACGACGACATCGTCATCGTCGGAGCGCGGCGCCATCCGCTCCGCGACGCGTACCACTCCATCCTCAAGATGCCTTGGTCGGCCCTCATCGCAGGGATCGCCGCGGCCTTCCTCCTCATCAACGCGGTGTTCGCGGTCGGCTACATGATCACAGGCGGAGTCGTCGGCGTGCGCGCGGGCGTCTTTCGCGACGCGTTCTTCTTCAGCGTCCAGACGATGGGCACCATCGGCTACGGGGCGATGTACCCGCAGTCTACCGCTGCGCACCTCGTCATGGTTGCCGAGTCGGTCGTCGGCCTGATCTTGACGGCGCTCTCCACCGGCATCGTCTTCGCCCGGTTTTCGCAAACCACCGGGCAGCTGATTTTCTCGGACAAGGTCGTCATCTCGCCGATGGACGGCGTGCCGACGCTCTCCTTCCGCATCGGAAACGATCGCGCCAGCACGATCTTCGAGGCGACCGTGCGCGTGTCGGTGATCAAGACCGAGGTCACGAAGGAAGGGGTCACCTTCTACCGCCTCTACGACGCGAAGCTCACGCGCGATCGGACGATGGCGCTCGCGCGCTCGTGGGCGGTCATGCACATCATCGACGAGGCGAGCCCGCTCTTCGGCCTCACGCCCGCGGACTGTCGCAAGGACGAGCTCGAGCTGACGGTCGGCGTCACCGGGACCGACGACACGTCGCTCCAGCCCGTGCACGCGCGGCGGAGGTACACGATGAAGGACATCCTCTGGGGCGCGCGCCACGCCGACGTCCTTCGCGAGCTCCCCGACGGTCGCCTCGAGCTCGACGTCCGAAAATTCAACGAGGTCGTCCCCACGGCGCCGACCGAGACGTTCCCCTACCCCAAACCCACCGCCTGACGCATCGCGGGGGCTCGCGGCCTCGCTTGCTGGGCGCGCTCGCGGTCACTCCTTTGGCGCGGGCGGTCAGGGCGGCGGCGCCTGCGCGTGGGAAATCCACGCGCATGACCGACACGCTTCGCTACGTCGTGACTGCCATGGGCTTCGGGCGCATCGCCCTGGGCCTCGCCCCGTTCGTCGCCGCCGGCCTCGCGTCGCGCGCCCTCGGCTTTCCGAAAGAGCAGGATTCGCCGACCGCGCGCCTGATGGCCCGCTTCTTCGGCGTGCGCGACGTCGGGCTCGGCGTCCTCGCGTTCTACGCGACGGCGCACGTCGAGAGCGCGCCGTTCCTCTTCCTCTTCAACGCGAGCATGGACGCCGGCGACTTTGCGTCGACCGTGGTGCCGCTCGCGAAGCGCCAAGGGATCGACCGCGCGGCCCTGTCGTCGGCGCTCTTCGCGGTGATGGGCGGCGTGGCGTGGCTCGTCGTGTGGATGCTGATCAAGTAGGCTCGTTCGCGATGGCGACGGGCTCGATCAGCGCGCTCCTCGTGCGGCCCCTGGTGGCCGCGATGGGCGGGAATCTCGACGCCGAGGCCGCGCTCCTACGCGCCGCCGGGCTCACGAAGGAGATGGCCGCCGACGCCGACGCACGGATCACGCCGGCGCAGTTCTGCGTCGCGTGGGCAGAGGCCGCGCGCCTCGCAGAGACGCCGCACCTCGCGCTGCGGATCGCCGAAGCGACGCCGCCCGGCGCGTTCGGCATCGTCGAGTACGTGTGCCGGTCGGCGCCCACCCTCGGCGCCGCGCTCACGCAGTGGGTGCGCTACTTGAACTTGCTCGACGACGCGGTCGAGGTCGGGCTGGTCGAAGAAGGGGAGCGCACGTGCCTCCGCGTCCTCGTCGAGAGCGAGGCGCCCGCACCGGCGTCTCACGAGCTCTGCTTCGCGCTCATCGTCCAGCACGCGCGGAGGCTCATTTCCCCAGTGTTTCGACCGATCGCCGTCGACTTCGAGCATCGCGCCAGGGGCGATGTGGCGCCCTACGAGGCGTTCTTCGACGCGAAGGTGACCTTCGGCACGCGCGCCACGCAGCTGGTGGTGGCGACCGGCACGATGGACGCCAAGCTGCAGACGTCGGATCCCGCGCTGCTCGGGATCCTCACGCGCGCGGCGGGTGAGCTCCAAGGAAAGACGCGCGGCGATCCCCCGCTGGTGGCGCAGGTGAAGCGCGTCTTGTGGGAGGCCCTTCGCGAGGACGACGCCGACGTCGGCAAGGTCGCCAAGCGCCTCGGCCTCAGCGCGCGGAGCTTGCAGCGGCGCTTGAAGGACGAGGGCGCATCGTTTCAAGGCGTACGTGAGGCGGCGCGGTCCGAGCTCGCGCAGCGCTACCTCGACGACGGGCTGTCGATCGCCGAGATCTCGTTCCTCCTCGGCTTCTCGCAGCCGAGCGCGTTCTTCCGCGCGTTCAAGCGCTGGACGGGGCTCACGCCGGTCGAGAGCCGCGTCGCGCGCGGTCAGCCGATTGGCGCGCACGGCGATTGAGGGACGCCGGCGCGGCGGTCACAACGAGGCGCATGAAGACCCCCGACCTCGCCTCTGCCTCCTACGCGACGAACCCCACCTGGCGCCTCTACCAGCCGTTCTTCCCCGAAGGCATGCGATGCACGCCGGCGACGACGCCGCGCGAAGAGTGGTGGTCGTGGCGCGGCCTCGACGTGCACCTCGATCGCATGAACGGTGACCGCGACAAGCCGAAGGTCATCGTGCTCCACGGCGCCGGCGCATATGGCCGCGTGATGGCCCCCGCCGCCGTCATCGCGCAGCGCTACGGGTACGAGACGGTCTCGCCGGATCTGCCGGGGTACGGCCTCACGGCCGCGAAGGGCGCACGGATGGACTACGGCCTGTGGATCGACTGCGTCGTCGACTTGATCGAGGCCGAGCTCGCCCGCGACGGAAAGCCGGTCGTACTCTTCGGCGTGTCGCTCGGTGGCCTCCTTGCGTATTGGGCCGCCTGCCTCTCGAAGAAGGTCGTCGGCCTCGTGGCGACGACGCTCGCCGATCCGCGCGAGACGGCGACGCGGCGCGAGCTGTCGCGTCATCCGTGGCTCGGCACCGCCGGCCTCTCGGTCCTCAGCGCGCTCTCGTTCATGACCGACGGCCTGCCGCTCCCGATGGCGTACGTCTCGAAGATGGACGGCATCTCGAACGATCCGGCGCTCGCGGCGCTATGCAAGTCGGATCGCATGGGCGGCGGCAGCTGGGTGCCCGCGCGCTTCCTGCGCACGCTCATGACGACGGCGCCGGCGATCGAGCCGGAGGACTTCGATCTCTGCCCGGTGCTCCTCGCGCACCCGGGGGCCGATCGCATGACCGACATCGAAGCGAGCCGGCGCTTCTTCGATCGCCTCGCGGCACCGAAGCGCATGGTCGTCCTCGAGGGCGCGAGCCACATGCCGACGGAGCACCCCGGCGTCGATCAGCTGGAGGCCGCCGTCGTCGCGTTCCTCGGCGGGCTCCGATCGGCGTGACGCGTCTCTAGCAGGCTGCTGCAAAAGCAGCGGCCTGCAAAACCGTCGGGAGGCGGTTTTCGCCGGAGTGGTGAATCGACGCGAAGCGGCGAGAGGAGAACCGCGCGGCGGTTTTCCTCAGACCAGGGTCCCGGAGCGCCGTCGCCCGTGGCGCGATGGTTTGGCCGGACCTTCGGCGTGCGAAGGATCTCCGGTTGGAAGAAGACCGTCGGCGGCTTCCGAAAGACGCGCTACGTCGGCCTCGGCGCCAACCAGATCGCCGGCTACATGATCGGCGCCGCGTACAACCTCCTGCGCATCGCGAAACTCTGGCCCGACCCTCGACGCACGCACGGCGCCCTCACCTGACCCAGGTGGAGGGGACCGCCGCGCGGCCCCCTCTGCCGGCCAAGCCGGCATTCACCCCCAGCGCGAAGCCGCTCCCGCGCCTTCGGCAGGCTGCTTTTGCAGCCTGCTAGGCGACAGCGGCGACGGGCATGTGCGACTCCGAGCGGACGTCCTTCAGCTTGCACGAGCGGAGGGTCGTCGCGACGGCGAGGCCGGCCATCGTCGGGCGCATGCGGAGCGCGTCGACGAAGCCCTCTTGATGGAGGCGCGAGACGACGCGGCGGACATCTTCGCGGCGCGCGCCGACGACACGGGAGACGTCGTCGACGGTGACGACGCGCGCGCGGGGGCGGGCGATGGCGCGGAGGACGTGGGCGGCCAAGGCGTGGGTGTCGAATTCGATCGTCATGGTACGTGTAGAGTGCAAGTACGACGCCAACCGACATCACCATTCACGTTGGACGACGAACCCGCGTTTTTTTCGAGAAACACGCCGATTGCGCGGCCGGGCACTTATCGAAGTGCTTCAGGAAATATGTGGATCATGCATGCATCGGCGCATGCGCGCAGGATCCAGGCGCGTCTCCGCCACGTGTTTCGTTTCGCCTCGCTTCGCCTCACTTGACCAGCGTAACTGCGGTCGCGCACGGATGGCCTTCGGCGCAGAGGAAGCGCTTCGACGTAATCGACACGACGTCGCACGCGCTGAAGAGGCCGCCCGAGATCGAGATCGCGCAGCCCTGGGGATCGAAGCGCACGGTGTAGCCGCCCGCGCCGTCGCGGTGCTGGCAAGGGGTCGTGAAGATCTGATCCCGGAGGGCCTCCTGCACGCTCTCGCCGGCGGGCGGATTGCATGGGACGGTCTCGCGCGACGCGCAGCCCGTGGTGTCGAGGGGCGTGGCCCCGGCGTCGACGCGGCACGCGAGCGTGCACGGAACAACGGACTCCTTCCACCCGATAAGATCCTCGCCGAGCGGACCGCAAACGTAGCTCGCGAGGTACGTCCCCGACGCGTCGGTGAGCGCGTACGTGCACGCCGCGCTCGGATTGGTCGGCGGCACGCACGCTGCGCGAGGGAGCGGCGCGACGGGAGGGCACCCGGGCGCAAGAGGCGGCGTGAGATCGCAGTGTCCTTCGGGGATCGTGCCGGCGTCACCGTTGATTGGCGGAACGTACGCGTCGTAGCCGTCCGTCGCGTCGTCGCTCGACCACGGCGCTTGGGCGTCGTCACCGAGCGCGGGGAACGCGGCGTCGCGCGAGGTGCCGTCGTCGAGCGCCGAACGACCACACGCCGCGAGCGCGACGACCGACGCGACGGCGGAGAAGAGCAGTGCACGGACGGGCATCGCCATCGGACAGTGATGGCCGGCGATGGCGCGTTCCGTCTCCGCGAATGTCAGCGGCGCTTCGAGAGCGGGCGATCGCCCCAACCGTCCGACTTCCCGGCGGGGCGCGGTGGGCCTGAGCGGGGCGGCGGGCCTGAGCGGGGCGGCGGGCCTGAGCGGGGCGGCGGACCCGAGCGGGGCGGCAACGTTCCTTCGGTGTCGCGCGCGAACTTCACGCGCGGGTTGCGCTCGTCCGGCTTGGCGGCGGCCTCGGCGAAGGCGTCGGCGAGATGCGCAGCGACCTCGACGGTCGACCACGTGGACCCCAATCGGATCGCGCCGATGTCCTTGCCACCGACGCCGCCGCGGCGGCACGCGACCGCCATCAGCCTGCGCGCGTCGGCGCCGTGGAGCTCGCCCCACGTGACACGGAACGGAACCCACGCGTCGCCACCGGGCGGCGGACGGCGCGGAGCGGACTCGAAGGCAGGACGCTCGGCGCGTGCCGAGCGCGACGGACGATCGGCCGGTACCGCGCGCGTGGAACGCGACGGGCGATCCGCGGGCACTGCGCGCGTCGTACGCGAAGGGCGATCCGCGGGCACTGCGCGCGTCGTACGCGAAGGGCGATCCGCGGGCACCGCGCGCGTCGTACGCGAAGGGCGATCCGCGGGCACCGCGCGCGCCGTACGCGAAGGACGATCGGAGGGCGCCGTGCGCGCCGACCGCGAAGGCCGATCGACGGGAGCCTTGGAATACGGCACTCGCGGGGCGGGGGCCGTATGGGGCGTCTGGTAACGCTCCCGGGCCGCGTTCGGCGATGCGTACGAGCGAATCTCGCGCGCCTGCGCGACGCCGGTGCGACGCGCACGGACGATCAGGCGTGCGATCGTCCGCGCCGGATCGGCGTCCTTGGCGATCTGCTTCGCGAGGTTCCACGTGCGATCGTCGAAGCCCGCGAAGCCCTCGGCGTCCGGCGCGACGAGCTCCTCGCGCAGGCGCTCGTCCGCCGCGTCGCGGATCATGGCCGCGGTGGGGAGCGGTTCGACCCGGAAGGTCACGCGCGCTCGAAAGAGCAGCGACGAGACGCGACGGAGCCCCGCGGGGGCGATGAGGATGCCGCTCCGACCCTTGCGGCCCGCGCGCCCGGTCCGGCCGCTGCGGTGCGTGTACGTGTCGGGATCGTCCGGCGCATCGGCGTGCAAGACACACGCGATGTCCTGCACGTCGAGGCCGCGCCCCGCCACGTCGGTGGCAACGAGGACGCGCAAATCGCCGCGCTTGAAGCCGGCGAGGGCGCGATCACGGGCAGGCTGCTCCATCTCGCCCGACAGCGAGCTGACCCCGAACCCGGCTTGCGAAAGCTCGCGCGACACCCGCGCGACGTCGGCGCGCGTGCGGCAGAAGATGAGCGTCTGCTCGTCCGGCCGCGACAGGAGCAAATTCACGATGGCGTCGACGCGCTCGCGCGGCTCGCTGAGGTAGACGACGTGATCGATGTCGGAGTTCGCCTCGCCGAGGCGCGTCCCCTCGACGTGCGCGGGATCCCTCTGCACCGCGTCGGCGAGGGCACGGACGTCGCGCGGGAACGTGGCCGAGACCAGGTGCGTGCGACGCGTCGCCGGCGTCGTCGCGAGGATCTTCTCGAGGTCCTCGCGGAAGCCGAGATCGAGGAGTCGATCGGCCTCGTCGAGCACGACCGCGCCGACCTCGCTCGCGTCGATGGCGCCTCGCGTCAGGTGATCCAGAAGCCGCCCCGGCGTCCCAACGACCAGCCCAGGACCGGCCCCCAGCGCCCGACGCTCATCGCGCACGCTCGTGCCGCCCGCGACCGAGACGACCTTGGCCGTCCCCGCGTAGAGCCACGCGAGCTCCTCCTCTACTTGGCGCGCCAGCTCGCGGGTCGGCGCGACGACCAGTGCCCGGGGCCTCGCGACGCCACCTTTGCCGGCCGACGCTCCGACGACGACGCTGCGCAGCACGAAACCGATGGCCACCGTCTTGCCGGACCCCGTCTGCGACGTCATCCGCAGGTCGCGATCGGCCAGCTCCGGCGCGAGGACGGCCTCCTGCACGGACGTCAGGGACGCGTACCCTTTCTTCTCCAGCGCGGCGGTGAGGGCGGGCCCCAGTGTCTCGGCGAGGTCGGCCTCGTTCATGGTGCCGCGCCTCGTAGCAGGCCGGAAGGCATGCGGATAGGCGAGAAATTCTCTTCGCGCCTGGCCTCCTTGCAGTTTCGTGACAATTTCGCGCCGAAAAGGGCGGTATTTGGCGGTTTGGACGATGCCCAACGCCGCGACTGGCCTGTACACGTACGTCGAGTTCGGCCTGTGCGTGGCCGCGTTCCTGCCCATCATGGCCGTCTCGCGCGGCCTGCATCGCGGGGACCCGACGCAGCGCCTGCCAGGGCGGTGGATGCGGCGCCTGGGCAAGACCTCGAGCGCGCTCACCCCGCTGTGGAAATTCACGGTCGAAGGGGACGCGCCCGCCGACATCGACCACAAGCCGTACGTCGTCGTCGCCAACCACGAGTCGCAGGCCGACCCCTTCCTCTTGTCGTGGCTGCCGTGGGACATGCGCTGGGTGGCAAAAGAGGAGCTCTTCAAACCGCCGCTCACCGGTTGGGCCATGCGCCTGAGCGGCGACATCAAGCTGCGCCGCGGCGAGAAGGACAGCGTCGTGGCCATGATGAAGGAGTGCGAGAGCGCGCTCGCGGGCGGCATCTCGGTGATGCTCTTTCCGGAGGGCACGCGCTCCAAGGACGGCAACCTCCTCCCCTTCAAGAACGGCGCGTTCGATCTCGCCATCCGCGCGCAGGTGCCGGTGCTGCCCGTCGCGATTGCCGGGACGCGGCAGATGCGCCCGAAGCACTCCAAGTGGTTCGGCAAGGCGCGCGCGTGCGCGAAGATCCTGACGCCGGTGCCCTCCGCGGGCCTCGGCGCGGACGACGTCGCGACCTTGCGCGACCGGACGCGCGATACGATCGCGGCGGCACTGCCGGATCTGCGCGCGCGCTATGGGGAGCTGCCTCAAGACTGATAGTGGTGGTTAGAATGGGCGCGTGCCCCGGTCCATGCCGCGCTTCGCCGCTCCGGAAGTCCACCGCGCTCCTCTCGAGGGAGGCGGCTTCGTGCTCCGCGTTCCGACGCCGCTCGGCGAGTGCCCGCGCCGCGTCGGCGACAAGCTCGCGCATTGGGCGAAGGTCGCCGGTGATCGCCCCTTCCTCGTCGAGCGCGGCGACGACGGCGCGTGGCGAAGGACGTCGTACGCCGACGCCTTCGCCGCAGCGCGCAGCCTGGGCCAAGTGCTGCTCGATCTCGGGCTCGGGCCGACACGACCGCTCATGCTCCTGTCGGGCAATTCGGTCGACCACGCGCTCCTTCAGCTCGCAGGCATGCACGTCGGGATCCCTGTCGCACCGGTGTCGCCCGCGTACTCGCTCCTGTCCGCGGACTTCGCCAAGCTCCGCACGATCGCCGCCGATCTCGCGCCCGGCGCCGTCTACGTGGACGACGGCGCCGCCTTCGCGAAGGCCCTCGGCGCGCTCGGGCTCGACGTCCCCATCCTCGTCAGCCGACGCGGAGACGCGCTCTCTGCCGCCCATGTCCTCATCGTGAACGACGCGCGCTCGACGTCGCCCACCGCGGACGTCGACGAGGCATTCGACGCGACGGGGCCCGACACCGTCGCCAAGATCCTCTTCACGTCCGGCTCGACCGGCGCTCCCAAGGGCGTCGTCAACACGCAGCGCATGCTCTCGACGAACCAGGAGGCCATCGCCGCCGGCTGGCCGTTCCTCGCCGAGCGCCCTCCGATCGTCGTCGACTGGCTCCCGTGGAGCCACACGTTCGGCGGCAACCACAACTTCTTCCTCGTCCTCTGGCACGGCGGCACGCTCTACGTCGACGCGGGAAAGCCTGCGCCCGGGGCGTTCGAAACGACGCTTCGGAACCTGCGCGAGATCTCGCCGACTCTGTATTTCAACGTGCCGCGCGGCTTCGACATGCTCGCCACGCAGCTCGAGAACGACGCAGCGCTCCGGGACACGTTCTTCGCGGAGCTCGATCTCGTCTTCTACGCGGCGGCGGCGCTCCCGCAGTCGACGTGGGCGCGCATCGAGGAGGTGAGCCGGAGAGCGCGGGGGGAGGTCGTCGCCATGGTGTCGGCGTGGGGCTCGACCGAGACGTCGCCGCTCGCGACGCAGGTGCACTTCTCGATCCCCCGGGCGGGCGTCATCGGTCTGCCCGCGCGCGGGACCGAACTCGCGTTCGTGCCGAGCGGGAGCAAGCTCGAGATGCGCGTGAAGGGGCCCAACGTGTCGCCCGGGTACTGGCGCGCCGGCGGACGGGTCGAGCCGCTTGCCCTCGACGAAGGCGGATTTTTTCCGATGGGCGACGCCGGACGGCTCGAGGACGACGCCGATCCGACCAAGGGCGTCGTCTTCGACGGCCGCACTGCCGAGAACTTCAAGCTCGCGAGCGGCACCTGGGTCCACGTCGGCGAGCTAAGGATTCAGCTCGTCGCCGCGTGCGCGCCGCTCGTCGCGGACGCCGTGGTGACCGGCCATGACCGCGAGGAGATCGGCGCCCTCTTCTTCGTGACGCCGGACGCGGCGAAGAGGCCGGATCTCGACGTCGAGCTCACGTCGCGCCTCCTTGCCTTCAACGCCGGACGCGCCGGGACGAGCACGCGCGTCGCCCGCGCCCTCGTGCTCGACGAGGCCCCGAGCATCGACGCCGGCGAGATCACCGACAAGGGATACCTCAACCAACGCGCGGTCCTCGAGCGCCGCGCCGACGAAGTTGCACGCTTGTACGATTTCGCCCCGGGCCGAGTCCATGTACGCAAGAGGCCATGACCACGCGCACCGCCCTCCTCGCCGGAGCCACAGGGCTCGTCGGCGGCCACACGCTCGAGCAGCTCCTCGCGCACCCCGACTACGCGCGCGTCACGGTGTTCGTGAGGCGATCGCTCGGCAAGACGCATGACAAGCTCGACGAGCGCGTGGTCGATTTCGAAGCGCTCGACGCCGCAAAGGCGGGCCTCGCCGCGGACGACGTGTACGCGTGCCTCGGAACCACGATCAAGGTCGCCGGCAGCCAGGAGAAGTTCCGGCGCGTCGATCACGACTACACGGTCGCGGTCGCGAAGCTCGGCAAGGAGGCGGGGGCGACGCGCCTCGCGCTCGTCTCGTCGGTCGGCGCGACCGAGAAGGGCGGCAACTTTTATCTGCGCGTGAAGGGGGAGACGGAGCGCGACGTCGCGGCGCTCGGCTTCGACGTGGTGAACGTGGCGCGGCCGAGCCTCCTCGTCGGTGATCGGCGCGAGAGCAGACCCGCGGAGGCGGCAGGTATCGCGGTTGCACGGGCGCTCGCGTTCACGATGGTCGGTGGACTGCGCGGGTACCGCCCGATCGAAGCGAAGACGGTCGCGGCCGGCCTCGTGCGGGCGACGCTGAAGGGCGAGCCCGGCGTTCACGTGCTGCAGTTCGCGGAGCTCACTGCGTAGTGGCACGCGAGCCCCTGGGCGAGGACGACGCGGTGCGCCTCTTCGTGGCGCGCGCCGCCGATGCGCGCGGCGCGCCGGTCGTAACCGACGCGGATTTGCCTTACGTGAGGCGCATCGTGTCGGTGCTCGCGTTCAACCGCGCGGCGATCCTCTTGGCAGCGGCGCGCGCGACCGAGCTGTCGCCGAAGGCGCTCGCCGACGCGCTCGACACGATGGATCGCGCGGACGCGCCCGTCGAAGGCGTGCGCGCGCGGCTCTCGCGGGGCGAGGCGCATCGGCTCCTGGGGCGACTCCCCGAGGCATCGGCCGATCTGGAAGCGGTGCTTCGCGAGGCCGCCGGAGATCTGCACGCCACGGCCGAGGCGCATCGTCTGCTCGGCGCCGTCTATCGCGCGCAGGGACGCGCCGAGGACGCGCTCGCGCACAAGGAGAAGGCCCTCGCCGCGTTCACCGCGCTCGGCGACAAGGTGATGCGAGCGGTTGCGCACGGAGAGCTCGGGACCGCGCTCGCCGGGCTCGGGCGCCTGCGCGAGGCGCGCGTCTGTCACGAGCAGGCCCTCGCCGCCCACCGCGAGCTCGGCCACCGCAAGCACGAGGGGGTCGAGCTCTCGTACCTCGGCGTGACGCTTCATCGCCTGGGCCACTTGGAAGAGGCGCGCCGCGCGCACGAGGCCTCCTTGGCGATCCATCGCGAGACCGCGAATCGGCGGCTCGAGGGCGCCGATCACCTGCACCTCGGGTACGTCGCGCACGAGCTCGGCGAGATCGACGGAGGACGCGCGCACCTCGAGCAGGCGACGGCGATTCTCCGTGAGGTCGGTGATCGCGCGCTCGTTGGCGTCGCGCTGAGCCATGCCGGCGCGGTCGAGGTCGAGGCCGGCCGCCCCGAGCTCGCGGGCCCGCTGCTTCACCAGGCCCTCGCGCTCCACGCCGAGGCCGGCAGCCCGCGTCACGAGGCGACGACCTGGATGCACCTCGCGTGGCACCACGCCGCCCTCGGAGAGCACGACGAAGCCGCGAGCGCGCTCGAACGTGCCGCGTCACTCGGCCACGGACGCGCGACGGAGGAGGACGAGGCGTGGATCCTCGCGCTCCAGGGGCGGCACGACGAGGCGCGCGGCCTCCGCGTCGAAGATCTCGGAACGCGGCGGGCCCTCGCCCTCCTCGCGCGCGCGGGTCAGGTGCGCGCCGGCGAGGTCGCCGCAATGGTTTCAACGGATACGAAGGACGCCGCGGACGCCGACGACGCCATGGCCTCGCACGCCGGCACGAGCACGAGGCTCCGTCGCGCATCCGCTGCGCTGGAGGCTGCCGTTCGCGCGAGCGGCGCGCTCCTCGAGATCGCCGCGGACGGCCGATGGTTTCGCGCGACCGACGGCACGACTGTAGACTTGTCGCGCCGCCGAGCTCTGCGCCTTGCCCTCCTTCTATTGGTCGAGCGCCGCAGCGGCACGCCGGGGATCGGCGTCACCTGGCAGGACCTCCTCGCCGCCGGCTGGCCGGGCGAGCGCGTGCAGGCGGAGGCGGGCTTCTCGCGTGTGCGTAACGCGCTGTCTCAATTGAGGAAGCTCGGCCTCAAGGACAACCTGCTCACGCGCGACGACGGCTACCTCTTGGACCCCGCCGTCCCTCTCCGCGGGGTCGAAGTTTAACAAGCTGGTACGTGCCTACGCCGCGTACATCCGCCAGAGTCCGCCGGTCCACGGAGGTCCCGATGCGTGCAGTGTACAGCTTTCTTCTCCTTACGCTCGCAGGGTGCGGCGGCAAACACGCCACGAGCTCTGATCCGGGCGCCGCGCAGATCGACACGACGCCGACCCCGGACGCCGGGTCCCCTGCCCTCCCCGATCCCGACGCCGGAATGACCCCCGAAGCCGCGCCGCCGAACACCGCCTGCACGCCGACCGCGCCGCGCGCGACGCCGGTGACCCTCTCCGTCCTCCCCGACGAGAGCGAGACGCCGCAGGTGCAATTTCTCACCACCGCGCAGACCACCATCAAGGTCTTCGGCTACGAGATGGGATACGGCGGGATCCTCGACACGCTCGTGGCCAAAGCGAAGACCGGCCTCGACGTGCGCGTCATCCTCGACGGCAACACGCAGCGCGCGACGAACGACAAGTACCGCGTGACGCTCGAGGCGGCGGGCGCGAAGTTCGAGTGGAGCGATCCGAAATTTTCGTACATGCACGCCAAGACGCTCATCGTCGACGGGCAAGCGGCGATGGTCTCGACGGGGAACTACGCGCTCTCGTACATCAACAAGGAGCGCAACTACGTCGCGCACCTGACCGATCCCCAGGACGTCGCCGATCTCGGCGCGCTCTTCGATGCCGACTGGACCCAGGCGACGCCGGATCTGTCGTGCACGCGCCTGATCGTGTCCCCGGTGAACTCGGAGGCGCGCCTCGCCGAGCTGGTGAAGAGCGCGACGAAGACGATCGTGATCGAGTCCATGCAGTACGCCGATCGCGCGGTGCAGGCGGCGGTGCTCGAGCGCAAGGCCGCAGGCGTGGACGTGCGCGTGCTCTTGGCGGCGCCGAGCTGGATCACGACGAACACGCAAGCGGCGGCGGATCTCTCGACGAACGCGATCCCGGCGCGGTGGATGGGGTCGCCGGCGGTGCACGTGAAGTCCATCGTGGTGGACGGGACGTACGCGTACCTGGGGTCGGAGAACTTGAGCTACACGTCGCTGACGAAGAACCGCGAGATCGGGATCATCCTCTCGGACGTGCCGGCGGTGCAGACGATGGCCGCGACGTTCGAGAAGGACTGGGCGACGGCGACGGCGTTCTGACCGCGGTCGCGGCGGGAAGCTAGAACCACGCGTCCTGCATGCGCGCGAACGAGTCGTCGTTCGAGCGGCAGAGGGCGGCGAGCTCGTGGACGCGCGGGAGCTCCGTCGCGATCCAGTATTGCGCGGCGCAGAGCTTGCCCTCGTAGAAGGCGGCGTCGGCGGGGGTGCTCTTCGCGAGGGCCTCCTTCGCCACTGTCGCCTGCCAGAGCCAAATCCACGCGACGAGGAGGATCGAGAACAGCATGAGAAAATGTGTGCTGTGGCGCATCATCCCGTCGACGTCGCCGCCCATGCCGAGCCCGCCGAGGTGCGCGACGAGCGCGCCGGTCTCCTGCGCCGCCGTGCGCAGCCGCTCGATCCAGACCGCGTCGACGCCCGCCGTGCTCGCGCGCGCGCACGTGCGTTCGATCTCTTCGAGCAGAATGCGGAGCGGCTCGCCGCCTTGCGCGACGACCTTGCGGCCGAGGAGATCCATTCCGTGGATGCCGGTGGTGCCCTCGTGGATCGTGTTGAGCTTCTGATCGCGGAGCCACGACTCGGGGAGCTGCTCGCTCGAGTAGCCGTAGCCGCCGTGAATCTGTAGCGCGAGGGCGTTCGACTCGAAGCCCCACTCGGCGGGGAACGATTTCGCGACAGGCGTGAGGAGATCGAGGAAGAGGCTCGCGCGGCGACGTTCGGCGGCGTCGTGGAGGTGTGCGGCCAAATCGGCCTGTTTTGCCGTAAATCCGACGAGCGCAAGGCCGCCCTCGCAGATCGCCTTCTGGCGCAGCAACATTCGCCGCACGTCGGCGTGCTCGACGATCGCGACCTGCGGACGCGCCGGATCCTTGGACATCAGCGGTCGCCCTTGCGGTCGCATGCGCGCGTAGGCGAGCGCCTCGTGGTAGGCGACGGTCGCCGTGGCGACGCCGTTGAGGCCGACCATGATGCGCGCCTCGTTCATCATCTGGAACATGTACGAGATGCCCTTGTTCGGCTCGCCGACCAGCCAGCCGCGGCAGTCGCCCGCATCGCCGAACGCGAGCGCGAGGCTGGGGAGGCCACGCCAGCCGATCTTGTGGATGAGACCGGTCACGTGCACGTCGTTCGGGACGAGCGCGCCGTTCTCCTCGCGCAGCTTCGGCACCGCGAAGAGGCTCACGCCCCTGATACCTGCGGGCGCTCCATCGAGCCGCGCGAGCGCCATGTGGAGGATGTTGGGTGTCAAATCGTGATCGCCGCCCGAGATGAAGATCTTCGCGCCGCGGATTGCGTACGTGCCATCGTCGCGTGGCGTGGCGCGCGTGGCGACGTCGGTGAGGCTGCTCCCCGCCTGAGGCTCGGTCAGCGCCATCGTGCCGGTGAGCTCGCCGGCGTAGAGGCGCGTCATCCACGTCTCCTTGAGGCGCGCGTCGGCGAACGCCTCGATCAAATGCGCGGCGCCGGTCGTGAGGCCCGCGAAGGCGCACGCGCTGAGGTTCGCCGCCATGAGGTACGCGTTCGCCATCGTCGCGACGGTGAGCGGAAGGTTCGCGCCGCCGACTTCGACGGGGCGCGTCGCGGCCACGACGCCGAGGCCGACCATCTGGCGCCAGATCTCTTTCATACGTGGATGGGTAACGACGCCGCCACCCGCGAGGCGCGCGGGTACCTCATCCATCGGCCGGTACGCGGGGTAGAGCACGTCGCGCGAGAACCGCCGCGCCTCCTGGATGTACGGATCGAACGAGTCGCGTCCGTGCTCGCGAAACGCGGGGAGCTTGCACAGCTCCTCGGCGACGAGCATCTCGTAGAGAACGAACTCGACGTCGCGATCGGAGAGGAGGGGGTTGTCGCTCGCGGCCATGCGCCGGTGCTAGCATGAGGCCATGGTTTCGCGTGAAATCTCCCGTCGCCGGCTGATCTCCGGCAGCGCGGCGGTCGCGGCGATGGCCGCATGCTCGCGCGAGGAGCCCGACGCATCACGCGCACGCGCTTCGTCCCCGCATTCCTCCCCTTCCCCCAACGGTTCCTTCAACGGCTCTCCGAGCGGCGCACGCGAACGCGAGGTGAAGGACCGCTTCGACGGCCAGCCCACCACCGACGGCGCCGGCGTGAAGCTCACGCGCATGCTCGGCTCGCGCGCGCTGCCGATGCTCGATCCGTTCTTGATGCTGGACGAATTCCACTCCGACAAAGCCGACGACTACATCCGCGGGTTCCCGAGCCACCCGCACCGCGGCTTCGAGACGGTCACGTACATGCTCCACGGCGCGATGGAGCACAAAGACAGCCTCGGCAACCAGGGTCGGCTCAGCGCCGGGAGCACGCAGTGGATGACGGCGGGCCACGGCATCGTGCACTCCGAGATGCCGAAGCAAGAGAACGGGCTCATGTGGGGCTTCCAGCTGTGGGTGAACCTCCCGGCGGCGAAGAAGCTGACGAAGCCGCGCTACCAGGATCTCGCGCCGCAGACGATCACGGAGCTCGAGATCGACGACGCGCACGTGCGCCTCGTCGCCGGCGAAGCGCACGGCAAACGCGGGCCGGTCGATGGCATCGTGACCGATCCGCAGATGCTCGACGTCGCGATCGCCAAGCGCGGCGGCTTCACGCACGCGATTCCGGCGTCGCACAACGCGTTCGCGCTCGTCTTCGAGGGCGCGGTGACGCTCGGCACGTCACGAACGCGCGTCGCGGCCGGACAGATCGCGGTCCTCGGCCCTGGTGATCGCGTCACGGCGCGCTCCGAGGAGGGCGGCCGGATGTTGCTGCTCGCGGGGCGTCCTCTCGGCGAGCCAGTCGCGCGGTACGGGCCCTTCGTGATGAACACCGACGAAGAGCTCAAGCAGGCCGTGTCCGACTACCACTCTGGGCGGCTGACGGTGTGGGACGGCTGAGGGATCGGCGCGGGGTTGCCAGGTCTGGGGCCCTGGGACTCTCGCGCCCATCGAACCTTGCGCTACGCGGACTTTTTTTTCCGTGCGCCCTGACGCACCTCCCGCGACACACGGCACCCCAGGAGCAGGTAGGATGCGCGTTGGTGCTTCGCCCCGGGGACATCGTCGAGCGGTACGAGATCGTGGAGCTTCTCGGAAAGGGAGGCATGGGCGAGGTGTACCGAGCGCACGACAAGCGCCTGCAGCGCGACGTGGCGCTCAAGATCCTGCGCGCCGCGGCGACCGCGACGGGGTCGGACGGCTCCGATGGAGCGACGATCGGCGGGGCGCGCATGCTCCGGGAGGCCCGCGCCGTCGCGCTCCTCGAGCACCCCAACGTCGTCGCGGTCTACGACGTCGGCGAGGTGGAGAAGCCCGAAGAGCTGAAGGGCATGACGTACCTCGCGATGGAGCTCGTCAAGGGGCGCCCCTTGCGCGAGTTTCTGGGGGAAAACTGGTCCATTCCGATCGCGCAGCGCATCCGATGGCTCACCGACGCCGCACGCGCGCTCGCGGCGGCCCACGCGCGCGGCCTCGTGCACCGCGACGTCAAGCCCGAGAACATCATGATCCGCGAGGACGGCGTCGTGAAGGTCCTCGACTTCGGGATCGCCAAGCGCACGCACACCTCCCTCGATCCGACCGCCTCCACGGGGCAGGGACAGATCCTGCCGACTTTGAGCACGCAAGGCTTCATCGTCGGGACCCCGCACTACATGGCGCCGGAGCAGATGCGCGGCGAGACGATCGACGGGCGGGCCGACCAGTTCTCGTGGGGCGTCGTCGCGTACGAGCTGCTGTGCAACCGCGTCCCGTGGCACCCCGAAGGAGGCGACACTCTGCAGCTCGTCGCGCAAGTGCTCACCATGGATGCCGAGCCGCTCGTCCTGCAAAACCCCGAGGTCCCGCCGCCAATCGCGGCGGTCGTGATGCGCGCGCTCCACAAGGCGCGCGGCGAGCGCTTCGCGTCAATGGACGACCTCGTCGCCGCGCTCGAGGGAAAGGCGGCCCCAAGCGCCGCGCCGTCGGGAGCCGGTGAGGCGTCGACGGCTCCGCCCCCGAAGCGGAGCGACGCGGCTCCGGGACTCAGGCGCGCCGCCGCGTGGATCGCGGCAGGCGCCGTCGCGGCGGCGATCCTCGCTGCGGTGACCCTGCGTTCTTCGCCGAAGCCGGCACCCAACGGGACGCCTGCGCCGGCCGGGAGCTCCGCCGCCGATCCGGCGCGCTGCACGTCGAGCCGCGCGTGCAGCGACGCGCACAGCGGGGCCGCGTACCGCTGCCGGCGCGACGACGGAAGGTGCGTCGCACTCGCCTCCCCCGACTGCAAAGTGTTCGCGGACGCGCGCGACCTCGAGAACGACGACACTGTGTGGTTCGGCAGCCTGTATCCGTTGACCGGCCCGGACGCCGCCGCGTTCGGCATCGTCGAGGCGCAAGCGGTTGAGCTCGCGCGGCAGGACTTCGCGCAAACGATGGGCAGCTTCGCCGCGACCAAACAAGGCACCGTTCATCCCCTCGGCCTCGTCTCGTGCGACGACGCGGCAGACGCGGCCCGCGCGGCGCGTCATCTCGACGACGTCGGCGTGCCTGGCGTCATCGGCTTTCGCTCCAGCGCCGAGGCCGTCGAGCTCGCCACCACGACGTTCTTGCCGAAGGGCGTCATGACGGTGGTCGCGCTCAACACGAGCTCGCAGATCGCCAGCATCCCGCAGCCCCTAGGGCCGCGCCTCGTCTGGCGAACCACCTACAACATCTCGGAGACGGCCGTTCCGCTCAGCGTGCTCGTCTCCACCGTCCTCGAGCCGCGCCTCAAGGCCGCGGGCGTGCCCGGCCCCGTGCGCGTGGCGCTCGTCCGCCCGAAGAACGCCGGTGCCCTCGGCTTCTCGAGCAAGCTCTTCGACACGCTCGCGTTCAACGGCAAGACGGCGCTCGAGAACGGCTCGGACTACCGCGAGCTCGTGTGGAACGACGGCGAGAATCAGGCCGAGAGCCTCGCGGAGGTCGCCACGGGCCTCGGCGCGTTCGCTCCGCACATCATCGTCTTTCAGGGAGACGATCGCCTCGTCAAGCTCGCCTTCGAGCCGCTCGAGGCGAGCTGGCCTGCGTCGCGGCCGTTCCGCCCGACGTACGTGACGATGACCGTGCTCACCCCCGAGGTCTTTCGCTTCGTCGGGACCGACGGGGCGCGGCGCCGTCGCTTCTTCGGCCTCACCCCGGTCTCGACGACGCCGGTGAACGCACGCTTCGTGATGCACTACAACGAGGTCTACAAGGAGCGGATCACCCGCACGGTGTCGCCGAACTCGTCGTACGACGCCTTCTACCTGCTCGCGTACGCGACGTACGCGCTCGGCGACAAGCCGGTCACCGGCACGAGCCTCTCCGCTGCGGTGAGCCGCCTCGTCCCTCCCGGAAAGCCCGTCGAGGTAGGACCTACGCGCATCTTCGAAGCCTTTTCGGCGCTCCGCGGTGGGGGGAACATCGACCTCACCGGCGCCATGAGCAAGCTCGATTTCGATCTCGCGACGGGGGAGTCCCCGGTGGACCATGCGCTCTTGTGCGTCAACGTGGACGAAGGAAAGCGCGCCTTCGACAGCGTCGAGTCCGGTCTCGTCTACGTCGCGTCGACGGGCAAGCTCGAGGGCACGATGCGCTGCCCGTGAGCGCTCAGCGACTGCGCAGAGGCGCGGTTCCGGTCATCTCTCGACAGCACTCTGGGCAGCAATATTGGCCGCGGACGGCCCCGTCCGGTTGAGGAACGACACGCAGGCGCCAGCCGTACGCTGCGAGCGTGCCTGCGGTCCGCGTCTCCGGTGCGTCGATGTGGCACAGGAAGCACTCTCGGCGGCGGCCCTCGGTCTTTTTTGGTGCAGGGGGCTCGTTCGGCATGGTCGTCCGCGTCCTCTTGAAAAAGAAGGTGCGACCCCTAGAACGGACGCCCGCGGGCCCGCGATAGAGCGAAAGAGCTACTCCAGCCGTGCCGCCGCCGCCAAGACCTCCTCCGCGTGCACCGCCGGGTCCACCGACGGCCACACCTTGGCGATCTTCCCCTGCTTGTCGACGAGGAACGTCACGCGATCGTAGCCCCATAGCTTCTTCGACACGCCGTACGCCGCGCCCACGTTGCCCTGCTCGTCCGACGCGAGCGGGAACGGCAGGTGCTCCTCGGCGCGGAACGATTTGTGGCTCGCGAGCGAGTTCGACGACACGCCGATGACGCTGACCTTCGCGGCCTCGAACTTCGCCCACGTGTCGCGGAACGCGCACGCTTCCTTCGTGCAGCCGGGCGTGCCGTCTGCCGGATAGAAGTAGACGACGACCGCGTGGCCGCGCATCGACGAGAGGCGCACCTCGGCGTCGGCGCCGTCGTGCGCGGCGACGTCGGGGGCAGACGCGCCTACTGGCAGCAGCCCCTCGCCCCCGTCGGGCCGTTTGGCCGGACCGCCGCAGCCGACGAAATAGATGGCCCCCGCGAGGACCAACCCGAAAATCCCAAGCAGCGAACGGCGGCGAACGGACATCGCCTCGAGGATACGCGCGACCGCGACATGCGGTTGCCTCGCGCGCGAAGAAAATTACCCGAGCAGCCCGAGCAGCTCGTCCTTGGTGATGCCGCCGGCGTGGTTCGCGTCGCCGAGCGCGACGTCGGCGAGCGCCCGCTTCTTGCCCTGGAGCTGGAAGATGCGCTCCTCGACGGTGTCCTTCGCCACCATCCGGTACACCATCACGGGCCGATCTTGCCCGATGCGGTGCGCGCGGTCGGCGGCTTGGTCCTCGACCGCCGGATTCCACCACGGATCGAGCAAGAAGACGTGATCGGCCGCGGTCAGGTTCAAGCCCGTGCCTCCCGCCTTGAGCGAGACCAGCATGACGGGCGGGCCGTCGTCCCTCTGGAAATCGGCGACGACGGCGCCGCGATCCTTCGTCGAGCCGTCGAGGCGCGTGAACGCGATATTTGCATTATGCAAGTGAGGCTCGACGAGATCGAGGAGGCTCGTCCACTGCGAGAAGACGAGCGCCTTGTGGCCTTCGGCGACGAGCTCGCCCAGCGCCTCGAGCAGGCGCTCGATCTTCGACGACGTCTCTCCTTCTTGGCCCGGCACGAGCTTCGAGTGGCACGCCGCCTGGCGCAGGCGGAGGAGCGCCTCCAAGACCGCGAGGACTCCGCCGCCGCCACCACCTGCGGCGAGCTTCTCGATCACGTCCTTGTGGGTCGCGACGCGGACGGCGTCGTAGACGGCGCGCTCGCGCTCGTCGAGCTCGACGTGGAGGACCTGATCGGTGCGCGGCGGGAGCTCGGGGAGGACGTCCTTCTTCATGCGGCGGAGGACGAACGGGCGGATCTTCGCGCGAAGGCGCGACGCGGCGTTGGGATCGCCCGCCGCGATCTGCGACACGTAGCGCGCCTGGAAATCGCTGCGACCGCCGAGGAGGCCGGGGTTCGCGAAGTGCATGACGCTCCACAGCTCCTCGAGGCGATTCTCGACGGGCGTGCCGCTGAGGGCGACCTTGAATTTCCCCTGCAGCTCGAACGCCGCGCGCGCCGTCTGGCTGCTCTCGTTCTTGATCGCCTGCGCTTCGTCGAGCACGACGACGTCCCACGGCTCGGAGGCGAGGACGTCGACGTCAAGGCGGAGGACCGCGTACGTCGTGAGCGTGACGTCGGCGTCGTGATCGAGCTCGCGCTTGTTGCCGTGGTAGATGGCGGCGCGAAGGCTCGGGCGGAAGCGCGCGATCTCGTCGACCCAGTTGTAGACGACGCTCTTCGGGCACACGACCAGCGTGCGGCCGCGCAGCGCGCAGATGGTCTGGAGGGTCTTGCCGAGACCCATGTCGTCGGCGAGGACCGCGCCGAGCTCGGCGCCGCGAAGGAACGTGAGCCAGTCGACGCCGATCTCCTGGTAGCCGCGGAGTGTGGCGTTGATACCTGGCGGGAGCTCGGCGTGCGGGATGCCCTCGAAGCCGTCGATGAGCGGCGCGAGCTTGTCGGCGATGAGCGGGCGCGGCGCGTCGAGATCCTCGCACAGCGACGCGAGCGCAGGGAGAGCAGCGCGCGCGAGCTTCTTGTCGGGATCGCGCGCGGCGAGAAGATCGGCGACTTTGTGGCCGTGCTGCGCGAGCCAATCCGCGGGGAGCGGCGCCCAGCCTCCGCCATCGAGGGGCACCAGGTCGAGTCCGTCCTGCCACGCACGGATGACCGCGACGGCGTCGGCGCGGCGCGACGGGGCGGCGTTCTCCTCGTCGCCGGTATCCAGCTCGAAGACGACGTCGAACGACTCGCCGGTCGTGTCGAGGCGCGCGCGCAAGGGTCGCTCGTCGACGACAGATCCCTTGTCGTGATCCCCGGAGCGCGTCTGCCAGTCGCGGAGCTTGGCGGCGAAGCGGATCGCCTCGGCGCCGTCGAGATCGACGCGGCGGCCGGGGACGAGGTTCAGCTCGTCGCGCAGCTTTCGCAAGAGCTCGCGCTCCACCTCGCGCTTGCGCACCGGCACGTCACGCCCGAGCGTCGTCACCACGTCCCCGTCGACGCGCGCGATCGGCGGATCGCCGTACACCAGCGACGGCAGCACAGACAGGGTGTGCCCCTTGTGCGAGAGATCCATCGCGATGCGCGGGCGCGCGTCGGTGGCCTTCTTGGGGAGGCGCTTGGCGGTGACGAGGACCTGGATCTTCTTCTCGAGCTCCGGCAGCACCTTCGTGACGAGCTCCGTCTCCTCGTGCTTCGCGAACGTACGCGAGAGCGGGAGGCGCTCGAGGAACTCGCCGGTCGTGCCGGTCTCGCCGAGGGGATGGATCGTGTCGCCGCAGCGCGCGACGCCCATCGCGATGACCTGCGTGACGCGCGGATCTTTCTCCATGCGCAGGACCACGCCGCCCGGCGCGTCCTCGAGGATCGCGCGCGGGAGGATCGGCTCGGAGGAGACGGTCACGCGCGCCCCGTCGAACGTCACTTCGGCGCCGTGCGACAGCGCCTCGAGCACGTCGCCGACGCGCCCGAGGGGCATGACCTCGCGCGGCGGATTTCCGAGGATGCGATCGATCTTCACGTCCTCGTGCGTCGGCGTGAACTCCTGGAGCTTGCCGCGCGCGAGATCCGCGGTGAGCGAGCCGACGCGCGCCTCGCGGCCGTCGGGGTGGATGAGCGCGCGCACGATCGAGAGCGTGCGATCCTTCTTCGCGAGGCGGTACACGAGGCGCGGCGGCGCGACGGCCGCGTCGGCAGCTTCGGCGGTGGCCGCGGACGCGACGGTCCCCTGCGTCGCCGCGATCGTCGCGGCCGCCACGTGCGCGCACGGGTCGACCTTGCCGCCGCAGTCGCACGACCACTCCGCGTCCTCCATGAAGAGCGTCACCGTCGGCGCCACCGCGTGCCCGGGCGCGCGCACGCGGAAGGTCGACGCGTCGCCCCCTGGAACAACGCTCCCCTCGCGCGCGAGCTTCACCCCCAGCGACCACACGCCGGGCAAGGTGGCTTTGCGTACGACTTCCAGGAAGGGCTGCATCGAAGCAGGTCTATTTACCACGTGCTCGAAAAGCAGACGCGCATGGACTAAAGGACGCGCCTAGAGATGCCCGCTTTGACCCCCGAAGAGCTGGAGCGCACCGTCGCGATCCTCGACGCCCTGGTCAAGGATCGGACCATGCTCTCTGCGATGCCCCGCGAGCAGCGTGTCGCTCTCCTGATGGCGGCGGGTCGGCTGTCGCGACCGCACCGACACGAGGTCGTGAAGCTCGCAAAGGCGTTCCGGAAGACGCAGAAGAGGACGGCGAATGACGAAGATCGCGCCGCGCGCGGGACGACGGAGATCCGCGCGGCGCGGCGGGCCGAGGTCTATGCGGCGCCGCTCGAGCTGCCGCCTGCCCACGCGCCGGACGAGGTGCGCGAGCTCAATACACCGCGCAATTGTTACGTCTGCAAGGCCGAGTACACGCGGCTGCATTTTTTCTACGACGCGATGTGCGGCGAGTGTGCCGAGCTGAATTACCGGAAGCGCTTCCAGACCGCGCCGCTCGAGGGGCGCGTCGCGCTCATCACCGGCGCGCGCGTGAAGATCGGCTTCCAGGCCGCGCTCATGATGCTCCGCGCCGGCGCCAAGGTCATCGTCACGACGCGCTTCCCGCACGACGCCGCCGAGCGATACGCGCGCGAGGCGGATTTCGATCGCTGGCGAGAGCGGTTGCAAGTCCACGGCCTCGATCTGCGCCACTGCCCGAGCGTCGAGCTCTTCGCCGGCTACTTGAGCCAGACCGAGACGCGCCTCGATTTCTTGGTGAACAACGCGGCGCAGACCGTGCGCCGGCCGATCGGCTTCTACGCGCACCTCCTCGAGAACGAAGCGCGCGGGCCCTCCGAGCTGTCATCCGGCGCCGCGCACGTGCTTCGGGCGCATCAGGCATGCAAGGGAGCGCTGTCGATCGCGACCTCGCCGAGCGCGACGCCGTCGCTCGGTCCCTCGGACGCGACCGGCCTCGTGGGCTGGACCGACGGTGGACCCGGCATCGGCATCCGCGGCTCCGCGCAGCTCTCGCAGCTGCCCTGCACGTACGAGGACACGCAGACGCCGAGCGAGCTCTTCCCCGCCGGACGGCTCGACGCGGATCTCCAGCAGGTCGATTTGCGCGGCATGAACAGCTGGCGCATGACGCTCGCCGACGTGCCGACGCCGGAGATGCTCGAGGTAAACCTCGTCAACGCCGTCGCTCCGTTCATCCTGTGCAGCAAGCTGAAGCCGCTGATGATGAAGAGCCCGACCGGCGATCGTCACATCGTCAACGTGACCGCGATGGAAGGGATCTTCTCGCGCCACACCAAGACCGACAAGCACCCGCACACCAACATGGCGAAGGCTGCGCTCAACATGATGACGCTGACGTCGGCGCCCGACTACGCGAAGAGCGGCATCTTCATGAACGCCGTCGACACCGGCTGGGTCACCGACGAAGACCCCGCGCACATCTCGCTCCGAAAGCAGCGCGAGCACGATTTCCAGCCGCCGCTCGACATCGTCGATGGCGCCGCGCGCGTGTGCGATCCGTTCTTCCACGGGCTCAACACAGGCGAGCACGTGTTCGGAAAGTTCTTGAAGGACTACCGCGTCGCGGCCTGGTAACTCGGCGCGAGGAGCGCGGCGACGGCGAAGGAGCGCTGGAGCTCCGCGGGCGCGAACGGCAGCGCGATGTCGGCGACGTCGCCCTTGGTGAGCGTGATCGCGGCGGGAAGCGCGACGGCGACGGTCGAGTCGGCCTCCGACGCCGATCGAAAGAGGACCGTATCGTACGCGCCAGGTGCGACGTCGATGGGAGACTGGAACAGCGCGGCGACCGCGGCGTCGTCGGCGACGTCGACCTCGCACGCGTGCGCGCTCGCGACCGGACACGCGTAGAGCGGCGATTCGCCGGACGCGCCCGACAGGACAATCCCGCGGATCGGCAGCGCGACGCTCTTGGGGTCGACGATCGACGACACGTTTGCGGCGGTCGGGAGCGCCTTCGTCATGCGGAACGTCACGCGCGCGGTGGAGCGCTCGTGGCCGGTGATGACATCGTCGGTACCGATGGACGTGCCGGGGGTGCAGGCGAGGGCGGCGAGGGCGACGCCGAGGACGGGCCAGACCGGCCAGAGGGAGGTGTTCGAGTGGCGGGAGGCGGACATGCGCGGCTCCTTTCAGGTGGGGCTGACGCGATGAACGACCGTTCGCGGAGAACCTGAAGGCGCTCCTCGAAACCCTGCCGAACGGCTCGCGCGCCTTCGCGATCCGGGCCGTCCGGGACACCGCCGCCTCGTGCGGGGCCGCGACGGATCCTGCACGATCCAGCGTAAATTATGAGGGTTTCCTCGCTTCGCGACGCCGGGAGGGGTTGGCGTGTGCCTTGCTCTTCCCTGGATCGATGAGCTCCCGATCCACGTGGACCCAGAGGCTGCGCCTCGCCGCCATCGCGGCTCCCGTCCTCGCGGGCGCCCTCGCGATGGGGAGCCGCGGCGCCCACGCCGACGACGCGGCCGACCTGAAGGCCGAGGCGACCGCCCGCTGCGCGATCCGACTCTCGATCGCCCTCCTCGGCGCAGGCGCCGACCCCGCCGTGCTCTCCTCCGCCGATCCGCAAGCCCATGTCGACGCGATGCTCGGCACGCCGGCGTTCGCCGATCGCTTCGCGCGTTTCGTGAACTCGGAGTTCAACGGCGGTCCGTCGACGGGGCCGACCGACGATCCGGTTTATTACCTGTCGAAGTACGTCGTCACGCAGAATAAACCCTGGTCGGATCTCTTCATCGGCGGCTACGCGGTGACGGCGAACGCGACGGCGATGGACGTGACGGCCGACGCGAACGGCGTCGGGTACTTCCGCTCTCCGTCTTGGATGCGCCGCTACGCGGGCAACGAGAACGCCGGCTACATGCTCTCGGCGTCGTTCCGCATTCTCAGCAACACGACCGGCCTCACGCTCACGCCGAGCGTCGGGCAGCCGGGGGACGATCGCACGGCGACCGGGCGCCTCCAGGAGCCGTGCAAGCAGTGCCACTTCGATTCGTGGTACGCGCTCGACAAGTTCGCGCGCCTCCTCCCGTTCCGGAAAGGCCAGGGCACTGCGATGACCTTCACGCCGCCGACCGCCGGCCCGCAGCCGCTCCTCGGCAAGACGATCAACGACGACAAGGAGCTCGTGGAGACGCTCGTCGCGAGCGACGGGTGGCGCTTCAACCAGTGCCGGCTCGTCTTCAAGTTCCTCTACGGCCGCCCCGAGAACCAATGCGAGGCGCCGACGTTCGACTCGTGCGCCGACGCGCTCTCGAACGGCGGGACGATCCAGGCCGCGATCGCCGCGGTCGCCAAGGCTCCGGGGTTCTGCGAATGAGCCACAGCACCGGATACGCGATCGGCCTGTTTTTGGCCGCGGCCGTGGCGGCGTGCGCGCCGGACGGCGACCAGCTCCTCGGCGGCGGCGGCAACGGCGGCCCGAACGGCAGCGGCGATCCGAACGCGCAGGGCGCACCGGGCACGTCTGGAGGACCGGGTGACGCCACTCCGCCGACGCTCGAGTGCACGGCGAAGCCGCAAGGGCGCGCGTACATCGGCTTCGACGGCGCCGACATGAGCGCGGCGCGCGACAACGAGAACGTCGGCATCAACCGCGCCCGCCTCAAGCCGTACGCGGCGATGCAGTCGGAGTACCAGCGCGTCCTCGGCCTCGTCCCGCCGAGCCTCGCCGGATCCGCCGAGTCGTTCGACAGCCCGCCGCCGCGCTGGTTCATCGAAGCGCGCCAGACCGGCGTGTCGCTCTCGGCGATCTTCGACATCTCGTTCGAGGGGTGCATCGCCTTCACCAAGGACGCCGCCGACTATGCCGCGATGCCTGACGCGACGTCGGCCGCGACCATGTGCACGTCGCTCATGAAGAAGGCGTGGAACCGCACCCCGTCGCCCGACGAGTCCGCCGCGTGCGTGACGCTCGCCACCTCCCAGCTCGCGTCGGAGGCGAACCCGCGCCGGCGCTGGGCGTACGTCTGCGCGTCGGTCCTGTCGTCGAGCAACTTCCTGACGTTCTGAGGAACCCACCATGAGCCGCTCCCGCGACCAACGACGTGTCCGACTCGCCTCCGAAGACGGCCTCCGGCTATCGCGGCGCGGCATCCTGAAGGGTGCGCTCGCGGCGGCGGGTGCAGCGGCGGGCGTGCGCCTCGCCGGGCGCGGCTTCGAAGGAGAGGCGCAGGCGGCGACCGAGACGTCGCACTTCGTGCACATCTTCATGAACGGGGGGCTCAACGCGCTCTTCGCCGGCTGCGCGAACCAGTTCTTGACGAACGGAACCTTCGGCGTGACGAGCTCCAACGTGAAGAACGTCGGCGGCGGGGTGTACACCGACCTCGGAACCTTCGGAACGTTCTCGCCGTTCGCCCTGTCGCACTGGGGCGCCGTCGGCATTCGGCACTTGAACGCGCTTCACACGACGCCGCAGAACCTGAACTCGGGCGGCGAGCACGCCATCCTGAAGGACGGGTCGAACTGCTACTTGAACGAGCTCGCGCACGCGATGGGCGGCGACTCGGCGTTCAAGGCGGTCTACTTCGGCGATCGCCCGCCGGCGTACCAGGATCAGCCGACCTACCAAGGCGTGCCCCTCCAGCGCGTGAGCGATCTGGGCGACGCCATCAAAGCGCTCGGCGCAGCTACGCCCGATCCGAACGCGCCCGATCGTACGCTCGCGGCGAGCGCGCTCGCGGCGGCGCAGGCCGCGTCCAAGCGGCAAATCGCGGCAAATCCGGGCCAGCTCACGCCGCTCACCGACGCGTACGACACCGCGGAGGCGGGCCTTCGCAAGCCGCCGCCCAAGCCGGTGACGTTCTCGGACATCTCCACGGCGTACGGCCTGGGCGGCAAGACCGCGGTCACTTCTTACGCGGCGATGCTCGCAGGCGCGGAGGTCATGATTCGCGCGGCGGGCACCAACGTCGTCAACATCACCGACTTCGGCCTCGCGTCGTGGGACTTCCACCAGACGAGCGGCGGCGCATCGCTCAACGGCACCTACTCGCGCGAGAAGATGCTCGGCACGAGCGGCTTCGGCGCCAACCGGATCGCGCCGATCAAGACGTTCATCGATCGCATGCTCGATTTGCCGGACCGCAACGTCGTCGTCTGCATCTCCGGCGAGCTCGTCCGCCTCCCGAGCGGCGATCACGGCGACGGGACGGTCGCGGCGATGTTCGGCAAGTACGTCAAGCAGGGCGTGAGCTTCGGTGTCGACTCGAACGCGCGCTTCAACTCCTCCACGCCAGGCGTCAAGCCGTTCTGGGCGGCGGCGGCGGCGGCGCTCAAGGTGCCCGGTCAGCCGTTCGGCGCCAACCCGCACCCGCTCTTCACGTAGTCGCGCTCCTCCTCGGACATCTCGGCGCCGATGACCGCGCGCCTCGCGGCTACTTCTTCAAGAGCTCGGCGAGGACCTTCTTCACGTCGTCCTCGCGCACCGCGCCGCGGAGCTGGCCCGCCGTCGGCGTAGGCGGACACGCGACGCGATCCGCCCGGAGCTTGCGCGTGCCGACCTGCTTGCCGGTGCGGCGCTCGTACACGACGACGTCGAGGTCGGTGTAGATGATCCCAGCGGCGTCGGTCTTCCCGCAGCCGAAGAAGCGCTCGACCGGCTTGGCGACCGCGACGAGATCGACGTCGGCGAAGCTCCCGGCTTTTCCGACGACAACGATCTTGCTGCTCACCGCGCCGACCGCGACGAGCATGCGCGGCTCGCTCGGCGCCGGAGCGTCGCCCGCGAACGCGACCGGACCATGCTCCACCTTCGCGAGCTCGGTCGAGGCGAGATCGGCGAGGAGCGGCCCCGCGAGATCGAGCGTGTCGTCCGCCTTCGCGCCGCCCGCCTCCATTTGAACGGCGAGCGAGACGCGCTCGGTCTGCCCCACCGTCATCTTCGGGAGCTTGGCGAGCAAATCGACCTCGAGCTTGCCGCGTTTTCCGGGCGAGACTGCGGTCTTCTGACCGTCGACGCTGACCTGCGCGTCGAGCGCGCTCTCGATCTCGATCGGCACCTTACCTGCCTTCGTCCCCTTGAACGCCGGCGCGCCGCACATCGTGCCGCTGCACGACAACGTCGCCTCGCTGTCCCCGCCGGCCGAGAAGACCCGCAGGAGCCCCTTGGGCGTCGCGTCCCAGTCGGCCGACGCGCTCGACGTCTGCTTGCCGAGCAGGCCACCCTTCGTCGCGTCCACCTTGAACGAGTTCTTCCCGAGCTTGAGGCCGCTCTTGGGCACGACGAACGACTCGGTCGCGTGGTCACCGGTGCTCTTCGTCTGACCGGCGCAGGCGAGGTCGACGCCCGGGATGGTCTTGACGAGGATCTCGATCTGGTCGCCTTTTCCTCCTGCGCCGCCCGCGCCGTCCTTCACCTCGAGGGAGAGCGGGATCGTGCCCTGGCTGTCGCAGCCGGCGACGGCGGACGCCGCGAAAGCGCCGACGAGCAAATGCAGCCCAAGCGTGGACGCGGAGAAAAACCGGCAGAGAGTGCGCACGGGCGCATGATACACGGCTGGCGATCGTGAGAGCCGTGCGTTACGAATTCGGACGACCTCGAACACTGCCCACGAGACAGGAGCCCGAATGACCCTCTACGCCGCGATCCCGCAGATGAAGAAGATGCTCTCGAACCTCGACAAGTGGATCGACAAGGGGGCCGAGCACGCGAAGATCAAGGCGTTCGATCCCAACGTCCTCGTCACCACCCGCCTCGCGCCGGACATGTATCCGCTCGTCCGCCAGGTCCAGTCGGCGTGTGACGCGGCGAAGTTCGCCGCCGCGCGCCTCTCGGGGAAAGACGCGCCGAAGCACGAGGACAAGGAGCAGACGGTCGAAGAGCTCCACGCGCGCATCCGCGCGGTCATGACCTACCTCGACGGGTTCTCCGCCGCGGACTTCAAGGGCGCCGAGACGCGCCGCATCGAGCTGCCGTTCCTCGAGGGCGTGCCGCTCACCGGCGCGCAGTACCTCTTCGAGATGGCGCAGCCCAACTTCTATTTTCACGTGACGACCGCGTACGCGATCCTCCGCCACAACGGCGTCGATCTCGGCAAGCGCGACTACATCGGCGGCCTCGGCCCCAAGGTCTGATCCAGTCCGTTCGCGCGAATCACGCGCGTGGATCGAGCTGAGCCAGCAGGCGCTCCACACGGAGCATGCCCGTCAGATCGCCTATTTTGTGCGCGTGATCCATCGCCGAGAAGAGGTGCGTCTGCTCCCACGGCAGGCGCGACGGATCGGCTTCGAGCAGCGCGACGTAGTGCTCGAAGGCGCGGGCAGGATCGAAGGTCGTGCGCTTCAGCACCGCGTGTCGGACGACGGCGTGGACGGCGTAGCGTCCGCGCATCGGCTCCTGCACGAGGTGCCAGCGCACGAGCGCCTGGAGCGCGCCGCCGGCACCCGTGCGTACGTCGGCGAGCGTCGCGAGCGACGCGAGATCGGCGTGATCCCCCTCGAGGTGCGAGAGGACGGCGAGGATGCGGCGGCTCGCCGGTGGCAAACGCGGCCACGCCCACGCCACGAGCAGCGCGACCTCCGGCAGATCGTCCTCGTGCGCGATCGCCGTCACGCGCGTCACGCCTCCCTTGTCCAGGAACGCTCCGAGCGCGGCGACGCCGACCGCGCGTGAGCCCACGATGGCGTCGGCGACGTCGAGCGCCAGAGGGTTCCATCGGAGCATGCGCGTGAGCGCGGCGACCCGGGGAAACGCTGCGCGTCCGGCGGTCACGCGCGGCGCGGTCACGGGAAAAATCAGCACGCCAGAGAGCAGGCACCGTCGCGCCGTGACCACGAAGCTCGCCTTCGTCTTCGACAGCTCTTCGAGCAGGCGCGCCATCGCGCGATCGTCCTCGTGGTTGTCGAGCACGACGAGCCGCTCTTCTTTCTTCAGGAAGGACACGAGTCGCGGCAGGAGCTCGCCGCGCGTTCGCGGGGTCCCGAAGCGGAGCGCGAGCATCTCGGCGAGCGTCCGAAAATCCCACGCGCCGACGCGGAACCAGTGGATGCGCCCGCCGAACGACGGAGCGACGCGATGGCCGAGCGCCGCCGCGAGCATGGACTTTCCGCTGCCACCCGAGCCGACCAGGGCGAGTCGTGCCGGCCGCGTCTCGTCGATCGTCCGCGCGAGCGTCGCCAGCTCACCGGCGCGCCCCTTCAGCCCGCGAGGAGGCGGCGGGAAGAAATCGTGGGTCGGCATGGGGCGTTAGTCTATCGTCTCCCGCGTGAACCGACGCAAGCTCGCCTACGCCGCGCGGCGGCTGCTCGCCACGACCGTGCTCTCGCTGCCCGCTCCGATCGTCAGGCGCCTCGCCGGGCCGCCGATCGTGAAGGACGGGCACACGCTCGACGCGCAAGTTCAGCTGATGCTCGTCCTCGCCCGGATGTCGCAGGTGAAGAGCTCACACCAGATGTCCGTCCGCGGCGCGCGACGCGAGCTCGAGACGAGCGCGCGCATCCTCGCCCCCGAGCCGCCGCCGCCCGCCGACGTGCGCGAAGTGACGCTCGACGGGCCGGCCGGAACTGTCCGCGCGCGCGTGTACCGTCCGCTCGGCGTGGCGGCGCCGGCGCCGTGCCTCGTCTTCTTTCACGGTGGAGGCTGGACGCTCGGTTCGCTCGACTCCCACGATGCGCCGTGCCGTGCCTTCGCAGCAGGCGCGGGCTGCGTGGTCGTGTCCGTCGACTACCGCCTCGCGCCGGAGCACCCGTTCCCCGCGGCCGTCGACGACGCGACCGCGGCATTTCGTGCGGTCGTCGCGGCGCCCCAGCGGTTCGGGATCGATCCCGCGCGCGTGGCGGTCGGCGGAGACAGCGCGGGCGGCAACCTCGCGGCCGTCGTGTGCCTGGACACGCGGGGAGACGCGATCCGCCCATGCTTCCAGCTTCTCATCTACCCGGGCGTCGACATGAGCATGTCGTTCCCGTCGATCGAGTCGCTCGGCCGCGGCTTCTTCCTCGAGCGTTCGACGATGGACTGGTTTCTCGATCACTACGTGCCGTCGCGCGAAGACCGAAAGGGCCCCCGCGCCTCGCCGCTCTTCGCGACGTCGCACGAGGGGCTGCCTCCGGCCTTCGTCGTCACCGCCGGCTTCGACCCCCTGCGCGACGAGGGGCGTGCCTACGCGAAGGCCCTCACCGACGCCGGCGTCCGTTGCGACGAGCGCTGCTACGGCGGGCTCTTTCATGGGTTTTTGCACACGTGGGGCGTGCTCCGCGCCGCGCGCTCGCCGCTCGAGGACATGGTCACGGCGCTCCGCGGCGGCTTCGTCACCACGCGCTGAGGTGCGCCGCAGGCAGGCGCGCGGAGGCGGCGCCGACACCGCGTTGTCCTTCCGAAGAGCGTGCACTCTACATGTGGCGGGCGTCGTCACACACTGCGCGCGTGCGTGGTTTTCACCCACACAGTCTCCGCGGATTTTGCAGCAGAAGTCCTCGTTTTCTGGATGCGCTGGAAGAGTGCTTGAAGGTCTACGTGATCCGCGCACCGACGCTCACCGACGTATGCACACCAAAGTGAGTGTGCGAGGCGAAATCCGGATTGCGCAAACGTATGCGGGATGGGAGACAGGTCGCGGCTCGAAGCTGAGCGACCCACAGTCTGCGAAGGCGTCCCCGGTTCTTGTCGGACTACGCCGGAGCTTTCGCGACTGCTCGAACAACCGCTGGAGGATTCATGGCACGCAGATTCGCTCTGTGCTCGATGTCGGTCTTTGCTCTCGGTTCGATTCTCGCCGCGTGTTCCGCGGGACAGGGGGAGTCGACCGGCGACTCGTCCGAACAGGCGTTCGGGGCCGAGATGCCGCGCGGCGGCGGCGCTCACATGATGCCGATGCACTCTGGCAGCGGCCTCAAGGTGGAGTCGGCACCGGCGGGCGCGAAGCTCGTCTACAACGGCGGCCCTGTGCTCAGCACGGTCAAGGTCTACTCGGTGTACTGGGGCGCCAGCGTCCCGAACCAGACCGACCTGAACAGCTTCTATACGGCCATCACCAACAGCGCGTATTTCGACTGGCTCAACGAGTACAACACGCCGACGCAGACGATCGGCCGCGGCAGCTTCGGCGGCGCGGTCGTCGACACGACGCCGCCGTCGGGCTCGACCATCTCGGACGCGCAGATCCAGGCGGAGATCACAAAGCTGATCGGCGCCGGCAAGCTCCCCGCGAACGATGCCAACAACCTCTACATGATGCACTTCCCGGCCGGGATCACCATCACGATGGGCGGTTCGTCGTCGTGCGTGCAGTTCTGCGCGTACCACGGCACGTTCGTGCTCAACGGCAAGAACGCCTATTACGGCGTCATGCCGGACCTGAGCGGCGGCTGCGCAGGCGGCTGCGGCGGCGGCACGAAGCTCCAGAACCAGACCTCGGTCGCGTCGCACGAGCTCATCGAAGCGGTGACTGACTCCGCCGTCGGGCTCGCCACGGTCGTCGGGCCGCCGCTGGCCTGGTACGACAGCGCGAACGGCGAGATCGGGGACATCTGCAACGGCCAACAGGGCGTCGTCGCCGGCTGGACGGTCCAGAAGCAGTTCTCCAACAAGGCCAACGACTGCATCTTGACCAACGGCAGCCCGCCCCCGCCGCCGCCCCCGCCGCCGCCCCCGACCGACGGTGGCACCGACGCGAACCCGCCGCCGCCGCCGCCGCCGCCCCCGCCGCCTCCCGGCAACTGCACGCACGACAAGTGCGCGTCGGGCGGCAAGCTCGTCTCGGGCTGCGACCCGTGCGTCACCCAGATCTGCGCGGCGGATTCGTTCTGCTGCTCCACGAGCTGGGACTCGATCTGCGTCGGTGAAGTGAAGTCGGTCTGCGGCCTGAGCTGCAGCGCGCCGCCTCCGCCCCCGCCGCCGCCTCCGCCCCCGCCGCCGAACACGTGCTCGCACCCGATCTGCTCGACCGGAGCGAAGCTCGTCAAGAGCTGCGACCCGTGCGCGACCAAGATCTGCGCGGTCGACTCCTACTGCTGCAACACCAAGTGGGACTCGATCTGCGTCGGCGAAGTGAAATCGGTCTGCAGCCAGACCTGCCCGTAACGAAACCGTAGTAAAATGCAGCGCGCGCGCCGATCTCCTTGGAGATCCGGCGCGCGCGTCCTTTTGTGGGGATGAGCGAAACGAAAGCGCCGAGCGTCAGTCCGACCAGACCGACACGGCCCACTTGCCTGCGCCGGCAGCGACCGCCACGTTGATGCTCGCCGTGTCCGCGGCGTTGAAGCAGAACACCCCGTCCTCGAGGACGACGGCGTCGTTGCTGTCGAGGAGATCCTCGCCGATGCTCTTGCCGGCCGAGTCCATGACAGCGATGTCGAAGTCGGTGACGGTCGGCTGCGCGATGCCGATGACGCGGTAGCAGTGGTTCGCCTCGGCCTTCAGCGGGATGGAGGTGACCATCTTCTCGCGCGAGCCTTCGCCCTGCGTGGGCGCGCCGACCTGGTGCATCTTCTTGTCGACGCAGGCGTTCGACATGCCGCTGACGTTCGCGACGAGATCGCCGCCCTTCGCACCGGTGTGGCAGCTCTTGGGCGAGGCGTCTTTCTTCCAGGTCACCTTGTCCGAGTCCGGCTTGGTGGCGGGCTTGGGGAGGGACGGGTCGCCGCCCGTCGTGCTCGACGGAGTGCCGGGGCTAGGACCGCCCGCGCCCCCGCCGCCGCCGCCGCAGCCGACCGCCAACGCCGAAATCAGAATCGATAGGGAAACGCTCGCTGCTTTTGTCGCTTTTGTCGTTCGCATGGGACGCGAGGGTACTACGCGCTCGCGCGCGTGTAACCGCTCACTTCGCGAACGCGGCGACGATGCCCTCGGGCGCGTACGTGGTGCAGGTCACCGAGGACGCGCTCTCGGAGAGCGTCGCGATCGCGTCGGTGGACCATGCGTCGTCGGCGGTGGTCGCGCCTGCGTTGAAGGCGTAGCAGGCGCACGTGCACGGGCATTGGGCGCACTGGGTCGCTTTGTCGCAGGGGAGCGTGACCGTGATCCCGTTGCCGCTGGTGCTGAGCCCCTGCAGGTGCGTCGGATTCGAAGGATTCGACACGTCGACGAGGCCGTAGGCGTAGACATGGCTGAGGACGAGCGCGTCCGGAGCGGCGACGTAGGCGAACGGGTTGGAGATCGACTCTGCGACGTGAAAATCGAACGTCGTCTTGGCGGAGCCGATGTCCGTGAAGACGTCCTTGGACACTTGGAAGGTCGCGTGCGGGCTCCAGGGACTCGTCATGGTCGACGTTGCGCCAGCGGCGACGCGACGCATCTTGACGCCCTGATCGTCGCTCGCGAAGGCGTACTCATCGCCGACGGCCGAGAGGTGGGTCTTGCTCGCCTGATCGACGGCGTCGGAGATCGCCTGCGCCTTCGAGACGGCCGCGGAGCGCTGGGATCCGGTCCAGCACGCTCCGCCGCTGCACCACGCGCCGCCGGCGCACGCGTGGCCGCAGCTTCCGCAGTTCGCGGGATCGGTGTGGAGGTTCGTGGTCGCGCCGGCGCACGACGCCGCGCTGGTCGGGCAGGTCGGCCCCGAGTCAGGCGGCGGGGCGGCTTCGGGAACGCCGGCGTCGTCTTCGGGCGGCGTGCTCGAAGGCGCCGTGAAGGGCGCGTTCGCGGCGCCGGGTCCGTGGGCCGCGGGACTCTGCGCGCTTCCCTGATCGGGCGTCGCGCTTCCTTGCTGCGGGTCGGGGGACATCGGCGTCCCGCAGCCCACGAAGGTAGAGACCATGACCGCAGCGCTCACGAAGACGGTAGTTCTCATCGACCCGATGAACGACGGCGACGGACGCTTCTTGAAGGATCGCCCCTGAAATTTCTGGGCCGCGTTCGGTCGACGTAGGTGCATGAATGGAACACCCCTTCCCGCCGCCGTCGGCACGTCGGGCGAACGCGGCCGCGGCGCGAACGTCCTCGACGCGCCCCGACCCCCCCTGGTACGCCCGCGTGGTGACGGACGGCTCGAGGATGACGCGCGCGCGCGCGAGGGGTGGTGCTTGGGCCGACCTCGCCTTGCGCGTGCTCGCGTTCGTCGTCCTCGTCGCCACGTTCACCGGCGCGGTCCACGACGTCTCGCAGGCGTACGACTCGGGGTACTACCACTTGCCTTTCGCCGCGCGCCTCGTGGGACTCTTGCCGAGTGACGTCTTCGCCTTTCACGCGGCGAATCAAGCGCGCTTCGAGGGTTTTCCGCTCCTCGGCGAGCTCATGCAGGGTCTGCTCTGGCGGTTCTCGGGCCACGCGCCGGCGACGAACCTGGTGGCCTTCGCGAGCGTACCGCTCTTCGCGTGGTTCCTCCGCCGTCGATTCGGCGTGCCGGCGTCGACCGCCGTGCTTGCTCTCTTCGCGGTCCCGCTCGTGCAGACGCACGCGGCGTCGACGTACGTGGATCTTCCGGCGAACGCCGCGCTCGCGGTCGTCGTGCTGCTCGCCATTCAGGCGTGGACGACGCCGGGCGACGTGACGCGGCGGACGCTGGCGCTGGCGCTCGTCGCGGGGGCGATCGCGGCCAACATGAAGACTCTCGCCGGGCCGCTCGTCGCGCTCGGGCTCGTGGCACTCGGCGTTCGTGCGTGGCGCGCGTCACCGGCGGGTCGCCGTCACGTCGCGCAGGCGATCGTCCTCCTGCCGCTCGTGTTCGCTACGCCGGTCAAGAACATCGCGCGGCATCACAATCCGTTCTACCCGATAAAAACCAGCGTACTTGGCGTCGCGTTGCCGGGGATCGAGGCGCCGTATTCGTCGTCACCTCGCTGGCTCGCGAGCGCGCCGCAGCCCGCCCGCTTCGTGTGCTCGCTCCTCGAGGTCGGCGCGCGGCCGATGTCCGACCCGCGCCGGTGGAGCGTCGATCAGTGGATGCCCTCGGACGCCGACGGCTATCGAATGGGCGGGTTCTTCGGCGCGTGGGTCGTGGCGAACGTCGTCCTTCTTGCGTGGCGCGCCGTGAAGGAGCGCGAGGGCCCGGCGCGGCGGGCGGCGGCGGGCTTCCTCGTCCTCACGGCCGTCGTGAGCGTGATGCCGCAGTCGCACGAGCTCCGGTACTACCTCGTGTGGATGCTCGTCCTCGTCGCGACGAACGGCTGGCTCGCCTGCCGCGCGGGCGCACCGCGGGCTCCGCTCGGTCCGCGCGCCTACGCCGCGCTCTCGGCACTCGCGATGCTCGTCGTGATGAAGGTGACGGATTTCGACTACGTGCACGCGAGCGGGTCGACGTTCGAGGAGGTGCGCGCACGGAAGGTCGACGCCGACGCCCTCTCGCGCGTCCCCGACGGCGCGCGGGTGTGCGTGGACCACGCGCCGTGGAATCTGCTCTACGCGGCGCCGTTCCAGCCCGGACCTGCGCGCCGCTACGTCGTGATCGAGGCCGAGTCGCCCGAAGACTGCGGCGGCGCGCCGCCGCTCTGAGCCGAGCCCCCGATTCGGCGCGACTCGGCGACGGCGACCGCGCGTGCGAGCTGGGTGATGAGCTCCGCGTCCTCGAGGCGCCGGCGTCGGGTGAGGAGCGACTCTCGCACGAGCCAGATGACCGTCGGGTAGAGGAAGAAGTCGACGCCGCGGCCGATGCCGACGAGGTTGGCGAGCTCGGTCGCGCGGTTCGGGAACGCGATGAAGAACGCGCCGGCGATGAACGCGGCGGTCTCGAGGACGAGGACGCGGCGGTTCTTCGCGCGCATCGTCGCCCAGTCGAAGACGAGGAGCCCGAAGACGAGCAAGAGGAGGAGCGCGGCGGCGAGGGTCATGGCGTCAGGTCTCGCGCTCGCCGAAGACGTACTGGATCGCCAGATCGTGCAGGATTCCCAGCGCGCCGAGCGAGCGCTGGCCCTTGGCGAGCGACTCTTTCGTGTACCGCACCGACACCGGCATCTCCTCGACGACGAGCGGCGCGGCGCGGCGGACGCGCTGCTTGATCTCGGTCGCGTGCGCCATGCCGTTCTGCCGAATCGGGATCTGCTCGATCGCTCGGCGGCTGAACGCGCGGAGGCCGTTGTGCGCGTCGGCGAGGCGCAGGCCCGTGATGGCCCACTCGAAGACGCGCGCGGCGCGCAAGACGGCGGCGCGGAGGAACGGCACGTTCGATCCGCCCGCGAAGCGATCGCCGAACACGACGTCCGCCCCTGCCGCGACGCGCTCGGCGAGGCGCAGCGCGTCGACGGCGCCGTGCTGTCCGTCGGAGTCCATCGTCACGTACGCGCTGAAGGCCTCGTCCGCGAGGGCCAGCTGACGCGCGGTCTCGAGGGCTGCGCCTTGCCCGAGATTGACCGGGTGTCGCGCGAGCACGATCTCGAGCCACGGCGCGGCGAGCTCTTGCGCGATCTCGAGCGGCGGCTCGCTGCCGTCGTCGACGACGAAGACGGTCACATGAGCGCGATCGCGTGACGCGGCGCGCAGCGAGGCGAGCGTCGGTCCGAGCGTCGCGCGCTCTTCGTACGCCGGCATCAGGATCGCGACGGCAGGCAAGACGGCGGACACGGCAGGCACGGTGGTCACGGCGCCATTCCGCAGCGGACGCCGGATCGCGCTGTGAGGCAAAGATCGGCGCGTCCGTCTCCGTTGACGTCCGCGAGCGACGGCATGGCACCCGCCGCGAGCTCCGGGAGGGACGACGCCTCGGCCCAGTTCGTCGGCGCCGTGAAGGCGTGCCCGGTCGAGAACGCGCACGCGACGGCGCCGGCACGCACGAAGCACGCATCGGCGCGCCCGTCGCCGTTGAGATCGCCGAGCTCGACGGCGCCCGATGCCTCACCGGCGCCGTCGACGCGGCCCCACGCGCGGAGGTGACCGAACGACGCGCCGCTCGAATTTGCGCACGCGAGCCCGGCGGCGCTTCGGCCGCACGCGTCGGCGCGCCCGTCCCCGTCCACGTCACCGAGCGCGAAGCTCGCGCTCCAGACGGAATCCGCCGCGAGCCAGAGGCGCGCGTGCTCGAAGGCGTGCTCGTGGCTGCGCGCGCAGACGACTCCGCGTGGCCCCGCCGAGCACGCGTCGGCGCGACCGTCGCTGTCGACGTCGGCGAAGCGAACCGCGCCGGTGCCTTTGAGGCCGGCGGTCGCGCGAAGCTCGGCCCGCGAGGTGAGAGCGCACACGATCTCCTCGTCGCCTCGGCGCGTGCAGGTGTCGGCGCGGCCGTCGCCGTCGACGTCGGCGAGGTGGAGCTCATCACCGGCGGAAGGCACCACGATCCCCGCGAGCGGAGCGAAGCGTGCCTCGGGCCGCGCGCTGGCGTCGGCGAACGCGCGCTCGGACCGCGCGCACGAGATCGCGTCGGCGTCGCGCGCGCAGAGATCCGCGCGGCCGTCGCCGTCCACGTCCCCGAAGGCGAGCGCGTCGAGGCGGCCGTCGTCGAGCGCCGCGCGATCCGCCTCGGCGTTCGGAAAGCGCGTGCGCATCGGCGAGAACTGGAGGACGGGGGCCGCGAAGACGTACCCGCGCGCGCGCGCAGCGGCGGCACCAGCGCCTGCGCGACCTCGAGCGCGAACCTCGACCCTACGTGTCCCACGCGGTCATGCAGTAGCACGATCCCATGGCGCGCGGACTCGATCGCGTCCACATAGCGAGTCGCGACGACCTGCGGCCGCACGCGCAGATGCCCGGACGGTCCCGCCGGCTCGCACTCGCGCTGCGGGCGGCTGGACGCGCAGTCGAGCGACGCCTCCCAGTCCTTGCGATCGACGTCCCAGCGCACCGGCCCGAGAAGACCCTCGAGCGCGGGATCGTCCTCCGCGGCGTCTGCGTCCGCGCCGTTCCACGCGCCACCCGGCGCGCGAAAGAGGGCGACCTCGCTCTCCAAGAACGGATCGAGGCGCCGCTGGTTCGCGTCGAGCTGCGCACGAACGACCGCCGCGCTCGCGCCCCAGAGGAGCGCGTGGTTCTCCGTGTGGTTGCCGACGCGATGGCCGAGGCGCACGAGATCGCCGAGCACCGGGATGAAGTCCGCGCCGCTCGCGAACACGCCGGCGCCGGCACCGGGGTCCGACGAGACGCCGGCGACCCACGCGCCGACCACGAAGAACGTCGCCGACACGCGCTCGCGGTGCAGGTACTCGGCGAGCGCGCGCGTTCCTAGATCGGGCCCGTCGTCCCACGTGAGCGCGACGACGTGATCGGGGAACGCGCGGCCGTCGAGCTGCGGCCTGTACGCGTGGCGCGGCGCGGGAGCCACCGGCGTCTCGGGCGGTGACTCCGGCGCGGGCGCACCCACCTCGCGGACCTCCTTGGCGGACGGCTCGTCGCCACCTCTGGGCGAAGTGCAGGCGACCGCGAGCGCCACGATGGCCGCGCACCCTCTCGAACCGATTCCACGCAAAGGCCTCAAGCTCGGCACGGCGCCCCGTTCAACACCGAAACGTACGACGATCGCGGCCGCCGCCAGTAATTTTTCGTCGGGCGCTGTGGGCGGCCGAACGCGTCAATGCGCCTTCGGCGTTGCTTTGGACGGCGCCGTGCCCCGGTGCCCGCGCGCCGGTTTTGCTTTCTTGCCGGCGTGGTGCTTCTTTTTTCCGTGCGGAGACTTCGAGGCGCGAGACTTTCTGGTCGCGCGCGGGGCCTTTCCGCCCGGGCTCGTCGCGCCCGTCGCGCCCGTCGCGCTCGTCGCCGCGCCCGCGGGCGGCGTCGTGGCCGCGAGGGCGACCGGCTCGAACAGCGCGAAGAAGAGCCCCGCGCACGCAATGACGACGACCCAGCGCGCGAGCGCCGGCCACTGTGAACGAAACGCGAGGCTTCCAGGTCTCATGCCCGAACGATGGAGCACGCCGCGTGCCGAGGCTCGGCTCCGCGGGATCGGCGCGCAACTCGTGCGACGGCGCCGTCTTCTCGGAGGCCGGTACGACGTGTGACCATTCGTGCGCGAGCCCGCCTGAGGGCAACGCGCCTCAACGCACCGCGTCGTGCGCGCCTTCTAGTCTCGCTCTTCGTGGTGCACGCGGGCTGCTGCGCGCTCGATCGCTTCGCACTCGTCGCCGCGCGAACGTGCACAGCGCACCAATGCCGATGCCTCCACCCCGGGCCTCTCGTCGGGCGCGCTTCCCGCGACGACCGCGGTGGGAACCGGCGCGAGCCCGTGGGCGGCGAGCGCGCCGTCGAGCGGACGAATTCCGGTGGCGACGACCGTGTCGACCTCCTTGGCGACCTCCTCGAGCTCACGTCGCAGCACGTCGGTGCGATCGAGGAGGTACTGCGCCGGCTTCCCCTCCCAGCCGAGCAGCGCGCCGTAGAGCATGTCGGCGTGCTCGCGGATGCGCTCCTCGCCCGTGATCGCGCCGCCCTCCTTGGTGGCCACGATCTTCTTCTTCGCTTCGTCGAGGCGTTCGATCGTCGCTTGGAGCTTCTTCACCAGCGGATCGCCGGGCGGCAGGGCCTTCACGCGCGCCTGCGCCCCGTCCTTGGCGGTCTGGATCCGGTCGATGACACCGCTCATCTCGCCGAAGAGCGCGTGGGCCTTCATCGCCGCGTCGAACTGCGCCTTTCGCGCACCGACGTCGTAGGTCGCGCGGCGGTCGAGACCGATCGCCAGCTTCGTCTCCAGGACCTCGGTCCCCTTGGTGAGCCGCACGGTGTACGTCCCGGGCACGACGCGCGGGCCCTGCGACGCCGAGAACGCGAGCTGCGCGGCGCGCGGCACACGCGGCGGCTTCACCTGCATCGACCACGCGACGCGGTTGATGCCGCGACGCTTCGTGGTCGGCACCGTGTCGACGACCTTGCCCGCCTCGTCGAGGATCTCGAGCTTCAAGGGCCCGAAGAGGTGCCGCGTCCGCTGGTAGTACGTGATGACGGCGCCGCCCGTCGGGTTGTGGCCGGCAAAGACCGCGTCACCTTCGGCCCAGCCGCCGCTTCCGCGCAGGCGCTGCTGCGCCGGCCGTCCGGGCAAGAACGCCGCCGACGACGCGAGCGTCTCCTGCGCCAGCGCGCGAAGAGGCGTCAAATCGTCCAAGATCCAGATGCCGCGCCCGTGCGTCGCGATGACGAGATCGTTGTCACGCGGATGCACTTGCACCTCGCGCACCGCGACGCTCGGGAAGTCTCCGCCCTTGAACTCCGTCCACGCCGCGCCGCCGTCGACCGATATCCAGAGCCCTTGCTCGGTGCCGAGGAAGAGGAGCTGCGCCTTCGCGGTGTCCTCCTTGATGACGTGCGCGTAGCCGCGTACGCCCTTCGCGGGCGACACGATCCGCGTCCACGATTTCCCGAAGTCGGTCGTCTTGTAGACCGACGGAGTCATGTCCCCGAAGGTGTGGCGATCGAACGCGGCGTAGGCGGTGCCCGGCTCGAAGCGGCTCGCCTCGACCCAGCTCACCCACGACCGCGGCTGCCCGACGACGTTGCGGATGACGTTGTCCCACGTCTTGCCGCCGTCCTTCGTGATCTGCAGGTTCCCGTCGTCGGTGCCGACCCAGATGACCTTGCCGTCGAGCGGCGACTCGCTGATCGAGTAGATCGTCGTGTGCATCTCCGCGGACGAGTTGTCGATCGTGACGCCGCCCGATTGCTCCTGCTTTTGCTTCTCTTTGTCGTTCGTCGTCAGATCCGGCGAGATGCGATCCCACGAGTCGCCGCGATCGCGCGAGCGGAACAGGAACTGCGCGCCGATGTAGATCGTCCCCTTCTGCGTCGGGCTGGCGTGGATGGGCGTGTTCCAGTTGAAGCGCAGCTTCTCGTGGAAGCCCGCCTTCGGCTGGATGTCGCGCGCGACCAGCGTCTTGCGATCGACGCGGCCGATGTGCCCGCCTTGTGACTCGGCGTAGACCGCGTCGGGGTCGAGCGGGTCTACGATGGTCCAGAAGCCGTCGCCGTCGAACAGGTTCTCCCATCGGTGGTTCGAGATGCCGCCGGGATACGCCGAATCGCCAGCCCACGAGCTGTTGTCCTGGAGGCCGCCGTACACCTGGTACGGGTCCTTCGCGTCGACGCTCACGTGGTAAAATTGGGAGACCGGAAGGTTGTTCGACTTCCACCAGCGGCTGCCGCCGTCGTGGGAGGTCCAGAGGCCGCCATCGTCGATGCCGATGAGGTGCTTGGTGTTGCCCGGATCGATCCAGACGTCGTGCCAGTCGCCGTGCGAGCCGCCCGAGGTGTCGGCGAAGCTGCGGCCGCCGTCCTCACTGACGATGACGTTGAGCCCCGCCTTGAAGAGGTGCTCGGGGTTGGTGGGGTCGACGATGAGCCGGGCGAAGTAGAACGGGCGCCAGACCATGTGCTGACTCTTGTCGCGCTGCTCCCAGGTGACGCCGCCGTCGCTCGAGCGGAAGAGCGCGGAGTCGGTCGACTCGATCATCGCGTAGACGATCTTCGGATCGCTCGGTGCGATGACGACCTCGGTGCGACCCCACGGGGTCTTGGGGAGCCCCTTGTTCGCGGCGGCGGTGAGGAGGGTCCACGATTTGCCGCCATCGGCCGTGCGGTAGAGGCCGCTGCCGCTGGGTGAGGTGGGTCCCTCGCCGCCCGAGCGGAACGTCCAGCCTTTGCGGCGGAAGTCCCAGGTCCCGGCGAGGAGCACGTCGGGGTTCTGCGGATCCATCGTGACGCCGGAGCAGCCGGTGGACGCGTTGGCGCCTTTGAGGACGAGCGCCCAGTGCTTGCCGCCGTCGGTGGTCTTGTAGAGACCGCGCTCGGCGCTGTCGCTCCATAGCTTGCCGGGGACACACGCGTAGACCACGTCGCCGTTCTTCGGGTGCACCAGGATCTTCGTGATGCGCTCGGACTCGGGGAGGCCCATGTTCGTCCACGTGGCGCCGGCGTCCGTGGACTTGTAGATGCCGTCGCCGATCGACACCGAGTTGCGTGTCCAGGTTTCGCCGGTGCCGACCCACACCGTCCGCTTATTTTGAGGGTCGACGGCGATGGCGCCGATCGACTGGACCGGCATCTTGTCGAAGACGGGGCGGAACGTGGTGCCGCCGTCGAGGGACTTCCACACGCCGCCGCTCGCCGCGCCCGCGTAGACGACGGTCTTGCCGCCCTCCACGTAGGCCGCGATCGCCGCGACGCGCCCGCTCATCTGCGCGGAGCCGATGTTGCGCGCGCCGAGCCCCGAGAGGATGCCTGCGTCGAGCACGGGAGGGCGCGCGGCGGCGGGCGCGCGCGAGGCGACCGCCGGACCGGCGGAGATCGCCGTCGAGACGAGCGCGCGCGCGACCTTGCCGGACGGGAACTTGAAGAGGCCGTCGTCGAGCTCCACGTTCGCCTCGGCGCGCGAGTACGTGAGGCGGAACGTTCGAGGACCGCCCTTGCGCCCCGACTCTGCCGAGAGCGCCATCCACACGCCCTCGATCTGCTCGTAGCCGCCGAGGTCGGTCTCGGTGATGCGCTCGGTGCCGCGCACTTTGCGCTCCATCACGGTGCGGATTTCGAGGAAATAGTCGGGATCGAGGTACGTGTATTGTACATCCCCGTCCTTGAAGGTGATCCGGAGCTTGTGCGCGAGGGTGCCGTCGATGTCCTCGGTACCGAGGTAGTCGACCTTGTGCCCCTTGGTCTTCCAGTCGACGAGCGGGCCGTCGATGTCGGCGTCCTGCGCCAGCTCCTTGGCCTCGTCGGCCGAGACCTTGAACGCGTCGACGCGCCCCTGGAAGGGCTCGACCTTCCACCCCTCGGCGCCGTCGAACGCGTCGACGGCGGTGAGTCCCTGGATGCCGACCTCGACGCGGAGTTTGCCGCCGCGCTTGTTGCCGACGGCGAACGACGCCTCGATGCTGCTGTCGCCGAAGCCGAACGTCGCGGTCCCGGTCAGGCGCAGCGACTTGATCGCGCGGAGCTTGTCGACGCCCCCGCGGGCCTCGAGGCTCTTGGCGACGATCTCGTCGACGGTCATCGCCGCGCCGAGGTCTCCGGCACGGAAGAAGAGCACGCAAGCGAGCAGGCACGCGGCGACGAATCTCATGGTGGGGCATGATACGACGAACTGCGTGCACGACGACCTGGATCCGGAGGAGCGGGCCAAGCTCAAGCGCAAGGCGAAGATTCGGCTCGGCGTAGCCCTATTCATCGCGGCGCTGGCGACGTTCGCGTGGGTGTACGTGCGGTACCTCGCGCCGAAGGCGGGGCTCGGCGGGCCGTGCCGCTACGCGATGAACTGCCGCGCGGACGCGCCGCGCTGCATGCGCCCTTCGATCGACGAGGACGGCGTGTGCAGCCGCCCCTGCGCGCCGCCCGAGGTCGATTGCGCGGAGGGGATCCGCTGCCTCGAGATCGAGCTCGACGACGAGCGGGACGCGCGAGGGATGCCGGCGAAGGGGGGCTACTGTTTTCCGCGCGCATTCCTGGACGCGCGCAAGAAGAAGCCGGCGCGCGACGCGGGGGCCGCGCGGTAGTCCTTCACGTATCCGGAAGGCGGGCTCGTGACCGCCTCTTCTGTTCCAACGTGTCCGCCGTACTCGAGCCGGACGCTCACGACGACGCCGGACGCGGGTGAAATCAGCCCTGCGGCATGGGCTCGAAGGCCGCGCCCAGACCTTCGAGCCGCGCCCACACTTCGCTGACCAGCGCGCCCACGCCCTCCGCCGTCGAGCCTGCGTACCGCGCGAGGACGAGCTGCGTGCGCAGCGCCTCGAGCAGCTCGGCCAGCTCATCGAGCGCGCGTCCGTCCGCCGCGCGGAGCTCGTCGAGGCGAACCAGGCTCTCGAGCTGCATCCGCGCCGTCGCGATGACCCGCTCCGGCGCGCTGCGTGTCTCCAGATCGCGGAGGCGCTCCCGCGCGGCCGCGACGTCGAAGCCACTCTTGGCGGCGAGCGCGGCGAGCTCGTCGAGGCGGGCGGCGACGTGGCCGACCTCCTCCGCGATCCGGGCCGCGACCTTGGGCGAGAACACGTCGGCGATCGGCGAGCCTGCCACCGACTCGACCGCCGCGGCGAGCGCGTGCTCGATGCGTGCCACGGCAGCGTTGGGCGCCGCGACCGATCGGCGGCGCGGCGTCGCCAGCGCGAAGGGCGCCCAGACGGGCCAGAGCGGGATCGTCATGATCGCCGACGCCGCCACGCTCGTTCGCGAGCCCGGCGCCCGCAGCACCACGGCGATCGCGCACGCAACCCCGACGATGCCGTACAAGAGGAGGAGATCGGCGAGGCTCACGGCGCGAGCTCGCGGACGCTCTTGAGGAGCTGGACGGCGACGCCGCCTTCGCGCTCGTTCGTGAAGAGCGCGATGTCCTTCTGCCCCGGCGTGCCGAGGTACGGACGAAGGATCCACGCGGACTGACCTCCGACCATCAAGAAGATGGAGACGAAGAGCGCGATCGTCGTGTGCTTGCCGGGACCGTCGCCGAGCCCTCGGACGAGGAGGCTCAACGCAGCGAGGCCTGCGAGCCCGTAGGCGACGGCCGCCGCCAGCTTGATCGCGTGGTACGGCGCGCCGAGATCGATCGTGAGCCACAGCGCTGGCGCCGCGGCGAGGAGCACCAGCGAGAAGCGCGCCCCGGCGACCAGGGCCAGCGACGCGACCGTGCGAAAGCTCCACGCGCGCCCGAACGCCGCCGCCACGCCGTAGAACGCGGGCGCGCAGAGGATGAGCGTGCCGAGCATGACGAGCGGCATCTTCAGGGCCGCGAAGGCGATTTGCGGCCCGCCGTGCCAGGCGCCGACCACGCCGCCGAAGAGCGCGGCGCCGGCGGCGATGGCGAAGAGCGCGTTCCTGGCGATCGGCGCGACGTCGACGTCGTCGCGGCACTCGCGCGCGACCTCGGCGGGGTTTCGGAGGATGCGATTCAGAAGGGCGACGTCGATCATTGGACCCCCGTGAGGATGGGAAGCGTGATCCAGAACACGCGGAGCGAGAGCACGGTCGCGAAGACGAGGAAGGCGGGCACGCAGATCGCCGCGAGCGCGCGCGTGCGGGGAGAGGCGCCAGCGACGCGCTCGCCGATCTCGCGCGAGAAGGAGCGCGCCGCGATGGCGCCCGCGAGGAGCAGCGCGCCGAAGCCCATGATCGTCACGGTGATCGTGTCTTCGACCGTGACGACGAAGAGCGCCGCCGCCGGAGCGAGGCCGCCGAGCACGAGCCCTGCGTGCGCGGCGGCCCTCGTCGTCGCGCGACCGAGCGCGAACGCGTCGATGGGCGCGTTCGCGAGCGCCAGGACGATCGAGAACGCCGGGACCGCGAGCAGGCACACCGCCAGGATCCCCGCGGGGACGCCGAGCGCATGCGTGAAGATGGCCGCGCCGCCGTGGCGTAGGCCGATCGCAGCGCCGAAGAGGAGCGAGAGGCCGATGGCGAGCGCCAGGCGACGCCCCTCGGCGGCCCAGCCCACCGATGCCTCGCCGCGCAAGAGCTCTTCGGTCCACGTGTGCGAGGCGGACTCCACACGCGGAGGCGCGGGCGGAGGAGCCTCCGGCGGGGCGATCGCCGGCATCGGATGCGGGTGTACATTCATTGGCAAAACTCCTTGAGATGTACGTAGCTCGCGCGTTTGCAGGCCTCGGTGAGGGCGCGAGGAGACTCCGCGCAGGAATGAGGGAGATGGCCTCTGCGTTTCGTCGTGGAGGCGAAGATGAACCGTCCGAGCGTCCTGGTGGTCGAGGACGACGGATCCATCGCGGACGCCGTCCTGTACGCACTCCGCAAGGATGGAATGGTCGCCGAGCCCGCGCCGTCGCTCGCGGCAGCGCGAACGCTGATGACCGGACGCGATCTGCTGATCCTCGATCTCGGTCTTCCCGACGGGAGCGGGTTCTCGCTGCTCGGTGAGCTGCGCGGCAAGGGCGCGCCGCGTGTCATCGTGCTCACGAGCCGCGACGAGGACGTCGACTGCGTCGCGGCGCTCGAAGCGGGGGCCGACGACTTCGTGACGAAACCGTTCTCGCCGCGGGCGCTCGTCGCGCGGGCGCGCGCGGTCTTGCGACGGGCGGGAGCGAGCGAGGAGGCGCCGTGCGCCGCGCGGGACGTCGAGTCGTCGGCCGGATTGTCGATCGACGCGGAGCGACGTCGCGCGACCTACGCGGGTCGTGAGGTGAGCCTCACCAAGCTCGAGTTCGATCTGCTCGCGGCCCTCGCCGCGGCGCCGGGTCGTGTTCGCACGAGGGCGCAGCTCGTCGCGCTCGTCTGGGGTGACGCCTACGCCCTCACGGAGCGCACAGTCGACTCCCACGTGAAGGGCGTCCGAAAGAAGCTCGAGGACGGCGGGGCACCTGCTGCGCTGATCGAGACGGTGCGCGGCGTCGGCTTCCGCCTCGCCGAGGGCGCGTGAACGGCGCGCTCGTGGCGGTCACCGGCGTGCTCGACCTCGGGCTCGTCGGGTTCACGCTGTTCTGCCTCCAGCGATCGCGGAGGCGCGGGGCGTCGCTTCGCCTGCGGATCTTCGCGGCGCTTGCGGTCGCGACCCTTGTGGGCGCGCTCGTGACCGGACTGTTCTCGGTGTCGATGGACACGACGATCGGCGCCCAAGCGCGCCTCGCACGCGTGATCCCGAAGGCGTTCCTGCTCACTGCGACCCTCTTGCCCCTCGCGGCGGCGGCGGCGGCGTTCGTGGGGCGAAGGCTCGCACGCTCGATGGAGGAGCTGACCGAGGCCGCGACGCGGATCGCGGAAGGCCAGCGCGGTGCACGTCTGCCGCCAGGCGACGGCGGTGAGTCACAGCGCCTCGCGCGCGCGCTCGCGAGCATGCGGCGCGAGCTCGAGGGCAAGCCCTACGCGGCGGCGTTCTTGCGCGATGCGTGGCACGATTTGAAGACGCCGGTCGCGGCGCTGCGCGCGACGCTGGAGGTGCTCGAGGACGGTGCGCTCGAGGATCCCGCGGCGGCGCGTCACTTCGTGGCGAACCTGCGGCGGTCGACCGAGCAGCTCGATCGGACGCTCGCCGATCTCGTGACGCTCGCCCGCTACGAGACGGCGAGCTTGAGCCCGGGCGGCCCCGCGGCCGTCGCGGATCTCGTGCGCGAGGCCGTCCTCCGCGTCGGGCCGCTCGCCGAGGCGCGTCACGTCACGATCGGCGCGCAGCTGGATGCGAAGGTGGCGGCGTTGCCCTGCGATCCCGACGCGCTCTCCCGCGCGCTCGGCAACTTGCTCGAGAACGCCGTGCACGCCAGCCCGGGCGGTACCGTCGGCGTCTCGATCGCAGGCGATCTTCGTGATGGCGTGGTCATCGACGTGACGAACGAGCCGTCGCGCGTCCCGCAAGAGATCCGGCGCGCCCTCTTCGAGCGCCCCGCGACGTCGCGCAAGGGCCAGGGCTCGGGCCTCGGCCTCGCGATCGCGCGGGCGGCGGTCGAGGCGCACGGCGGGCGCGTGCGCTTCGTCGAGATGGGACCACCGCGCGTCCGCGTGCGCGTCGAGCTCCCGCGTTGAGGAGGGAATTTTCGCTCTGGCCGGAGGAGGAGGCTACGGGCAGGGAACGGAGATCGCGCCGGTCGCCGCGCCGCCTTTGAGATCGACGATCGACTCGGCGCTGACGTTGAGCGGCGTGAGGCCGCTGACGCTGTGGCACTGGAAGGCGGCGCTGCCCGGGACAGGACCCAAATCGTTGCCCGTGATCACGGTCGGGTTGCCCGCGACGCCGGCGCCCTGCGCGTTGATCTCGATGTGTGCACCAACCACCGAATTCCCACTGACGGTTCCGCCCTTGATGTTGGGAGACGCGTACCAGGGGTGCGGCCCCAGCTCGATCCCGAAGTGACAGCCGCCCGGGCAGGAGACGTTGTTGCCCGAGAGCACGGCGCCGGTGTGATCGCCGAGCGAGGGGCTGTTGAAGTTATCGAGCATGATGGCGGCGAAGGCCGTCTGCGAGATCTGCCCGGCGTAGTTGCCGGTGTACGACGCGTTGACGCCGCCGCCGGAGATGAAGCCGACGTCGCTGTTGTCGATGAACGCGCAGCCCGTGACCTTGCCGCCGTCGCTCTTGTGGATCGTGAGGCCGTCGGACCACATGTTCTGCGTCGCGTGATCGCCGTTGCCCCAGAACACGCTATTTTTCATGGTGATCCCGTCCCCGTCCCACTCGAGGCCGGAGCCGCACAGCGCGCGCGCGGACGCCGCGCCGATGACCGTGCACGTCGCGCAGTTGGCGCCGATGTTGATGCCGTCGCCGTTGTTGCCGCTCGCGCACGCGGACGCGGCGGGGCTGGGAATCCGGGCGGCGCGGTTGCCGTCGACGAGGACGTGGTCGAGCGTGACGTTCGAGACCGTCGCGTCGATCGCGCCGAGGCGGAGGAAGCCGCGGGTGGCGGCGGCGGACGGCGAGACGGTCGCGTCGGCGCGGAGCACGGCGCATTTCGGGGCGGCGTACTCGAGGCAACTCGCCGCGTCACCGGTCGCGCCCGCGGTCGTCAACGTCATCGGCTTCGTGATGCTGACGACGCCGGAGACCCGGAAAATTCCGGGTGGAAGGGCGAGCGTGCCACCGGACAGGGTCTGATCGATGCACGACTGGAGCGCCGTCTTCGCGTCGGCGGCGCCGGTCGGATCGGCGGTCACTCCCGGGCACAACGTCACGGCGGGAGCGGCGACGGTCTCGACGTCGACGAGGTGCGACGGGCTCGCGTCGCCGATCCACGCGACGCCTTCGCGCATCACTTGGAACGCGTACGCGTGGGTGCCGGTGAGCGGCGGCGCGTGGATGGGGAGCACGACGGTGACGCTGTGCTGCGGCGGCACGTCGGCGGGCAGCGGGAGGCGGGTCGGCGTCCACAGCTCGAGGTCGCGCGGCGCGGAGGGTCCGAGCTTCACGCCGGTCGCCGACGTGATGGGGACGGCGGACCACGTTGTGGCGCCGCAGTTGGCGAACGTGACGCTCGCGAAGGGACGAACCCACGGCCCGACCTTGGACGCCGGCACGACCTCGCTCACGAAGACGGACTCGGGCGCGCCGCCCGCGCAGGCGTTGTAGGGCGCGACGGCGGTACGGCATTTCGTTCCATCGCACGCGAGGCCCGTGTTGCACACGAAGTCTGCGCAGCACGCTTGGCCATCGGCGCCGCACGGAGCGGAGGCCTCCGCGGCGTCTTGGCTCGTGCCGCCCTCCGGAGCGGTCGCGTCGCCGGCGGGCGGGGGCGAGGCCCCGTCGGTCGATGCGTCACCGCCCGACGGCGCGCCTCCGTCGTCGTTGGCGGGAGCTCCATCCCCGCTGCCGCAGGCTTGGACGGATACGATTGCGAGGCCGAGGGCGAGGCCGATCGAGAGGGTTCGCACGAGAAAGCTCATAGCACCGGCCGCGGCCGGCGGTATCTTCGGGGCCATGCGGAGCCTGCTTTTGGCGCTCGTCGGTCTCGCCCTCGCCGGCTGCCCCGCGCGGAGCCCCGCCGATCAGGACGCATGCACGACCGACGCGCACTGCGGGAGCGGGCTCGTCTGCTGCCATAGCTCGGAGGAAGGTCTCGCCACGACGAGCGCGCGCGCGATGGACCGCGGGTTCTGCGTCAAGTCGGAAGTGTGCGCGAACGTCGTGGCGCCGTCGCAAGCGCCGGTGCCGCCGGAGTGAAGCGATCATGAGGCGCCGATGAGCGGCCAGGCCGCACCGAACGGCGACGACGCCTACGATCGGCTCCCGTACACCGACCACGCGTACGCGGAGGCGCACCCCGATCGTCTCGCCGTCGTGGCACGCCTCTCCGGGTGGCTGCCGCCGGCCGTGCCGCACGCGCGCGTGCTCGAGATCGGGTGCGGGCGTGGGGGCAACCTCTTGCCGATGGCCTCCGCGCTGCCGGATGCGACGTTCGTGGGCGTGGATCGCTCCGCGCGTCAGATCGACGAAGCGCGCACGATCGCGCGCGCGGCGTCGCTGCCGAACGTCACGTGGCACGCCGCGAGCTTCGAGGACGCGGCGGTGGGCGGAGGCTTCGACTACGCGCTCTGCCACGGCGTCGCGTCGTGGGTTCCCGTCGCCACGCGACGCGCCCTCTTCGGCGCGCTCGCGCAGGCCCTCTCCGCGGACGGCGTCGCGCACGTGAGCTTCAACGTCCTTCCCGGCTGGTACGAGCGCCTCGCCGCGCGCGATTGGCTGCGCTTCGCATCCGGACGCGAGAGCTTTCCCGAGGACGCGGGCGGCGCGCTCGGGTGGCTGGCGGCGCGGGTCCCGCCGGAACGTGCAGAATACAAACATTTGATGACTGACGTGGCGCGACGCATCGCGGAGACCGACGCCGCATACGCCGCGCACGAGTTCCTGGCGGCCGAGCATCACCCCGAGCTCGTTTCGCACGTGCTCGCCGAGGCCGAGGAGGCCGGGCTCACGTACCTCGGCGACGCGATCCCGCAGATGACGGCGCTGGAGCTCTTGGACCCCGACGTCGCCGCGCGCGCGGAGGGTCTCGACGTGCAGGGCGCGCAGCAGCTGGTCGACTTCGTCACCGGCGCGGCGTTTCGGCGCGCGCTCTTCGTTCGCAGCGATGCGGCGGCGTCGCGTGGATTTCGCAGCCCTCGGCGCCTCGACTCCAGCGCCCTCGCGTCCCTCCACATCGCGAGTCGCCTCCGTGCCGATGCGGGGGCCGGCGCGGACGTCGAGCGCTTCGTCGGCGGCGGCCTGACCGTCGAGATCGCCGAGCCGGCGGCGCGGCGGGCGCTTCACGAGCTCGCGCGCGTCGCCCCCGCGTCCCTCCCCTTCGACGAGATCGCGCGACGCGCCGGCGGCGGAGCGGAGCTGGCGACCGAGCTCTTCGACGTTTGGCTGGCGACGGGCGCGCTCGATCTCCACGCGTTCGAGCCGCGCCTCGCGACGTTCCCCTCGGTCAGGCCGCGCGCGTGCCCTGTCGCACGCCTTCGCGCGCAGCAGGGCGGCCCCATCACGAACGTCTGGCACCACGGGGTGGTCCTCCCGGACGCGCTCACGCGCGCGGTCCTCGCGCACGCCGACGGCTCCCGCAATGACGAAGAGATCGCGCACGCCATCGACACCGCCCGATCCACCGAGCTCGTGACCGCCGTTCGCGCAAGCCTCGTCGTCCTCGCGTCGCTCGCGCTCCTCGTGGAGTGATCGCCGCGTCTTTCGCGCTACCCCGGCAGCCCCAGCTCGCGCCACTTGACCATGCCGCCGGCGAGGTTCGCGACGCGCGTGAGCCCCGCCTTCTTCAAGATCACGGTCGCCATCCCCGAGCGCTTCCCGGTCTGGCAGACGACGATCACCGGTCGGTCGTCCTTCACCTCGGCCGCCCGCGCGCGCAGCTCGTCGAGCGGAATGCTCCGCGCGCCGGAGAGCACGCCGAGATCGCCGCGCAGCTCCTCCGGCGAGCGCACATCGAGCAGCTCGACGTCGCCGCGATGCGAAGCCACCCACTCCGGCGCCACTTCGAGGAGCCCGCCGTACGTCGTGACGACGGGTCCCCACGTCGGCGCAGAGGGCGCGTTTCCGTCCTCCGGCTGCCCGGCGCGAAGGTTCGCCGGCACCGCGACCTGGAGGAGCTTGGGGTGCGGCAGGCCGAGGTTCGACATGTAGCCGACGAAGTCCTCCTCGCGCGCGCCGCCCCCGATGCGTGGATTGTGCACCTTTTCCTCGCCGATGGTGCTCGACGTGCGGCCGTCGTAATCGTGGCCGGGGTAAACGACGCACGCGTCGGGGAGCGTGAACAGCTGCTCCTTGATCGAGCGGAAGAGCCGATGCGGGTCCCCTTCTTGGAAGTCCGTGCGCCCAGCGCCTCGCACCAGCAGCGCGTCGCCTGTGAAGACGGCCGAGCGATCGCTCGTCACGAACGCCAGACACCCCGACGTGTGGCCAGGCACCGCGCGCACGCGGAGCACCAGCTCGCCCATCTTCACCGTCGACTCGTGGACGAGCGGCAGATCGATGTTCTTGGCGCCGTAGACGCCCGCGAGGCCGATCTTGCTCCCCAGCGCGCTCTTCATGAGCCAGGCGCCGGTCACGTGATCGGCGTGGCAGTGGGTGTCGAGGGTGGCCACCAGGCGGAGACCGAGCTCGCGCACGAGGGCCACGTCACGCGTGTGCTGCTCGAACACGGGATCGATGAGGACCGCCTCCCCCGTCTTCTCGTCCCCGAGCAGGTAGGTGTACGTGCTGGACACCGCGTCGAAGAGCTGACGAAAAATCACGGAGGCACCTCCACCCTCTGAGACTACACTCCCGGGCCATGCGTATCGTGGTGCTCGGCGGCGGCCCCGCGGGCCTCTACTTCGCGAGCCTCTGGAAGAAGCGCCACCCCGACGCCGAGGTCGAGCTCTACGAGCAGAACCCGGCCGACGCGACCTGGGGATTCGGCGTCGTCTTCTCCGAGCGCGCGCTCGAGTTCTTGCGCGGCGACGATCCCGAGACGTTCGACCTCATCACGCCCCGGATGGAGCACTGGCGCGACATCACGCTGGGGCACCGCGGGCAGCAAATCCGCGTCGACGGCGTCGGATTCTCGGCCATCGGCCGCCTCGAGATCTTGCAGCTGTTGCAAGAGCGGGCGCGCGCGGTCGGCGTGCGTCCCACCTTCGGGCGAACGATCCGCTCGCTCGACGAGCTCGGCGCGCCCGACGTCATCGTTGCCGCCGACGGCCTCAACTCCCTGGTGCGCCGCACGTACGAGGGGGACTTCGGCACGTCGCACTCCTACTTGAACAACAAGTTTGCCTGGTACGGGACCACCAAGCGCTTCGAGTCGCTCACGCTCACCTTCGTGCGCGCTCCGGAGGGCACGTTCACCGCGCACCACTACCGATACTCCAAGACGATGAGCACCTTCATCGTCGAGTGCGATCGGCCGACGTGGGAGAACGCCGGCTTCGCCTACATGACCCAAGAAGAGAGCCAGGCAACGTGCGAGCGCGTCTTCGCGGAGACCTTGGACGGGCACCCGCTCGTCGCGAACGGCTCGCAGTGGCGCGCCTTCCCGGTGCTCACGAACACGCGCTGGTCGTTCAAGAACATGGCGCTCGTCGGCGACGCACTCCACACCGCGCACTTCTCGATCGGCTCCGGGACGCGCCTCGCGATGGAGGACGTCATCGCGCTCGTGAAGGCGCTCGAGGCGGAGCCGGGCGACGTACGAAAGGCGCTCCGCCTCTACGAATCGAGCCGCAAGCCGATCCTCGACAAGCTCGTGACCGCCGCGGCGGCGAGCGCGCACTGGCACGAGCACTTCGCCGAGCACATGGCGCTGTCGCCCAAAGAGTTCGCGATGAGCTACATGACCCGCTCGGGGCGGATCGATCGCGCACGCCTCCGCGAGATCGCGCCGGAGTTCATCGCCTGGTACGAGACGCCGGGACCGTGACGCTCGCTCCCCGAGAGGCGACCGTCGAGCGTTGGGCGTGGGACTACGTCACGACGACCGATCTGGCGCACAAGCTCGCGCCGCCCGACGTGCCCGACGCGTGGGAGGAGAGCCCGCCGCCGCGCCGAATCGAGGCGCCCGGAAGACCGCGTGAGTTGTCGGTAGTGACGCGCGCAAAGAAGACGCGCGGCCTCTCCTCGCCGCTCGGCCGCGCGCGGGCGCTTCACACGTTCCTCCATCACGAGCTCCAGGCGGCGGAGCTGATGGCGTGGGCGCTCTTGGCCTTCCCGGACGCGCCGCGGGACTTTCGGGCAGGGCTGGCGCGGATCGCCCTCGACGAGGCGCGTCACATGCGCATGTATCATGCACATATCGTTCGACTCGGCGCAAACATCGGCGATTTCCCAGTGCGCGACTGGTTCTGGGAGCGGGTGCCGACGTGCGCGACGCCGGCGGCGTTCGTCGCAGTGATGGGCCTGGGCTTCGAGAGCGCGAACCTCGAGCACACGGCGTCCTACGCGGCGCGCTTCCGCGAGGCGGGCGACGAGGAGGGCGCGCGGGTGCAGGAGCAGGTCGGGCTGGAAGAGATCGCGCACGTGCGCTTCGGCGCGCGGTGGTTCGAGGCGCTCGCCGGTCCGCTCGAATTCGATGCGTGGCAGCGCGCGCTTCCTCCTCCGCTCTCTCCGCTCCTGATGCGCGGCAAGCCGCTCGCGCGCGAGGCACGAATGCGTGGCGGGCAGTCCGCGCGATTCCTCGACGAGCTCACCGCATGGCAGCCCGCGCCGCCTGGGTTCTGAACCTCGACGCCGACGTCGAGCTCGCGGCCCATCCGGGCGCGCGCTACACGCCGACGCGCGCGGTCCTCGAAGCGACGAGGAAGCACGCGTCGCGCCTCGCCGGCTCCCTCGTTCCCTACGAGGATCTCGTCGTCGACGACGACACGCCGCCGGGCGCCGCCGCCAATCTCGTCGGTCGCGCGTTTTGCCCGACGCCGCGCGCGATCGCCCTCCTCGTGCGCGCGGGCGCCACGCCGGAGGCGCATCCTTCGCGCGACGTCCTCCGCGCGGTCAATTCGCGCGCCTTCGCCGCGTCCCTCGGCCCGACGCTTCTGGGCGCCGCGTTCGTCCATGATCTCCCTACCGCGCTCGCGCACCTCCGCGCGGCGCCACCCGGCGGCGACGCGTGGCGGATGAAGCGCGCGTTCGGAATGGCCGGCCGTGGTCAGCGCCTCGCCGGGTCGACGCCGAGCGCAGCCGACGTCGCATTCCTCGAGGCCGGCTTCGAGGAGGGCGGCGTGCAGATCGAGCCGAACCTCGTCCTCGACGCCGAGTACGCCATCCACGGGCACCTCGAAGCGAATGGCGAGAGACGGCTCGGGGCGCTCGTCCGTCAGGAGTGCGACGCGCGCGGCGCCTGGCAGAGCACCCACGTCGTCGAGGATCCATCGCCGCTCGGCGAGATCGCGTCGGGCATCGCGGCGGAGGCACGCACCGTCGCTGACGCGCTCGCCAACGCCGGCTATTTCGGCCCCTTCGGCGTCGACGCCTTCACGTACCGCGACGCGGGCGGGCGGCTCTGCCTCCAGCCGCGCAGCGAGATCAACGCGCGCTACTCGATGGGGTTCGCGGTCGGCTTTCGAGTACCATCGGGCGAACGATGACGTCCGCGAGCCCACCGTGAGCGTCGCCGTCTCGCGCGTTCTCGTTCCGCTGTTCGCCCTCGCGACGCTCCTGCCGTTCGTGACGACCGGCGAGGGCCTCGTCCTGGGGATGGCGCTGGGGCTCACGCTGGGAAACCCGTACGCGGCGACGACGAAGAAGGTGACGACGTACCTGCTGCAAGGCGCCGTCATCGGCCTCGGCTTCGGGATGAACCTGCGCGTCGTCGTCGCCGTCGGAATCCACGGCATCGCATACACGCTCGCCGGCATCGCGCTCTGCTTCGGCGTCGGCCTCTCGTTTAGGGCGCTCCTCAAGGTCCCGCGCGACGTCGGTCTCCTCGTCACGGTGGGCACGGCGATCTGCGGCGGCAGCGCGATCGCGGCGGTGGTCCCTGCCATCCGTGCGAAGCAGGAGGACGCGACGGTCTCGCTCGCGGTGGTCTTCCTCTTGAACGCTGTGGGCCTGCTTCTTTTTCCTCCGCTCGGCCACGCGCTTGGCCTCGATCAGCACCGTTTCGGCCTGTGGGCGGCCCTCGCGATCCACGACACCAGCTCGGTCGTCGGCGCCGCGAGCGCATATGGCAAGGAGGCGCTCGAGATCGCGACGACCGTGAAGCTCGCGCGGGCGCTATGGATCGTCCCGCTGGCGATGGGGATCGGCGAGGTATACGAGCGCGCGCGCGCGCGGGCGAGCGGAGGAGGGAAAGGAGACGCGGCGGGACGCTCCGGCGCACGTTATCCCTGGTTCATCCTGGGCTTCCTCGGGACGGCGACGATCGCGACGTTCGTGCCGGCGATGCACGATCCCGGCATGGTGCTCGCGCGCGTGGCGCGCCAGCTGCTGGTGCTCACGCTCTTTTTGATCGGCGCGGGGCTCACGCGCCAATCGCTGCGCACGACAGGAGCGCGTCCGCTCGTCCTCGGCGTGCTCTTGTGGATCGTGTCCGCGGTCGCGAGCCTCGGTGGAATCCTTGCGGGTCTGGTGACTTAGAGCGGAAGTCGGGACGCTGGAGCGAACCACGAGAATGCTAAAGTTGTCCTTGCGCGAAGCGCGAGTGTGCGGCATCTCTTTGGGCCATGACGCGCGAGACGATCCCTACGCTCGTCGCAGACGAGGAGTATCCCTCGCCCGATCTCCTCGATCCGAGCGCCGACGCGTCGACGATGAACCTCGTCGCAATCGCCGACGACGCGATCCCCCTGCAGGCCGTGGACGACGAGAAGTTCGCGGCCATCGCGGTGCGCGTCGGCGCCGAGTTCTTCGCGCCGCTGCTCGACGGGGTCACGAGCATGACCGAGATGAGCGTGCACACCGGGCTCGATCTCGACATCGTGCGCGCCGCGATCCTTCGCCTCGCCGTGCAGGGCGCCGTGACGTTCGCGAAGCCCAGGTCCGCCGAAACGCCGGTCGTCCCGGAGGCGTGACGGCCAGATTTGACGGCCGGATTTCGTGGTAGTCTCGCGGCTCTCGAATGAACAAGACGCCCTCCAGACGGAAGACGACGAAGAGCGTCGCCATCCGTCGTCCGGACAGCGAACCGGAGCCCACGCGCGCCCAGAGAAACGCCGAGACCGCGCCGCCGCGCGCGGGCAAGGCGACCGTGCCGGCGATCCCCAAGCCCCGTAAGACCACCAAGGCCGACCTGAAGGCCCAGAAAGAGACGGTCCGGCCCCGCCGCGAGCCGAGGGAGGACCCGCGCGCCGAGTCGACGCCGCCCTCGTCGCGACGCGACGCGCGAGAGGCCAAGGAAGACGCGCGCTCCGAGTCCGCGCCGCCTTCACGCCGCGACTCCAAGGCCGCGAGCAAGCGAGGTACCGTGCCGCCGCGCACGAAGCGTGACTCGAAGGCTCCGAAGACCGACGGCGCGAAGGACGGAGACAACGGCCCCCACATTCGCGTGCGCGTCGACGCGCCGTTCCGTGTCACCGCCGAACTGCCCGATCCCCAGGCGACCCGTTACTCCGTCATCCCTTCCCCGCGCCCGCCCCGCAAGCCCGCGCGGTAACGGGCTGCGCAAACGCGGCCGTCGAGGTCCTCCCATGCGACATCGCACGTGGTCATGGCTGCTGGTTCTCGCATTCGTCACGGCGTGCGACGGAGCGGCCCGTTCGCCCGTGATGCCACAGGGCTCGGCAGCGCCGATCCCTCCTCCGCCGCCGAGCGCAACGCCGACGTCGCGCGCGCTCGCGGTGGCCGATGCGATCGTCGACGACATGTTCGAGCAATCTCCCGAGGCGGTCGCGATGCTGAGGCCGCCAGGCGCCCGGTACGACGGTTGGCCCGACGCGTCCCTGGGGGCGCTCGCGGCGCGTGAGGCGCGAGAGGACCGGTGGCGCGCCGATCTCGCCGCGATCGATCGCGCGTCTTTGGCGACCGACTCGGCGAAGCTCGCCTACGACGTGGCGGTCGAGACACTCGACGCACGCAACCAGGCGCGCGTCTGCAAGAACGAGCTCTGGGATGTCCGCCCGCTCTCCAGCGTCATCACGCGCCTCGCCGACGTCGCGACCGCGCAGCCGGTCGGCACGCCCGACCTCCGCGGCCAGCTGCTCGTGCGCTTCGCCCGCGTCCCGTCGATCGTCGACGCCCAGATCGCCAACCTCCGCGAAGGCCAAAAACGCGGGTATTTGCAGGCCGAGGTGAACGTCCGACAGGTCATCGAGCAGGCCGAGCGTCTCACCCAAGGAGCGCCCGAGGCGTCGCCGCTCTTCAACCCGACGACGCGCGACGCGGATCCGGAGCTGCGGACCAAGCTTCGCGCGCTCATCGAGACGCAGATCGTCCCGGCGATCGCCAAGTACAAGGACTACCTGCGCGCCGAGTACCTGCCCAACGCGCGCAAGGCGTTCGGGGTGTCCGCGAACCCGCACGGCCTCGAGTGCTATCGCGCGTCGGTTCGCCTCTACACGACGATGCCGCGCGAGCCGCAGCAGGTGCACGACGCCGGCCTGAAGGAGCTGGCCGCGCTGGAGGTCGAGATGACGGCGCTGTCGAAGAAGAGCTTCGCCGGCGCCGATCTCCGAACGCTCCGCGCGCGATTCACGACCGCGCCGGAGTACCGCCACAAAGACGCGCAGTCGATCGTGACGCAGGCCAACGAGACGATCGCGCGCGCAAAGGCCGCGATGCCCCGCGCGTTCGGCATCCTGCCGCCGGCCGACGTCGTGGTCGAGCCGATCCCGCAATTCCAGGAGCGCACCGCCGCTGCCCACTACCTGCGCGCCGCGCTCGACGGCTCACGGCCTGGTACGTACCGCATCCGCCTCTACAAGCCCGAGGAGCAGCCGATCGTCCTCGGCGAGTCGACGGCGTTCCACGAGGCGATCCCCGGGCATCATCTCCAGGTGAACATCGCCACCACGCGCGAAGGCAACCCGCGCATCGCGCGCTTCCTCTTCAACAGCGGCTACGGCGAAGGGTGGGCGCTCTACGCCGAGCGCCTCGCCGACGAGCTGGGGCTCTACTCGAACGACGCCTCGCGCTTCGGCATGCTCAGCAACGCCGCGTGGCGCGCCTGCCGCCTCGTCGTCGACTCCGGCATCCACGCGTTCGGGTGGGACCGCGAGCGCGCGATCACGTTCTTGCTCGATCACACCGCCATGCCGCGAACGCAGGCCGCGCAGGAGGTCGATCGGTACATCTCGTGGCCTGGGCAGGCGACGGCCTACATGACCGGCTACCTCGAAATCGCGCGGATGCGGGCCGAGGCAAAGGCTGCGCTCGGCGAAAAATTCGACCTGAAAGGCTTCCACGATCGCGTGCTCGGGAGCGGCGCACTACCGCTCCCGGTCCTCGGCCGAAGGGTCGAGGCCTGGGTGATCGAGCGTCGCAGCTGACGCTCGCGTCCCGAGCTCACTCTCCGGCGGACGCGGCGACGGGCGCCTGAGCGAGCGGGAGCGTGCGATCACTCACGGGCGCCGCCGGCTCGACGGCTTCCTTCGTCTTCTCGCCGCGGTGGTCCTTCGCGATGAGGACGTACAGCGACGGCACGACGAAGAGCGTGAAGAGCGTCCCGATGCTCATCCCACCGACCAGCACGATGCCGATCGAGTTACGGGCGACGGCGCCTGCCCCCGTGACCAGTGTGAGCGGGAAGTGCCCGACCACCGTGGCCACGGTCGTCATCAGGATGGGCCGGAGCCGCGTCAGCGCCGCCGTGCGGATAGCCTCGAGCTTGGTGTGCCCCGCCTCTTGCTGCGCGTTGGCGAACTCGACGATGAGGATGCCGTTCTTCGACACGAGGCCGACGAGCGTGACGAGGCCGACCTGCGAGTAGATGTTGAGCGTCGTCGTCCAGCCCTCGGTCAGCTTGAAGTGCATCCCCGGCGGTCCGGCGAACTTCAGGAACGTGAAGATGAGCGCGCCGAAGATGGCGAGCGGCACCGAGCCGGCGAGGATGACGAAGGGATCGCGGAACGAGTTGAACTGCGCCGCGAGCACTAAGAAAATGAGGACGACCGCGAGGCCCATCGCGGGCAGGAATTTCCCGCCCTCCTGGCGCAGCTGCCGCGACTCGCCGGTGTAGTCGATGCGGTACCCGGGCGGCAACGAGGCCTTCGCCGCGTCCTCGAGCACCTTGAGGCCGCCTTCGACGCCGCGCGGAGCGACGCCCGACAGCTTGACCGCGTTGAGCTGCTGGAAACGGTTCAGCGTGCGCGGCTCGGTGGTCTCTTTGATCGTGGCGACGGCGCTCAACGGAATGAGCTGCCCGCCGGGGCCGGTGATGTGGATGTCGCGGATCTGGTCGGGCGTGAGGCGTCCGGCGCGCTCCACCTGCGCGATGACCTTGTACGCGCGGCCGTCGATATTGAAGCGGTTCACGAAGTTGCCGCCCATCGCCGCGCCGAGATCGGCGCCGACCTGCTGGAGGCTGAGGCCCATCGACGCGATCTTGTCGCGGTCGAGCACGACCTCGCTCGCCGCCTCGTCGATGCGCACGTCCATGACCGGGGGGAAGGCGAAGAGGCCGCTCTTCACGGCGTCCTGCTGCAACTTCTCGGCGTAGCGCACCATCTCTTCGTGGCTCGCGGTCGACGCGATGACGAACTCCACCGGGAAGAACCCGGCGCTCGGTAGCGCGCTCGGCAAGAACGCGGGCGCGCGGATCCCCGAGATGCCCATCAGCTTCCCGCTCAGCTCCTCTTGGATCGGGAAGATGCTGCGCTTGCGCTCGTCCCAGGGCTTCACGAGCATGCCGCCGAAGCCGCCCGTGGCGAAGGTGATCTGGAACGCGTGATCGAACTCCGGCGTCGAGCGGAAGATCTTCTCCACCTGCGCGGTGTACGGCTGCACCTGCTCCAGCGTGGCGTTCGCCTGCACGTCGATCGCCCCGAAGACGACGCCCTGGTCCTCGTTCGGCGCGAGCTCCGCGGGCGAGAACATGTACATCGGCACCAGCAGCACGGTGAGCGTGATCCACACCCCGTAGACCATCCCGCGCGTCCGCAGCGTGCCGTCGAGGATGCGGCCGTAGATGCCCTTGAACGCCTCGAAGCCGCGATCGATCTGGCGTGGCAGCCACGCGTTCGAGTGCTCGGAGCGGAGGAGCTTCGACGCCATCATCGGCGACAGCGTGAGCGCGACGATGCCCGAGATGAAGACGGCGCCGGCGAGGGTGAACGCGAACTCGCGGAAGAGCGCGCCGGTCAGGCCGCCCTGGAAGCCGATCGGCGCGTACACCGACGCCAGCGTGATCGTCATCGCGATGATGGGCCCGACGAGCTCGCGCGCGCCGACGATCGCCGCGTCGTACGGTGTCTTCCCCATGCGGATGTGGCGCTCCACGTTCTCGACCACGACGATCGCGTCGTCGACGACGAGACCGACCGCGAGGACGACCGCGAGGAGCGTCAGCAGGTTCAGCGTGAACCCGAAGACGAGCATCAGGAATACGGCGCCGATGAGCGACACCGGGATGGCCACGAGCGGCACGAGCACGGTGCGCAGCGAGCCGAGGAAGAGGAAGATGACGACGATGACGATGAGGACCGTCTCGCTCAGCGTCTTGACGACCTCTTCGATCGCGTTGTTGATGTACTTGGTCGAATCGAAGGCCACCGATGCGGTCATGCCGCTCGGGAGCTCCTTCTGGATGATCTCGACCTCTTTGCGCACGCGGCCGATGACGTCGACCGAGTTCGCGTTCGGCAGGACCCAGACGCCCATGAAGGTGGCCTTGGTGCCGGAGAAGCGGACGTCCTGCTCGTAGGTGTCGGCCCCCATCACGACGTCGGAGACGTCCTTCAGGCGCACGAGCGCCCCGCCCTGCTGGCGCACGACGAGGTTCTTGAACTCGTCGACGGTGCGCAGATCGGTCGTCGCCGTCAGGTTCATCTGGACGAGCGCGCCTTTGGTCTGCCCGACGGCGGCGAGGTAGTTGTTGGCAGACATCGCCTGGCGCACCATCGCCGGGCTGACGTTGAGCGCGGCCATGCGCTCGGGCTTGAGCCACGCGCGGATCGCGAACGTGCGGCCGCCCAAGATGTCGGCGCGCTGGACGCCCTGGATGGCCGAGAGGCGCGGCTGCACCACGCGGATCAGGTAGTCGGTGACCTGGTTGTCCTCGAGGATCGTCGAGCTGAAGCTCAGGTACATCGACGCGATCTGCGCGTCGGAGGGCTCGATGTTGATCGCCGGGACCTCGGCCTCGGGGGGCAGATCGGCACGGACCTGGTTTACGCGGGCGCTGATGTCGGCGAGCGCGTTGGCGGCGCTGAAATTCAGCTTGAGGCGCACGCTGATCGTGCTGATGCCTTGGTCGCTCTGCGACTCGATGAAGTCGATGCCGTCGGCGGCGGCGATCGCGCGCTCGAGCGGCGTCGTGATGAAGCCGCGCACGAGATCCGCGTTGGCGCCGACGTACGCCGTGCGCACGGTCACCGTCGCGCTCTCGAGCTTCGGGTATTGCCGAACGTTCAGCGAACGCACGGACTGGAGGCCGGCGATGATGATGATGAGATTGACGACGATCGCCAGGACCGGTCGCCGGATGAAGATGTCCGTGAACTTCATGGCCGTCTCCGCGGGTGACTCAGCGATTGCTCAACGATTGACCGGGTGCGGTGCGACGTCGGGGTTCAGCTTGACGTCGTTGTTCACGACGACGCCGGACCCGTTTCGGAGCTTGAAGGCGCCGGACGTCACGACTTCCTCGCCGGCCTTCACTCCGTCGGCGATCGCGACGAAGTCACCGCGCGACTCGGAGATCTTCACGAACTGTTGGCGCGCGCTGCGGGCGACCTTGCCGTCCTTGTCGTGCACCGGCGCGCCGGCGTCGTCCTTTTTGTCTTCGACGATGAAGACCGAGTCCCCGAACGACGCATGGACGACGGCGGTGACGGGGATGACGACCGCCGGTGGGCGCGGAGGCAGGACGATCGCGACGGTCGCGAACATGCCGGGGCGCAGCTTCTCCTGCTTGTTGGGAACGCCGGCGCGCAGCTTGATCGAGCGCGTCGTCGGGTCGACCTGCGGCTCCACCGCGGCGATCGTCGCGTCGTAGACGGTGTCCACCGCGTTCTCGAGCGTGATGCGCACCGGCAGGCCGACCTTGATGTCCGGCAGCGCCTGCTGCGGTAGCGAGAAGTCGACGTAGACCGAGTCGGTCGACTCGAGGACGGAGAGCGGCGTCCCCGGATTCAGGTACTGGCCGATGTTGACGAGTCGGATGCCGAGGCGGCCGCCGAACGGCGCGCGGACGATCTTGCGATCGATCTGCGCCTGGAGGGCATTCAAATCGGTGCTCGACGTCTTCAGCTGCGCCTCGTCGGTGTCGACCTGCGCCATCGGGATCGAGTTGCTGTTGGCGAGCGCGCGGGTGCGGCCGAGGGTGATCTGCGCGAGATCGCGGCGCGCTTGCGCGGAGGCGAGCTGCGCGCGCTCGACGCTCGAGTCGAGCTCCACGAGGACCTGCCCCTGCTTGACGATCGCGCCCGAGTCGAACGAGATGCGGGTCACGACGCCGGGCGCGTCGTTGCTGATCGTGACACCTTTGGCGGCGGCGACGCTACCGACCGCCGTGAGCGTGCCTTCCCACGCCTGCGACTGCGCGGGGGCGCTGCTGACGGTCTCCGGTGGCGGCCCGTTCTTCTGGTATTCCTTGCCCATCGCCATGAGCGACGAGATCTGGGAGAACTTGACGGTCACGAGCCCCCCGACGAGGAGGATCAGGCCCAAGATGGGGAGCAGGTAGCGCACGACGCTGCGATGCTGGGGAAGGTCGAGACGTTCCGAGGTGTCCATGAGGAGCGGCGCACACTAGCGCAACTTGGCCCCGCGCGGACGCCATCTAAAGCTTTCCAAGTTCACCGTTCCGTCACGATCGAAGCGCACGCCTTCGGACTCGAGCATCGCGCGCTGGAGGCCAGGATGCAGGCCGTCGGTCGACACTCCGCCCTTCGCGTTGAGGACGCGCTGCCACGGGATTTTCCCTTCGGGAGCTGCGCGGATCGCCCACCCGATGCCCACCGGCGTCAGGCGACCGTCGATCATCCGTGAGAGCTGGCCATAGGTCGCCACCCTACCCCGAGGGATGCGCGCCACCAGGCGCCACACGCGCGCGAACGGGGCATCTGCCGCCATGATTTGCGAGGATAGCTGCTGCCGAGCTTTCGGCGTCGGGGATCGGCGGTATCCTCCCGCCGTGAGCAACGTCATCCTCGAGACACTGCCCCTCGGCTTTCCCTGGGTCACCGCCGATCCCTTCCTCTTTTGTGTGCACCACGACGACGCGTACCCCGAGGGCAACGACGCGCTCGGGCCCGCGGCGTCGCTCGCCGGGCGCGACCTCGGGCAGGACTTCGCGGGCAAGGACGGGTGGCGGATGTACCACGGCGAGATCGTGCCGGGCTTCCCGCAGCACCCCCATCGCGGCTTCGAGACGGTGACGATCGCGCGGCGCGGCTACATCGATCACTCCGACTCGCTCGGCGCGACGGCGCGCTTCGGACGCGGCGACGCGCAGTGGCTCACGGCGGGCGGCGGCATCGTGCACGCGGAGATGTTCCCGCTCCTCGACAAGGGGAAGCCGAACCCGGTGGAGCTCTTCCAGATCTGGTTGAACCTCCCGAAGGACGACAAGATGGCGCCGCCGCATTTCGCGATGCTGTGGAGCGACGAGATCCCGACCTGCCGCTTCGAGGACGCGAAGGGAAGGAAGACCGAGGTCACGATCGTCGCGGGCGTGCTCGACGGAAAGCGCGCGCCGCCGCCGCCGCCGCGCTCGTGGGCGGCGCGTCCGGACACCGACGTCGCGATCTGGACCCTTCGCATGGAGCCCGGCGCGACGTGGACGCTCCCGAAGGCGGCGACCACTGCGGCCATGCGCGCGCTCTACTTCTTCATCGGCAAGTCGCTGACCCTCGGCGACCACACGCAGCGCGAGCACGCGGCGCTCGTCGTGAGGTCCGACGAGGACATCGTGCTCACAGCCGGAGACGACGCGTGCGAGATCTTGATGCTCCAAGGACGACCGATCGGCGAGCCGGTCGTGCAGCATGGCCCGTTCGTCATGAACACGCGCGCGGAGATCCAGCGCGCGATGACCGATTACCAAGCCACGCGCTTCGGTGGCTGGCCGTGGCCGAAGGACGATCCGGTGCACGCGCGTACCGACGGACGCTTCGCCAAGCACGCCGACGGGCGCGTCGAAAAGAAGGACACCTAGGAAAACGGCGTCAAAACAGAGGATTTCCTTCGAGAGGAGTCCGTGGCCCGCAGCAGAAAAGCTCTTCGCGGGGCGGAAATGCGCGTCGCGGCTGCTGTGAGCCCGTCCGGTGGCCGGGCCGGTGCGCCGGCGCATGTCCTCGCGCGAATTTCGCGCGCGCACGGCGCCGGTGGAGTAACCGCGCCACGGGAGACTGGATGAGATTCGGGGAGACGTGGCGACCCGTCGTCAGGGCTGGCGCGTGGCTCGGCGTGGTCGACGGCATCAGCGCCGTCGTGATCAACGTCCTGAGATCGCCGACGGCGACATTCGCGCGCACGTTTCAGGGCGTGGCGTACGCCGTGCTCGGCAAGGACACGTTCGAGGAAGGCGCGGCGTCGACGCTGCTGGGGCTCGCGATGCACGTGACGGTCGCTTTCGCCTGGGTGACGGTGTGCTTCCTCGCCTTCCACTGGCTCCCCCGCGTCCGCCGGCTCGCGTGCGGAAGGTTTGGCGTCGCCGTCGTCGGCGTCCCCTTCGGCGCGTCGATCTGGCTCACGATGACGGTCATCGTTTTTCCGCTGACACGGATCGGAGCGCACGCGCCGTTCACCTCGGCGGGCTATCTGATCAACTTCGTGCACCACATGCTCGTCGTCGGGCCGCTCGTGGTGGCACTCTTACGTCGACCTCTCGACGACGTCACGTCCACGCGTCGATAGTGCCGCCTGCGTCGCGCAGCGCCGAGAGGAACGCTTCGGGCTCCGCCGGCGAGAGGAATACGCGCGCCGGACCCTCCATGAGGACGCCGCTCTTGAGATCGGTCGCGAAGATGCGTGTGTTGGCGCCGTCCGCGCGGTAAAGGCCGGTGTAGTAGCCGGGGAACGCGGTGCCGAAGATGCGCATCGTCACCTTCGGCGTGTGCGCACGCGCGTGGAGTGATCGCACCGGCCACGAGCGACGCGAGAAGAGCGTCTGCACCTCGAGCGTGTCGCCGTCGACGAGGTAGCGCATGCGCTTCGGTCCCGCGAGGAACACGGCGACGATCATGCCCGTCGTGATCAGGAGGAAGAGCGCGGCGACCCCAGGGATGATCTTGAGGAGCGTCACGCCGCCCGGGGGCAGCGCGATTTCGAAATCGGTGCCGGCGTTGATCGCGGCGACGAAGGCCTCGGGATCGGGCGGGGTGACGACGACGCGGCGCTCCTCACCTCGAACGTCGAGCACGACGCCGCGGTTCGCGCAGCTCGTCGCCTGCCAGACGGGACCGAGCTCCGGGTACCACCAATTGCCCGTGCAGAGGCCAGGCGCGCCGGTGCCACGCGTGCGGTACCCACCGCGGAGATCGGTCACGCGAGCGTCGCGGATCCTGCCCTCCGCGAACATGTGCGTGCCGTCGAAATACGAGCCGGTGCCCACCTCGACGACGCCGCCGTGCGCGCGGTAGGTCACCTGGCCGGAGCCGGCGGCGATCGTGCCGAGCACGCCTCCGCCGACGAGCATGACGACACCGAGGACGATGGCAAGCACCAGGCCAGCACGGGAACGACGCTCACGCGGCCGAAACTCGCGAACCTTGGTCATGTTTTCGCGCCCCAACCGCGATGGACGAGAAATTAATCACGGCTGGTCCCGCTGTCATCCTCACTTCGCGGCGACGTCGACGACGGTGCGGAAGATGACGCGCAGGCCGCGGCGGACGTTCTCCGCGCTGACGCGCTCGTCGTGGCCGTGTACGCCTTTCAGCTCCGCGCGCGTGACCTCGAACGGCACGAGCCCGTACGCGCGGACGCCCTTCTCGCGGAGGAAGCGCGAGTCGGTGATGCCGGGCGAGATCGCGGGGCCGGCCACGACGTTCGCGCGGCCGTCGATCGATTCGCGCACGAGCGCATCGAAAAGCGGGTCGGGCCACGTGCTCTCCGAAGGCGAAGAGATCTGGATGGCCTCGAACGTGACCTTCGGATCGGCGACGAGCTCGCGTAGGCGCGTGAAGAAGTCGACGGGGCGCGTGCCAGGAAGGAGGCGGCAGTCGAGGATCGCCGACACCTCGCTCGGCACGACGTTGGGCGCGCGACGTCCCTCGAAGCCGGTGACGCTGATCGTGTCCATCAGCGTGGCGCTGGCTTCGGGGCTCGCGAGGAGCTTGCCGAGCGCGAACGCGCGGATGAGGACCGGACGCTCGAGGACGAAGCCCGTGAGCCCGCCCGCGTCGTCCCCGGCGCGCGCGGCGAGATCGTAGAGCGACGGAGGGATGACCGGCTCGATCGGACGCGCGCGGATGCGGCCGAGCGCGCGGAGCAAGCGATCGGGCGCGCGCCCCGGCGTCGGCGTGGAGCCGTGCCCCGCGTCGCCATGCGCGGTCATCTTGATCCAGAAGGCTCCCTTCTCGCCGACGGAGATCGCGTACGCCGTCTGACCGGGCACGAACAGATCTTTGATCCCGATGCCGCCCTCGTTGAGCACGTGCGAGCAACCGATGTCGCCCCAACGCTCTTCGGCGACGAAGCGCATTCCGCTGCCGCCGTTCTCTTCGTCGGCGAGCGCGAGGAGGAACACCGACCGCTTCAGCGGCACGTCGTGGCGCTTCAACAGCACCATCGTCATGAGCTCGAGGGCGCCGAGGCCTTTCATGTCGAGCGCGCCGCGGCCCCAGATCATGCCATGCTCGTCGAGCGTCGCCGAGAGGGGGCCCTTCCCGGGCGTCCATTTCTCCGCGTCGGCAGTGACGACGTCGATGTGCGACAGGAGGCATAGCGGCTTCTGCTCGCCGCTGCCCCTCAGCTCGGCGATGACGTTGCCGCGGCCGGGCGTCGATTCGACGATCTCGTACGGGATCCCTTCGCGCTTCAGGATCGCGGCGAGAAATTCGGCGCCGGCGAGCTCGTTGCCGGGCGGGTTCGTGGTGTCGACGCGGAGGTACCTGCGGAGGATCTCGATGGTCTCGTCGCCGGCGGCCTTCCAGTCGGGCGCGTCACGCCAGCGGCGTGCCTGCGCGGGCGACTCGGCGGGTGGCTGAACGACGGTCGCGCAGCCGAAGAGCGCGGGCAGCAGCAAGAGGAGCAAGAGGAGTCGTGAGCCTTGGCGCATCGCGACCAACGTACGGCCCCGCGCGAGACGGCCGCAAGCGCCTGCTCCACGCGTGTCACCCCTTCATGGCGTCACTGCGTCTGAGGCGCCACGTCGAAGACGCCGTGCACGCGCAGCGTCGAGCCGGCGCGAACGCCCGCCCCCTGGACCAGGATCTCGTAGCTGCCGGCGATGCGCGCGGGACTCACGGTCGTGATGATGAGATCGCGCGCGGTGACCACGTCGCCGCCGTTCTGCGCGCCGCACGACACGAACGTGAGGTTTTTCCACCGATCGGGCAGCGCGCCGAGGCCGGCGTAGGAGTTGTCGGAGGTGATGAGGCTCAAGTTGCCCGTGCCGCCGGTCGGGCAGCTGACGATCGTGCCGGGCACGGGGTCCTTCGGCAGCCATGCTTGGATGCTGCGGCCCCAGTGGGGGAAGTCCATGCCATAGGTGCCCTGGCTCACGATGTAGAAGGCCTCGAACGTCGTGAGGGACGCGACGACCACGCCGTCGACCTCCCAGACGATGGTCGGGGGTCCCGACGGCGCGCCGTCTACACTGGGTGCGTCGGGTGCGACGCTCGCGTCTCCGTCGCCCGTATGCGGATCGGTGGAATCGCTTGGCGCGTCTTGCGCAGCGCCGTCGGTCAGTCCTGGCGGCGGTGTCGCTCCGGATCCACCATCCTGCCGAACCGCACCGGGGTCTCCTGCGTCGGCGTCCTGCGTCGACGACTCTCGGAACGAGCCGCACGCGCTCGTGCACGCGATCGTAAAGAGGAAACTGAAGGCGAGGAGCGCGCGCATTTCGTCCCACCGCCTTCTACGAGGCCGGGTGGGACAACCTTCCTGCCATCGAACACGATGCGGCGGTCCTCACGAAGGAGCCGGCTCCCGCGGGTGCCGGCTCCCCCCTTCGAGTCGAGCCGTAAGCGTCAGGGACGCGCTTCGAGCACCATGTTGAACGCCGTCTCGGTGGCCCGGCGGATCCGCGTGAAGCCGCCGGCGTCGACGACCTCGCGGAGACGCGCCTCACCGGCCTGCGCGCCGAGCGCCGGGCCGCCGAACGCGAGCGAGTGCGGGACGCAGAGCATCGTGGACGCCGAGTAGAAGACGCGGCCGACGCCGTTATGATTCTCCTCCGGCTTGTCGCTCGCGAACGGCTCGACGATCATCCAGGTGCCGTCCTTCGCGATCGTCTGCTTCACGCGCTTAGCCGCGCCCTTGGGGTCTTCCATGTCGTGCAGGCAGTCGAAGAAGCAGACGACGTCGTAGTCGTTGCCCGGGAAATCCGTGGATTTTGCGATCGCGAAGGTCACGCGGTCGGCGACGCCCGCTGCCTCGGCACGCTTCTTCGCGAGCTCGATCGAGCCTGCGTGGTAGTCGAAGCCCCAGAAGCGCGAATTCGGGAACGCCTGCGCCATCAGGATCGTCGATGCGCCGACGCCGCAGCCGACGTCCGCGACCTTCGCGCCCTTCTCGAGCTTGGCCTTCACGCCGTCGAGCGCCGGGATCCACGCGCTGACGAGGTTGCCGATGTAGCTCGAACGGAAGAAGCGCTCGGTGCCCTGGAAGAGGCACGGGTGCTGGTGGCCCCACTCGAGGCCGTGGCCGGTGCGGAAGTTCTGCGTCGTCTTGTCGGTGGCGGCCCAGCACGCGGCGGCGACCTCGAAGAGGCCGGGGAAGAACGCGGGGCTCGACTCGTCTGCGAGCACCGCGACGTGCTCGGGCGGCAAGGTGTAGCGCTTGCTCGTCGGATCGTAGACGACGTACGCGGCGGAGGCCTGCGCATCGAGCCACTCGCGGATGTAGCGCTCGCTCGTCTCGGTGCGCTTGGCGAGCTCGGACGCGGTGATGGGGCCGTGCGCCGCCATCGCCTTCCAGAGGCCGAGGCGATCGCCGAGGACGACGAGGATGGAGCTGAGCGTGGCGCCGATGTCGCCGACGCACTTGTTGACGAAGTCGTTGAGCTTGGTTTCGTCGAGGGCGGTGGTCATGGGGGTCTCCTTCGGGTTCATTCGAGGGGCGTGACGATCGGCCGGAACAATGTTCCGAAGGCCGCCGCGCCCGGGTTTTCGTTCACGAAGCTCGCTACTTGGAGCTCACGAGCACATTCCGACGGCCGGCAGCTCGCTCGACGTGGGCTCGACGCAGGTGGCGGAGGCGGCGGAGGTCGCGGCCTTGGTGCACACGCTGGGATCGGTCGAGGCGGGGTCGAAGCTGGCGGGGATCTCCGCGCACATCGGCGCCTTGGCGCGGGGCACCGTGGACGTCGTCGCGTAGGCCACGACCGCGGCGCGCGCGGCGGCGCCGGATTTGGCGGCGGGCGTGCAGCCGGCGGTGAAGGCGAGGACGGAGGCGACGGAGAGGGCGACGAGGATGCGGGGGTTCATGTTCATGGCTCCTTCATTCACAGAGGCGTGACGAAGGGCCGGAACATCGTTCCGTCAGCTCTTTTTCTTTCCGTCGGGCTCGTAGGCGCAGAAGGTCCCCGTTCGGACCGTCCAGTCCAGGTGCTGGCCGAGCTCGGCGTCGTGCTCTCCGATTTTTTTGATCGCCTCGCGAACGCGACGCTGCACCACGATGCGGGCGCGCTCCGCGGCCGAGCCGGCGCGGCGCTCTCGACCCCCGAGGCCGACCGCGCCGGCGATCTGTTGCGTGAGCGCGTCGAGCTCGTGGCGGAGGCCGGCGGCGCGGGTCGGATCGCCGAAGCCCTCGGCCTCTTCGATCTCCGCGCGCAGATCCTGGATGCGACGCTTGTAGGCGTCGCGCGCCTTGGGGTCGAGGATCTCCCCGGCGTCACCGAGGTCGACGGCGCGTCCGGCCTCCGGATCGGTCGCGAGATCGAGCGCGTGCACCTCGCGCCCCTTCTGCTCGAGGAGGCGCGCGAGCATCCCGAGGCCGCGCACGTCCTTGAGGCGGTACGCGTGGCCAGCGCGCTCGAGCATCCACGCGTCACCGTCCTTCTTCATCGTGAAGGACGTCACCGTCGATGCCGTGCGACCGCTGCGCGGCGGCGGACCCGACGGGCGCTCCATCGCCGCGCGCGCGCGTGTCACGATCTCGGCCATGCCCAGCGGCTCGGCGAGGGCGATCGCCTGCTCGAGACGCGCGCGATCGCCCGTCCCCTCTCCCCACGTGAGGTGCACCCACGCGAGGTGCGCCGGCGCCGCCATGCGCTCGCTCAGCGCGTGCGCGCGCTCGGCATGACGCACTCCTTCGTCCGCACGGCCGAGCATGAACGCGACCGCGGCCTGCACGCACGCGATCGGCGGGCCACACGAGAACCCAAACGGCCCCCAGCACGAGTTCGCGTCTTCGTCCCTCGCGAACGGGCGCGCGGCGGCTTCGGCGATCTCGCGCGCGCCCGCGAGGACCGCAGTGCTCGCCAGCGAGATGCGTGACATGCGCGAGCTCATGACGCTCGTCGTGCCCATCAGATCCAGCGCAGCGAGGGCGCGCGGGCGATCGCCCAGGCGCGCGGCGACGGCGCCCGATACCCACGCGCTCAGCATCGCGCCGTCGGGGAGCGAACCGACCATACGGAGCGTCGGCGCCTCTTGCGCCTCGAGGGCGTCGGGGCGGCCGGCGAAGAGGAGCATCGTGAAGCGGTGGACTTCGATGCAGCGCTCGGCGTTCGGATCGGGCGCCTCCGCGGCGATGCGGCGCGCCTCGGCGATGAGCTCTTCGCACTCCGCGTAACGTCCGAAGGGCATCGCACGCATCGAGCGCATGAGCGGCGTCTGCCACCTGTAGCGCGGATGCCCGATCGCGTCGGCGAGGGCGGCGCGGCTGGCGATGACCGCGTCGGCGCTGGCGATGACGCCGCGCTCCATGTGATCGCACGCCAGCCGCGTGAGCGCGCGGAGCTCGAGGACGCGGTCGCCGAGCGCGCGCGCGTCGCGCAGGAGGCGCTCGTTGACCGGCACGCGCTCGGCGGGCGGCGCAAAGTCGGCGAGCGCGGCGCCGACGCCGACGTCGACCTCGAGCCGGGTTCGGCCGTCGCTCTCCCCTTCCGCCATGCGCAGCGCCTCGCGCGCGAGGCCGAGCGGCTCGTCCGGCGTGGCGCTCGGCGTGAGCGCAGCGGCGAGGCGGGCGAGGACCCGCGCGCGAAGCCGGACGTCCTCGGGCTGGTCGCCGTCGCCGAGCAAGACCAGCGCCTCTCGAAGGACGTTGACGAGCTCGCTCCGGATCTCGGCGAGCACGTACTCACCGCCTTGCCCGAGCGCAGCGCGCGCGAGGAGGCGAGCGTCTCCGGCGCGGCGCGCGATGGAGGCCGCCGCGCGGAACATGTCGCGACCACGCTCGAGGCGTCCTCCCTCGGTCGATGCCCACCCGAGCGCGAGCATCACTTCGGCGCGCGCGCGATCGTCGATCGAGAACGCCTCGCCGATGGTCAGCGCGCGCTCCAGCAGCGTCATCGCTTCTTCGTAGGCGAGCTGCGCACGGGCACGCTCGGCCGCGCGGCACGCCGTCCGGACCGCGGCGGCAGGATCGCCGTGAGGCAGAGCCTCGAGCGCGTGGTGCGCGAGCGTCGGGAGGAGCGCATCGACCCCTCGCTCTACGCGCGCGCCGAGCACCGTCGCGATGGACGCGTGAATCGCGCGCGCGCGCTCCGGTAGCAGCTCACGGTAGAATGCCTCGCGCACGAGGACGTGCGAGAACGTCCAACGATCGTCGCCGCGTCGCGCCATGAGGCCGCGCGCTGTGGCGTCGGCGAGGCGACCTTGCACGACGTCGAGAGGCTCGCCGAGGACCTCCGCGAGCAGCGCGAGCTGCGATTCGCGGCCGAACGTCGACGCGACGTCCAGCGTCGCGCGCAGCTCCGCCGGCGCTCCGGCGAGGCGCGTCTTGACGAGCGACTGAACGCCACCGCCGACCGCGACCTCGCGCAGCGCCTCGACCGACGCGCCGCGCTCGTCGGCGATCACCGCGTGCAGCGTCTCGAGCAAGAAGAGCGGGTTGCCCTCCGTGAGCTCGAAGAGGCGCGCCGCGAGGGGGCCGTCGAAGTGGCCGACCTCGTGACGTACGACCTCCGCGACGTCTTCACCCGACAGCGGACGCAGCGCGAGACCTTCGCCTTCCCGGGCGATGCGCGTCAGGACCTCGGCCACCTTGGCGGCGCGTGCCTCGACGTCGCGCCACGTCGCGACCACGGCGATTCGCGCGGCACGGAGACCTCGCGCGACGAAGGAGAGGAGCTCCAGCGTCGCGCCGTCGGCCATGTGCAGATCGTCGAACACGAGGAGGAGCGGCGCCGTGCGAGCGCGCGCGCGGAGGTACGAGCCCACCGCCTCGAACACCTCGAAGCGCTCGCGCGCAGGATCGGCGCGCGTCCCCTCGCCCGGCGCGTGGCGGGCGCCTCGGCCAAGGAGCTCGCCGACCTTCTCCGGCACCTCTGCGTCTCCGTCGGCGAGCACACCCAAGAGCTCGATCCACGGCCAATAGGGCGGCGCGCCACCGGTCTCCCACGCGCGCCCCCACGCCACGACGAACCCCTTGCTCCCTGCGTGCGCGGCGATCTCGTCGGCGAGGCGCGTCTTGCCGACGCCCGGTTCGCCGTGGACGACGCGAAGCCCGCCCCTCCCGGCCGCCGCGGCGCCGAGCATCTGCTCGAGCCCCGCGACCTCCCTCGCCCGACCGATCAGCATCCACGCCAGCCTACACTGCCTTCCAAGCCCTTCCAGACGCGCGGCCGCCGCGACTCGCACCAGCTTCGCGCGGTGCACCGAGATGAAGCAGCCCCATCCCTTGGTTCGACATAAAAACAAGGCGATTCCGCGTCGAAGGCGCGGCGCGCGCATTGCAAACGGAGCGTCCATGTCGAACGAAATCCCCCGTTGGGGACGTGTCTCCGCGGACCCTCACGAATTTCTCATCCAGATGCGCGACGGCAAGATCGTCCGCAGCGGCCAAGGCCTGTCGATCTTCAAGTGGCCGAGCGACAGCGTCGCGATGGTCCCCACGTCGATCCGAAAGCTGTCCTTCCGCGCCGATCAAGTGACCCTCGAAAAGACGGGCGTCGAGGTGAGCGGCCTCGCCGTCTACCGCGTCGCCGAACCGCTTCTCGCCTTCCGCATGCTCGACGGCGACGTCAACGCCCTCACCGACATCCTTCGCGAGATGTTCATCGGCGCCACGAGGCGCATCGTCGCCGGGCTCACGCTCGAAGAGTGCATCACGCACCGCAAGGAGCGAGTCGCCGCCGCGCTGATGCGCGAGGTCGCGCCGCTCCTCGCCGGCGAAGGCCGCGTCGAAGACACGACCGATCTCGGCTGGGGCGTCGTGCTCGATACGATCGAAATCCAGGACGTGCGCGTCCTGTCGAAAGAGGTGTTCGCACGCCTTCAGGCTCCTTACCGCGAGAAGCTGGCGCTGGACGCGCTGCGCGCGAAGGACGAGGTCGATCGCGAAGCGGAGCTCCTGGAGATGCAGAAGCGCCGGACCGCCGAGCAGTCGCGGCGCGCGCTGATGGAAGAAGAGGAGGCGCGACTCCTCGCCCAACGAAAGCGCGACGCCGAGGCGCGCGCGCACCAAGACGAGATGCGGCGGCAGGAGCACGAAGCGGAGCTCGAACGCGAGCAGCGCGCGGTGTTGGCGGCGCGGGCGCGCGCAGAGATCGAGCTGGAGACGCGTCGCAAGGCCGCGGAGGTCGCCGCCGAGACCGTACGCATGGAGCGCGCCGCGTACGTGGACCTCAGCGAAGCACGGCTACGCGAGCTGATGATGACGCGGACGCTCCCGGAGGTCGCAGTGGCGCTGAGGGGCGCCGTCGAGCGCATCCACGTCACGACCACCGACGCGAACGTGGCGCGATTGTTCGACGTCGGCTCGGAGGTGGTCGCGGGGCTTCTGGAGAAGAGGTAAGCTGGACGGATGCCCTCACCGCGCCGCCGCGGCTTCCCTGCCGTGATCCCCCTCGTGGGGATGTCGTTCGCGGGCCTCGCGTGCACGGACCTCTCGCACCTCGCGACCGGAGGACCCGACGCTTCACTCGGCGACGCTGCGACGCCACTCCCTGAGGAGGGCGGCGCGATCGAAGGCGGCGTGGCGCCGTGCGGCTCGAACGAAAAGCGTTGCGACGGCGTGTGCGTCAGCAAGGACAACCCGGCCTACGGCTGCGCGGCCGACGCCTGCACGCCGTGCTCGGTGCCCTACGCCAACGACGTCACGTGCCGCGCCGGCGAGTGCGGCGCGGCGACATGCCAGACCGGCCGCGCCGACTGCAACAACCGAGGCATGGACGGGTGCGAGGCCGATCTCGGGACGCCCGCGACGTGCGGGAACTGCACGACGGCCTGCCCGTCGAACCTCGTGTGCGTCCCCGGCAGCGGCTGCCTCAGCGGATGCCCTGGGACGCTCGTGAACTGCGACGGCGCGTGCGTCGATCTCGCGACCTCACCGAGCCACTGCGGCACGTGCAGCAACGCGTGCGCCGGCGCGCCCAACGCGGTCCCCTCGTGCGCCGCATCCGGCTGCACCCTGACCTGCAACTCCGGCTACGACCAGTGCGACGGCGACGGCACGAACGGCTGCGAAGCGAAGCTGCCCTACTACACCGACGGCGACGCCGACGGGTATGGCACCACGCTCGCCGGCAGCGCGTGCACGCCCCCGCCCGGCAACGCGCCCAATGGCGGCGACTGCCTCGACACCAACGCCAAGGTCTATCCCGGCAACAAGACCTTCTTCGCGACCGGTTACACCATGGGCGCGACGAAGACGTCGTACGACTACGACTGCAACGGCGTCGAGGAGGAGGCGTCGCAGTCGCACGGCACCTGCGCGTCGCCGTGCAGCTACGGCTACGTTCCCGGCACGCGGACGCCGGGCCCCGGCGTGAGCATGTACTGCGGCAGCGTGACCGCCGTGTCGTACTGCAGCAGCGGCTCGGCGAGCGGGAGCGCGGCGTGCTCCACGAGCTCGAGCAACGCGCTCGGGTGTCGCTGATGACGAGACGCCTCGTGGTGCTCGTCCCGGTCGCCACGATGATCGAGCCGGAGTGCGAGCGCGGACTGCAAGCGCTCGAAGCGCGCGGCGTCACGGTGCGTCGCGTCGGATGCCACGTCGCCATCGATCTCGGGCGCAGCACCATGGCGAGCGAGGCGTTGGCCGACGGGTTCGACGATCTCATGTGGATCGACGCCGACGTCGGCTTCGATCCCGGACACGTCGACGCCCTCCGCGCCCACGATCGTCCGTTCACGTGCGCCATCTACCCCAAGCGCGGCCGCCCCGAGCTCGCGTGCCACGTGAAGCCCGGCACGAGCGAGCTCGTCTTCGGCGAGCATGGCGGCCTCACCGAGCTCCTCTACACCGGCATGGGGTTCTGCCTCATCCGTCGCGAGGTCTTCGAGGACGTGCGCCGTACGGAGGCGCTCCCGCTTTGCAACAAGGCCAAGCCGTTCGTTCCGTATTTTTTGCCGATGGTCGTGAAGGCCGGCGACGACGACGACTGGTACCTCGCCGAGGACTACGCCTTCTGCGAGCGCGCGCGACGCGCCGGCCACCCGGTCTTCGCGGACACGCGCCTTCGCCTCTCGCACGTTGGTCGCTACGGCTACACGTGGGAGGACGCGATGGGCGAGCGCCCCCGCTACGCGAACGTGAAGATGCAGCTGCGCTGACTGGCCTGCGCGGCGGCGTCAGCGCTCCAGGGCCTCGAGGATGCGAAGGGCGCGGGCGGCGGCGCGCGTGCCGACCGCCTGAACCTCCGGATCGTCCTTGATGAGCGCGAGGAGCGGGCAGCGTTCGAACCAGAGGGTGTCGCAGAGGCCGTGCGCGTCGGCATCGTGCAGCATCTTCTTCGCCAGGACGGCTTCGCCGGCGGCGCACATGACCTCCGTACGAATTTGCGCGAAGAACATCGCGCGACGCGGGACGCGGTTGCTCTGCGGGAGCGTGCGCGAGACGTCCGCCAAGATTTCCGGGGTGATCGCGCGCACCTGATTCAGTTGCGCCATCGACCGGACGCTCTGCCGGTAAGGCTCCACGACCGCGCTGCCGGTGGCGTCGAACTCGGAGAGGAACGCGGCACCGAGCGCGGGGTCGCGGCGCCACATGACGAGTCGCGCGCGCGTGATCCAGGCCATCGTGGCGTCGAAGTGATTCGCGGGGATGTCGTGAAGCAGCGCGTCGGACGCCTCCCATTCGCCCATCAACGCGCGTGTGCGCGCGATGATCACGTTGATGTGACCGAGGTGCGGCTCGAGCTCGCGCGCGCGCTCCAGCGAGGCGATCCCTTCGAGCGGCCGGCCGACCTCGACGAGCAAGCGACCGCGCAGGTCGAGCGCGTCGGGCGCCGACGGTGACCGCCGCAGGGCGGCGCGCAGCTGCTCCGCGCCGGCGACCACCTCCCCGCGGTTGATGTGGAGCGAGGCGAGGCCCACCCGCGCCTCGGCGAGCTCGGGGTCGAGCGCGAGCGCCTCTTGCACGCGCGCCATCGCGATCTCGTCGAGCCCCTGCACTTCTTCGATCGAGAACTTTCGCACCAGCGCGAGCGCGTAGCCCGCGACGATGCGGGCGTCCTTGGGCGCGCGATGGTACGCCTGCTCCAAGAGCTCGAGGGCGCGCGCGTTCGCGGAGAACCCTGCGCGCTGGTACTCGTAGCGGCCGCGCATGTAGAGGTCGAGCGCGACCGGATCGGTCGGTGCGGCGCGCGGGGACCGGCTCGCGTCGACCGTGAGGGCGTCGCCGACCGCGCGCGCGACCTCGTCGCCCACCGCGAGGAACTCCGAGGCCGGGCGATCGAAGCGCTTGGCCCAGAGCTGGAAGCCGTCCTCGACGGTGACGACGCGAACATGAACGCGCAGCACGTCGCCGACGCGGCGGAGGGATCCTTCCACGACGACCTGCACGCCGAGCGCGCGGCCGACGTCACGAGGATCGCGCTCGCGCACTTCGTAGCGCGCGGTGACGCCGCGGGGGCGAACGCGCAGGCCGTCGATGACGCTCAGGAGATCGATGATGTCGTCGAAGAGCGCGTCCGCGAGGTAGGCGTCTTCCGGGGGGCCGAGGTTGGCGAGGGGAAGGACCGCTACCGTTTTCTGTCCCGCGTCGGTCGTGGTGTGAAGCGCGACGGGCGGCGACGACGCGTTCGACGCCGACGCCGACGCCGGGAGCGTGAGGCCAGCGAGGGCGGACGCCACGTCTTCGGCCGAGGCGTAGCGGTCGGCGCGATCGCGCGCCATGCACTTCATGACGATCGCGGCGGCGCGATCGGGGATGTCGGGCTGTACCGCGCGCGGGTCGGGCGGAGGCTTGACGAGGCGCGCGGCCGCGATCGCGACCACCGACTCGCCAGGCCACGCGACGCGACCCGTGAGGAGCTCGAAGAGCATCGCGCCGAGCGCATAGAGGTCGCAGCGCGCGTCGAGGTCGCGCTTGCCCTCGACCTGCTCGGGCGCCATGTACGCCGGCGTCCCCACGACCGAGCCGAGCGTTCGCCCCGCGTCGCCGACGGCGAGCGCGCGCGCGATCCCGAAGTCGGTGAGGAGGATCCGGCCGTCGCGCGCGACGAGGACGTTCTCGGGCTTCAAATCGCGATGGATCACGCCGGCGGAATGGGCGGCGGCGAGGCCCGCGCACACGCTGCTCGCGATCTCGACGACCGACGCGAGCGGCAGTCGGCCGCGCCGCGCCACGAGCGCGCCGAGCGCTTCGCCGTCGACCAGCTCCATCGTGAGAAACGTGTCTCCGCCTTCCGTACCGATGTCGAACGTGCGCGCGACGTTCTTGTGGGTCACGCGCCGTGCGAGCTTCACCTCTTGCCGGAAGCGCTCGACCATCCCCGGCACCGCCGCGAGCTCCTTTCGCAGCACCTTCAGCGCGACCAGCTCGTCGAGGGTGACGTCGCGCGCGCGGTAGACGCTCCCCATGCCGCCCACGCCCAGCAAGCCCAAGACTTCGTACCGGCCGCCGACGCGCGCGTGGGGGCTCACCGAAGCGGCCCCCTCCTTGTCGAGGGGCGCGGGCATCGTCGCGTCGGTGCCCAGCGAGCGCGGCGGATCGCTCATCTTCAGAGCGCGGCGGAGAACGCGCGACCGAATTCGATCGGGCTCGGCCGGTCCTTGGGCTCGCGCGCCGTCGCCGCCCGTAGCAGACGCGCGACGGAGTGCGGATAGGTGCTGAGGCGATCGGCGTCCTCGAACGGGTCGCGGCGCATGTGCGCGATGATTCGATCGCGACCGTTCTCGATCTCGTCGAAAAACGTGCGACCCGTAGTGACGTTGTAGATGGTCCCCGCGAGCGCATACACGTCGGAGCGAACGTCGAGCTCGACGGGGTCCAGCACTTGCTCGGGCGCGATGTAGCCCGCCGTGCCGGCGACGAAGCGCCCGCCGACCTCCGGCGCTACACGCGTCGCGCGCACCATTCCGAAGTCGATCACGACGGTCGCCAGCGGCGACGTGATCGCCGGATCGCGGTGCTTGTCCGGGTCGAACCGCTCCCCGCCCGCGAGAGGGAGACGCAGCCACAGGTTCGCCGGCTTGATGTCGCGATGCACGAGCCCCGCGCTGTGCAGCGCCGCGAGCCCGGCGCACGACTCGGTGACGACGTGCCGCAGCTCGAAGAGGCTCATCGGCTTCGCGCTCGCGTATTGCTTCAGGTCGGCGCCTATCAAATACTCGAGCACGAGAAACGGGACGCCGTTCGCGACGCCGCGTTCGATGATGTTCGCGACGTTGGGGTGGTAGAGGCCAGCGAGGGCCTTGGCCTCCTCGACGAACGACGCGAGGATCCCCTCCCGCTCGGTGTCGGTCGCGTTGGCGAGCGCATCGGCCTTGGGAATCTTGAGGACGAAGTAGCGATCGGCGCCGGGCTTTCGCACGAGCCACACCGAGCCGATGCCACCTTCACCGAGCGGCTTGATGAGCTCGTAGCCCTCGATGAGGCGCGGCTCCTTCTTCTTGGCCGACGGCGGCGGCGGCGGCGTGCGGCGAATGGCCGCGCGGATCGTGGCCTCGAGGAGCGCCGAGGTCGAGGGGCCGAGCGACGCGAACCACACATCGAGCATCGACGCCTCGCGCGCGCGGATGGCGCGGGCCACCAGCGCGGCGACGCGTGGCGCGTTCTCGGTCGCGGCGCGGCGGAGCGAGTCGTCCGCGCTCTCCGCGCTCGCGGGGTGCAGCGCCTTCACCGGATCCGCGAGCGCGGCTTGGAGCCGATCGCCTGCGAGTACCAGCTCGAGGCACATCGCTTCCAGCGTCTGTTTGGGCCCCGCGGCGGTCTTGAAGTCGTCGAGGGCGCGCGCGAGGCCCGCGAGCGCGTGCGCCAGCTCCGTCGAGCCCGCGTGCAACGACGCCAGCGCCTCGGCCGCTGCCGGACCCCACTGCCCGTCGGCGGCTCCCGACGCGACGGTAGTGCGAAGCGTGTCGGCGCGCTCGCAGCACTGCGCGAGGGCGCCCTCTGCCATCATCGGCAACGCGGTGCCGAGCTGCTGCAACATCGCGGGCCGATCGATGACGAGCGCCCACCACGCGGCGAACGGTCCGAGCCACTGCACGTCGTCGACCTCGCCGAGCGCGGTTCCACGCGTCGTGTCGACGAGGCGCCAGAAGAGCGTGCTCAACGCCCCCTTGAGAGGCGCCGGCAATTCCCGCGTGCCGTCGGCGAGGCCCTGCAGCTTGCGGAGCCAGAGGCACGTGTCGTGCGCGGTGGGGCCACGTCCGGGGCCGAGATCGCTGTCCTCGCCACATGCGTCGAGCGCGTACCCGCCGAGACGCACCGCGAGCACCTCGAGCGGCAGATCATCGGCCGGATCGACGTCGGCGGCGGCGCGGCGCTCCTTGACGAGATCGAGGATCTCGGACGGCGCGCGCGCGATCTGCTTCCACGTCTCCTCGAGCGCGGGCTCCTCGACCGGATCTCCGTTTGGGCGCGTGGCCAGGAGCGGACCCCAGAGACGCAGCGCGAAGGCGCGGGCGCAGCCCTCGATCGCGTTGAACGCGGCGGCGCGTTGGCGCAGGCGGCCGTTCCCGAGCGCGATGCGTCGCGCCTCTGCGAACGTCGTGGCGAGCGACATGGCAAAACGCGCGGCGCGAGCGTCGCCTTCCTCGTCGTCGTATTGCGCGGCGAGGCGGACGAGGTTCTCGAGCCCTAGCTCTAGATCGAGCGGATCGCGCTCGGCGCCGTCGACGCCGTCGGTGACGCTGATCACCTCGAGCCACCGGCGCGCCTCCTCGAGCGAAGACGGACGCGCCGTGCGTGCGAGCTCGCGAAGCTCGCGCATCGTCCCCTCGATCTGCGGGTTGTGGGTCCCGCGACGCCACACCGTGGACAAACCCCGTGCGAGCGCGCGCGCGGCGATCGCTCCCCCGTCGCCGATCAGGATGCGACCGGCGAGGCGATCCCACAGCTCGCGGCGCTCGAAGAAGAGGTACGGCGTCGCGGCAGCCACGGCAGCGAGCACTGCGCCGTCCTCGTCGGGAGCCTCCAAGATCGCCACGAGCTGGCTCGCGAGGAACTTGAGCCGCTCGGCGGGGAGCGACGCGAACGCGGTGAGCGCGCGCTGCCGCAAGAGGCGTGACTCTCCGAGGACCCAGTCGAGGAGCGTCCCCTCCATCTGCTCCATCGCGCCCGTCAACCTACCGAGCGCCCGCGCCGCGTGGACCCACACGAGCGGCTCGGGGTGGAGCAGGAGCGGCTGAAGCACCTGGAGCGTGCGGCCGACGAGCTCGGGATCGGCGTCCGCTGGCATCCCGCGAACGCTCACCTCGAGGCAGCGCGCGGCGAGCACGCGCCCACGCAGCGCGCCGTGCGCGGGATCCTTGATCATCACGTCGAACGTCGCGCCCGAGCCCCAGAGCCATTTGCCGAGATCGGGCACCTCGCGCGCGCTCGCGCCGGCCTCCCAAATCAGGATCTCCAGTCGGGCGCGCGCCTCGACGTTTTCCGGAGACGCGAGGGCCGCGCCGTCTCCGAGGAGCGGCGCGCACGCGAGCGCGTCGCCGAGCGGCCCCTCGATGACACGACCCCGCGCGACGCTCGGCACGCGCTCGCGGAGCCTTCCGTTTTTCGCGGCCCGACGGAGGAGCGCGGCGATCTCGGCGTCGCGCCGCCACGTGCTCGCCGCGCACCACGCGAAGAGCGCCTCCGCTTCTGCACCGTCGCCCTCGAGCAAGGTGCCGAGCGCGGCGACGTCCCCTTCTGCGCGCGCGAGCTCTGCGAAGCCGTCGCCGAGATCGTTCACCGCAGCACGCAGCGCCTCCGGCAGCCCCGCGTCGCCGCCGGGCCGCCAGTGCGCCTCGAGCGCCGCCGCGAGGTCCGGGGACTCGACGAGACGGGCGCTCACGGCGGCGAGCGCAGCTTGGGCCTGCGGGGAGAGCATCGAGGGCGTCGCGCCAGAGTAACTCAGGAGCGCACGAATGGGTGGGGACGGGTCCGGCGCCTCATGCATGCCTGGTGCGAGCGAGTGGGAGAGCGTTGCCGAGGCCGGCCAGGCGGCACGTGGAAGGCGTCAGCCCCGGACCAGCTCCACAACGTCGGCCACGGTCAGGCGCTGCACCACGGAGTCGGGCCCCGTTTGGGGCGACACCAAGAAGCTGTAGCGGAGAACCTTCACCGCGAACTCCTGCCCGCCGCGCCCACGCACGCGAACCTCGGGGAAACCGAGCGTCGCCGGCCTTCCGAAGGTCAAGCCGGCCTCGGTCAGCGCGTCGACGAGCTCTTCCACCGGTGACATGGCAGCACTCTACATCGGCCGCGATGCGCGCGCGGAGGCATTGCACGGTCGCGCTCCGCGGGCGGGCCATGACGGGCAGGAGGAGCCGTGACGGGCAGGAGGAAGGAGAGGAGGATGGGACGGTGGGCGAACGGGGCGTGAGGGTCTTGCTCGCAGCGGCGCTGGTCGTCGCCGCGTGCAGAAAGGGAACGGCGCCGCCGCCGCCGGGACCCGACGCGCAGAGTGGGCTACCGCCGGAGCCTCCTCCCGCGACGATGCCGCCGTGGGGCACGACCGAGCAGCTCGGCGCGTACATCGACGAGCAGGTCGGCGCGTTCGGAAAGGCGTGGGGCGACGCGTACGCGTTCCGCGGCGTCGTGGCGATCGCGAAGGACGGCGTGCTCGTCACGACGCGCGGGTATGGCAAGGCGAACCTCCACGCCGGAGCCGTCCCCGACGAGAGCACGCGGTTTCGCGTCGGCTCGATCACCAAGCAGATGACCGCGGCGTGCGTTCTACAGCTGGCCGAGCGCGGCAAGCTCGACGTGAGCGATCCCGTCACGAAGCATTTGCCCGACTTCCCGCGCGCGACGGGCGACGGGATCACGCTGCGTCACCTCCTCTCCCAGACGTCGGGGCTCCCGAGCTACACCGACGACGCCGCGCTCATGGCGGCGCGCGGGACGCCCCACACGCCTGCCGAGGTGCGCGCGGTATTTCAGTCGGCGCCGCTTCATTTCGCGCCAGGAACGCGCTGGGAGTACTCCAACTCGAACTACTACCTGCTCGGCCTGGTGATCGAGAAGGTGAGCGGCGTGACGTACGAGCGCTACCTCCAGGAGCAGGTCCTCGGGCCGGCGGGGATGACGCGAACGAGCACCGTGGATGCGCCCGACGCGCCGAACACCGCCGTTGGCTACGATCGGGACGACGACGAGAACCTCATCGTCGCCCACCCCGTCGACGCGTCGGTGCCATACGCCGCGGGGGCGCTGCGCAGCACGGCGCTCGATCTCGCGCGCTGGGATCAGGCGCTCGCGGGGACGACGGTGCTGTCCGAGGCGGCGAAGGCGAAGATGCTCACGCCGGTGCTCGATCACTACGGGTACGGCGTCGGGGTGGACGAGCTCGACGGGCACCGCCTCGTCACGCACGGCGGAGGCATCGACGGCTTCAACGCGGTGCTGATGCGCATCCCCGACGCGGGCGTCGCGATCGTCGCGCTCGCGAACGGGCCCGTGGACGCGCAGCCGATCGTCCGGGCGCTGCGCCCGTACGTGCTCGAAGGCCGGCGGACGCCTCCGAAGGTGGAGCGCCCCGTTGCGCCGATGACCGAGGCCGTGGTGGCGCGAGCGCGCGGGGAGTACGCGCTGACCGCGACGGCGCGACGCGACGTCGCGAGCCGGCTTCCGGCGAAGGAGGTCGACGCGATGGCGCGTGCCGCGGTGCGGGTTTCGTCGAATCGCCTTTATTTCAAGCCGATCGGTCAACCGGAGGAGCGCCTCTTCTCGGGAGGCGGCGATCTCCTGTTCACGAAGAGGGACGGCCTCGAGATTGTCCTCGACGCCGGCGCAGCGGCGCGCGGGTTCTCGATGACCCAGGGGGATCTGGCGCTGCGGTACGAACGGCGCTGAAACGAGGCCACGTTCCGGCCCCCCGGCGTTGGCGCGCGGCCGATAGCGCGGTACCGTAGGAGTCGGAGATCGGATGAACCTACGACCCTTGCTCCCCTTGCTTTCCCTCGCCTCGCTGATCGGCCTCGCGGGATGCTCCAGCAGCAGCTCGTCCCACGCGAACGGGGGCGACGCGGGAAGCGACGCCACCACCGGCCCGACGATCGACAAGGTCGCCGCCGACGTCGCGAGCGCGTACTGCGCGCGGGCGCAGGCGTGCGCGCCGGCGTTCGTGTCGATCGGCTACGGCGACGTCGCGACGTGCACGGCCACCTTCGCGGCAGACGTGACGCGCGCGTTCAAGGGAACCGGCGTTACCGAGACCCCCGCGCAGATCGCCCTGTGCGCAGCGGCCGTCCCACAGCTGTCGTGCGGCGATCTCCTCGCCCGCAGGACCGCGCCGGCGTGCAAGCCGCCCGCGGGGACCCTCGCCGACGGCGCCGCCTGCGCCGCCGACGCGCAGTGCCAGGGGACGCGATGCAAAATAGCGTTCGGCCAAGTGTGCGGCACGTGCACGACGCACGTGGCGGCCGGCGCGGCGTGCGGCGTCGACGACGACTGCGACACCGGCATGATGTGCCTCGCAGCCACGTGCGTCGCATTCGGCGACGAGAAGGCGACCTGCGACGCGACGCACCCCTGCCGCCCCGATCTCGCGTGCAACTCCGGCGCGTGCGGCGCTCCCAACGCGGTCGGCGCCGCGTGCACCGCGCCCGACCAATGCAACGCCGCGAACGGGATCGTCTGCAACCCGCAGTCGAAGAAGTGCGACACGCTCTCGCTCGGCGGCCCGCGCGCGCCGTGCGGCTTCGTCGCGGGGCACGTCGCGTCGTGCATGAGCGCGGCAGCGTGCGTCGGCGCCACCGCGCCCAAATTCCAAGGCACGTGCACCACCGCGGCGGCCCCCGGCGCCGCGTGCGACACGAGCGCCGGACCCACGTGCGGTCCCGGCGCGGCGTGCGTGTGCTCCAGCAACGTCGACGGAGGTTGTATCGGGACCTGCAAGCAGAGGGATCCCGCCGCGTGTCACTGAGGCGCGGCGCGCGGACCGCCCTCGCGCTCGCGGGGGTCGTCTACGCCGGGTGCTATTCCGCCGACGCAGGCGACGCGCCCACCGCGATCCCGACCCCCGCCGCCCCGCCCGCGGTGGGTCCCTCGCCGCTGCGAAGGCTCGGGAACGTCGAGTACCTGAACACGCTCCACGATCTCTTTCCGGCGGTGGATGTCGCGCTGCCGGCGTTGCCGGGAGACGTGCCGGTCGCCGGCTTCGAGAACGCGATCGAGGCGCAGCAGGCGTCCGACGTCCGCGTCGCGCGCTATTCGCAGATCGCCGATCTTTACGCCGAGGCGACGACGGCGAGCCTCGTCGGCGTCGGCGCGCTCGTCGGGTGCCGCGACTGGTCGTCCGACGCGCTCGCGGCGTCGTGCGCGGACTCGTTCGTGGCGACTACGGGGCGGCGCGTCTTCCGTAGACCGCTCGACGACGGCGAGAAGCAGCGCTTCACGGCGAAGTTCATGGCGTGGCGCGCGGCAGTGGATTTCGACGCGGCGGTGCAGCTCACGCTCTCGACGTGGCTCCAGTCTCCCCAGTTCCTCTACCGCGTCGAGCCGCCGCCGAGAGGTGCGCCCGTGGGGACGATCGTTCCCGTGGACGCGTACCCCCTGGCGAGCCGCCTCTCCTTCTTCTTGTGGGAGAGCACGCCGGACGACGCGCTCCTCGACGCCGCCGATCGCGGCGAGCTCGCGACAGGCACGCAGGTGCGCGCGCAGGCCGAGCGGATGCTCGCGGACCCGCGGGCGCGGCGATCGCTGTGGGGCTTCCATCGGCAGTGGCTGGGGCTCGATCGCATCCTGCAAGACGAGCACACGCAGCGCACCGCCGAGGTGGACCCTGCGTGGACCGCCGCCACGCAGCTCTCCGCCGCGCGCGAGTCGCAAATCTTCGTCGAGAACGTCCTCGCGCAAGGGGGCACGCTCCGCGATCTGTTCACGAGCCGCCGCGCGTGGGTCGACGGCGAGATGGCGCGCGTCTACGGCGTCGCCGCGCCCCCGAGCGGCGCGTGGGTCGAGACCACGTTGCCGGAGGGGGAGCGGGCCGGCCTCTTCACGCGCGCGGCGTTTTTGGCGGGATTTTCGCATCGCGGCGCGACGTCGCCTCCGGTGCGCGGCAACGGCGTTCAGTTGCGCCTCCTCTGTCAGCTCCCGGTCTCGCCGCCGCCCGGCGTCGATCTCTCGCAGCCCACCGCCGCGCCCGGCGATGGCCCGCAGACCAACCGCATGCTGTTCGAGGCGCGCACGCAACCTTCGGCGTGCCAGAGCTGCCACGCCGGCCTCAACGGCTTCGGCTTCGGCCTCGAGAGCTACGATGCCGCGGGGCACTTCCACGCCTCCGAGGTCGGCCTCCCGATCGACGCGAGCGGCGTGATCCACGGCACCGACGTCGACGGCCCGTTCCGCGGCGGCGTCGAGCTGTCGGCGGCCCTCGCCAAAAGCGCCGTCGTGCACCGCTGCGCGACCGAGCGTCTCGTTCGCTACGCGCTCGGGCGCGCGCCGGCCGACGTCGAAGAGCCCGCGGTCACCGCGCTCGCGAAGACGTTCACGGCGAGCGGCGGCGACGTGCGCGCGCTCCTCCTCGGCGTCGCGACGTCGGAGTCCTTCCGCCTTCGCCGCGTGGAGGCGGACTGAGATGAGGCTCCACCGCCGTCAGCTCCTCCAGGCACTCGGACTCGGCGCCGCCGGGACGCTCCTCCCGCACGGCACCGGCGCGCACGCGGGCGGGACGAGCACGCCGTCGCGCATCGTCTTCTACGTGCAGCCGCACGGACACATCCCGAACGCGTGGAAGATGGACGTTCCCGGCGGCCCCACCGATCGCGTCGCCGTCCGCGCGCTCGCCGGCCTCGCGCCCGCCGACATGTCGCCGACGCTGCGGCCGCTCCATCCGTTCCGCGATCGCCTCCTCGCGGTCGAAGGGCTCTCGCACACCGCGGCGCTCGCCGACATTGCCGCGGTCATGAAGACCGGCGGCGATCTCAACAACCACCAGATCGGCGTCGCCGACGTGCTCACCGGCGCTCGCGCTCTGCAGCGCGCCGGCACGTACTGCACCGGCGGCGCGCGCACGATCGATCAAGAGCTCGCCGTGCGCCTCGCCGCCCCCGGCCGGTTCGACTCGCGCGTCTATGGCTTCGACTACGTGCCCAACTCGGTGGCGTCGCCGTTCTCTTACCTCGCGGCTGGCAAGGCGACGCCGATGGTGTCCGATCCGACGACTGCGTTCGCCGATCTCCTCGGCTACCGTCCCCCAACGCCGGCGCCGACGTCGCGCGCCGAGCTCTTGCGATCGATGCGCCCCTCGGTCCTCGGCGCCGCCGCGAGGGAGTACGAGCTCCTCGCGCCGCGGCTCGGAGCAGAGGGACGGCAGAAGCTCGAGCAGCACCAGGCGCTCGTCCGCGAGCTCGAGGTGAGCCTCGGATCGCTCGGCGCAGCGCCCAAGTGCGACGCCACATTCGAGCCGAGCGGGCACGTCGTCCGTCAGTTCATGCGCCTCGTCCGCCTCGCGTTCGCCTGCGATTTGACCCGGATCGTGACGTTCGCGGCCCCCGTCCCGCAGTGCCCCGAGCTCGGGTACCCCGCCGACGTCACGTTCCACGGATACGGCCACCAGTCGATCCAGGGCATGACGTCGTGCGGCCAGACGTACAGCCCGATCGCCGAGCGCGCGATGATCGATCTCGACGCCTGGCACGCTGCGCACGTCGCGTACCTGCTCCAGGAGCTCGACTCCGTCATCGAGGGCGACGGCACGCTCCTCGATCACACGGTCGTCGTATGGGTGACCGAGCTCGCGACGCCGACGCATCAGCATGACGACGCGCACGTGGTCCTCGCGGGAGGATGCAACGGCTTCTTCGACACCGGTCGCTACGTGCGGTATCCGCGCACGATGCCGAATCCGCTGGCGAGCCAGCCCTTGACCGGCCCCGCGCACAATCGACTCCTCGCCACGCTGATGCAAGCGATGGGTCAGCCGGACACGACCTTCGGGATGACCGACGCCGTGGCCGCGGACGGCACCGCGCTGTCGCTGCGCGGTCTGCTCGACGAGCTGAAGCGCGCGTAGGCCGTCGCCAAAAGATGCCGATCGGACCCAGGTACCGCGCCACGCCGCGCATCGTCGAGCTCGGCGACGGCTTTTACGACGAGGTCGTGGCCGCGAAGTTCCCGGCGCACGTGCTGCGGTACCGCGACGTCCCGTGGGCCGCGCGCGTCGGCCTCGACGCGCTCGACGCGGCGGAGTGGGAGTCGCATTTCGCGCGCTTCGTCCCGCTGCCCGACAACCTCCCGCGCCCGCTGGCGCTCCGCTACCACGGCCACCAGTTCGACGTGTACAACCCCGACCTGGGCGACGGACGCGGCTTCCTCTTCGCGCAGCTCGAGGACGACGCGGGGCGCCTGCTCGATCTCGGGACCAAGGGAAGCGGCACGACGCCGTGGTCGCGCGGCGGCGACGGGCGCCTCACCTTGAAGGGCGGTGTTCGCGAGGTCCTCGCGACGACGATGCTCGAGGCGCTCGGCGTCACGACGTCGGTGTCGTTCAGCCTCTTCGAGACCGGCGAGAAGCTGCACCGCGGCGACGAGCCCTCCCCTACCCGATCGTCGGTCCTCGTGCGCCTCGGTCACTCGCACATTCGCTTCGGCACGTTCCAGCGCCTCGCGCACGCGACCGACGTGCCGCGCCTCGAGCGCCTCCTCGCGTACGCGATCCGCCACTATTTCCCGCACGTCGCGGCGGCGCGCGACCCCGCGGACGCGTTCTTTCGCGAAGTCGTGAAGCGAAGCGCCACGCTCGCCGCGAGCTACATGATGAGCGGCTTCGTCCACGGAGTCTTGAACTCCGACAACATGATGATCACCGGCGAGAGCATGGACTACGGGCCGTACCGCTTCTTGCCCGAGTACGATCTGGACTTCGTCGCCGCGTACTTCGACCACACGGGCCTCTACGCGTACGGCAACCAGCCGCGCGCGATCTTTCGCAACGTGCTCCGACTCGGCGGCGCGCTGCGGTTGATCGCGCCCGATTTGCCGCTCGGCGCGGCCGGTGCCCTGTTCGAAGAGACGCTCGCGCACGAGACGCGCATGAGGCTCGTCCGGCGGCTCGGCCTCGTGCCCGACGGCGACACGGACGAAGCGCTCGCCGCCGCGGCGTTCGCGTTCCTCGCCGAGAAGCGGGTCGGTTTCGAGCGTTTCTTCTTCGATGTTCATGGCGGCGCGGCACCTAAGCGAGATGCGTACACCGGCGCGCGGTGGGACGAGCTCGCGCGCCTCCTCGAGCTCTACGCGCCGGTCTCGTCGCGTCGTCACGCTTACTTCGACGGCGACGCGCCGTGCACGCTCCTCATCGACGAAATTGAGGCAATCTGGGGCGCGATCGCCACGCAGGACGACTGGGGCCCGTTCGAGGACAAGCTCCTGCGCATCCGCGCGATGGGCGAGGCGCAGCGCAACCCTCTAGTCCTGCGGTGAAGGATCCGCGGCCGCGAGCTCGGCGAGCACCGGGTTGTGATCGCTGAGCGCATGCCACCTCGCGCCGCGGACGACGCGGCAGGCGACGAGGCGCGGACGCCACGCGCGCGGGACGAAGATGCCGTCGCAGTGGTAGGGCGTCGTCGGGTTCGTGCTCCAGCGAAGGGTCTGCGCGAGGGGGCGATTTGGGTGGAGCGTCTGCCAGCAGCTGACGAGATCCAGCTCGGCGCCGATTCGATCGAGGAGGGCGCGCTCGCCGCGACTGAGCTTGCGCGGGTGATTCTCGGGACGGTAGCCGACCGCGACGTTGAAATCGCCGCCGAGCACGACGTCTGCGCCGTCTCCTAGGCGAACGACGCGATCGAGGATTTCGTGCATCGTCTTGACGTAACCGCGCTCGCCCGCCGGTCCATGGACGCTGAAGAGACGGAGCGGGCGCGAGGACCAGCGCGCGCTGTCGAGCTCGCCGGCCGTCACCCACCCGCCGAACTGCGGGACGGCGATCGGCGCGAGTGTGGCGCCGCGAACGAAGAGACCCGTGCCCCATCGTGGCGATCGCGCGGGCGCCCACGCGAACGAGTCGGCGGCGGCGGTTCGGAAGCGCTCTCCAGGGCAATGCTCGGGGGGACGGCACTCCTGCCCGAAGACGACATCGGGGCGAAGCGCCTTCATGACGCGCGACCACTGCCCAGCGCGCTTGGCGCTCCCCCCTGCGAGGAAGTTGTAGGCGACGAGGCGAAGGGAGGACATCGAAGTCCCTCGCAGTATGCCGGACGCCGCGTCGCCGAAGCACGTGGCCCGACCAAATCAGGTGCCAACCGCGGTAGACTGCGGCGATGCCAGCGACCGCGCCCCCACATTTCGACCTCGCGACCGCCGCGCGGCGCCTGGTCGAGAGCTCGCTGGGGGTGAAGGACGGGGAGCGCGTCGCGGTCATCAGCGACCGCGCGCACGCGGCGATGGCCGACGAGCTCGCGCGCGCGATCGGGCAGCTCGGCGGCACCAGCGCGCTCGTCGTCCTCGAAGACTTCGCGCCGCGTCCGCAAGTCCACGCCAGCCCCGGCGTCCTCGCGGCCCTCGAAGGGGCGAGCGCGAGCGTCCTCGTGTGCAGCTTCTACGGCGGCGAGTACGCGATGCGGCGCGAGCTCGTCGCCGAGGCCGAGCGTCGCAAGCTCCGTCACGCGCACATGGTCGGCCTGACGCAGCGCTCGATGGTCGCCGGGCTCGCCGCCGATCCCGAGAAGATCGCGGCGCTGTCGCTGGCCGTCCTCGCCCGGATGAAGCCGGCCTCGGTGCTCCGCGTTCGGAGCGCGGCGGGGACGGATCTGACGGTGCGCCTCGAGCCGAAGCACCGCTGGGTGAACCACTCGGGCGTCATCCGCGCGGGCACGAAGGAGAACCTGCCGGCCGGCGAGGTCGTCACCTGTCCCGCGGACGCGTCGGGCGTCTATGTCGCGAACGGCACGCTCGGCGACGCGACGGGATCGTTCGCGGGGAACCTGACCAAGGCCGCGCTCGTGCTGCACGTCGAAGGCGGCGTCGTGAAGCGCGTCGAGGGCAGCGACGCGACGCTGGCGAGGCGCATCCAAGTGGCGATGCGGGGCGTGCCCAACCTCGACCGCGTCGCGCTCGTGAGCCTCGGGACGAACCCCGAGATGCGCGAGCCGGTCGGCGAGATCTTCGTGGATCAGACGCTGCCGAGCCTCCACGTGTCGCTCGGCCTCACGTTCCCGGAGCGAACCGGCGCGTCGTGGAGCTGCGAGCGGTGGATCGGCTTCACGACCGCCGGCACCGACGTGGAGGTCGACGGCGCGCCGCTCCTGCGCGCCGGGCGCTACCTGATCGAGCCGAAGGCGTGACGACGGAGGGCGCGGAGGAGCGGCTCGCACGCCACCTCGGCGTCGTCACTCGGCAGGCGATGGAGGTCGCGGCTCCGTTCACGAACGGCCCGCGCACCCCGGAGGTGCTGGAACGCATCGTCGCGGGGCTCTTCGCGTACGAGGACCTCACCAAGCGCGCGCTCGTCGACGCGCTCGCGCGCGATCCGAAGTGCTTGCCCGTGTGCGCGCCAGGCTGCGCGTTCTGCTGTCACCTGTCGGTGTTCGCGTCGGTGCCCGAGCTGCTCCACCTGGCCCGGCACCTCCGCGCGACCCTCGATGCGCCGGCACTCGCCGCGAAGGCGTCGGCGATCACGGCGGCGGCAGCGGCGATCCGCGAGCTCGATCAGGCGGGCCGAGCCGCGGCGAAGCGCGCGTGTCCGCTCCTCGACGAAGGGAGCGGGCGCTGCGGCGTCTATGCGGCGCGACCGCTCGCCTGCCGCGCGTACAACTCCTGCGATGCCAGCGTGTGCGAGAAGGCGTTCGTCGACGCGCGCGTGCGCTGGGACATGCCGGTGGACCTTTTTCAGCTGACGGTCGGCCGCAACGTGCGAACCGGCCTCGCCGCCGCCATCGCCGCTGCGGGGCTCGACCCTGGGCCCTACGAGCTCGCCGCGGGCCTCGCGGTTGCCCTGACGACGCCCGACGCCGAGGCGCGTTGGCTCGCCGGGGAGCCGATTTTCGCCGCGGCGGAGACGCGCATCGGACGGGAGCGTCGCGACGCCTGGCGCGAGGCGTTCGCGCGCGCCGCCACCGACGCGCCCTGACCGGCTCGAATACCCGAGCGAAGCCGCGGCGCTGCGGAGTCGATGGGGTGGCGCACGAACTCGTTACGTCTGCGCGCGTCATTGACCGCAAAAAAAGGCTCGATTCGGCGCTTTTGGGCTGTCTCCAACGCGGCGATGCGACTAGCTTGCCGCGCATGCAACTCGGACCCCTCCGCGCCGTTGGCGCGGCTCTCGCGCTCATGGGCCTCGCTCTCTCCGCCACCGCGTCGTGCAACGGCGATCGCACAAGCGGTCCGGAGGTCGCGGAGACGGTCGACGCCTCGGCGTCCGCGCTGACGGCGACCGGAGCCGGCGCCACGAAGCCGGTGAACGCGGCGGCCCGTCCGGAGCCGACGACGCCGAACTACTTCGCCGGTCCGGCGGACACGTCGACGTCGGTGGTGCAGCGCGCGCCGCGCATCGGCGTCGCCGAGCCGCACGCGACGATCCCGTTCCGCGACATGCCGAACGCGCAGGCCGCAGATGAGGACGAGCGCCACGAGCACGAGCCCGGCCGGAACCCGTTCACGTTCCCGGTTCACGCGGAGGGCGACAAGGTCCTCCAGTCGGCGCTGCCGACGACCACGATGCCGGTGACCATCCAGAACTTCCTCGGCCAGGGCTCGACCCTCGGCGGCTGCATCTTCCCGAAGCCCGACGGTGGCGAGCCGACCGGCTGCACCACGCGCGGCGATCCGCCGGACACCGTCGGCGCTGTCGGTCCGAACCACTACGTCCAGGCGATCAACAGCGGCATCGCGATCTGGAGCAAGGCCGGCACCCTCATGGGCACACCGAAGTTCACGAGCACCCTCTGGGCGACGCACCCGACGACCGACGGCAACAAGTGCGGCGCCTCGCCGGCGCAGGGCGGCGACTGGGGCGACGCGGTCGTCATGTACGACCAGATGGCCGATCGTTTCATCATCACCCAGTTCGACATCACGAACGGCGTGAACAACAACGTCGGTCCGTCGTACCAGTGCGTCGCCGTCTCGCAGACGGGCGATCCGACGGGCGCGTACTGGACGTACGACTTTCAGTACTCGGTCGCGATCAACGACTACGGTAAATTCAGCGTGTGGCCCGACGCGTACTACGCCAGCTTCAACAACTTCGATCCGTTCTTCACGGGCGGCGAGGTCTGCGCGTACGACAGGAAGGCGATGCTGACCGGCGTGCCGGCGACCCAGCAGTGCTTCAACAACGGCGGCTTCGGCTTTCTGCCCGGTCACCTCGACGGCTCGGTCCGTCCGCCGCTCGGCGAGCCCGCGTTCTTCATGACGCTCGGCAGTGGCGCCAACGTCCGCCTCTACAAATTCCACGTCGACTGGACGACGCCCGCGAGCAGCACGTTCACGGGCCCGACGACCATCCCGGTCGCGGCCTACACGTCGCTCTGCAACGGCAGCTCGTGCGTCCCGCAGCCGGCGCCGGGCAACCAGCTCGCGTCGCTCGCCGACCGCATGATGTTCCGTCTCTCGTACCGTAACTTCGGCACGCACGAGGCGCTCTTCGTGAACCACTCGGTCTCCGCTGGCGGCGCCGGCGGCATCCGCTGGTACGAGATCCGCTCGCCCAACGCGACGCCGACCGTGTTCCAGCAAGGCACCTACGCCCCCGCCGACGGCAACTACCGCTGGATGGGCAGCATCGCGCAGGATCAGGCGCAGGACATCGCGATCGGCTACGCGCTCTCGAGCGCCACGACCAGACCGTCGATCGCGTGGACGGGTCGCGTCGCGAGCGATCCCGCGGGCACGATGGGGCAGGCCGAGGCGGTCATCCTCGCGGGCGGCGGCGTCGAGACCGGCAGCTTCAGCAACGGCCAGCTCGCGCAGCGCTACGGCGACTACAGCAACATGACCGTCGACCCGACCGACGACTGCACCTTCTGGTACACGCAGGAGGCCTACCCCTCGAACGGCATCTTCAACTACGACACGCGCATCTCGTCGGTGAAGTTCCCGAACTGCGCGGCGAACGATTTCACGATCACCGTGACGCCGCCGCTCCGGAGCATCCTCCGCGGCGCGACGGGTCAGTACACGGTGACGACGGCCTCGACCAAGGGGGCCGCCGAGTCGATCGTGCTCAACATCCAGGATCTGCCCACGGGCGTGACCAGCGCGTTCGCTCCGGCCACCGTGACAGCGGGCGCCACGTCCACGTTGACCTTGACCGTCGCCGCGGGCGCGCCGCTCACGGCCAACCCGGTGACGTTCACCGTCATCGGCAAGGCGCCGGCGGCCGTCCACGCCGCGACCGCGCAGGTCGCCGTCGTCGCATGCGTGCCCGCAACGTGCGGCGCCGGCCTCAACTGCGGCACGATCCCCGACGGCTGCGGCGGCCAGACCAGCTGCGGCCCCGCGTGCACCGCTCCGCTGACCTGCGGCGGCGGCGGCACGGCCAACGTCTGCGGCTGCACGCCCATCGCCGCGTGCCCCGCGGGGCTGAACTGCGGCACCGTCCCGGACGGCTGCGGCGGCCAGAAGAGCTGCGGCACGTGCACCGCGCCCAACACTTGCGCGGGCGGCGGCACCGCCAACGTCTGCGGTTGCACGGCGATCACTACCTGCGCAGCCGGGCAGAACTGCGGCACCATCTCGAACGGCTGCGGCGGCACCGTGACCTGCGGGCCCGCGTGCACGTCGCCGAACACCTGCGGCGGCGGCGGATCGGCGAACGTCTGCGGCTGCCCGAAGACGTCGTGCTCCGCGCAATCGGCCGAGTGCGGCTCGATCTCCGACGCCTGTGGGGGGACCCTCGATTGCGGCACCTGCACGGGCAACGCGCAGTGCACCGCCAACAAGTGCGTCACGTCGGGCTCATCCGGCTCGTCTGGCACCTCGGGCACCTCCGGCACCTCGGGAACGTCCGGCACCTCCGGCACCTCCGGCACCTCCGGCACCTCCGGCACCTCCGGCACGTCCGGCACCTCCGGCACTTCCGGCACGTCCGGCACGTCCGGCGCCGATGGAAGCACCGACGGCGGAAGCGGCGGCACCGGGACCGACAGCGGCTGCGGTTGCCGTACGGTCGACTCGCGCAGCACGCCGTCGTGGGCCTTCTTCGGTGCGTCGGGTCTCGGCATCGCCGGCATCGTTCGCCGGCGCCGCCGCGGCAAGCGCTGACGTCACCGCTCAGGCGGCGCGTTCCTGCGCCTCGTGGCATGCGCCCACTGTGAACACGCTGGAAAAGGTGCACCCAAATGCGCGCGCTCTTCGTCCGTACGTCCGCCGTACTCGCGTTCGCGCTCGCACCCGCGTTGGGGTGCTCCACGTCGACGTCGTCTTCCTCCTCGTCGGGTGGTGCGTCCGGAGACTGCACCGCCAATTGCGAAGCCTCGGGCGGCGCAGGGCAGAAGGTCTGCGGCACCGACAAAGTCACCTACGACGGCTGCGCGTGGGACTGCGGTAAGGTCCCCGTCGGCGTCTCGATCTTCCCCGGCGCGTGCCAGGGCGACGGCTCCCCCGACGCCGACGCTCCCCCGACGCCGGCCGACGGCGACGTCATCTGCGACTACCTGAAGATCGGCAGCACCTGGCAGCCCATCGAGTGCGCGAAGGAGCTCCAGACCCTAACCGACGACGGCTCGACCTACCTCGACGGGAACAACGGCGCGGCGTTCCTCAGCACCACGTCGACGCACGGCACGATCCACACGCTCGCGGGCGATCCGCCGGCAGAGGTGGATCACCGCTCACGCTACGGCGCGGTCAAGACCCAAGGCGCCGCCTCGAGCTGCACTGCCTTCGCGATGACCGCCGCGCTCGAAGGCGCGATCGCGTCGTCGATCGGGGACAAGACCCAGCTGAGCGACATGCACCTGTGGAGCCGCTACTACGCTCCGAGCGTGGAGGCCTGCGCGAAGGCATCGGAGAAGGGCAGCGTCGCGACGCTCGCCGACGCGAACGCGAACGGGCTCGCGTACGACGAGACGCTCGCGGCGTCGTGGGAGCAGAAGAAGGCGACGCCCGACGCGGCTGTGGTGTCGAAGGCCGACTCCCTCGGCCTCTTCGACATCGCGCGCGTCGACCTGGTCGGCCAGAGCGGCCAGAAGCCCACCGCGGCGCAGATGCAAAAATCGCTGGTGGAAGGCCTCGATCTCTTCGTCGCGATGTTCACGAGCGACGCGTGGAACGCGCCGAACAACGGGGTCATCGCCGACTACGCGCCGTCGTCGCAGGGGGGCCACGCGATCCTCGTCGTCGGCTACAAGCAGATCAACGGGCAGCCTTACTTCATCTTCCGCAACTCGTGGGGCGCGTGGGCGGATGGGGGCTATGGCTACATCTCGTTCAAGACGATGGAGGCGAACATCAACATCGCGCTCGGCGTCGGCGTGAAGCGCAAGGTCGAGGCGCCCGCGACATGCACCCCCGGCCAATCGGCCGATCTCCGCGGGACCTGCCGCAAGGTCTGCGACGACAAGTCGCTCGCGGACGACGCCGGCAACTGCGGACCGCCTCAAGTGACGTGCGGCGCCGGCCAGACGGCAGATGCGTCGGGCACCTGCGTGACTTCGTGCAAGGCGGGAGATCAGACCGGCACGGGCTTCAAGGTCTCGTGCGCCGATCGCGCGTGCGCGTGGACGATCGACGCCGGCGTCGGCGGGTGCCCGGCCGGCGGTCAACCGTGCACGCAGACCTGCCCCGCGCCGACGTGCGCGATCACCACGAAGCAGAACGAGCTGAAGCAGACGATCTTCGCCTGCGCGGCGCCGAATCAGTAGCCTCGTCGCAGGGTGGGGACTGGCGGCGCGCGTGATGCTGCCCCATAGTCACGCAGCCGATGGCCGTTCTCACTCGTCTTCGCCTCGAGCGTGCCCGGGCCTCGAAGCAATTTCGGGACGGCCATTTCCACAACACCCTTCCCCTGGGCTCCGGCTTGAAGGGGCCCGCGCTGCCGGTGCTCGGAGAATATTTCTTTGGCGGGCGCGCGCGCGTACCGCCCGCGCCGCTCCCGGTAGAGAGCCCGCTCGAGGCGTGGACCAAGCCGATTTCCTCGTCGGGGCTGCGCATCACGTGGCTCGGCCACAGCACGATGCTCCTCGAAATCGACGGCGTCCGCGTCTTGACCGATCCGGTTTTCGGCGATCGCGCGTCACCCGTCTCGTTCGCCGGGGCAAAGCGCTTCCATGCGGTCCCCGCCACGATCGCCGAGCTGCCACGACTCGACGCGGTGCTCCTCTCGCACGATCACTACGATCACCTCTGCGCATCGAGCATCCGCGAGCTCGCGAAGCTCCGCGTGCCGATCGTCACGTCGCTCGGCGTCGGCGCGCGCCTCGAGCGCTTCGGCGTCCTCCCCGAGCACATCACCGAGCTCGACTGGTGGGAGGAGCACACGTTGCCCGGAGGCGAGCTGTCGTTCACGGCGACGCCCGCGCAGCATTTCTCGGGGCGCAGCCTCACCGATCGCAACGAGACGCTCTGGTCCTCGTGGGTCATCACGACCGCGAAGCGCCGCCTCTTCTTCTCTGGCGACACCGGTCTCACCGAGGAGTTCGGTGCCGTGCGCGAGCGCTTCGGCCCATTCGACGTCGTGATGCTCGAGATCGGCGCGTGGCATCGCGCGTGGGGTGACATTCACCTCGGGCCCGAGAACGCGCTGCGTGCGTTCGACCTCCTCGGTGGCGGCACGCTATTGCCGGTGCACTGGGGAACGTTCGATCTCGCCCTCCACGCGTGGGACGAGCCCGCGGAGACGCTCCTGTCGCTCGCGGAGCCGGCAGGCGCCCGCGTGCTCACGCCGCTCCTCGGGCGACCGTTCGAGCCGGCGCACGTGGAGGGACCAACACCGTGGTGGCGCTCGGTGCTTCCGTCCGCAGGGCGAGATGGAATTCTAGACCGCGCGCTCGGCGGCGCGCCGCCCGCGGTCAGCCCCGTCAGCTCCGTCAGGCCTTCGCGTACCAGGCCTTGATGCGCGCGTCGTCGCGTACGGCGTCGTGGACGCGCGTGAGCTTGGGGTACGCGGCGAAGATCGTCGCGGGGATGTGATCGACCTTGCCGCCGACGAACCAGCGCACGGCCATGTGGAGCTTCAGATCGACGACGTTGAGCTTGGCGCCCGCGAAGAACGGGCCGTCGCCGATCTGCTTCTCCGCGCGCTCGGCCCACGTGGGCAGGTACGTCGCGGCGAGCGCCTCACGCGCCTTCTTCTTCTCGGCCTCGTCCGCGATGCGGATCGTCGGAGAAACATGGTGTCGCATGTCCTCGACGTGGCCCATCATCGCCTCGTGGCGCGCGGCCTCGAAGTCGTCCTTCGGGTGCAGGCCGTAACGGCGGCCGAGCAGGACGAGGATCGCGCTCGACTGCGCGAGCGGCGGCTGCCCCTCCATGTGGAGGATCGGCAGGCTGCCGAACGGCGACGACGGCTTCATCGCGATCCACTGATCGCGGGTCAGGCGCTCGTCTTCGAAGTCGACGCCTGCCACGTGAAGGGCGAGGCGACACTCTTCGCCGCGGCTCACGGGCGCGTCGAAATACGTCAGCTTGGGTTTGCTCATGGACGCTTTGATGCCGGCAGATGCCGGCAGATGCGAGAGAGCACGAACCGCGGCGCGCATTTCGGCGCGCCGGGCTCGCGGTTGGGGGTCAGACCAGCTTGACGTTCTCGGCGCGGGGACCCTTGGGGCCCTGGCCTTCGGTGAACGAGACCTTCTGGCCCTGCTTCAGGTCCTCGAAGCGAACGCCCTCGCAGGCGGACATGTGGAAGAAGAGGTCTTTACCGCTGCCGGTCTCGATGAATCCGAAACCCTTGTCGGTCAACCGCTTGATAGTGCCTTCAGACATTCGAGGACTCCTTGGTAGACGCAAGCGTCGGCCGGGAACGGCTCCCGGCAAATCACCTGCGGAGCCGCGTCGTAGCGCGGTTTCGTCCGAGTTACCACCGGCACGGACGGGCGACGCCGCCGAGGGCGCGAAAGCAGGCACAAAACGAAAACGCCCCGCCGGAAAAACCGACGAGGCGTCCTCTAGAGAACGGCTGAGCCGTTCTGCTGCTTACCAGCGACCGCCGCCGCCGCCGCCGCCACGGCCACCGCCGCCGCCGCCACGACCACCGCCGCCGCCGCCGCTCTGGCGCTCCTCGGCCTCGTTGACCTTGAGCGCGCGACCGTCGAGGAGCGCGCCGTTCATCTCGGCGATCGCCTTCTGCGCGCCTTCCGAGGTGCCCATCGTGACGAAGCCGAAGCCGCGCGAGCGGCCGGTGTCGCGATCCGACACGAGGTGCACGTCGGTGATCTCACCGAAGGCAGCGAAAGCCTCACGGAGCGAGTCCGCGTTGGCGTTGAAAGAGAGGTTCCCGACGTAAAGACGATTTCCCATGGTGTTCTCGATTCAGTAGGTCACGTATCGCAGCGAGCATCGCACACCCGAGAATCGAGAGAGCGCCGTCGTGGTCATTGTGAATCCGTGGGCGGAACCATAGCCCCAGAATCGGAGCGTGCCGCAAAATCGACCAAAATTCCGACCGCACCCCGAAAAAAAGACAAAAGCGGCGCCCCGCGGTCGATCTTGCGCGCCGTCACTTGTCGTCCCTATCGAGCGGGGGGAAAAGGCGCCCCCCGTAAAAGAGGAGAGAAGACGATGCGTTTCATGGTGATCGTGAAAGCGAGCAAGCTGTCGGAGTCGGGGGCGATGCCCGACGAGAAGATCCTGGCGGCCATGGGCAAATTCAATGAAGAGCTGGCGAAGGCGGGCGTGCTGCTCGACCTGTCGGGGCTGAAGCCGAGCTCGCAGGGCGCGCGCGTTCGCTTCTCGGGCGACACGCGCGCCGTCCTCGACGGACCGTTCCCGGAAACCAAGGAGCTCATCGCGGGCTACTGGATCCTCCAGACCAAATCGCTCGCCGAGTGCATCGAGTGGGTCAAGCGCTGCCCGAATCCGCACCCGGGCGAGGGCGAATCCGAGATCGAGATCCGTCCGTTCTTCGAGCTCGGGGATTTCGAGATGACCGACGCGACCAAGGCGATTCACGAGGGCGTCGGCGCCACGCTCGAGAAGGACAAGCCCGCGCGCGCCTAGCGGCGGTTCCATTCGAGGGGCAGCTGCTCTAGACCGAGGCCGTGGCGGTCTCGGATCTAGAGCGAACGGTCGCGGCGCTCGCTCGGATCGAGTCGCCGAAGCTCATCGCCCGCCTCGGGCGCATCGTGCGCGACGTCGGGGTCGCAGAGGAGCTCGCCCAAGACGCGCTCGTCCTCGCGCTCGAGACGTGGGGAAAATCGGGCGTGCCCGACAACCCGGGCGCGTGGCTCATGGCGACCGCGAAGAACCGCGCCCTCAACGCGCTGACGCGACGCAAGATGCTCGCGCGGAAGCACGAGGAGGTCGGCCGCGATCTCGAGGAAGAGGAGCGGCTCGATCCGGCGGAGCAGCTCGACGCGGCGCTCGACGACGACGTGGGGGACGATCTGCTGCGCCTCGTCTTCGTCGCGTGCCACCCGGTGCTGGCTCCCGACGCGCGCGTCGCGCTGACGTTACGCCTCCTCGGCGGCCTGACCACGCAAGAGATCGCGCGCGCGTTCGTGGTCCCGGAGCCGACGATCGCGCAGCGCATCGTGCGCGCGAAGCGGACGCTCGCCGACGAGAAGGTCCCGTTCGAGAACGTGCGGCGCGAAGAGCTCGGGGCTCGCCTCTCGTCGGTGCTCGAGGTCGTCTACTTGATCTTCAATGAGGGCTACGCCGCGACGGCGGGAGACGACTGGATGCGCCCAGGGCTGTGCGAGGACGCGCTGCGGCTCGGGCGCATCCTCGTGGGGCTGGTTCCGGAGGAGGGCGAGGCCCACGGGCTCGTCGCGCTGATGGAGCTGCACGCGTCGCGCACTCCGGCGCGCCTCGGGGCGGACGGTGAGCCGGTGCTCCTCGCGGCGCAGAACCGCGCGCGCTGGGATCGCCTCCTGGTGCGACGCGGTCTCGCCGCGCTCGAACGCGCGGAGTCTCTTGCGCGTCGAGACGGCGGAGCACGCGGCGCGTACACGCTGCAAGCCGCGATCTCGGCCTGCCACGCGCGCGCGCCGTCGGCGGCGGAGACGGAGTGGGCCCGCATCGCAGCGCTCTACGGAGAGCTCGTCGTCGTTACGCGCTCGCCGATCGTCGAGCTCAATCGCGCGGTCGCCGTGGCGATGGCGGAAGGGCCCGCGGCCGGCCTCGCGATCCTCGACGAGCTCTCAGACGAGCCCGCGCTCGCGGGCTACCACCTGTTCCCGACCGCGCGCGGCGATCTGCTCGAGAAGCTCGGGCGCCGGGCGGATGCGGCGACCGAGTTCGCGCGCGCGGCGCTGCTCACGAAGAACGAGCGGGAACGGGCGGTGCTGTCGGCGCGAGCCGCGGCGTGTCGTTAGCGCGGATGTAGGCGACGAGCCATACGCCGCCCGCGAGCATGGCGACCGCCGCCCATTGCCCCGGCGTGAGCGCGAGGTAACGGGGGTCACCGCCCTCGGCGTCCTCCGCGCGCAAGAAATCGAGCGCGAACCGTACCGGCGCATACAAGAGGAGGGACGCCGCCGCGTAGCTCCCGACGGGGAGCTTCTTGTTCCACGTCGCGACGAAGAGCGCCGACACGAAGATCGTGAACACCAGCTCGAGGAGGCCGAGATCGTATTGCGGCCGCCAACCGTGGTGCAGCTCGAAGAAGCCATACGACGTCGACGGCCCCGGCCCGAACGCGACGGCGAAGGGGGAGGTCGCCGATGCGCGGGCGCCGGGGTGATCGTGCACGATGGCGCAGCCGAGGCGCCCCGAAATCCACGCGACCGGAAAGACGGCGGCGATGATGTCGCCGATCGGCAGGATGGGCCGCGGGGAGGCGCGACGCGCGACGCGGTACGCCTCGAACGGCCCGATCTTCGCCGGGACCAGCTCGAAGTACTTCCACGCCGTCGCCCCGAGGGCGGCGCCGAGAAACCCGCCGAACGAGCTGATCCCCTGCCACACCAAGAGGAGCGACCAGGGACGGCGCACGATCTCCATCGGGTGGTAACAAATCTCGTCGAAGACGTGCGCGGTGACGAAACCGAACGTCAGCATCCACCAGACGAAGGTCATGAGCTCGGCGACGTCCGCGCCGCGCTTTCGTGCACGCCGGCGCGCGAGCTCGATGCCGCCGAAGACGGCGATGGCGACGAGCAGCCCGAACGGGGAGAACGTGAGCGACCCGATCTTGAGGACGTAGACTTCGATGTACGGGATCACGGGGCGCGACTCCTACCACAAGGCGACGCGCCCGCCGCAGACGGACGCGTCCGCTCGCGTTGCGGCGCTACTTCTTCTTCCCCGCCTGGTGCAGCGCGAAGACGGCGCCTTGCGGGTCGGTCAGCTGCGCGATGCGACCGCCGGTGGGGACGTCCATCGGCCCGTTCATGATCTTCGCGCCGCGCTTCGTCGCGCGCGCGAGGGCCGCGTCGATGTCGTCGGTTTCGACGTAGTAGATCCACATCGGAGGCATCGGCGTGCCCTTGGGGGTCGTCATCATGCCGCCGATCTGCGCCTCACCGACGCCGAACAGGCGGTAGACACCCATCGGACCCATGTCCTGCTCGTGGAGGACCTTCCACCCGAAGATCTCCGAGTAGAACGTGAAGGCGGCGCCGCTGTCGCTCGTCATGAGCTCGTTCCAGCAGAACTCGGCCTCCTTCGGCTCGTGCGCGGTCATCGCGGCGCTCGGCTTGAAGATCGCGAACGCGGCGCCCTGCGGATCCGCGACGACGGCGAAGCGGCCCACCGTCGGAATGTCGGACGGCTCCTTGTAGACCTTGCCCCCGAGCTTTTTCGTGAGCGCCGCCGTCTTGTCGACGTCATCGACCTGCACGTGGCCCATCCAGCTCGGGTGCGCGCCCATCTTTGCGGCTTCGTCGGTGATCGCCATCACGCCGCCGAGCGGCCCCTGGCTCCCGACCCACATCGTGTAGTCGCCGCCGTCTCCGAAGGCCTGCGTCTTCCAGCCGGCGACCTCGGTGTAAAAGGCGATCGCGGCCTTCGGATCCTTGGTCATGTGGTCGTGCCAAACGAAGAGCCCGCTCGTCGTGTTCGCCATGGGAGTCCTCCACCTACGCGCGAGGCGCGCATCTTTTTCAGGGCGCGGATGATGCGCCCCGTCGACGGCGCACGCAACGGTGACCGGTCGGCGGCGAGGACCCGCTTGCTCTGCCTTGCCTGACCGACTGGCAGGACACGGGCGCGCGGCTTACGCTGAAGGATGCCGTCGCGCGAGAGCCCACCTCGAGTCGTGCGCCTTCGCACGCAGGTCGTGCTCGTCCTTGGCGCGCTCGTCTTCCTCGCGAGCGCCGGTGTCGCGGTCCATGGTGCCCACGCAGATCGGGTCACGTGCCGGCGCGTCGAGCGAACGGCCTCACCCCAAGGCGATCCGTCGACGTTCCCGATCGTCGCGCTTCCGGGGCCGGTTCGCGATCTCGACGGTGCCGTGCCGGGCAGGTTCCGCTTCGAGCGCGACCTCGGCGCGTTTCGCATGCGCTACGAGCTCTCGCCGGACGCGTGGCGATGGGGCCTCGGGCGCGCGACGCTGGCGGACCCGCGCGCGTGTGGTGAAGATGCGCTCGGGATCGAAGTTCCGACGCCGTCGAGCGATGTCGTCCTTCGCCGAGTGCCCGGCGACGTGTATCTCCTCACGGGCAACGCTCCCCTCCCGGCGATGGACGTGGCGTTTCGATCGGCGCCCGCCGGCTCCGTCCTCGTGTGGAGCGGCCTCGCTGCGGTGGCTGCGTCGTTGGCCGCGCTCGTCGTGCTCGCAGGCGCGTGGCTCGCTACGTGGACGGCGCGGCGACGCGTAGCGCGCCTCGCGACGTGGCGAGAGGGTGTCGTGGCCACGAGCGACACCGTGGTTCCGGCCGACGGCGGCGGCGCCCTCTTCGTGCGCGGCGGCGGCGTCGCGCCGGGCACGCCGGTCCTCTTCTCGCCGCCGCGCGCCGGGGATCCTTATCGGAGCGCGCTCACGACGGTCGACGTCCATTCCGGCACGCGCACCGATCTCGACGCATGGCGAGAGCGGCGGCGGAGGCTCGCCCACTTTTTGGTCTTCGTTTCGATCGCCGCCGGCGTCGCGTCACTCGCGCTCGCCTTCTTCTGAGCGCCTAGAGTCGCCCGCCACCGGCCGAGGCTTCTGACGCCGCGGCCACGCGACGCTCGTCCGTTTGCGTCATTCTAAAAAAACGAACGTTTGTTTTTTTTCTTGCCGAGGTAGGACTCGACTGTCAGGCTCCCTGGCGTGACGAAGTGGAGGAAACCCAGCGCCGATCGGATTCTCGAAGCCGCCGAGAAGGTGTTCGCGCGGCGAGGCTACGGAGGCACCTCCCTGCGCCAGCTCATGAGCGCGGCAGGCGTCTCCACGACCGCGTTCTACGCTCGCTTCGCCTCGAAGGAGGACGTGCTGCGCGCCCTCGCGCTCCGGCTGCTCGAGGAGCTGGAGGGGACGGCGCGGACCGAGCTCGCCCAGTCGATCGGCCTCGAGGACTCCTTCCGACGCGGCGTCGACGTGCTCTTCGACGTGCTGGCGCCGCGTCGCGCGCTGGTACGCATTCTGCTCACCGAGGCCGCTTCGAGCGCGGAGATCACGCAGACGATCGGGCGCCTGCATACCGCCCTCGCGGCGCTCCTGGCGGGGCGGATCGAGGCGCTGGTCGCGCGCGGCAGCGTTCACCCGCTGGACGCGACGTCGGCGGCGTGGAGCTTCGTCGGCGCGCTCAACATGCAGATCCAACGTTGGGCAGTCTACGAGCACGTGAGCACCGAGGCGCTGCAGGGCACGCTGCACGCCGTCGCGAGCTCGCTCTTGCCAGTGTTGCGGCCAGTGTCGGGTGTCCGCCGCAAGCGACCGCGTCCGGTCGCGAATCAGAGGAGAAGCAAACGATGAACAAGCACCTATTTCCGGTCTTTGCCCTGGCGCTCTGCGCGAGCTGCAGCGCGTCCTCGAATCCGACCGACGCAGTCCCCGAGACCGAGCCCCTCGCGCTCGACGAGGGCACTGGCGCCGATCTCGACACGCCCGATCCTACGCCCGCGTCCGATCCGTGCATCGACGAGGACATCTGCGACGAGGTCGCGATCCGCAGCGAGCTCGACGTGGAAGCAGGCCCGGGCGGCCGGCCGACGCGGTACGTGGTCGGCGCGCGCTTGCTCGTCCTGACCTACGCGCCGTTCCACACGACGCCGAGCGCCAAGGGTCCGCTTCTCACCGCCGCGCCGCCGCACGGAGGCGTTCCGCAGGACGGGCTGCACCTCTGGGGCAACCCGCGCGGCGTCCTCTCCCCCGCGCAAGAGGTCGTTCTGGAGAGCCCGCTCCGCTACTCCGGCTTCTTCAAGGTCTCGTACGGCGGCAAGACCGGGTACGTCCTGACTTCGAAGGTCGTCCTCGCGAATCCCGAGCACGACGCGGTGGCCTTTGCGAAGCGCCCGGACGTGCGGAACGCGTTCTTCAAGCACCAGATCCACCGCAATCGCTGGAACAAGGACGGCCCCTCCCACTCCGGCAACTGCGCGCCGACGAGCCTCGCGATGGCGCTGAGCATCCTGGGCAAAGAACCCGCGGGGCTCAGCGTCGAGGAGAGCATCCACCGCGTTCGCCTCTCGTACGACACGCCGTTTCACTCGGACTCCGGGCCCACGTCACGGCTTCAAATCCAGCAGGCGGCCAAGGCCCTCGGGCTCCACGTCGCGCCGCTCGGCGACGCGCGCACCGGCGCACACGCTCTCGCGCGCGTGGCCGCGGAGCTCGCGGACCATCGCCTCGTCGTCCTCGAGGGGGACACCGGCAACGGGAGCTCGGTCTACCAGCGCGCCATGAACCGCGCCTACGCCGCGGCGATTCGCGCCGGACAAGCGCTCTACCATTCGACGTATGATTTCAGTGGTTTTCACTCGATCGTCGTCATCAGCCGGGAGGCGAACGGCCACTACATCGTCGGCGATCCGTTCTCCGAGGTCGGCTTCGTGACGCTCACGCCCGCAGAGCTCGAGGACTTCATGTCGCGATGGAGCGGGCACCATGGCACCGGCAACGCGGTGTGGGTCCCGTAGATCGCGCAAGAAGAAACGCGCGATCGGTGAATCGGAAGGTCGCTACACTCGTCTGAACTTGGGGAGGTCTGTCATGAACGTCCGCCGTGTCCTCGTCGCCGCCGGCTTGCTCACGTTGCTCTCTTGGCAGGTATCTTGGCAGGCCTCGGCCCAAGCGGACGACGGGATGCCCAAGTCGCCGACGAAGAAGCCTTCGCCGAGCTGGGAGGTGCGGATGGCCGCGCTGACCGCCCTCGACGGGTGCGCCACCGCGATGGCGGCGCACGGCAGCAAGTCTGCTCTCGCGACCGACGACGAGTACTTCACGTACACGTCCGGTCGCGACGCCGCCGTCGCGAAGGACGCTGCGATCGTCGCGTTCGATGCGTCGCTCGCGCGCTCTCGCGATCGCACGCCGTCGAAGATGTTTCCGGTCTGCACGAAGTACTTCGCCGACTACGCGGCCGGGGTGGGCGCCGCGGACGCGCCGCTCTCGACCTACTGCGAAGCGCGTGTTCGCCCGTTCTTGAGGCAGGCGACGGACAACCTCGCCGAGTTCCAGCGTCAGGGTCTCAAGAACGGTCGCATTTCCATGGCACGCAGCAACCTCGAGAGCGCCCGGTTCGGGCTGCGCGGCGGCCAGTTCTCGGGCCCGATCGGGCACTGCTCGCTCAACGACAACTTCAAGAAGGCGATGGCTCCGATGAAGACCGTGTTCGCGGCGCTCGAGGCGCAGATCGTCGCTGCGGAGACGGCGAAGGGCATCAAGTTCGTCCCCATCGACAACAAGGACCTCGGCACCGGCACGAGCTACGTCGATCTGAAGACGAACCAGCCGATGGTCGGCAGCCAGTAGAAGGCGCGGCCAGACTACCGGGGCGGCGCGCTCCCGCGGAGGCGCGAGGCGATCCGCTCCTCGAGCGCGGTCGCTTCGATCCCGAGCGTCGCTGCCGACGCGAGGAGCAGCGCGCGCTCCTGCGGATCGACGCGCCCATCGACGACGGCCGCCTCGACCAGCAACGCCATCACCCGCACCCGCACGTCCGGGGCCAGGGTACGCAGCGTCATGGTGGTCCGCCCGACCGAGTCCTGCGAGAACGGGCCGACCTCGCGCTCCGGCAGACCGAAACGCTCGACGACGCGGCGATAGAACTCGCGCTCGGAGTCGGTGATCTCGCCGTCCGCCGCGATCATCGTCTCGAGCAGCTGACAGACCTTCTGGCGATCGTCGACGTCCATGGGTCGCTCAGGATAGCAAGCAGGTCAGGGCGACGCCGAGCCTTTCAAGTCGTTGTATTGTGCAAGTACCTGCGCCGGCGTGATCGTGTGCCCCTGCACTGGCTGGTACAGCGTGAACACCGAGCCCGCGGCCTCGAAGTCGGCTTTGTCCTGTAGCGGCTGGGCCATGCCGTTCGGGTCGGTCGTCCCCTGCACGTGGCTCACCGGGATTTTCCACGGCGCGGCGGAGGGAGGGTAGCCGTTCTGCCGCGCGAAGCCCGCGTTGGAGCCGCCCATCGCGAGCCCCGAGAACTGGCTCGCCGCGCCGATGCCAAGGAGGTAGCCGTAGAAGCCGCCTTCTGAGAAGCCCCACAAGATGTGCCGTTTCGGATCCACGTCGTAGCAGTCGTCGATCTCTTTCACGAGATCCTGCACGTGGTTCAGATCGGCGACCGCCCAGTTCGCGCCATTCGGGTACGTCACCGGATCGGTGGCCGCGCGCGAGCCCTTCGGCGCCACGAGCACCAGCTGCGCACTGTCGGCGATCGGCTGCCAGAGGGCCGCGAGCTCGCCGGTGCCGTCGGAGTCCTGGCCATGCATGATGACGACGACGATGTGCGCGACCTTTGGATCGTAGGTGCTCGGTGCGTAGACGTGGAACGCGAGGCCCCCCGCTTGCTGGAACGCCGTGAGACCCGTCTTGTGCGCCTGGTACTTGCAGCCCAGCTTGCTCGCGTCGCCTGCGCTCGTCGCCCCATCACGTCCGGCGTCACCGCTCGCTGCATCGCCCGCCGCATCGCCCGCCGCGGCACCGTCGGACCCAATCGGTCCGTCACCGCCCATGGCCCCGTCCCCCTGCCCGGTCCCGCCGCCGCCGTCGTCGCCCGACGCGCTCGCGGCATCGGTGGACGAGCACGCCGCGAGCGCGACGAACGACACGGTCGCCGCGAGCGCGCCGAGGACCCAGGAGAGACGGCCGCTGCCCATGCCGCTCATGATAGCGCGATGGCTCAAAACGCCAGGTCGACGAGCACCTGCCGGTGGTCGAGCCCCGGGTGCGCCGCCCACGGGTGGTCGTCGTACTCGCCGAGCGCGGAGCCGTATTTCAGATCCTGCGACGCCCCACGGTAATACTTTCCGCACGTGGTGCACGCCGCGCCGAAATTCGAGAAGGTGTGGTCGTACTGCCACTTGCCGACCGGGAAGATGTACTGCGCGCTGTACTCGTCGTCGTGCGGCGCAAAGCCGAAGTGCTGTCCCTTGCTGTAGTTGACGAGGAAGCCGGCCGGCACCTGGAGCTCGTCGTCGCGCTGCGTGTTCCAGTCGCCGCCGATGATGACGTGCTTCTTGTCCGCCGCGAGCGTGCTCCATGCGCGGCCGACCTCCTCCATCCGGCACTTCTTCTGCGCGCCGCTGATCGGGTTCGACGGCGGGTGGATCGCGATCGCGGTGATGACGATGGGATTGCCGTGCGCGTCCTTGCTGCCGAGGAGCTCGAGATCGGCGGAGCGCGCCGTGAAGTCGTAGTGGCAGTTCGATTTGTCCCACGCGTCGGCGTTCGACCCGAAGACGTGCCCCGCCGAGCGCAGCGCGAGCTTCTTCGTGTCGTAGACGACGCACTCGTGGCGGTGCGACGCCTTGGGGTTGTCCATCGGGAACTCGGCGTCCTCGAGGCCGGTGTCGCGATCGATGCTGGCGTGGCACGAGACGGCGTACGGCTTGTCGGGAACGTCGGGGAGAATGGGGCCGCCGAGGTTCTTCGTCGCGTCGCCGCCGCGCTTCACGTCACTCTCGAAGATCGTCCGCGTGAGCTGTGGCTCGTCGAGGACCTCGGAGATCAGGATGACGTCCGGCTTCCACGTCGCGATGTACGCGCGGATCTGCTGCGAGACGTCCGAAGCGCAGAGCTTGTCCTCGTAGGGGCTGCACCCTCCGCGCACGTCGGCGTTTCCGACGTTCATCGCGAGATAGCGCAGGTGGTGCCCCGACGCGCCGAGCGCCGAGGTGTCATCGGCGGGCGGGTCGATCGCCCCGTTCGAGCCGCTGCAGGCGGCGACGCCGACCAGGAACGGCAGAGAGAAGAGGAGGTGATGGGCACGCGGCAAGGTGGGCCTCACGGGGTTTGCCCACCTGTAAGCAAATGTCACACCCGTGCAGTGTTATTGAAATAATTCAGATTTTCAGCGGGAGTGGGCTGGAGCGGATCCGCTTTGTGGCGGCGCGCGCGATCCAGCCCGGGCCAACGGAAGGGGCGAGCGTTTCGCTCCGCTGCGCTTCGCTCCACTCCTCAATTGAGCCAGAGAAAGTAGCGAAGCTTTCGGGCGAAGGACTCCTCCCCGTGCTCGAGCTCGGAGGCCATTCGCGCGAGGCGGCGCGGGAGCGGCGAAGGGCGCATCCGATCGGCGTATGCGTCGCCCAGGACCGATCGGAGGGCGCGATCCGGATCGCGTTGGGCGTGCTCGAGGACCTCTACGTCAAGGTGGAGATCGCGCGGCGACGAGAGCAGCTTGCCGACGTCGACGAAGCCGTGCACCGGCACCCTCGTCCCCTCCCCTGCGAGGCTCATGAGCTCGCCGAGATCGAGCCCCTCCTCGCTGCGCACGAGGCGTCGCGCATCCCCAAGCACACCCTCCCAGGTCGCGTAGAGCGCCTCGTCGACCGGCAGCGGCAACGGGTGACTCTGCTGGCGCGGGCTCGGCACCCACTCGCGATCGTCGTCGACCTCTGCGAGGTACGCTCGCCGCGCGCGATCGGAGTGGTCGATCCCTTCGAGGATCCGATCGCGCGCCGCCCGCACGCGGCCGGCGTCCTCGAGGTTGATGACGAGCATGCCCTTCTGCGACTCTTTGAATCCGACGATGTCCTTCCAGCGGTAGGCGACAATGAGATCGACGAGCGCGCGCTGGAACGCCACCATCGCGCGGGCCCACGCGACGTCGCCCGCGTCGAGGCGGAACGTGGGCCGGCGTCGCGGGTCGCCGTCCGGGAGCGGCTCGCCCGTCGCGTCCAGCTCGATTTCGAGGAGGCGGTCGTCGCGGCCGTTCTCCTGACCGTCGTGGTTCCAGTCGCCTTTCCAGCACGCGATGCAGAGCTCGAGGGCGAACGCCTTGTCCTCCTCGGCCACCGCGAGATCTTGATCGATGCGCGCGAGCGTCTCCTCCGCCTTGACGAGGGACGCGCGGAGGCGGTCGAAATCCGGACGGCGGCGCATCGACCCGCCGACGACGACGATGACCTCTTCGGCCAGATTGTCGGCCATCTTCTCCCACGTGGCGATGGCGCGTACCGCACGCGCGAGGGCGTTCGTGTCGTCCTTGCCGAGCGCGTCGTCGGCGGCACGCGAGGCCTCGGTGAATCGCCCCGCTTGAAGCGCGAGCACCGCCGGGCGTGCGCTGTCTGCGCGCTCGGCTGGCGTCTGACGCGCGCCGCACGAGCCGGACGCGAGGAGGAGCACGCCGAGCACGAGGATGACGACGAACCGATGCACCCACCCCATGAGGATAGATCCTACGCGCGCCGCGTGCGCTTGTCCGGCGATCAGGGGACCAAGAGGACCTTCCCGTCGCTCGCGCCCTGCTGGGCCGCGGCGAGGGCGGCGTCGTGCTCCGCGAGCGAGAACCGCGCGCGCACCTGGGTGCGGAGGACGCCGCCGAGCAGGCCCTGCACCTTCATGATGGCGAAGAGCTGCCCCAGCGTGCTCGTGGATTCGAGCCACTCGTACATCGTGAAGCCTTCGATCCGCTTGCCGTGGAAGACGAGGTCCGATGTCTCGACGCGGCAGGGCGCGTTGGAGAGCATTCCGTAGACACGCACGACGCTGCCCGGCGGCATCGCGGCGAAGAGCTGCCCGGTCGTCTCGCCGCCGACGGCGTCGAGGGCGAGCGAGACGCCGAGCTTGGCAGAGAGGGCGCGGAGCTCCTCGACGAAACCCTCTTCGCTCGAGTCGAGGACGTGCGTGGCCCCCTCCTCCTTCTTCAACGCCTCGGCTTGTGCCAGGCGGCGCACGACGTGAACGACCTCTCGTCCTTGCGCGCGCATCAGCCGGCTCGTCATTCGTCCGAGGGCGCCCGCGGCGGCCGTCAGCACGACGGCGCGGTGGCCTTCACGGCGCGCGCGCGTCGCGAGCACCCACGCGGTGAGCGGGTTGGTCAGCATCGTCGCGCCCGCTTCGAGCTCGACGCCGCCGCGAAGCGGAGCGCAGCGCATCGCCGGCACCGCGACGTACTCGGCCCACGTCCCGTCCCCGTCGCCGGCGGCGCAGGCCACGCGTCGTCCGAGCATCGTCCGCGCGATGAAGCCGCCGCCCGCCGCGACGACCGTGCCACTCCCCTCGAATCCGGGCACCACCGGCAGCGCCTTCTTCACCTCGTACTGATCGCGGAGAAAGAGCAGATCGTTCGGGTTGATTGGCGCGGCCGCCACGTGCACGAGCACCTCGCCACGACGCGGCGTCGGGACCGCCTTTTCGACGAGCACCGGCCGCGGCAGCTCGCCCTCGCGGGTCCGCAGCTCCAAGGCGCGCATCGTGGTGGGGGCCGACGCTCGGGTCATGTTCGGCGCGTTGGATGCCCGCGCGCGGCCGAGCGTAGCGCGAGTATGATGCGCGGATGAAGCTGCCCGTCGAGACGCCACGCGCGGCGTCCAAGACGACTCCCCCGGCGCCGCATATGGGCGTCCTGGGGTTTCTGGCGGCGCTCCTCCCCTACTTCGCGCCGCACAAGGCGGTCGCGGTCCTCATCCTCGCGACGATGCTCGTGGATCTCGCGTACGCCACCGTGGTCCCGCTCCTGTTCCAGGCGCTGATCGACGAGGCGATCGTCCCGCACGACATGAAGAGGCTCACGCTGATCCTCGGCGGCTTGGCGGGCGGCGCCGCCGTCGCGACGATCTCGGGCTTCATTCAGGATCTCGCGTACGCGCGCGCGGGCGTCGCCGTGATGAACGCCATTCGCCTGCGTCTGTTCTCCCACTTGCAGGAGCTGTCGACCGAGTTCCACGCGCGAACCCAGATCGGCGACCTCCTCTCGCGCTTCTCGTCGGATCTGGCGTCGGTCGAGAACGGGCTCATCTGGTATTTGCCGTCGATCATGGCCGGCGCGGGCGGCTTCGTCATCAGCGTCGCGCTGCTCTTCCGGCTCGAGTGGCGCCTCGCCGTCGTGTCGGTCATCGGCCTCTTGATCTCGTTCTGGATCGCCAAGCGCCTCGAGCCACGCGCGAACGATCTCGCGTACCAGCTCAAGGAGGAGATCGGCGTCGTCACCGTCGCGGTGCAGGAGAACCTCGCGGCGCAGGCCGTCGTGAAGGGCTTCAACCTACAAAATCAGCAGCGCGAGCGGTTCCGCGCCAAGCTCGATACCCTCCTCGGCCTCTCGCGGCGCGCGAACTGGATCGGCTTCGCGATGGCGCGCGTCCCCAACGTCGGCGCGCTCCTCATGGGCTTCGCGACGCTCGCGATCGGCGCGTACCTCGTCTTTGTCAACGAGATGACGATGGGCGAGCTCGTTGCATTCTACACGCTCTTCGGCCAAGTCTCGGTGAGCGTCACCAGCCTCACCTACTCGACGCCGTCGCTGCTCGAGGGAGCCGCGGGGATGGAGCGCCTCGACGAGGTGCTGCGCGAGACGCCGACGGTGAAAGACGGTCCCGACGCGACGCCGCTCCCGGCGCTGGCCCGCGAGCTCGAGCTCCGCGACGTGACGTTCGGGTACACGGAGACGACGACGCACCTCGACGGCGTGACGCTCACGATCCCGAAGGGTCACTCGATCGCCTTCGTCGGCGCGAGCGGCTCCGGCAAGAGCACGATCTTGAACCTCGTCAGCCGCTTCTACGATCCGCGCGCCGGCGCGGTGAAGTACGACGGACGCGACATCAAAGAGGTCACGCTCGAAGCGCTGCGCGGACAGCTCGGCATCGTCTTCCAGGACAGCGTCCTCTTCGATACGACGATCCGCGAGAACATCCGGCTCGGACGCGCCGGCGCGACCGACGCGGAGATCGAGGAGGCGGCGAAGGCGGCCGAGATCCACGACTTCATCGTCGGCTCTCCAGAAGGCTACGAGACGCGCGTGGGCGAGCGCGGGAGCCGACTCTCGGGCGGCCAGCGGCAACGCGTCGCGATCGCGCGTGCGCTGGTGCGCCGCCCCTCGGTGCTCCTCTTGGACGAGGCGACATCGGCGCTCGACCCGCAGACCGAATCGCTGATCGACGCGACGATCCACAAGCTCGCGCGCGCGCACACGGTGCTATCGGTGACCCATCGCCTCGCCGCGGTGGTGAGCTGCGACCGCGTCTTCGTGCTCGATCGCGGCAAAATCGTGGAGGTGGGCACCCACGAGGAGCTCCTCGCGAAGGAGGGCCTGTACGCCAGCCTGTGGGAGAAGCAGCAGGGCTTCACGCTCAGCGACGACGGGGAGAAAGCGGCGGTGTCCGCGGGGCGGCTCTCGGCGGTGCCGCTCTTCTCGAAGCTCGACATGCCGACGCTCGCGGAGATCGCCGATCAGATGACGTCGGTGTCGCGCGACGCGGGCACGGTGCTCGTGCGCGAGGGAGACCCCGGGGACGAGCTCTTCGTCGTCGCGCGTGGGCGCCTCGAGGTGCTTAAGCGGGCGCCCGACGGCCACCAGGAGCGCGTCGAAATTTTCGACGATGGGGATACGTTCGGCGAGATCTCGCTCATGCGCGACGTTCCGCGGACGGCGACGGTGCGCACCCTGACGGCGACGACGTACCTGACGCTGAAGCGCGCGCCGTTCCTGCGTCTGGTCGCGCGGGTGCCCGGGATGAAGGCGCGCCTGGACGCGGAGATCGACGCGCGCCTCCGCGAAAACGCGTCGGTGGAAGCCGGGGGCCCGGGGATCGTGGAGAAGCCTTCGCAGCGCACCGGCGCGTGACCGCGGTGGCCGCGCGCGCCCTTCCTCGCTACGCTGTCGGTGTGCGCTTCGAATTCCACGCCGCGCTGCTGGTCGCGCTCGCGGCTTGCGCGGACACGCCGGACCTGACGTATGCGCCGAACGGTGACGCGGGCGTCGACGCGACATCGACCGCTGACGCGGGCGACAGCGGCGTGGGGAAAGCGGATGGAGCCGCGGACGCCGCAGGCGATGGCGCGGCCTCTGCGGACGGCGCGACGGGCTGTGCGACGGGAAGCCCCCCTCCCGGCGCCACTCGATGCTGCGGCACCGTTCCCTGCGTGGACCGATCGGGCAACGGCTGCAACTGCGGTGACTGCGATGCGCTCGCATGCCCGGGCTGGTGCTGCGTCAACGGCAACCAGCAAGTCCTGTGCACGCAAAGCTCCAAAGCGTGCAAGTAGCGGCGCGTGCAAGTACCGGCGCGCTCGCGCCACACGTGGCGTAATGGCTACGCCCGCCCGACCAGATGAAGGAGCCCGCGAATGGCTGCATGCAGGACCATGTACGCGGCGATCGCGATGACGAGCGGCCACACCACGTGCGCGCCGTCGATCGTGTCGGTGCCGACGATCGACTTGAACGGCCCATAGAACGGGTCGGTCACGCTCGCGATGAACTGGTAAAATCCCGCCGATCTCCGCGCGTTGATGAGCTCGAGGACGAGCCGGATCGCGAGGATGCCGTAGACGAGCCCAAAGGCGTAGTCGAGCACGCGCGCGACGAGCGCGAGCGTACGCGCCTTGGAGGACGGAGACGGTTCTTCCACGACGTATGTGCTCATGGCCGGCTCTATCGCACGATGCGTGCCGGCGTGGCTGGACGGCGCCGCCCTATGACGTTACGACGCGGCTTGTCCTGGAACGATCGAAGGAGGGTGCGATCATGACGAATCCGAACACGGGGCGCTTCACCTGGCACGAGCTCGTCACGAGCGACGCGGCGGTCGCGACGACGTTCTATTCGGCTCTCTTCGGCTGGAAGGTGACCGAGAACCCGATGCCGACGGGAGGCACGTACCGCACCTTCTCGCACGGGCAGGCGAGCCCGGCCGGCGAGACGATGATCGGCGGAGCGATGGAGGCGCCGAAGGGTGTGCCGTCGGGTTGGCTCGTCTACGTCGGCGTCGAGGACGTCGACGCGGCGGCAAAGAAGATCGGCGAGCGCGGCGGCAAGATCGTGGTCCCACCGACGACGGTGCCGGACATGCTTCGCTTCGCGTGCGCGATGGATCCGCAAGGCGCGGCGTTCGGGATCTTGAAGGGGATCGGCCCCGGCGCCGACGCGTCGCCGTACGACGGCCCCCCGCGCCCCGGCACCTTCTGCTGGGACGAGCTCCACACCAAAGAAATCGACGCCGCGAAGAAGTTCTACGGTGACGTCTTCGGCTGGACCGGCAAGGGCGACGACGGCGGCAACGACTACTGGCACGTGCGTAGCAACGGCAAGGACATCGGTGGAATGACGTCGCACATGGGCGGCCCCAACGTGCCGCCGCACTGGCTCGCGTACATCGCGGTCTCCGACGTCGACGACATCACGAAGAAGGCCGAGACCCTTGGCGGGAAAGTGATGATGCCCGCGATGGAGATCCCCAAGGTCGGCCGATTCTCGGTGGTGCAGGATCCAACCGGGGCGGTTTTCTCGCCGTTCCGTTCCGCGCGTGTGTGAAGACGAGTTTTTTAAGAATTTTTTAAGAAGAGGTGAACCATGAAAAAGTTTCTCGTTCTCTATAGGGCACCGGCGTCGTCGTTCCAGATGATGCAAAAAGCCACGCCCGAGCAGCAGAAGGCCGGCATGGATGCATGGATGGCGTGGGGCACGAAGGCCGCGTCGGCGATCGTCGACATGGGCGCGCCGCTCGGAAAGAGCCTCCGCGTCACGAACGCCGGCTCGGGCGCGAGCACCAACGATCTCGGCGGCTACTCGATCCTCCAAGCCGAATCGAAGGAGGCGCTGGCGGAGACGTTGAAGGGCCACCCTCACTTCATGATGCCGGAGGGGACCATCGACGTCGTCGAGGTGATGCCGATGCCGGGGATGTAATCGCCACCGGAATCGAATTCGCACGACGACAGGACCATGAAAGCCGTCCTGCTGACCGCCTATGGCGGCGTCGACATGCTTGAGGTGCGTGACGTCCCCACGCCGGGCGCCGACCAGATCGTGGTCGGCATGTCCGGCGCGAGCGTCAACCCAATCGAATGGAAGCTCCGCAGCGGCGTCACGTCGCGCGGCGCGCCCGCGTGTCCAACATCATCGCGCGGATCACGAGGCCGACGAGGACTGCGCCGAGGATCGCGGAGGCGCCGAGCGTGCCGAGCGTGCCGAGCGCGAGGTCTCCCTTCTCCTTCGACTTCGTCAAGACGTCGCCGACCGTCGCGCCGAAGGGACGCGTCAAGACGAACGCGATCCAGAACAGCAGGGCGCGCGAATGCGGGTGAAGAACGTCGCGACCACGACGAGCGCGAGCAAGCCCCCGATCAGGAGCGCGCCGCCCGCGAAGCCGAGGCCCGAGCTGTCCGCGACGAAGTCCCCGAGCGCCGTGGCCGAGGGTGCGGTCCATGGAGTCGGACATCGTCGTGCCGGCGGCGCTCGTCGTGAAGATGACCGTCCAATAGAGGAGCGGGTGATACCGCCGCGACAGGAGCTGCGCGCCGAGGCTCAGGAGGAACGCCGAGAACAGGATGAGCGAGCTCTTCGCGTAGCCGACGTTCATCGTCATCGACAGAAGATCGCCCGCGGTCTCGCCGAGCGTCGTCGCCGAGATCTTCATCACCCAGAACGCAGCAGTGATTTCCAATTCGCGTACCAACGGAGCCGCGTTCGCACAACGTCGCCGAAGTGCGCCTTGCTGCGCGATCGAGCGGCGCGCTAGCGTGCATGGATGGGCTCCACATCGACGGCCTTCGGGATCGCGCTCCTCGCGATGGCAACCGCGGTCGCCTGCGGCTCGAGCTCGGACACGTCCGGAGCGAGCGCGTCGAGCGGGAGCGCGAGCAGCGGGAGCAGCGGCACGAGCGGGAGTAGTGGCGCGAGCGGGACCAGCGGCGCGAGCGGGACCAGCGGCGCGAGCGGGACCAGCGGCGCGGCGTCGTCCGGATCGACGTCGAGCAGCGGCGCGTCCGGCACGACCACGCCGCCGCCTCCGCCCCAAGACGGACCGCCCGCCGGCAATCCGAACGGCACGGCCCCCGTCCCCGCGGCGGGTCAAGCCGAGGACGTCACGAAGCCCACCACCGTCGTCGGCACCGGAACCCCCGCGAGCTGCACCGGAGACGCCTTCGTCGCGGCGGTCGCGAAGGGCGGCGTCATCACGTTCGACTGCGGCGCTGCGCCGAGCACGATCGTCCTCACGCAGACCGCGAAGGTCAAAAACGACACCGCGGCGAAGCTCGTCATCGACGGCGGCAACAAGGTCACGCTGAGCGGTGACGGCAAGATCCGCATCCTGTACATGAGCACCTGCGACAAAGCGCAGGTCTATCCGCCGGGCTCCGGCGACTGCAACACCAACCCAGGCGTGCAGCTCGTCGTCCAGAACATCACGTTCTCAGGCGGCAACGCGAAGGGCATTGCCGACGGCACGACCAACGCCGGCGGCGGCGGCGCGATCTACGCGCAAGGGGGCAGCCTCAAGGTCAATAACGCGCGCTTCTTCGACAACGTCTGCGCGGATCTCGGCTCCGACGTCGGCGGCGGCGCGATCCGCAAGCTCGACTACCTCGTCGCCCCCGGCGCGGGCCCCGCCCGCCCGGTGTGGGTCGTCCACAGCACGTTCGGCGGCAAGGTCGGCTACGGCAACGCGTGCGCGAACGGCGGCGCCCTCAGCAGCATCGGCGTGTCGTGGAACATCCTGAACAGCCTCTTCTCGCAGAGCACCGCGGTCGGCCACGGCGCGAACTCCGGCCAAGGCGGCAACGGCGGCGCCATCTACAACGACGGCAACGAGATCGTGCTCAACGTCACCGGCTCCCTCCTCGAGGACAACATGGCGAACGAGGGCGGCAGCGCCATCTTCTTCGTCAGCAACGACAAGTCTGGATCGATCACCGTCAAGGACTCGACGACGCAGCGGAACCCGCGTGGCACCTTCGAGACTCCGAACCTCTTCGGCTTCTACGTGATCGCGAAGCAGCCCGCGCAGATCATCAACTCGCAAATCTTGCGGTGACCACAGGGCTTTGGGTCGCGTCGCGCTCAACGTTTCGGCGCGAACTCGGAGAGCGGCGAGAAGCCGCTGAGCGGTCCGGTGTGGCCGAACGCGAGCGCCTCGATCTCCTTCGCGCGCGGCGCCAGACGAGCGGCGAGGGCGTCGAGCGACGCCACGTTCTGCTCCGAATTCTTCGAGAACAAGCTCACCGCCTTCATGACGACGCCCTCCTTCGATGCGCCCGCGCTGTCCCCGAAGAAGAGGACACCACGTGACAGGAACACAGCGGATCCCGGCGTGTGCCCCGGCGTCGCGAACGCCTCGACCCGCAGCTCGCCAACCTCCACGATCTCCCCGTCGTGCAGCGGATGGGTGACCGTCGCGGCGTCACCGATCAACGGCAGCTCGGCCTCCAGCGCGTAGACCTTCGCCTCCGGAAACGCCTTGCACCCGGCGACGTGATCCCCGTGGCCGTGGGTGAGGAAGATCGCGAGGACTGCCGACTTTGGCAGGCCGCGCCGTGCGAGGGCGAGCAGGATCGGGCCCGCCGACGCGCCCTTCCCTGCGTCGACGAGCACGACCTTTCCCGGCCCCGCGTCGAGCAAATACGAGCTCACGAAGGAGTCCTTCACGGACTCCACGCCGGGCGCCACGGTGCGTCCGTCCACGATCGCGCTGTTGTTTCCGAACGCGCGGTACCAGACGAACGCCACCGTCGCGACGAGGACCAGGACGAGCGCGGCGAGGACCTTGAGGACACGCTTCACGCGTGGCGAGGGCTTGCGCATGGCCGTGGTTATAGCTCGTGGTACGGTCGAGAGTGCGATGTGGGAACCGGTAGGCTACGCGCTCGTCGTCGTCGAGGGACCGGACACCGGCAAGGCGTTCACGCTCGACGGGAGCCAACCGAGCCGCACCTTCATCGGGCAAGCGGAGACATGTCACTTCCAGCTGACCGATCCCGGCGTCTCCCGACGCCACGCCGCGCTGGATCTCGTCGGACCCAAGCTGCGCGTGACCGATCTCGGCTCCGCCGGCGCGACGACGGCGAACGGCATCGCGGTCGTCGACGCGTTCTTGACCGGCGGCGAAATCATCGGGATGGGCGCGACCCGCCTCCGCGTCGATCGCGTGAGGGGACGCGCGCTCTCGGCGCCCGAAGGCTGGTGCTTCGGGCGCATCGTCGGCTCGAGCCCCAAGATGCAGAAAATCTGCGCGTGGGCGGCGCGCGTCGCCGACGCCGACTGGCCGGTCATCCTCGAAGGCGAGACCGGCACGGGCAAGGAGCTCGTCGCCGAAGCGCTCCACGAAGGAAGCGCGCGAGCGAGCGGACCGTTCATCGTCTTCGACTGCACCGCCACCGCGCCGAACCAGGTCGAGGTCACGCTCTTCGGCGAGGAGGGCGGTCGCAAGGGCGTCTTCGAACAAGCGAACGGCGGCACGCTGTTCATCGATGAGATCGGCGATCTGGACGTCGCGCTGCAGCCCAAGCTGCTCCGCGCCATCGAGCGCTCCGAGCTCCAGCGCCTCGGCGGCGATCGGTGGATCCGCGTCGACGTGCGCGTGATCGCCGCGACGCGCCGCGATCTCGATCGCGAGGTCCAGGCAGGCCGCTTCCGGGACGATCTCTTCCATCGCCTCGCGGTGTCGCGCGTCGAGCTGCCGCCCCTCCGCGAGCGCGAGGGAGACGTCCCGGTGCTCGCCCGTCACTTCTGGCGCGTGCTCACCGGCAAAGACGATCTGCCGAACGACTTTCTCTCGCGCGCGCTCGGCTACGACTGGCCCGGCAACGTGCGCGAGCTGCACCACGCTGTCGTACGCCGCATCGCGCTCGGCGAGCTCGCGGAGGCACCGAAGGCGCAACCGACCGTGGAGCCGGAGGCGGCCGGAGCGCCGCGGCAGACGATCGACATCACCGACGCCCTCGGCCTCGCGCTGTCGACCGCGCGGCAGCAGGTCGTCGAGGCGTTCGAGCGACGTTACGTGGAGCAAGTCCTCCAGAAGCACGGCGGGAACGTCGCGCGCGCGGCCCAGGCCTCGGGCATCGCGCGCCGGTATTTCCAGGTGATCCGCGCGCGCGTCACCAAGTAGGCGCGGCGATCGGCTACTTCACGAGGCCGGCGATCGATGGCCCCTTGTAGTACTGCGCCACCTTCGCCGTGTTCCCCTTCGCGACCGCGTAGAGCGCGGCGGCGGCCGACGCCTCGGTCGTCGACTTGGGCGAGTCCTTCTTGAACGGCACCGCCGCGCCGCTCGTCGGATCGAAGCTCGACACCTCGCCCGACGGACGGATCCCGCCGAACCACCCCGTCTTCAGCCGGCCGTTGCCGTAGACGTAGAGCCAGTTCGAGTCGGCGGGGGTCTGGTCCTTCCAGTCCTGACCGCCCGTCGTGTCCATCGGATCCTTGGGAATGTCGCCGTGGACGGTGAACACGATCGACTCGCCGAGGCTCTTCCCAGAGCACGCGGGATCCGGCGTCTTTCGCGCGTGGGCGAGGAAGCCGTCGACGATCTTGCCGAGGCTCGCCGCCTTGCTCCGCGTCGCGCCGAGGCGCCCGAACGCGCCATGCGGATCGCTGCCGTTCATCGCGGGGAGGATGAACGTCGACGACAGGCCGAGCCCGAACGCGTTCACTGCGACCATGAGCTGGCGCGCGAGGCCGACGAGCCGAGCGTGATCCGGATCGGCGTCCATTCCGTTGGCGAGGAGATCGGGCAGACCGTAAAGCGCTTCCTGATCGGTCGTGGGCGCGAGCTTCGCCGCGAAGTTCTGGCCGACGAGGTGCGCGGCGACCTTCTCGGTCTGGTACGCGGCGGCTACCTTGGGTCTCCCGGCCGACGCGTTGAGCGCGAGGAACGCCTTCTGGTACGCCTCGTAGAGCGCCGCGTCGGCGGGGCGCTTCAAGAGCGTGCGCGACGCCGCGCTGTCGAAGAGGCCGAGCAGCCCGTCGGCGCTCGTCGTCACCACGCTCGGCGTTCCTTCCGCGACGCCGACCGCCGCGGCCACCGGCTCGACGCCGATGACGGGGAGGAGCGTCGGGTTGTCGGCGAACTGCATGGCCGCGATGGCCGCGATCATGCCGGTCCCTGCGCCGACGGTGGCGGCGTTTCGTGGCGCGGCGACGTGCACGTTCTCGATCGCGGCGCCGAGGAACGCAGACATCTGAGGCCCGCCGCCCTGGAACGGCGAGGCGTCCGGATCGTAGACGAGCGGACGATCGGTGCCCTGCGCGAGCGCCGCCCGACCGGGGCTCAGGAACGCGAAGCCGTTGCTGTCTGTCGCCGCCATCGCCACCTCGGGGTGAGGCCAGAGGAGGTGAAACCACGGGATCCCGCCGCTGCCCGCGACGAGGTGCACGGATTTGCTCGTTCCCGCGCACGCCGCGACGTCCGCCATCGCGGATCCGGCGCTGTCGTTCAGCGCGTCGAGGAATCGCGCGCGATCGAGGCCGAGGACCGCGCCGACGGCGGCGCCCCACTTCAAGAAATCACGACGCCCGTGGCCACGAAGGTTCTTCAGTCGATCGTCGGTCATAACAGGTCTCCTTGTCCTTCACTCACAGCCATGCGCTGCCGAGAGCAGCGTCGCGACCACGATGCGCTCTGCCCGGTCGCGCGCGTCGGCCGGCGCCTCGGCCGGATCGGCCGCGGCGATCACGTCCGCGACGAGCTCGTGGGCGATCGCGAGGTGCTGCGCGCGCGCCGGCTTACCCATCAGGCACGAGGCGCCGTCCAGGGTGAGCTCGTGCGCGGCGTCGAAGAGCGCGGTGCCGGGGCACGCCGGCGCGGTCCACGCGCCGAGCTTCGACGCGCGCTGAATCTCGATCGACGCGAGGACGAAGACGTCGTCGCGCTTCTCCGCGCCGGCGGTCGAGCCCGTCAGAGGCTCGCGCGTTCGCTCGCCGTAGCGCGCGAGGCCGAGCGCATCTGCGCCCGTCACGTAGAGCTGCGCGGCGGATCCCGGGACGCCGGCGTCCATCGCGACGCCCACCGAACGCAAAATCGCGCCCAGCGCGGCGGTGCGAATCTTCGTGCAGCCGTGCTGCGGGCCCAGCGCGGTGACCGTCGGCGCGCTCGCGTCAGCGTCTTGTGCGAACGCGGGCGGCGAAGGCGCGGGCGCCGCGTCGGGCGCGTCGGTCGTCGGCGGCCGTGTAGGCGCGCTGGTGCAGCCTGCGAGCGCGGCGAGCGTGAGCGTGAAAGGGATGATGAGGCGGTCCATCGGTCTCTCCTCGGGTCTAGAAGCGCACGAAGTCGTCGGACACGAAGACGCTGCGGAGGACGCGCGCGAGGTCGTAGCCGCCGCGCGTGAAGTCGTCGGTCAGAGTGGCCACCACGTCGTCCGAGAGCGTCGCCTGATCGTCGACGATGTCCCCGCGCGACCACGCGAAATCGTAGACGCGCTTGACGGCGCAGCGCTGGACGTCGGGATCGTTCGCGATCGCCGCGCCGAGCGCGCGCAAGTCGTCGACGTTGGTTCCGCTGCGCCAGGCGAGCGGCTGGCCGGTGGGGATCCAGTCTTCGCGCGTAGCCTGTGCGGCGCCGGGCTTGGGGACGACGAAGCTGGCGGCGGGGAGCCCGTCCTTGCCGTAGATGCCAAAGAGCGGCGCGACGTGATTGAGCGTCGAATGGCAATTGGCGCACACGCGCCCGCTCGTCGATTGAAAGTCGATCGAGGGCGTCGCGCGGGTGCGATGGCCCGAGATGCTGTCGAACGGCCACGGGCTCGTGTAGACGCCGGTGTCGATGACGGTCGGCTGCGCAGCGAACTCCGCGGGAAATGCCGAGCACGCGAACGTCTCCTGGACGAACCGGACGCGCCGGAACGCGAGGTTGCCGTAGTACTGCGCCAGAAGCCCAGGGTCGGTGAGGATCCCGACGGCCTGCGCGCCACCGGGGCAATCGGCGGGGACGAAGCTCCCGTTGACGAACGTGGTGCACGTGCCGCTCGTCGCCGTGAAGAGATCCGTGAACGGACGACGTCCGACGACGACAGACGCCGCGAACGTCGCCGCCGCGTCGAAGTCGGGTCCGTTCGGATCGGCGGCGCCGCTGCTCCCCGTCTTGAACGTGCTCTGCCACCACGCGATTTGCGTCGCCGCGAAGCGCGGATCCGCGAGGAGCGCGTCGATGCGACCTTCGTAGAACGCCTTCTTGTCCGCCGCGTCGCGGAGCGCGCGCACGTCGGCGAGCGTGGGGATGTCGCCGACCAACTTGAGGCTCGCGGTGCGCAGCGCCTCGCCGTAATCGACGACGCGCGGATCGACGACGACAGGGACGACCGGCGCCGGCCCCGCGCCAGGGGCCGTCACGGCAGGGGCGCGCTGCGCGAAGTCGTCGGGTAGCGCGGCGTCATCTTGGCAAGCAGCCGTCCCCGCGAGGACGAGCATCATCGGCGTCGAAACCATGGACCTTCGCATCCGCGACTCTCCTTTCGCGTCACCCGGCGCTCCCCTCGACCTCTGCTCAGGGCAGCGGCTCGAGGTCCTCGAACGTGATGACCAGCTCGTCCTCGCCTCCCTCGCTGTCGAGGAAGATCACACCGTCTCCAAGAATCCCCTTCGCTCCCGCCGCGATCGTCTGATCGAGCGTGGAGAACGCGTCGACGCGATCGTCGACCGTCCCCTGCCCGCGCACGACGGTGAACCGCGGATGCACGACACGCACGCCTGCGCTCGGCGGCGCGGCGACGGTGATCCCGCTCAGCTTCATGCGCGCGGGCGCGCCGAACCACGACGCGTCGAACGAGAGGCGCGTGCCGCTCGGCGCCTTGCCGACGCCCGCGAGCTCGCGCACGTTGGGGCCGCGCGCGATCCCGAATTTCCCCGTCGTGATCGGCGCCGAAGGTGCGAGCGCCTTCGCCTCCGCGTCGAGCCATGCCTCTACGCGCGCGCGCAGGCTCGCGGCAAAGTCCGGCCCCGAGTGGCGCCCCTTCGCGAGGAGCTTGCTCGCGCTCGGATCCGGCGTGACGAGGCCTTCGTAGCCTTTGATCGACGCGTAGCGATCGGGCGGCGCGAGCCAGAGGGGCGCGTTCGTCCCTTGGCCGTGGCATCCGCCGCACGCCGAGACGAGATCCGAAAGGAGAGCGTCGAAAAGCCCGCGCGCTTCCCCGACGGGAGGCGCGGCGCTGTCCGCGGAGGCGTCTTGCGCAGGAGGTGCCGACGCAGCCGACGCCGTGAAGGGCATCGTCCCCGCCGGCTCGGTCGCGTCGCACGCAACGAGCGCGAGGGATGCGATGACGTGGAGGATCTTCGCGAAGCGCACGGGAACCCATACTGCAACGCTCGTACCGCGCGATTCGCGCCTCGCGGGGTCGACGCGGTCGACGGCGATCGGACGCGTCGACCCGCGTTCTGCGCCGAATACCAGCGCGATCCCCTCGGCTTGCGGGGGGGTGCTCGATTCGATCGCACCTGGAGCGATCGATTCCAGCAGGCCTGGTTCACGAGGACCACAGAGGGCCTCGCGCGTGCGCACATCCGCGCCGATCGACGCATGGACACCGATCGCGCCCTCCTTTAGCGTGGGGCGCATGTCCGTCTTCAGCCCCAGGATTCGCGAGTTCTTGGCTGCCCCCGACGACGCGCGCCGGCTCGGACCGTACCGCTGCAAAGAGCTGCTCGACAAAGCAGGGTCAGCGCCCGTCTACCGCGCCGTCGAGGAGCACGCGGGGCTCAGCCTGCGCGAGGTCGCGGTGAAGATCTTCGACATCGGGCAGACCAAAGCCGGCGACGCGCCCGAGGGCTGGCAAGCGCGCGTGGTCGACGAGGCGCGCGCGCTCTGCCGCGTTCAGCACCCCAACGTGATTCGCTTCCACACGATCTCGACCGATCCGAAGCGCGGGCTCATGGGCCTCGTCATGGAGTTTGCGGAGGGCGTGAGCGTCGACAAGCAGCTCGACGGCGTGCCGCGCGGCGACGCCAAACGCGTCGCGCTCGCGGTCGAGATTGGGATCGACATCGCGGCGGCGCTCGCGGCGGCGCACGAGGCGGGGGTGGTCCACTGCAACGTGAAGCCGTCCAACATCATGTTCACCGCCGGCACCCACAAGTTGATCAACTTCGGCATCGCGGCGTCGGTGCGCACGGACGGCGCGAAGGACGATGGCGCGAAGCGCGAAGCCCTCGCGCTCGACGATCTGCCCCCCGAATCGATCGGCCGCAAGGCGTCGACGCTCGACAAGGCGGGCGAAGGCACGAAGGCGCCGATCACGGGGACGATCGGCTACGTCGATCCGGTCTGCCTCAAGACCACCTCGCCGCCCAAAGCCGCGAGCGATCTCTACTCGCTCGGCGCGACGCTCTACCAATGCATCGCCGGGGACGTGCCTGCGCTCGCCACCGCGAAGAAGGCGGGCGGCACGGGCGTCGACAAGAAGGTCCTCGTCGGCGACGCCACCGCCACGCCCCTCGCGGACGTCGCCCCCTCGACGCCTGCCGCCCTCGCCAAGCTCGTCGACTCTCTCGTAGCCCCGACACGCGAGGGCCGACCTCGCTCGGCCGAGGTCGTCCTCGGTGAGCTCGAACGCATTCGCAGCGCCCTCGCCGGCCGCGAGCGCGCGCTTCCCCCCGAGGAGCGCGGCCCGTTCCCTGGCCTCGAGCGCTACGAGGAGTCCGATCGCGACGTCCTCTTCGGCAGGTCGGCGGAGATCGCCGGCGTCATCGAGCTCGCACGAACACGCGGCCTCGTCGGCATCGTCGGCCTCTCGGGCAGCGGCAAGAGCAGCATCACGCGCGCGGGGCTCCTCCCCGCGATCGAAGAGGGCGCGCTCGGCGGTTGGCCGAAGAAGTACCGCAGCGTCCTCGTCACGCCCGGCAAGGATTTGATGGCGGCCCTCTCCTCTGCACTCGAGAAGGTGCTCGGCGCGCCCGTGGACACGCACCCCGAGGCGATCGCCGAGCAGCTGGCGGCCGACGTCGACGCCAAAGGCGAAGGGATCGTGATCCTCGTCGATCAGCTCGAGGAGATCGTCACGAAGTACGAGGCGAAGAACGAGAAAGGCCGCGCCGCCGCGCTCGATCTGCTCTCACGCCTCGCCGAAGCGCACGTCGGTCTTCGCGTCATCGTCGCGGTGCGGCGAGATCTGCTCGACGCGTCGCTCGCGATCGATCCGATCTTCTCGCGCGCCCTCTCGCGCGGCATCCAGCTCCTCGCGCCACTCTCCGGCAGCGGCTGGGAAGAGGTCGTGGACCGCTCGCTCGAGGCCTACGGGTACCGCTTCGAGGACGCCGATCTCCGGAAGCAAGTCCTCGCGGATCTAAAGGGCCGCGCGTCGGCGATGACGCTCGTGCAGTTCGGCCTGACGCGCCTCTGGGGCGCGCGCGACACGAAAAAGAAGACGATCCCGCGCGCGGCGTTCAGCGAGAAGGGCGGCATGCAGAACGCCCTCGAAGAGCACGCGGAAGCGGCGATCGCGGCCAAGGAGATCCCGCGCGACACGCTGCGCCACGTGCTCCTCGCGATGACGACCCCCGAAGGGACGCGCGCGCACGTCGAGCTCGACGTACTCGTCGAGCGCTACGGCGCCGCGGCGAAAGAGGCGATCTTCGCGCTGACGAAGGCCCGCTTGGTCGTCGCCGAGAAGGACGGGTTCACGTTCGTGCACGACGCCGTGCTCCGCGAGTGGAGCCTGGTCCGCGGCTGGCTCCAGGACGCGCGCGACGATCGTCTGCTCGTCGCTCACGTCGAGCGCGACGCGGCGCGCTGGAAGGAGTCGCACGACGTGGCGGAGCTGTGGCGCCAAGGGCGTCTCGCCGCCGCGGTGGAGCTCTGGAAGCGCGACGGGTCTCCGCTGAGCGACGACGCGAAGGCGTTCCTCGCGGCGGGCGTGAAGGAAGAGCAGAGGGCCCAGCGGACGCGCTTCGGCGTCGTGCTCCTCGTCGTGTCGATGATCGTCGGAGGCGCGCTTGTCTACGCGAAACTGAGTCACGACAGCGCCGAGCAGGCGCGTAAGGACGCCGACGCCCTCGCGGCCGCCCTCACCGACGTGAAGAGCCTCAAGCAGCAAGCGGAGGAGAACGCCGGCGAGGCCGCGACGACCGCCGCGCTCCTGCAGGAGCTGAGGAAGAAGATGGCGGAGGACCAAGCGACGTACGGCGCGAATGTCGCCGCAGCGATGAAGAAGGTCGCGAGCGCGACGAGCCTCGACAGCGCGCAGAAGGCGACCGCCGATCTGAAGGCGCCGACCTCCGCGCAGAACCAGATGATCCCGCTCCTCGCGGGCCTCGCGGGGGGACCGAGCATGCCGAGCCCCGGCGGTACCGGCCCTTCTCCGAGCGGGGGCGGCGGCGGCTTCGATCAGGCGGCGATCGAGCGCGTCGTCAACTCACGTAAAGCCGGCGTCAAGCGTACCTGCCTCGAGCGGAGCTCCAGCACCGCATCGACTACCAAGGTCACAGCGACGATCACCATCGCCCCGAACGGCTCTGTCCAGAACGTGAGCACCGCGGGCGACGAACCGGTCGTGGCGAAATGCATCGAGCAGCAACTCCACAACTGGTCCTTCCCGGCGCCGGGCGAAACGAAAACGGTGCAAATCCCGTTCGTGTTCGTGCGGCAATGAACGTACATTCGGCACGATGGATGTCCGCAAGCTCGGTCTGACTCTCGTCGCGTTCTCGGCAGTGGTGTACGGCGCGTGCGTCGATGACTCGACCAACAACGGCGGCCCCGACGCGTCGGCACCGCTCGATGCTTCGGTCGACGTCACGACGGGCGGAGACACCGGAACGACCTCAGACGCCGCAGACGCCGCCGGCGACGTGGCAGCGGACGTCGCCACCGCGGACGCAGGCGACGGTGGCGCGGGCAACGACGCCGCAGACGCCGCCGACGCCACCGACGCCGCGACCGACGCGAAAGACGCGGCCGACACCGGTCCGGGCTTCGACGACGCGGGCTGCCCATTGCCGACGGGGGTCGTCGTCGATCCGGCAGATGCCGGTCTTCCGGCCACGGGTCTGGCGCTGTGGCTCCGCGCGGACATGGGCTTGGCGACGCTCGACGGCGGCGCGGTGTGCCGATGGGACGACATAAGCGGCAAGACGCACCCGTTCGCGCCAGGGAGCGCAACCCCTCCGGCGCTCGACCCGACAGGCATCAAAGGAAAGCCTGGTGTGTCGTTCATCGGTCCCAACCACCACCTCTACCGCCCCGACGTGATCGGCCTCGCCGCCACGTCAGGCCGAACCATCGCCGCGTTCGGACGCACGGTCGACACGACGCGCCGCTTCCAATACTTCGTCCAAGGCACGACCGGCAGCGCGGGCACGTATTTCGGGCTCGACGCCAACACGTTCAGCACAGCGGGGAGCCGCGAGGGCGTCTACGTGACGAACAACGCCTACGACTCGAACGTCGCCACCTCGGCGAACCCGCGCAGCCACGTGTTTTCCATCAGCAGCTTCACGCCGGGCGGCGCCCTGCCAGGCGTCCTCGCCTACGCGGTCGACGGCGTCGACACGACGCTCACGCGAAACGCAGGCGGGCTCGGCAACGGAACGGTGGAGGATTTCTCCACCGCGAACGTGACGGCGATCGGCGCCGGCGTCGCTGGCTTTACCGGCGCGGAGCTCGGCGAGCTTCTCGTCTACGACCACGCCTTGACGCTGGCGGAGCGCCTCGCCGTCTCGCAGTACTTCGCGGCTCGGTATCCCTGAGATCGTTCAGGGCTCGTCCCCGTCCTCGTCGGGCTCGGCGGTGACGAGGAGCGGCATCTCGTTCGCGCGCGCAAAATCCATGATCTGCGCGGCCTTCGTCTCGGCGATCTCGCGCGTGTACACGCCGGCGACGCCCTTGCCCTTCTCGTGGACGGCGAGCATGAACGTCAGCGCCGACGTCTCGCTCATATGGAAAAACTGCTCGAGGACCATGACCACGAACCATTTGGTCGTATAGTCGTCGTTGTAAAAGACGACGCAGTAGCGGCGCGCGCGGGCGGTCTTGGGATCGCGCTCGAGCACGACATCGCCGTCGTCGTCGTTCTCCCACGCGCTCATAGGACCATCTCCGCGACGAGGTGCCGCACGAGCTCGGCCGCGGGGAGCGTGCGCGCGAGCGGAGCGCCCTGCCCCGCCCATTGGGCGCCGAAGCCGAACTCGCTCTTCCGCTTCCCCGCCGCGTGCAGCGCTTTGCCAAGATCGTACGCGATGGGATAGTCGGGGACGTCCCGCGGCGCCACGCCGGCTCCGAGCGCGGTGAATCGGTTTGCCAGGCAGCGCGCCGGTCGCCCGGAGATCACGCGCGTCATCACGGTGTGATGCGCAGCGTCGCTCGCCATCGCCGCTCGGTAGCCGTCGTCGGCCTGCGACTCGGTCGTCGTGACGAAGGCCGTGCCGAGCTGCGCTGCGCTCGCGCCGAGACGAATCGCCGCCGCGACGCCCGCTCCATCCATGATGCCGCCGGCGGCGATCACCGGCACCGTCAGCGCCCGCGCGAGGATCCGCGTCAGCGCCAGTGTGCCGAGCCGATCGTCGGACGCGTCGGGATCGAAGACGCCGCGATGGCCGCCCGCTTCGTATCCTTGCGCGACGACCGCGTGCACTCCGGCGGCGACCAATGTCCGCGCCTCCGCGAGGCACGTCGCCGAGCCGAGGAGCACGATCCCCGCGTCGCGCAGCGCCCGCATGCGATCCGGCGCCGGCACGCCGAGGTGAAAGCTCACGACCTTCGGACGCTCCGCCACGAGCGCCGCGAGCATGTCGTCGTCGACGAGGAAGCTCCTGCAAATCTCGGAGAGCGACTCCGGCGCCGGTGCACCCAAGCGGTCGAGCTCAGGGCGGAGCCGGGCGATCCACGCCGCCTCGCGCGCCGCGTCCGCCTTCGCCGGCGAATGGCAAAAGACGTTCACGTTGAAGGGCCGGCTCGAGCGTGCGCGGACCGCGGCGATCATCTCGCGCGCGGCCGCCGCGTTCGTTGCGCCGATGCCGATCGCGCCGAGCGCTCCAGAATCGGCCACCGCCGCCGCCATCGCTGGCGTGGACACACCGGCCATCGGGGCCTGAAGGATGGGATGCTCGATCGCCAAGAGACGAAGGAGCGCGTTCGGAGAGGACGGCGGCATTGGCGCGGCTCTCAATTTACCCGACGGACGGGACGTCGGCGAGGCTCCCGATGGGGCTGGCTGGCGGGAGCGGGGTCAGCGTACTGTGGCGGGCTCGCGTGTCGGATTCGAAGAAGGCGATCGTCATCGGTGCCGGAGGCGCCGGTCTCGCCGCGCTTCACGCCATGACGCAGGCGGGGTTCGACGCGGTCGCGCTCGAGCAGAACGGGGAAATCGGCGGCGTTTGGGCGACGACGCGCTACCCCGGGCTGACGATTCATTCCAAGTCGTTCAACTACCGATTCCACGACTTCCGTCCGGTCGCGAGCGTGGGACCGAGCGCCACTCGAGAAGAGATCGGCGCCTACTTCGCCGACTACGCGCACGAGAAGGGCATCGCCGGAAAAATCGTCCGCCGCCGCCGCGTCGATCGCATCGTGCACCGGCCGGGCCTGGAGTCGGGTAGGTGCCTAGTCCTCGCGAACGACGCGCGCAGCGGCGAAGCGACCGAGCACGTGTGCGACGTGGTCGTGTGCGCGACGGGGTTCGCGAACGCAGGCCGCCCGCACGTGCCGCGATTCGCGGGCCAGGCAACGTCACGCGTCAAGGTCCTCCACTCCAGCGATCTCTCGCCGGAGATCCTCGACGACATCGTGACGCACCGGCGAAAGGTCGTCGTCCTCGGCGCCGGCAAGTCGGCGCACGAGATCCTCTGGCTCTTTCGCGAGACGGATCTCGTGGCCGATCTCACGTGGGTCTACGTGAAGAGCCTGTGGTCGATTCGGTACGAGACGCTCTACGCGTCGTCGGCCATTCCGTGGAACGTGCCCCTTTACGTCTACTACCTCGCCCTCGCCCGGCTCCGGCGCCGCGTCGGCTTCGGCCTCCCGATGAAGGTGCTTCAGGCGCCGCTCCGGTGGTCGGGGCTCCTCGTCAACCCGCTCGAGCCGCGATCCGACGTGTGCGTGAACCGCACCGCCATCATGAGAGACGAGCAGCTCGCGTACTTGAAGACGCTGCGCAGTGTGAAGGCCGAGGTGACGGGACTCGGCGAGCGCACCGTAAAGCTCTCGAACGGCGACGAAATCGATGCGGACTACCTCGTCTCTGCCACCGGCTACGACCGCACTCTCGGTCTCCCGTCGCTGGAGATCGAGGGGCCGGACGGGACGTCGAGGTCCCACGCCCTCACCGACCAGCACGGCTTTTACCACCAGATGGTCGACCTCGCGGTTCGGGACGTCTCCGTCCTCGCGGCGAACGTCCTCTATCCGCAGCAGCTACTCGGTTACTCGCTCGGCGCGCAATGGCTCGCGCGCTTTCACGCGGGCCGGCTGGCGCGTCCGCCGACCCACGGCGAAATGACCGCGTCGCTCGCGCGCGACGTCGCCAAGTTCTCGGCCTGGGGATCCTCGGAGTACCTGAGCCGCGGTCAACCCTATGCGCACGAGCGCAACGAGGACGTGCTGCCGCGCCTGTTCGAGCAGATGGGGCTGGCGCCGGGTCTCGCGCGATCGCTCGTCACGAGCGGCGCGAACGAGCGGAAGTTCTCGGACCTCTGCGACACCGTCACGCGGCAGCTTGATCAGCGCGGGCGCGGCATGTAGCCGCGGACGACGAACCGCTCGACGTAACGCCGCACCAGCGCTTCGTCGACGGGCGGACAGGCGATCCCGGTTCCTTCGAGGGCGCACGCGGTCCGCGCCTCGTCGTATGTGGGGAGATGGAGCCAGTCGGTGTCCTCGTGGCCGACGAAGAGCGGCAAGAGCGGCGCGAGCGCGTTCCCCGTCGCCTCGGCGCGTTCCACGAGGACCGAGCGCCACTCCGCGTACGGCAGCTCCTCGAGCGGATACCCGAGGTCACGGATCCACGCGACGAGATCCGTCCACGGGACCGCGCGCGGGCCGACGAGGTGATGGTTCCCCGACGACGGCGTCGACGTCAGCGCGATTCGGACGAGCGCGCTGCTCACGTAGTCGACCGGCGCCAGGTTGATCGGCGCGTCGACGCGCGGCGCGAGACCGAGCTCCACGCAGCCCTTCATGAGCGCACAGACGAAGTCGTCGGGGTTGAACGCGCCGGAGGACGAGTGACCGGAGATGGTGCCAGGTCGATAGATCGTCGCGTCGAGGCCGCGCTGCCGTGCCTGCACGACGAGCTCCTCCGCCACCCACTTCGCGCGCATGTAGCCGAGCGGCAGTCGCTCGGGCTGGTCGGCGCGTGCGTCCTCGAGGACGGCGCCGTGACGGCCGAGCCCGCCGGGAAAGACGCCGATCGTCGACACATGGTGGAGACGCGCGCCCGCAGCAGCTGCGAGCCGCAGCACCTCCTCCGTGCCGCCCACGTTGCTCGCCTCGAGCGCCTCGTACGGGAAGACGAAATTCACCGAAGCGCCGCTGTGAAAAATGGTGTCGACGGTTCCCGAGAGCCGGTCGAACGCCAGAGGCTCGAGGCCGAACCGCGCCTTCGAGAGATCGCCGGGCACACACGCGACGCGCGCGGCGAGCTTCAACGCAGGGAGATCGTAGCGGGAGAGGATGCCCTCGAGGCGCCGAATGCCCTCGCTCGCGGTCCGCGCGCGGACGAGGCAGTGGACCGTCGCGTCGGTGCGCTCGAGCAGCTCGGCGAGCACGAACGCGCCGAGGAATCCTGTCGCGCCGGTGAGGAAGATCGCGCGAGGTGGGGTAGCGACGTGCGGCCTGAACGTGATCGACTCGTCGAGGCGCGCCCTCTCGCGGAGCGAGAGAGGCACGTTCGTAGGCGACGGCAGGCTCTCTCCACCCAGCCGCGCCGACAGCTCCGCCGCGAGCTCGCGGATCGTGGGGCCGCGGAGGAGCCGCTCGGTCGGCAGCTCGATCTTCAGGTCCTCCGCCATCTTCGACTGGAGCTCGAGCGCGGTCAGCGAGTCGACGCCGAGGTCGATCAGCGATCGCTGCGGCGAAATCGGCTCGGGATCGTGAAGCACGGCGCCGGCGATCGTGCACAGATACGCCTCGAGCGCGGCGATGCGCTCGGGTGCCGTGCGGGATTGCAGCTTTGCGGCGAGCGCGCCGTCCGCTCGCGCCGCGGCGGGCTCGCCGAGCGGCACGAGGCGGGGCATGGACTTCGCGTGCGGATAGAACGAGGCCCACCGTCGCGCGTCGAAGGTCACTACGCCCACGGTCGGCGGTGCATCGACGGCGAGAACGTTTTCGAGGAGATCCGTGGCGTGCCGAACCGCGAGGCTCGAGACGCCGCGATCCGCGAGCTGCGCCACGGCCTTGGCGCCTGCGTTCGCAGCCATGCCGGTGTCCTCGATCACGGTCCACGCGATGCTCGTCGCAGCCAAACCGCGCGCGCGCCGGTGCTCCGCGAGCGCGTCGAGGTACGCGTTGCCGGCGGCGTACGCGCTCTGACCCGGCATCCCGAGCAGCGTCGCCACCGACGAGTACATCACGAAGAAGTCGAGCGGCTGCGACGCCAGGAGCTCGTGGAGGTTTCGGGCGCCCGCCACCTTCGCGGCGTTCGACGCGTCGAGCTGCTCGGGGTCGATCGCGGAGATCATGGCGGGCGACATCACGCCGGCCGCGTGGATGACGCCGCAGACGGGATGCTTGCGCACCACCGCTTCGAGCGCGTCGCGATCGGCCACGTCGGCGCGCTCGACCACCACGGTCGCCCCTCGAGCGGTCATCTCGGCGACCGCGGCGCGCGCCTCGTCCGTGGCGACGCCGCGGCGGCCCACGAGTACGACTGTCTTCGCGCCGCGTTCGACGAGGCGCCGCGCCGCCGCGAGGCCCAAGCCGCCGAGGCCTCCCGTCACGAGGTAGGCCCCCTCACTGCGCAGCCGGAGGCGCGACGTCGGCGAAGGGAGCGGTTTGCGCTCGAGACGCGCGACGTACCGATCCGCTCCGCGAAGCGCCACCTCGAGCTCGCCGTCGTCGGACGACAGCTCGGCGAACAGCATGTCCGCATCTGCAGCGCGCTCGCCTCGCGCCAGATCGACGAGCGAGCAGCGAAGCCTAGGGAGCTCGTTCACGACGACGCGCCCAAATCCCCAGATCGTCGCGCCCGCGAGCGCCGACATGCTGGACTCGTCACCGACCACCTGCGCGCCTCGGGTGAGCAGCCACAGTCGCGGCTGCGCGGCCTCCCCCCGCCGCGCGAGCGCCTGAACGAGCCGCACCGTCGCGCCGAGATCGCCGTCGCAGAACTGGATGACGCCGGACACCGCATCGGAGGGCGCCAGCTCTCGGGCCATGCGCGCGCTGTGGCCGGCGCGCGCGAGCCGAAGGACGAGGGCCTTTGCGGTCGCGCCGCCGTCGCCGAGCACGAGCCACTCCCCCGGATCGTGCGGCGCCGACGACGGGCGGCCCGCGCGCATCCAGCTCGGCACGAGCACACCTTGCGGCAGCACGGTCGCGGCGTTCGGGGGCGCGAGATCGAGCCAGCTGTGCTCACGCTGCCACGGGTAGCTCCCGAGCGCGACGAAGCGCGCCTCCGCGTCGTCCAGGCGCTTCCAATCGACGTCGATGCCGAGGCAGTACAGCTCGCCGATCGCCTTCCGGATCGACGCGCGCTCGCCGAGCTCCGGCGCCCCCGACGCGATCACCGCGCCAGGGACGGCCGCGCGCGCGAGCACGTCGCGCAGCTCCTCGGTCAAGATGGGACGCGGGCTCAGCTCGACGAACACGGTGCCGTCCTCGCCGAGGCTGGCCGTCGCGGCCGACAGATCGCGATGCGACGCATGGACGATCGCGTCCGGCACGACGCCGAGCTCGCGCCACACTTCGACGAGCGCGCGACCGCTCGCGGGATCGCACGCAGCCTCGTCGGGGAGGACGAAGACGAGCTTGTGCGCGCGACCCGGCACGACGCTGCCGGAGACGATCGACGCGATCTCTCTGGACGGCAGCACCACAATCGCGCGGCGGTGATCGTGATGGTCGCGGCGCGTCGCTGCGGTGTGGGCCAGGTCGACGAGCTCCACGACGGCGGACGCCAGGACCTCGCGGGTCCGATGTTCGAGCACGTCGAGCGCGGCGACGCTGCGCGCGGAGATGGGGATGAGCGACGCGCGTGGCGAGAGCTTCCTCGCGGTGGCCGGCGCGTCCGACGCGGCGAGGACGATGTGCGCGTTGGTGCCGCCCATCCCGAACGAGCTCACCCCGGCAACGCGCTCGCCGTCGGGCCACGGCGCAGCCCGCGCCTGGACGTGGAGCCCACGCTCGTCGAGGCGCAGGTAGGGGTTCGGCGTCTCGAAGTTCAGGCTGGGCGCGAGCGTCCGGTGCTCGAGCGAAAGCACCGCCTTCATGAGACTCGCCACGCCCGCCGCCGACTCGAGGTGACCGAGATTCGTCTTCACCGAGCCGATCGCGCACGAGCGACCATGCACGCGCCCCTCGCCGACCACAGCGCCGAGCGCTGCCACTTCGATGGGATCGCCGATGAGCGTGCCGGTGCCGTGCGCCTCGATGTAGGAGACGTCGCTCGGCGTCACGCCGGCGCGTCGGTACGCCGTGCGGAGCACCTCTTCCTGTGACCACCGACTCGGCGACGTGAGCCCGTTCGAGCGTCCGTCCTGGTTCACCGCCGACCCACGAATGACGGCGTGGACGCGGTCGCCGTCGGCGAGGGCGCGCGACAGGCGCTTGAGCACGAGCAGCCCGACCCCCTCCCCTCGCACGATACCGCGGGCGCCCGCGTCGAACGCGCGGCACCGTCCATCCGTCGCGAGGAGCCCCGCGCGCCCGTAGAACACGTCCATCGTGCGATCGAGGATCACGTTCACGCCGCCGGCGATCGCGACGGGGCTCGACTCGTCGGCCAGGAGGCTCTGGCACGCCAGATGGACTGCGACGAGAGACGACGAGCACAATGTGTCGACGGAGAGGCTCGGCCCGCGCAAATCGAGGAGGAACGAGATCCGGTTCGATGCAATGGCGAGTGAGCATCCGGGTCCGAGCTGCGCGTCGATCTTGGAGAGATCCTGCGCGTGCCGCCGCGCGAAGTCCGCGTTCATGACGCCGACGAAAACGCCGGTGGTGGTTCCCGAAAGCCCGGCGATCGGCTGACCGGCGTCCTCGAGCGCCTCCCACGCGACCTCCAGCAGCAGGCGCTGTTGCGGATCCATTCGCGCCGCCTCGCGCGGCGAAATCCGAAAAAAACCGGCGTCGAAGCGATCCAGGCTTTCGAGGAAGCCACCGCGACGGCACGACGGCGCTTGCGCGACGAGCCACGGCGGCGGTTCGAGCTCCGGACGTTCCGCGGGCGGCTCACGAACGGCCTCGGCGCCGCGGACGAGGAGGTCCCAATACGCTGCCGGGCTCGGCGCGCCGGGGAATCGGCAGGCCATCCCTACGATAGCGACGGACTCCATTATTTCGTGCTCACCGCCGCGGCGAGATGACGTGCGAGCGCTTCGATCGTGGAGTGATCCCAGAGGAGCGTCGGATCGAGGCTGAGCCCGAGCCACTTCTCGAGCACGCCGACGAGGTGCACGGCTTCGATCGACGCGATCTCGTAGCTCGCGAAGGGCTCGCGCACATCCACGCGCTCGATGGGAATGCGCGCGGCAGCGGCGACTTCCACGACGATGCGATCGCGGATCTCTTTCTCGGTGGGCAACGTCAGCTCCTCGGGGCGTAGGCCTGCCGGCACGCGTATCGCTCGAGCTTTCCGCTCGAGGTCTTGGGGATCGCGCCCTTGTCGACGAAGACGACGTCGAACGTCGGCGCCTGGTGATGCTCGAAGATCGCCTGCTTGATCGCGCGAGCGACGTCGGGTCCGGCGGTGCCGTCGTGCTCCGCCACGATCACGAGCCGCTCGCCTCCGTCGTGATCGATCGAGAAGGCGGCGCAACAGCCCTTTCGGATCGAGGGCGACGCCGCTTCGACGGTGGCCTCGAGATCTTGGGGGAACAGATTGCGGCCGCTGAGGATGATCATGTCCTTGCGGCGACCGGCGACGTAGAGCTCACCCTCGTGGAGGAATCCGAGGTCTCCCGTGCGGAGGAACGGCCCGTCGCCGTCGGCGAGTCGTGCGCCGAACACGCCGTCGTCGTCGCGTCCCCAGTACCCGCTCGCAACGCCAGGGCCGCGGACCCAAATTTCCCCGACGCCAGGGGTGGGCGTGCGGCGCTCGGGATCGACGATGCGGACCTCCTCCGTCGGTGACGGCCGACCGCAGCTCACGAGGACGCGGCGGTCGTCACCGGCTTCCGAGGTCTCGACGATGACTTCGCCGCGATCGAGCGCGGACGTTCGAAACGCGCGGTTCTTTGGGGCCGATCCACGCTGGACACCTGTGACGAAGAGCGTCGCCTCGGCCAGGCCGTAGCAGGGATAGAACGCCGAGCGAGAGAAGCCCTGCGCTTCGAACGCCGCAGAGAAGCGCTGCAGCGTCACGTCACGCACTTGCTCGGCGCCGCAGAACGCGACCTCCCAGCTTCGAAGGTCGAGCGGCGCGCGCTCTTCATCCGTCACGCGGCGAACGCACAGATCGTATGCGAAGTTGGGACCGCCGCTCGTCGTCGCGCGGTAGTGCGAGATCGCTTCCAGCCATCGCGCGGGGCGCTTCAAGAACGCGAGCGGGGACATGAGGACGAGGCCCGAGGCCGCGCACATTCCCTGGAGCACGTTGCCAAGCCCCATGTCGTGGAAGACGGGGAGCCACCCGACGAGGGTCTTCACCGGACCCATGCCGGCGTCGATCGAGAGCTCGTTGGCGAAGATCTGGCGATGCCGGAGCACGACGCCTTTCGGTGCTCCCGTGGACCCCGACGTGTACTGCAGGAGCGCCACGGTCTCGCGCGTGATCGCCGGCGGCTGCCACGACGCGCCGAGGGCCGAGTCACATGCGTCGCTCGCCAGGCAACGCACGCCGGCCGGCGCGATGTGCTCGAGCGCGCCGAGGAAGTCGGACGTCGTCAGCGCAAGACGCGCGCCGCAGTCCGTGGCGATCTTGTGCAGTTTGGCGAGACCTCGCTCGGGCTTCGCGAGGTCCGGCGGGTACGCCGGTACGGGGATGATTCCCGCGAAGAGGCAGCCGAAGAACGCGGTCACGAACTCGAGGCCCGACGGGAACAAGAGGAGCGCGCGATCGCCGACCTCGCCTTGCGCCTGAAGGGCCGCGCCCACGGCCTTCGCCCGGCGGGCGAGCTCGGCGTAGCTCAAGTGGTCGATCGGACCGGACACGTCGCCCGAGACGAGGTACCGGAGGAACACCTCGTCGCCCAGGGTCACCGCGCGATCCTGCACCACATCGACCAGAGTCTCGCGAACGAGGATCGGCATCAGCAGAAGACTCTACGCGGCGCCGCAGGCTCAGGCATCGGAAGGACTCCCCATATTGCGCGATGGGCCTCCCCACGTTGCCGTTTGTTGGTACCATTATCCCGACGTGGATAGTCCGCAAAACATCGACGAGTTCCGAAGATACGTGCGCGCGTTCATCGAGGGGGAGGTCGCGCCCAACGCCGAGCAGTGGACGCGCGAGCGCTCCGTCCCGAGAGCGCTCCACCTCGCAGCCGGTCGCGCGGGGCTCCTCGGCCTCAAGTATCCCGTCGCATGGGGAGGGCTGAACCGCCCGTACGCGTTCACCCACGTGATGCTCGACGAGTTCGGGCGGTCCGGCGCGATGGGCTGCCTCCTCAGCCTCGCGCTGCAGTCGGAGTTCTCGACGCCGCACCTGGCGCTCTACGGCGGCGAGTCGCTCCAGCGGCGCTTCCTCGCACCTGCGATCGCCGGCACCTGCATCCTCGCGATCGCGATGACCGAGCCCGAGGGCGGCTCCGATCTCGGGAGCTTGCGGACGACCGCCACGCCGGTCGACGGCGGCTACCGCGTCTCCGGACGAAAGTGGATGATCGGCAACGGGTCCTTGGCCGACGCGCTCTGCGTGGTGTGCCGCGCGTCGGATCACGTCGAAGGACAGCTGCCGCGCGCGACGATGGTCCTCGTCGAGGCGACGACGCCGGGCTTCTCCGTGGTCAAGCAACTCGAGAAGACCGGCCTCCACGCCACGCCGAACTGCGAGCTCCTCTTCGACGACTGCTTCGTCCCCGCGGAGAACGTGCTCGGTCGGCCCGGGTTGGCGATTCCGCAAGGGCTCGTCGCGAACGCGTACGAGCGCGTCGCCCTCGCGATCCTGGCGACCGGCGCGATGCGCGCAGGATGGGAGAGTGCGGTGCGATTTCTAGGGTCACGCGGCGCCGGCGGTCGCGCATTGCTCGACCGTTCGCCGTGGCGCCATCGCCTCACGCAGGACTATCTCTTGATCGAGGGAGCCGCGCGCATCGTGAAAGACGCCGTCCTCAGCCTCGAGGGCCAAAAACCCGACCAAGCGCTGGTGCTCATGGCGAAGATCGCCGCGACCGAGGCTTGCCAAGAGGTCCTCCAGCACGCGTCGCAGGCGCACGGCGCGCGCGGGTTTCTCGCCGAGGAGCACATCGGCCGACTCTGCGCGGACGCGCGGGCGCTCACGATCGGCGGCGGCGCGACCGAGGCGTTGCTCGAGGCGCTCTCACGGATCGTGCTGCCGGCCGTGATGCGGTCGGGCTGATCGACGCCCCTCCTACGAACTCCGATGCCTCCTTCGCGAGGACGACCCATGACGCCTTCGCGCTCGTGACCGTGAGCCACTCCTTCATGAGCCGCCCGTGCCCGGGGTCGAACGCCTGGCCGGTACCCCGCGCAATCAACGCGGCGACGCGCTCCTTGGGGAGCTTCACGACGAGCGTGCTCTGCGTGAAGAGGGCGAAGAGCTTCCCGTCGATCTTGAGCCCATTCTTGCCGAACGTCCGACCACCGGCGACCCTCGTGCGCGCTTCGAAGTCGCGGACGATCGGCGCGAGCTCCGGGTCGGTGCGAAGCGCGTCAAGGAGACCAGCGACCTTGGTCTGCGGCGCCGACGCCGGCTTCCGCTTGCGCCACCCACCCGCGCGGTTGTTGGCGATGATCTGCCGAAACATCGCGGTCAGACCCGCGGCGTCGGGCTCCTCGCCTTCGCGGATCGCGACGGTGCGGGCGGTCTTGTTGCCGTGGCCGCCGGTGATGATGCCGCGAGGATCCGGCACGATTCCGCCGTCGTAGAGGAAGACGTTCACGTGGTCCTTTGCGACAAGCAGCGCGCACACGTTCCCGGCGAGAACGAAGTATGGCTGCCTCGTCCGCTTGATGGTCTCCTGGACCTCCGGATCGGCCGCGTGCACCAGGTCGCGCACCTGCTGACAGATCGCCTGCGCCCACTCCGGAAACGCGCGAATGTAGACATCGACTCGGGGATCCTTGACGTACTTCACCGCCGCATTGTCACCCAACGACGCGTGCTACGGCAACGTCAACGCGGGGCGCTGCTCTCCAGGATCGTCTTCAGCTTGGCGAGGTCCTTGCGGTTGGCGCGTCGCATCGCGCTCGCCATGAACGGCGCGACGAGCTTGCCGAAGCCGCTCGGTTCGCCTCGGTTTCGCAAGGTCATCTTCGTTCGCCCGCCAGGCTGCGCTTCCCAGGTGTACGTCGTCTCCATCGGGAAGGGCCCCTCCTCGGTGCGCATGACCAAGCGCTCTTCGGGCAGGAGCTCGACGATCTCGTAGGTGTACGCGAGGCGTCGGCCGAGAAAGTGCGCGACGAATGCCACGCGCGAACCGGTCGCGAGCTCGGCGGGGGTCTTCCACTCCACCGACTCGATGTTGACGTACCAGCTCGGGGCGTTGTCCGGCTCGCGCGCGAAGGCCGCGACCTCTGCGGGGGGCCGGTCGATCACGATCTCGGTCAACACGTCGACGGGCACGTTCTCTCCTCGCCTTCGAGATGTATCGTCCCCCGTGCAAGGAGACAATCCGCTGTTTTTGAGACGCATTGTCACATCTATGGGACAATGAAAGGGTGACCAAGATACTCGGCATGCCGACGCTCGCGCGCACGGAGGCGCGCATCGAGGACATGCGGCTCTTCGCCAAGGTCGCCGAGGCCAAGACGTTCACGGCCGCTGCGCTTCTCCTCGAGATGCCGAAGCAGACGCTGAGCCGCCGCGTCGCCGAGCTCGAACGCGCGCTCGGCGTCGTGCTCCTTCATCGGACGACGAGGCGCCTCCACCTCACCGAGGCCGGCGCGGCCTACGCGCAGCGGTGCGCCGAGATCGTGCGCTTGGCCGAAGAGGCCAACCACGCCATCACCGACGACGTGGCGATCCCCAAGGGCGTCTTGCGTGTCACCGCCGATCCGCTGTTCGGCGAGACCTTCCTCGCGCCGCTCGTCGTCGCGTACGCGAAGCGATGGCCGGCTGTGCACGTCGAGGTGACGCTTACGCCGAGGCGCGTCGACCTGGTGGAGGAGGGTTTCGACGTCGCGTTTCGAGTCGGTGTGCTGGGCGAGTCCGACCTCTCCGCGAAGAACCTGGGGCCAGCGCGCGTGCGGTATTGCGCGAGCCCCGGCTATCTGTCGCGACGCGGCGCGCCGAAGACGCCCAAGCAGCTCGCCTCCCACGAGTGCGTCTTGGTGCACGCGGAGGGCGGGACGACGCGGTGGCCGTTCCGCGGGCCACGTGGCATCGAGCTCGTCTCCGTTACCGGACGCCTGCGCTTCAACAGCTTCGCCATGGGGAGGAGCGCCGTTCTGGGCGGCCTCGGCATCGCCATCTTCCCCGAGTTCGCGTGCGAGGACGACGTCCGCCGGAAGCGGCTGGTGCCCGTCCTCGAAGATTGGACGGTGGACGTCGGCGCGGTGTGGCTTCTCCACCCGGCGGGGCGGTACCTGACCGCGCGCGTCCGCACCTTCGTCGAGCTGGCGCGCGAGCGCCTCGAGCGCGAGCCACCGTGGGCTTCCCACGACTGAGAGCGGGCGTTCGTCGCCGCTCAGGTCGCCGTCGCGAGCTTGTCCCAATAGTTGGACTGCCACCCTTTCGCCAGGTGCTCCTTCATGTCCGCCGGAAAGCCATCGTGGTCGAAGACGACCTTGGTCCCCGCTCCGTCACCCTCCAGCTCGAACCGTACGATCGAGTAGAGCCCCTCCGGCCACGTCTTCGCGCGCCAGGCCTGCACGACGCGCTTTCCCGGTACCAGCTCCACGTGGCGGCCGGTGATGTGCCCGCCGAACGACGTGAACGGCGCGCCCTCGGTGGAGTCGCCGGTCGCAGGCGCCCCGGTCACCTCCGCGAAGCGCTTCGCGTCGACGAGGGCTTGGAAAATGCGTGCCGGTGCGGCGCCGAGCGTCACGACCTGATGAATGTTCGACATGGCGAGATCTCCTTGTGGCGAATCGTTAAACCATTCGGTATAGTGATCCTCACTGCATGTCAACGCGCAACGCCGCTACCCGTCGCGACGAAAAGTTGGACCTCGTCTTCTCCGCGCTGGGTGACACGACGCGGCGGCACATCCTCGCGCGCCTCGCCCGTGGGCCCCTGTCGATCACGGCGATCGCGGCGCCCTTCGAGATCACCCTCCCCGCCGTCTCCAAGCACCTCCGCGTCCTCGAGCGCGCGGGACTGCTCCGCCGCGAGCGCGACGGGTGGTACCACCGCTGCCACCTGGAGACGCGGCCGCTCGAGAGCGCCGTCGCCTTCCTGGCGAAATACAGGCCGTTCTGGGAGGACACGCTCGAGGCGCTCGCGCAGCACGTGGAGGCACCCGTGAAGAGAGAGGGATCCGATCATGAGTGAAGGCATCACGCTCGTCACGAGACGCACCATTCGCGCGACGGCCGCGCGCCTCTTCGACGCGTGGACACAGCCCGAGCAGCTCCGCGCGTGGTGGGGCCCGCGACCGGTGACGTGCGCGGGCGCCGAGGTGGATCTGCGCGTCGGCGGTCGCTACCGCATCGCGAACGCGTTGCCGGACGGGAACACGCTGGTTATCGAAGGCGAGTTCCAGGTCGTCGATGCACCGCACAGGCTCGTCTACACGTGGCGCGCCGGAGATGACCAAGGCTCTCGCGTGACCGTTCGCTTCGAGCCGCGCGGAGACGCGACCGAGGTGATCGTCGTCCATGAGCAGATTCCGAACGAGCGCGTCCGCGAGTCGCACGAAGGCGGGTGGAACGGCTGCTTGGAGGGGCTCGAGGCCTTTTTCGACCGCAGCAGCGCCTCGGGTTAGTCTACGAGGTCGCCCAGTGCGTACCTTCTTCGACGACATCCGGGAGATGCGGCATTATGCGGTCACGGACGTCGCGTCGCCGACGCCCTGAGAAACGCCATGGATCCCAGCACGGATGTCCCGACCGTGAAGGGCCAGTACTCTCCGCCGAAGTGAACGCGAGATGATCGTCCTCCTGACCGAACGGCTCATCCTCCGCTGGTTTCGTCCCGACGACGCGGCGGTGGCGTTCGAGCTGGTCAACGATCCCGATTGGATTCGCAACATCGGCGACCGCGGAGTGCGCTCGATCGACGATGCGAGGGCGTGGATCGAGAACCGCGTCTCGGCGTCGTACTTCGAGCACGGCTTTGGTTCCTGGGCGATGCAGCGGCGCGAAGATGGCGCGCTCCTGGGGACGTGCGGCCTCGTGCGGCGCGCTTCCCTCCCTACGCTCGACCTCGGCTACGCTCTCCTGCCCCGCGCGCGCGGGCAAGGCTACGTGCGCGAGGCGGCGACGGCATGCCTCGCGTACGCGCGCGACGTCCTCGAGGAGCCGCGCGTCTTCGCCATCACCTATCCTTCGAACGTCGCCTCCGTCCGCGCGCTCGAGTCCATCGGGATGCAGCACGAGCAGACCACCATGCTGCCGGGCGAGGCGCGCGAGAGCGCCGTTTTTTCGTGGACTGGCGCGACGCCGACGACGGGCGATCGGCAGGCCATCGACGCGGTGGCGCGGCGCCTCTTCGCCGCGTTCGACAACCGCGGCGGCAAAGTCCCAACCGTCGCCGCACTGCCGGCGCTCTTCGCCCCCGACGCGCGCGTCACGGTGGCCGACGCGCGAGGTGCAACCACGACGAACGTGCGCGACTTCCTCCTGCCGCGCGCCGCGTTGCTCGAGTCACGCTTGCGAGAGTTCTCCGAGGACGAAATCGAAGCACGCACCGAGATCACCGGGGCGATCGCCCAACGCTGGTGCGTCTACGAGAAGGCGGGCATCCTCGACGGCGAACCATTTCGCGCCCGGGGCACGAAGGCGATGCAGCTCGTGAAGATCGCCGGGCGGTGGAAGCTCGTCGCCCTGGCGTGGCAAGACTATCCGGCGACGGTGGACTGACGCCGCGCCTCGCCTGCCCTGCCCGTCGTGCGTCAGGTGGTCCCGGCCATGCTCTGCAGCTGCGTCGGCAAGAGCGCGGCGTAGATCGTCTCGTGCACGGGGACGTCCACGCCCAGCTCGCAGGCGATTCGCGACACGGCGCCGCTGAGCGCCTCGAGCTCCGAGGGACGACCCGCGACGATGTCGCGCTGGAGCGAGGAGGTCGCGTCCTCCGGCAGCGTATCGACGAAGGCTAAGGTCTTGGCCACCACGTCGGGCGCCACGGCGATCCCCTTCGCGACGGCCACGGCGCGCACTTCTTCGAACGCGTCGGTGAGGAGGCGCCGCGTCTCGGGGAGCCTGCGCAAGACGCCCGCGGTGGAGCGCGTGACCGCTCCGACCCCTCCGAACGAGGCGATGAAGAGGAGCTTCTCCCAGAGCGCCGCGGGGAAATCATGTGCAATCTGCACATTCATGCCCGACGCCTCGAGCGCCGCCACGAGCGGCTCGGTGCGACCGGCGATGGGGGCGCGCCACGCGCCGATCGTCATCGTTGGTGGATTGCCGACGTGCTTCACCGCGCCAGGCTCTGCGATCCAGCCGATGAGGCGACAGAGCCCGCCAACGACGCGCTCGGGGCCGACCGCCGCGACACATTGGTCGGGCGCATCGACGCCATTTTGCAGTGGTACGACGAACCCGCCGGGACGAAGCCACGACGCCAGCGGCGCGGCGGCGACCGGCACTTGCCACGTCTTCACCGCGACGAGAGCCACGTCGACAGGCGAGAGCTCGCCCGTCGACGCCGCAGTCTCCACGCGCGCGTCGAACACGCCGAGCGGGCTGTCGACGCGGAGCCCTCGCGCCTGAATCGCGTCGAGCGCCGCTCCGCGTGCGACGAGCGCCACCTCGTGCCCCGCCCGCGAGAGCAGCCCGGCGACCAAGCCCCCGACGCCACCCGCACCCACGACCCCAATTCGCATGAGACCAGCTTGCCACGAAGCGACGGCGACGGCGTTCGCCCGGTCGCTGTCGCACGTTTCCACGCAATCGTGGAGGGATGCGCCGCCGCGTGCGATGATGAAGAAGGAGGCGCCGATGCGAGAGCTACCGGGTTGCGTGGTGAGGTCCGCGATCGTGCCCTTCGTCGTGCTGGCGCTCGCGGGGTGCGGCGGCGATTCGTCGACCGGCACGGCACCGGACTCCGGCGCCAGCTCGAGCGGCACGTCGGGCTCCTCGTCCTCCAGTGGATCGAGCGGGTCCAGTGGCTCAAGCGGATCGAGCGGCTCCAGCGGGTCGAGCGGCGGCACCGACTCCGGATCCGGAAACGACGCCGGCACCGACGCGGCGCCGATCGATCCTTGCAGCGGCGCGCTCTTCTGCGAAACGTTCGACGGCTACGGGGGCACGACGGCGATCGCCGACAAACAGAAGTTCGGACCGTGGCACGCGGCGCTCCAGGCCGGCGCCACCATGGGTCTCGACGGCACGCACACGACCTCAGGGGCGAGCGCGCTCCACGTCCACATCGACAACGCCGCAACCGCAGGCGGACGCCTCTTCGCGGACGGCGCGCAGCCGATCTTCGCCGGCGCGCCCACGCACGTGTATGGCCGCCTCCGCATGTACATCGACCCGAACGGCACCAGCATCCACTGGACCTTCTTCGGCGTGAACGGGCCCGCCGATCCGTCGTCCCCTGCCGTCGGACGCAACGCGTCGTACATCCTGAGCTCGCTGCCGAAGGCGAACGTCAACACCTACAGCTTCGTCTACGGCCTCTCGTCGACGGCAGCCAACGGCTTTCACGACTGCTCGTCCCAGAGCGCGACGTCGATGCCGTCGACCTGGGCGTGCGTCGCGTTCGAGCTCGACTCGGTGGCGCGAAAGCTCCGCATGTACCAGGGCGCGTCGAGCACGGCGATCCTGTCCGTCGACGATCACGGCAAGGCCTGCGTGCCCCCCACGCCGGTTACCGATCCCTGGTACGGACCGACGGTCACGCAGCTCTTCGTCGGCGCGTGGAGCTTCCACGCGATGAACGCGCCGCTCGACGTATGGATCGACGACGTCGTCGTCGACACGAAGCCAGTCGCCTGCCCGCCCTGACTACGGCGCAACCATTCCCGATACTTACAGAATTTTCGCCGTCCGTGTCGATCCCCATGCGGCTCGCTTGGTCGTGTACGTGAAGGCGCCGGCAGTTGCTGCTCGGACCATTGGCCTTCTCGTTTTCCTCCCGCTACGAACCGCTCAGGAGTCGACCATGCGCTTCATGATCATGCACAAGAACGACGCGAACACCGAAGCAGGCCTCGCGCCCCCGATGGACATCGTTACCAAGATGGGCGCGTTCGTCGGCGCGCACGCGCAGGCCGGCCGGTTCATCGACGGCGCCGGGCTGGCCGGCAGCAAGACACGCACGCGTCTCACCTTTCGCGAAGGCCGGTCGACCGTGAAGCACGGCCCCTACCGCGGCGAGAACGAGCTGCCGGCCGCGACGCTCCTCCTCAAGGTCCGCACGCGCGAGGAGGCCATCGGCTGGGCCGAGCGCTACGGGAAGATCTTGGGCGACGGCGAGATCGAGCTCGGGAAGGTCAACGAACCGTGGGACATCGGCCTCATGCCTGCGCCCGAAAATCCGCCGCTCCAGATGCTCCTGATCGAAAAAGCGGACGCCGTCACCGAAGCCGGCGGACGCAGCGCAAAGCAGAAGGCCGAGCTCACGCGCCTCAAGACGGAGATGACGAAGGCGGGCGTGCTCGTCCGCACGATCCCGCTGAAGCCGAGCCGCGACGCCAAGCGCTTGGTCTTCACGAGCGGCGATCTGCGCGTGTTCGACGGGCCGTTCGCGGAGACGAAGGAGCTGCTGGGTGGATTCTCGGTGATGGAGCTACCGGGAATGGACGACGCGATCGAGCTGTGCCGAACGTACGCGGCGATCCTGGGGGGTACGTTGGAGATCGACGTTCGCACGATCGACACGACGGACTGAAGTGGACGCTCCTACCCGCGACGCTTCGCTCGAACCGCTTTACGCGCGGGACCCGACGCGACCTTTCCGTTCGGGTAGATCGTTTCGCCCTTCATCAGCATCGCCACGAAGGTCGCGATCTTCTTCTTCCGCCCGGCCTCGGTCTTCATCCCGAGCGTGCGGAACGTCAACGAGAAGCGGTTCTGGGACGTCAGCGTCTCGTACATCGCGAGCGCCTTTGGCTCCGCGCGGACCGCGGCGAGGAGATCTGCGGGCGGCTCCGTCTTCGTCATGCTGTAGGCCTTTGCCCATCGTCCGTCGGCCTTCGCGGCGGCGACCTGGGCGAGGCCTGGAGGCTTCATCCTTCCGGCCTTGGTCAACCGCGCGACGTTGGCGACGTTGACCTGGCTCCAAACGCTCTTCTTGCCGCGCGGCGTGTAGCGCTGGAGGAAACTCTGGTCGTCGAAGCCCTTGCGAAGTCCGTCGATCCACCCCCAGCAAAGCACCACGTCGATGGCCTCGACGGGCGTGATCGACGCGCGTCCCGAGCGGATCTTGTGGATCTTGATCCAGACCTCGGTCTCCGTGTCCCAATGCGTGCCGAGCCACGCGGCGAAGCTGCGCTCGTCCTCGAACTCGAAGAGCCTCTTGGGATCGACGCGAAAGGGCGGCATCCGGCGATGATAGACCGCGCCGCCTCCACCGCGCTCGACACGCGCTACTTCGCCTTGGCTTTGCTCCTCGCTCCGTTGCGTTTGGTCCCGCCGTAACCCCGGGATGGTCGAGACTGCGTCGAGGTCGGCATCGCGCCGACCGTCGGCGTCACGTTTGGACGACGCTTCGCCCGTCCATCAGCACCCCTTGTTGCACTCGAGGTTGCCGCTGCTCGATCGGCAGTCGTGACACGTGTCCTTCTTGCAGGCCTGGTTGATCGTCGCAACGTTGCATACGACGCAGAGGCCGAGCGCACAGACCTCCTCGTCGGCGCAGTCCGCAGCGGTCTTGCACGTGCACCCCGAGGGGCCGCACTGGCCGGCGTTCGAGCAATAGAGCGCGCCGGGGGCACCGGGCGGGCGGCACTCCCAACAGCTATTTTGATTGCTCGGGCATTTGGAGCAATCGCTCGCGCACAGGCCGTTCTCGACGCACAGCGGCTTGGAGCCACACGACGACAGCGCATCGGGAACGTTCGCGTCCCCCGTCGCGGCGTCGCCGCTGCTCGAGGCATCGCTGGTGCCACTGGTCCCGCTCGCTCCGCTGCTCCCCCCGCTCGCGCCGCTCGACGCGCCGGAGCTCGTGGAGCCTGAGCTCACGCCGCTGGCGCCAGAGCTCGCGGAGCCTGAGCTGACGCCGCTGGTGCTCCCGCCTCCGCCTGCGTCGTCCGCGCCGGTCTGCGCGGTGCCCGTGAGGCCGAGCCCGCAAGCGACGAGCGCCACAGGAAGGACGAGGACCAAGCGCGACTTGACCACCCCCATACCGACCATTGTAGCAGGACCCGAGAGCGCGTCGCGCGTCCTCGAGACTGCGCTCTCTCAGGGGATTTCGCCGGCGGCGATCGAGGTGAACCAAGGGGCGAGCCCGGCGTCGTATTTGTTCGGCTGATCACCGTGGAGCGTGCTCGCGAACGCGCCGGCGTCGGGATCGTAGATGTAGGCCTCGGTCCGCCATCCGGCTGCGGCGAAGACGCCGCCCGCGAAGACGATCCCCGCCTGCGCGCCGCGGCCTCGCTTCGTCCATGCGGCGCCGTCCTTGCTCTCGAACGCGTTGCAGCAGTCGCTCGCGACGAAGACGCCGTTGCCGAACGCGATGCCGCCGAAGCCGGTCTGGTACGACGTCGCGACGGGCGCCTGATCTTGCCAGGTCACGCCGTTGGCCGACGTGCGGACGCGCGCCATGCCGTTCGCGGCGCCGACCGCGACGAAGGCGCCGTTTCCATAGGCGACGTCGGCGAGTGGATTCGGATCGGCGGCGACATCGTAGTCGTGCCACGAGAGGCCATCCTCCGACGTCTTGGTGTGCCCGTCGCCGATCGCGACCCAGTGGCCGCCGCCCTGCGCGACCTGTTGCCAGTGGCCCGAGTCGCCGGTCGCGGCAGCGTGAGTCCACGTCGCGCCGTCGGCGGAGCGGAACGCGTCGGCGTGCGCGACCATCACGAACACACCGGCGCCCGCGACGATCTTCGAGCCATGAAGCGACACCTGAACGGGCAACGTGACCGGCGCCCACGCCTTACCATCGGTGGAGCGCACGACGCCGGGATCGCCGGAGAGGACGATCGCACCGTTGCCGATCGCCGCGCCCGAGTACCCGTTGTCCAAACCGTTCGGAGCGACGTAGGTGTCGTCCCTCCACGTCTTGCCATCGTCCGAGACGATGCGCCGGAGATCCTGTCCGCCGATGACGAAGAAGGGACGACCGGGAGGCGTCGCGTCCACGACCGCCGCCGCGTCACCTCCCCCGTCGCTGCCGCCGTCGCCCGGAACGGTGCTGTCCGGGGCAGCGTCCGTCGACGGAGCGACCGAGCCGTCGCCGCCGCCCCCGTCCGAGCTGGGGCCGGCGGCGGAAGCCGCGGGGCCCGAGCATGCGGCGAGGCCGAGGAGGGCCAAGACGCACACGGACGGAGGTCGAAGAGGGGTCGGGATCGTCTCGCGCATCACTTGGGTAGAGGCGTCGAGGGGACCCGATCGGCTCACTTTTTCGCAAAAAAACGCTGCGCCGTCATTTGGGCTTGGCGGACCCCGGCGGAGGCGGCGCGCTCGAGCCCGAGGGGGCCGGCGACGCGCCTCCAACGAGCATCGCGTCGGTGACGTCGTCCTTGGTGAACAGGTCCTTCACTTGCGCGATCGGGAACTCTGCCTGCTGCGGGCCGAGGACGTAGGGGCCGATCTCGTACGCGTCGAAGTCGACCTCGATCCAGCCATCGCCGAGGCAGAGATCGCTGTCTTTGGTGAGCGTGATCGCGTCGTCGTTGAAGCCGGCCTCGGTCAGCTTCGCCACGCCGAACTTCTTCGCGAACGCCGCGACGACCATGTCGGCGAGCTTTGCGCGCCCTGCGTCCGAGAGCTTGGGCGCGAGCTTGAAGTGCGTCGCGGTCTTGGTGTCGATGACGTCGCACTGCGTCCCTCCGCCGCCGTGCACTCCGCCCGTGTACGCGTAGCCGTTGCGGCGAACGCCGACGAAGCGTCCCTTCTTGGTGTCGAGCGCGTAGCCCTCCGAGGTCTCGTAGTCCGGAATGTTCGGATCGTCCGGACCTTCGCAGGTCTTGGCCTTTGCGCCGTCACCGTGGAAGTAGTCATTGAGCGCCTTGGCGGCCGTCTTGTCCGCCACGCCGCGTACCTGAGGGAAGAGGATGTCGGTCTTGCATCGCTTTCCGTCGATCATGCGCTCTTGCGGGAAGACGACCACGCCGTTGTCGTACGTCCGCGTCTCGGGATAACCGGAGCCCTTCTCGAGCGACAGCGCCGCGACGCGGGAACCGTCGGGCGCCTGCCACTGGCCGAGGATGGCGCCGGTCGTCGCGAAGGCGCCCACGATCTTGCCCGTCGACTTGCCGCCCGACTTCTCGGTGAGCTCGAACCGGCCGTCGTCGTGCACGAGGCCGTCGAGCTTGAGGTCGGTCGCGCTCGAGGCGTACCGGTAGATGCCGCTGAGCGTGCCCGTGTGGCGCGTGAGCTTCATGCGGACGAACTGCTTGCCGATCGTCCCCATGTACTCCCCGTCGAACGTCGCAGGCAGCGCGCCGGACGCGCCGGACGAGAGCGTCTGCGCCTTGCCGGACTGATCGGTGAACGTGCCCTTCAGCGAGGCCGCGCCGAGCTCGCCGGTGAGCGTCGCCGCCTTCTCCCCCTTCGCGACCTTGGACCTCAACGAGAAGTGCGCGTCGTCGGACATCTTGCCGAACATCGCCAGCGGCGTGCCCGTGTCGAAGACGGCACGCACATCATTCCCGACGCGCTCGATGGCGACGTGGAAGGAGGCCTTGGTGCTCGTCTGGCCGGCGAACACCGCATACACCGGCGCGGCCTTCGTGGCGCCATCGGCGGAGGCATCGGCCGCGGCCATCGCGGCGCCCGCGTCGGAGGAGGCCGCGGCAGCGGACCCATCGTCGGCCGCATCGGCGCCGGCGTCCTTGGGCTTGGGGCAGCCTACGAGCAGGGGGAGACACGTGAGGCCAGTGATGCCGGTGAGGAAGAGGACGCGGCTCTTCATGGAAGCCGCAGAATACACGGCCCGCATCCTGATATCGTCCGCGTTCATGAGCACGCTCGAATTCGTGGACGTCGCGACCGCGCGCAGCGCGCCGGGCGTGCGGATGGTCGTCTCCGGCCTCGTGCCGAGCCCGTGGTCCGAGGCCGCCAAGGGTGTCTTCAAGATCGCCGGGGTCCCGGTGGTCGGCGTTCGCCGGATGCGCGACGGGGCCGAGATCGCCGCGTGGACCGGCGCCGATGCCGGTGGTGGTGTACGGCGCCGAGCCCGTACGCACGCATTGGGCGGCGATCACCACGCTCGCGGCGCGCCTCGCCGGACCCGACGTGGTGCTCCCCACGGAGGTCGCGGCGCGCGCCGAGACGATGGGCATCCTCCACGAGCTCGCGGGCGAGGGCGGCCTCGGCTGGAACGCGCGCCTCGCGATGATCGACATCACCCTCACCACCGGCGGCGCGCGCGGCTTTCCCCTCCCGGTCGGCCAGCGTCTCGCGGAGCGCTACGGGTACACGCCGGAGGGTGCGCAGACCAGCCGCGCCCGGGTCGAGCAGCAGCTAAAGTGGCTCCACGCACGTCTCCGCGCGCAGCACGCGCTCGGGCACGCCTACCTCGGCGGCGCGCGCATCTCCGCGCTCGACGTCTATCTCGCGACGTTTCTCACTCCCCTCTCGGAGATCCGGGCCGAGGACTGTCCCGATCTCGTGCCGCTGCTGCGCCAAGCGTTCGGCTGCGCGCACGAGGTGCTCGGCGCGCTCGTCCCCGCGGAGCTCGCGGCGCACCGCAAGATGATCTTCGAGCGTCACCTCACATGGCCGATCGCGCTCTGATCGCAGCAGAGCGACGCGCAATGCTCACTTTTTGGTGGTCTTCTTCGTGCTCTTCTTCGTGGCGCGCGCGGCGGAGTTGGCCGCCACCGCTGCGCGAACGAGCTGTTTGAAGGCAGTTGCGTTGATCTTCTCGCCCTCGCGGACATCGATCGCGCGCCGCGTGTTCCCTTCCAAGCTGGAGTTGAAGAGCTTCTTCGGATCGGCGAGGGAGGCGCCGCGCGCGAAGGTGAGCTTCACGACCTGCTTGTACGACTCCCCGGTGCAGACGATCCCGTCATGGGAAAAGACGGGAGTCCCCATCCACTTCCACTCCTCCACGATCTCCGGCTCGGCGTCGTGAATGAGCGTACGGAGGTGAGCGAGCGTCTCTCCTCTCCAATCCCCGAGCTCTTCGATCCGCTCGGTGATCTTCGCGGAGGCGTCGTCGCCATTCGGATGCACTTTGGGAGTCATGATCTCTGCGCTCCTTCGTAGCGTCAGCCCGCCGTGGCCAACGCCGACGTCTTCCGTCGATAGAAATAGTAGGAGAGGGCTTCGAGGACGAACGTTCCCACCGACCAGCCCCACGCCGCCACGCCCTCACCCACCGAGAGGTGCGCGATCAGCGCCGAGACGAGGACGATGGCGAACCCCGCATAGGCCCACTCCTTCAGCACCCGCGGGGCCATGGGCAGGACCAGGACGGCGATCCCAAGGAGCTTCGCGACGCAGAGCTCGATGCGAAAGTAGTCCGGGAATCCGAGGCGGGCGAAGACTTCGGCGGCTTGGGGGATGCGAAGGTGCGCGTACGCCGTGAAGCCCATCTGGAGCGCGAACAGCGCCGTGAAGACCCAGTACGCGGTCACTGCGCCCTTGGAATTCTTCGTGCTGCCGTCCCGCGCCTTCACGCAATCTCCGCCAGAACCGCGCCCAAGCGCTGGCCCACCATGAACTGCCAGCCCATCTTGGCGCCTTGGAAAAACCTCGCCTCCCCTTTGCCGGTCCGGAAGCCCGAGTGCTCCAGACGCAGCAACGTGCCGCCGGTCCTGGTCGGCGTCAGCGTCCACGTGACCACCGTGTCGTCGAGGCCGCCGCCTCCCCACGAATAACGAAGGCGCGTGTGCGGCTCGATCTCCTGCATTTTGCAATTCACGGTCCCATCCCACCCCGGGCCCGACGGCGCCTTGAACGTGAAGGCTTTCCCGATGACAGGGTCCAGATCGGTCGACATGAGCCACTTCGCGAGCAGCGCGGGCTCGGTGAGCGCGCGCCACACCTTCGCGGGTGCGTGGGGGAGGTCGAGCTCCATCGAGATCGACTGTGTCTCTTCGGCCTTGTCGTTCATTCGTCCATCTCCTCGAGCAACGCTCGAAGCCCTTCGAGCCGTTCGACCCAGAACGCTTGGTAGTGCGCGATCCAATCGACGAGCGGGCGCAGCCCCGTCAGCTTGACGCGGTAGTAGACGAGGCGGCCCTCGCGACGCTCGTCGACGAGGCCCGCCTCACGAAGCACCGCGAGGTGCTGGGACACGGCCGGCTGCGAAATGCCCGCGCGAGGGGTGAGGTCCCGCACGGCCGCCTCGCCCTTCGTCAGCTGCTCGAAGAGCGCTCTGCGACTCGGGTCGGCCAAGGCGCGGAAGACACGGTCCTGGCTGAGCACGTCAAATCAATAAGCCACGGCTTATTGATTGTCAAGTCAGCCCCGCGCTCAGAGCCGTGGGCGCCACATCGCGGTGCCGAGGACCATGAAGGCCTTCACGTCGTCGCCGGTGATGGCCTCGCCTTGCACCGTGAAGAGGAGCACCGAGCTCGGAAAGATCATCGCGGTGCCGCCGAACGCCGACTGCACGAGCGAGGAATGGATCGAGCGGTATTGAATGGTCGCGTAGCGGTAGTAGCTCGAGAGATCGAGGACATCGCGGAAGAGGCTCACGCCCGGGCCCGCGCTGCCGCCGTACATGTCGAGGTAGGTCGCGTGCGAGTAGTTCGCGGACGCGTCGATGCGAAGGATCTTGGCGATGCGAACGACCCGGGCCGCGGCGAAACCGCCCGTCATGCTCGGCTCGTCGCTCACGCCGAGATCGCCGACCCTGGTGCCGCCGAGGACCAGCGAGAACGTGCCCAGCTCGACGCCGGCGTCGATCGCGCCGACCGCCCGCTTGCTCACCTTTCCGTCGCACACCTCGGGGGCCGGAGGAGCGCCGACGGCGGCGGGGATGGTTCGGCAGAACCAGGTGATGGGCAGGTACGAGGCGAGCCAGCGCGAGCGAATCGGTTGGCGAATGTCGGTACGGACGCCGAATTGGAAGGGGCCGATGCGCGTCGACGCGTCGAAGCCCGCGGCGGTGAGCTCGATCGCCGAAGCTCCCCAAGGGTTGTCCTTCGAAAAATTCGTGACCTCGAACGTGCCGCCGATGCGCGCGGGTCCTGGGTAGATCCCGACCACGCCCGAGACGCGGCGCTCGTCGAGAGATCCGCCGAACGTCGTGCCGTGCGCGACGAGCGCGGCTTCGGGGCGCAGGTCCGCCTCCGGTCGACTGAACGCTGCTTCTACGCCGAAGCGCTGCGCGTCGACGGCCGGCGCGCCGCTCAGCGGATCGGGCAAGACGCCGCCGAACGCGCCGACCGAGAATCCGCCGCCGACGGGCGCCCGCAGGCGGAGACCGTCGAGCGTGCCCAGCGTGCTCGCCGCGTAGCGCATGCGCCCGATCCCCGCGAAATAGCCGGCGCGGCTGTAGCTGGCGAGGGCCTCGCGGAGCCAGATCGTCGGACGCGCCGATCCCCCATCGCGTGTGCTGAGGGGCGTCGCGGCCCAACGCTGGACCGACGCGTCGAAGTCGAACGCGACCGGCGCGGCGAACGGCTCGGCGTGGATGCGCGCGTTGATCTCCACGTGGCCGATCCCCGCGCCACGCGGCCCGATCGGGAGCAGCGCGCCCGCCGATGTCGACAGACGAACGTCCCAACGCCGGCTGCGCTCCGCGTCACCCAGGGGGACATACTTCGGCTTCTGCGCGCTCGCCGGCGCGGTCTCGTCCGTCCACCCCTGCTGCCACGTCGCCAGCGGCCGCGGCGGCGGGAGCTCCTTCGCCTTCTCGGTATCCTCGCCGACGATCGAAGCCTTCCCCTTCTCCTGCTCGCGGAGGAGATCGTCGCCGGTGTCCACGATCGCGAACGACGCGGTCGATTGGACCACCGGGTATTCTTTGCGATCGATCGTGACCTTCGATCCTCTGTGCACGCCGCCCGCGGTGCCCGGCTTCACGTACGCCGCGCGGCCCGCGACTTCGACGACGACGACGTCGATCGACGTGGCGCCGCGCGGAGGAGGAGCCGGCGGAGGCACCGACACTGGACCGGGGGCTGGCGCGGGGACGTGCGCAGGCGCGGGCAGAGGCTTGGGCTTCGGCTTCCGCTGCGCCGCGGCCGTCGACGCGACGAGGCTCACGGCGAGCGCGAGGAGGCTCGCGACGTGGAGGATCGAGAGCCTCATCGGCGCGCTCCTCCCGGGTGGCAGCTGAGGCACGAGGCACCGTCGCTCGCGACCGGTTTCTTGTGCTGCTGCATCAGGCGCATCGGATCGTGCGTGTGGCAGCCGATGCATCGCACCGCGCGGGGCACCGCCGGCGAGGAGTGGCAGTCCTCGCAGGTCGCGGTGCGGTGCACGCCGAACGAAATCGGGAACCGCAGATCGTGGCCGGCCGGCGCAGCACGCAGACCGCTCGTCACCGCGCTCGTCCCGGTTCCTGGGATCGTCGCCGGCACCCACGCGATCGCGCGGTGGCAAAGGCTGCAATCGCGAGGGAACGGCGGGGTCGTGGCGTCACCCACGTGAGAAGGCCGCAGATCAGGCCGGCGGAAGTCCTTCTCGTGACAGGCGAAGCACTCGATGGGCGCGCCCGTCCAGCGGTGCTCGCTGGCGCGGCGATGGCACTCCGAGCAGTCCGCGAGCACGTGCATCCCGGTCAGCGGGAAGCGCGTCATGCGATGGATCTCGAGCGGCCTCGTCACCTTCCATCCGGCCGGCGAGTGGCAGTTGTCGCAGGATCGCGAGAGGCGCCCGCGATGGAAGTCCTCGTGGCAGCTGATGCACGATCGCTTGATGGCGCGCGTGCTGTTGTGGCACGAGACGCACGACGCGTGAATGTGCTGTCCGGTGAGCGGAAAGCCGGTGGTCGAGTGATCGAACTTCACCTCGCCGCCCGCCGCGTCCTTGTCCTTCCACGCGGTGGTGGAGTGGCATGCGCTGCACGCAACCGCGTCGGTGAAGCTCCGCTTGGCGGCCGCGCCCGCGGGGGATGGCGAGGTCGCGGCCTGCGTTGCGGACGGGGCCGGTGCGGCGGGCGGGGGGGACGAGGCCGACGGCGGCGGCGGGGCGGACGAAGCGGACCACGCGGACGGCGCCGGCGCGAGAGGCGGGGGGCCGCCCGCCGGGGTTGCGCCCGGCTGCGCAAACGCGATCGGAGCGAGCGCGGCCACGAACAGGCACAGCGCGAGCGCGAGGGTGCGGGGCGCGGTCGTCATAGCTCCGCCCGCGCTTCGTGAGGGTTGGCGTGGCAGAACTTGCACTCGTTCGACGAGAGCCGCCACCGGATGGTCGGCTTGGCTTCACCGCGTACCGGCGCCATCGCGTGGCACTTCACGCACTCGGCCTTCGCGTGCTTCCCGGTCAACGCCCAGCCGGTGATCGCGACGTGATCGAAGCCCGGGATCTTGAACGCCTTCGTCGAGTGACACTTGTCGCACTCCTGCACCGGGGCCTTCATGCGGAACTGGCCGAGGTGAATGTCCTCGTGGCAGCCGCCGCAGTTGCGTGGCACGCCGCGGTAGCTCGCGCCGCTTCCCTTCTTGCGATCTTCGGGCGTCGGGTGGTGGCAGCTGTCGCACTGGGCCGTGGCGTGCACGCCGGTCAGCGGCCAGATGCGGTGATCGATCTTCGGGAGCTTCCATCCATTCGACTCGTGGCACTGCGCGCAGCCCCCGATCGCCATCTCTTTCGCGAACTGGTTGCCGTGCGGATTCGCGTGGCAGTCGGCGCACACTTGCTTGACGACGTGGAGATCCATGCGCGGGCGCGCCGCCTTGTGGCACTCGGAGCACGGCGTCGCGATGTGCTTGCCGATGAGCGGGAAGCGCGTCGTCGCGTGCGAGACCACGCTGAAGAGCGTGGGATAGAACCCCGGCGTCGCGTGGCACGGAGCGCACTCGCCTTTGTCCGCCTTGACGAACTCGCCCTTGTGCTTGTCCTCGTGGCAGTCTGCGCAGCGACCGAACGCGAGCTTTCGGTAGCGTGCCTCTCGTGGGATCTCCGGTTTGTGGCAGCCCGCGCACGGCGTGGCCTCGTGCTTGCCGGTGAGCGGGTACTCTGTCCGCGGATGGGCGGCGAGGCCGACGGACCGCGCCAGACCGAGCCACTGGATCGACGCGTGGCAGCTCCCGCACGCGCGTCCGAACGGCGCCTTGTGGATCGGCCGATGGCACGACGCGCACTCTCGTCCCTTCGAAGGTGCGACGAGGTTGCCCTTGTCGTGGCACGTCTTGCACGCGACCTGCGCGTGTCCGTTGCCGAGGCTCGTGCCCGGATGCTTCGCGCCGCCGTGCTTGAACGTCACCGGCTTCCACTTCGTGTCCTCGTGGCAGTCGGGGCACGACGGACCGAGGCGCCCGTCGTGGACGTCCTTGTGGCAATCCTGGCAGACGGCGAACTTGAGCCCGACGTACTTCGGCGGCTCCATGTGGCACTTCGCGCAGAGGACCTTCTGGTGCGCGCCGCGCAGCGGAAACTTCGAGAGATCGTGGTCGAAGGTCTTGAGGTTGAGCTCCTTCCACGCCGTCTCGTTGTGGCAGTTGAGGCACGTCGCTCCGAAGCGCCCTTGGTGTTGATCCTTGTGGCACGGCACGCACGTCGTCCCGAGGCCGAGGAACGTCGGGTTGCCGCGCGCGTTGCTCTTGGTGTGGCACTTGTTGCACGCCGTCGTCTGGTGCGCGCCGTTCAGCGGCCAGCCGGTCTGCGCGTGATCGAGCTTGGTCTGATCTCCACCGGGCCATCGCATGAGCGCCCTCGCGCCCAGGTGCTCGGCGTGGCATTTCTCGCACGCCTGCCCCTTGAACTGGCGGCCGTGGAGGCCTTGCCCCGCCGCGATCCGCCCGCCGAGATCGCCGTGGCACTTGAGGCAGCCGCTCTGGTCGACGCGCTTTCCGGAGCTGTGGCATTCGCTGCAGTGCGTGTCTCCTTCGAGCGAGGCGTGCGCCTTCGACATCGGCCCCGGCGAAAGAAGCTGCGCGCGCGCGACACGGGCGGACACCATCACCAGAAAGGCGACCGCAACGCCGAGGACCACGCGGACGAGCGTCCGCTTCATTAGAAGATCCACCGAAAGCCGTAGTACCAGGCGACGCCGATGTGCACCGACACGCTGAGGACCATCAAGAGCGCGAGGAAGCGATGAATCGAGCGCCACGAGCGCATCACCGCTCCGCCGGCGTGCGTGTCGACTTCCGAGGCCGCGAGCTGGCCGAGCTCCTCGATGAGCGCGCGAACGAACTTGGGGTCTTTTACTTCGACCACGCGCGCGAGCTTGTCGCCTCGAACGGCCTCTCCCATTCCGCGCCGCCGTTGCCTGGCCTCGAGGATCCAACGCGGCATCGTCACAACCGCGCGAAAGATCGACGCGTCGGCCGGGAGCCGCGTCACCGGCGCCGTCTTGACGAACTCCTCCACGCGCTTCGCGACGCCGGGCAACAGCGGCTGAATCTCCGCGAGTCGGTCCTTGAGCGGCTTGAGACCCGCCTTTGGGACGAGCGCGTAGAGGTAGAGGCCGATGAGGCCCGTGAGGACCACGATGCCGAGGCTCACCGACGTGAGCGTCGCGATCGGCGTGCGCAGCTGGAACGCCGAGTGGAACACCACGAGCAGCGACCCCACGAGCCCGGTGAAGACGTGGATGTTGAGCCACGTCTTCATGGTGCCGAACGAGTCTGGGATGTAACGGGCGAACCGCCGCCGCACGAGGTAGAGCAGGTTCGTCAGGATCAGCGCGGTCCCGACGATGCCGTAGCCGTGGCCCAAGAACCCGGAGGGGCTCAGCGTCCGGAAGTCCTGATGGTCGACGCGGGCGTCGAGGGAGAGCCGGTAGTAGCTCATGCCGCGCCAGAAGAGGAGCGCGGTCAGGAGCACGAGAATGAGCACCGTGAGGACCAGCGCGATGCGCCGCGGCTTCGCCGGCTCCGGCCCACCCGCGGGTCCGCTCGTCGTGACGACCTGGCTCATTGGCTCCCCAGGAGACCAGAGACGCGCGCGCTCGTACCAGACAAATCCGGCGCACTCCTGCCCTCCGCGATCGATCCTCGAGCGGATCTTCGGCTCAGCGTCATCCGTGCCTGGTGTGAATCAGAATCCGTCGGAGCGGCGCGCCGCGAGTGCGACCGCGCTCACCGTCTGCGGCGGCGCCCGGCGAGGCGCGCGAGTGGCCTTGCGCGAGTTTCTCTTCTCCGGCGTCGCGGTGGCCGACGGCGCGTCCTTCGCCGGCTTCGCCTCCGGCGTGATCGGCTTGGCGGCAGGGGCGACCGGAGAGACCGCAGCGAGCGGCGAGACCGGTGCGACGTTGGTGACCGTCGGCGGTGCAGCGATCGGCGCGGCGACCGGCGCAGGTGCAGGCGCGGCTACCGCGGCGACGACTGCAGGAGCAGCGACGGGCGCATCCGTCGCGCCGCGCCCCAGAACGATCGCGTGCCCTCGCTCGACGATGAACGACCGCGTCGACCCATCCACGAAGATCGCGCCGACGACGACGAGGAGGGCCGCGGCGATTACGTACCGGACCTTCCCGTGACGCTTCTTCGGGGCGATGCCCTGAAGCGCGTTGAAGAACGCCGGGCTCAGCTCGACGAGGGCCGTCTGAATTTCCGTGAGCGACTCGAACGCCCTGCGGATGACCGGCGGGTCGTAGTCCGTCGCGTCTAGGAGGGCCAATCGACGCGCGCTCGAGGGGGGAGGGTTAGCCACGTTCGACATGCGCTCTGTAGGTGGGGTGCCAGCCTTTGGAGGCGGCAGGAAAGAGCAGTCACCGGCAAAAAATCGCCTGCTTACCTGGATCTTCGACGCACCGGCGGCGTCGCGCCGCGCGCTTGAGCTATCGCCAAATGACCATGAATCGCGTAGTTAGAGTGGATCGTAAACGATCCAGCCGCTCGTTGCTCCTCTAGTTAGTACTCCAACGCCTACTTCACGCCGGCCGCGTGGCACTTCAGGCAATAGTTCGTCGTCACGTCCCCGGTCGGGTAGTTCGGGACGGGGCCTCCGCCGTCGGGCCGTGAGAGGTGCCAGGCGTCGATGGCCGGGCTGACGTGCGAGCCGAGGTGGCAGTGGATGCAGTCGGTGTTCGCGCCGCCGGCCGAAACGCCCTTCGCGAGGACGTGGCAATCCTGGCAGGTGATGCCGGGGTTCGCGTGGATGCCCGTAGTCACCGCGAACTTCGCCTCGGGGTGAGGCCCAGTGATCGCCGGCTTCCAGCCCGCCATCTGGTGGCAGTTGAGGCACGTATGCGGGAACGTCGAGTGGTTCGGGAACGTGCTCGCATCCGCAGCCGCCTTGTGACACGCGTAGCAATCGGTCGTCGTGCCTTTGTACACGGGCGTCGGGCCCGTATGGCAGCCGACGCACGCGACGAGGACGTGCTTCCCCTGAAGCGGCCACGTGTGATTGTAGGAGCTCGGCTTCCATCCGGCTGCCGTGTGGCAATCCGAGCAGCTCGTGGAGAGCCCCTTGTGGATCGGGCTCGCCGCCTTGTCGGCATCCTTCTGGTGGCAGTCGGTGCACCCCTTGGGCGTGCCCTTGTAGAGCGGCGGATCGCCGGTGTGGCAGGAGTTGCACGGCGTGGTCGCGTGCACGCCGTCGAGCGGCCACGGATGCTGGAACGTCGACGGCTTGAACCCGACGTCGTTGTGGCAAAGCTTGCAGTCGAGCGGAAAGCCGGTGTGCTTCGGAGCGGTCGCGCCGTCGTAATCTTTTTTGTGGCACCCCTGGCAGTCCGTCGGCGTTTCGTTTGGATGGAAGCCGGTCGTGTGGCACGCCGTGCACGTCGGGCCCACGTGCTTGTTCTGGAGCGGCCACCAGAAGTGGTTCTGCACTTGGGCGGGAACCCAGCCCTGCGTCGAGTGGCAGTCGTTGCACGTGTTCGGCAATTTGCCGACGTGCACGGGGTTCGCCGCCGCGTTGTAGCCCGCGGCGTGACACGAGTAGCACGCGGTGTTCTTCGCCTCCGCCGTGTCGTGGATGTTCTGCTGCCGGCCACACGCGAACGCGGCGACGAGCGCGGCGACGCCCAACGAAATCGTCAGGGCCGCGTGCGCTCGTCCTTTGGGGAGTGTGGCCGGTGGCTGCATCTCGTTCCGTTGCCTCGATGAGTCCACCTAGCCGCGGCTCACCACTTCGAGGCGCCGTGGCATGTGCTCGTGCACGCCAACGTCGTCGTATTGTACGTCGTCATCTTCGGGCCCGCGACGTCCTTCACCCCATTGAGGTGAAGGGTCATGTTGACGGTGCCCGCCCCGTTCTTGTGAGTGTAGCCGGTGCCGTGGCAATCGCCGCATACGTTGCCGCTGTGCGTGCCGTGCTTACCCGTGCTCGGCGGCGTGGTGTGGCAGGAGCCGCAGACCATCGCTCCGCCGGTCCAGGACGGCGCGAAGGCGGTGGTGCCACCGGGGAAGTCGCCGTGGCAATACGAGTTCGTGCAGGTGGTGCCGTTCCACGCGGGGACGACGCCTCCGGTCTTCGCGAACGCGCCGAAGTTCACCTGCACGACGCCGTCGCTGTGGAGGTTGGTCGACGGGACGGCGTGGCAGTCGTTGCACTGCACCGGCTTGGCGGCGAATGTGGCCTTGTTCAAGTGGCCCTGGTGAGCGCCGACCGCGAGGGTCGTCGTCGCGGTCTCGCCCTTGGTGCCGAGCGGAGGCGCCGAGGTCTGGCGGGTGTCGGCGCCTGCGATTCCGACGCGCGTGCCGTCGCCGTGGCACGAGTAGCAGCTGAGCGAGCTCTGATCGACATCGATGACGCCGTTGATGTGCGTCGTCTTGTTGACCGTTTTGCCAGTCGCCGAATAACCGGCGCCGTGGCACGCGGAGCAAACGATCGCGGGGTTCGCGTGCGGCGGAGTGGCGGGAGGCGCTCCGTGGCACGAGGCGCACCCGATGGTGAGGTTGGTCCACGTCGCCGTGGCGTTCGCGCCGCCGGAGAAGTCGCCGTGACAGTACGACGTCGTGCACGTCGCGCCGCTCCACACCGGCGTCACACCGCCGGTCTTGGCGAGCGTGCCCCAGGACATGTCCACCTTGCCGTTGCTGTGGCTGTTGCTGATCGGGACCACGTGGCACTCGTTGCACTGGGTGGGCGTGGCGAACGTTCCGGTGTTGACGTGGCCGTCGTGCGCGCCGACCGCGCGCGTCGAGGTCGCGGTTTCACCCTTCGAGCCGTTCGGCGGCGACGCCTTCACCTGAGGATCGGCGCCTGCAACGCCCGCGCGCGCCGTCGTGCCGTGGCACGAGCTGCACGTCATCGTGGTCTGGTCGACGTCGATGACGCCGTTGATGTGGGTGGTCTTGTTGACCGTCTTCGCGGTCGCGTCGTAGCCAGCGCCGTGGCACGACGCGCACGGGGTCGCCGGGTTCGTGTGCGCCGGAGTCGCGGGCGGCAACGCGTGGCACGAGCCGCACGTGACCGTCCCGGTGCCCGTCCAGGTTGGCGCGGCCGCGGTGTTTCCACCGGTGAAGTTGCCGTGACAGTACGACGCCGTGCACGACGTTCCGTTGAACGCCGGAGCGACGCCGCCCGTCTTGGCGAGCGCACCGAAGAGCATGTCGATCTTGCCGTTGCTGTGCGCCGTGCTGATCGGAACGACGTGGCACTCGTTGCACTGGATCGGTGTGCTGAAGGTCCCCGTGTTGACGTGCGCTTGGTGCGCGCCGACCGGGAGCGTCGATCCCGCAGGCGAGACCGGTGGAGACGCCGCCACATCCAAGTCCGCGCCGGCCACGCCAACGCGCGTCGCCGTCCCGTGGCACGAGGTGCACGTGAGGTTGCCGTTGCCGGTGGGCGTGTCGATGACGCCGTTGATGTGCGTGGGCTTGTTGACGGTCTTCGCCGTCGCGTCGTAGCCGGCGCCGTGGCAGGTCGCGCACGGAGTCGCGGGGTTCCCGTGCGGCGCGACGCCGGGGTTGGGCGGCAACGCGTGGCACGAGCCGCACGCCTGCGCGCCGGGAACCGCCCACGACGGAGTGTTCGCGTTGGCGCCGCCGGTGAAGTTGCCGTGGCAGTAGTTGTTGCAGCCGGTGCCGTTCCACGTCGGCACGGCGCCCGCGGTCTTCGCCAACGCGCCGAACAGAATGTCCACGACGCCGTTGCTGTGGTTCATGCTCGTCGGCACGACGTGGCAATCCGCGCACTGCAGCGGCTTGCCGGTGAGATCGAGGGCATTGACGTGCGCCGCGTGCGCGCCGACCGCGCGCGTCGTGGCGAGCGTCTCGCCCTTCGAGCCGATCGGCGGCGCCGACTTGATGTTCGGATCTGCGCCCGCGACGCCGACGCGGGTGAGATCGCCGTGGCACGAGCTGCACGTGGCCGACGTAGTGTTCACGTTGACGGCGCCGTCGATGTGCGTCGCCTTGTTGACCGTCTTCGCGGTCGCCGAGTAGCCCGCGCCGTGGCAGGTGGAGCACTCCATCGCCGGGTTCGAGTGCGGCGGCGTCGGGGGCGGCGTTCCGTGGCACGAGCCGCAGTTCATCGGCCCGCTGGTCCACACCGGGGCCGACGTCGTCGCGCCTCCGGGGAAGTTGCCGTGGCAATAGCTGCTCGTGCAGGAGTTGCCGTCCCACACGGGAGACGCGCCCGCGGTCTTCGCCATGCCACCGAACGCGATGTCCACGATGCCGTTGCTGTGCGACATGGCCGTGGGGATGACGTGGCAGTCCGCGCATTGGAGCGGATTGGCAGACCAGTCGGATTTGTTCACGTGCGCTTGGTGCGCGCCGACGGCGCGATCGGTCGTGAGGACCTCGCCGTTGGTGCCCTTCGGCGGAGCCACCTTCAGGCTCGGATCGGCGCCCGCGATGGCGACGCGCGTGGCGTCACCGTGGCACGTCGTGCACGTCGCGTTCGGGGGAACCGCGCCGGCGCAGAACCCGACGTAGTCGGCCTGCATCCACGCTTCGAACGCCTGGAGCTCGGCGGCCGTGGCGGGGTTGTTGAATGCCGACGGCGGCATCGGCGTCTGGATCTGCTGCATCCTCTCGAACGCGACCTCTCCGACGGTCTTGCTCTTGTCCACGGTCGACCACTGGACCATGTCGGCCGCGGTCATGAGCGGGACGAGCGCGCCGCCCGCCGGCGGGTTCGAGTGACACACCTGGCATTTGGTGGTGAGGAGCGTCTTCACCTCGCACGTGAAGCCCGCGCCTTTCGGCAGCTGCGCCACCGGCCGGGGCGGACCGCCGAGCTCGTTCGGAATGCGATTCGCAGCCGTCGGCCCGGGGACTCCGATCCCGTCGGCGCCCGCATCCTGCGCGCCCGCGTCGTCGGATTTGGCGCTGCACCCGAAGAGGAGCGCGCAGGCGACGAGGCCGGCGGCGAACCATGCGAAGGGCGAGCGGACGACCATGGTGTCCGTGAGTGCCGCGGGCTCTCCGAAAGGTTGCACCAACGTTGGCGGAAAATCGCCACGGGTGGATCCACCCGTATCCAGGATCGCTTACGATCCAACGAAATTCGGCCGATTTTTCAATGTTGCACGAGGGTCCCCATCATCGTGTCGAACTCGGCGCGCGCCGCGAGGACCGTCTTCGCCGGGCCGGTGATCTTGAAAAAGTGGGGCATTCCGGCCGTCGCGACGATGGACCCGAGCAACGCCCAGCCCGCGCCGCCATCCTTCCCCATGCCGCCTTCGAACTTGCCCTGGACCTCGACGATCGTGACGGCGAGCGCGCCGACGTTGCGTGTGCTGCGCTTCGCCGTCTTGCGCGATTCGGCGTCGAACTGGCCGACCCATCTGTCCGCGTTCGCTTCGACCGAGCCGCCTGCTTGCGTGATCGAGAGCTCCGCGTCCTCGGTGTCCCCCGGCGCGCGCGGCACGCGGTAGGTGGCGAGGCGCATCGTGCTCGCGTTCGGAACGAGCACCCACCGCGCCGGCGCCTTGTACTCGAGCGACGACTGCGCTCCGGCGGGAGACGGATTCAGCTGCGAGCCCGTGGGATCCAGCGGATCGACCGCAGGATGCCCCGCCGGCAACGGCTGCGCGCCCATCGGATCGGCGCCGCCCGTCGGCGGGTGCCCGGGCGGCAGCGGCTGGTCGTTGTCGACGAACGGCATCGCCGCAGGCGGCGGGCTCGACGGAGGAGACGTGGACATCGCCTCTGAGGCAGGCGGCGCCATCGATTTACCTGCGGCGAACGCAGCCGCAGAGGCGATGGCGACGAGGGCGAAGACCGAGGGGAGGCTGAGGCGCACATTGGTCATGACGTTAAGTGCATCCTACCGTCAGTTTTGCTCCACCGTTGTTCGCAGAATCTCCGTGATCCATCTTTGGGGATCGGAGTCGCGGCCTGCTACTGAGTAAATAAGGTGGAACATGGTGGAGAACGACCCGATGAAGACGAAGAGGCGTGCGCTCCGTGACTCGTTCATGCACATGTGGCCCCTCGTGCTCGCCGTACCGCTCTCTGCGCTCGCGTGCAGCAGCAGCAGCGCCAGCAAGTCCCAACCGGGCAACGATGGCGGCGCGCCGGGAGACGACGGTGGCCTGGCCGACGGCGCCGCAGGGGACGGCGGGCACGGCGATCTCGACGCGGGGATCGATCCGTCGCTCAACCCCGATCCCAAGGACCTCGACCCGACCAACGGCGACCCGTCGCTCGACATCGGTGGCTCGCAGATCTACTTCGACAAGGGCGCTCCGTGGGTGCGCGTCGAGTTTTACGGGGCGTGGCCGCCGGCCGCGACGGTGTACTCGTGGGCGTGCTCGGTGATCCTCGGCACGCAGAACGCGCCCGTGGTCACCTACACGGTTCAGTCCACGAAGGGAAAGCAGACCGATGCCGTCGACGGAATGGACAAGGCGAAGGTCACGCTCGCCGTCGAGCCGAGGGGCTTCCGCGTGCTGCTCGGGGACGCGACGCTCGTGTTCGATCGCTACGCCCTCGAGTGCAACGTCGAGTCGACGGACACCGGCACGATGGTCCAGGACACGAGCGGCTCCTTCGTCATCACCACGAAAATCGATCGCGCCTTCGGACCCTGACGCGAATCGAACGGACGCCCTCTTCGAGCGTCGGTCTTACTTCGACAACGGCTCTCCGTAGAGCGTTCGTATCCCGATTCCCATGCTCTTCAAGAAGTCGAAGGGCGGAATCGTCCCCATGAACAGGATGATGTAGTCGTTCGGGATCTCGACGCGCTCGCCCTTCTTGTCGAGGACCAACCTGTCCGGATGGATCTCCTTCACGCCGGTCGAGTAGAAAATGTGGACGAGCCCGGCCTTCTCCATCTGCTCGATTTTGATCTTGTTGTCGTCTTTGCAACGTGAGAGCGCGTCTCCACGCACGAGCAGGTGGACGGTGTTCCCGAGCTTCTGATCTCCCACGCGCTGCGCCGCCTCGACCGCCGAGTCGCCGGCGCCGACGACGACGATCTTGCACCCCTGGTACTGCTCGGGGTCGCTCAGCTTGAAGGTGACCTTCTCGGTGTCCTCGTTCGGTAGCCCGAGCTTCCTCGGCGTGCCGCCCACGCCGACCGCGAGGATGACCTTCCTCGCGCGCACGATCCCGGCGCTCGTCTCGACCTCGAAAACCTTTCCGTTGGTCTTCGCGTTGACGAACTTCACGCGCTCGTCGACTTGGAGGCCCACCTTCGCGCAGACGTCCTTCCAGTACTTGAGGAGGTCCTCCTTCACGATGCGGTTCTTCGGAAAGCTCATTTTCCCGATGAGCGGCAGCGCGGCGGGGTGGCTCATGACCAACTTTTGGCGGGGGAAGTTGTAGACGGTGCCGCCGAACGTATTTTGCTCGATGCAGCGGAACTTGGCCTTGAGCTCGATGCACTTCAGCGACGCCGCGATCCCCGCGGGGCCCGCGCCGACGACGAGGACGTCCACGTCGGCGGGAGCGGACCTGTCCAGGTTGGCGACCGCGTGGGTCGCCGCGTAGACGCCTTGCTTGATCGCGTTGGCGATGAGGCCCATCCCTCCGAGCTCGCCGGCGATGTAGAGACCGTGGACGTTCGTCTCGTAGTTCTCGTTGTAGTCGGGGACCTGCTTGCCGGTCTTCTCGCTGCCGAAGACCATCGTGATCGCGTCGACGGGGCACGAGCGGTAGCAGAGCGTGTGGCCCACGCACTTGGTGGGGCTCACCAGCGCGGGTAGGCCGTTGACCATCTGCAAGATGTCCCCTTCGGGACAGACCTGAGTGCAAATGCCGCAGCCCGAGCACTTGTCGAGATCGATCTTCGGGTAGAGGGCGTACGCGTCCGTCTTGCCGGACTTGATGGTGGCTTGGAGCTTCTCTTCGGCCTTCTTATTTGCCTTCGCTCGGCGCCTTCCAAATATCGCGTAGATCACGATGGTGACGAGGATCACCAGGACGACCGACAGACTGGTCTTGCTCAGGTTCGCTAAGAAATGCATCTCACGACCTCACCGTCCTTCGAAAATTCCAGCGTCACGAGGGGATCGTAGAGGGTCTCCTTGTACTTCCACTTCTTGCTCGCCCACGGGTTCCACGAGGAGTGCGCGGCGAGCGTCATCGTGCGGACCGTGCCGCTCTCGTGGAAGTCGAGCGGCGCGTTCGCCTTGACGTGAGCCATGACCCCGTAGGCGTCCAGCGTCGCCTCCTCGCAGAGGACGCACGACTTCAAGGTCCCGTCGGGGAAGAACTTCACGGCGTCACCCGCCCTCAGCTTCACCTGACTCTTGGCGATCATCCACTCGGTGTCGATCTCCGGCACGAACGATTTGTAGCTGCCGTCCGGGTAGAGCTCGACGTGAGTATAGCCCGAGTTGTCCACCCAGTTCGTGGCGTCCTTCTTCTTCTCGTCTTCCTCGCCCATGGTGCCCCCGCGCGTCCGCGTCAGGCTTCACGTTACCGCGAGGCATGGCACCACGACAGCTCCGGCTCGGATGGGCGCGCGGTCAGGGCTACCCGGTGCGCTCGGCCGCGAGCGGAAGCGTGAAGCGCAGTGCGGTACCTCCGCCCTCGCGCCGCTCTGCCCAGATCCTGCCTCCGTGAGCCTCGACGATGCACTTCGAGATGTACAAGCCGAGCCCGTGTCCGCGCCGATCCCTCTTGACCTGCCCGAAGCGCTCGAAGATCGCCTCCTTGTGATCCTCGGGAATGCCCACACCCGTGTCGGTCACGGAGAAACGAACCTCCGAGCCCGTCACCGTGACCGAGGACACGACGCGGCCTCCGGGCTCCGTGAATTTCAGGGCGTTGCTCAGGATGTTTGCGAGAACCTGGAGGATGCGATTGTGATCGAAGTTCGCGATGATCGGGTCCAGCGCCATGTCCGCCGCCAGCACGATTTGCTTGGCCGAGAAGGAAGGCTGGAAGGCTTCGATGGCTTCGTTCACCACTTGGACCGCGTCGTGCGGCTGTAGCGTCACACGGAGCTTGCCCGCTTCGAGGCTCACGACGTCGAGAAGATCGCCAACGAGTCGGTTCATCCGCGCGGCGCCGCGTTGAATGCGACCGGTCTGCGCCTTCGTCTCTGCGCCGCCATCTTTCTCGGTGGCCGCTCGTTTGGCGAGCATGGCCGCGCTCATCGCGATGGTCCCGAGGATATTTCGCAGATCGTGGCTGACGATTCCCAGGAAGTCGTCCCGCGTGGCGACGACCTCGTCTGCGCGCGCGCGCTCGACGAGGAGCCCGTCATCGGTGGCCTCGCGCTCGAGTCGAAGCAGAGCCGAGAGCGCACGCTGGTGCTCTTCGCGATCCGCACGAAGGCGTTCTTCGGCAATGGTTCGCTCATCGGCGACGACTCTGTCTGCCAACGTGCGCTCGACCTCGACCTCGTGCTGGACCTTCCGCGGCGTGCCCGCCACCGCCATGGCCTGATCCGCGAGCTCTCGTGCTTTGCCGAGGGTCTGCTCGGCGCGTTCGCGGGCCACCTCCACGAGGTGATCCTCTTCTTCCTCGGCGGACGCTCTTTTCCTGACGAGCTCGGCGTCCGTCCTGATTCGCTCGGCGAGGAGGCTCGCGTCGGTATCTTCGCGCTCCTTCGTCGGCTTCGGCGGATGGGGATCGCTCACGGCGTAATCCTACGCGAGATTCACCGGTGGAGCGATCCTCGCCACCGACACAGGCAGAGTCACACCAGCGCGCGCTCGGTCGCTTGGTAGAGCGCCTTCACGGACGGGCGGCTCAGCGCCAGGAGCGTCGCGATCCCGAGCGCGGTCCCGAACGGCACGTTCAAGCACGTGAGACACGCGACCACGAAGCTCAGCGTCGAGCGGCGATGGGAGCGAAGGCTGACCCCAGACCACACGACGAGCGCCGCCTTCCCCCACATGAGGAACATCGCGAACGCGCCGATCGCCGCGAAAATCCCCCCGATCGCCTCGGGCGGCGGCCCGCCAGCACTACCCCCGCTCGGCGGCGGCGCGGTCGCCATCGCGACGCCGAGGATGATGTAGATGACGAAGAAGAGGCCCATGAGCCCGAGGAAGCCGGCATAGACGAAGTGGAGCACGGCGAGCAGCTTCAGGTGCGATGCGTCCTGCGCCGATGTGTCCGGCGCGTACGGGTACGCCTGCTGCGGATAGACCGGGTAGCCAGGCGGGGCGCCATAGGGCCCGGGCGGCGGGTACCTTCGCGGATCGTAGCCTTGATTCATCGGCCCAGACCTTAGCGCGCACGCGGCCCTGAGGCGAACGGAGCCGGACGGGACGCAGTGGAGTCCGAGCTGTCAGGCTTCACGTTCGCGATCTCTTGCGCATCCGCGTCGAGATCCTCCGTGTTCACGGCCACGACGCCCAGCTCAGAAGCGCTCTGCGTCGCTCTGCGGCGCTTGCGGCCACGCCTTCGACGCCTGACCGTTGATGGTCGTGCCGCCAAAGACGAACGCGGGAACCATGGTGAGCATGTCCACCGGGAACGGCAGCGACGGCGTGCTCGCCTTGTCGAGCGCCTCGATCTCCGCGGGCGTGAGCTTCACGTCGAGGGCGCCGATGTTGTCGTCCAGCTGCTCGATCGTGCGGGCGCCGATGATCGTCGACGTGACGCCAGGGCGACCCTGGACCCACGCGAGCGCGACCCGCGCCACCGTCGTGACATGCGTTTTTGCGATGCCTTCGAGGATGTCGAGGAGGTCGAACGTGCGGTCATCCAGATAGTTCGTCACGCGAACGCCGCGCGCCGCCTCGTGCTTTCCTTTGTCGGCCCGCTTGTACTTGCCGCTGAGCGCGCCGCCGCGTAGGGGGCCCCACGGCGTGATGCCGAGCCCGAGCTCCTGTGCCATCGGGACGAGCTCGCCTTCTACCGTGCGCTGGAGGAGCGAGTATTCGATCTGGAGCGCGACGAGCGGCGACCACGCCCGGAGCGCGGCCATCGTCTGCGCCTGCGCGACCTTCCACGCCGGCGTGTCGCTGAATCCCAAATAGCGAACCTTGCCCTGCTCGACGAGAGTATCGAGCGCGCGCATCGTCTCTTCGATGGGCGTCGTCTTGTCCCAGGCGTGCATCCAATAGAGATCGATGTAGTCGGTGCGAAGTCGGCGGAGCGATTCTTCGCATTGGGCGACGATCGCTTTCCGACTCGCGCCACCGCCGTTCGGATCTCCCAAGTAGAGGTTCGTCACGAACTTGGTGGCGATCACCACACGGTCTCGCTTCTTGCGATCGTGCGCGAGGTGGTCGCCGATGATCACTTCGGAGTGGCCCTTGGTGTAGCCGTTCGCGGTGTCGATGAAGTTGCCCCCCCGCTCGATGTAGCGGTCGAGGATGCGGGTTGCGTCCGCCGGCTCCGAGCCCCAGGCCCCCCATTCCTTGCCGAAGGTCATGGTGCCGAGGCAGAACGGACTGACACGAAGCCCCGAGTGACCGAGCGTGACGTAGTGGGCGAGCGACATGCGCTCGTCGTACTGCGTCCGCCTAGTAGCGTCGAGAAGGATGCTTCAGACTATCCTCCGCCCGCCGGGCGCGGGTCGATGAGGTCGAAGCGGTTGCCGTAGAGATCCTCGAAGACGGCCACGGTGCCGTACGCCTCCTTCGTCGGCGGGCGCACGAACGTCACGCCTCGCGCAACCAGGTCCCGGTAGTCTCGCCAGAACTGGTCCGTCTCCAAGAAGACGAAGACTCGGCCGCCGGTTTGGTTTCCGATACAGGTCATCTGCTCTTCCGAAACGGCCCGCGCCAGCAGAATGCCTGAACCCGTCGAGCCCGCCGGACGTACACGGACCCAGCGTTTGCCGCCCCCGAGATCCGTGTCCTCGAGGCGCTCGAAGCCGAGCTTGTCGACATAAAAGGAGAGGGCTTCGTCGTAATCGCGAACGACCACCGAGAACTGGGCGATGTGCTGGGCCATGGCGATGCTACGTGGAGCGGTTCTTCGCTCCTCGAAGACCTACCACGCCTCGAACAAGAGGACTTAGAGGCCGCCGGTCCGGTGGAATCGTGCGGCCTTCATCGCGTACCGTCCGTCGTCGCGAGCGCCGTCACCGCATCGAGCCTCAGGTTCTTCCTGATTCCCGCCTCCACCGGCCCCCCTTCGCCGCTGCAGCGCTCCGAACGCGCGCGTCGGAGGAAGCAAGTGCGCAGATGCTCCGTGCGCGCGAGCACGATCGCACCGCGCTCGAGGTGCTTGTCAGACTGATGGGTACCGACATGGAGCTCACGCTCAGGTGACGCGCGAGCTTCGAGCTCCATGTCGCGATCGTCCCAGCGAACGGCGGCGCCGACGATGACGCCATGAAGAACGAGCGCCGCTCCGCGCCCATCGACACGCGCTCTCGTGTCGCGCGCGTGCTCGCGCCGAAATGGTAAGATCGTCGAAGCATCATGACGGACAGACATCAGACGCGGGCGGCAGAGGCCATGGTCGCCGCGCTGAAGCGCTTTCAGGACTCCGTCGATTTGTTCGACGCCACGGCCGCCGCCTCCCTGGGGATCAATGCGACGGACCTGCGTTGTTTGACGGCGCTTCGCGACCGAGGCGCCATGAAAGCCAGTGAAGTGGCGGACGGGCTCGGACTAACGCGCGGAGCGACGACGACGGCGCTCGACCGACTGCAGGCGCGAGATTATCTCACGCGCAGCGCGAACGCCGACGACGGGCGCAGCGTGGTCGTGGATTTGACGGACGAAGGGCGGGGTCGCCTCGATGCAATCTGGGGCCCCATGCGACGGCGCGGCAGCGAGCATTTGCGGTCGTATTCGGTCCCTGAGCTCCAGCTGCTCGAGCGATTCTTCAACCGGTCTGTCGAGCTGCAGACGCATTGCACCAAGAACATGCGCGCCTCTGATCGGCGATCGGCCCGCTAGCGATCGTCACTTCTCCGCGTCGATGACCTTTCCGAAGCCGGAGTCCTTCGTCTGGTTCTGGCCACGTTTTCCTTGTGCGAACTCGACGGCGTACCCGTCGGGATCGAAAGCCGTCATCGATCGCTCCCACGGCTCGTCGTGCGGGGGCTGGTGGAAGACGACGCCCTTGCTCTTCAAGTCTTCGTAGAGACCACCCAGGTCATCGGTCGTGAACTCGACATGGATGGCCGACTTCTGCGCCGGTGAGGATGCCTCCACGCCCTCTTTTTGCGCCTCGGCCATGGCGAGCAGCCCGATCGTACCCGCACCCAGGCGGAGCATCGCGAAGGCAGGCACAGAGTTCCAAGCGACCTTCAGCCCGAGCTTGCCGCTGTAGAAATCGATCGACCGTTGGACGTCCGCCACAGTCAGCGTCAGGCCCTCGAACCGCATCTTGTCCGTCGTCTCGGGCATCTCTTTACTCCACCGTCAGGCGCGGCTTGCGCAAGGTGCTCGATACCCGCGTCACCGCGGCACGGGCTTCACCGAGTCGCCAATTATGGTTTTACAATAAAACCATATGATACGATTGTCAAAGGATCACCGCTTGTGACCGATCCCCTTCGGCACCATCACCCTCCGTCGGATGCAGCGTGAGAGTGTGTAGACGAGGCGGGCGATGCGAACGTCGTACTCCTGACGCGAACGCGAAGCTGGGCTAAGCGTGATCTCGTGAGTAGCCGTAGAGTGCCCGGTGGCGTCGTGCACGAGCTTCCTGAAGACCTGCGCACGGCCCTGGTCGCCCATCCTGCGGCGCTCGCGGCCTGGAATGACATCACGCCTCTGGCCCGCAACGAGTTCATCTGCTGGGTGGAGGATGCAAAGCAGGCGAAGACCCGGGAACGCCGCATTCGCCGAACCCGGGAGGAGCTCGAGGAAGGCCAGCGTCGGCCCTGCTGCTGGCCCGGGTGCAGCCACCGCGAACGCACCGGAAAGTAGCTGCGCGTGTCGTTCCTGCGTGAGCAGGCTCAGCTGCGGACGGGCGGGCGGCGCGTCGAACGAGAGTGTGCCAAAGTAAGACGAGATGCCGCGAGCTACGATCCTCCCTGGCCCGCATCGGGGCGATCCGGACGTCGATCCGACCAAGACCGAGCGCTGGGCGCCAAGCTCCGGCGCGCGGCGCATGGTCGATCGTGCGAGCTCGCCCTCGGCCTTCCCCGAGGCACGACGTTTCGAGACCATCTATCCTGGAACGCGCGCATCGGAGGAAGCCAGCGCGCAGATGCTCCGTGCGCGCGAGCACGATCGCGCCGCGCTCGAGAGCCTTGTCAGATTGATGGGCACCGACATGGAGCTCACGCTTCGGTGAGTGGAGCGAAGCGCAGCGCAGCGAAACGCTCCTGAATCTCCTGAACCTAACGCGACGCCGCCGGCCCTGGAGAGCTCGGCGACGGACTCCCCTTGCATGCCGCCCATCCGTGCGTTACATACTGAACCATATGGTTCAGTATTCGAAAGCCCGCCTCGATGAATCGTTCGCCGCGCTCTCGGACGCCACCCGACGCGGCGTTCTGGAGCAGCTCGGACGTGCAGACGCTTCGATCACGGACCTTGCCGAAAAGTTCCACATGACCTTGACGGGCATGAAGAAGCACGTCGGCGTTTTGGAGCAGGCCGGTCTCGTGACCACGGAGAAGGTCGGTCGCGTGCGGACGTGCAAGCTCGGGCTGCGCCGGCTGGAGGATGAGACGGCGTGGATCGAGAGGTATCGCCAGCTATGGGACGCCCGCTTCGACGAGCTGGACAAGGTTATCGATGAACTGAAACGGAAGGAGAAGGTCGATGGACGCAAGAAAAGACAGTGAGCCCACCCCCATGAAGAACCGCACGACGGTGAACGGAAGTCCGAGCGTGAGCTCGTCGTCACGCGAGCCTTCAACGGCCCGGCGCGCATCGTGTTCGAGGCGTGGACCAAGCCCGAGCTGCTCAAGCAGTGGTGGGTACCGAAGTCGAGTGGCTTGTCCTTGCTTTCCTGCGAGGCGGATGCGCGTGTCGGGGGCAGGTACCGTTTGGTGTTCAGCCACGGCGCCTCGACCATGGAGTTCTTCGGTAGGTACCTCGAAGCGACACCGCACTCGCGCCTCGTGTGGACCAACGACGAAGGTGGTGACGGTGGGGCCGTCACGACAGTGACCTTCGAGGAAAAGGGCGGCAAGACGCTGGTGGTCATGCGCGATCTCTATCCCTCGAAGGAAGCTCTCGACGCTGCGATCGCCTCCGGGGCGACGGCCGGGCTGCCCGAGACGCTCGAGCAACTGGAGGAGCTTCTCGTCACCCTCGGCGCGAGCATGGGACGGGCCTGAGGTCATCGACCTACCGCATTATTTAGCCTCTACGCAAATGATTTAGGCTTGCAAACATTAGCATGTGCGCTAAACGTTGTCTCGCGATGACCGTGGGGGCGCCGCCGTCGACGACCGAAGATCCCCGCATCCGTGACCGCCACGTAGAAAGGAGCCAGAACATGAGCGCAGACGTGAAAAAGCCGATGTGGGTGCACTGCATTTACCGCCCAAAGGTCGGCCAGGAAGAGGCGCTCTTCGCCCTGGTCAAGAAGCACTGGCCGGCGGTCCGCCGCTCCGGGCTCGGCGCGGACGCGAAGCCAATCGTCTACCGCGCGACCGACAAGCGAACCGGGCGCCCGTTCTTCGTGGAGATCTTCGCGTGGCGCGACGAGGACGCGCCGCGCCTCGCCCACCAGACGCCCGAGATGATGGCGATCTGGGAGCCGATGGGGCCGATGATCGAAGGCGGCCCCTCGCCGGAGCTCGCGGTCCTCGAAGCCGTGAGTGTCGAAGAGTAGTGCCGAGGAGCGCCTCGACGCGCTCGAGGCCGTGTGCGCCGCGCTTGCCCACGCGGCGCGGCGTCAGATCCTGCTCACCGTGCACTTTCGGGGCGGAGCGATGCCGGCGGGGGAGATCGCGGGGCGCTTCGCACACGCGTGGCCAACGACGACGCGCCACTTGAAGGTGCTCGAAGCGGCCGGCTTGCTCGTCCACGAGAAGGTCGGTCGCACGGTGGTCTACTCCATCAACCGCGAGCGCCTGGCGGTGCTCCAGGAGTGGCTCGCGTGGTTCGGGCCGTTGCCGGAGCGCGCCCCGCCGCAAGGCGACGCCCCGCGGCGCGCGAAAACGAGAACCGCGCGGCACGATTAGACCGTTTGGAAAGTTCGAACTGGACACTGGGAGAAGAAGCGATGCCGCGAGCGAAAAACCCCTCCAACGCCGTGCTCAAGGACCTGCGCGCGTACGGCCTGGCGTACCCCGGAGCTCACACGAAGAGCCCTTGGCCGGGTCACCTCGATCTGGCGGTCAACGACAAGACGTTCGCGTACTTAAACGTGGAGGGCGAGCCGTTCGGGATCTCGTGCAAGCTCCCGCACTCCGCCGCGGCCGCGTTGATGCTCCCGTTCGTAACGCCCACCGCCTATGGCCTGGGGAAGAGCGGGTGGGTCTCGGCCAAGTTCCCCGAGGGGAAGCCGCTGCCGGTCGACATGCTCAAGTCGTGGATCGACGAGAGTTACCGCGCGCAGGCGCCGAAGAAGCTCGTGGCCACGCTGCCGTCGAAGGGCGCAGTGTTCGCGTACCGCTCGAGGTAGACGCGCGTGGACGTACAGATAGCGGCAGCGGGCACCGACGATCAAACGCGTGCGGCGATATCGACGCCGCGGGGTCGGCGTGCGCGCAGCTGGCTTCCAGCGGCCGTCGCACGGGGCTGTCCCCGGCACCCTTCGCATCCAGTCTTTCGCGCGTCATCCTGCGATGTGCGTCAGGGGCGCCGAAAAGATCTCGTGGCGCTGGCCGATTTCCGCTTTTCCCGCGCTACAATGGAAAGATGCGCCTGATCCACGCGCTCGCGCTCATGCCGCTCGCGGCATGTACGTCACTCGCCGGCCTCTCCGCGAGCGATCCGCCTTCGGGTGACGACGCGGGAGACTCCGGAAATGGAGTGCCCGACTCGTCGATTCCGCCCACCCCGCCCGGCAACGACGCCGCATCGGATACCGCGACGCCGGACGGAGGATGCTCCGGTGCATCGTGCGGGCCGGCGTGCGACGGCGGGCTGACCTCATGCTCGGGAGCATGTGTCGACACGCGGGTGGACAAGCTGAACTGCGGCGCTTGCGGCCACTCGTGCCTCGGCGCCACGTGCACCGCGGGCAAATGCGATCCGGTCACCCTCACGACGACGCTCGCTCTGCCCTCGGCCGTTCGTGGCGTGGGCCAGAACCTGTACGTCCTTCGCACGGGCGGGATCGATCGCGTTCCAAAGGCCGGCGGCGCTCCGGTCTCCCTCGTTACCCCCGGCACGTTGAGCGGCGTCGTATCGCTGCCCTACGCCCTCGCCGTCGATCCCAACTACGCCTACTTCTTCGCGGCGGGCGGCGCTGCGACCACGGTCTTCCGGTGCGCGCTCGGCGGATGCTTCACCATTCCCCAGGCGCTGGTCCCGACCGGCATCTCCAACCCGCTCGCGATCGATGTGGACGCGACGACCCTCGCGTGGGGCGCGACCTACCAGGAGATCAAGTCCTGCGCGAGCGCGAGCTGCACCGCCGCGAGCACGCTCGCCCCGTCCGAAGAGGGGAGGACGCAGATCTCGCTGACGAAGGGCTACGTCGTCTGGGCGAACGAGTTCAATCGCGCGGTCTACCGTTGCGAGCGCGTCGGTTGCACCGCGCCCACCGAGCTCGCCGGCTCCAACGTGCTGGCGTCGCCGCCGGGCCCGCTCGTCGTGTACGGAGACACTGCTTATTTTGCGACGAGCGCGTCGATCTACTCCTGCGCGGTCGCGGGGTGCGGAGGCGCACCGACCGCGATCGCCCAGATGCCCGGCGTCGCATCGGCGATCGCGGCAGATGCGTCGGGGGTCTATTGGACGGTCCCCGCCGCGGGCAACGCGGGAGTGGTGGCTTCGTGCGGCGCCGGCAAGACCTGCGGGGCAACCCCTGTCCTCGTCGCGTCTGCGCGCGCCAACCCGGTCTCCTTGGCCCTGGACGACACCGCGGTTTATTGGGTCGAGGCAGACGGCGCGAACAACAAGGGAAGCGCGTTCAAGCTCGCAAAGTGAGTCGGTCTTCCCGCCGGGCCCGATGGGTTCGCCGCCGGGGCGCGCACGGCGCGGCGATCTACCCTGATTCGTGCATCGCGCAGGCCGCCGCCGCGCTACCTACGCGCGTTGGGCGACAACGCGACTTTCGGGGCACGATCGCGGACGATGCAGCAGTAGCGCGACGCGACGATCGCGCTGAGGTTATAAGCGGAGTGCCATGAACGTCACTCGCCTGCCGCTGCGCCTTACCGCCGACCCGCAGCGAGTCATCGCTCGGTCGTTTCTTCCCGGTGGCCCATCGCGGATCCGCGCCGTGATCGAGCGCGTAAAGGCGCTTCCGGACGCCGAGATCTCGACGATGGTGACGGCCCTCGTCAACGACTACCGGCAGCGCCACAAGGACATCCGCGGCATCTTCCGGCAGAACTACGCGACCGCCCTCGACGTGATCGGCGACCTCCCCGACCCGAGCGAGGAGCGCCGCCTGCTCCTTGGCGCCTACTTCACGAGCGAATACTCGCTCGAGTCCGTCGCGCTCTTCAACCCATCGATGGTGGAGCACCCCGATCAGAACGGCGCGCCCACCGGCTCGGTCCGCTTCGTGATGAGTCTTCGCGCATGCGGTGAAGGGCACATCTCGTCAATCGAGTTTCGCACCGGATCGGTGGGCGCCGACCATGGCATCGTCGTCGATCCACCGACGCGATTCGCGGTCACAGCGCGCCCCGTCCACGACGCGCTCTATGACAAGGAGAGCTACGTCCTCAAGCTCCGCGAAATGAAAGCTCACCGGCCGCTGGCCGAGCCGATCCTCGCGATCCTCGACTCACGCTTCACGATCAGTGACCTGAACTACGCCATCGACCGCTGCCGACCGCAGACGGGGCACACGCAGTACAAGGAGCTCGCCGACAACATGCTCTGGCTTGCTCACTCGAACTACCAACTCGAGTTCTCGCCCGACGTCCCCATCTCCGAGCGCGTGATCTTCCCCGTGAGCGAGAGCGAGAGTCGCGGAATCGAGGATGCGCGCTTCGTGCGCTTCGTCCATCCCGATGGGCGCGTGACCTATTACGCGACGTACACCGCTTACAACGGCCTCCGCGTCCTTCCTCAGCTCATCGATACGAGCGACTTTCGCCACTTCAAGATCAACACCCTGAACGGCGCGTGCGTGCAGAACAAGGGAATGGCCCTGTTCCCGCGCCACGTCGGCGGCCAATTCATGATGGCGTCGCGGCTGGACGGCGAGAATATTTTCCTGCTCGCGTCCGACAACATTCACTTCTGGAACGAGTCAAAGCTCATCTATCGGCCGAAGCACCCATGGGAATTCGTCCAACTCGGCAACTGCGGCTCGCCGATCGAGACAGAGGCCGGCTGGATCCTGCTGACCCACGGCGTCGGCCCCATGCGCCAGTACTGGCTTGGCGCGCTACTCCTCGACCACGCGGACCCGTCGAAGGTGATCGGTTCGCTGAGCGAGCCGATGCTCGTGCCCAACGCGAACGAACGCGACGGCTACGTGCCGAACGTCGTTTATTCGTGCGGCGCGTTGCTCCATGGCGATCGTCTCGTCATTCCGTACGCGGTCTCCGACAGCCTCACCACCATCGCCACGGTCTCCGTCACCGAGCTTCTCGAGCGCCTAACCTCGTCATCGATCTGAACGACACGTGGTGGCAGCGCGGGGTCATCCGGCCGGTGGAACTGGACGGAGAGGCTGATGGTCGGTCGGCGCCAGCGCCATCTTCCCCGGGTGCGCCCGAAGGCCGGAGGGCAAGCTCGCCAAGTGAGTCGTCATTTGCGGTCGACCAATCGCCAGATGCGCATCGCGAAACTGCCGTCGTCGTTTCTACGTGACTCGAGAAAGCTATCGCTGCTGACGGCGTCGACGATCTCGAGGCCGGCGTCGTCCTGGGCGTCGCCGAAGCCACGGCCGACCCAAGGGATGAGCGCCTTCTCCTCGAGCGTCGGCAGCGCGAGGATCCACAACGCCGAGTCATGCGTTTCGCGGGCTTCTGCGGTCTGCGTTTTGGGGTCGTAGACGATCTCCGCCTTCGAGTGGCGTTCGGTCACGAGGTGGTCTCCGACGATCATTCCGACCGGACGGCCCTCGTGGTCTGGCTCGAAGGACGCCTCTTCGCCCGGCGCATAGGTTGGCCAGGAGAACGCCATCAGCCGCGTGAACGGATCGAGGCCGATGAGGAAGCGGCCATCCTGGGTAAAGCCGAGACACGGGTAGTCGATGTCTCCTTCGTCGAAGACGATCGTGGCCTCTCCTTGCACGATCCGGACGCCCACGCGGCGTGCGCCCGCCTGAGGATCGTCCTGATCCTCACTCAACGTGAGCACGAACGCGTCTTCGCTCGGATGGACCTGGATGGGCCAGCCCGCCGGGGACAAGGTGAGCGGCGGGCGGTAGTCGCCGACCAGCGCCAGCGCGCGATCGTACGCAAGCGCACGAAAGGTGGAGTCGACGAAGCCGAACAACCAGAGCCGCTCACCGTCCAGCCGAAAGCAGAGGAGCTCGAGGGAGATTTCGTGCGGCACCTGCACAGCCGCCACCTCGGCCCCCGTCATGCCGAGAAGAGAGAGGCGCCCGCCGTCGAGACAGGCGACCACCTCGCCGCGAGGATCGAGCGCGAGCTGCGCGTTCGCCGGCAAGCTCAGCGACGCGACGACCGGCGCGCCCGCGACCGGCCTTCGAACCGTCAGCGATCCGTCGCCGAGGAACACGCCGACCATGCCCGGGACGACCTTCAGCCACTGATGCTGAAATTCCCGGTCCGGGGTGCACGACCACGACGCGACGAGCTCGAGCTGCATGCGCTCTCGTATCACGGGCCGCCGACCCGGCGGATGGCCACCGCGAGCGCGACCCGGTCACTCTCCGACCATGGCGAACCAGGTCGTGGCACGGCCCTCGAGCGTCGAGGTGATCTGGAACGAGTGGTACCGCGTTCGGAAGATGCGCGGGTTGCGCGTGATCGTGAGGTGGAGGACGTCGCCATTCACGCCCTGGCGTGCGTCGAGCGCGAACGCGAGCGAGTCGGGGTCCGCCCCCACGAGGTGCCCATCACCTTGGTCGACCTCGACGGTGATCGGGCTCGTCGTCGGCGCGTCGCTGAAGACGCGTAGCGCGATCGTACGCGACTGACCCGGCGGGATCGCCACGCCGAGGACGGGAGCGTTGGCGACGCCGTGCACGGTGTCGGCGAGGTCCGGCGCGGCGCCGAACGCGGGCCCGAGGGGCGCTGGGACGCATGGATCGTGTCCGAGAAGCGCCGCGGCGTTCGACCAGGTTCTTTGGACGACGTACGGCGTACCTGCGAGCGGGACGACGGCCCCGCTCACGAAGGTGCACATGTCCCCGAGCTCCGAGCCCGTCGCTCCCGTAGCCAGCGCCCAGCCGCTGCCCCCGAAGTCGGTGCCAATGAGGGCCGGCGCGCCATCCGGATCCGGATCGGTGGCACCCTCGACGATCTCGTGCGAGAGCGATTCGGTCAACGCGTCGATCCCGAAGAGCCCTCGGTGCTCCGCGCATCGCGGGAGAACGGCGTACGCCACGCCATTGAGTACCGTTCCCGCGTGGTATCCGCCGTAGCTCGCGCACGACTTCAAGCCTGGAAACGTGATGCTCGTGCTCTCGGGAAAAAAGAGGAGGTAGTAGGAGCTCGCGTCGTAAGGCGGAAGCGGCGACGTCGGGATCGAGGACGCTCCGTCCGCCCCGGCGTCCGAGGGGCCGAAACCCAGCGAGGCTTCGAGCCAGGTCTCCACGTCTCGGCCGCTGATCGACGTCGGCGGGCTGCTCGGCACGTGCACGACGGGCGCGACCGTCGGCACGCCGATGGAGTACTCGCCTAGCGTCGCGCCCCAATACGAGGACGCGGCGAGCTTCCCCAAGAAGTCCAGCACCTGACCCTCGAGCGGATCGTTCGGGAAAAAGACGGGGATGAGCGTCGGGCTCGTGAGACGACGACGCCCGTGCGACGTTACCTGTGGCAATGCGGCGTGAGGCGCGGGATAGGGCCCGTCGTTCCTTGCCGCGTCCGCGAGCGGCGTCGCGCCCGCGTCGTCGGACGGGGGTGCGCTCGTCGCGGCGCCGCGCGAGCACGCGAGCGCAAGGAGCAAAGAGAGAGAGGCCCAGACGGCGCGAAGCGGAGGTGCGGACATGCCGCGCCCCTGAGCAATCGCCGCGCCATCTCCTCGCGTTCGGCGGGAACGAGGGTACGCGCCGAGGATCGCCACGCGCGGCGCTCGCCGGCTCGCGCGCGGCACTGGCACGTTGTCCCTCAGCGGGAGCGCGGGTGAGACGCCGCGACCGCCTCTGCGTCCTTGTCGCCGAAAGAGACGCCGTTTGGATTTTTCGCCCGGCGCGGGCCCGTGCAGCGTTTCTACGGCGTGAGGTGATCGCGTACGGGATACGTCGGTGCTCCAGCGCGACGATGCGCGCCAGCGACATGCGCATCTCACGGCGCCGAGAGCATGCTCGTCATCTCTGCGACCGCCAAGACGGTCATGTCGACGAGCCTCCACGCGTCCGCGACCCGCTTCGCGAGTGTTCGGGCGCGTTCTTTGTCACCCTTCGTCCAGGCGCGGCGCGCGGTCCTCAACGTGGCCAAGCTCGCGCCGTGGAGGTTGCGGTCGTCGACGTGCGGGAGATCGAACGCCTCCGCGAGCTCGGGCACGTTGCCGCGATCGAAGACGTCGACCAGAAAGTCGCCCATGCGAACGCCGTAGTACGCGTAGTAGCGCGAACCCATGAAGCCGCGTGCAACGTCGGCCGCCTTCGCGAAGTCGCCGACGACGTAGCGTTCGACGACTTGCTGGATGAGACGCCAATCCTCGCGCTGAAGTTTCGGCGCGTCCGCAGAGGGCGCCAACGCCGCCAGGCATCGGGCCGCGAGGGAGGCCTCGGCCAGCGCACACGATGCCGCGAGGTTCGCACGCACCGTCACGTTGGTCGTGGCGATGCGAAGAGCCGTCGTGCCTTCTGCGATCCCGCGCGCCACCGCGTTTCCAATCGATCGCTCGGCCCCGATGGCATAGGCAAGCTCGCGGGCCGACGTGATCCGCGGGTTGTCATCGTCGGTGTCCCCGAGCACGGCTCCCGGGGCGGTGAGCTCCTGGCTCCACCGCGCGAGCGTCCGCGCGAAGGCGCCATCGAGCACCGCCGCCCGACTCGAGAGGAGCCGGCCCAGCTCCCGAGCGTCACCGTCGGCGGATCCTTCCAGGTACGCAATGACGACACCCAACTCGCCCGCGTTGCCCTCTCGCAGAAGCGAGTCCGCGTAGAGGGCGGGAACCACGTCGTAAGGAAACAAGAGGAACTCGCGCCGAAGAAACTCGGAGGTGCCGGCGCGGTCGGATGGCGCGAGCGCACGCGTCGCCGTAAGCCACCAGTCCGGATGGTCCGGCGCCCACATGAGGGCACTCGAGATGACGGTCGGGTTCGCGGTCCCCATTCCCTCCCGGACGGCGTTCCAACCCGTTCGCGGTTCGGCGCTGACCACGGCGAGGATGCCGGTGTGCTCGTCGTCGCCCGTTGGGTCCTCCATCGACAAGGCGGTGGCGAGGGCGAGGGCTTTGCGTTGTCCCGGTGGGCCGGAGGCGATTTCGTGGTCGAAGCGCGTACGCAGCGCGGGCGTGATCACGCTCGGCTCCTGGGCAATCGCACGTGCCAGAGCCGCGGCCGGGAGCGTCGAATCAACGGCGTGACCCGCACACGACTCCTGCAGGGCCACGCGCCACGACGCGGGAAGACGCGGGGGCGTTGCGACCTTGCAGCGCACCGGAGCCTGGCGGCCACGGGTCGCCAGCTCAAGATCGGCGATCGCATCCTGCTCTTCCGCCGAGCCCACGCCTTGCCATGCGCGGTACTCCGGATCCATCGCGTGCGGACGGCCGAGCGCGCCGGTCGCCCGCAGCTTGCGGCTTACGTCGAGCGCCACCGCACGCAGTGGAGTGCCGCTCCCACTGGCGCGCCCGAGCTCGCGGCCGCTCGGACTCCGCACGATCACGGTCAGCGCGACCACCGTGCCATGCGCGTGGGCCTGGCCGTCGATCCACGGCAAGCCCGAGCTCGCGGCGGCTCGCAGACTTTGCTCGCGCAGCCCCGGCACCGCCCAGGGATCGAGCTCACGGGCGTCCTGGGAATAGCCCCGGCGCGCGAGGAGCGCTCCGGGCACGCGGACGTGCTCGTTGAAGCCTCCGAGCATCGGCGCGAGGTCGTCGGCGAGTGCGTACGCCGCCGCAGCCCCCAGCCACGGCGCCGGCTTTCCATCGATCGTGCCGTCGAGCACGGGACAGGCGAGAACAGGAACGGCGGTATCGAGCGGGTTGGCCCGGGTTCGCCAGAGCCCCAACGCCAAGGCCGCCACCGCGAGCGAAAGCGCGCCGCCCAGGAGCAGCCTCCACGCGCGACGTGAGCGAGGCGCGACCCCGACGTTTGAGCTCGGCGCAATGACCGTCTGCGCGAGCGCCGCATGCGCGAGGTCCATTCGCGCCGTCGACGCGAGGCCATCCGCAGGCACGCCAATGTCAGGAGGTCGATGTTGCAGCACTGCGGGGCCGGACTTCGGCGATGGCGGGACGCCCGCCGCGTGCGCGAGCGCATCGGCAAACGCGTCGGCGTCGGGGTACCGATCGTCTCGTCGTTTTTGCAGCGCGCGCTCGATCACGGGACGGATCGCGTCGGCGAGCGCCGCGTCCGAGAGCCGCAGGTGTGTGGGGGGATCGTTGAGGATGGCCGCGACGACCGCCATCGTCGACGTTGCCGACCACGGAATGGAGCGTGAGAGCAGCTCGTACGCCGTGACGGCGAGTGAGAACTGATCGGTACCCGCATCGAGGGGTTGGTTGCGCGCTTGTTCGGGCGAGAGATACGAAGGCGTACCCACGACGTCGCCACTGCTCGTGAGGTTCCTCTCCACCGAGCCGACGGTCGGCTTGACGATGCCGAAGTCGAGCAGCACGACGCGACCGTCCTGCCGCAGCATGAGGTTGTCCGGCTTCACGTCGCGATGGATGAGGCCGGCGCGATGAGCCGCGGCGAGCGCACGCGCGGCTTCGATGATGGCGAAAACGCGCTGCCTCGTGGTCCAAGCGTCATCGCCGATGAGGGCGCGAAGAGAGGTGCCGTTGATCAGCTCCATCACGAGGAACGCGCCGCCATCCTCGGTTTCGCCAACGTCGTAGACGTGAACGATCCCTGGATGCTGGAGGGCTGCGCACGCGAGCGCCTCACGGACGAGCCGTTGCCGCGCGGCCTGATCTCCCAGCGCTTTGGCGGGCAGGACCTTGATCGCGACGTCGCGCTTGAGCCGCGTGTCGGTCGCGACATGCACGGCGCCCATACCGCCGACCCCAATGCGCACACCTAGGCGGTAACGACCGGCGAGCAATTGGCCCTCGCTGTCGACTCCGCCGGTCACATACGCAGGATAGGCCAACGGCAGTGGGATCGCACCGAAACTAGCGGGCGAGCTTTCGCGCGCGGAGGTGGAGGAAGAGCGGAAGCCGGCTCCAGGACGCGTGTCCCTCGGTGACGGGCTCGCGGAGCGCGTCGACGACGAGCCCTGCGGCCGCGAGCGCGTCGAAGTACGCGGAGATCGGCCGATGCTGGCTCTCGAACGTCATGGTGAGCTCGTCGCGCGCGACCACGTCGGAGGTGCGAAACGAGTCGAGGTAGCTTCCGCGAATCACGAATCGGCCGTGCTTCTCGAAGCGGCCCGCCGAATTGAGCGGATGGACGACCGCGAGGCAGGCGACGCCACCGGGCTCGAGCACGCGCGCGATTTCCAGGACCGCGCCGCCGAGGTCATCGACATCATGCAGGCACATGAACGAGACGACCTGATCGAACGACGCATCGTCGAAGGTGAGCGCAGATGCATTGGCGACGTGAAGCTCCATGTCCGGTGCCACGTCGCGCGCGGCGGCGACGAGCGTGGGAGACGCGTCGATGCCGACCACGCGATGGCCGAGCGATGCGAGGTGCCGCGTGAGCCTCCCCTCTCCGCAGCCGACGTCGAGCGTACGCCGGCCGGGCGGAGGGACGAGCGGGAGGAACTGATCGCGATGGTAGCGGTCGTAGCTATCGTGCCCTGGCTTCCGTACCCACGTGATCCAATCTCGCGCGTGCGTCTCCCAGGCCTCGCTCAACGTCATGCGCCATCGGTATGTGGCTCACGGGACCTGGGCAAGCTTGGATCGCTGATCATGACGCTCCTTGCGCCTCTCGAGCGCGGAGATCATATACTCCCGGCATGTGTGACGACGACTCCTTCGACGACATGGTCGCGTACCGCCTTCGCTCCGAGCTCGTCTCGCGGCGGGCCTTCAGCTCGCTCTCGCTCGGCGCTGGCCTCGCGTCGCTCCTGCCGATCGGGTGCAAGTCGACCGATCCGACGCCGGGCCCGGTGCCCGCACCGACCGCAGCGACAGCGGCGATCGCGACGGCCGAGTCGGAGGTCAGCATCACGACACCGGACGGCGCGTGCGACTCGTACTTCGTCCATCCGACGACCGGCACGGCTCCGGCCGTCCTCGTCTGGCCGGACATCTTCGGGCTCCGTCAGGCGTTCCGTCAGATGGGAAGGCGGCTCGCCGAGTCGGGATATGCCGTGCTCGTGGTGAATCCCTTCTACCGCACGAAGAAGGCGCCGACGGCACCTCCTCATCCGAACTTCGACGATCCGGCGACGCGCGACGCGCTGATGGGTCTGGCCCATTCGCTCACCGCGGAGACCGCGGTCACTGACGCGAAGGCGCTGACGGCGTGGCTCGACCAGCAACCGTCCGTGGACAAGTCTAGAAAGATGGGGACGACGGGCTACTGCATGGGCGGGCCGCTCGTCATGCGCACGGCGGCGACGAATCCGGAGCGCATCGGAGCCGCCGCGACGTTCCACGGCGGAGGCATGGTGACGGACAAGCCGGACAGCCCGCACCTTCTGATCCCGAAGATGAAGGCGCAGTTCCTCGTCGCGATCGCCGCCAACGACGACGCGAAGCAACCGGATGCAAAGGCGACGCTCAAGGCCGCGTTCGCCCAAGCGTCTCTCCCCGCGAAGGTCGAAGTGTACGAAGGAGCCATGCACGGCTGGTGCCCGCCTGATTCGCACGTGTATAACCGCGACGCAGCGGAGAAGGCATGGGGCGAGCTCTTGACGCTGTTCAAGACAGCGCTCGGGTAGATTAGAGGGCCTTCCCGTCGATGACCTGGAGTTCGAGCGAGAGCACATCGAGGTCACGAACGCACCCGAGGTTGACCCGATAGGCGCCCGGCCTTGCGGGTCCTCGATAGTCGGGTGGCACCGAGGCCACCGTGCTGAACGGAGAGATGCCGCAGGTGCGGCAGAAGAAGTGGTTCATGTCCTTGTCGCCGAACTGGTACAGCGCCAGGCGCTCTTTGCCTTCCACCTCGACGTCCGATGGGCGGAGGTAGCTCGAGGACATCACCGCCCCTCTGCGGATGCAGATGGAGCAGTTGCACCGTTGGCCGCTCGTGATCTCCTCGCAGGCGAACGTGAAACGGATGTCACCACAATGGCAACTGGCACTGTAGGTTCTCGGCGTCGTCATGTTCGTTCCCGATCGGAAGCTGTCTCAACGTCTCGGCACACTGCTAGCGTACCGCGCGAGGTAGACGCGCGTGGACGTACAGGTAGCGGCAGCGGGCACCGACGATCAAGAGCGCTTGGCGGGGCTCTTCGCGCTCTACACGTACGACTTCAGTGAGATCCTGGGCATCGATGTCGAGGAGGATGGTCGCTTTCAGCTGCCGGCGCTCGGACCTTACTGGACTGTTCCTGGACATCACCCGTTCCTGATACGGGTTGACGCGAAGCTTGCCGGCTTCGCGCTCGTCCAGGAAAGGAGTCGGCTCACCGGCCACGAGGGGGTGCGCGACATGGCCGAGTTCTTCGTCATGCGGCGATATCGACGCCGCGGCGTGGGCGTGCGCGCAGCTGTATTCCTCTTCGATCGATTTCGGGGACCGTGGGAAGTGCGCCAGAGGCCAGAGAACCTCGACGCGACCGCGTTCTGGCGCCCCGCAATTGCGCGTTACACCGGCGGACGATTCGACGATGTGCTGTGGAACGACGAACAGTGGCGTGGGCCCGTTCAACGTTTCGACAGTGCGAGGTGAGGGCGTTCGCTCACCAGTGCGGCGCCGCGCCCGCTTCGGCCATCGCATCGATCTCCGTCTGACCGCCGTGCACGAACACCGCCTGCCCCGTCGGGCCGTACTTCCCGGCGATCTTGGCGCTCGCGTCGAGCGCGGCGCGGAGCTCCTTCGACACGACCCAAGGTTTCGACGGCGGGAGTGGCCCCCACTTGTCGCCCATCGTGTACTCCTGCGGAATCTCGTCGCCGTTCCAGTCGTACTCGAGGACGACCCAACGCGACGAAGCGCGCGGATCGGGCGCGGCCGGCTCGCCTCGCTCGTTGGTCACCGCGATCGTCGTGGGCATCGCGCCGGTGCGCATCGCGCTCACCAGGACCCCGTCCTTCCGCTGCGCGCCGTCCAGCGGCTTCCATTGAAGCGTGGGCGCGGTCCCCTCCTGCGCGAGCACGTTCTCGGCGCGCACCAGGACGCGCAGCGCCTTGGCGTCCTTCGTGAATCGCGTCACGGCGTAGCGCGGGAGCTTCGGCCACACGGACCCGTCGTCGGCGAGCGTGAGGGGCGTCTCGCACCGGACCTCGTCCCCGATCGTCTGGCTCCGCGTGACGAGCTTCATCTTGGACGTCCCCTTTGGCACCGCGCCGATCGCCACCACGTCGAGCGGTCCCGTGTACGCGGTCGTCCGGCCATGGAAGCGGTCGAGCGGCGCCCCCTTGGCGTCTGCCCGCACGAGCTGCATCTCCGTGTCGAAGCGCTCGCCCTTCTCGTCGGCGAAGCCCACCACGATCCCCTCGCGCGCGCGCGTCGTGACGTACACCGCGGCGACGTCGGCCACCGCGCTCGGGACGAGGGTCGACTCGCCGCGAAATCGCCACGCGCGATGCAGCGTGACCTGATCGCACGCGAAGCCCCCGTCCGTCGCGGCGAGAGGGACCGTCGCAGGCGCGGCGTCCACCGGCAGCCCGTAGCTCTCGGCGATCGACGTGTCGCGTTTCTTGTCGCACGCGCTCGACATCAGCGAAAGGAGGCCCAGAGCGACCGCAGTCTGACGCATCCTCGTATCCTAACGCCGGCAGCGCATCACGTTGAACCCGCCGTGGTGACACCACCGAAGGAAGGGCGCAGGTGCGCGCGTCAATCCTTGCCGTGACCTTTTCCGTGGCCACGCGGGGATGGACCGCCGGTCGGGGGAGCGGGCACGGGCGCGGGCGCGGGCGCGGGCGCGGGCGTCGCGACGGCAGGCGCGGATGGGCGTTGCGGCGCCGGTGCGGCCTTCGTCCGATCCGCGTAGCTCAGCCACGCCATCACTGCGGAGAAGATCCCGAAGGCGAGGGAGATGCTGATCCCGATCAGCCAGCGCCGATGATCGGCCGTATCTGGCTTAGGAGAAGGCGCATCGGCGTTGCTGTTCATCGGAAGACGCCAGGTGTTTCCGAATCAGACCACGACATCGCTGCGGGCGATCGTTCGGTGTTCCTTTGCTCGCGTTTGCTCGACGAATTCGCCTTCGTGCAGATCACCGCGTCGAGAGTATCCGAACGCCGGCCAGCGCGCGACCGGATCCAAGGTTCAATCCGGCACGCTGCTCCAGCCGAAAGCAGAGGAGCTCGAGGGAGATTTCGTGCGGCACCTGACCCGTGCAGCGTTTCGGCAGTGCGAGGTGAGTCCGTGCGAGGGCGCGCCGGCCCCGCGGCGTTCCGCCGACGGCTAATCGTGGTGGCTGAGCGACAGCAGGTGACCCTCGGGGTCCTTGAACCACACCACCCGTGTGCCTGAAGGGGCCTTCCAGATTCCCAGATCGTCCTGAACCATGCCCGGGAAGCGCTCGAACGTCACGCCGCGATCCATCAGCGAGCGGACCGTGGTCTCCATGTTCTCGACGTCCCAACCGAGCGCGGTGAACGGATGCGGCGTGACTTCCTTCACGACCTGGATTCGAATCTTCGTGCCGTTCGCGCCGTAAACCAGTGCCACCGGGTCTGAGTGGATGAGAGGAAGGCCGAGCGTGGTGCCGTAGAAGGCCTTCGCCCTTTCGACGTCTCGCGTGGAGATGAAGGCTACGAGTCTCTGGTTCGAAAGCATCGCCGCGAGGTTACGTCACGAATGCTCACGCAGGCAACGGAACCCCGTAGAGCTCCGGCGCGATCCGAAGCCCGCAACAGAAGTAGGCGACGGTTCTGTAGAAGCCGGCCAGGGCGATCAGGGCGTCACCCATCCGCGGCCGCATGGACCCTTTCGTGCATCCCGTGGCGCATGTCGTTCGGAATCTACGTCGGCGGACTCCTGCTCGTCATCGGCGGTCTCGTGTACGGAGCTGCAATTCTCCACGCGCCGACCCATTGGATCGTCGTCGGTGCACTCGTCCTTCTCGGATTCGGAGTCCTGGCGGCCGTCAAAGCGACACGCCAAAAAGACTCACCGAGCTGAACGCGTGGCGGTCCTGCTCTGCGTCCGTCGCGCGGACGATGTCGGTGGCGTCGGACCCGTGGACACACACGGTCTCTCCGGTGACCATGACCACCATGTTGGCACCACGCCCCATCCTCGCTCCGGAAGACGTTTGGCGAGCGTATGACCCGATGGAGGCGCGCCTGACCGCGCCCCTCACGGAGCGGATGCTCGATCTCGCGCGGGTCGGCCTCGGAATGCGGGTCCTCGACTTGGCGAGCGGCCGCGGTGAGCCCGCGATTTCCGCCGCACATCGGGTGGGACCGCGCGGAAGCGTCTTCGGCGTCGACGTCTCGTCGAGCATGCTCGCGATGGCCGCCGAGCGCGCGACGCGTGAGGGGCTTTCCAACCTCGAGCTCCACGCGACGGACGCCGCTTCTGCCACCGACCTCCCGCCCGCCCACTTCCACGCAGCCCTCGCGCGCTGGGGGCTCATGTACATGGACGCGCCGGTCGCGGCCCTCACCCACGCGTGTCGCGCGCTATTGCCTCGAGGCCTGTTGGTCGCGGCGGTGTGGGTCGAGCCGGCGCGGGTGCACTACTTTTCATGGCCTCGGCGGCTGCTCGAAACGTATCGATCGCTCCCGCCGATCGACTTCGACGCGCCCGGAACGTTCTATTACGCAGATCGCGACCGGCTGCACCGCGACCTCCGCGCCGCGGGATTCCATGTGGAGCACACCGAGGAGTTGGAGGTCCCCGTCGTCGAAGTGGACACCCCCGCCGAGCTCCTCGCCTGGACGCGCGCGTTCGGGCTCACGCGCCTTTTGAACGATCTCTCCGATCGAGACCAGCGCGCGTGGGAGGAGGATCTGACCGCGGCAGCGGAATCGCTACGGAGCGAGCATGGAATCCGCCTCGGCGGCGTCACGCGGATCGTCGTCGCCAGCGGCCGAGCTTGACCGCCGCGGGCAGAGCGACCGGCGGCCTTTTTTGCCCTACGAGCGCGGAACGGCGTTACGTTCATCACGCTTTCCTTCGCCGACACTCAAACGGTCACGGGAAGTCGACGGCGCGCAACCTGCCCACCGCGTGGGGAGCGACGCGGCGCCGCGACCCCGCGACGGATGGAGCCCTAGCGCCGTCGCCCACCGACCGAGGAGACACCTTGACACTAGAAACCATGCTGTTGTGGGCCGTCGTTGGACTCTTCGCCGGGTGGTTGGCCTCGGTGGTCGTTGGAGGCAGCCTCGGCGTGCTTGGCGACATCATCGTCGGTATCGTCGGCTCGTTCCTCGGTGGGCTCATCTTTCACGCGCTGCACATCAACGCCCCCTTCACGGGGCTGGCACAGACCATCTTCGTGGCGTTCTGCGGGGCGGTCGTGCTGCTGCTCATCTTCAGGCTGCTTCGTCGCCATAAGAGCTGGCGCTGACTTTTTTCGCGGGGGCCTGATGCCGCGACTGCTGGCTGGATCGACTCCCTCGTAATCGCCCCGATTGCGGGAGAGCAAAGGCCCGCGCGCGGCTCGGATGGTGCTAGACCGCGAGAGCATGCCCGTGCACCGTCGTCGCGCTCTGACCCCCCTCACCACCGCGCTCGTACTCGCGCTCTTCGCGTGCGGGGGCGAGCCGCCTACCTCGGCGCCGCAACTCCGCGAAGCCTCGCTGAATCTCGCGGGGGAGCGTGGCAATGCGGACGACGACGAGGACGCGCCGGGGCCGGTTTACCAATATCCGGGCCAGTTCCCGTCGCTGCAAGACGCGGTCGACGCGGCGCCGCGTGGTGCGACGATCCAGATCGCGGCGGGCAGGTACTACGAGCAGGTCCACGTGTTCGGCAAGCGCCTGACGCTCGCGGGGGCGGGGCGTGGCCAGACGACGTTCGACGGGAGCAACCTCTCGGGAGCCCTCGTCGTCATCGGCGGGTCGGCGAACCTCACCTTGCGCGATCTCTCGCTCTCCAGCGCCGCGGACGCGCTCGTCGGCGGTGGCCCCAACGGTGGCACGCCCCCGAGCCTGCGCGCCACGCGCGTCGGCGTCGACCATGCGGTGCGCGGCATCGGCGGAACGTTCTCGCGCCTCGTGCTGAACGACGTCGTCCTCCGTGGCATCGCGTTCGCGCCCCTCGACGTCATCGATACCCCCATCAGCGTGTTCCGACACCTGACCGCCGACGCGACCGGCTCGACCGGCTCGATCATCTACAACACGCACAAGCCGGCGCCGGTCTGCGCGATCCGGATCACCGACTCCGAGTTCATCGGTGGGGAGCTCGGAGGCCTCATGGTCGTCGGCGGGGCGTGCCCCGTGTTCATGCAAGACGTACGCGTGCACGACGCCGCGATCGCCGGCATCGGCCTGTTCAACGTGAGCGGGGGCCGCCTGCTACGCACCACCGTCGAGCGAACGCGCGCCGACGCCACGGGCAGGTGGGGCGACGGCATCATCGTCTGGGGCACGGTCATGGACATTTTCGACCCGACGCTGAGCGATAACGCGCGCGAAGGGCTCACCGAGTTCGGCTGCGACGTCGCCGGCGCGATCTCCAGCGTGCGGCTCAGCGGCGGCTCGTTTTCGTGCAACAGGGGCGGCGACATCGACGTCGAGCAGGCTGACCTCGACAAGGGCGGGGCGCCCTGCGGCCCCGGCTCCGCGACGCTCAACGACGAAGGCCTGAACACGTGCCTCGCGTGCGGCTCCACGACTCCCACCCACTGCGTCGCTCAGTCCTCGCGCATCGACCCTCCCGCAACTCCGCCGGAACGTTGAAGCCCCGCCGGTCGTCCGATGTTCGCGCGTGGACTCCCACGCCAAGCCCGGAGCCGTATCGAGCTCGTCACGGTGACAAAGGGCCGATCCGTTCCGGAACCGAGCCTTCTTCGTGTGTGCTGGATCGACGTGTCGTCATCCAGCGAGAGTTGCGCGGGGGTGCTACGCGCGCTGGAACACGATGCGCTCAGAGCAACTGCGCAATCTCGGCTGCGGCGCGGGCGGCGCCGCGCACCTCCACTGCCGCGTTGACTACAGGCCTCGCGATCTCCGCGACGATCGCGGCGGCGATCTCAGAGGGCCCCGAGAGCTGGAAATCCATGCAGCGGCCAGCGCCCAGTTGCTCGAGCCGGTGACGCACGTGGAAGTTCTGCTCGAAGTGGTGGCGAAGTGGGAAATAGAGGAACGGACGCCGATTTGCAGTTAGCTCCATCGTCGTCGTCAGGCCTCCCTGCACAACGGCGAGATCGCACGCCGCGAGATGCCGATACAGCTGATCGACGTACGGGCGCAGCTCGAGGCCCGGCTTCGGTGTCGCGAGGAGCGAAGCGGGGTCGATGCGCGGCCCGGCAACGACGACCATTCTCAGCGCCGGTAGCTGTCGCTTCGCCTCGGGGAACGCCGCGATGACGCGCTCGAGGAGCGAGCGACCGACACCCGTACCGCCGACCGTGACGATGCAAACCTGCTCGTCGGGTCGATAGCCGAGCTCCGCACGTAAGCCCGCGCGATCGGCGAAGGTGGCAGGATCGAAGCCGGTCACGTAACCGGAGAAGCGGTAGTGCTCCTCCGTCCAGGCACGGATCTCCGGCAGCCCGTCGCCGAAGCGGTCGGGCACGATGTCCGCCGGCTCACCGACGAAGATCGCGCGATCACGTACGCGTGGGTGGCGCGCGATCTGCGCGATCATCTCGGCGTTGTAGTCGGCCGTGAGCGCCCTCTCGTGAGCGCCGCCGTCGGGCATCGGGAGCCAGCCGACGAAGTCCGTGAGCCATGCGTAGGGAGCGCGCTTCTCCTCGGGGTTCTCGTGGAGGAAGTAATCGACTTCCCAGGCTTCATCACCAATCCACAGATCGTACCGGTCGTCCCGGATTGCGTCGTGAAACACCATGAAGTTGGCGACCATGATTTCGTCCATTCGCCGCCATGCTTGGAAACAGTGAAGATCGTGTTCGGACGCCTCGCTCTCCATGTGGGCCGAATCGCTCGCGAGGAATTTGCTCGCCGGATGAATGCGCTCTTTGCGCGCCTCGAGGACCCGCGTGACCGGGCTCTGCGCGAGCCAGTCGATCTCGAGACCGGGGTGGAGCTTGCGGAGCTCGTCCGCGATCGCGATGTCGCGTTGCGCATGACCGAGACCGATCGGCGAAGAGACGAAGAGCGCTCGCTTCTTCCGCGCCGCCGCCCGCGGCCAGCGAGCGGCAGGTGGACGCGGCGCCGCGAAGTCGCGCAGGAGTAGATTCACTTTCACCGGATCGCGCGCGTAGGGGCCGTGCCCCGCGCCTTCCAGCGTCACGAGCTGCCCGTGGGTCGCCTCCGCGGTTGCCGCGCCGCGCGCGAGAGGCACGAGCGAGTCCTCGTCGCCGTGGATCACCAGCACCGGTCCCGGCACGCGCCCGCACAGCTCGCGCACCTGATCGACCGACAACGCGGGGGCTTCGAGCGTGGCGATGAGCGTCTCCGGAGTCGTCTCCAGCGCCCAGCCGATGCAGTCCTCGATCTGCTTGGTCGAGTGCGGCTCGGTGAAGAGATGCCCGAAGAAGAACTCGAGGAAGCCGCGGAAGTCGGCAACCCATGAGTGACGGTTGAACTTGTGCCAGCCCTCGTTGTCCGGGTGATGAGCGTTGAAGTTGATATCGCGCCCGGCATGACGCGGTGCGAGTGGCAACGACGGTGCGATGAAGACCGACCCTTCGACGCGCTCCGGATGCTCGCCCGCAAGAATGAGGTGCCAGTACGAACCCGACGAGTGCGAGACGACGGTGGCGCGCTCCGCTCCTACCGCGTCGAGAACAGCGAGGGCATCGGCGGCGAATTCGCGGTCGTCGTACTTGGCGGCTTCTGCAGGGCGATCCGAGCGGCCGTTGCCTCGACCGTCGATCGTCACCACACGCATGTGACGCGCCAAGTACGGTACCTGCGCCTTCCACATACGAGAGTGGCCGATCGACCACGACGGCAAGAAGAGCAGCGTGCGCGGTCCTTTGCCGAACACTTCGTATCCGACCTTGACGCCGCCCCTCTCGATGAATCCCTGCTCGTCCGGTTCTCTTGCTCTCATCGCCCCTCCGCTTCTCGTTCGAGTGTCACCAGCCAGCCATCGATGGCTCGCAACAGTGCCGTGTGCCCGTGGCTGATTCCAGAAAGTCTCTCGAGCATGATCCCCTGGTTGAAGGTTGCGACGAGCGCGACCATCGCCTCGACGCGCAACGGACCATCCGCGATCCCGTAGCGATCCATCGCCTGACCGAACGCTTCCGTGAGTACGGTGACCCACTCCTTGTGCACGGCCTTGATGCGCGCCCGCATGGCTGGCCGGTTCCACCCCATGGCCTGGAGCTCGAACCAGACCTTCGGATACCCGGCGGCGAGGTCGTCTTCGAGAAACCCCATCGCCTTGCGCCACTTGACGACGAAGGTGGTGTTGGCGGCGTACATCGCACGCTGGCGCACGATGAGCCGCGCCGTGAAGCGCTCGAGCACTGCGAGAAAGAGCTCCTCCATTGCCCCGTAGTAGTAGTGAACGAGGCCCTGGTTCAGACCTGCCTCTTTGCTCAGGAGGCGCGTGGTGATGGCACCGTAGCCAACCTCGATGAGAAGACGCTCGGCCGCGTCGAGCAGCCGCGAACGAGGATCGCTCTGTTGCGACTCCGCGGGTGACGCGGCCCGTTTCGCTTCACTACGCTTCCGTCGTTCTCGCGTGATGGCCATCCAAGCTAAATCACCTACCCCACCTCGATCCCGTCGTCAGTAGAACACGCCGGCCGTGCACCGCGTACGCGTCATGGGCGTGCTTCGAGCACGAGGTTGAATGCCGTCTGCGTCGCCCGACGGAAGCGCTTGAAGCCGCCTTGATCGACGACGACCTCGCGGAGGCGTGTCTCCCCAGCTTGTGCGCCGAGCCCGGGCCCCTGGTGCGCGAGCGAGTGCGGGACGCAGAGGAGCGTCGACGCGGAATAGAAGACGCGGCCAACCGGGTTGTGGTTCTCCTCCACTTTGTCGCTCGCGAACGGCTCGACGATGAGCCACGTGCCGTCCTTCGCGAGCGTCTTGCGCGCGTGCTTGGCGGCGCCCGCGGGGTCCTCCATGTCGTGAAGGCAGTCGAAGTGCGCGACGAGATCGTAGTTGGTCCCGGGGTAGTCCGTCGATTGGGCGACGCGGAAGGTCACGCGATCGGCGACACCGGCTTCCTTCGCGCGCTTGCTTGCAATGTCGATCGAGCCTTGGTGGTAGTCGAAGCCGTGGAAGGTCGACCTTGGGAATGCTTTGGCCATCAGAATGGTCGACGCACCGCATCCGCATCCGACGTCCGCGACCTTCGCCCCCGCCTTCAGCTTCGCCTCCACCCCCTCGAGCGCCGGGATCCAAGAGCTGATGAGATTGCCGATGTAGCCGGCGCGGAAGAAGCGCTCGGTCCCCTCGAAGAGGCAAGGATGCTGGTGCCCCCACTCGAGCCCCCCGCCGGTACGGAAGTTTTCTTCCATCTTGTCGAGCGCACTCCACATCGCACGGGCGATCTGAAACGCACCCGCGACGGAGGCGGGGCTCTCGTCGTCGGCGAACGCGAACGCTTGCTCGGGGGGCAAGGTATAGCGACCCGTCGTCGGCTCGTACGTGACGTACCCAGACGCAGCTTGCGCGCCGAGCCACTCGCGAACGTAGCGCTCGTTCGTCTCCGTCCGCTTCGCGAGGTCGGCGGACGTCACGGGCCCGAGCGCGGCCATCGCCTTGTACAGGCCGAGCCGGTCGCCGAGAACGAGGAGCGCGCTGCTCATCGTCACGCCGAGGTCGCCCACGATTTTCCCCATGAACGCGTTCAACTTCGTCTCGTCGATCGGCATCTCGTGCTCCTTCGCCTGGTCGCCAGGCTGGTTGAGTCGTGTTTAGTCATATGACTTAGTCGAATGACTAAACTGACCGATGGTGTTCGCCTTGTCAAGCGTTGTTGTCCTCGTACCGTCAGGGCGGCGAGGGGCGTGCTCTCGGACGTGTAACGCGAAGGAGCACGCGCCCCTGCACGACAGTGGGGGCGGAGTATCCTCTGGATGCGATGACTCTTCTGCGACTCGCGAGCGCCTCGGAAGGCCGCGCGATCCTCGCGGCGGAGGACGACTTCACGCGCGCGCTCGGCGGCTTCGACCGCTCCTTCCGAATGCGCACGACCGCGCCGGTCGAGGACGCGGAGCTCCGGCGATTCCTCGGCGAGCAGGCGGTCGACTTCACCGCCGAGGAGGCGGCGGCGTGGGAGGAGGCACTCACCGCGGTCGCGGAGGGCGCGCGGGGAATGAGCGCCGTCCTCCCGCAGGAGGTGCTCGTCGTGAAGACGACCGGCCGCGAGGAGCGCGACCACGCCTATACGCGGGCGAACGCGATCGTCCTGCCGACATCGCGTGTTCAGAGACTCCGAGGCGAGCGCGCGCTCCGCCTCCTCGCTCACGAGCTGTTCCACGTCGCGTCACGTTCGTCGCCCGCGCTGCGCGACGCGACCTACGCGCTCCTTGGGTTCGTGCCGATCGGGCCCATCCCACCGCCGCCGGAGCTCGACGGGTGCCGGATGACGAACCCCGATGCCCACGGGCTCGGCCACTACGTGCGGCTCGGAGAGCGCGCCGTCGTCCCCCTCCTCACCTGCCCGCTGCCGCTCGCCGAGGTGCTCGAGCGAACGTCGGTGCTCGGCGTCGTGCGCGCGACGCTGCTCGAGATCGATGCGGACGCGGGGACGGTCGTGCGCGACGCCGGCGGCGCACCCGTTCTCATCGATCCGCACGCGACGGACTGGTCCGAACGGCTCGCGCGAAATTCGACGTACACCATCCACCCCGAGGAGGTCCTCGCCGACAACCTCGCCCTCCTCGTCCGCCGCCGCCTCGGCGTCGGGCCGCCACCGGCCGACTCCGCCTTCCTCGCCGCGTTCGAACAGGCGCTCGCGAACCACCCATGACGGAAACGATTCGCTAACCTTCCCATGTGACCGAACGAGACCGTCAGCCCTTCCTCAACTACGAGACCGGGACCTTCGCGCCGACGTCGCAGGAGTGGGTCCTTCGCGCCGACCAGTGGTCGCAGACGTACTACCAACTTCGCGACGGCAATCTGTACTTCGTCGAGAATGACAACAAGGAGCAACAGCACAGCGAGCAGATGCTCGACATCCCCGGGTTCATCCGCGAGCACGGCGCGACGGTGGCGAGCCCTTACCCCGAGCTCCTCGCGTTCCTCGCCAGCCTCGGCCACGGGCCCTGAGGTACACGTCACCGAGCAGCTACGAGCTGCATGCGATCTCCTGGTCGGCCAGGAGCTCATCGACCTCTGCTAACGTCTGCCGCGTGTACGTCGGCGTCCAGCACACCGTCAAAGAGACAGCGAGTGTCGAGCTCCCGTTCGCGTGCAATGCGTGCGGCTTTCAGTCGCCCGTACGCATCCGTACGGAAGGGTTCGGCGCCGGCGTTGCCCACTTCGGCGTCGGCAACCAGACGGCGCACGACGCCGCGCGGCGTCGGGCGGTCGTGAACGTACGGCGTTCGGCCAAGATTATGTGGGAGGCCTTGGCATGCCCTCGCTGCGGAGCACGCAGCAAGAACGGCGATCGCACGCGCCTCGTTTGGATCGTCGTGCCGGTGGCGATGGCGAGCGCGTTCCTCACGAGCCTCATCGCGAGCGCCGTCGTCCTCCAGGTCTTCGCCGACACGATCGGCAGCGCCGGCATCTTCCTGGTCGCGGCCACGCTCGTGAGCCTGGTGTGCGTGATGCCTTCGGTGATGCTGGTCATCGCTCGCAGTCTTCCCATCGCGAAGCTCCGGAGGAACGCCGCGAAGCACGCGGAGTTTCTGTAAGCTCGTCGCGTGCCCGCCGACCGCATCCGCGTGACCGCCAAGATCGTGCTGCTCCTCGCGGGGCTCGCGTTGGCGGGAGTGACCGCGTGCCGGTCGCAGGAGCCGGTGCTCGTCAGCCCGCCTTCGGCTCCTCCCCGAGCCCCGTTTCGCTCGTCCCTCCGCAGCCGTTGCCGACGTCTTCGTGCGGTCAACCGCCCCCTCCCGCTTCGAACCCCGCGGCGGCGGCGGAGCGAACGACCCTCGACATGCCGACTCCCACGCCGTGTCGCAACGCGCCGAGCACGGGCCCGGGAGGCGGCCGGATTCGAGGGGTAGCGTCGGTGGTCGCGGTCCCGTGGGGCCTGGCTTCGGTGGGGGGTGCCGAGCTATGCGTGCTCCGTCGAGGCGGAGGCGGATGGGAGCATCTCTTCGATGTGCGTGGTGACAACCTTTATCGGGTCGCGGGCGATGCCTCCGGAAAGCTGCTCGCTACGTGGGAGAAAGATCCCGACATTCATCTCTTCGACCGCGAGAAAAAGCAGCACGTACGCATCCGAAAGCCCGCCGCACCGTCGCCGGCGATCTTCGAATATGGAGTGTCGAACCTGTACTTCGCAGACGATGGTCGCAGCGCCGTCGTCTTCATGGAGGACCGTCCCGCGAGGCCGCCGACGACGCATGGTGCTTACCTGCTCGACCTCGAAAACGCCGCCCCGCCGAAGCCCTTGTTCGTGCAGACCGGCCTTCTCTTGCGTAGCTCGCTCTCGGCGTCCGTGTTCGCGGTTCCGAAAAACGAGGCGAGCGCGTGCTTCGATCTCTGCTGCTGGCCGATCGCCGAGATTCGCGCGTGGGAGGTGAGCGGCGGCGTCGCGGGGTGCAAGACGCTGCTGTCTGGCGCTGGGGACTGGCTCGAGCGGGCTCGCGCGCTACCGGGAAGCGACGAGCGCCACGACGTGGCCGTGCTGATCGCGGAGCACTCGCGGAAGCGTGGACTCTTGCGATGGCGGTTCGGCGACGCGAAGGCGGACTACCGATCCCTGCCACCCCCCGCCGGCCCCGTCTGGGCGTCGAACGCCAGTCGTTTCACGGGCGCCGGGGATCTCGTCGAGGTGTGGGATACCGATGCGTGGGGCCTACGGATCCAGCGGCACTCGCCGGCGGGAACGGCGCAGTCCATCGTGCTGCCGCCCCTGCCGCGACGAGGGGGGTTGACCGACACGCAAGGCGCGCACGTCGTCGAGGAGCGCGCCAACGGCGATCTCTTCGTGCACTGGAGCGACTACCTCTTGCTCCTCTCGGCGAACGCGCCGATCCGTCTCATGAACCTCGAAGCCGTCCCCGGCAGACGCGAATGGGCATGGGTCGACGTGTACGTTCCGCAGCCGGAGGCGCTGTGGATCGGCGTCGAGAGCGGCGGCGCTCGGGAGCTCGACCCACTCCCCTTTGCCACGATCGAGCACGCTGCCAAGCCGTGGCCCCTCGATCGCGCGCAGGTCCGAGCGACCGTGCCCTGACGCGTATCCGACTCACTCGGCTGCCGATGCCGCCCTCCGCGCGCGTCATGGCGTCGGTCCCGCCCGCCGCATCAGCCATCCTTCGGCGCGTCGGCGGCTGCGTCGATCCCTGCGTCGGCCGCGTCGACCTCCCGTGCGGCATCGACGGGTATGCAGTCGCTCTGCGTGCAGCTCCAGCGGCCCTGGTAGCAAAAGAAATGGCTGCCCAGAGAGCAGCCGATGGGGCAGGGGTCACCGATCTGATCCTCCACGCACTCCGCGTCTGCCACCGAGGAGTCGGAGGGTCCGGCATCGGGCTTTACGTCGCTGCTGCATGCCGCGACGGCCGCAAAGGCGGGCACGAGAAGAAGGAGAGGAAGAAGAAGAGCACGCGACAGCATCGTGCCCCCATCAACGCAGGAAACGTACCGCGTGAAGGGGGCACGAAGTGGCTGATTTCAGGAATCCTCGTGTGCCAACTGGCACGCGCGCAGGATCCGGGCGGCACACGCGTTGTGCTAGAAGACGCGTGTGGCGGAGTTGCCGGGGCACATCGCCCGTCTCGAGAGCTGGCTGCGCCGTAGCGCGGACGCCCCCGCGTGGGCCGCCGTGCTCCTCGTCGAGGCGCGCGACATGCGCTTCGGACCGCGCGACTCTCGGCGCTGGGCGTCTACGAGGGATTGCTCCTCGTGTGCGTCGAGCTCCCGCGCGACGCCACGGGAGTGCCGCAGGGCCGGACGAGCGTGAACCTCTCGGGCCCCCCGCTCGACGTCAGGAGCGGCGCCTGCGTCTGGGACGTGAACGTCCGGATGGACGTGCTCGCGCGAGCGGACTTCGCGGGCGGCGCGTAGGATCGTCGCATGCGAACGCTCCTCAATCTGGTCGGCAGCTTGTAACGAACCGGACCAGGAGAGGCCAGGACGAGAGCTAGTGCTCGGCGACGACCAAGCAGACCGCGCGCCGCGCTTGCCTCACGGCCTCGATCCGATCCGCGCTGGGCACCTGCGGAGCTCCCGCGTCCTGGGCCAAGAGGGCGGACGCGTACTCGCCCTTGATCGCCCAGTTGACCCCCTGGGGCAACGCGCCGGTCGCTTCGATGAACGGGAGAACCGCAATCCCTCGTCGTCCAAGGGCGGGCTGTTGTGCACCGTGCGGCGGCGGATCTATCGTCCCGACGCCATGGTGCGTTCGTTCGCCCTGCTCGCCGTCTTGCTCCTCGTCGCCGCGCCCGGCTGCGCGTCGCCGTCGTCGGGCCGCATCGCGCTCTCGGCGTCGACCACGCGGGACCTCGCGGCCGGCGTCTTCGAAGTGGTCATCCCTCGCGTCGAGGACACGCCGGGGACGAAGTATGCAATCCCGCTTCCGTTCGAGCTCCTTCCGTTCGCGCAGCGCAACGAAATGCTTCGCGGCATCGGCACCGCGTTCGCGATTTCGCGCACTCGGTTCGTCTCGGCGGCGCACGTGATGCCCCTGCTCGGCGCGTCTGCCGAGCGCTACTTTTTGCGCGACTCCGGCGGCGCGACGTACGAAATCGGGCGAATCGTGAAGTATTCGAAGTACCGCGACCTCGTCGAGTTCGAGCTCGTGACCCCGATCCCGAACGTCCTGCCGCTCGTCCCGAGGAACGACGTCGAGATCGGCGAGCTCGTGCTCACCGTCGGCAACGCGATCGGGGAGGGTATCGTCGCGCGCGCCGGGGCGCTCACGTCGCGCACGCCGGAGCCGGTGGACGGGGCGTGGAGCTTCCTTCGCTACACGTCGCCCGCGTCGCCGGGAAACAGCGGCGGCCCGCTGATAGACGGGGCGGGCCGCGTCGTCGGCGTAGTGGTCCAGAAGAGCCCCGCCGAAAACCTGAACCTCGCCGTTCCGATCGCCGAGCTCGCGGCAGTCAGCACGGCGACCAGTGACTACGGCGCCAAGGGGGTTCGCTTCGACGAAGACCACAAAGAGATGCTGGCGAACTGGGTCGCGTCGTCCCCCTTGCCCGACTCGCTCGCGTCGCTCCGCGTCGCCACGAAGCAATCAGGGTACGAATTTTTTCAGGCGAAGCTCGGCGAGTTCGACGCGAAATTCGGGAAGGAGACGTTTCCGAACGCCCCTCGCCTCGGCGCATACTTGAGGCAGCCACTGGTGCGGAGCGGCCTCGGGCACGTCACCGTCGATCCGACCGGCACGTGGGCGATCACCGAAACGAGCTACGCGTCGAAGGAGCTCGCGCCGGGGTACTTCGGCGAGTTCTTCGCCGACTCGCGAACGAGCGGACAGATCATGCTGACGAGGCCGCCCGGCGCGGCGCTCGCGCGGTTCTTCGCGTCGCCCAAGCTCCTGGCCGACGCGCTCCTCCGCAACTACGAGTGGACCATTTCGTTCGCCGGCCGACCGGTACGCGTGGAGACGCTGGGCGAGCCGGCGCGGACGGATCGGTGGGTGGACGAGTACGGGCGCCCGTGGTTCACGTTCGTCTGGCCGATACGTCGCGCCGACGAGGTCCTCGAGCTCGATTGCCTGACCAACGCCGCAGGATGGGCGTGTTACTGGGAAAAGGCGCCGGCGCCGAACGAGGCCTTTCTGTCGATCTGGGCCAAGCGCCGCGCGCGACGGACGACCATGGCGTATTTCGGGCACCTCGTCGATTGGGCGGAGTTTCTGGCGCTCCCCGAGACCCACCGCCCGCCGATCTTCGCGGGCGCGTCCGTGCGTCTCGACGGAGGGTTGACGTTCGCGTTCCGCCCGTTCGCCGGGAAAATCGATCTGCCCGCTTGGTCGAGCGCGAGCTTGCTCGACGTCTTCGTCGTCCCTGAGCCGCCGCCCGCGCTCACGCAACGCATTCTCGAAATCACGCTGCGACCTGAACCGGCGGTGAAGACCTTCACGTTGTCCTTGACCGCGCTCTCGAGCCCGCGCGACGGCATGCTCCCGGGGTACGCGGACGCGTGGCAAAAGCTGCGCACGTCGGCCGCGCCGTTCGACAACGTCCTCAAGACCGACGGCGGCGCCGGCACGATCCAGCGCGCGATCGATCGGGCCCCGCCCGCGGGCGCCGACCGCGGGTACTTCACCACGTGCCACAGCCGAACGGACTACACTAAGGTGGACTTGCGATCCGCCTGCACCAAGCTTCAGGAGGGCGTGAGGATCATCGGCGAGCCCGGGCCCCGCGGGCCCTAGAGCGCGGCCGCTACCGGCGCCCCCTCACGGGCATGCGGCCAATGGGAACCACGCATCGTCCCAGCTCGGCCGCGCCGAGGTCGTGAAGTCGAAGGCGCCGAGCAGATCACCGTCGCTGCCCGCGTCCCGCGCCCCTGGCCCCAGCCGCGCGCTCCACGCGAAGACGTCTTCGACGAGCTTCGCGATCGCGCCGAAGCTGGTTGGAGTGGACACGACCGCGCCTCCGAGCGACATCCCCCCGCGCGCCGCGCGAACGGAGAGATGACCATGAGCGGCACGCGCATGGCGCGCGAGTGGGTCGGGCAGTCGGCCGCTGCAGGTGGGACGTGATCGAACGCAGAGCTCCAATCGCACGTGACCACGATGACGACCCCCTTGCCGGTCGCCGCGTCGTACCAGACGTTGCGACCGTCGCTCTCCTTCGCGTGCGCCACGCCTTGCAGGATCTGCCGCGTCCAGTTCTCGCCGTAGCAGACGTCGACCCCTTCCTCGCTGCAGCTGACGCCGCCGGAGACCACGTTGCCGGTCGCGTCGCACGTCGCCTTCGGGTACTGGACGAACGTGACCGTCGCGAGGTCGCCCACGCCCGACGGCGAACGGACGCAGGACCCCGGAGAAATCGCCGAGGTGCTTTCCCGGATAGGTGACCTGGATATTCGCCGCTCGCCACGACTGGTCGACCGGCTCGAGGAAGAGCGTCGCGCCAGGGACTTCGATCGTGGAGGCGAGCCGCTCGAAGAAGTCCTTTTCGTGCCATCGCTTTTCCAGTTGGTGACCGCGGGAACGCCGGTCACACGACCTGGCTCAACCTTCAAGTCGAGGTCCTCCGAGAACCGCTCGATCAGCCCAAAACCTTCGACGGCGAGTCCGACGCTTCTCCGGGACGCACGTCGTCCACCACGCGTCTCCGACCTCTTCAAGTAGGCGCCTCTCAATGAAGTCCCGCGCCGAGTTCTCGAACGCAGCAATAGCCACGTAGACGACGGACATTTCACGCGCGCGCCCCAGCAACGGCATCATCCATCAGCGAAGGGGAAGACGCGCAGCAATCTTCTCGGCCCTCACAGCGGAGTTCGGACGCTCGTGGTTGTCGGCCGTCGCCTGCCGGGCGAGGAGGCCGCGATACGCGAAGGGGTCAACCTTCTGGCTCATCGAGCGAATCTTGCGGACGACGTTTTCCTCACCGAGCGTTTGAGCACCCGCCGTGCGCGTTTGGTTCCCCTCCGAGTTTCCATCACCATGAATTTTCAGATCCTCAACGCTCCGGCGCTGGTCGCGTGTGCGGCTGCCGCCCTCGTAGCGGTTTCCTGTGCGGCGCCCTCGATTCGGCAGCCCCCGCGAAACGCTTCATCCGCCCCAGGTGCACGCCCCGCGCCTGCAGTGTCGCCGCACCCCCCGTCTTCGGGGCCCTCGGAAGAGGACGTTCTCAAGCAGCAAATTAGGCCTCACTGGCTGCCAGACGGCCATCGCTTCTGGTACCGCCACGAGCTTGCGGACGGCACGAACGCGTTCGTCGTCGTGGACCCCACAACCGGGGAGCGCAAGCCTGCGGTCAACCATGAGCACCTCGAGGAACAATCCAACGGCCTCGAAGCCGCAATGAAAGCGGCGGCGACCACCGAGAAGGCTCCTGGTTCCGAGGTCATCGTGTCGCCGGACGGTCACCGCGAGGCGTTCATCAAGGACCACAACGTCTGCGTGCGCACTCGGGCAGGTCGCGACACCGTTGTGCTGAGCCACGACGGGACCGAGGACGATGCGTATGCGCCCGAAGATCTCTCCTGGTCCCCCGATTCGACGAAGCTCGTCGCGATGCGTACCCGCAAAGGTGACGAGCGGAAGGTCTCCCTCATCGAATCGTCGCCGGCCGATCAGCTCCAGCCGAAGCTCAGCTCCTACGACTATCTGAAGGCGGGCGATCGGATCCCGATCGCCAAGCCGCAGCTCTTCGACGTCCGAACGCGGGCGCACATTCTGCTCGACGACCGGCTCTTCGCGCAGCCGTGGAGCTTGACGCAATGGCACTGGTCGCCTGACTCCAAGCGATTCAGCTTCCTCTACAACCAGCGCGGTCATCAGGTCGCACGCGTCGTCTCGCTGGACGTAGCCACCGGGGAGACGCGAGCGCTGATCGACGAACAGAGCAAGACGTTCATCGATTACACAGGCAAGGCCTACTATCGAATCCTCGACGACACACGCGAGATCGTCTGGATGTCCGAGCGCGACGGGTGGAGCCACCTCTATCTTTACGACGCTGACACCGGGACCGTAAAAAACCAGATCACCCGCGGACAATGGGTCGTTCGCCGTGTGGAACGCGTCGACGCGAAGCAGCGGCAGATCTGGTTTCTCGCGGGCGGCGTGCGAAAGGGCCAGGATCCCTATTACCTTCATCTTTGCCGCGTCAATTTCGACGGTTCCGGTTTCACGGTGCTCACCGAGGGGGACGGCACGCACGCGGTCGACTACTCCCCGGACGAGCGCTTCTTCGTCGATACCTGGTCGCGTGTCGACCATCCGCCCGTTACCGAGCTACGGAGCGCGAGCGATGGTCGGCTCATCATCGAGCTCGAGCGGGTCGATGCCGGCCGGTTGATCGAGACCGGCTGGACCCCACCCGAGCGTTTCGTCACGAAGGGGCGCGACGGAACGACAGATATCTACGGCATCATCATTCGCCCGAAGCGTTTCGATCCGACCAAGAAGTATCCCGTGATCGAGGACATCTATGCTTCGCCGAAGCGCGCGCACGTATCCAAATCTTTTGGAACCGACACCAGTCGCCGCGCGCTCGCCGAGAGGGGATTCATCGTCGTTCAGATCGATGGCATGGGGACCTCCTATCGATCTAAGTCCTTCCAGGACGTGGCGTGGAAGAATCTTGCCGACGCCGGGTTTCAGGACCGCATCGCGTGGATAAAGGCGGCCGCGGGAAAGCACGCCGAAATGGATCTGACGCGTGTGGGCATCTACGGCGGCTCGGCCGGCGGACAAAGCGCGATGCGAGCGCTCCTCTCGCACAGCGATTTTTACAAGGTCGCTGTGGCGGACTCGGGTTGCCACGACAACCGAATGGACAAGATTTGGTGGAACGAACAGTGGATGGGCTGGCCCGTCGATGACAGCTATGCCAGGAGCTCGAACGTGGTCGACGCGCACAAGCTCCAGGGCAAGCTGCTTCTCATCGTGGGCGAGCTCGATCACAACGTCGACCCGTCTTCGACGATGCAGGTCGTCAATGCCCTCATCGAGGCAGACAAGGACTTTGACCTGATCGTGGTGCCCGGCGGCGGCCACATGGTGGGGGATAGCCCCTACGGGGCCAGGCGCCGCGCGGACTTCTTCGTGCGGAGCTTACTGGGATCGACGCCCTAGCAGGGTGGTGCGGGCGAGCGCGGCGAGAGGCTTGGCGGCGGGCATGGGGCGACGATACCAAGGCGGGTTGGCGGGGGGTCTGCGTTTCCGGGCGAGGTCAACGACGGGCGGGTGCGATTCAGCGGCAGTACTCCGGATCCGTGTTGTTCGCGTGGCAGCACGTCGCGCCGAGGGCGCAGCGGCCCGCGTCGGAGAACGGGCAGTAGGGGCCGACGCCGCCGTCGGTCGGGTGGAGCGTGGGCGGCGGACCGCAGTTGGATCCGGCGTCGGAGCCTCCGTCACCTCCGCCATCCCCTCCGCCGCCGCCACCCGCCGTCGTACAGAGGCCGAACGTGTGTCCCTTCGACGAGAACGCGACGCACCCGGTGCCGGGTACGCCGGCGCACTGCGCGTCGGTGGTGCAGAGCGCGATCTCGCCGGTGCCGCACGCCGCGCGGCACGCGCTCTCGGTCACCTTGGTGCCGTAGAGCCTGCCGCACACCGGGTCGCTCTGGACGCCGCCCTTTAGGCAGCACACCGGCGCCGCGCCTGAGCACATCGTCGCGTCGTCGCACTCGAACGCGTTGCCCGCCTCGGTGGCGAAGCCGCAGACGCCGGGCCGCGCCGAGCCGTCGGCGTTCGCGCCGGTGTCGTCGCCGGCGCCTGTGTCGGCCGCGCTGCTTCCGTCGGCGGGCGGCTGCGTCGTCGTCTGATCGGCGCCGCCCGAGTCGACGCCAGGCCCCGCGCCGCTCGAGCCGTCGCCGCCGCCGCACCCCTGCGCGCCGCCGCCGAGCACGGCCATCCCGAGGCCGCCGCAAAGAGCGAGCGCGCGTGCTACGGAGAGCGGCGGCCGCCCCTGGCTCCCGCGTCGGTCGTCGCTGCGCTTCGTGAGGTTCTTTGCGTGATCTCGTCCCATGACTTCGCTTGGCGAGAGGGGCGGCGCCTCATTTCGAAATCGACCTGCCCCTTCTCGACGCGCCGAGATCGCTGGGGTTACTTCCGCCGACTTCACGCGCGCGCTCCTCACCGTTCGTTCACTGCGAAGTGCACGCAATAGTTCCGCGCGTCGTGCCGTCACGCAGAAGTTTTGGCAGCTCCTGCGCCGCGTAACGGTCGCCAAGGTGCCGGCCGAGGCGGGCGGGAGTGTGCTCATCTGATGGGGCCACTTCAGGCCTCATCGATGGTGAACGAGTTCCGCGATGTCCTCCGGCTGAGCGCCGAGAGCCTCATGGTAGCATCGAGCAATGCGTACGGGCTCGTCTTGAAAAGACCCCGCATCATGTTCGTGAACGCGGCGCTCGGGCTGTTGGCGGTCACGCTCACCGCGTCCGGCTGCGGCAACAAGAACGCTACGCCCGCCGGAACAAAAGTCCTCGACTGGAGCATCGCGAACAGCGACCGCGCCGCGATCAAGACCGCGACGGTCGACGCACGCAAGACGAGCGATCGCGTCGCGACCTTCACGCTCGCCAACGAGGACGTGAAGCTGAAGCTCCATATTGAGAGCGGCACCGCGAAGTACGAAGAAGGCGGCAAGCCGATGCAGGTCTCGTCCGTCACGGCCGTCACTGCGTCGGTAGAGGACGGCAAGGACTACACGTTCACGGCGGGCACATGCCGCGGACCGGATTACGCGACCATCACGCCGGGCGCAGCTCCGGGAGATGCAGTCCTCGACTGCCTGATCCACGCCGACAAGCCGAGGTATCAGATGCTCGTGACCTTCCAAATGAAAGGCGACGGCAGTCTCCTGCCGCAGAACGCGGGCACCACCCTGAAGGTGAAGTGAGCGGTAGACGCAACGAGCGGCGCCCATGCCGGCCTCCACGCGAAAGCGGACCGTCTCGTACCCGTACTGCTGCTCCCGGGCGAAGAAGAGGAAGGGCCGCTTGCACATCCGGCAGCCACCTGAAACGACAAAGCCTTCGTCCAGAGGTTACGAAATCCTCCTTCCGTGCCTTTCCGCGAGCAAGCTCGCCGTCACATCGGGATCTGCGATCTGCACCGACTGCGGCCGAGAATCTTCTGGAGCGTGAAGAGGCGAACGTGTGCCGTAGGTCGTGAAGGCGAAAGCGACATCGGAAACCTTCGCCAAGCGGAGGTCGCTGCGCGAGCTCCTGCGGGATAACGTCGACGCGTTCGCACGCGCGACGCCTCGACGCTACTCTGCTGCCGACATGTTTGCGCTCTACGCGACTCCGTTGTCCGCGAACGGGCGGAAGGTCCTTGCCGTGAGCCGCCACCTCGAGCTCGAGGCCCGGCTTCCAGCGGTACTAGGGGCCACGACGTGAACGCGGTGCTTCGGCTACAAATTGGACTGCTCGCGATCGGCGACGGCGACTGCGCGCTCGTCCAACCATGCGCGACGTTCGTCCCGCTGTCGCCGCTGTCGGATCAGAAGCGGGCGTGGCACGTGGTGCGGCGGGACGACGTGAACAACGAGGTGCGCCGCGCGCTCGATTTGTTCGACCCGGTCGAGCGCGTGCCGGAGGCGCAACCGCTCGATCGCCTCATGGTCGAGACGTGCCCGCTCGTGATCGTGTCCGACGAGGTCCGCGCCGAGCTCGTGTCGCGCGACGTTCGCGTGTGGACCGTGGGGTACCATCGAACACCGGACCTCTTGTTCGTGGCCGGGGCGGGCGGCGACGCTCCGATGCGCTGGGCGGCGACCCCGTACGACATGTCTCGCGCGGGTCACACGCAAATTGCTCTCGTCGATCGAGTGCTTCGAGCGGCGACGGGTGGCGCGATCGACGAGCCATCGCTCATGCTCGCGGCGGAGCTCCAACGTCTCGGCTGGGACGACTGGTCGCGACCCGTGGCCGAGCGCGCGCACGCGCGCCAAGTCATCGAGATGGTTCGTGACGATCCCGAGGAGGCGCGCGCGTGCTTTTACGACTCGTTGCAGAGCTCGTTCGCGCGCCACTTCGGCGCTCGAAGCGTCCCGCCCTACGACGAGGCGACGGTTCGCACGGTGCGCGCGATGCGGACGGCGTCTGGGCCCGAGGAAGTGCGCATCGAAGACGCGGGTGTGTTCCGCCGCGAATCGTCGCCCGAAGTCGTGGTCGCCATTCCGAATTCGCCGGACGATTGGGTGGCGAAATGGTTCACCGCGTTCGATGTCGTGGCGATAGACCCCTTCGGCGCGACGAGCCGGGTGCTGCGAATTCCGACTGCCTATCGTTACGTCCGAAGAGGCAGGTGACGTGCAGGAAGCAACATTCGTTGCAGTCCGCGCTGCTCACGTTACCGCGAGACCGCGAGACCGGCGGAGCGGAGCAACGCCATCCAGGTGGCGCTCGGTTCGCCGTGCGTCGCCTCGAAGTGGAGTGCGATGAGCTGAAACGACAGTCCGGCGCGACGAGCCCAGATGAAGAGATCGCGAGGGCGTCGGATACGGGGGTTTGGCCGGTCGTCGAAGATGGCGCGGAGCATATCCTCCTTCGTCGAGATGCCCTTTTTCTCCGGCTCGTCGTCGTCGTCGTCCTCCGGCGCCTCGCTCAGCATGTCCGTCATGAAGTCGGTCGCGAGATCGTCATCGATGAGGCCCGCTGAGGCTGCCATACAGATCGTCCCGGCCGTGAAGAGCTCGAAGACGCCCTCCTGAACGGCGTTTTCTTGGTCCACCACAATCAGGCTAAGATCCGAGCTGAAGGAGATCGGCGGCAAGCGCGTGCGTCGCTGCTCTTGTGTGAAGACCGACCGAAGGGTGGCGCGCGCGTTGGGATGTTGACCGCGCGATGCATCGACGGAACGAAGCGAGAGCGGAGCGACGGGGATGGCGCCGAGAAACATATCTGCGGGCGTGAGGCCGCACGCGTCGAGCTTGGCCAGCACACGACGCCCCGCGTCGACGAGCACGGAGCGCTCATGGTCGGACAATCGAGAGAACGAATCCAAGGCTTCGCCGTCGGCGAGACGATCGAGGCGCGCCTTGCATGTGGTCAACGACGAGAGTCGCGCGAGCGCCCGCATGGCGGATGGCCCCGTCGACACCTCGAGCTCGGTCCCATGTCGCTCGACGAGCGCGCCGACCTCGCCGCTGCGGACGAGCGTGCCCGCCGGCAGGGTGGAAGTTGGCGACCTCTCGATCACGGCGATGCCGCCAAACATCATCCTTTCGAGCGTTGCGAGCGGAAGCCCACAGACCGCCGAGAAATCAGAGGCGAGCCACGGATGCAAGACCGGCGACACCTCGAAATAGCCCAAACGGGCCTCACCCGTCGGACCGAGCCCGTCCACCGAATCGAGGTCGTTCGCGTCGGTGATGCAGGTGCTCGCCGACTCGATCACATCTGCCTTCTTCGCGGGAACGATCCGCCACGAGGCCGAAAGTTGAAAATAGCTCATGAACAATCAGCTTACGAGCGCGCCGGTCCGGTCTTCCCCGTCGGCTTGGCTGCAATTCAAGTGGTCAGACCAGCGACACGAATGCGTCGACGTGCACCTAAACAGAGTTGCCCGTTCGGCGGGTTGGCGGCAAGACAGCGGACCACGGGACGTCCCATCCACGCAGGGTCTTGCATTCAGCTGCGCCCTCTTCGAGGTAGTGTTCTTCGGGTCGCCGGAAAGGAACTCCGCCCCGTCCAGGGAAGGAAGGGCGGAGTTTCCATCTCTTAGTTGCGCGGGTAGGATTTGAAGCCAGAAAAGCTGAGCGATTACAGCAGCATTCGCACACTTCTGAGCGCGACTTGGTCCAAACCCCCTCCGAAACCCCGCGATACCCCGTCGACCAAAACGAGTTTGGACCAACCGTTGGACCAATCGAAGCGGCGCTCGCGAATGCGCTCGAGGCGGCAGCGGCAGCGGGCAGGTTCGACGTCGTGGCGCAGCTCGCGAAGGAGCTCGAAGCGCGGCGACTGGCCAGCGCGGGGAATGTCGTCGTGCTCACACAGCACCGCGACCGACGCTGACTGGCCGCGTCGACCGAGGACGGTCGCCCCAGTGGACGCCGCTCTAGGCGGCCGCGTAGGCTCAGAGGATGTCGGGGGGGACGCAGCGTGCGTGGCCATCGAGCCGTCGTTCGCCTACTCTAGACAAGTGACCGAGTCGGGGGACGAGAGCCGGGACCTGTACAAGGTGCTCGGGGTCGACGCAACAGCATCGGCGGACCAGATCGGTGCCTCGTTCAAGCGGCTCGCCGCCCGCCTTCACCCTGACCGCAACCAAGGCGACCCGACCGCGGCGGTGAAATTCAAGCGCGTGAACGCCGCATACCAGGTGCTCAGAGACCCGCAGAAGCGAAGTCAGTATGACGACCTGACTCGCCCTGTCGAAGACTTCGACGAAGAAGCGCCCGGCTTCGATTCGAAGGCTCTTTCTGCAGCAGTCTCGCGAGGCCTGCTGCTCGCCTTGCAGGCGGCGATGGCGCGTGACTTGGACGTCACCGACGACGATTTGGCAGAGATCGCGATGGCATGGCTACACAAGCACATGGGGGGCGGGGCACCGGGGTCCCCTTCTCAGGCCATACTCGCGTCCCTCACTCCCGCCTTTGTGGCCAGGATGATGGCAAAGATGGCCGCAGGCATTCGCCTGGTGGCGAGTCGCGCAGTCGCTGCCGCGCTTGACGAGGAGGCGGGGGCCGGGGACCCTCCCGTCGCCGCGTTCGTGGAGGTGTGTTTTCGAAACGACCTACCCAAGCTCGCGGACCACATCGACCCGGCATTTACGTTTCATCTTGGGCGCAGCTATGCCGGCATGTGTCGGCAATCGGGCCGGCATCCCGAGGCGTGGTTTGCGTGGTTCGCGCGGCGCGTGCAGGATGGTTACTGGGCATACCGACGAAACAAACGGCATGGCCCACAGAGCGAGCCGCGCCCCTCGCCTCGTCCCGGACCGAACGCGAATTGCGAAGCGGCGCAACGGCCGCCCGCGAGCGAGCCGCCGAAACGGAAAAAATCACCCCCGCAAACGGCGCAACGGCCGCCCGCGAGCGAGCCGCTGAAATGGAAGAATCCGCCTCACCAGGAGGCGCCGCCGACCGAGGCATGGGCTGGATCCAACATCGCAGTTCTGGCCGGGCTCGGATTCGTTCTGGTGGGCGCCCTTGCCGCGGGCGGTGCCTTCTCGTCTCAGCCGGCGACCCCGGTACCGCAAACGGAAGCACCCGCAGCAGCGTCCGCCCCACTCTACGTCCCGCCACCCCCGCCGAAGATCTACACGGTCCAAGCAGGAGACGGTTGGTCGATCATCGCCGCGCGCACTGGGGTCAAGATGCACGACCTGTTGCTGTGATCTTCACCCGCTTCCGTCTGGCCATTCATCGCAATTTTCCCTGTGATTTAAGAACCTCCAGAGCGACGGCGACCGGAGTGATGAAGTCGAGGCCGCGCCGAAGCGTGACGGCGCCTGGTAGCCCGCTCGACTTGTGACCCGCGTATCCGCCCAGGTCGGCGAGCCATCGCACGGCCTGGGCGATCGTCGGCATCTCGTCGGGGATGTGCTCGGTGCGCTTCGCGTAGCGGCGCTTCATGAGGATGAGCGCGTCGATCTCGTGCTGCGTGAAGGTTCCCAGCGCGGGTTCGTCGGGGGTCGTCCGTGCGAGCACTCTCAGGCGTTCGATCCGAGCGGCGGTCACGACCGCAAGTATTGCCCACTTGATGACGCTCGCGGAGGATCGGAGTTGGGTCTCCTCGACGCGAAGCGCGCCGGACTTCCAAACGCGATGAAGCTCCTCGATTCTCCATCGCTTCGTGTACCCGTCGATGACGGCGAGGACGTCCTTCATCGTCGTCACGGAGTGGTTCGTCAGGAGGCGCCAGTGCAGCGGCTTCTCGCCGCGTGGCGTCGTGCCCACCTCCAAGATGTCGACAACGTTCACGCCGAGCGCGAGGCTTTGCTCGGAATGGGCTTCGACCATGTCGAGCGTCGTGGTCGCCGTACGGATCCGAAGCTGCGCGCTACGCCCCGCGCGATGCAGTCGCGCCGGGATGTAGAGGCTCACGGTGTCTCGATATTTTCCTCTCCGCGCGACGTTCCGGAGGCGACGCCGTCGTCCCGCTCCGTCTGGTGCTACGAAGCGATGACCGTACGTCGAGCGCACGGTAAACCACTGGCCGGTGAGATGGATCGCCGCCAACGTCCAGTACCGATCTCCCTCCCGGTCGACCTGAAACCACGCGCGGCAACCGGCCAGCACAAGCGCTCGCGTGGCCTGGTCGATCGCCCGGACCCAATGGACGGTCTCCTTCTCTTCGAGCGGCCGCTTCGTGCAGTCGCTGCGCTTCCTGCGTGCTCGGCGCGTCCACCACTGCTAATTCAGGACCCCAATCGGCGTGCCGTCCGCGGAGACGGCATAGGCATGGATCACCTTCAATCCCCGCGCGCCATTCAACGTCGAACCCACGCCGCCGAAGTCCTTGCGGCGCTCCCAGTCGGCCAGCTTCAGACTCGTGCCATCGACGACGACGTGAACCCACGGCGCCTGCTCGCATCGCCGCACGGTCGCGGTCTCCGCGGCCGCGAGGATCGCTTCACGGGGAACGCGAGAGTTGCCGAGAAGATCGTAGGCCCCCTGCCGCTCGGCACTGCTTCGAAAGACATCCAGCACCTTACCCCCGGGACGCTCGGCGAGCGCTGCTGCCATGTGAACCAACCGCGTAGTGCGTCGCGGATCGCGCAGCTCCGCGTGCCCGAACTCCTCGTACGCCCAGTCTCGCGCATCCCCATCGCCGGTTTGCATGCCTCGGAAACGGCGCCCTTCCCCTTGAAATTCCCGAGGAACACCGACTTCCGATCAATGGCCAGACGAGACCGGGGGAGGATCAATGCGCGCGTCGCCGGATGGCGATCGGACAAGACGGCGCATCGCGATCACACAAGATGGCGGATGGCGATCGGACAAGACGGCGCATTCAGATCATCCCCTGAGCTAACGCTCTCCCGGGCGGGGGGAAGATCATCCTGCTTTCGACTGTCGCTCACGACGTCAAGCTGGGCGACGTCCCGGTCTCTGCTGAAATTTGAAGGTGGCGGTTCCACCGGCCCCGATCGAAAGATCGAGGTGCTTAACCCGAAAGGAACCGCCAATGAAAGACACTGCCAGGAAGAAGGACCGGCGCCAAGCGGCGTCGCC